>JAMLIC010000042.1 GCA_023954375.1 Planctomycetota bacterium
CGCCGCCGCCCCCGACGCACCGCAGCGCCCGCCATCCTCCGCCGCAGCCGCGATCACACCACTAGAACTCGCGGCCCTCGCGCCAGGTCCCGAACACCTCGCGCATGGCGTCGCACAGCTCGCCCATCGTCGCGTCGGCGTGGGCGGCCTCGATCAGGAGCGGCATGACGTTGCGCCCCTCGCGGCAGGCGTCCTTCACGGCCTCGATCGCGCGCGCGTGCTTCGCGCGGTCGCGGCGCGCGCGGACCTTCGCGAGGTGCGCGCGCTGCTCGCGGGCGGTCGTCTCGTCGATCTTGAGGATGTCCGGCCGCTCGCCGTCGTCCTCCTCGACGTAGGCGTTCACGCCGACGATCCGGCGCTTCTTCTGCTCGTACTCGCGCTGGAGCCGGTAGGAGGCCTCGCCGATCTCGCGCTGCACCCAGCCCTTCTCGGTCGCGGCGACGATCCCGCCCAGCTTGTCGAGCCGCGCGAAGTAGGCCTCGGCCTCGCGCTCCATGCGGTCGGTGAGCGACTCGACGAACCACGAGCCGCCGAGCGGGTCGACGACCGCGGGCACGCCGGTCTCCTCGGCGATCACCTGCTGGGTCCTGAGCGCGATCTTCACCGAGCGCTCGGTCGGCAGGGCCAGCGTCTCGTCGAGCGAGTTCGTGTGCAGGCTCTGCGTGCCGCCCATCACCGCCGCGAGCGCCTGGAAGGCGGTGCGCACGATGTTGTTCTCCGGCTGCTGCGCCGTGAGCGAGCAGCCGGCGGTCTGCGTGTGGAACTTGAGCTGCATGGAGCGCGGGTTCTTCGCCCCGTAGCGGTCGCGCAGGCGCCGGGCCCAGATGCGCCGCGCGGCGCGGAACTTGGCGATCTCCTCGAAGAAGTCCGAGTGGCTGTTCCAGAAGAACGAGAGCCGCGGCGCGAAGGCGTCGACGTCGAGCCCGCGCTCGATCGAGCCCTCGACGTAGGCGAAGCCGTTGCCGAGCGTGAACACGAGCTCCTGCAGCGCCGTCGAGCCCGCCTCGCGGATGTGGTAGCCGCTGATCGAGACGGGGTGCCAGCGCGGCAGCTCGTTCGTGGCGAACTCGATCGTGTCGACCACGAGGCGCAGGGACGGCTGCGGCGGGAACAGGTACTCCTTCTGCGCCTGGTACTCCTTCAGGATGTCGTTCTGCGTCGTGCCCGAGAGGCGCGCGCGCGCGACGCCCTGCTTCTCGGCGGCGGCGATGAAGAAGGCCCAGATCACGGCGGCGGGGCCGTTGATCGTCATGGACACCGACACGTCGCCGAGCGGGATGTCCTGGAACAGGCGCTCCATGTCGGCCAGGCAGGCGACGGCGACGCCGCACTTGCCGACCTCGCCCTCGGCGCGCGGGTGGTCGGAGTCGTAGCCCATGAGCGTGGGCATGTCGAACGCGACCGAGAGCCCGGTCTGCCCGCGCTCGAGCAGGTACTTGTAGCGCGCGTTCGTGTCCGCCGCCGACCCGAAGCCGGCGAACTGCCGCATGGTCCAGAGCTTGCCGCGGTAGAGGTTCGGGTGGATCCCGCGCGTGAACGGGAACTGGCCCGGGAAGCCCAGCTTGCCCACGTAGTCGACCGCCGCCGCCTCCTCGGGCGTGGGGCCGTAGCACACGTCGAGCGGCGTGAAGCCGAGCGTCTCGAAGTGGCCGTCGGGGCGCGCCGGCGCCTTCGCCGCCTGCTCCTCGAACTGCCGCCTCGAGGCGACGAACGCCTCGCGCGCGTCCGCGGGGGCGGCGCCGCCGCCAGGACCACCGTCCATCGCCTCGTGGGGGGGCGTCATGGGGAACCTCCAGGAGTCGATTCGATCCTATCAAACCCCCGTCGCAGGCCCGAAGGACGGCCCCGGAAGCCCACTCAGGCGCTAACCAAACGGTCGAGACGAGCGGGGTCGCAGGCGGCGAACGTCCACGGAGTTCGGCGCTGGCGCGCATCGAGGCGCGCCAGCGAATCAACCAACTGGTCGGATCACCGCCCGGATCTGCCCGGGTCAGCGCCCCTCGGCGCGCGCCGGGTCCTGCCCGCGGAGGAACACGACGAGCGCCGCGAGCTCCTCCTCGTCGAGCTCGCCGCCGTAGGCGGGCATGTGGTTCGAGTCGCCGTAGAACCGCTCGTGCCCGGGGTCGCGCAGGAAGGCGGTCAGCCACTCGGGCGTGCCGTAGCCCTGGAGCGACGGGGCGCCGCCGCCGAGCGCGCCGCCCTCGTCGTCGTCGGTGATCGCGTGGCACGTGTGGCACTCGAGGGCGAAGTAGGCCTCCTCGCCGGCCGCGACGAGCGCCGCGTCGAGCGTCGGGGCGAGCGCCGGGTCCTGCGCGCGGAGGAAGGCGACCAGCGCCGGCAGCTTCGGCCAGTCCTCGCGCTCGAGGGGCGGCATGTCATCGAGCTCCGTGCGGCCGAAGAAGCGCAGGTCGCGCGGGTGGCGGATCACCCCCTCGAGCCACGCCCGGGTGAGGAAGCCGCCCAGGTCGGCCGCCTCCTCGCCGCCCTGGCCGTTCAGCGGGTGACACCCCTGGCAGTGCGTCTGGAACAGGCGCGCGCCGCGCCGCGGCGGGTGACGCCAGAGGAGCTCGGCGGCGCCCCCGGGCGGCACCCCGTCCTTCGCCAGGCGGCGCGCGAGCGCCGCGTCGGCCTCGGCGCGGGCGCGGGCGGCGCGGTGCTCGAGGTCGCCCGCGTCGGAGACGGCCGCGCGGAGCCCCAGGAGCAGCGCCGCGACCAGCGGGACGAGGAGCACCGCGCGCGCCAGGCGCGGCCGCGGCCGGTCACGAGGGTCGAGCCAGGGGAGCGCCGCGACGAGGAGCAGCGCGGCGCCGGGCACGACGAGGCTGCCCCACGGCTCGGGGACGACCGTGAGGAGCTGCCGCAGGGGCGCGAAGTACCACTCGGGGCGCGGCGAGTAGTCGCTCGCCGGGTCGGCCGGCGCGTCGAGCCCGGCCCCCTGCGTCGCGGCGAGGAGGCCCACGGCCAGCGCGACGACGGCGAAGGCCAGGGCGTCGCGCCAGGCCTGCCCCGGCCACCACGGCGCGGCGGCCGCGCCCTCGGCGGCCTCGATCGCGGCCGCGCGCCGGACGAGGGCCACGTGGACCACGCCGAGCGCCAGGAGCAGGAGCGGGAGGAGCATCGTGTGGAGGGCGTAGAAGCGCGTGAGCGTGAGCGTGCCCAGCTCCGACCCGCCCTGCATCACCTGGCCCGCGGCCTGCCCGACGAGCGGCGTGGCGCGCGCGATCCCGACCGCGACCTGCGTGGCCCAGTAGCCCTTCTGGTCCCACGGCAGGAGGTAGCCCGTGAGCCCGAACGTCAGCACGAGCGGCACGAGGACCAGCCCCGAGGCCCACGCCGCCTCCCGCGGCCGCCGGTAGGCGCGCGCGAGGCCGCCCGCGAGCAGGTGCGCCGCGAGGAGGACGATCACCGCGCTGGCGCCGAAGGCGTGCAGCCCGCGCACGAGCCCGCCGAGGAGCACCTGCTCCTCGAGGTGCACGACGCTCTCCCAGGCGGTCGTGGCGCCCGGGACGTAGAAGAAGGTCATCGCCAGGCCCGTCGCGGCCTGCAGGAGGAGCATGGCCGCGAGGGCCGCCGGCAGGGCGTGGCGCCACCGCGGGCCGCCCGCGACCGGGCGCGCGAGGAGGCGCCGCGCGAGCGACACGGCGCCGGTCCGGTCCTCGAGCGCGGCGAGCCAGCGGCTCACAGCGGCCTCCGCTCGGCGGTCCCCAGGGCGAAGCGCTGGAAGCGCACGAGGACGCGCCCCTCGTCCACGCGGGTCTCGAGCCGGTCGAGGCCCCGCGGCGAGGGCCCGAGGAGCACGACGCCGTCGGCCGGGGCGAAGCGGCTCACGTGGCAGGGGCAGAGGAGGTCGCCCTCGGCCACGACCACGTCGCAGCCGTTGTGCGGGCAGGTGGCCGACCAGGCCACGACCTCCTCCCCGCGGCGGATCGCCACCGCGTTGCCGAGCGTGCGCCGCGGCAGCCGCTGCCACGCGTCGCGGCGCTCCCCCTCGAGGGCGACCTTCACCGGCTGCCCCTCGGGCAGGCGCGCCAGCGGGCCGACGTCGACCCACAGCTCGCCCGCTGGCCCGGCGCGGAGCGGCGTGCCGACGACCGCCGCCGCCGCCGCGCCCAGGACGCCGGCGCCGGCGCACGCGCCGGCGCACACGGCGGCCATCTCCAGGAACCGCCGCCGCGGGACCGCGGCCTCGGCCGACGGCGACCCGCTCGCCGGGCCGGGCGCGGGTGCACGAGGACCCGCGTCCTCGCCGGACCCCGTCCCTCGCTCCGCGACGGGCCCGGGCGCAGGGGCGCCCACGTCCTCGGCGGCCAGGTCCGCCCCTCCGGTACTCTCCCGCTCGGGCGGGTCCTCCGTGGCTTCCGGCGGCTGCGCAGGCGTCTCGTCGGCCGTCATGGCTGCCCTCCCGGGGGCGCTCATGCTATCGCTCCCCTGGCGACCGTGCGTAACCCCCGGCCCTCCAGCCCGACCAGGCCTACCGTTCCGGGCGGGTGACGTCGATAACAAGGGCATGGCGCGGACGCTCGCCGACTGGTCGAACGAGGCTCACCGGTGCTCCCGCGACGAGTTCCTGCGTCGCCACCGCGGCGCGTTCCTCGTCGCGCTCGAGCCGCCGCCGTCCTCCGACGCGCCCAGCTTCCTCGTGACCACGGGCAAGCTCCCGCGCGTGTCCTGGGGGCAGACGGTCGCCCCGTCCGGCGCCGCACCGTCCGCCACCTCCTGGTCCGGCGCCCGGGTCCATCCGGTGGAGAAGCGCCCCGGGCCGACGCCCTTCCCGACGATGGTCACGATCGGCCGGGCGGCCAACAACGACATCGTCCTCCCCTGGCCCGGCGTCTCCGCCTTCCACGCCTACCTCGCGCGCGAGGGCGAGGAGTGGGTCCTCCGCGACGCGAACTCGAGCCACGGCACCTACCTCGCCGACGTCCGCGTCGTCGCGCCCACGCCCCTCCCCGCCGACGCCACCCTTCGCTTCGGCGACGTCCGCGCCCGCTTCGTCGACGCCTCCAACCTCCTCCGCCTGGCCCTGCACGGCTGACGTCGCCTCCGGACCACGCGAAGAGCTCCGCCAGCCCCACGCCGCGCCTTCGCACCTCCTCTGATCGGCTCCCCCTCGCCCACGTCTCCCATCCACCCGACCCCGCGCGAGCACACCACGCCGGGCGTTCGCAGCCAGAGCCTCAGCCGAGGCGAACGAGGGCGAGGCGATGCCGCGCGAAGGCGAGCGATGGCGGCCTCCTGGCCGCCGAGCTCGCCTGAGCGGTCGGGGTGTCGCGCGCAGCGCGACCCCCCGACGCACGGCAGCGCCCGCCATCGTTCGCCGCAGGCGCGATGACACCGTGGCGCTAAGGCGTACAGTCGCCGCAGGGGTTCTGCCCCGCGTCGAGCGCCTCGTCGCGGCTCCTGAACTCGAGCTTGCTCCGGATCCGGGGCACCCGCGCGCACGAGGGGCGGTGGAAGCGGTGCCCCCGCTCGTCGGCGACGTAGACCGACTCCGGCGCCGGCGTCGGCAGGGCCCAGAGCCCGCGCCGCGCCGCGCGCGCCTCGCGCTGGAAGGTGACGAGCTCGTCTCGGTGCGCCGTGTTGGGCTCCCACGTGTAGCAGTAGGCCAGGCCCCTGCGCACGACCTCGCCGTTGGCGAAGAGCTCGCCCTTGAACACGTAGGCGAGCGTCCGCTTGTACTGGTCGGTGCGCTCCCGGTCGAACTCGAGGGTGATCTGCTGGCCGTCGACGAGCTCCTTCAGGGCCGCCGTCGCCTCCGCGTAGAGCGGCTCGTCCTTCTCCGGCGTGTTGATCCCCACCAGGCGCACGCGCCGCCCGTCGGTCAGCTCGAGGGTGTCGCCGTCGATCACCCGCTTCACCCGCGCCGACTCGGTCGGCCCCTTGATCCAGGACGTCGCGAACGCGGGCTTCGCGACGGGCTCGGGCTCCGGCTCGGGGTCCGGCTCGGGCTCCGGCTCCCGTTCGGGCGGCCGGACGGGCGGACGCGGAGGCGCCGGCTCGGCGACGCGCGGCGCCGGGGCGACCGGCTCGCTCACCGGCGGCGGGACGTCGACGACGTCGGGGGTCGTCGGCGTGCCGTCGGCCGCCCACAGCGCGACGGCGACCAGCGCGACGACGAGCGCCAGCGCCAGGGCGATCGTCGCCCCCGTCGCGGCGCCGGCGGGCTTCCTCGGGGCGGGGGACGCGGGCCTGCGGGCCTTGCTCACGTGGGTCCTCCAGGCCGCCGATGGTGCGCGGCGCGGCCCGACCTGCGCAACGGGCAGGGCCCGGTTTTACGCGGCCGGTGCAGGCGCCGCCCGGTCGCGGGTCGCGCCGACGAAGCCGGCGATGAGGAACAGGAGCGTCACGGCCGCGACCGCGAAGACCCAGCTCTCGAGGTCGCGGGGCTCCCGGTCCGCCTGCAGGACCCACGGCCCGATCACCGTGTCGGTGTCCTGCTTGACGCGCGCCGCCAGCGTCGAAGGGGTGGGCACGAGCAGCCCCTGGACCTCGAGCGGCTCGACCCGGGCCACGCCCCCCTCGTCGCGCACCCGCCCGGGCCGCACCCGCTCGCGGATGAGGGCCGCCCGCTCGTCGAGCCGCGCCGCCAGGCGCGCCTCGAAGTCGAGCGGGTTCGGCGCCCCCTCGGCCCGGGGCGGCCGGGCGGCCGGCGCCTCGCCGGGGCGCTGCACGAGCACCACGCGCCCCGGCGTGGGGAGCGCGTCGGCGCTGCCGCCCTCCAGCCGCGCGAGCCGCTCCTGCAGCCGCTGCCGGGCGTGCTTCGGCGACACCCCCGTGACCCCGCCCAGCGCCGCCGTCGCGGCCTGCTGCGGGCCGCGCGCCGAGACCATCATGTCGGCGAGGGCGCGGGTCCGCGCCCACCACGTCGCCGACGGGTCGGACGGGTCGAGGAGCAGCCACGCCGGCGCGGCGCCGGTCGACTCCCGCAGGAGGAGCGCCCGGTCGAGCCGCACCTCCACCCCGCGGAGCGCGACCCAGCGGGTCGGGTCGGTGGCGGAGAGCTGCGCCAGGTCGACGACGCGAAGGTCCTCGCGCGGGTGGCGGTTCGCCAGCCGCGCGACCGTCGGCTTCGCCGTCCACCAGATCGCCACGAGCGCCAGCACCCACAGCCAGAACGTGCCCTGGGCGCCGAACAGCCGGTAGAGGAAGGCGTACCAGGGCAGGCGCGGCGCCACGCTACAGGCCGTCGAGGCCCGGCACCGGCACCACCGAGCGGACCTCCTCGGGCTTGAGCGAGTGGATGCGCGAGAGGAGCAGGTGGCGCATGCGCAGGAACTCGGCCGGCCAGGCGAGCTGGTGCAGGATGTGGATCTTCTCGTCGGCCGACTTCGTGGAGAGCTGCCGCCAGTAGTCGAGCGGGACCGACGCGCCGGCGCCGGAGTAGTCCCCGAGCAGCATGTTCGTGCGCCCGCCGCCCTTCGAGGTCTTGCGGCCCGCCGGGTCGGTGACGAAGAAGATGTCGTGGAACAGGTCGGGCAGGACGATCTCCGTGTCCTGCGTCGAGCGGCCTGAGGCGTCGAGGTCGACGGAGATGATCTGGCCCTCGATCCGGTCGTAGACGAGGCCGAAGACGATCGTCGTCTTGAACGAGCACATCTCCATGAGGCGGTTCGCCACGAAGGGGACGATGCCCGTGTCGTCGATCACG
Source organism: Planctomycetota bacterium (assembly GCA_023954375.1). GTDB lineage: Bacteria > Planctomycetota > J058 > J058 > J058 > JAMLIC01. The sequence goes on from JAMLIC010000042.1 coordinate 7,649, forward strand.
CCGAGGCCCGCGACGGCGATCGTCGGGTCGTAGTTCTCGACCTCGGCCAGCGCCTCGCCGAGCTTGCGGTACCAGGTGTTGGGGTGCTTGATCGCCTTGAGCTTGTCGAGGATCTCGCGGCCGCGGTCGCCGAGCACCTCGTCGAGGTAGGCCAGGGCGGCCCGCGTCGAGTCCGAGTAGCCCTGCGGGTCGACGCCGATCAGGTCGGTCTCGATCCCCGCCCGGGCGACGATCGCCAGGCGGAAGCCCTCCTCGCCGCGCAGGTCGAGGCCGAGGTTGCGCATCACGTGCACGAGGATCGACGACGTGGCCTGCGCGCTCTCGGCGCGCACGCCCACCGCGTTGGGCAGGTCCTCGACGTCGGACGAGCCCTTGCGGTGGTGGTCGATGAACAGGATCGGCTTGTGCCGGACCTCCTTGCTGCGCCGGATCAGGTGCGCGAAGTCGGTCATGATCTCGGGGCACGTGGCGTCGAGGATGATGATCAGCGGCGCCTTGTGCGCGATCTCCGACAGGCTGTCGGTCTGCTCGCAGCGGCGCAGGACCCCGCTCGGCATGAAGTTCGTCGCCAGCGAGCGGTTCATGAGGAACGACATCCGCTTCGAGTAGTAGCAGACGAAGTTCTTGCCGAACCGCTCCTTCAGCACGTACCACATGAGCCCGTTGGCGCCCATGGTGTCCGGGTCGATCCGGTCGTGGGCCCAGCCGATGATGTCCTCGCCCTCGACCGCCTCGATCGTGCGGACGAGCAGCTCCGTGGCGTCCTCGAAGTAGCGCGACGCCGCCGCGGCGGGCGGCGCCCCGGCGGCGGGCTCCGCCGCCGCAGAGGCCGCGCCCTCGGCCGGGGGCGGCGAGGCCTGCTCGCCGTCGGTCGCGGCGGGCGGCGGAGGGGTGCCGTTGGTCGCCTCCGCCGGCGGCGCCCCCTCGCGAGCGGGGGCGGGCGCGGCGGCAGGCGGAGCGGGCGGGGACGCGGGGGTCCCTGCCCCGGCGCGCTCCGTCCGGGTCTCGGGTGGAGTCACCCCCGCGAGGATAACACTCGTCCCGACATGACACTAGGGACCAGCCGGGCACGCAGGTCCTTGTCGGCCGAGGGCTTCCGGCTTTGCAGACGTGTGACGCACCCGACGCCCGGGCGACCTAGGCTGCCTGGCCACGCCCCAGGGAGGTCGCCATGCCGAGCCGCCCCATCCGCCGCCCGCTCGCCACGCTCGTCTCGGCCAGCCTCGTGCTGCTGGTCGGCGCCCTCGCCGCCCACGCCGACGTGGTGCACCTCGAGGGCGGCGGGAAGTACCGCGGCACCATCATCAAGGAGACCCCACGCGAGGTCCACATCCGCACGGCCGGCGGCGTCGTCGTCGTCCCGCGCCGCGACATCGCCTCGATCGAGAAGGACGAGTCGACCCAGCAGGCTTACGCGCGCCGCGAGGCGGAGGTCCGCGGCAAGGACGACCCCGACGCGCACTACGAGCTGGGCAAGTGGGCCAAGGGGCAGGGCCTCGAGGCCGAGGCGCGGCGCTGCTTCGAGCGCGCGATCGCCCTCGACGCCTTCCACCGCGGCGCGCGGCAGGAGCTCGGCCACCGCTACCACCAGGGGCGCTGGTACACCGAGGAGGAGTACCGCCGCGCGGTCCAGGGCCTCGTCGAGTGGGACGGCCGGTGGGTCACGCCCGAGGAGCGGGAGCGCCTCGAGCAGGGCTTCATCAAGGACGCCGACGGCAACTGGGTCCGCCCCGAGGACCTGGCCCGCAAGGCGGAGGAGGAGCGGCTCGCGCGGGAGCGCGCGAACCCGCCGGCCGAGCCGGCGCCCGGCCAGCCGCGCGGCGGCCGGTTCGACCCGCCGCCCGCCGCGCCGGACCTCAACGAGGACACGGCGTGGTACCGCGACGAGACCCGCGTGGGCGACATCGGCGGCGTGACGCCGACCGAGTCGCGCTTCTACCGCATCCGCACCAACGTCAAGCCCGAGTACGCCAAGCGCTACGGCGAGATGATGGACCGCTACTACGTGCGGTTCCTCAAGGTCTTCGAGAAGCTCATGCCGCCCGGCACGCCGCCCAAGAGCGAGATCCTCATCTACTCGAGCCAGCGCGAGTTCATGGCGGCGGAGGGCATGGGGCAGACGGTCGGGGGCTTCTACAACACGGGCAACAAGCGCGTGACGGCGTTCCACGGCATGTTCGGCCAGACCGGGACGACCCGCGAGGTCCTGGCGCACGAGGGCACCCACCAGTTCCAGGACATCGTCCTCCAGGGCTCGTTCCGCAACGCCCCGATCTGGATCCTCGAGGGGCTGGCCGTGTTCTTCGAGTCCGCCTTCTACGACGGCAAGGAGGTCGTCATCGGCCTCGTGCCGCGCGACCGCCTGGCGGCGCTCAAGCGCGGCCTGGCGACCGAGCAGCTCATCCCCCTCACCGACCTGATCCGGACCCCGCAGGCGCAGTTCACCGGCTACCACTACGCGCACGCCTGGGGGCTGATCTACATGATCCTCTACCACGGCGACAGCAAGGTGCAGCGGCGGAACCAGCAGTGGTTCAGCGAGCTGTTCAGCATGTCGAAGCGCGGCCGGGTCACGCCGGAGATGGTCGAGGAGCGCTGCGGCGGGCGCGAGAAGTTCCTGGAGCTGGAGCAGCGCTGGAAGGACTTCATCCGCGACCTGCCGTACGACTTCGACCCCCGGCGTTGAGCGCCCGTCAGGCCGGCTGGCGCGCCGGCGCGGCCTCCAGCACCTCCCGCACCCTGGCCGTGAGCGCGCCCGCGCTGAACGGCTTGAGCAGGAGCGGCCCGGGCGGCGCGTCGCCGGCCTCGAGGAGCTCGGGCGCGTAGCCGCTCACGAGCAGGACGCGGAGGTCCGGCCGCGCGGCGCGCAGGCGCCGGGCCAGCTCCACGCCCGACATGCCGGACATCACGACGTCGGTGAGGAGCAGGTCGATCGGCCCCGGGTGCCCGGCCGCCGCCGCCAGGGCCTCCTCGCCGCTGCCGCAGGCGAGCACGGCGTAGCCGACCCCCTGCAGCGCCCGCGCGGCCATCGCGCGCACGGCCGGCTCGTCCTCGGCGAGGAGCACCGTGCCGCGGGCGGGCGCGGGCGCGTCGAGGGGCTCCGGCGGCGCCGGGGGTGCCGCCGCGTCGGTCCGCGGCAGGAGGACGGTGAACCGCGTGCCGCGGCCGGGCGCCGACTCGACGTCCACGCGCCCGCCGCACCGGTCGACGATGCCGTGGACGGTCGACAGCCCGAGGCCGGTGCCCTGCCCCGGGGGCTTCGTGGTGAAGAAGGGCTCGAAGGCCCGCCGCCGCGTGGCCTCGTCCATCCCGGCGCCGGTGTCGGCGACGCTCAGGGCCACCCCGCCGAGCGGCCAGGCGAGGCCGGGCGGCAGGTCCCCGGCGTCGACGCGGCGGGTCTCGATCGTCAGCGCGCCGCCCGCCGGCATGGCGTCGCGCGCGTTGACGGCCAGGTTCACGATCGCCAGCTCGAGCTGCCCGGGGTCGGCCAGGAGCCGCGCCGCCGGCGCGGCCAAGCGCGCCTCGACCCGGATGCGCTCCCCGACGAGGCGCTGGATGAGGAGCGTGGCCCCACGCACCAGGTCGTCCAGGACGACGACCTTCGGCTCGAGGGGCTGACGGCGCGCGAAGGCCAGGAGCTGGCGCGTCAGGTCGGCGGCCCGCTCGCAGGCGCGCTGGACCTCCTCGACGTGCTCTCTCCGCGGGTCCTCGGGCCGCGTCTCGAGCAGGAGCAGCGACGTGTAGCCGAGGATCGCCGTGAGCAGGTTGTTGAAGTCGTGCGCGACCCCGCCGGCGAGCCGCCCGACCGCCTCCATCTTCGCCGCGTCGCGCAGCCGCTCCTCCAGCCGCCGGCGCTCCGTCACGTCCTGGACGACCACCTGCGCGGCGCCCGGGCCGAGGGGCGTGGAGCGGACCTCCAGGTCACGCTCGCCCTCCCGCACCTCGGACGGGCCGGGCGCGGCGGCGGCGGCGACGAGCCTGGCCGCGAGCCCCTCCGCCGCGGGGCCGCCGCCGAGCAGGCGCCTCGCCGGCTCGTTCATGAACACCGGCGCCCCCGCCCGCACGAGGAGGATCGCGTCGGGCGAGCCCTCGACGAGGCGGCGGTAGCGCTCCTCGCTCTCGCGCAGCCGCTCGAGGGCCTTCTCCATGTGCACGATGAGCATGCCGATGGTGAGCACGAACTCGAGGAGGCCCGCGAGCATGAACCCGCCCACGGCGAGCGCCTCGACCGGGCGGACGAACGGGTAGTCGAGGCGGTGGAGGCCCCAGACGATGAACGCCCACCCGGTGACGAGGTGCCCGATCCCCGGGACCTCCTGCCAGCGGAGGAAGCGCGCCCCCGTCCACACCGACGTCGCGCCGAGGAACCAGAACACGGGGACCGTCAGCGCCAGGAAGCCGGCCTCGCCGGCCAGGGCGATGACCACCCACGCGCCCACGGCGGCCGTGAAGGCCAGCCAGAAGCGCGGCAGGCGCATGCCGATGAACTCGTGCGTGCCCCAGAGGAGGAGCAGCGTCGACCCGAGCGTCGCCAGGTAGGTGGCGGCCTGGAGCGGCGCCGGCGCGGCGCCCCCCGGCCAGCCGAGGACCGCGACGAGGCTCAGGGCGTAGCGCACGAACGAGAGCGCCCACGCGCCGGCCCACAGGGCCACGTGCCGCTCGCGCCCGTGCGCCAGGTGCAGGTAGAGGAAGACCGCGAACAGGACCGCCGAGCCCGCGGTCGAGGTCAGGATCGCCGGCGGCAGCCAGGCGGACGCCATGGGGGCCATTCAAGCAGGGCGGGGTGGTCCCGCGCGAACCCGTCCGGAAGCGCGACCGCCGGGGGGGAGCCCCGGCGGTCGGTCGAGCGTTGGAGCGTGGACGGGTGACTACTGCCCGGGGACCGACCCGGTGAGGCCCGGCGTGTTGCTGGTCGCGTTCCCGGCATCGAGGAACCGGCCGGCCGGGGCGGGGCCGCGGTGCGGGCCGCCGGCGACGCGGTCCAGGTAGGTCACCGAGTTGTGGTAGATCGTCGAGCCGTCCGGCGCCCGCTCGAGGATCCCGGCGCTGAACGCCACGGCGCGCACGGGCGCGAACTCGTTGCGGGTGAGCGTCATGATCCCGTCGAAGTAGGGCGTGTCGAAGTGCACCGGGATGATCGGCTTGAAGTTCGGGCTCCCCGGCTGGGCGAGCATGGCCGCCCGGAAGCGGGGGAAGATGTCGCGGCCGAGGTTCCACAGCTTGTCGTGCTCGGCGACGTACGCCGCGGCGCAGGCGCGGTTCCGCGACACGCCGCCGTCGATGACGACGACGTTCTCGTAGTTCGAGCTCTCCGCCGTCTCCGACCAGTTGTAGCTGCCCGCGACGACGTGCCGCTCGTCCACGATCATCGTCTTGTGGTGCATGAGCTGCGACCGCGGGTGCAGCCACACGAGCGAGTAGACCTTGTAGCGCACCTCGATCCCGGCCCGCTCCAGGTCGCGGACGCGCGACTTGGTGTCGGAGAACGAGCCGAGGTCGCTCAGGACCTCGATCCGGAGGTGCGGCTTGGCGCGGCGGAGGTCGACCAGCGCCTTGGCGATCGACACGCAGTTGAAGTGGGCCACGTCGATCAGCACCGAGCGCTCGGCCGAGCGCATGACCTCGATGATCTTGTCGGCGATGATCGACGTCCCGTTGCCGTGGTTCAAGCTCGAGAACAGGGCCGTCTCGTAGCGGCGCACGAAGGGCGACGGCGGCGAGAGGACCACGGGCTGCATGACCTCGGCCGCGGCGGGCGAGAGCGGCCGGGCGACCGCCATCAGCCGGTTGAACTCCTCCTGGAACTGGTGCACCAGGTGGTAGTGGTTGCCGAAGACGACCGTGTTCTCGCTGTACTTCTGCTCGGCGCCGGTCGACCAGTTGGCGCTGCCGTTGACGAGGCGGCGCCGGGAGGTGCGCGCGTCGATGACGGCGAACTTCTCGTGCAGGGTGCGCGAGACGCCGTAGACGTGCACGCCGATGTTCGTGAGCGCGGTCGCCCGGGACTTGTTGGCCGACGTCGCCTGGTTGAGGATGAAGCGGACGCGCACGCCGCGCTGCACGGCCCGCTCGAGCGCGACGAAGATCGGGCTGGCCGAGGTCGTCGTCACGCTGTACATCGCGACGTCGATCGTCTGCTGCGCCGCGTCGATCAGCCGCGCCGTCGCCTCGGCCCCGCCGCCCCGCGGGGAGAAGTAGGGCTCGGGCCGGGTCGACTGCGCCTCGGCGCGGCCCGCCACGGTGAGCAGCGCCAGCGCCGTCAGCAGGGCGCCGGGTCGTCGGGTCAGCCTGGTCATGGTGGTCTCCGCTCCTGTCGCTCTCTCGTGTCTCGTCGTCGCCCTGGCGGTCGCCGGGCTCACTCCGTCTCGGTGAAGCTGTCGTCGAGGCGCTCGATCATGCCCTCGCCCGAGGGCCCGCCGCCGCCCATGCCCGAGGTCGCGATGCGCGGGTCGCTCGGGTCGGTGGTCGACATGAGGCCGTTGAACTCGCGCACGAAGGCCTGCGCGATCTGCCGGTTGTCGATCACGATCAGGTTCTCGTCGTTGCTGCGGTCGGCGCCCTCCGAGAAGTTGAACGACCCGGTGAGCACGTAGCGGTCGTCGACGATGATCACCTTGTGGTGGAGGGCGTTCGGGTTCATGTCGAAGCGCACCTTGGCGCCCGCCGCGTGCAGGGGGCCGATCTTGGTGTCCGCCCAGCCGGCGTGCCGCGACTCGAAGATCCCCTCGACCTTCACCCCGGCCTGGATGCGCTCGATCATGGCGTCGCAGAGCGGCTTGGAGGTGTAGGCGAAGGCGATGAACCGGATCGACCGCTGCGCGCCCCTCACGGCCTCCATGACGCGGGCCATGGCGCTGTCCTCGGGCGCGAAGCGCACCTGGACCTTCACCCCGCGGTCGACGGTGATCCAGTCGAGGGTCGTGTTCTGGGGCGACCGCGGGCCGAAGAGGCCGTCGACGAACATCTCCTCGAACTCCTTCTTGAACTCGGCCGCCAGCTCGGGGCTGGTGAAGGTCACCGCGTTGTTGTCGGCGATGTAGATCCCGCCCGGCGCGAGGTTCGTCGAGCCCGTCCACACGATCCGCTCGTCGACGAGGATGAACTTGTTGTGCATGTAGCCGGAGCGGCCGTCGTCGCGCAGCGGGACCTCGCGCTCCCTGAGGTGCAGGATCGCGGGCTGGTGGTCCTCGCGGTTGTCGTAGACCATGCGCACGGCGACGCCGCGCTCCTGCGCGCGGACCAGCGCGTGGGCCACGCGCATGAGCGAGAACTCGAAGACCGCCATGTCGATCGAGCGCTGCGCCCCGTCGATCAGGTCGATCACCTGCTGCTCGACCCCGTGCGGGTCCCACTCGACGGTCGGCGTGAAGCGCACCTCGGTCTTGCGGGTGGGGGTCCGGTAGCGCACCGGCTCGGGGCGCGGGTAGCGGCTCGTCTGCAGCTTGTGCTCGAGCTCGAAGAGCTTCGCCTCGAGCTGCTGCCGATCGAGGGTCAGCTGCGGGAGCCCCTCCCCGTCGGCGGTGACCTCGTTGCCGGAGATCGTGCCGCGCATGGAGAGGATGAGGCCGCCCTGGGCGCGCCGGAGCGTCAGGTCGCCCTCGCCGGCGATCGTGGCCTTGTAGGTGCCCACGAGCGCGCCGTCGGCGAGCTTGCCCTGGGCAGCGAACATGCCCGTGTTGCGCCCCTCGAGGTAGGCCTTGCCGTCGATCACGAACGTCCCATCGGGCTGGGGCCGGACGACGATGTCGCCCGTGAACCCCGTCTCCTGGCTCGCCGCGCCCGCGCGGGCGACGGTGCGGGTGCCGCTCAGCCGCCACATGCCCTCGAAGCCCGACGCGCCGGCCTCGTGGCGGGCGTACTCGGCCAGCAGGTTGCGGATCTCGTCGCGCAGCGACTTCTCGGCCGCCTTGCGGGCGCGGTACTCCTCCGGGGTCTCCGTGCGGGGCTGCGCGTGCGCCGGCGCGACGGTGGCGAAGCCGAGGCCAACCACCAGACACAGGAACCGGATCGACTTGAGCGTGGTGCGCATGGCGCCCTCCGTGGCGCCGGTATCCGAGCAAGGTAGAGGCCGTTTCTCAAGCCTTCTTCAAGAGCCGATCAAACGAGAGGTTGGACCGACCGTCTCGCGCTGTGCGACGTAACGGATCCGATCGGCCGGGCCCGATCCAGGGAAAACGCCGGGGGTGCTCCGGAACTGGAACGATTCGTCTCCGATGTGGACGGTCTCCTGCCGGAACCGGCTTGCCCGTCGGGCCGGGAGCCGTTCTCGTGGGGGTGGATGGGCGAGGCGCGATGAGGGTCCCGAGGGTCCACGGCGTCGATCTGCCGCGCGAGGTCGCCGCGGCCTACCGGCTCGAGGGCCCGGAGGCGGTCCACCTCGGCCGCGTCCTGCGGGTGGCGCCGGGCGACGAGGTCGAGGTGTTCGATGCCGACGGCGGCGCCGGGCGGTTCCGGGTCGTCGATGTCGGCCGTGGCCGCGTGGACCTCGTGCTCGACGCGCGGGTCGACGTCGACCGCGAGCTCCCCTTCCGGCTCACCTGCGCCGTGGCCCCGCCCAAGGGCAAGCGCGCGCAGCGGCTCGTCGAGGAGCTGACCGAGCTGGGGGCCGCTGCGCTCGCGCCCCTGCTCCTGCGCCGGACGGCCGCCCGCCCGCCGGAGGCCGACGAGGTGCGGCGCTGGTCGCTCGAGGCGGCCAAGCAGTGCCTGCGTAACCGCGCGCTGGCCCCGCTGCCCCCGCTGGACCTCGCCGGGCTCGTGGCGCTCGGCCGCGAGCACGCGCTGGCGCTCCTGCCCGACACGGTCGACGCGCGGCCCCTGCGGGAGGCGCTCGACCGCCCGCGGCCGGCGAGCGTGCTCGTGGCGGTCGGGCCCGAGGGCGGCTTCGCCCCCGAGGAGCGGGAGGCGCTGCGGGCCGCGGGGTTCCAGGCCGCGTCGCTGGGGAGCACGGTCCTGCGGATCGAGACGGCGGCCGCCGCGGTCACGGCGGCGCTCGTCGCCGCCTGGGCGTGACAGGCGCGCCGCGCTCGCCCGTCCTCGCCGGCTCCCCACACCCGGAGCCCCGATGAACGACCTCGCCGTCCGCCCCACCGCGCTGCCCGACGAGCGCGCGGCCCTGATCGAGCTCCTCGCCGGCGACGACTGGCCGTTCCACGGCCGGCGCCGGCCGACGCCGGCGCAGGCCGCGCAGGCGATCGACGACGGCCTCTACGGCGGCGCGGGCGTGGGCGACGCGCGCGCGTTCTGGCTCGTGCGCGCGGGCGACCCCGTCGGGCTCGTGACCCTGCGCGAGCTCGACGACCCGACGCCCGTCTTCGACCTGCGCGTGCGGTCTCCGTGGCGCGGCCAGGGCCTCGGCCGCGCGGCCGTGCGCTGGCTGGCCGAGCACGTGTTCACCGCGACGGACAAGCTGCGGCTCGAGGCCCACACGCGCGCCGACAACGTCGCCATGCGGCGGGTGCTCCGCGCCTGCGGGTGGGTGAAGGAGGCGCACCACCGGCGCGCCTGGCCCGACGACGCGGGGACGTGGCACGACGCGGTCGCCTACGCGGTGCTGAAGGACGACTGGCTGCGCGGCGCCGCGACGCCCGTGCCGTTCGATCACGAGCCGTGACGGGCGCGGCGGCCCGAACGGTCACGCCGGCGGGGCAGGACGTGTCCTCATTCGCGTCGCGTCAGCGGGTCGTCCACCTGCGGGATCGGGTGCGCTCGCCCGCCGACGACGATCGCCGCGCCACCCTCGTGCTCGACGAGGAGCGGGGCGAGGTCGAGCGCGGCCGCGGGCGCCAGGCGCGCGACCCACGTGCCGTCACGGACGTCGGCGTGGAGCGCGCCGTCGGGCCCCTCGCGCAGGGTCTCCGGGCGAAGCGGCGCGCGCTCGCCCCCGTGCAGGACGAGCGTCACCTCGTCGCCTTCGAGCTCGGCCCGGCGCGCGTGCAGGGGCGCGCCCTCGACGGTCAGGTAGACCCAGTGCAGGTCGTTGCGCAGCACGTAGCGCCCGTCGGGGCCGCGGTCGAGCCAGCCGGCGAAGACCTCGGCCAGGCGCTCGTGCTCGAACGGGACCCCGGCGACGAGGAAGCGGCCGTCGCGGTCGAGGACGATGTCCGTCTCCCGCGACAGGCCCCGCGCGGCCAGCTCGGCCTCGGTCAGGTGGTCGGTCGGCGTGGGCCTCACGCCCTCAGGGTGCCACGGTCGCCGTCCCCTGTCAGGGGGCCCTCAGGAACCCGCACGCGTCCACCGCGTCGGCCCGGCCGCCCGCGAGGTGTGACGGCAAGCGCCCGACGAGGACGAGCCCGCCGTCGCCGCGGCCAGGAGCCCGCGCCGGCGCCCGCGCGAGCCGGACGTCGCGGAGCCCGTCCAGGCGCCGGTCGTCGCGGCGGAGGGCCGCCGGCGTGGCGACGGGCGACGCGTCGTCGTCCGCTCGCCGCAGGGGGAGCCAGCCCAGCGCGGCGGCGAGCGCGGGTGGGTCGAGGGGCGGCAGGTCGTCGCGCCGCACGACGCCGACCGTGCCCACCGGCACGGCGTCCGGGCGCGCCTCGGGCGGCCCCCAGCGCAGCGGCGCGGGCGCGCCGCGGCGCACGACGAGGGCGCCGCCGGGCGCGGCGAGGACGAGGGCGTCGGCGTCGGCGCGCGCCACACGGAAGGGGCCATTCGTCACGAGGCCGCCGTCGGGGTCCGGAAAGCGTGCGCGAGGGAGGAACGGCCAGGCGTCGAGCCGCTCGAGGGCCCCCGGGACCGGCCGCGAGAGGCGCACCGCGAGCCGGAACGGCCCGAGCGGCTCGGCGGTCAGGTCCGCGAGCAGGTCGAGCTGGGCCGGGTCGACCAGCAGGTCGTCGGCGAGGGAGGGCGCACGCCGGCGCGCGAGCTCCCACGCCGCGAGGTAGTCGTCGACGGTCACCGGGCGGCCGTCCGACCAGCGGGCGTCGAGCGGGAGGAAGAACTCCCAGGCGAGGTCGGGCGCCACCTCGACGACGTCGGCCGACGAGGGCAGGCCGCGCAGGAGGGCCCGCGCCACGAGGCGCTCGAGCGGGCCGGTCCCGAGCGGCAGGTCGAGCCTCTCGAGGTCGAGCGGGCCGAGGCGGGGGTCCCAGCCGATGACGACGCGCCGCCCGCCGCCGGGGACGACCTCGTCGTCGTCGTCGTCCTCTTCCGGAGCGGCGTCCGCCGTCTCGCTCGCCGCGGCCGCGTCGTCCGGAGGCGCTCCCGGCGCCGGGTCGGCCGCGCACGTCGGCGCGGGCGAGGGCAGCGGCGCCGGCGAGAGCGCCGGCGGCCGGCCCCGGGGCGGGTGCACGCGCAGGCGGACCGGCGCCGCGACGACCCCCGCCGCCGGGTCGTAGTAGGGGTAGCCGTGCAGCGCGCCGGCGGTGAAGTCGCCCGCGAGCGTGGGCACGAGGCGGACGTGGAGCTCCAGCCGCTCGTCGGGGGCCAGGTCGCGCAGGTAGAGGACGAGGCGGTCGCGCCACACCTCCCAGCGGTGGAGCCGCCCGGCGCGGCGGTGCCCGTCGAGGCCGCCGTCCTCGCTGGCGAGCACGAACCCGGGCGGCAGGGCCAGCTCGACCATCGGGTCGACGACCTGCGCCGGTCGCCCGTTCTCGACGACGAGCGTCCAGCGCTGGGCCTCGCCCAGCCGCCCGCTGGCGGGGCGGAGCGTGCGCACGCGCAGGGCGGGCGCCTCGCCCTCGAGCCCGCCGGAGCGCCAGGCCGGGTCGTCCCAGGCGACGACGCCCGTGAGCACGGCCTGCGCGTGGAGCCGCCCGGCGCCGGTGAAGCGCAGGCGCAGGCCGCGCTCGACCACCCGGTCGACCTCCGCCTCGTCGGCGTCGACGAGCGGCAGGTCGACCCCGCCGTCGCCGGGCGCGAGCGCCTGCGCCCGCGGCAGCCGCCCCGGCAGCTCCACCTCGAGGAGGCCGCGCCCGGGCTCCCGCAGGGCCTGGCCGTCGCGGAACGCCTGCAGCGTCTGGACCGTGGCCTGCGTGCCGCCGAAGCCGTGCTTCGTGCGCTTCGCCGCCAGCCAGCGGAGCGCCGCCGAGGCCAGGGCCGGGTCGGCGCCCGTCCGGATGAGCGCCTGCGCGGCGACCGCCGTGACCTCGACCTGCGCCGCCTCGTCGCCCGCCTGCGTCGTGGTGGGGCACGGGGGCCACGACGCCGTGCCGTCGTCGTGGCGAAGGGCGAGCGCGACGAGGCGCCGGACGAGCGCCCGGCCGGCCGCGGCGTGCTGCGGGTCGGCGAGGAGGGCGCGGGCGGCGAGCGCCAGCTCGTAGGCGTTGCGCCCGAAGCCGACCTCGCGCGCCAGCCACGCCAGCGCCGCCCGCGCCGCGTCGCGCTCCTTCCCGGCGGCGAGGAGCGCCTCGGCCGCGTAGGCCGTCACGGCGACCACCCCGCCCCTCGCCCGGTCGCCCGCGAGCTGGAACGCGCCCGACGGCGCCTGCCAGCGGGCGACGAGCGCCCGCGCCGCCCGGCGCAGGGGGTCGCGGTCGAGCTCGAGCAGGGCCCCGAGCTGCGCGAGCTGCCCCACGCCGACCGCCGTGAGCCAGGGGTCCGGGTCCATCGGAGGGCCGTGGAGCGCGAACGCGCCGTCCGCGTGCTGGAAGCGCGCCAGCCGCGCAGCGCCCGCCTCGGCGCAGGCGCGGGCCCGCTCGACGAGCTCGGGGTCGGTGTCGTGCGCCTGCTGCGCCAGCTCGAGCGCCAGCACGCTCGGGTAGGTGGCCGCGGTCGTCTGCTCGAAGCAGCCGTGCGGCGCGCTCGCCAGCCCCTCGAGGCTCAGCTGCGCCTCCGCCGCCAGCCCGGGCAGGGCGCGGAGGCGCAGGGCGCGGGGCCCGCGCAGGTCGCGCGCGCGCGGGTCGAGCAGGGCGTCGGCGCGCGCCTCGGGGCCGACGAGCGCGACGTTCGTCACCAGCGTGACCTCGCGCGCGACCGGGCGCACGCTCACGACCGCGCGCTCCTCGGTCGCGGGCGCGCCGGGCTCGTCGGTCCAGCGGGCCGCCACCCGCAGCGTCGCCTCGCCCGCCGCGCGCGCCTCGAGCGGCACGAGCCACAGGAGCCCGCGCCGCTGCGCGCCGGCCGGCCGGGGCGCGCCGACCTCGAGGGCCGCGCCGTCGACGGCCGCCTCGACCTCGACCCGGGCGAGGCCCGCCGGGTCCCCGGGCAGCAGGACCTCGGCCTCGACGCGGTCGCCGACCGCCAGGCGCGGGGGAACGGCGACCACCAGCCGCGGCGCGGGCCGGAGGGGCACGCGCGCGGCGACCGGGGCGGGGCGCGCGGCGACGGCGGTCGGCTCGGGGCGCGAGACCGCCGCCAGGCCGGTGACCGCGGCGCCGAGGAGGGCCACGGCGACGAGCGGACCGGCGCGGCCGGGCGGGTCGGCCAGGGCGATCAGCGTCTTCGGCGCCGGCGGGTTCGGGACGCGCATGACGACCTCCGCAGGGCCCTACACCGGCCGCCCGCGGCCGCATCCCGCGCGCGTAACTCGCGGCCCACGAAGCGCCACGAGCGGCTAAGCTCGCCCCCGTGAAGCGACCCGCGCTCGCGGCCCTGGCCGCCCTGATCCTCGTCCAGCCCGCCCTCGCCTCCGGCCGCCGCGAGGTCCGCGACGGCCCGGGCGAGGTCGTCGGGCGCTTCGAGCAGGACGTCGCCCGTCGGTTCACGACCGCCGACGGCCTGCCGTCCGACGACGTGCGCGCCGTCGTCGTGACCGAGGACGGCGCCGTGTGGGCCGGGACCGCCGCCGGCCTGGCGCGCCGGGCGCCGGGCGCGGCGCGGTTCGAGGCGGTGGCCGAGGTCGGGTCCCAGGCCGTCACCGGCATCACGGCCGACGGCCGCCGCGTGTGGGCGCTGACCGCCGGCATGGCGCGCGCCGTGGGCGCCAACACGGAGGGCGAGCCGAGCTGGCGCTGGCCGGCGCCGGCGGACGCCCGGGTCGTCGTGCCCTGGGCGAGGGTCCCGCTGCCGCGCGAGGCCCGGGGCGTCGTCCGGCACGAGAACACGAGCATGATCCCGGAGGTCGTCGACGGCCCGGCGCTCGACGTGCACGCGGTCGCGGTCGCGCGCGCGGGCGCGTCCTTCGCCGCGCGGCAGGGGCTCTTCGAGACCGACGGCGGCGCGCTCGTCCGCCTCGTCCCCGATGACGGCCGGCGCCGCTGGGACCTCGTCGACGTCACCGGCGTGGTCCACGACGGCCGGGGCCGCCTGTGGTTCACCTGGGCGCGCGGCGCGGGCGTCCGCGACGCGGAGGGCGCCTGGCGCCTCCTCACCGGTCACGACGGCCTCCCGCGCGAGGACGCCACGACGATCGCCGCCGTCCCGGGCGACCCGCAGGGGCGCGTGTGGATCGGCACGCCGAGGGGCGCGATCCGCACCGACGGCGCGACGTTCGAGTACCGCCAGGGGCCGCGCTGGCTGCCGCACGACGAGGTGCGGGCGATCGCGGTCGACGTCCGGGGCGACGCCTGGTTCGCCACGCCCGGCGGCCTCGGCCTGATCGAGCGCCGTCCGACGACGCTCGCCGGGAAGGCCGCGCACTTCGGGGCCGAGATCGACGCGCGGCACCGCCGGACGGAGCAGGGCTACGTCGACGCCGTGCACCTCGACCGCGCGGGCGACCTCGCCACCGCCGTCCAGCGCGACAGCGACAACGACGGCCTGTGGACGTCGATGTACGGCGCGGCCGAGTGCTTCGCCTACGCGGCCACGAAGGACCCGGCGGCGCGCGAGCGGGCGCGGGCCGCGTTCCGGGCGCTCCGCTTCCTCTCGGAGGTCACGCAGGGCGGCAGCCACCCGGCGCCGCCGGGCTTCGTCGCCCGCTCGATCCTGCCGACGAGCGGCCCCGACCCCAACGAGCGCCACGGGCGCGCCCGCGACGAGGAGAAGCGCCGCACGAGGGACGGGCTGTGGAAGGTCATGGACCTGCGCTGGCCCACGAGCGCCGACGGCCGGTGGTTCTGGAAGTGCGACACGAGCTCGGACGAGCTCGACGGGCACTTCTTCTTCTACGCGCAGTACCACGACCTCGTCTGCGAGACCCCGGCGGAGCGCGCCGAGGTGGCCGCGGTCGTGGGCGCGATCCTCGGCCACCTCGAGGCGCACGGCTGGCGCCTGGTCGACTGGGACGGGCGGCCGACGCGCTGGGCGAACTTCTCGCCGGCGTCCTTGAACCACGACCCCGACTGGACGGACGAGCGCGGGCTGAACTCGCTCAGCCTCCTCTCCTACCTCGCCGTCGGCGCGCACGTGACCGGCGACGAGCGCTGGCGGCGCCACGCGCGCGCGCTCGTCGAGGAGCACGGCTACGCGATGAACGTGCTCCAGGGGGTCAAGCCGCACCTGGGCGTCGGGACCGGCAACCAGTCGGACGACGAGATGGCCTTCATGTGCTTCTACGACCTGCTCCTCTACGAGGACGACCCGGCCCTGCGGGCGATCTACAGCCGCGCCTTCGCGCAGGCGTGGGCGCTCGAGGCGCCCGAGCGCAGCCCCCTCTTCGCGTTCCTCTACGCCGGGGTGAACACGGGGGCGCGGGTCCGCACGCCCTGGGGCGAGGTCGACCTGTCGCCGCGGGGGGCGTGGCTCGAGGACGCCGTCGACGCCCTGCGCCGCTTCCCGCTCGACCGGGCCGACTGGCCGCACCGCAACGCCGACCGTCACGACGTGGTGCGCTTCGCCCCCGGCCCCTTCGACGGGCCGGACGCCCCCGCCCGCGGCGCCCTGCGCGACGGGCGCGCCCTGCCCGTGGACGAGCGCTGGTTCTCGCACTGGAACCACGACCCCTGGCGCCTCGACTCGGGCGGCGAGGGGCGCAACCTCGCCGACGGCGCCGCCTACCTGCTGCCCTGGGCCCTCGGGCGCTACCACGGGTTCGTGCGGGAGTAGCGCGTTCCGACACTTTCGTGACGGAGCCGTCGCGCGACGAAGGAGGTGGCGGAATCGCCCCGACGGCGCGAGGACTTCCGCCACTTCCGTCGTGGACCGGCCGGTGCTCTCTCCTCCTTCGCAGGGTGAGAGGAGAGGATCCCGTGAAGCGCGCCGTTCGCCCCGTCTTGCTCTCGCTGTGCCTGGCCGGGGTCGCCCCGGCCGACGACCGCCTGCGTCTGGCCCCGGCAGGGCCCGCCGCCGACCGGATCGCCGACGACGCCGTCCGGCCCCTGCCGTCGACCGTCACGACGCGTCCGGCGCCGTCGATCACGATCGACCCGGCGCGCGTGCTGATGATCACCGACCTGAGCGTGGTCGAGGACCCGGCCCTCACCGACGCGACGACCACGCCCCCCGGCGCCTGGACCTTCCGCGCGCTCGTCGAGGCCATGGCCGGTCCGCGCGACCCGGCGGACCTCGTCCTCGAGTGGCTGCGCACGTGGGAGACGGACCAGACGATCAACGGCCACGTCGTCGGCGCGCGCGCGCAGATGCGCACGCTCGTCACCGACCCCTGGCTGGCGCGCAGCGGCGGGCGGCGCCTCGACCTGGCGCAGGCGCCCTTCCGCCTGCTGGCGATCGTCAACCGCATGGACCTGCGCGGCTCGAGCGGCTACGGCGCGGGCGGCGGCGCGGCGGCGCCCGTGGCCGCGCGCCTCACGGCGCCGGCCGTCGTCGCCCGGCCCGCGCCCCGGCTCCACGCCGGCGAGGGGCGCTTCGTCTTCGGCGTCCTCGGGCCGCAGGGCGAGGCGCTGCCCTTCACGGTGATCTTCGAGTACGAGCTGCCCGCGGCCGACCCCGCCGAGGTGCTCGGCTGGGCGCGGAGCTGGGCGCAGCTGAACCAGGTGCCCTTCGGGGCGCGCTACAACCGCCTGCTCGCCCGGATCACCGACCGCTTCGCCCGGGCCGGCGCCGCGCCGGGCAAGCCCCAGGGCAGCGCGCTGAACCAGGTGCGCACCAACGAGAACGCGCTCTCGCGGGTCTGGGAGCTGCGCGAGTTCGTCCTGCAGTCGCGCCAGGCCTCGCTCGCGCCGGCGACCGTGAAGCAGACCCCCGACCTGGCGTTCAACCAGACGCCCGAGCTGGCCGACCTGGTCAACGGCAACGAGGCGGCGCTCCTCGCCGGCGCCTTCGTCGTCCCCGGCCGGCTCCTCGGCGGCTCGTCGATCGTGCTCGGGGTGTGGAACGCGCCGGGGATCCGGAGCGCCGAGGCGCGCCACGCCTTCGCCCTGAACACGTGCGGCGGCTGCCACCAGGCCGAGACCGGCACGCCCTTCCTCCACGTCGGCGTCCGCGAGCCCGGGCAGGCGGCTCCGCTCTCGGGCTTCCTCACCGGCGCGACCGTGCCCGACCCGGTGACCGGCCAGCCGCGCCGCTTCGCCGACCTCGAGCACCGCGCGGCCGACCTCGCCCGCCTCCTCGGCGGCGCCGCGCCGGCGCCCGCGCCCGTGGCCGGCGTCGCCGACGGCTCGGCCACCCTGGCCCCGGCCGTCCGGGTGCACTGATGCGCCCCGCGCACGCGCTCGCCGGGCTCGCCGTCGCGGCCGCGGGCGCGTGGGGCCTCGGGGCGGCGCTCTCGACGGCCGACGCGCCTGCGCGCCGCGGCCGCCCGGTGGCGGCCGACGCCCTCGCCCCGCGGCCTTCGCCGGAGGCGCTCGCCCGCCCCTCCTCACCCGCGGGCGAGGGGGAGGCGGCGCGCGCCAGCGCGCCGGTGGCCGACGCGGAGACGGTCCAGGCGCGGGCGACCGCCGCCGCCGAGCCCGCGACGGCCGTCGTCGAGGCGGACGGGGCGCCGGACCCGGCCGCGGCCCGCGCCCGCGCCCTCCTGGCCGAGCTGACCGCCGAGGCCGACCCGCTGGCGGCCGTGATCGTGGGCGAGGAGCTCGCGGCGCACGTCGCGGCCCTCGACCCGGACGGCCGGCGCGCGCTCGTGGCCCTGGCCCGCGACGGCGACGCGCCGCGCGCGCCGGCCCTGCGCGCCCTGGGCCGCCTCGCGCCCACAGCCGAGGCCGTCACGCTGATCGCCGACGCCGCCCTCGCCAGGCCGGCCGACGACGCCCGCGCGGCGGCGCGCGACGCGCTCCTGCTCCTGCGCGAGCGCGGCGCGCCGGCCGAGGCGGCCGACGCCGCCCTGCTCGCGCTCGGACAGTGACTACGGCGTCCAGGCCAGCTCCGCCCCGAGCGCCAGCCGCGCCAGGCGGTCGAGGCGCGCCTCGAGCGTCGCCGTGCGCACCTGCGCGCCCTCGACGACGACGACGCGGTAGACGCCGGGCGGGAGCTCGACCTCGACCGGCCGCGGCTCGCCGCTCCCGCGGTGGCGCGGGAGGTCGTGCGCCACGACCACCGGCCCGAGCAGGAGCACCCGCACCGGCGCCGGCCGGCGGCTCGAGAGGCGCGCGCGCGGCAGCCCGGGGGCGTCGACCGCGGGCGGCGGGCCGAGGTCGCCCGTCGCGCGCTCGAGCAGGGCCTCGGCCTCGTCGACGAGCTTCTGCGCGGCGCGCCGCGGCGGCGGCTTCAGGCGCCGGAGCGGCCGGGCGACCTCGGCCGCGCGCGCGGCGCCGTCGGCCTTCGCCAGCGCCGCCGCCTCGGCCCACAGGGCGACGACCGCCTCGTACTCCTCGAGCTCCGCCGCCGTGGCCGGCAGGTCGTCAAGCGCCCGGCGCAGGGCCTCGACCGCCGCCGGCGCGCGGCGCGCGCCCAGGAGCGCGCCCGTGGGCGAGCGCGAGGCGCCGGTCGCGCGGACGCGCCGCGCGCGCGGCCTCGAGCCGGGCGCGCGCCGCGTCCCAGCGCTCGAGCGCGACGAGCGCCTCGCCCTCGAGGTGCGGCAGCCCCGCGCGCCGCGCCGCGGCCAGGGCGGCCTCGGCGCGGTTGCGCGCCAGGAGCGCCCGGCAGAGCGGCCCGAGCGCCTCGGGGTCGTCGGGCTCGAGCGCCGCCGCCCGCTCGAGCGGGCCGGTCGCGTCCTTGCCCAGGCCGAGGAGCGCCCGCCCGAGCGCCAGGTTCGCCTCGTAGCTGCCCGGGCTGACGGCGAGCGCGCGCTGCGCCTCGCGCTGCGCCTGCGCCCAGTCGCCGCGGCCGAGGGCGTCGTCGGCCCCTGCGAGCGCGGCGCGCAGCGCCGCGACCGTGCCCTCGCCCGCCTTGCCGGTCGCCCGCCGGGCCCGCACCTCGCGCGCGAGGAGGCGCAGGCCGCCGCCGTCGCCGCCGCGGTAAGGGACCGGGAGCGCGTCGAGCCGCGCCACGACGGCCGCCGCCTCGTCGAGGTCGCCCGCGTCGAGCAGCGCCTCGAGGCGCGCCGCGGCGCCCGCGACGAGCGCGCGGTTCTCCGCCTGCGCGGCGCGCGCCTGGGCCGAGTAGGGCGCGTAGAGCGGGTCGCCCACGTAGACGGCCATCCAGGAGGTGAAGCGGTTCGAGAGCTGGAGCGCCTGCCCGACCGTGTGCCCGGCCAGGAACCGCTCCCAGAAGAGCGGCGCCGTGGGGAAGCCGGCCGTGAGCGGCTCGTAGACCGTGCCGATCGCCACGGTCGCGCCGCGGTCGAGGAGCGGCCCCACCCAGTTGCGCTTCGGGTGCCGGAGCGTGTCGGCCGAGAACGAGTGGACGTGGCAGGCCACGGCGCCCGGCGCGAAGCGAAACGGCGCGGCCGCCTCGAGCGTGCCGGTGTACCAGCCCCAGTAGTGGCCGGGCCCGCCCTCGATGGTCGACAGGTCGACGACCGGCCCCTGGTCGTCGTGGCGGAGCGGCAGGCCGTGCCGCGCGAAGACGCCCGCGACCTGCCGCAGCTCGGCGTCGTAGGTGGCGTAGCCGTCGCCCGCGCCGGTCAGCCCGCGCGTGTCGAGGAGGTGCGTGCCCTCGACGCCGTAGAGCTCGCCGTGCAGGGCCAGGTCGATCAGCGCCCGCGCGTGCTCGGGCGTGGGCCCGTCGAGGCGCACGACGACGAGCACGCCGTCCTCCGCCGTCACGGGCCGGTCGAGGCGCCACGTGCGGCTCTCGACCCAGCCCGGGCGGTCGGGGAGGTCGCCGCGCACGAGCTCGAGCTCGCGGTCGACGCACGCCGCGTCGACGCTCGTCACGTGGCGGCGCATGGGGTCGGCGGCGGGCGGCAGGTCGTCCTTGACGTGCTCGGCGATCTTGACCGGCACGCCCCACGTGGGGACGAGGTAGACCGCGTCCGGGTGGCGCGCGACGAAGGCCCGCACCGGCGCCAGGACCTCGGCCTGGAAGGCGGGCCAGGCGATCACCTCGTCGGCGGTCGTTCGCACGCGGCAGACGTTGTCCAGCGGCACGCCGCGCGCCCGGCAGTAGGCCTCGCCCAGGGCGACCGACTCGGGGACCGCCTCGTTGACGAGGACGACGACGTGCTTCGCCGGGTCGACGTCGCGCGCGAGCGGCGTCGCCACCTGGAGCACGAGCGCGGCGAGGGCGGCGGTCAGCACCCCCGGAGCATAGCGTCAGGGGCGGGGCGAGCGCTCGGTGCGCAGCTCCTGCCGCTCCTCGCCACGCCGGACCACGAGCAGGGCGCGCCGCTCCTGGCCGTCGACCTCGACGCCGAGCTGCACGACCTCGTAGCCGTCGAGGTCGTCCCCGACCATCACCGTGCGCTGCTGCCCGCCGCTCGTCGAGGCCACGATCGCCGTGCTCCGGCCGGGGTCGGCGCGGTCCTCGGAGACGAGGAGCAGGCGGAAGCGGGCGCGGAGGGCCCCCTCGTCGACCGGGGGCGGCGGGGTGGCGGCCGTCGAAGCCGGCTGCGGCCTCGACGGGTCGAGCGCCGCGCCGATCTCGCGCGACGGGTCGCCCGTCGCCGCCCGGCCGCTCGCCTCCACGGCCAGCTCGCGCGGGAGCGGTCCCCCGAGGTCGGTCGCCGGGCGGCGCCGGACCGCGTGCTGCACGAGGAACACGATCGCCGAGAGGAGCGCGAGGTTCAGGAGGACGAGCGCGACGCGCGCGCGCAGGCTGCCCACGGTTCCCTCGCTCCGGCCCCCACGATGTCCAGGGCGGCCCGCCCCCGGAAGAACGCCCGGGGAGGCGTCCGGTTCAGTCCCGGGTCGTCGCATAGCAACCGGCCGCCCACCCCGCGACGTGACGTTAGCCCCGCGCCGGCGCGCGCGCACGCGCCGGGGGCCGGGGACGCCGGTGACCCTCGAGGCCCCTGCCTGCTCGGGGGTTGAGACGTCCCCGGCCGATGTGTCAGGGTCGCGCCCGCCGGGGCACTCACGGGGTGTGACGGCCCTGACCCTCCCCTCCCTGACGGCGCCCTGCGAGGCCCGCCTGACCGACCTGCGCGACGCCGAAGCCTTCCGGGCCGCCGCCCTCGAGCACCGGCGGGCGCTGTGGCGCGTGGCGACGCGCCTCCTCGGGACCGAGGACGGCGCCGAGGACGTGGTGCAGGAGGCCCTCACGCGCGCGTTCGCCGGGCGCGACCGCTTCCGCGGCGACGCGCGGCCGTTCACCTGGCTCTGCGGGGTGCTCGTCAACGTGTGCCGGGGCGAGCTCCGGCGCCGGCGCGTGCGCCGCTGGCTGAGCCTGAGCCGGGTCGTGCAGCCCGGCGCCGCCGAGGCGGCGCCCGAGCCGGCGGCGCCGCCGACGCCGGACGCGCTCGAGCGCGCGGAGCGGCGCGAGGCGCTGCGCGCGGCCATGGCCCGGCTGCCCGGGGGGCAGCGCGCGGCGCTGGTGCTCGTGGCCCAGGAGGGGCTCACGGCGCAGGAGGCCGCGGCGGCGCTGAACACGACCGAGGCCGCCGTGTGGCAGGCCGTGTCGCGCGCGCGGCGCGCCCTGCGCGACGCGCTCGCCGGTCAGGAGGGACGATGAGCGCGGCCTGCCGCCGCTTCGACGACGACCTGGCCGCCTGGCGCGCCGGGGAGCTACCGCCGGCCAGCCGTCAGGCGCACGACGCGCACCTGGCGGCCTGCGCCGCCTGCACGCGCCTGCTCGCCCGCGACGCGGCGCTCGATGCCGCGCTCGATGCCGCGCTCGATGACGACCTCGTGGACGAGCGCGGATCCGACGAGCGCCTGGCCGGCGCGATCGAGCGGCTCGGCCGGCGGCCCGCGCCCGGGCGCGAGCTCCCCTGGGCCTGGGTGACGCTGCTCGGCGCCGGGGCCGCCGCGGCGGCCGCGTCCGACCTGCTGCGCGGCGGGCCGCCCCCTGCGCCGGCGCGCCGCGAGCCCTGGCGCTACCAGGCGCCCCTCGCGCCCGACGAGCGGCCGCCCGAGGGCCTGGTCGACCCGCGCGGCGACGCCCGCGGCGCCGCCTGCCTGCACGGCCTGTGAACGCACGACGACCGGGGACC
The DNA here is from genome assembly GCA_023954375.1 of Planctomycetota bacterium. Taxonomy (GTDB): domain Bacteria; phylum Planctomycetota; class J058; order J058; family J058; genus JAMLIC01. Next base: position 29,832 of record JAMLIC010000042.1, read on the forward strand.
CGAGCGGAGCGACGCCGATGACGAACCCCTCACCGCATCTCCCTCGCCGCCTGCTGGTGGCGGCCGGGCTCCTGGCCACGGGCCTCGCCCTGGTCCGCGACCGCGACCTGGCAGCCCTGCCCGCCCTCGCGCGCGCGGTCAGGACCCACGAGTCGCCTGCCGTCGACCCGGCGCCGGTCGACACCCCAACGCAGCGGCTGCGGGCGGCGCTCCAGGCGCACCAGCCGGCCGAGCAGGCCTTCTCCGAGGCCTTCGAGGGCTGGCTGGCCGAGCAGCCGGTCGACGAGGCCGTGACCGGACCCGGGCACCCGAGCTGGGCGCCGTACTGGACCCTCCGCGATGCCGTCGCGCCGGCCTACGCCGCGTCCCTCGAGCGCCTGGCGGCCGACGCCATGGCGCTGGCCGCCGAGGAGCCCGACAACGGGGTGTTCGAGGTCGTCGCGGGGCTGGCCGACGTGGTGCGCGCCACCTCCCCCGGGCCCATGGACGCGCTCGATGACACGGTTGCGCAGGCCGACGAGGAGCTCGTGGCCTCGTGGCTGCGCCTGGACGATCCGGCGCTGCTGGCGCGGGGCCTGGCGCGCCTCGACGCCGGCCTGGGCCGGTCGGCGTTCACCCTCCGCAACCAGGAGCTGCTGGCCGCCCGGCTCGACCCGCTCGAGGGCACGCCGGTGCGCCGCCTCGTCCAGCACCTGGGCATCGCCTACCAGGTGGAGCTGCCGGAGCTCATGTTCCTGCGCGCCGGCGCGCGCCACCTGGTGAGGCTCGCCCGCGCCGAGCGGCTCGCCGGGCGGCCCGGCGAGCCGCACCTGGGCCGCGCCCGCAGGCTGGCCCTGCGGCAGGGCGGCGAGGCCACGTTCCTCATCGAGCTGCTGGTGGCGCAGGCCACGCTGCGCGAGGTCGACGAGGGCTGGCACGACGACGCCGCGGCGCGCGGCGACGTGGCGCAGGCGCGCGCCGCCGCGGCCGAGCAGCAGGCCGTGCTCCAGCGGCGAGAGCGCGCCCGCCGCCTCAGCGAGGTGCTGAACTTCGAGCGGCTGGGCGAGATCGACGCCATGCTCATGCCGGTGGGGGGCTGGGACCACCGCTCCGGCTTCGACCCGGCCCTCGGGCGCGCCGCCGACCACGCCGTCCTCGAGTCGCTCGTGCTCCTGGCCCTCCTGCTCCTCGGCGGGCTCGGCCTGGGGGTCGCCTGGCTGCAGGCGCGGCGGGGGGGCGCGGCCCACGGGGCGGCCGCCGGCTGGACGCTGGGCGACGCCCTGGCCGTGGCCCTGCCGAGCTTCGGCGCCGTGGCGGTGTTCACGCTCCTGCACACGCGGCTGCACCCGGCCCGCGGCCTGGGCCTCGGCGCCGCCGGCGGCCTGCAGGTGGCCCTCCTGCAGGCCGCCGCGCTGGTGTTCATCGCCGGCTACCTGTTCGCCTGGCTGCTGCGCGCCCGCTGCCTGGCCAGGCACGGCCTCGAGCTGGCCCGACCCACCCTGGCCCGCGCCGGGCTGTGGCTCGCGCTGGGCGGCGCGCACGTGGCGCTCCTGTGGGTCACGGCCAGGGAGCAGGAGCTCCTGCCGCTCGCGGGCGCGCTCCTCCTCGCCGGCGTCGCCGCGGCCTGGCGCGGGGGGGCCTTCGGGCGGGCCAGCGCCGATCCGGCCGTCGCCGCCGCCGTCCGGGGCTACGAGGGGCGCGTGGGGCTGGCCACGCTCGGCCTGGCGCTGGCGCTCGTGGCCGCCGTCGAGTGCGTGCTGGTGGCGCCGCGGCGGGACCGCCTGGTGCGCGCATACGAGGCCCAGGCGCGCCACCTGATCGAGCACGAGGCCGAGCTGTGGGGCGGCCCCGACGACCCGCCCCAGCGGCACCTGCGCCAGCTGCTCGAGGACTCGCCGGACGCGCCCGGCTAACGCAGGGCGGTGCGCCCGCGGAAGTGGCGGTCGAGGTGCGCGCCCGCGTCGCTGGCGGCGAGCCGGGCGCGCGCCTCGGCCACGACCGCCAGCGCCTCGTCGAGGTCCACCTCGCCCTCGGCGAGCGCGGCCTGGAGCAGGCACGTGTAGCGCCGGCAGCTCGCCGGGCGCGCGGCGTAGATCGAGCAGCGCGTGCCCTCGAGCGCCGCGCACGGCTGGGGGAGGCCGGCGGGCGTCGCCGGCAGCCCGAGCCCGGCCAGCGGCGCGACCTCGTCGGGCGCGAGCGGCGCGCGGGCGAAGAGGGTCCCGTCGCAGCACAGACCGCAGCGCTGGCACAGCTCGGAGGCGGGGGTCGTCACGGCGCCCATCAGAACCGAAATCGGGAACCCTGTTCGCAGCTGGACCGAACGCCCTCCGTAACCCACGGCAGCACAGCACGAGAAGACCGGCCTGAGGCTTGCGAGGGGAAGGACCATGGTCCAGAAGCGCAACCATCGTGTCGCGGCCGCCAGGACCCGGGCCCGGGTCGCGGGGCGTGACGTGCCCGTGGTGAACCTCTCGCTCGGCGGGGCCTGCCTGGCGCTCGAAGGGCCCCTGCCGGCCGACGCGGAGGTCGAGCTCGAGCTCGAGCACCCGCACCTCCCCGAGCGGACCGCCCTCCGCGGCGAGGTCGTGTGGTCGCGCGCGCCGCAGGCGGGCGTGCGCTTCGTCGGGCTCGAGGCCGCGCAGCGCACGCACCTGCGCCGCTGCATGCTCGCGGAGTACGGCCACGGCGTGTGGGCGTCGCCGTCGGCGGAGCGGCCCGTGGGCTACGTCGCGCCGATCGGCCCCGGGCGCTGGGGACTCTTCGACCAGGCCGTGCGCCAGGTGGGCGAGCTGCGCCGCGACGGCGCCATGCTCGTCCTCCAGGCCGACGGGCAGGGGTCGCTCACCGTGCCCGGCGTGCCCGAGGCGGCCATGCGCTGCTTCGGGCTCCCGCGGCACCCGCGCCTGCACCCGCCGCTCGAGCTCGACCCGCCGGCGCCGGCCCCGGCGGCGCCGTCGGACGCGCCGAGCCTCTCGGGCAGCGCCGTCCTCGACGGCGCCCGCGTCGTGGGCTACGTGGCGCGCACCGGCGAGAGCTGGTCGTTCTTCGACGCCGCGCGCGAGCCGCTGGGCTTCATGACCGTCGGCCAGGACGGCGCGTGGCGGGTGGTCGTCCTCGGCGACAACGAGGACGGCTCCCTCGACCTCCGGCGGGCCGGCTCCTACCCCGACGCGCTCGCCGCCGCGTTCGCCCTCACCGAGCCGCCCGGCCTGCGCTCGACGGTGTTCCAGCCGACGCACCTCCTCGACGCCTGACGGAGGGTCACCGCCGCGGGCGGGCGCGCAGCTCCGCCACGGCCCGGCGGGCGGCCTCGGCGTCCGGCCCGCGCGGCTCCAGCGCCAGGAGGCGCTCCAGGTCCTCGAGCGCGCCGGCGACGTCGCCGAGCGCGGCCCGGACCTCGGCGCGGCAGGCGTGACCCTCGGCGCAGGTCGGCTCGAGCGCGAGGAGGCGGTCGAGGTCGGCGAGCGCCCCCGCGAGGTCACCCTGGCCGGCGCGCGCGTGGCCGCGCTCGTGGTGGGCCGGGCCGCTCCCCGGCTCCAGCGCGACCGCGCGGTCGAGGTCGGCCAGCGCGCCCGGCAGGTCGCCGAGGGCGCGACGCGCCCCCCCGCGCTCGAGGTGCACCTCGGCGCTCCCCGGGGCGAGCGCGACGGCCCGGTCCAGGTCGGCCAGGGCGCCGGCCCCGTCCCCCTCCCGCAGCCGCGCCTCGGCGCGGCCGAGGAGGGCGGGGACGAGGTCGGGGTCGAGCTCGAGCGCCCGCCCGTGGTCAGCCTGGGCGCCGCGGACGTCGCCGAGCGCCAGGCGCGCGTCCCCCCGGCTGACGTGGAGCGCGGGGAGCCGCGGGTCGAGCTCGAGCCCGCGCGTGAAGTCCTCGAGCGCGCCCGCGAGGTCGCCGAGGGCGGCGCGCGCGAGCCCGCGGTCGTTGCGGAGCGCGGCGACCGTCGGCGCGAGCTCGACGGCGCGGTCGCAGTCGTCGAGCGCGCCGCGCAGGTCGCCGAGCTCGCGGCGGATCACGCCGCGGGCGGTCCAGGCCCGCGCCTCGCCGGGGCCGAGCGCCAGGGCCTGGCGCGCGTCGGCGAGGGCGAGCGCGAGGTCCCCCGCGGCGCGGCGGGCCAGGGCGCGGCCGAGCCACGCGGCGGCGAGCCCGGGGTCGCGCTCCAGCGCGGCCGTGTGGTCCTCGATCGCCGCCGCCCACTCGCCTCGCTCCTGGCGCAGGAGGCCGCGGTTCGTCCGGGCCAGGGCGGAGGTCGGGTCGAGGGACACGGCCACTTCGAGGTCGATGAGCGCGCCCGGGAGGTCCCCCAGCTCGCGCCGGGCGGCGCCCAGGTTCGAGCGGGCCAGGGCCGACGTCGGCGCGAGCGCGACGGCCCGCTCGAGGTCGGCGAGGGCCGCCTCGCCCTCCCCGAGCTTCAGGCGGGCGACGCCACGGTGCCCGAGCGCCGCGGCCAGGCCGGGGTCGAGGGCGACGGCACGCGTGTGCTCGGCGACGGCCCGGACGAGGTCGCCCGCCGCCTGCAGCTCGAGGCCGCGCGCGTCGTGAGCGAGCGCGGCGTCGGGCGACGGCGCCGCCCGAGGGGCGGGCGCGGGGGCCGCCGTCGGCGCGGGCGCCCGCGCGTCGCCGCGCCCACGTCCGCCAGGGCGCGCAGGGCGGGGCGGCTGCGGCGCGCGCGCCAGGAGCGACGCGCCGCTCGACAGGGCCAGCAGCATGGCCACGGTCGCGCCGCCGACGACCCGCGCCGGATGCCGGCGCGCCGCGCGCACCGTGCGCTCGACCGGCCCGTACTCGTGCGCGGCCAGCGGCTCGCCGGCGAGCCAGGCGCGCAGGTCGGCGACGAACGCGGCTGCGTCCGGCAGGCGCGCCGCGCGGTCGCGCGCGAGCGCGCGGGCCGCGAGGCTGTGCAGCTCCGCGGGCAGGTCCGGCCGGCGGTCGCGCGGGAGGTCGACCTGCCCCTCGGCCGCGCGCCGCAGCTTCTCCAGCGCGGTCCCGCCGTCGTTGGCCGGGCGGCCGGTGAGGACCTCGACCAGGATCGCGCCGAGCGCCCAGACGTCGGCCCGCGCGTCGAGCGGCTCGCCGAGGGCCTGCTCGGGGGCCATGTATGCGGGCGTGCCGAGGACCGAGCCGGTGGCCGTCAGGCCGCCCCAGCTCCGCGCCAGCGCGGGGTCGTCCAGGGCCAGGCCGCGCAGGAGGGCGTCGTCCTCGTCGTGGTCGAGCCGCCGGGCGAGGCCCCAGTCGACCACCATGACCTCGCCGAAGCGGCCGACCATGACGTTCTGCGGCTTGAGGTCGCGGTGGAGGACCCCGCGGCCGTGGGCGTAGGCCACGGCCTCGCCCACCCGGAGCAGCACCTCGAGGAGAGCGCGCGAGACGGGCGCCCGCTCGCGCTCGGCGTGGTGGGCGCGGAGCGCCGCGGCGAGCGACTCGCCCTGGATCAGGCGCATGAGCATGTAGGGGCGCCCGCGCGCGTCGGTGCCGGCCTCGTACACGGGCGGGACCGCGGGGTGGTCGAGCCGCGCCGTGACCTCGGCCTCCCGGCGGAACCGGCGCGGCGCGTCCGGGTCGCCCGGGGCGTCGAGCAGGACCTTGAGCGCCGCCTCGCGCCCGAGGCGGTGGTCGCGCACGCGCAGGACGAGCCCCATGCCGCCCCGGCCGAGCTCCTCGAGCGGCTCGAGGACCACGCCCGCGTGCGGGGCGAAGTGCGGGTCGTGCAGCAGGGCGCGGCGGTAGGCGTCGGCGGCCGCGGCGCGGGCGGCCCGCAGGGGATCGGCGCCGGCGTGCATGACCCGTCCTTCCGGCGGGCGCCGCAGCGACGCGCGTGCCGTGACGTGGGGTCAGGCGGCGTCGTGCTCGAAGCGTCGCGCGGTCCGGGGGTGGACGTGACGCGGTCCGGGGGTGAACGCGTCCTGGCCACTCATGGGACACGAAGGCAACGAAGTCGACGGCGGGCACGAGGGAACGTGAGGACGAGACCTCCGCGTCCTTCGTGGACTCCGTTGCCTCCGTGTCCCATGTGAGGCCACACGGTCGGCCCTCGTCACAGCGCCTCGACCGCGGCCCGCAGCTCCCGCACGAGCGCCTGCGCCTGGCTCCAGGCGCGCTCCGGCTCGAGCGGCGGGGGGACGAGCGGCGGGCCGAACCTCACCTCGACCGGCGGCTGGCCGCGGCGGCGCACGAAGCGCGGCAGGGCGCGGTCGCGCGGGTAGACCTCGAACATGCCGCGCGAGCGGAAGGGGACGATCGGCCGGCCGGAGAGGAGCGAGATCAGGCCGACCCCGGGGCGGAACGGGGTCATGCGGCCGGAGTGCGTGCGCGCGCCCTCGGGGAAGATGAGCACGACCTGCCTGGCGGCGAGCGCCGCGAGGCCGGCGCGGATCGCCTGGCGGAAGCTGCCCTCGGGGTCGATCGGGATCGTGCGCATCTGGGCGAGGAAGGCGCGGGTGAAGCCGGGCAGGCCCGCCCAGCTGAACGCGGTGAGCCGCGGGCGCACGGCGGGCGGGACGGCGTTGTGCAGCCAGGCGCCGTCGAAGTAGGTCGCGTGGTTGCCCGCGATCACGAAGCCGTCGTCGAGGGCGAGGTGCTCCTGCCCCTCGACGCGCCAGCCCCAGAGGCCCCGGGTCAGGGCCGTGAGGAGGCCGAAGGTCAGGGGCGCCGTCGGCGGCGGTCGGAAGGGGGGCAACGGGTCGGCCGGCGGGGCGAGGAGGTCGCGGACGAGGAGCGATGAGCCGTCGTCCGCGGGTCCCTCGGCGGCGCCCGTCCCCTGGTGGCGCTCGAGGAGCGCCTGCAGCTCGCCCAGGGTCTGCGAGCTGCTCCAGGCCTCGTCGGGGACGCGCGCGTCGAACAGGCGCGCGAGCTGAAGCCACAGCTCGACGCGCTCGAGCGAGTCGAGCCCGAGGCCGTCGATGCGCAGCCCCGGCGTGAGCGGCGCGTTCACGTCGGGCCGGACCCTGCGCAGGGCCTCGGCGAAGCGCGGGTCGAGGTCGCCGCCGGCGTCGTCGGCCGCGGGCGCCGTCGGAGAGGCCGCGGCCCGGCGCCCGAGCCGCCGGCGCAGGGCGCCCAGGCCCAGCCTCAGCTCGAGCAGGCGCGTGGCCACCCTCCCCGGCGGCGCGAAGGTCGCGAGGTCGCCGCGCAGGTAGGCCTCCTTGACGAGGCCGCGCTGCAGCTTGCCGCTCGAGGTCTTGGGGATCGAGCCCGGCGGCAGGAGCAGGACCTCCGCCAGGGCGAGCTGGAACGCCGCCGAGATCGCCTCGACCACCTCGCGGCGCACGTCCTCGGGCGCGCGCGTCGCGCGCGGGTCGACCTCGGCGACGACGACGGCGGCCTCCTGGCCGTCCCGCTCCACGGCGAAGGCCACGGCGTTGCCCGTGCGCACGCCGTCGACGCGCCCGGCCTCCTGCTCGAGGTCCTGCGGGTGGAAGTTGCGCCCGCGGACGATCATCAGGTCCTTCTCGCGGCCGCAGATGAACAGGTCGCCGCCGTCGAGGAGGCCGAGGTCGCCCGTGCGCAGCCAGCGGGCGCCGTCGCGCTCGACGAAGGTCGCCTCGGTCGCGGCGCGGTCGCCGAAGTAGCCGGCGGCGAGGGACGGGCTCCGCACCCACACCTCGCCCACGGCGCGCTCGCCCTTGTCCTCGCCCTCGGCGCCGGCGATCCGCACCTCCATGCCCGGGAACGCCCGGCCGTTGCCGACGAGCGTGGCCCGGTCGGCGTCGCCCGCGGGGGGCCGGACCTCGTGGCGCTGGAGGCCGGCCAGGCTGAGGGTGAGCGCGCGCAGGGGCTCGCCGCGGCGGTGGCCGGTGGCCACGAGGGTGTTCTCGGCGAGGCCGTAGCACGGGTTGAGCACCTCGCCGCGGAAGCCGAAGGGGGCGAAGTGGGCGCGGAAGCGCTCGACGGTCGCCCACGAGACCGGCTCGCCGCCCATGCCGACGTTGTCGAGCGACGAGAGGTCGATCGCCTCGGCCTTCAGGCGCTCGGGCGGGCACTTCCGCACGGCGAGGTCGAAGGCGAAGTTCGGCGCGGCCGTGTGGACGCCCCGGAAGCGGCTGGCGGCGCGCAGCCACACGAGCGGGTCCTTGAGGAAGTCGGTGGGCGAGAGGAGGACGAGGTGGCCGCCCGCGTGGAGCGAGGCGAGGACCATGCCGACCAGGCCGAGGTCGTGGTAGAGCGGCAGCCAGCTGATGATCGCCTCGCCCGCGCCGACGCGCAGGGCCTCGCAGTAGGCGCGGAGCTGGGCCTGGACCTGCCCGTGCAGGAGGAGGACGCCGCGCGGCTGGCTCGTCGTGCCCGAGGTGAACTGGAGGAACGCCGGGCTCCCGGGCTCGAGCGGGTGGGGCCGGCCGGGCGCGGTCGCCCCGCGGAGCTCGCGGTCGGTGATCAGCGCCTGCCCCTTGAAGGTCAGGTGCTTGCCGACGAGCGGGACGAGCCGGTCGTCGACGACGACCGCGCGGCACGAGGCCGTGTCGGTGATCGCGGCGAGCGTGCGCAGGTAGTGCTCGAGCCGCGCGAGCCGCGCCGGCGGATAGACGGGCACGGCGACCATGCCCGCGAGCGTGACGCCGACGAACGCCTCGATGAAGTCGAGCCCGCTCGGGAGCATGATCAGCACGCGGTCGCCCGGCACGAGCCCGCGCGCGCTCAGGGCGCCGGCGACGGCCAGGGCGCGGGCCTCGAGCTGGCCGTAGGTCAGGCGCCGCTCGTCGCGGTCGCCGTCGGCCAGGAACGTCACGAACGGGCGCGCGCCGTCGCGCTCGGCGCGCAGGCGCACCGCCGTGGCCAGGGTGTCGGGCTCGGGGGGGGCGGAGGTGGGGGGGGCTGAGGTCGGGGTCACCGGGGCGACGATATCCGATGGCCGGCGCTCGGTCGGGGTCGCCGCCGAGCATCACGGCGCCAGGAGACGCCCCGCGGGTCGCCCTCGCGAGTCGGGTGGGCGCGCGACCTGCATGGGCGGGCACGGGCACGGGCACGGGCACGGGCACGTAGGACTCGCGATCGGCCCGCTCGCTCCGCCGAAGAGGGACACGGCCACGCCCATGAGACGGGAGCGTCCAGAGTGGAGGTCCCGTGTGCGTGCCCCCACGGAGGCGCCCCCCGCCCTTCTTCACGTGCCCGTGCCCGTGCCCGTGCCCGTGCCCGCAGATCGGAGCGCCACGTCGCGTGGGGCCGGACCGGGGACACGACCTTACGCCTCCTCCCACACGTGCTCTCCCCCTTGACGCCCCGCCCCCCACCCAAGACCCTCTACCCCCGTGGATTGGCTCCTCTCCCTCCCCGCCGGCGTCCACCTCGAGCACCTCCTGGCGCTGGTCGGGGCGGTCGTGGCCGCCGCGCTGGCCACGCGCCTGACGCGCGCGGTCGCGCCGCGGTTCGACCTCGTGTCGCGGCCGAAGGGCGAGCGCTGGTCGCAGGCGCCCACGCCCATGGGCGGCGGCGTGGCGATGATGGTCGTGCTCGCGCCGGGGCTGTGGTTGCTGAGCCCCGACCTGCTCGTGGGCGCGCTGATCGTCCACGTGCTCGGCCTCGTCGACGACAAGCGCAACCTCTCGCCGCCGGTGAAGCTCGTCTTCCAGACCGTGGCCGCCTGCTGGGTCGTGGCCGCGCCGCTGGGCGGCGGGGGCGTGCTGGCGCCCGGGGCCACGCCCGCGGGCGCCTTGCCCGGGCTGCCCGACGCGCTCGTGCCGCTGGGGCCGCTCGTCGTGGCGATCCCCGTGACGATCGCCTTCTACGTCGGCGTGGCCAACTCGCTCAACCTGCTCGACAACATGGACGGCAGCGCCGCCGGCGTGACGGCCGTCTCGGCGGCGTTCATCTACCTGCTGGCCACCGGCGGCGACGCGGCCGCGGCCCCGCTCGGGGCCGCCGCCGCGGTCACGGCCGGCGCCGCGCTCGGGTTCCTCACGCAGAACTTCCCCCCGGCGCGGATCTTCATGGGCGACGCCGGCAGCCTGCTCCTGGGCTTCGTGCTCGCGGGGCTGGCCGTGCGCCTCCCGGTCGAGGCCGGCGCGTCGCCCGCGCAGCGGCTGGCGGTGATGGCCTTCGTGATCGGGGCGCCGCTCTTCGACACCGCGCTCGTGTGGGTCACGCGCACCAACGCCCGCCGCCCGTTCCTCCTCGGCGGGCGCGACCACACGACGCACCGCCTCATGGCCCTGGGCCTCTCGCCGCGCCGCACGCTCCTCGTCGTCTACGGCGTCGCCGCCGCGCTCGGCGGCGTGGCCCTGGCGGTGGCCCGCGGCGGCGCGGGGCTCGCCGTCGTGGCCTCGGTCGCGGGCGGCGTCCTCCTCGTGCTGCTCGGCGTGTTCCTCGGGCAGGTGCCCGTCTACCGCACGGCCGAGGGGGCCCTGGCGCCGGCGCGCGCGCGGCACCCGGCGCTCCTCTACGCGGTCGAGCTCGCCGTGGACGTCGCCGCGCTCAGCGCCTGCTGGCTGGCGGCCTACGCGATCCGCTTCGAGGGCGAGGACCTGGCCTTCTACCTGCGCGCCAGCGCCGTGCCGGCCCTGCCGATCGTGATCGCGGCCAAGGTGAGCGTCCTCCTCCTGCTCGGGCTCTACCGCGGCTTCTGGCGGACCGTGCGCTTCGCCGACGTGGCCCGGATCGCGCAGGCGGTGCTCCTCGGCAGCGTGCTCGTCGTCGTCGTGGCCACGATCACGACGCGCTTCGAGAACTACTCGCGCGGCGTGTTCGCGATCGACGGGCTCCTCTCGCTCCTGGCGATCGTCGCCAGCCGCTCGGCGCTGCGCCTGTTCCGCGGGGCGCTGGCGCGGCTCATGGACCAGACGCGCGTGGCCGTGGTCGTGGGCGCCGAGGGGCTGCGCGACCTCGCCGCGGAGGCGGCCGCCGCGGAGCGCCTCGTCGTGGCGGGCGTCGTGGCGCCGGGCGATCCGGAGGCCGTGGTCGCGGGGGCGCGGGAGCACGGGGCGCAGGTGGCGCTGGTCGGGCCGCCCCTGGGCGAGGACGACCCGCGGGTCGTGGCCCTGCGCGCCGCCGGGGTCGAGGTCCGGCGCCTGCGCGCCGTGCTCGAGTAGCTGCAGGCACTTACGTCGAGAGGAATCCGCCCGGGCGGCCGCTGCGTAGAAGGGTGCGATGCACGACCGGAGTCCGGACGTCGGAGCGAGCGGCGAGGAGCGCGAGCTCGTGCGGCGGGTCCTTCGCGGCGACCGCGAGGCCTACCGGCTGATCGTGCTGCGGCACCAGGCGTCGCTGGCGGAGCTCGTGTTCCGCCAGACGGGCGACCGGGCGGGGACCGACGACATGGTCCAGGAGACGTTCCTGCGCGCCTACAAGGCGCTCGACCGCTTCGACCCGCGGTTCCGCCTCTCGACCTGGCTGGCGCGGATCGCGATCAACGTCGCGCGCGACCAGGGGCGGCGGGCGAGGGTGCGCGAGGACGGCCTCCTGCGGGTGGCGCCCCGCGGCGGGGGCGAGCCGTCGCCGCTCGAGGCCGCGGCGCGGAGCGAGGCCCAGGTCCAGGTCGACCTGGCGCTCCGGAACCTGCCCGAGGCGCAGCGCGAGGTCGTGGTGCTCGCCACCTTCGGCGGGCTCACGCAGCGCGAGATCGCCGAGGCGCTCGCCCTGCCGCTCGGGACGGTCAAGACGCGCCACCGCACGGCGCTCCTGCGCCTGCGCGAGCTCGTGGCCCCGCTCGGGCCGGGAGGTGCTCCGTGAGGACGTGCGAGGAGGTCCTGGACCTCGTGCCCGAGGTCCTGCCGCACCTGCCGCCGCTGGCGCTGCGGGCGTCGGCGCTCGAGGTGCAGGAGCACCTGCGCGTGTGCCCCACGTGCGCGGACGCCGCCGAGGAGATGGCCCGCGTCGTCGCGGCGCTGGAGGCCGAGGCGACCCCGGCGCCGGCGCTGCCGGACGACTTCGCCGATCGCGTGATGGCGGCGCTCCCGCCGGCGCCGGGGGCGTCGCTCCCCGGCGCGGCCCGGCTCGGGTGGCTGACGGGGCGGCTGGCGGCGGCCGTGGCGCTGTTCGCGGCGGGGTTCGCCGCGGCGAGCGCGTCGCGGGCGCCGGGTCCGCCGGCGCCCGGCCCGCCGGCGGCGGAGCGCCCGGCGCCGGTGGTCGTCCAGGCGCCCACCCCGCGCCCGCCCCGCGCCCACGTGGGTGGCGCGGCCCGCGCGGCCGCGCGCCGGCCGCGGCGCCGCTCGACGCTACGTCACCGAGGCCAACCTCGTGCTCGAGGCGGTGGCCGCCCTCGAGCAGCCGGACCCGCACTGGCTGCAGGTGATCTCGCGGCACGTCGAGCAGGCGGCGCTCCTCGACCAGGGGGAGGTGCTGCTCGTGCAGCTCCACCGCGCGAGCGACCACCGCGAGCTGCGCCCGCTGATCAACGCCACGCAGGTCGTGCTGCGCAAGGTGCGCCACGCCCCCGACCACGACGCGGCGGCGGCGCTGGCGACCCTGCGCGACGAGGTGCGCGACGCGGGGCTGCTCGACGCCTACCGCGCCCTGCTCACCGCCGCGGCCGAGCCGGACCCGCCGGCGCGGTCGGCCGACGACCCGCTCTGACACACACCGCGCGCCTCCCGGGGAGGCCGCGCCAGGAGGAAGTTCATGAAGCTCTCGCTCTCGCTCACCGCCGCGCTGCTCGCGGCGGGCGCCGGCCCCGCGCTGGCGCAGGCGCCGCCGCCGGCGCACGCCCACGCCGACCACGAGCTCTACCGCGAGGCGTCGCGCCGGCTGCACGCCGAGCAGCACGCCGAGGCGCTGGCGCTCTTCGAGCGGCTGCTCGAGCGCCACGACGGCCCGCTGGCGGCCGAGGCGCTCTTCTGGCGCGCCCACTGCCTGGAGCGGCTGGGCCGGGCGGAGGAGGCGCGCGCCGCCTACGAGGCGCTGGTCGCGCGGCACCCGGGCGTGGGCTGGGCCGCCGACGCGCGGGAGCGGCTGGCGCGCGGCGCGGCGCCGCGGCCCGACGGCGCGCGCTACGAGGTGCGCCTGAAGACGGGCGACCGGCTGCTGACCCGCGTGTGGCGCTTCGGGCCCGACGGGCTGGTCGTCGGCGACGGCGGCGACGGCGACCACCTGCGCTGGGAGGACGTCGAGCGCCTGACGCGCGAGGCCGAGGCGGGCGCGACGGCGCGGGTCGACGCGCTGATGCTCCGCAACGGCGACCAGCTCTCGGGCGTGGTCGTGGGCGGCGGGCCCGACGTGATCGTCATCGAGGGCCCGGGCTTCGGGCACGTGCAGGTCCCGCGCGAGCGGATCATGGCCTTCCGGCCGGCGGCCGCGGCGCGGTCGCTCGAGTGGGTCGACGCCGAGGGCGGCGAGCACGAGCGGCTCCTGCTCCTCCTGCAGGAGGTCGACGACGCGCAGGCGGCCGAGGACGAGGCCGGCGCGCAGACGACGCGCACGGAGGCCGACGGCTCGAGGACGACCGTCCGCACGCGGCCCGACGGGTCGACCACCACGACGACCGTGTCGCCCGACGGCCGGCGGGTCGTGATCCGCCGTACCGGTCCAGGCGCTGCTCCGGGCGCCGGTCCGGCCGAGGACGGCAAGCGGCGCGTCGTGGTGCGGGTCGACGGCCCCGACGGGCAGGTCGAGCTCGAGGCCGACGACCTCCGCCTCGACCTGCTGCGCGACCTGCCCCCCGAGGTGCGGGCGCGCGTCGGCGGCGCCCTGCGCCTGCGCGGCGGCGAGCCCGGGGGCGAGCTGCGCGAGCGGCTGCGCGCCCGCGTGCCCGACGCCCGCGCCGAGGCCGAGCGCGCCATGGCCCGGGCGCGGGAGCAGCTCGAGCGCCTGCCGGCCGAGGGCCGGCGCGAGGCGGAGCGGGCCCTGCGCGAGGCGCGCGAGCGGCTGGAGGCGCTGCCGCGGCGCGAGCAGGTCGAGCGCACGCTGGAGGAGACGCGGCGGCGGCTCGAGCGCACGCTCCAGGAGGCCCGCCCCGGCGAGCGCCCCGGCGAGCGGCGCGAGGAGGAGCGGGTCGTCCTCCGGCGCGCCGAGGCCGACGCCCCGCGCGTGTTCGCCTTCGGCCAGGCGGAGCGCCAGGACGTCGACCGGGTCGTACTGGACAACGGCGACGTCCTCTCGGGGCAGGTCCTCGGCATGGACGAGCGGACGGTGCGGCTCAAGGCGCCCTACGGCGAGGTGACGATCGACCGGCGCCAGGTGGTGCGGATGACGTTCCGCCGCCCCGCCCGCGGGTTCCTGGGCGTCTCGTGCGACGCGCGCCCGGAGGGCGGCTGCGTGGTGACGCGCGTCCACCCGGGCACGTCGGCCGAGCAGGCCGGCCTGCGCGAGGGGGACGTGATCGTCGCGGTCGACGGCGAGCCGCTGCGCGACATGGGCCAGCTCTCGGGCCGGCTGCAGGCGAAGTTCGCGGGCGACGTCCTGCGCCTGGGCGTGCGACGCGAGCAGGAGCAGGTCGACGTGCTCGTCACGCTGGGCGAGCGCCCGGCGGAGCGGGTGCGCATGTTCGAGGGCGCCGTGCCGGCACGTCCGCTGCCGCCCGCGCCACCGGCCCCACCCGCGCCGCCGCCGCCGCCGCGCGCGCGCCCCGGAGCGCGGCACCGCCCGCGCCGCCCGCGCCGCCCGCGCCGCCGGCCCCGCCGCCTCCGCCCCCGTCGGGCGCCCGGCCCTTCTGAGCGCGGGATCGGCCGCGGGGCGGGTGCCATACTCGCCCCGTGGTCGATCCGCACGACGCCCCCCTCGAGCCGGCCGCCGTCCAGGCGGCCGTGCTCGCGTACCAGCGGGTCGCGGCGACGGCGCCCGACTTCGCCCCGCACGCGGCCACGGCGTTCGAGCACCAGGCCGTCCTGGGCGAGGGCGGGATGGGCGTGGTCGTGCGCGTGGTCGACCGGCGCCTGGGGCGGCCGGCGGCGATCAAGCTCGTCCGCCCGCCGGTGAGCCCGACCCGCGTGGCGCGCCTGCGGCGCGAGGCCGCGATCACGGCGCGCCTGGAGCACCCGGCGATCCCGCCGGTCTACGAGGCCGGGACCACCCCCGACGGGCTGCCCTACCTCGCCATGCGCGTCGTGGAGGGCCGCCCGCTCGAGGACCTGCTCCGCGCGCACCACGCGGCGCGCCCCGGGTGGGGCGCCGTGACGGCGCGGCTCGAGCGGCGCGCGCTCCTCGACGTCGTCGTGAAGGTGGCAGAGGCGGTCGCGTACGCCCACGGCCAGGGCGTCGTCCATCGCGACCTGAAGCCGGCCAACATCCTCGTCGGGCGCTTCGGCGAGGTCTACGTCATGGACTGGGGGCTGGCCAAGCGCCTCGAGGCCCCGGGCTCGACCGTCCCGGAGCTGACGCAGGAGGGGGCGCTCCTCGGCACGCCCGGCTACTGCGCGCCGGAGCAGGCGGAGGGGCGCGCCGACCCGCGCAGCGACGTGTTCTCGCTGGGGGTCGTGCTCGCCGAGGTCCTCACGGGGACGCTCCCGGCGGGCTTCGGCGCCGAGTGGCTCGCCGAGGCCGACGACGTGCCCGACGACCTGCGCGGCGTGGTCGCCCGCGCGCTGGCCAGGGACCCCGACGACCGGACCGACGGCGCCGAGGAGCTCGTCTCCGAGCTCAAGGCGTGGCTCGCCGGCGAGGACGTGCCCGGCCATCGCTACCGCCCGCCCGAGCGGCTGCTGCGCGCGGTGCGCCGGCGGCCGGGGCTCGCGGCGGCGCTCGTCCTGACCTCGGGGCTGCTCGCCACGAGCGGGGCCCTGGGCGCGGCGGCGCTCGAGGCGCGCCGGCGGCAGCTCACGGCCGAGGGGCGCGAGCGCGAGGCGGCGCGCGAGCGGGAGGTCGCGGCGGCGCGCGAGCGCGAGGCGGAGGCCACGCGCGGGCGCCTGGAGCGCGCCATGCACCTCCTCGCCGAGGCCGAGGGGCTGCTGCGGCAGGGCGAGCGCGAGGCGGCCTTCGCGCGCATGGACGAGGCGCTGGCCGCCGACCCGTCGCGCCTCCTCCTGCGCCACGCGGCGCGCGCCTGCCTCGAGGTCCGCGAGCGCGACCGGGCCCGGGCGCTCCTCGAGCGCGCGATCGAGCGCTTCCCGCCGGGGCTCGAGGAGCTGCACCTCCTGCACGTCCTCGAGGCGGAGGAGCGCGACCTCGTCCCGGGCTCCGCGGTCACCCCCGCGCTGGAGCGGCTGCGCCGGGCGCCGGGGAGCGAGGAGAGCGCGATCGTCGTGGCCGATCAGGCGGAGACGGCGCGGCAGGAGGGGCGGCTCGACGAGGCGCTCCGCCTCGCCACCCGCGCCCTGGCGCTCGACCCCACCCTGGCCCAGGCCGCCAACGTGCGCGGGGTGGCGCGCCACGACCAGGGCGACCTGGCCGGCGCGATCGAGGACTTCCGGCTGGCGGTGGCGCTCGGCCCGCGGCACGCGGGCGCCTGGTCGAACCTCGGCTGGGCCCTGTCCCTCGCCGGGCGACACGAGGAGGGCCTCGCGGCGCTCGACCGGTCGCTGTCGATCACGCCGTCGCGGGGCGCGCGGCTGAACCGGGGCAACGTCCTGCAGAGCCTGCGGCGCTACTCGGAGGCGATCGCCGAGTTCGACGCGCTCCTGGCGGCCAGGCCGCGGGCCCCCCTGGTCCTGTGCAACCGCGGCAACGCCAAGTTCCTCTCGGGCGCGCACGGCGAGGCCCTCGCCGACCACGACGCCTGCCTGGCCCTCGCCCCGGGCCACGCGCCGGCCCACTTCGGCCGGGGGCTGGCGCTCATGAAGCTCGGCCGGCACGGCGAGGCGCTGGCGGCGTTCGAGGAGCAGGTCCGCCTCCAGCCGAGCAACCCCCAGGCGTTCGGTCAGCGGGGCCGGTGCAGGGCGGCGCTCGGGCAGCCCGCCGAGGCGCTGGCCGACCTGGAGCGCGCGCTCGAGCTCGGGCCGCGGCACCCGGACGCCCCGGGCTGGCGGCGGGAGGCGGCGAAGCTCCGCGAGGGGCTGGCGCGCTGACCGGTGGCGCTCGCCGATCGCTCGACCCGGCCGCCTTGCGCCGCAGGCGCGAGCCGCCGACCCTGGACGCGTGCAGGACTCGCCACAGGGGGAGGTCGCGCGGCCGCTGCCCGGCTGGGTCGAGGCACCGCTCCGGCGACCGCGCACCGCGCTGCTCGCGCTGCTCGCCCTCACCGGCGCCCTGGCGACCGGGATCCCGCGGCTCGAGCTCGACCCGTCGACCGAGCGCGTCTTCCCGGACGGCCACTGGGCGGTCACCACGTTCGAGCGCTTCCGCGGCGCGTTCGGCGGCGACGAGTCGTTGCTGGTCGTCCTCGAGGTCGACGACGGCGACGTCTTCCGGCCCGACGTCCTCGGGCGGGCGCGCGCGCTCGCCCGCGAGGCCGCGCGGCTCGACGGCGTGCAGCGCGCCATGTCGCTCCCGGACCTGCCGGTGATCCGGGTCGTGCCCGGCTTCGGCCCCATGCTCGTGCGGCCGCTGCCCGACGACCTTCGCGACGTCGCGCCGGAGGCCCTGGCGGCGTGGCGACACGAGGTGCTCTCGCTCCCCTACGTGGAGCGGTTCCTGGTCTCGTCCGACCACCGGGCGCTCAGCGTCGTGCTCCTCCTCGACCAGATCCCGCCCGGCCCCGCCGGCGCCGCGCGCAACGAGGAGATCGTCGCGGCCGTCCTCGCCCTCGCCGACGAGGCCGCCCGGGAGCCGGGGGTCGCCGCGCGCGTCGCCGGGACGCCGCTGCTCAAGGCCGAGATCATGGCGGCGATCCGGCGCGACATGCTGCGCTTCAGCGGGCCGCTGCTCCTGATCGCGCTCGTCGCGGCCGGGCTCGTCCTGCGCTCGGCCGCGGGGACGGCGCTGGTCCTGCTCGTGCTCGGCGCCTCGGTGACGATCACCCTCGGCGCCATGGGCCACGCGGGCGTGCGCATCGACACGATGACCAGCCTCGTGCCGGTGCTGCTCCTCGTGATCGGCGTGGCCGACGCCCTGCACCTGCTCGTCGAGCAGCGGGCGCAGGCGGCGCTCCTCGGCCCGGGCGCCACGGGCGCGGCGTCGATGCAGGCGGCGCTCCGGCACGTGCTCGTGCCGTGCCTGCTCACGAGCGTGACGACGGCGGTCGGCTTCGGCTCGCTCGTCCTCTCGCCGATCCCGCCGATCCGCGCCTTCGGCGTGGCGGCCGCTCTCGCGGCGCTCACGGCCTTCGCCGTGACCGTCGTCCTCGTCCCGGCGCTGGCCGCGCTCCTGCCGGCGCCGCGCGCGAAGCCGGGGCAGGTGGTGCGGATGGACCGCCTCGCCGGCGCCGTCGTCCGGCGGCCGCGGGCGAGCCTCGCGCTCGGGGTCCTCTTCACGCTCGCCTGCGGGCTCGGCTGGCTGCGCCTCGAGCAGGACACCGACTTCCTGTCGTTCTTCCCGCGCGACTCCCGCGTCCGCGCCGACGCCCTGCGCATCCAGGAGCGCTTCATCGGGATCGCCCCGTGCGAGCTCCTGGTCGAGGGTCCGCCCGGGACGTCCCGGCGGCCCGAGGCGCTGGCGGCGCTGCTCGCCTTCGAGCGCGACCTCGAGCGCGAGGTGCCCTTCGTCGACCTGACCTTCTCGGTGGCCGACTGCGTGGCCGTCGCGCACGGGCTCACGGGCGGGCCGCGCGAGGTCCCGGCCGACGCGGCGCAGGTCGAGCGGCTCGAGCGCTTGCTCCAGGGCCTCGCCGGGGGCGAGCTGCCCTTCGAGCGGCTGATCTCGGCGCCCGGGGGAGCGCACCCGGAGGTCGAGTGGCTGCGCGTCGGCGTGCGGGCGCAGGCGGTGGGCTCGACGCGGATGAGCGACCTCGTCGCGGCCGTCCGGCGCCTCGAGGCCGCGCACCTCGCCCCGGTGGGCCTGAAGGCGACGCCGACCGGCACGGCGGTCGTGTTCAGCCAGACGGCCGAGACGATCATGAAGGGCCAGGTGGAGAGCTTCGCCCTGGCCTTCGTGGTCATCGTCGGGGTGATGACCTGCGCCCTGCGCTCGCTCCGGCTCGGCGCCCTCTCGACGATCCCCAACGTCGTGCCGATCGTGGCCCTGATCGGGGCCATGGGGCTGCTGGGGATCCCGTTCAACTCGTTCAACTCGATGGTCGCGAGCATCGCGCTGGGGATCGCCGTCGACGACACGATCCACGTCCTGCTCGGCTACAAGCGCTTCTCCGCCGACCGCCCGCTCGACGCCGCCGTGCACGAGACGATCGCGCACGAAGGGATGGCCGTGACGTCGACGTCGCTCGTCCTCGCCGCCGGCTTCTCGGTCCTGCTGCTCGCGTCGTTCGCGCCCACGGCGCAGTTCGGCCTGCTCACCGTCGTCGCGATCGGCGCCGCGCTGCTCGGCGACCTCGTGCTCACGCCGGCCCTCCTGCTGCTCGCGTCGGACAGACGGGCCGCGGCGTGAACGACGGGGCCGAGGGTCCCGTCACGCGCGACGACGTGCGGGCCGCCGCGCTCCGGGGCGGCGTCGCCGCCGTGGTCGGCCTGTGGATCTTCGCGCTGGTGCTCGCGTCCGAGGCGCCCGCGGGCGCGGCGCCGCTCGGCGGCGGGCTCGTGCTCGCGGCGGCGCTCGCCGTCGTGTTGCGACGGGCGGCCCAGGGCCGCTGGCTGACGGCGGCGCTCGCGGCGGTCCTGATCCTGGCCCCGGTCGGAGCGGTGGCCAGGGTCGCGCCCGCCCAGGTCGTGCTCGTTGCGGCGGTGGGCGCCCTGGCCGCGGGCGTCGTCGTCGGGGTCGTCACGGCGCTCGAGCGCGCGGCGCTGCGCCGGGCCGTGCGCCTGCGTGCGCGGGCGCTCGCGGCCGCGGCCCTCGCCGCCGTGGTGCTCGCCGGCGGAGGCGCCGCGGCCCTGCAGGTCGTCGCCGCCTGGGGCGTGCTCGAGGCGGGCTCCCCCGCGGCGGGCTACGACGCGGCCTGGACCGCGGTCACGCGGCAGGATCCGTTGCGGCTGCTCCGGGCCGCGCTCGTCGCGGGTCCGGTCGCGGCGGTGCTCTGGGCGCGGCTGCGCCACCCGGACCTCGGCCGCCAGCTCCGGTCCGTCCTGCTCCTGGGCTGGCCGCTCCCCGCTTGCGCGCCGATCGTCAGCGCGTCGCTGGTCTGGCACGAGGTCACCGAGGCGCTCCTGTGGACCGCCGGGCTGGCGGTCATCGGCGGCCTCGGTGTGCTCGTCGCCCTGCGCCAGTGCGAGGCGCTCGAGGGCCGCCTCCTGGGTGTCGAGCGTCTCTCGCCGCGCCCGGCCCCGCCCGGGAGCGAGCGACGCTCTCGCGCGGCGGTGCTCCTGGCGGCGCTGGCGCTCCTGACCGCGCACGCGGGCGCCTCGACCTGGGCGGCCTGGCGCCTGGCCCGGGTGCGCGCGGACCTGCGCGCGCGCGAGGAGCCGCTCGACCCGGCTGACCTCGGCCCGCCGCCGGACGAGGCGCAGGACGGCTACTCGTGCTATCGCCGCGCCGCGGAGCTGGTCCGCGCCATCGGACCGTTCAACACCAAGGACTGGCGGGGCGTCGGACCGCCGCCGAGCGAGCTCGAGGCGCGGCTGCGGGCGAGGTCGCTCGCCGTCGCCACGCGCCGCTTCGAGCAGACGGACCGGGCCTGGGAGCTAATCCGGGAGGGCGCGCGCCGCCCCGCCTGCAGGTGGCCCGTCGACACGAGCGGCTTCGACGTCCTGAGCGAGCTGCACAATCTCCTCGAGGGCCGGATCAACTTCGACCTGGTGCACGGGCGCGCCGACGACGCCGCCGAGGGCATTCAGCTCCTCCATGGTCTGTGGGACGCCGCCGAGCCGGAGCTCGCCTACCCTGCCTGGCGGTGGTCGCGGGGCGCCGCCGTCCGCCATGCGGGCTACCTCCTCCGGCACGAGCACCGGGACCCGTCACCCGACACGTGTCGGCGGCTTGCCCGGACCTTCGGCGCCCCGGTCCCGCGGTCCTCCCTGCGGCGCATGGTGCGCGGCGTGAGAGTGCGCCTGGACGACACGGAGGGGACGTACGTCTGGACGCCGCTCCTGGCGCGCCTCGGCTGGGTCCGCGACCTCGACCGCGCGCAGGCGCTCGAGGCGGTGCAGCCGGTGCTCGACATCCTTGAACCGCCGCCGGCCGGGCCGCGCCTCGGGCCTCCTCCGCCCGACGCAGCCGTCACCTGGCGACCGCTGACCCTTCACGCCCGCGCCGACGCCTATGTCGCCGTGGCGTGGTTCGAGGAGCTGGAGTCCGAGCGCCGGCTCCTGCACCTGGCCCTGCTCCTGCGCGCGCACCGCCTGGAGGTAGGCGCCTACCCGGCCGACCTGTCCGCCCTCGTGGCGCTCGGGGAGCTCGACGCCGCTCCGATGGACATCACCTACCGGACCGCGGGGGAGGGCTTCGTCCTCATCGACCCGTCCGGGCGCAGCATCGAGTCGCCGCGCTGACCGCGCGTCACACCTTGGCCGCGCGCCGGTGCTGCCCGGTGCTCGGGTCGGGCACGGGGCACACGGTCGCCTTGCCGGCGGCGAGGTCGTAGACGGCGATGCAGTTGCCGCCGCTGCGCTTGGCCACGTACATGGCCTCGTCGGCCTTCTCGACGAGCTGCAGGGCGCGGTTCTCGACGTCGAACGGGCAGATGCCCATGGACGCGCGCACGCCGTGCATGTCCTGCCCCTCGATGCGGCGCCGCACGCGCTCGGCGAAGCGCATGGCCTGGGCGGCGTCGGCGCCGGGGAGGAGGACGGTGAACTCGTCGCCGCCGTAGCGGAAGGCCGAGTCGACCTCCTTGCGGATCGACTCGAAGAGGATCCGGCCGATCTGCACGAGCACCTGGTCGCCCTCGCGGTGCCCCAGGCTGTCGTTGAGCTGCTTGAAGTGGTCGAGGTCGAAGTAGAGCAGCGACAGGTCGTGCTTGAGTCGGATCGCCCGCTCCTTCTCCACCTCGAGGCGGTGGAAGAAGTGGCTCTGGTTGAACAGGCCGGTGAGCTTGTCCGAGACCGACAGCCGCCGCAGCTCCTCCTCGAGCTGCCGGCGCTTGGTGACGTCCTTGCTCACGCCGATCGTGCCCACGCGGGCGCCGGCCGCGTCGGTGAGCCACGACAGGCTCAGGTTCAGCCAGCGCCGCTCGCCCGACTTCGTGCGCACCTCGACGTCGTCGCGCACGACGCCGCTCTCCTCCTTCTCGAGGCGCTGGATGAGCCGCGTGCGCGCGCGCTTGTTCACGTAGAAGCGGTCGGCGCTCTGGTCGATGACCTCGGACGCGCTCCAGCCGAGGACGTGCTCCGCCTCCTCGTTGAACTCGGTGATCCGGCCCTCGAGGTCGGTCGTGACGATGATGTCCCGCGCCTGCCGCACGATCCCGCGCAGGCGGGCCACCTCGTCCTCCACCGCCGCCAGCCGCGCCCGGAGCGCCGCGACCTCGTCCGCCCCGCCGGCCGCCGACGCCGGCGGGGTCGCCTGCGCGGCCGCGGGGTCGGGAGAGGGGTGGTCGGGCGGGGTCATGACCGCGTGCTCCGGAGCCCCGGGCGCGTCACCTGCACCCGGGGGCGAGGCCGGAGGATACCGGCCGGTAACCCCGATCGTATCAGAGAGTTCGAGAACTTCTCTCGGCCGGCGCCCGCGGTGGGCATCACGGCTGGCGAAGTGGCGATCTGCCATGCCGAGAAGACACCCAGCAGCACCGCCTCGACCGCTCATGGGACGCGGAGAGCGCCGAGGAGACGCAGAGTTCGCGGAGGCGGTGCTCTTCTGAGGCTCTCCCTCCTCTGCGATCTCTGCGCCTCCTCTGCGTCCAATCAACTCGAGTGAAGCCTGCTGTCAGAGTGTGCGCTCGGAGTGCTTGCGGCCGTTGAAGCTGAGCACCTTCCGACGCTTCTCGACGCTCGTCTCGATGTGGACCGGGCGGTTCCAGATCATCTGCAGGTTCCGCAGCACGTCCTTGGCCTGCTCCTGCTGCAGGTCGTGGCCGTCGTGGCGGTGGACGAGGTAGAGCTCGCCCCGGTTCTCGTAGTTGCCGCTCTCGACGTGGATGAACGGGTTACCCCAGTTCGTCAGCTCGAAGAGCAGCTTCTCCTTGATCTGCTTGAACTCGCGGCTGGCGATCACGTACTCGCCGCTCTGCTTCGAGTACTCGAACGTGAACAGCTTCTGCTCGCGCGCGAAGTCCTCGGTGAGGAACTCGTCGATGAACAGGATGTCGTTGTAGATGCGCCGGACCTCGAAGATCTTCTCCCGCCCCTTGCCGAGCTTTCGGTCCCAGGTGCGCTTCTTCTCCGCGTCGTCGCACTCGTCCCACTCGGCGCCGAACTTGCCCTTGTTCCAGCGCTCCTCGATGTCGCGGAAGAGCTCGATCCCGACCTTGTACGGGTTCAGGACCCCAGGCCGCGTTCCCATCGTGCCCGCGTGGTGATCGGCGTAGTCGACCACCTCGTCGTCCGTGAGGACCTTCGTGGTCATCAGGGTCGAGTGCCAGTACGAGTTGTGGTTCACGAAGCCGCAGGCGGCGTAGCGGTGCGTCTCCTCGACCGTGATGTCGTAGACGTCACCCCGCCCTCGCGCGAGCGAGACGACCTCGTCCTCCCAGCGCTCCTCCTTGAACCAGCTCCGCTCGGCCACGTAGGCCTCGAGCGCGGCCTGCTTCCGGGCCAGCCCGAAGCCCACCTTCTCGGCGAACAGCGCCGCCGCGCGCCCGGCCGCGTGCACATGCCAGCAGCCGTCGCCCTGCCGCCGCCGGCGGGTCAGGACCCCGTAGTTGAGGAGCAGGAGCTGCACCTGCTCGGCGAGGGCGTCGCTGGTCGTGCTGAGGATCACCCCCTGCTTGCCCGCGTGCCCGTCACAGTCGAAGTAGGCGCGCAGGAACGCCCGCACGACGGGCTCGGGCGAGCGCAGGACGACGTCCGGGATCCGCTTCTCGCGCGCGCTCGGCCCGTGCGTCAGGCCGAGGCCCTCGGTGAGGAAGTCGGCCAGGGTCTCCGAGTGCAGCAGCACGCGCCAGCGGCCGCCATCGCGCTTCATGCGGGGTTCGAGACCGAACAGGTCCCGCGCGAGGTCGTGGAACTCCTGCGCCTGCTCGTCGTCGCCCGTGGTCAGGCCGAGGTTCCGCTTCACGCGGCTGATGTGGCCGTCCCCCACCAGGTAGCCGAGGAACGAACCGAGGCGCTCGTCGACGACCCGCGGGATCGTGACGGGCGCGCGCCGCGTGAGGAGCGTCGCGGGCCGGTGCGGGCAGTCGTACAGCGCGAGCGCGAGACGGATGGCCGACGCGTCCTTGACGGATCTCCCCGCGCGATGCCGGTGGACGTTGGTGATGTTCGTGCCTGCCAGCCTGGCGACATCGGTCAGCTGCATGCGCCGACGGGGACGCCACGAGAGCTCGACGACGTGCTCCGCCCAGAGCCCCTGGCCGCCCGACACCCTGAGCTCGTCACCGACGCGCAGCTCGTCGAGGCGCCGCCACGAACCGTCCGGCAGCATCAGCCGGTGGTTGTTGGAGCCGACGAGCCGCAGACCTCGGCGCGTCCGCACCTCGATGGTCTCGTGGTCCCGGATGATGTTCCGATCGCTGACCGCCCGCACGACGTCGCCGTCACACACGTTTGACGCGTCGCCGGACACCAACGCACGCATCGTGATCAGGCCAGAATCGGTGAACACTAGCGAATCCGGCGCCAAACAGGCCCATCCTTCGTTCATTACCTTTGTCATGGCCTGCGGAACAAAATAATAAGCTTCTTCCCGCACCATCGACAGGATGTCCCGCTGCCAGCGCTCGAGCGGCGCGTGCTCGATCATGAACAGGAGCACGTCGCGCTCGGGCTGCTCGGGGAAGTTCTTGCTCTTCTCGATGGCCTCGGTGAGCCGCTTCTTCTGCTCCTCCATGAACTCGGGCGGGTTGACGTAGCGGTCCATGTACTCCTTGGACCGGAGCTTCCTGGGCACCGCCCGCTGCGGCTCGTCGTCCTCGTGCGCCTTCTCGCGCCGCCGCTTGATGAACGGCGAGTGCATGTCGATCAGGTTGTCGAGCGACATGCACGCGTCGAGGAAGCGCTCGACCTCCTCGTGGCCGTGCCGCTCCGCGTAGCGGCGGATCTTCGTCCCGTGGTTCGCCATCTCGTCGATCATCTTGCGGTTGGTCTTGGCGAACCACAGGTTGTTCTTGAAGAAGTCGGCGTGCCCGCACACGTGGCTCATGACCAGCTTCTGGTCCATGAGCGAGTTCGACTTCATCAGGTAGGCGTAGCAGGGGTCGTTGTTGATGACGAGCTCGTAGATCTTCTGCAGGCCGTACGTGTAGCCCTTGGAGAGCTGCTCGTACTCCATGCCGAACTTCCAGTGCGGGTAGCGGGTGGGGAACCCGCCGTAGGCGGCGACCTCGTTGATCTCGTCGTAGTCGAGGAGCTCGAAGCAGATCTCCCAGAAGTCGAGCCCCATGGCGCGGGCGTAGGCGGTGATCCGGCGGGCCCACTCGGCCAGCTCCGGCGTCAGGCCCCCCCGCGGCCGCTCGTGATACGCCACCTAGCGCCCCTTGCCCAGGAAGTCCTTGATCGAGTCATAGATCTCCTCGCGGCTGGAAATCGTGCTGAGGATGATGCGCTCGTCCTTCTCGAACGAGGCCCGCAGGTCCTTGATGAACTGGCCGCTGCCGTAGGCGCTCTTCACCTGCCCGTAGCAGAAGACGTTCACGCGCGGGAGCAGGTGCTCGTCGAGGAGCTTGATGCAGCGGCGCGTGTCGTCGCCGCCCCAGTTGTCGCCGTCGGAGAAGTGGAACGGGTAGATGTTCCAGTCGTCGGGCGGGAACTGCTCGTCGATGAGCCGGTTGCACAGCTCGTAGGCGCTCGAGATCTTCGTCCCGCCGCTCTCGCGGATGTGGAAGAAGGTGTGCTGGTCCACCTCCTTCGCCGTCGCGTCGTGGACGATGTAGCGGCTCTCGATGTTCTTGTACTGGCTGCGCAGCCAGGTATCGATCCAGAAGGACTCGATCCTGACGATCTCCTTCTGCTCGAAGCCCATCGAGCCCGAGACGTCCATCATGTAGATGATCACCGCGTTCGCCTCGGGCTCGCGGTGCGTCTTCCAGGAGCGGTAGCGCTTGTCCTCGCGGATCGGCAGCACGAGCGGGTCGTCAGGGTCGTACTCGCCCGACGAGATCTGCCGCAGCAGCGCCTGCTTGAAGGTGCGCTTGAAGTGGCGCAGGCTCTCGGGGCCGCTGCGGTGGATGCCGGTGTAGACGTCCTTCTCCGAGGCGATGGCCTTCTTGCCCTTGGGCTCGATCCGGGGGAGCTCCAGCTCCTCGCCCAGGATCTTGGCCAGCTCCCCGAGCTCGACGTCGACCTCGAGGACGTGCTCGCCCGGGTTCTCGCCGGCCTCGCCCGGGCCCCCCGGCTGGTCGCCCTTGCCCAGCGGCTGGCCGATGTCGCCCTCGCCCTGGCCGACGCCGCCGGTGTCCTGGGTGCCGTAGCGGAAGCGGGGGAGCTGGATCTGCGGCAGGGGGATCGAGACGACGTTGCGCCCCTTGCGGCCGATGAGCTCCCCCTTGGTGATGTACTTGCGGAGCTCCTTCTTGATCTTCCCGCGGACGATCTGCTTGAACCGCGAGCTGTCACGGCCGATCTTGTTGGTCACGCGCCCGCGCCTCCGCTCGTCTCCCCGGGGTCAGCTCACGACGAGCTGCGCACCGCGTCGCCGCGGGCGAAGATCGACGCCACGAAGTTGAGCACGTCCGTGGCCGAGACGTCGTTGTAGCCGTAGTTCTTGATCAGCCGCGCCTTGACGATGTCGATCTTCTCCTGCGTCTCCTTGTCGATGACGTTGGAGACCAGGTTCTTGAGCTTGATGCTGTCCTTCTGGTCCTCGAACAGCTTCAGCTCGAGCGCCTTCTGCAGGCGCTCGTTCGTCCAGTAGTGGAACTGCTTCCCGTCGATCGCCAGCGCGCCGATGTAGTTCATGATCTCGCGCCGGAAGTCGTCCTTGCGGCTCTCCGGGATGTCGATCTTCTCCTCGATCGACCGCATGAGCCGCTCGTCGGGCTCCTCGTCCTGGCCGGTGTACTTGTTCTTCACCTTCTCGCGCTGCGTGTAGGCCTTCACGTTGTCGACGTAGTTGGCGCACAGCCGCCCGATGGCGTCCTCGTCGGCCGAGATCGCCTTCTGGACCTCGTTCTTGACGATGTCCTCGTACTCCTCCTTCACCACGGCGAGGAGGTCCTTGTAGTGCTTCCGCAGGTCCTCGGACGCGATGAGCGAGTGGTGGCGCAGCCCCTCCTCGAGCTCGTTGAGGACCATGAACGGGTTGATCGTCCCCTCGCCCTGGTCGGAGACGAGGGCGTTGCTGATCTTGTCCTGCACGTAGCGCGGCGAGATGCCGTGCATGCCCTCGCGCGGCGCGGCCTCGCGCAGCTCGGCGATGTTGTCCTCGGTGAAGCCGGGGAGCGACTTGCCGTTGTAGAGCTTCAGCTTCTGCAGGAGCGAGAGGCTGGCGTTCTTCGGCTCCTCGAGCCGCGTGAGCACGGCCCACATGGCCGCCATCTCGACCGTGTGCGGGGCGATGAACTTGCCCTTGACCTTCTGCTGGTTGAAGTCCTTCTCGTAGATCTTGATCTCGTCCGAGAGCGTCGTGATGTATGGGATGTCGATCTTCACCGTGCGGTCGCGGAAGGCCTCCATGAGCTCGTTGCTCTGGAGCTTCCGGTACTCGGGCTCGTTGGTGTGGCCGAGGATGACCTCGTCGATGTCGGTCTGGGCGAACTTCTTCGGCTTGATCTTGTGCTCCTGCGTGGCGCCGAGCAGGTCGTAGAGGAAGGCCACGTCGAGCTTCAGGATCTCGATGAACTCGATGATCCCGCGGTTGGCGATGTTGAACTCGCCATCGAAGTTGAACGCGCGCGGGTCCGAGTCGGAGCCGTAGACGGCGATCTTGCGGTAGTTGATGTCGCCCGTGAGCTCGGTCGAGTCCTGGTTCTTCTCGTCCTTGGGCTGGAAGGTGCCGATGCCCACGCGGTCCTTCTCGGAGAGGACGAGGCGGCGCACGCGGACGTGGTTCTCGAGGGCGGTCCACCAGTCGCCGTCGTACTTGTCGAGCAGCAGCTTGAAGTTGAACCGGCTCGACGGGTCGAGGTCGCCCTGGATGTCGACCGGGTAGCGCAGGTCCTTCTTGCGGTCCTTGAGCAGCTCGTCGACGAACTCGCGGCGCACCTCGGACGGCACGAGCTTGAGCGGCTCCTCGTGCATGGGGCTGTCCTCCCACTCGTCGTTGGGGGACATGCGCCACTGGAAGGTGTAGAGGGCGCCCTCGTCGGTGCGCGAGTAGGCCTCGATGCCCTTCTTGAGCATGCGGGCGATCGTCGACTTCGACGACCCGACCGGGCCGTGGAGGAGGATGACGCGCTTCTCGGTCCCGAAGCCCTCGGCGGCCGACTTGAGCACGCCGACGAGCCGCATGAGCGGCTCCTCGAGCCCGAACACGGCGTCCTTCCCGTGGTCGATCGGGTCCTGGAAGAACTTGTAGCGGGTGAGGCTCCGCTTGTAGCGCGTGGTCTCGTCCGCCCCCCACGACATGACCATGTCGTAGACGCGCTGGAAGGCGTTGCGGGTCACCTCCGGGCGCTGGTGGACGATGTTCAGGTAGTCCTCGAAGGAGCCGACCCAGTGCAGGGAGCGGTACTGTTCCTGATTCGAGAACCGGCGGGCCAGGGTCCTGAAGCTCACTCCGTGCACCTCTCGACCGACGGGGGACCAGCGCGGCGCGCCACGCGCGACGCGGTGGGCATGATACCCCTGACCTGCGTGATGTGCGGGCGGGGCCCGGCACGTTACCCGAGGGTCAGTCTAGAGCGTCGGCGCGGCTTCGTCAGGCCGTGGCCCGGTGGGCCGACGTGACCCTTCGACCTGACCCGACGGGAGACGGGGCGTTACGCTGGGTCGACCCGCCGCGCCCGCGCTCGGGATGGGCGGCGGCGGTCCAGGTCGATGAGGCCCGCGGCCTCGAGCAGGGGCAGCACGTAGGACGCGACGGCGTGGTCCCGGTTCTCGCTCGAGAGCACGGCGAGGAGGACGTCGTCCGAGGTGCGCACCCACCCCTCCGGGTCGTCGGCGCCCAGGTCGCGCAGGGCCTTGAGGCCCCCGTCGAAGGCCTCGGCGCGCAGCGTCACGGCGCCGCCGCGCGAGGTCTTGACCTCGAGCCCGTCGGGCGTCTGCGCCCTGATGGTGAACGGACGCGACGAGGCGCCGGCGCCTGGCGTCTGGAAGGTGCGCCGGGTGAGGTCGGGGAGGGCGAGCACGGCGTCGAAGGCGTCCATGCCGGCAGTCTACACGCCGACGTCGTTCGGCCGGTCCGGGGGCCGTCGCGCAGGAGCGCCGCGAGGGCGCGCGCGAGCCCGCGCGGCGCGAACACCTCCGTCGAGGCGAGCAGCTCGTCTCGCCGGGCTCGAGCCCGCCGCCGGGCGTCGCCCACCAGGCCCGCCCCTCATGCTCGAAGCGCACCAGGAGCACGCGGTCGGCCGGGTCGAGGACGAGCGCCCGGGCCGCCTCGCGCAGCTCGGGCGTCACCTGAGGGTCCGCACGTCGTCGCGGCGCGCGCGCGCCCCGAGCCCGCGCGCGAGGAGGTCGCGGCGGAGCTTGAGCGAGGTGGTGCGCGGGAAGGGCTCGGGCGCGACGAGGAGGCCGGCGGGGCGCAGATGCTCGGGGAGGGCGCGCGCGCGCCGGGCGGCCTCCCCGACCAGCCCGTCGACGAGGGCGTCGGTCGCCCCGCGCGGGCGGACGACGAGGAGCAGGCGCTCGTCCTCGCCCGGCCGGGCGGGCCAGACGGCGTGCGCGGCCACGACCGCGTGCTCCTCGGCCGCCGGCAGCCCGTCGAAGCGCCCCTCGACCTCCTCCGGGTAGACGTTCTTGCCCCCGGCGGTGACGACCATGTGCTTCTGGCGCCCGACGAGGCGCAGGTGCCCCGCGGCGTCGATCACGCCCAGGTCGCCCGTGCGCAGCCAGCCGTCGACGAGCGCCTCGCGCGTGAGGTCGGGGTCGTCGAGGTAGCCCTGGAACACCTGCGGGCCGCGCACGACGACCTCGCCCACCCCGTCGGGGCCGCGGCCGTCGATGCGCACGTCGGTCCCCGGCAGCGGCAGGCCGACCGTGTCGTCGCGGAAGGGGCGCAGGTCGTTGACCGTCACCACGGCGCACGCCTCGGTCAGGCCGTAGCCGATCGCCACCGGCAGCCCGAGGTCGTAGAGGGTCCGCGCCGTGTCGCGCGGCACGAACGCGCCGCCGGCGAAGATGCGGGCGAGCCGGCCGCCGAGCGCGCGATGGACGGGGGCGAGGAGCGCGCGGCTGAGCGCCTCGCGGGGGCGGTCGCGCGTGAGCCAGGCGTTGAGCGCGCGCACGCCGCGCAGCCCGGTCGCGGCCAGGCCCTGCTGGGCGTCGAGGCGCTCGGCGATGCGGCGCTCGAGCGCCTGCAGGAGCGCCGGGACGGCCGAGAGGTGCGTGACGCCGTGGTCCTGGCAGGCGCGCACGAGCCACTCGGGGCGCAGCGTCCGCAGGTGGACCACGCGGGCGCCGCAGAGGACCGGCACGAGGAAGCCGCACATGAAGTCGAGCGCGTGGTTCGTGGGGAGCACCGAGAGGTAGACGTCGTCCTCGGCGAGCGGGTAGAGCGTCGCCAGCGCCTCGAGCTGGCTCAGATAGCTCCGGTGCGTGAGGACGCACCCCTTCGGCCGGCCGCCGGTCGTGCCCGAGGAGTAGACGATCGCCGCCGGCGCGTCGCGCTCGCCAGTGACCGGGGTCCAGGGCGCCGCCCGCGCCCCGGCGAGCACGTCGTCCCAGCCGAGCCCGGGGGACGGGTCGCCGAGCGGGCCGTCGACGAGGGTCGTCTCGAGCGTCCGGGGGAGGTCGCGGAGCCGGCGCCACACGGGGCCGTCGGTGAGGAGCGCGCGCGCCTTGCAGTGCGCGAGGAGCCGCCCCAGCTCGGGCCCCTCGGCGCGGGCGTCGAGCGGCACGAGGACGCAGCCCAGCCCGAGCCCCGCGAGCGCGCCCTCGAGCCAGCGCGGGCCGTTCGCCATGGCGATCGCCAGCCGGTCGCCGGGTCCCATGCCGCGGGCGGCCAGCCAGCCCGCCAGCCGGCCGGCCTCCTGCGCCGCCTCGCGGAACGTGCGCTGGACCTCGACCCGGCCGCGGTCGGTCAGGACGAGGAAGGGGTTCGTCCGGTGGGCGTGGACCGCGTCGGCGAGCGCCGGCCCGAGCGACGGGTAGCGGTCGAGGCGGAAGGCGCGGCGCGTCGGGTCGAGCGGGGCGGCGAACACGTCAGAGCCGCTCGCGGACCTTGCGCGCGAGGTCCGCGAAGCTGCGCACCTCGGCCAGCTCGTAGTCCGGGAGCTCGACCCCGAGCTCGAGCTCGAGGGCGCTGAGCAGGTCGAGCGCCTGCACGCTGTCGACGCCGAGCGCCTGGAACAGGTCGTCGTCGGGCCGGAGCGCGCCGGCGTCCAGGCGGAAGCGGGCCCGGGTCAGCTCGAGGATGCGGTCGGTCACGCGGGCGAGGTCGTCCACGCGCCCGAGTGTGCGCGACGGGCCGGCGCGAGGCCAGGGGGCCCCGTCCTCGGCGCGCTCGTCGGTCGACGTGATCGAGCGCCCGGCGCGCGGGCTCACACGGGACATGGTCACGGGGTGGAGCGGAGCGACGACCGAGGCGTAGCCGCGGCGGCCGTGACGAGGCGGCCACGGCCGTCGATCACGTCGAGGGGTCGCGGTGCAGGCGCGCGCGCCAGCCCTTGCGGACCCTGAGCGACACCGCCCCGTGCGACCAGCCGTCGAAGCGGCGCCGCAGCAGGGCCAGGATGCGCCGCGCCGTCGACCGGTCGGCGATCCCCGACACCTCGAGCCCGTAGAGGTCCTGCAGCACGTCGACCGCCTCGAAGTCGCTCAGCCACGAGTAGCCACCTTCGGCGAGCGCGGCCAGCGCGTCGCCCCGGTGTCCGAGGAGCTCGGGGGAGAAGCGGAAGCGGTCCATCGTGTCGGCAGCATGGCACCGCCAGGCGCGCCGCGCCCGTGTCTCCAGCCTCTCAAGCCACCGAGCGGGCGTCACGCCCGCGAACCAGGGAAAAGCCCGGATGTCGGCAGCCTCCGGGCGCTACCTCACCTGGGGCATGGGACGAAACCTGAGAATCGGATACTCAATGACTGAGCGCGTTCGCCGCTCAAAAGGGGGGGAAGATGACGACGATCCGGGGCCCGGTCCCTGCTCGCCTCACGCCCAGGGAGGTCGTGAGCTGATTGCGGGTACTCCTCGTGGACGACGATCCGACCGTGCTGCGCTTCCTGGCCGACGTCCTCGGCGCCCGAGGCCATGAGGTGCTGGCCGTCCAGGCGGTCGGGGCCGGAGACCTCGGTCGTTGCGCCGAGGTCGTGGCCGCCGGACCCGTGGACGCGCTCTTCGTCGACCTCCGCATGCCCCTCGACCCCGCGGAGGTGGTCGCGACGGTCCGGGGCAGGGCGCCGGCGGCGATCGTCATCCTGTGCACCGGCTCGGAGGTGCGCCCCGAGGACCACACGCGCATCCAGCCCGACGCGGTGCTGAAGAAGCCGTTCACCTCCGGAGAGCTGGCGCGGGCGCTGGAGGCCGCCCGGCGGGCAGGTGAGGAGCGGTGACAGCAAGCTTCGAGGAACGGAGCGCATGAACCGGGCTGGCGACGGCGACGAGCGGCTGGCCGGAGGCGCTCGACAGCGCGCGGAGTTGGACGAAGCGGCCCTCCCCCCGCTCTTCCGCCTCGTCCAGTGTGACGGCGGTGACCTGGAGGCGCCCCCGCTCAACCCGGCCGCCCAGCGGCTGGTCCTCGACGAGGTCCTGCGCGGCGCGCTCCGGCGGCTCTCGGCCGAGGCGCGGGGAACGGGCCGCTGGAGGGCGGACTCGGTCGTCGACCGGGGCGTCACCTGGCTCGTGCTGGTGTGCCCGGTCGCCGGCGACGCGGCCCAGGCGCTGCTCCTTCCCCTGACCAGCGAGGCCGACCCGAGCCGCATCGACGCGCTCGCGCCGGGGATCACGCCCCGCGAGCGCGAGGTGCTCGTCCTGTCCCTCCACGGGCGCACGCCGCGCGAGATCGCCGCCGACCTGGGGATCAGCTGGCACACGGTGCGCACGCACCTGAAGCGGGCCTACCGGGCCCTGGGCGTGTCCAGCCGGGCCGAGGCGCTCTCCGCGGTGTCCGACGGCATGGCGCCGCGCGTCGACATCGGCCTGATCGCCCCGCCGTCGCGCCGCCCGACCACCCGTCGTCGCCGCTGGTCCGGCCGCGCGCGCGACGAGGAGGGCTGACCGGCGCGGGGCCGGAGGCCGCCGCTGCCGGCCGTCCCGCGCGCCCGGGGCGGCGCGGCCCGCGAGCACGACGCGGCTACAATCCGCGCCCATGCCCGTCCCGGTCCCCGATCGCGCCGACCGGCGATGCGACGTCCTCGTCGTCGGCGCGGGGGCCGCCGGCCTCATGGCGGCGCTGGCCGCCCGCGGCGCCGTGGCGCCCGACGGCGGCCGGCGCGAGGTCGGCCCGGGCGCGCCGGACGTCGTCCTCCTCAACAACGAGCGGCGCCTGGGCCTCAAGCTCCTCGTCTCGGGCGGAGGCCGCTGCAACCTGACCCACGCCCGCGTGGACGAGGGTGACTACCAGACCGGGGCGCCGCACGTCCTGCGCGGGCTCCTGCGCGCGTTCCCGGTCGCCAGCGCGCGGGCGTTCTTCGAGCGGCGCGGCTGCCCGCTCTACGAGGAGCCGCTCGGCAAGGTCTTCCCCACGAGCGACGACGCGCGGCAGGTGCTCGCCGTCCTCCTCGAGGCGGTGGAGCGGGCGGGCGCGCCGCTCGTCGCCCCCGCCGAGGTGGTGGACCTCGCGCCGCCCGGCGGCCCCGACGACGACCGCTGGCGGGCCGCGCTCGCCGACGGGAGCGCATGGCGCGCTCGCCGCGTCGTCCTCGCCACCGGCGGCCTGAGCCTCCCCCGGACGGGGTCGCGCGGCTTCGGCCTCGACGCGCTCGCCCGGCTCGGCCACACGGTCGAGGCGCCCGCGCCGGCGCTCACACCGCTGCTCCTCGGGGACGACGGCCCGCTCCACGGTCTGGCCGGGCTCACGGCGCCCCTCGTCCTCACCCTCGCGCCGCGGGCGGCCTCCCCCGAGCAGCTGGCCGGCGCCCGCTTCCGCCCCCTGGCCCGCTCCGCGGGCAGCCTCCTCGTGACGCACAGGGGGGCCAGCGGCCCGGCGGCGCTGGACGTGAGCGGCCCGTGCGCGCGGGCCCTCGCCCGCGGCGAGGACGTCGTCCTGAGGGCCGACGCCTGGAGCCTGCACCAGCCGGACGGGCCCTGGGCCCCGTTCCTCGGCCTCCCCAAGCCCCCCGGCGCCTGCCTGCCGGGCGACGCGGCGCCGCGCCCCCCCGCGCGAGAGGCCTTCCTGACCCAGGCCGCCCCGCTGCTCGCCGACAGGGCGCGCGGGCTCGGCAACGCCCTCGCGGAGCGGCTCCCGCGCTCCCTCGTCCAGGGCCTCCTGCGCGCGGTCGGGGTCGACCCGGCGCAGCCCCTGCGCCAGGTCGACGCGCGCGGCTGGGGCCGCGTCCACGTGGCGCTCACGCAGGCGGACCTCCGGGTCACGGGGGTGGACGGCTACCAGAAGGCGGAGGTGACGGCGGGCGGGGTGCTCCTGC
The DNA here is from genome assembly GCA_023954375.1 of Planctomycetota bacterium. Taxonomy (GTDB): domain Bacteria; phylum Planctomycetota; class J058; order J058; family J058; genus JAMLIC01. The sequence continues at coordinate 64,284 of JAMLIC010000042.1, forward strand.
AGGAGCTCGAGCGCACGACGCTCGAGAGCCGTCGGCACCCGGGCCTCTTCTGCTGCGGCGAGGTGGTCGACGTGACGGGTCGCCTCGGCGGCTTCAACTTCCAGTGGGCCTGGGCCAGCGGCTTCGCGGCCGGCGCCGGCGCCGCGGCCTCGCTGGCGCGGGAGTGACCGCGCTCACCGCTTGATCTAGAGAGAGCTTGAGAACTCTTCGTTCGAGCGGTGGCGCGCATCCCCGAGCGGAGGCCGCGAAGCGGCCGGAGCGAGGGCGACGGGTGCGTCACTGCGGATCGGAGCATGGGTCCCGCTCCGCGACGTGGACACCGTCACACCGTGACCTGACGGCGCGAACCCGAACGGTTCCGACCGCGCCCGCTCGCCCTTGCCCGCGTGCGGACCCGCGACGAGCCTGGTTGGCCGCAGGAGGCGTAGCCGCGGGTGACCGATCAGGGGACGGAGGGCGCGCGGCGCCGCTGGCACGCGACCGGCGCGCTCGACGATGGGGTCGACTACCTCACCCGCCGCCTGCGGGCGGGGGACCTCGACGACGACCGGCTGCGCATCGCGGCCCACTGCGGGGATGCGGCGGCGCGGCAGGTCCTGATCGAGTGCGCCCGCCGCTGGGCGCTCCCGGTCCCCCCGCCCTCGCCGCGGCCGGGCGCCGTCGAGCGCGTCCGCTTCGCCCTCGCTGGCGTGCCGGTGGGGGAGCCCGTCGCCTGGAAGGCGCTCGACCCCGGCCAGCGGGAGCGGCTGGGCGCGCTCCGGGCCTGGGTCGAGCGGCTCGCGCTCGCCGGGAGCCACGGCAAGGCGGCCTGCATCCGCGCGGCCGCGTCCGCGGCGCGGCGAGCGCTCGACGACCGCGCCGCGCCCGAGCGTGGACCCGGACGGGAAGGCGTGGCGAGGGCCCTCGAGTGGCTCCGGTGCCCCTGCCCCGCGCACGAGACCGGCGCCTACGACCTGCACCTCCTCGACGACGAGGCCGACCCGCTGCGCTGGGCCGAGCGGGCCGGCTGGGCCGCGGGGGCCGTTCGCGCCGCCCGCACCGTCGGCGACGTGGCCGCGGTCGCGGCCATGGCGGCCGAGGCGGCGGCCATGGCCGCCGGCCTCGACCCGAGCGAGGCCGCCATGCGCGACGACCTGCTCCTGTGGGCGCTCGGAGAGGGCGACCCGCTGCTCGACGCAGCCTGACCGGCGCGTCCGTCGCCCGGCGATCGTCGCGCGGGGACGCGCGCGACGGCCTGCGTCCAGCCAACGATCACACCACGGTCCGTCCCGCCGGCCGACCCGGCGGTCAGCGGGCCGTCGTCCGGCGCTCCCGCCGCTCGCCCTCGCTGACGACCGGGACCAGCCCCTGCGGCCCCGGGATCTCGAGCGGCAGGTGGTGGGTCATGTTCGTCTCGCCGTCCGGCGCGTCGCCGGCCGCCGGCAGGCGCAGGGTCAGCTTCATGTCCATGGGGGCCGGCTTGGGCAGCGGCTGCCCCTGCATGCGCGCCAGGACGAGCTGCACGGTCACCGAGACCGTGACCCACTCCCGGCCGTCGGCCTGCTCGACCCCGACGACCCTCCCCGAGCCCTTGCTCGCCGCGACGTCGACGTCCTGACGCTCGAGCCCCAGGGCGTCGGTCATGGCCGCCGGGTCGACCGTCCACGCGCCGCCGACCGCCTGCCGCTCGGCGGGCAGGAACGCGGCCAGGATGACCTGCTCGGTGCGCCCCTTGGCCTCCCGCTCGGTGCGGTCGCGGACGGTCCCCTCAAGGTCGGCCTCGAGCGCCGGAGGGAGGGGCGCCGAGCCCTCCGCCGCGGCGAAGGCGTGGCGCTTCTGCGCCTCGTCGCGCGTCAGGAGCACCTTGACCCCGTCGACGACGACCGCCTCCCCCTCACGGTCCACGAAGGCCTCGTAGGTGCGCAGCACCCTCGTCGGCTTGCCATCCGCGCCGACGGCCTGGACCTCCTCCACGAAGGTCGCGGAGGAGCGCATCTCCATCACGGGCTGACCGCCCATCGTCTGGGTCGTCGCGTCCTCCTCGACCACGCGGATGCGCTCGCCTGCGACCGGGTCGCGTCCGGCGATGGCGCGCAGGTCGAAGGTCTGGTCGGCCCGGGCGGCGCCGGGACAGACGACGACGAGGGCGGCGACGAGGACGGCGGGGCGGACAGGCATGCAGGGCTCCTGAGTGGGGGGTGCACGCTACGGCCCCATGACGCGCTCCGCCACTCCTCCTCGTCCGCGCCGGCTGGCGGACCTCCGGCCACGTGGGCTCGCGGCCACGGTCATGGCGGGGTCGGGCGGGGACGTCGCCCCGGCCGTCGCGGGAACTCCCCCGGACCGTCCCGCCCTGGCCACGGCGGTGTGGGCGCGTGGCGACGCGGCCCAGCGTGTGTTCTCGCCTCGCGGGCGACGTGGGCGGACGCGCATGGGGGACCCAGGCGTGGCTCGGCCCCCCCGGAGGTCGTGTGGTCCGGCAGGTCCTCCTCGGCTCGACGTTCGTGGCCCTGTGCGCGGGGGTGACGGGCTGCGGCGGCGGGAGCGGCCGTGGCGGCGCCCTCGTGGGCGAGGCGCCGCAGCAGCCTGCGCCCTCGACCCCGGCGCCTCCGCAGGAGCCGCCCCCGCCCGAGCCACAACCGCCCGATCCGAATCCGCCCGAGCCACATCCGCCTGGCCCGACGGAGCCGCCCGTCGACGACGCCGCCCTGCGCGCATCGCTCCGGCAGGCGGGGGTGGGTCCCGTCATCCTCCGGCCGGCCGAGCCGGCCGCGCTGATCACCCTGGGCGAGGCGCTGTTCTTCGACAAGATCCTCTCCGGTCCGCGCACGATCTCCTGCGCGACCTGCCACCACCCACAGGTGGGCACGGGCGACGCCCTCCCGCTCTCGCTCGGCCAGGGCGCGAGCGGCCTCGGGGCCGCGCGGCGCGCGAGCCGGCCGGAGCAGGTGATCGCCCGCAACTCGCCCCCGCTGTTCCACGTCGGGGCCGCGGACATGGACGTCCTCTTCTGGGACGGTCGGGTCTCGCGCGACCCGCGCACGGGCGCGCTGACGACGCCGGAGCCCGCCCTGAACGGGCCGACCCCGGCTCGCCCCGACCTCGCCGCGCCCCTGACGAGCGCCCTGGCCGCGCAGGCCATGTTCCCGGTCACGTCGCCCGAGGAGATGCGCGGGCGACCTGGCGAGGACCCGACGAACGAGCTGGCGGACGCGCCTGACAACGTGGCCGTGTGGGCCCGCCTCATGGCGCGCCTCGTCGGGACGCACGACGGCACCGTGGGCGGCGTCGAGGAGTACCGCCGCCTGTTCCGCGCCGCCTACCCCGACGTCCCCACCTACGACGCCCTCACCTTCGGCCACGCGGCCCGCGCGCTCGCCGCCTACCAGGCCGCCACGTTCAACTTCTTCGACGCCCCGCTCGACCGCTACCTGGCGGGCGACGACGGCGCCCTCTCGCCCGCGGCGAAGCGCGGCGGCGCGCTGTTCGCCGGCGCCGGCCAGTGCACCGTCTGCCACACCGGGCCGCTGCTCACCGACCGCCAGCTGCACTCGATCGCGGCGCCGCAGCTCGGGCCCGGCGTCGGCGGCGAGCGCGACGACCGCGGGGGCGCGCTGAGCACGGGCGACCGGCGGCTCGACTACCACTTCATGACGCCTTCGCTGCGCAACGTCGAGCTGACGGCGCCCTTCACGCACGCCGGCGCCTACGCCACGCTCACCGACGTCGTCGAGCACTACCGCGACCCGACGGGCGCCCTCCTGGGCTACGACCCCGAGCGCCACCTCCCGCCCGAGTTCCGCCACCTCTACGCGCGGGACCCCACCCTCGACCAGGCGCGCCTCGCCTCGCTCCCCCCGCCGCTGCGCCACGGCCTCCCGCTCGAGCCGTCGCAGGTGCGGGAGCTGGTCGAGTTCATGCTCGCGCTCACCGACCCGCGCGCCCGCACCCCGGTCCGCGTCCCCGCCAGCGTCCCGAGCGGGCTGCCCGTGGCTGACTGACCCGTGACGGCGCCGCGTCGGTCAGTCAGCCCCCGACGTTCTCCTCGAGCCAGGCGATGATGTCCGCCGACTCGTACATGGGCTGGCCGTCGATGAACAGGCAGGGCACCTGGTCCTCCCCGCCGCGCCGGACCAGCTCGTCCTGGGCGCCCGGCTCGCGCAGGGTGTCGCGGTAGCGCACCTTGCCCTCGAGGCCCATCACCTTGACCTTGCGCATGACGCGCACGCAGAAGGGGCAGCTGTCGAACTTGAACAGCTCCAGGTCCACCTCGCGGCCGTCCCTCAGCTTGACCATCGCGCCTCCCGGGTCGGCGTCGATCTTCGCACGCCCGCGCCCGCCCGCGTCGTCGTCCTCGCCCTCGACCGTCGCGGTCGGCGGTCGCGCCGGCCGATCCGGCCGGTGCACGAGTCACAGCGGCCGTCGCCTGTCTTGATGGCCACGTCCGGGCACACGGCCCGATGCTCCGATCCGCAGTGACGCACCTGTCGCCCTCGCTCCGGCCGCTTCGCGGCCTCCGCTCGGGGATGCGCGCCACCGCTCGATCTGCTCGCAGATCAAGTGAGCGCGGTCAGTCCGGCAGCGTCTCCGGATGCCGCTGCAGCCAGGCGTGGATCAGCCCGGCCACGCCGTCGTAGTCCGCGATCCCGGCCTGGACCTCGTTGGCGCGCAGGTAGGTGTCGTAGACGCGCTCGCTCGCCCGCCGCACGGCCGGGACCTGGACCGCCTCCTGGATCGCGACCGCCTCGCGCGCGTCCGCGAGGACGTCGGGCTCGAGCGGCACCTGCGAGTCGTCGACGAACAGGTCCACGACGAAGAACAGCGTCGAGTAGCGCAGGCGCGGGTCGTCGGAGCGGACCAGGGCCAGCCAGGCGACGAAGTTCGCATCGGCCTCGCGGGCGAAGCCGGCCTGATGCGCCTTCTCGTGCGCCATGCAGTGCGGGACCGAGCGCGGGTCGATCGCCGGGTCGATCATCGCCTCGGTCGTCCACGGCAGCGTCACGCCCGCCCAGCCGCCCACGGCCATGAGCCGGCGCGGGAGGAGGCGCACGCGCCGCCCGGGGACGGCGGCCTCGGCGAGCCCCAGGTCCCGCAGCGTCCGCTGGACCGCGTCGTCGACGGCCCGCTCCAGCGCGACCAGGTCCGGGTCGCCCCAGCGGACCCGCGCGGCGTTGGTGGCCCGCACCACCCGGTCGGCGGTGCGGCCGAGCGCGGCCGCGGACGAGCGCGCGTCGCGCTCCCTCGTGGCGTCCCCGACCGCCGTCACCGGCGCCGCGGTCGTGGGCGCCGGCCCCGGCAGGAGCCCCAGCCGCTCCCCCACCGACGGCCTCCGGTAGTTCAGGCCCCAGGATGGGCTGAAGGCGTGCGCCAGCGCCGCCGCCACCAGCACGAGGCGCCAGGCGGCCGCGCGGCAGAAGCGCCCCGCTCCACCGGCGGCCGGCGGCGCCGCCGCAGCGGCCACGACGGGCCCGGGCAGGGAGGAGGCCGCTCGCGGGGTCGTCCGGACGGCGCGGACGCCGCCGGCGACGATGTAAGCGAGCAGCGCGACGACGATGGTCACACCGGGCGAGAGCGGCGTCGCGTCGAGGGCGGCGTGAACCCTCGCCACCACCGGGAACAGCGCCTGGCCGTACACGACCTCGACGGCCCCCGCCGGCGCCAGCGCCAGGCCGAGGGCGTGGACCGGCAGCAGGGCCAGCAGCCAGACCGCCGGTCGCCGCGCGAACGACCCCGCCGCGTGCCGCTCCCCCCCGGGCACGGCGCGCCTCAGGAGCGCGCGGGCGGCGGCCGCTTGCCCGCCCCCAGGAAGGTGGCCAGGACGCGCTCGAAGGCCCCGACGCTCTCGTGCCGGTCGCGCGGGTCCTTCTCCAGGGCCCGCATGACGGCGTCGGCGAGCACCGGCGGCACGTCGGCCCGGACCTCGCGGATCGAGCGCGGCGGCTCGTGCGCGTGGAGGGCGAGGAAGCCGAGCGAGGTCTTGCTCTCGAAGGGCAGCTTGCCGGTGAGCATCTCGTAGATCACGAGCCCGGCGGCGTACTGGTCGGCGGCGTCGCCGACCTCCCCCCCGCGGGCCTGCTCGGGGGAGGCGTAGCGCGGCGTCCCCAGGTAGCCCGCCGTGGCCGACTGCCCCGCGTCGTCGAAGACGCGGGCCAGGCCGAAGTCCAGGACCTTCGCCTGCATGCCCTTGCCCACGAGCACGTTGGCCGGCTTCAGGTCGCGGTGGACGATCCCCTTGCGGTGCGCCGCGCCGAGGCCGGAGAGGATCCCGGCGCCGATCCGCGCCGCCCGCATGGGCGGGAAGGGGGCCTCGTCGGAGATGAGCTTCTTGAGGGTGGGGCCCTTCACGAACTCGAGCGCGAGGTAGTAGAGGCCGTCCACGTCCCCGGCGTCGTAGATCTCGATCAGGTGCGGGTGCTTGAGCCCGGCGACGGCGCGCCCCTCGCGAAGGAAGCGGCGCGGCGCCTCGCCCGACGTGAGCGCCGGCTTGAGCACCTTGACCGCCGCCTCGCGCCCGAGCGTCTGATGACGCGACTCGAACACCCAGGCGAAGGAGCCCTCGCCCACGTATCTGAGGAGCTCGTAGCTGGCGATCTGCACGCCGATGAGCTCGTTGGGGGTGGCGATCCGGACCGACGGCGTCCGTGGGGCCCCGGAGCCGCCGCTGGACGGAGCGCCGCCGGTCGGAGCGCCCCCGGCGCGCTTCTGCTCGACCCGGGCCTTTCGCTGGTTCAGGTCCATGGGCGCGAACTCCTTGCCGTCCAGGCGCGACAGGACCCGCAGGGCCTGGTCGAACTCACCGACCGCCTCCAGGCTGGCAGCATAGCTTAGTTGAGGCCCGGCCTCCTCCTGGAAGTGAACGACCTCCGGGAGGCCCTCGCCGAACGCCGCGACCGCCTCGGCGTGCCGCCCGGCCTGGTGGTGGACCTCCCCCGCGACCGCTCGGGCCTCCTGCCACCGCTCGGACTCCGGGGAGACGCGGGCCAGGACCCGCAGCGCGTCCTCCCCCTGGCCCACGCGGAGGTACACCTCGGCCGCCTCGACGGGCCGCTCGCCCCGCTCGAGCAGCTGCGCCTGCCGGGCGTGGTCGCCCGCCCGGCCGGCGGCGTGGGCCGCCGCCGCGAGGTCCTCCGCCCGCTCGTAGAGCTCGGACGCCCGCCCGTAGTCCTCCGCCTCGTCCCACAGCTCGGCCGCACGGGCCAGCTGACCCGCCTGCTCCGCGCACCGGGCGGCGGCGGCGGAGGCCCCCGAGGCCGCGTGGAGCTCCACCGCCGCCTCGAGCTCCCCCAGGGCCGCGGCCGCCTCGGCGGCCTCCTGCCCGCACTCGGCGCGCACGAACAGGCGGATCGCGGTCGGGTCGCCGGCCCGGAGCAGGGCCCGCGCCGCCTGCGTCACCCGCTCCCGCTGGCCGGCCTTGAGCGGCCCGTCCGGCGGGACCCCCTGCAGGAGGCAGCGCGCCGCCCCGCGGTGGTCGTCGGCCGCCTCGAACAGGGCCCGCGCCTCCTCGGCGTTCCCGGCCCGCTCGTACCAGGGCGCCGCGTCGGCCGGCCGCCCGGACTGGACGCACAGGCCCGCGATCCGGTCGGCGAGCCGCGGGCGCGCCTCCTCGAGCAGCCCTCGCTTGCCGAGGTGGTGCCAGTAGTCGCGCCCGTCGGCGCTGCCGCCCCAGGCCGCCTCGAGCGTGGCGATCGCCTCGTCGAGCCGACCGGCGCGCTCGAGCAGGTCCGCGGCCTCGAACCGCTGGCCACCCGCGAGGGCCGCCTCGAGCGCCGCACCCTCGCGCCCTTCCTCGAGGTGATCGCGCACCGCCTCGCGCGTGTCGCCCCCTGGCGGGAGGGGGCGCCGCGCGGGTCCGGCCCCGGGGGCCGCCCCGGCCACCGCGCCTCCGGCGGCGCGCGCCTCCTCCGCGTAGCCCCCCGCCTGGAACATGTCGGCCGCCAGGGCGGTCAGCCCGTGCGCCAGGAGCAGGCGACCGGCCCGGAGCCGGTCACCCAGGTCCTCCCACACCAGGGCCGCCTGGTGCACCTCACCGGCGCGGACCAGGCGAGCCGCGCGCCGGCGGAGCGCGAGCCGCTCGACCACGCCGTAGCGGCGCACCCGCGCCACGCCGCGCTCGAGCGCCAGGATGGCGACGACGGCGAGGCACGCGACGAGGTGCTCGTCGAGCCACGCGCGCCCGCGCCCGAGCCCGGTCAGGGCGGCCTGGAGCCAGGGGGCGGCCTGGAGCGCCACCCCCTCCAGCCCTCCCGGGGGGGCCGACGCCCGCCCCTCCCAGGTCGCGATGTCGGCGGCGGCGGCGGCCAGGAGGTCGGTCCCGCGGGCCCGCAGGACGAGGTCGACCCCCTGCGCGGCGGCCAGCAGCACGGCCGCCCCGACGAGGCGGCCCCACCAGCGGCTCCGGCGCGGGGGCGGCAACGGCCGCGGGCCGGGTGGCAGGCCGGCGACCGCCGCGGCGGGGGCCCTCCCTTCGCGCTGGCGGCGCTCGGTGGCGCGGCCGTGCTCCGCTGGATCCCCCGCGCGGCCGCGCGGCCGCGCGGCGGGGCCGGTCCCTGGCGGGGACGTGGCCGCGTCGCCCTGGCGGGCGTCGGTCGGGAGGCGCGCGTCGGAGCGCGCGAGGGCGGGCCGGGTCTCCGACCCCCCGCGGGCGCGCGGGGCTTCGGTCGCCGTGTCCGCCGAGGTGTCGGCGGTCCGCCCCCTCGCGGTCGTTCGCGACGACGTCCGAGACGTGGTCCGGGACGAGGTCTTCCGGGTCTCCGCCCGCTGGGCCTCGGCCATGGCCTCCAGCGCGAGGGTCGATCGGGACGAGGTTCGTCGCGCGGCGCGCGCGTCATCGGCCCCGACGGCCCCGACGGCCCCGACGGCCCCGACGGCCCCGACGGCCCCGACGGCCCCGACGGCCCCGACGGCCCCGACGGCCCCGACGGCTCCGGCCGGGCGGGCGGCCGTGTCCTCGCCGGCGGCCTCGCCCGGCGCCATCGGCAGGGGCATCGACGGCAACCCCTCGAGCAAGGCCAGCGCATCGGCGGTCGAGCGCGGCCGGTCGTCCGGGTGCTTCGAGAGGAGCACGTCGAGCGCCTGCGCGAGGCGGTCGGGCGCGCCCGGCAGCCGCTGGCGCAGGTCCGGCACGGGCGCGCGCAGGTGGGCCTGGAGCACCTCGAGCGGGTTGTGCCCCGGATACGGCGGCTCGCCGACGAGGAGCGTCCAGAGCGTCGCGCCGGCCGCGTAGATGTCGATCGACGGGCCGACCTCCTGGCCGCGGATCAGCTCCGGGGCCATGTAGAAGGGCGTGCCCAGGATCGTCCCGGTCTGGGTGAGGACCGAGGAGCCCTCCACCGGCCGCGCCAGGCCGAAGTCCGCCAGCTTGGCCCGGCCCTCGCCGTCGACGAGGACGTTGGCGGGCTTGACGTCGCGGTGGACGATCCCCTGGGCGTGGATCGCCCCCAGCCCGGCGAGGACGCCTCGCACGGCGCCGATCGCCTGAGGGGCCGGAAGCCGCCCGCGGCGGTCGAGCAGGTCCTGCAAGGAGCCCCCGCTCACGAACTCGAGGGCCAGGTAGACCCCTCCGTCGTCCGTGTCGCAGGTGGCCAGGCAGCGGACGACGTGGGGGTGGTCGAGCCCCAGGAGGACGCGCGCCTCGCGGCGGAAGCGCGCCAGCTGCTCGCGGTCGCTGGCGTCCCCGCGGATGAGCTTGAGCGCGGCCCGGACGCCCGCGCGCCGCGCCTCGTAGACCGTCCCCATCGACCCCTGGCCGACCTTCCGCTCGATCCGCCAGCCGTCGACCTCTGCCCCGACCGGGAGCGTCATCCGCGGGGCATGGTCGATCATGCCGCCACCCGGCGCAACTGCGCAGGCGCCGGACCCGGCGGCGAGCGACCCGAGGAGCGGTCGCGGCGCGCGCGCCGCCCGTCCGCTGCTGCTGCTGCTGCGGTCGGGGGCTGCACGTAGGATGTCCGCGTGGTGCGCCCCCGTCGCCCTCCCAGCCTCGACCGCGCCGAGCGGGCCGCCGCGCGCGCGCTCGCGGCCGAGGTCGACCGCGCGCGCGTGGCGATCGGGAAGGCGCTGAGCGCCGGGCGCTGGACGACGGACGGGTCGCAGGCCCCGCCGCCCGAGGAGGGCGGGACCTCGCCCGCCGGGGGCGGCGACACCCCCGACCTCGCCCCCGACCTCGCCGACGTCGTCCATGACCTGGATGCCCGCGCCACGCAGGTCCTCGTGGACCTGTGGGCCGCGCGCTTCGAGGGGACGCTCGGGCGCGGCCCCGCCCTGGCGCGGGACCTGCCGGGGGGGGGCCCGGGCGCGGGCCAGCGCGACCCGCCCGCCGCGGCCCGGCCCGCGCGCGGGGCCCGCCGGGGGCCGCGCCCCCCCCCCGCCCCGACGCCGGCGGGGTCGGACGGCGACCTCGACGCGGCCTTCGGCGAGCTCGAGGCGGGCGACGAGGCCGCGCCCGCGGCGCGCGACGACGCGGCCAGCTTCCAGCTCGCGGTCACCTCGCCCGAGGGCGAGTCGTCGGTGCACGACTTCGACCAGGACGTGGTGACGATCGGCCGCGACCCCGGCTGCGCGCTCGTCCTCGACAGCATGCTCGTGTCGCGCCGCCACGCCGAGGTGCGCCGCAACGACGCGTTCCTGGCGGTGGTCGACCTCGGGACGGCGAACGGCACGTTCCTCAACGGCAAGCGCGTGGGAGGCCTCACCCTCCTCAACGACGGCGACGTGATCGTCCTCGGCAAGTTCCAGGTGAAGGTGCGGGCGACCTCCGCCAGGGGGTTCGCCGGGCTGCCCGAGACGCCGGTGGGCGACGAGGGCGACGACCGGCTCGGCGGGATGACCCTGCAGCTCTCCCCCGAGGTGGCCCGGCGCGCCGCCGAGGAGGCGGGCCGCGTGAGGGGGCACGTGGTCGTCCCGAAGAAGGGCGCCGCCGACCTGCGGCTGTTCGTGTCGGAGACCTTCCTCGTGGGCAAGGGGGCCGGGTGCGACCTGTCGCTCAACGGCTGGCTCGTCCCGAAGAAGGTGGCCATGTTCGTGCGCGGCTCCGACCGCTACCTGCTCGTCAACCTGAGCGACTCGCCGCGCGTGCTGGTGAACGACCGCCCGGTCTCCGGGCGGGTGGTCCTCGCCGACGGGGACCGCGTCGAGCTCTACGGGCACCGGCTCGGGTTCTCGCAGCCCGGCGCGTGAGGCGATCCGCCAGAACCGACGACGAGACGAACGGGTCACGCGCCTCGGCGGTCGGCGGTTGCGCCTCGGCCCGCGGGTTGCAACCACCCGGACGAGGTCGGCATGAAGAGACATGGGGTCACCCTCCCCGGCATCGCCCTGGCGATCGCCGGGTTCGTGGCGTCGGCGGGGGCCGCGCGGGCGCAGGGCGTCGAGGGCGTCTGGCGCCTCGAGGCCACCGACGACCAGGGGCGCCCGACGGCCGGGCTCCTGCGCCTGACCGGCGCGGGCGCCGACCTGGTGTACGAGCGCCACACGCGCGCCGACCTCGGCGGACCGGTCGCCGTCGAGCGCGGCGCGGCGCGCGTGGCCGGCGGCGAGCTCCTGACGGAGGCCAGCGCCACGCCGGGCCTCGTCGGCGCGCTGGCCGCCCCGCCGCCCGGCCCGGGGTCCGCGCCCGTGTGGAGCGGCCGCTACCGCCTGCCGGCCGCGCTCGGCCCGGGCGCGACGGTCGAGGGCGCCCGGACGCTCGGCGCGCGGCGCCTGCCCGAGCGGCTGGTGCGCATCGACCCGGCCACGGCCGGCAACGAGGTGCGGCTGCTGATCGACGGGCAGGCCTTCGCCGCCCTCCGCGACGACCTGGCGCGGGCGCAGCGGTCGGTCGACCTGCAGGTGTTCAACTGGGTCGACGACGCCACCGGCCGCTCGCTGGCCGGGCTCCTCGGCCAGCGGGCCGGGGCGGGGGTCGACGTCCGCTGCCTCGTCGACGCGCGCAGCAAGACGATCACGCGGCTGGTCTACGGGCGGCAGGCGCGCGACTTCACCCACGGCCTCGACGGGGACCTGCGCCGCGCCGGCGCCGAGGTCGTCGTGCAGCACGGGGCCGCCGAGGGGCTCCGCGGCTCGCTCGCGAACCTGGGGCGCGCGGTCACGGGCGGCTTCGGGCGCCTGGTCGGCCGCCCGCCGGCGCCGCGCGAGAGCCGCGGCTGGAAGGCGCACGACCACCGCAAGATCACGGTGATCGACGGGGTCACGGGGTTCATCGGCGGGCAGAACATCGCCCGCTCCTACGAGAGCGGGGACTGGCACGACGCGCAGGTGCGCGTGCAGGGGCCGGCCGTCGACGCGCTCGCGGCCCTGTTCCAGGACCGCTGGGCCGCCGCCGGCGGGCGCCGCCCGGCCCCGACCGCGCCCCGGCGCGGACCCGCCAGAGCGAGCGATGGGGACGGGCGGAAGGGGACAGTTCGTGCCGGTCCGGGACTCGCTCCGATCGCCCGCCCCTCGCGAGCGCATCACTCCTCGCAGGTGGTCGAGCGGGCGACCTGGTCCGGCTGGGCCGTCGGGGCTTCGGGGCGGCGGAGGAAGAAGCGCCAGACGACGAAGCCGATGATGGCGATGCCGATGACCACGGCGACGACGAGCTTGAACTCCTTGAGGAACCTGAGGATCTCCTCGCCGTAGAAGGCGATGAGCAGCACCTGCGTGGGCACGCTCACGAGGGTCGCGATCCCGTCGGCCAGGCAGAACTGCCAGAAGGGGACGCGGACCAGGCCGCAGGTGAGGTGCCCGGGGAACCTGACGCCTGGCATGAAGCGGAAGACCCAGCAGACGCGCACGCCGTAGCGCTCGACCCAGGCCTCGGCCTTGGTCCAGGCCTTCTTCGACACGAAGCGCCGCACGAAGCGGCTGCGTCGGATCGGGATGCCGAAGCGGCGCCCCAGCCAGTAGATGAGGACGTCGCTCCAGAACACCGCCAGCGTGCACACGACGGCGAGGACGTACGGCTGCACGACGAGGGCGTCGGGCGTGGGCGGCGGGTAGAGCTCGGGGTTGCGGCCGACGTGGGCGATGAACCCGGCGCTGAGGAGCGTGACCTCCTCGGGCACCGGGAGGCCGAAGCTGGAGAGGGTCAACATGATGACCACGGCCGCGTAGACGCTCAGCGGCCGGTGGGCGAGGCCGAGCATGAACTGGAAGACCGCGTCCGACCCCAGCTCTTCCACGCGCCCTGTTCTACCTGAGCCGTGGCTGCCGGGGCGCGCCGGCGTGGTGGAGGTCCCACTCCCGCGGGCGGGGGACCAGCGGCTCGAGCTCTACCGTGCCAGTACTCTGCGCTCTTGAAGGCATCGATGACCCGGGCATGCCCCCCTCCCACCGCTCCGCTGTGACCGCCCCTTCTTCACTCCTCCGTCCCGCTGTGCGCCCTTCTTCTCTCCCTCCGTCCCACGGCACACCACCTCATCGAAGCACGTCGGACCGCCCCCGAGCACACCTCGCCGCGCTTCCGCAGCGAGAGCCTCAGGCGAGGCGGAGGAGGGCGGAGCGATGCCGCGCGAAGGCGACCGATGGCGGCCTCCTGGCCGCCGAGGGAGCCTGAGCGGCCGGGGGGGGGGGGGGCG
>JAMLIC010000043.1 GCA_023954375.1 Planctomycetota bacterium
GCAAGGGGGGGGGGGGGGTATGGGGCGCCGGGGTGCCCAACCGGGGCCCCGGGGGGGGGGGGGGGGGCGGGCCCCGGGGGGGGGGGGGGGGGGGGGGGGGGGGGGGGGGCCGCGCCCCCCCCCCCCCCCCGACGCACCGCAGCGCCCGCCATCGTTCGGCCACAGCCGCGATCACACAGCGCGCGGGGGGGACGGGTATCCTGACGCGCGGACCCGAACCCGAGCGACGCCCCCATGAAGGACAAGAAGCCCCGCCGCACCGTGCCGCGCGTGCCGAAGGGGTTCCGCGACCTCCCGCCGGAGGTCGTGGCCACGCGGCGGCGCATGGTCGACACCGTGTGCCGCGTCTACGAGCGCTACGGCTTCACGCCGCTGGAGACGCCGGCGGTCGAGTACCTCGACTGCCTGGGCAAGTTCCTGCCCGAGGCCGACCAGCCCGACGGGGGCGTGTTCGCCTGGCGCTACGACGACGACGAGTGGGTGGCCCTGCGCTACGACCTCACGGCGCCGCTCTCGCGCTACGTGGCCGAGCACTTCCAGGAGCTCGGCACGCCCTTCCGCCGCTACCAGGTGGGGCAGGTGTGGCGCCAGGAGAAGCCCGGCCCCGGCCGCTTCCGCGAGTTCACGCAGCTGGACATCGACATCGTCGGCGCGGGCTCGATGCTCGCCGACGCGGAGGTCGCCTGCGTGATCGCCGAGGCGATCGAGGCGCTCGGCGTCCCGCGCGGCAGCTACGAGGTCCGCATGAACGACCGCAAGGTCCTCAACGGCCTCCTGGAGAGGGTCGGCTGCACGCCCGAGCGCGCCGTGCGCGTGCTGCGCTCGCTCGACAAGATCGACCGCGTCGGGCCCGAGGGGGTCCGCGACCTGCTCGGCCCCGGCCGCGTCGACCCGTCGGGCGACGTCATGGAGGGCGCCGGGCTCGAGCCCGGGCAGATCGACCGGCTGCTCGCCTTCCTGGGCGCGCCGGACGACCGCCAGGGCTACCTGCGCGCCGTGCGCGAGCTCGTGGCCGGGACGAAGGACGGCGACGCCGGCCTGGCCGAGATGACCGAGCTCGACGAGGTCCTCACCGAGCGCGGCGTGGGCGACGACCGCGTGCGCTTCTCGGCGGCGATCGTCCGCGGGCTGGCCTACTACACGGGCCCCGTGCTCGAGGTGGTGCTCACCTTCCCCGTCGAGGGCGAGGGGGGCGCGACGCAGCCGTTCGGCTCGGTCGCCGGCGGCGGGCGCTACGACGGCCTCGTCGGCCGCTTCCTCGGCCAGCAGGTCCCGTCGACCGGCGCGTCGATCGGCGTCGACCGCCTGCTCGCCGCGCTCCACGCCCTGAAGAAGCTCCCCGCCCGGCCGGGCCGCTGCCCGGTGCTCGTGACGACGATCGAGGCGCCGCACCGGGCGGAGTACCAGACGATGGCCGCCGAGCTGCGCGCGGCCGGGCTCGACGTCGAGCTCTACGTGGGCTCGGGCGGCGTGGCCAAGCAGTTCAAGTACGCCGACCGCCGCGGCTTCACCGTGGCCGTCGTCGCCGGCGGCGACGAGCTCGGCCGGGGCGAGGTGGCCGTGAAGGACCTGCGCCAGGGCGTCGAGCAGTCGCAGGCGATCGGCGACCGCGCCGAGTGGCTCCGCACCCTCCCCGGCCAGGTGACCGTGCCGCGCGAGCGGCTGGTCGACACGGTCAAGGAGTTCCTGGCCCGCTACGCGGACGACGCGTGAGCGCCCCGATCGCCCTGCACCTCTCGCAGGTCCAGGTCCCGATCGGCGGCGAGGTCACCGGCACGGTCGAGGTCCTCCAGGACCTGCCCACCGCGCGCGCGGTCGAGGTGCAGCTCGAGGGCGGCGTCGGCATGGCCTTCACCCGCTCGCCGCCCGTGCGCGTCGCCGAGGGGCCGCTCGTCGCCGGGCAGCGGGTCGAGTTCGCGCTCGAGGTGCCGCCGGACGCGTCGCCGACCTACCTCGGCGAGCGCGTGCGGCGCGACTGGCAGGTGCGGGCCGCCGTCGACGGCCCGTGGGCGCTCGACCCGGCCGTCGCCGCGCCGATCGACATCGTGCCCGCGACCCTGCCGACCGCGCAGGCCCGCGAGGCGTTCCTCGCCCGTCGCGCGGCGGGGAAGGCCGCCAGCCCCGCGGCCGGGCTGGTCGCGAAGGCCTTCGGCTGCCTGCTCGTCGTCGTGTTCATCGTGCCGCTCGTCGTCTTCCTCGCGCTGCTCTCGCCGGTCTTCCTCGTCCTGTGGGCGCGCGACGGGCTCGTGCGCACGCGGCTGCGCGAGTTCCGGGCGGAGGTCCCGGAGGCGGCGCTCCTCGGCGACGCGCTGCCGGTCGAGGTGAGCTTCGACCTGCGGCGGCCGATCGACGTGGACGAGGTCACGGTGACGCTGGCCTGCAAGGAGCACTGGGTCACCGGCGGCGGCAAGAGCTCGCAGCACCACGAGCGGACGATCCACGAGCAGCGGGAGGTGCTGGCCGGGCCCGGCGTCCTCGCCCCGGCCCACCGGCTCGAGCCGGCGCGGTTCCGCGCCCGCGTGGTGTTCCCGCTCCCGCCGGAGGGGCCGCCCTCGATCGGCCAGGCGCCGCGGCCCGACGTGACCTGGACGGTCACCGCGCGCGCCTGGCTGGTCGGCTGGCCCGACCCCAAGGAGGAGAAGCGCATCGAGGTGGTCGCCGCCACGGCGCCGGCGCCGCCGGCGCCCGCGCCCGCGGCGGCGGAGGCCGCGTCCGCCGGGGTCGTCTTCGTCCCCCGCGGCGCGCCGGCGCCCCTGGGCGTGGACGTGGCCACGGCCGGCGCGGCGGTGTGGCCCTGGCTGGTCCTGCCGTTCGTCGGGCTGGCGGTGGCCGCCGTCGACGTGCTCCTGCGCCTGAACGGCGCGCCCGACCCGTCGGTCCTGCTCGGGCTCCCCCCCTACTCGCTCGCGGCGGCGGGCGCCGGGCTGGTCGCCCTGGGCGCGGCGGGGACCACGTGGCGGATGGTGTCCTAGACGCCGCGCCCCCCACGGTTCACGGTCAGTCGGCCGGCGGGTCGTCGAGATCGATCAACGGCGCCCCCTCGTCGGTCGGCGCCGTCTCGCCCTCGTCGATCCGCCGGCTGGCCTCGAGGAGGAGGCCGGTGAGCGTGCCGCGCATGGTGCGCTCGCCCGGCTCCGGCTCGGCGACGAACGCGAAGCGCCCGCGCAGGAGCGTGAGCATGCGCAGGACCGCCTCGTCGTCGGTCAGGTCGCCCCAGCGGGCGAACCGCGGCTCGCCGTGGTGGACGACGAGGACGCCCTGCTGCCGGTCGGCGGAGACGGTGAGCGTGCCCGTCTTCTTGTTGAACTCGATCCCCTGGAGGACCTCGGCCAGGGGGACCTCCTGCAGCTTGCCCGTCATGGCCGCCAGCGGGCTGAGGCGGGACACGGCCGTGAGCTCGAGGTTGGTCTTCGTCTCCGACCGCTCGTCCTTGGCGGCCATGTCCTCGTTGCTCTTCAGCTCGACCTCGTAGGGGCCGATCGTCACCACGTCGCCGAGCCGCAGCGTCGTGTGGCTCACGCGCTGGCCGTTCACGAAGGAGCCGTTGGACGAGCCCTCGTCCTCGAACACGATCGTGCCGGCGCGCACCTTGACCACGGCGTGACGGCGCGAGACCTCCTTGTGGGGCAGGACGAGGTCGCAGTCGTGGTGGCGGCCGATCGTCAGGACCGGCTTGCCGCCGAGCGGGATCGGCGGCAGCGGGTCGCAGCAGAGCCAGCCGATCACCGCGCTCGGGTCGACCTCGCTGGCGACGATCCGGGTCGTGGGCGTCGCCTTCCGCGCGGGGGGCGGCGGCTCGACCGGGGCCGCGTCGGCGCTCGTCGCCTCGGTCGGGACCGGGCGCTTCATCGGGGCGGTCCGGCGCACGTCGGGCGGGGGCGGCGGCCGGTCGCGCGGCGGCCCGGGCCGGGGCCCCGGAGGCCCAGGGCGGCGCGGCGGCGTCGGGGCGCCGGCCTGCGCCGCCGGCCCGGCCGCCTGCGGGGGCGCGGGCGCGCCGTCGCCCGCCGCCTGCGGCAGCGGCGCCTTGCAGATCATGCAGCGGGCGTCACCGAGGCGGTTGGTGAAGCGGCACGCGGGACACTGGATCAGCTTTCTGAACGCCACGGCCCCCCGCGGTCCCGGCTACGCGCTCTGGAAGCGGAAGAGGACCTTCCCCATCTTGATCAGGTCGCCCTCGCGCAGCGGGTGGCGCGCGACCACCTCGCCGTTCACCTGCGTCCCGTTCGCCGAGCCGCAGTCGATCAGCACCGGCTGCGGGCCCGTCGCGTCGATCCGCGCCTGCCGGCGCGACACCGACGTGGAGAGGATCTTGACGTCGGCCTCCTTGTCGCGGCCGATGTCGTAGATCTTCCCCGCCGGCAGGTGGAACTCGGTCCCGTCAGGCAGGCCGTCGAGGCACACGAGCCGGCAGCCGCGTCCCCCGACGGCGCCCGCCGCCGCCGGGGCGCGGCGCGCGAAGACGTCGTCCATGCTGATCAGGTCCGGCGCCGCCTCGGCGGCGTGCGCGGCCTCCGGCGGCGCGCCGATCGGGACCCCCATGGCGGGGGTCGGCGGCGCGTGCCCGGAGTTCGGGTGCGCGCCGGGCGGCTGCTGCGGGGCGGGGGCGTAGCCGGGGTAGCCCGGGTAGCCGGGCGGCGCCGCCGGATAGCCGGGCGGGTAGGCCGCGCCGGGCGGCGGGTAGCCGGGATAGACCCCCGGGTAGCCCGGGTAGCCGGCCGGATAGCCCTGCGGGGCCGGGCCGGGCGGGTAGCCCGGGGGGGCATAGCCAGGTGGGTAGCCCGGAGGCGCATAGCCGGGCGGGGCGCCGCCGGGGTAGGCGTAGGGGTGCGGCGGGCGGTAGCCCGGCGGCGCCGCCCCGGCCGGCGCGCCCTGCGGCGGCGGCGCGGGCCGCGGCGCGGGGCGCGGCTGCGCGGTCGGCGGGGTGGCGGCCTCGGCTGGCTCCGCGTCTCCGGCGCCACCGAACAGCTCGCCGACCTCCACCTCCTCCTGGCCGAAGAGGCCGCCGCGCGAGACCGTCCCGGCCGCCATGCCGAAGAGGCCCGGGACCGGATCGGTCGGCTCCTCCTCCGGCTCGGGCGCGGGCTCGGGCGCGGGGGGCGGGACGAGTCGCACCGGCCGGGCCGCCCCGGGATAGACCGGGGGCCCCGCCCCCTGCGGCGGGGCCGCCGCGCGGGCGGGCGGCGGCGCCAGGAACTTGAGCCGGCAGCGCGGGCACGCGCAGAGCTGGCCTGCCTTGTGGTCCGGCAGGACCATCTGCTCGCGACACCCGAGGCAGACGTACTGGATCGGCATAACCCCTGCCACGGCCCTGGCGCGCGGCCGTCCGCGCGCGCCCAGAGACTCTATCAGCCGGCCCAACCCGCAACCAGGCGGGGCGATATCGACGCTGGCAGGCCCGACGGCCTGATGCATCATGGAGAGCCGGGAGGCACGCTGGCGCAGGTCAAGGGGATCACGAAGGGGCTGAAGGCGAGCGACATGCGGGCGCTCGAGCGTCTGCTCCGCCGGCGGGTGCCGCCCGAGGCGACCGCCACGCCCGACCTCGTGCGCGAGCTCGCGGAGCTGAGCCAGGCGATCGGTCGCCGGCTGGGCGTGCTCCTGGACCGCGGCGGCGCCGTGCGCGACGTGTTCCTCGGCGACGCGACGACCCTGCCGGTGCCCTCGCTCGACCGCGAGCGCCGCGGCCAGGGCCGCCTCAAGGGGCTCCGCTGGCTGGCGACCGTCCTCCGCCCTACGGAGGAGCCGAGCGGCCGCGACCTCAACGACCTGATCCGCTGGCGCCTCGACCTGCTCCTCCTGATCGAGGTCGGCCCCGACGGGCTGCCGACGTCGACGCGCGAGGTCGTCCTCGTGCCCTCGCAGGAGGACGGCTCGCGCGGGGTGCGCGTGGGGCCGCGCCGCGCGCCGCACCTCGTGCGCACCGACCTGCCGGAGCTCGTGGCCGAGCTCGAGGAGGCCTTCGAGCGGGCGACGCCGGGCGCGCGCACGACGGGGCCGGCGCGCACGCCGGCGCTCCTGGCCGTCGTCTCGACGGCGTCGCGGCGGCACATCGACGAGGACCTGGCCGAGCTGCGCGAGCTGGCGCGCGCGGCCGACCTCGACGTGAAGGGCGAGGTCCACCAGCGGCGCGACCACATGGACCCGCACACCCTGCTCGGGCGCGGGCGCGTGGCCGACCTGTCGGCGCTGGCGCTCACGACCGGCGCCGAGCTGGTCGTGTTCAACGAGCAGCTCGCGCCGCGGCAGCTGGTCGCGCTCGAGGACCAGCTCGGGCTGCGCGTGATCGACCGCACCGAGCTGATCCTGGACCTGTTCGCCGGGCGCGCGCGCACCCACGCGGGCAAGCTGCAGGTCGAGGCGGCGCGGCTGCGGTACATGCTCCCGCGCCTGCTGGGGCGCGGGGGCGAGCTGTCGCGGGTCGGCGGCCGCGGCGGCGCCGGCTTCGGCCGCACGCGCGGCGCGGGCGAGAAGAAGCTCGAGATCGACCGGCGCGCGATCCGCGCGCGGCTCGACGGGATCGAGCGCGAGCTGAAGCAGCTCGGGCGGCAGCGGGCCATGCGCCGCACGCGGCGCAGGAAGAACCGCCTCCCGCACGTGGCGCTCGTCGGCTACACGAACGTCGGCAAGTCGACGCTCTTCAACCGGCTCACCGACGCCGAGGTGCTGGCCGAGGACATGCTCTTCGCCACGCTCGACCCGACGATCCGCCACCGGCGCCTCCCCGGCGGGCGCCGCGTCGTCATGTCGGACACGGTGGGGTTCATCCGCTCGCTGCCGCGCGACCTCCTCGAGGCGTTCGGGGCCACGCTCGACGAGCTGGCGGACGCCAGCGTCCTGGTCCACGTCGCCGACGCCAGCGACCCCGACGTGTTCGAGCGCGTGGGCACCGTGCGCCGGATCCTGCGCGACCTCGGCCACGGCGACGCGCCGGAGGTCCTCGTCCTCAACAAGTCGGACCGGCTCGAGGACCCGTCGGCCTTCGTGCCGCTCGCCCAGACGCTGTCGCCCGCGCCCGTGCTCCTGTCCGCGCGCAGCGGCCCCGTCGACGAGCTCCTGGCCCGCGTCGAGGCGGCGCTCGGCGCGCCGCCGCCCGCGGACGACGTGCTCGACGTCTCTGACGACCTGGTGTCCGAGGACGGGCTCGAGCCGGCGGTCGCGGGCGAGGACGACGGCGCCGGGGGCGAGTAGCTCACGGGCGAACCCGTCTTCGGAGGGCGGCCGAGCCGCCTCCGAGCACACCTCACCGCGCCTTCGCAGCGAGAGCCCCAGGCGAGGCGGAGGAGGGCGAGGCGATGCCGCGCGAAGGCGAGGAAAGGCGGCCTCCTGGCCGCCGACCGAGCCTGAGCGGCCAGGGTGTCGCGCGAAGCGCGACACCCTGGCGAACGGCAGCGCCCGCCCTCCTCCGCCGCAGCCGCGGTCACACTAGCGAGGGGCGAGGGCGTCCCGGGGGGGCTGCCCGCACTCCTGGCAGGGGCGGCCGTGGACGACGACCGCGCGGCAGATCTCGCACGTGCGCGCGTCGGCCTGGCGCAGGTCGGAGCGCACCTCGACGGTGCCCTTGGGCGGGGGCGCCTTCGGTGCCAGCGGGTCGTCGTGCGGCATGAGCCGCGGCGCCGGCGGGAACTGGGCCGACAGCGGCGGCTCCTCGGCGCCCGGGGCGCGGCCGAGGTTCAGCACGACCTTGTCGGGGAACGTGTAGAGGGCGCCCGTCAGCCAGTCGATCCACAGGCCGAGGCCCAGGGTGAGGAAGACGTTGGCGATCACCACGCCGGTGCGCGTCGAGCGCGTGACCTGCGTCCCGGCCTGCATGCCGTCGAGCCGCGCCTCGACCCGGTGCTCCTCCGCCGGGTCGAGGAGGACGACCGCGGGCCCGGTCGCGTTCACCGGGGCGCCGTCGACGAAGAGCGCGGCCCCGGCGGGGTTGGTGACGACCCGCACCTCGCGGTCGGCCGCCAGCCCCACGATCGACCCGCAGCCGGGCCCGGCGGCCACGGCAAGGGCACACGCGACCACCAGCGCCTCGCGCAGCATGAGGTTCCTCCGCTCGCAACCATAGCAGCCGGTCGGGGCGGGGCCAAACTCAGGCGCGGCGGGCGGTCCGGCCTCTCGTCAGGTGCCCCACGGCCTCGCCGAGCCCCTGCAGGGTCAAGGGGAACATGGGGAAGACCTGCGCGATCGCCTCGATCGTCGAGCCGCGCCAGGAGGTCGGGGGCTCGGGGTTCAGCCAGGCGCTGCGCTCGAAGTGCTGCGCCAGCCGCTGCAGCCAGGCGATCCCCGGCAGGAGCTCCCCGCGCGAGGCCGCCCCCTTCTGCAGGAGCTCGTAGGGGGCCATGAGCGCGTCGCCGACGACGATCAGCTTGTGGTGCGGGCCGCAGGCCGCGAGCAGGTCGTCGACGCCGATCGCCTCGCTGAAGCCCTCGGTCGTGTAGAGCCGGCCGTAGATGCAGTTGTGGAAGTAGTAGGAGCGGAGCTCCTTCCAGTGGGTCGCCTTGCTCGCGGCCGAGAACAGGCGCGACACGAGGTGCGCGTAGGGGTCCATGGAGCCGCCCACGTCCATGAGCAGGACGACGCGCGTGTTCGGCCGTCGCGGCGGCCGCGTCACCACCTCGAGCTCGCCCGCGTTCCTCGCCGTCTCGTCGATCGTCCCCTCGAGGTCGAGCTCCTCGTCGACCCCCTCGCGGGCGAACGCCCGCAGCTTGCGCAGGGCCACGGCGAGCTGGCGCACGTCGAGGGTCAGGTCGCTCCGGTAGGGGCGGTAGCGTCGCGCGTCGGCGACGGCGATCGCGCTCTTGTTGCCGCCCGGGCCGCCGACGCGGATCCCCGGCTGGGCCGCGCCCGAGTGGCCGAAGGGCGAGGTGCCCCCCGTCCCGATCCAGCGGTTGCCGCCGTCGTGGCGCTCCGCCTGCTCGCGCAGGAGCTCCTCGAAGCGCTTCATGAGCCAGTCGGGGTCCTTCTGCTCGAGCGCCGCGAGCTCCTCCGGCGTGAACTGCCGCTCGAGGGCGTCCTTCAACCACTCGAGCAGCTCGTCCTTCACGTCCGCCGGCCGCGGCGGGACGAGCCCGCGGAAGTGGGCGCCGAAGGCCTCGTCGAAGGCGTCGAGGTGCGCCTCGGAGTGGACGAGGAGCGCGCGGGCGACGTGGTAGAAGCCGTCGAGCGAGCTGTCGTGGAGGCCGAGCGAGAGCGCCTTCGCCAGGGCGACCGCCTCCTGGGCCCCCACGGGGACCTTGCGGCGGCGGAGCTCGTAGAGGAAGGGGACGAACACGCTCAGCGCCTCGCCTGCGCGCCGAGGCGCGTCGCCGTGACGATCGAGGCGGCCGTGGCCGTGAAGCCCAGGAGGGCCAGGACCGGCGCGCCCGCGTCGGGCCCTATGTTCAGCGTGGAGATCAGGATCGGCGCGAGGACGACCGGGGCGAGGTTCGCGAGCGCGATCGCGCCGAGGTGCCCGCGCGAGCGGCGTGACCGGAGCGCGCTCACGCCGATCGTCACGGTCGCCGCGAGCACGACGACCAGGCCCGTCCACACCCCCGCCGCGGCGTGGGTCAGGGCGAGGCCACCGCACACCGCCAGCCCGAGCGCCTGGGCCAGGAGCGCCACGCGCGCGACCCCGAGCGAGCTGGACGGCTCCGGGCCGAGGGCGGCGGCCGCGAGCTCGACGGCGACGGTCGCCGCGCGCTCGTCGAGCCCGCGCAGCCGGAGCGCCCGCGCGGCCTCGTCGCGCCGGCCGGCGCGCAGGAGGGCGAGCACCGCGTCGTCGTCCGGCGGCGCGCGGCGCTCGGGCGAGAGGCGGTCGAGCGCGCCGCAGCTCGCGCACGCGCCGCGCTCGTCCCAGCAGGCGCCGTGGTGCCGCGCCATGCACCCGGCGCAGGCGACCCACGCGTCGGCCGCCGGTTCGACGTCGGTGTGGCAGTAGGGGCAGCGGACGAGGCTGCCCTCGACCTTGACGCCGGCGCGGTCCCTGGGCGCCTCCTCCTTCATCGGCTCAGCCCCACCGGCGGACGCCCGCGCGCAGCTCCTGCAGCGCCGCGAGGTCCTGCTCCTTCTTCAGGAGCGTGCCCAGGAACGGCAGGTCCTGGTCGTTCTTCAGCTGCGCGACGCCGGACGCCTTGAGGACGGCCAGCCAGTCGATCAGCTCGCTCGTGCTCGGGCGCTTGCGCAGGCGCGGCAGCTTGCGTAGGGCGAAGAAGGCCTCGAGCGCCTGGCCGACGAGGCGCGCGTCGAGGTCGGGGTGGTGGACGGCCACGATCCGCTTCATCAGCTCCGCCTCGGGGAAGTCGATGAAGTGGAACACGCAGCGGCGCAGGAACGCGTCGGGCAGCTCCTTCTCGTTGTTGCTCGTGATCACGACGACCGGGCGCTGCCGGGCCGCGACCTCCTCGTCGGTCTCGGCGATCCGGAAGCGCATGCGGTCGAGCTCGTGCAGGAGGTCGTTCGGAAACTCGAGGTCCGCCTTGTCGACCTCGTCGATCAGGAGCACGACGCGGCCCTCCGCCTTGAAGGCCTGCCCGAGCGGGCCGAGCTTGATGTACTTGCGGATGTCCTTGACGTCGCCGTCGTTGAAGCGCGAGTCGTAGAGGCGCTGGACGGTGTCGTAGACGTAGAGCCCGTCCTGCGCGCGCGTGGTCGACTTGACGTGCCAGCGGAGCAGCGGCAGCCCGAGGCCCTCCGCGATCGCCTCGGCCAGGAGCGTCTTGCCCGTGCCCGGCTCGCCCTTGACCAGCAGCGGCCGCTCGAGGACGAGCGCGCAGTCGACGGCGGCCTGGAGCGCCTCGCTGGTCAGGTAGCGGGCGGTCCCCTGGAAGCGCTGGAACTCGGGCATGGCGGCGTCTCCGCGGATTGGTTCGGGTGCTAACGATCCTACCCTGCCGGGCGCCCTTCTCCTGCCCCCTCGGCGGCGGCCCGCCCCGCCGGTAGCCCGTTCAAGCCCGACAGGCCCCCCCGCCGAAGAGTCCCTGGGAGGGCCGTCCATGGAGGCGATCGGACTCGCACGCCTGGCGCGCTGGATCGGGGCGGACGTCCCGGCGGGCGCGGGCGACGTCCTCCTCACCTCGGTCTCGACCGACACGCGCGCGCTCCGCCCCGGGGCGGTGTTCTTCGCCCTCGGCGGCGCGCGCCACGACGGGGCGGCCTTCGTGCGCGAGGCGTTCGCGCGGGGGGCGCGGGCGGTCGTCGTCTCGAGCCCGGTCGAGGCGGGCCCCGCGCGGCCGGTCCTGCGCGTCGAGTGCGCGCGGACCGCCCTGGCGGCGTTCGCGGCGGGTTACCGCGCGGCGCTGGGCTTCCGGGTCGTGGCGATCACCGGGTCGGCCGGCAAGACCACGACGAAGGACCTCCTTCATCACCTGCTCCGCGGGCACGTGGGCGCCGTCAAGGCGCCGGCGAGCTTCAACAACGACGTGGGCGTGCCGCTGACGCTCCTCTCGGCCGACCGCGCGACCGACGTGGCGGTCGTCGAGGTCGGGACGAGCGGCCCGGGCGAGATCGGCCGGCTGGCGTCGATCGCCCGGCCGGACGTGGCGGTGATCACCTGCATCGCCCCGGCGCACCTCGACGGGCTGGGGAGCATCGAGGGCGTCGCGCGGGAGAAGCGCTCGCTCCTCCACCACCTCCGACCCGGCGGGATCGCCGTCCTCAACGCCGACGACCCGCGCCTGCGGCCCGCCCTGCGCCCGGTCGACCGGGCCTGCGGCCTGGGCGAGGGCGTCGCCTGGCGCGCGACGTCGCTCGGCCCCCTGCGCGCGCGCGTCGACTCGCCGTCATGCGCGGTGAGCTTCGACCTGCCCGTCCCGGGCGAGCCGTTCCTCAGGAGCGCGCTCCTCGCGCTGACCGCGGCCGACGCCGTCGGCGTGCCGCCCGCCCGGGCCGCCGAGGCGCTCGCGACCTTCAAGGCGCCCGTGGGCCGCATGCAGGTGAGCCGCGCCGGCGGCGTCACGCTCGTCGACGACACCTACAACGCCAACCCGGCCAGCGTGAAGGCGTCGCTGGAGACGTTCGCCGGCCTGGCGACCGACCGGATCGTCGTCCTCGGCGGCATGAACGAGCTCGGCGCCGACTCGGCCGAGCACCACCGCGCCGTCGGCCGCCAGGCGGCAGGCCTCGCGCCCCGCCTCCTCGTGACCGTGGGCGACGACGCCCGCCACGTCGCCGCCGGCGCCCGCGCGGCGGGGCTCGAGGTCGTGGTCGAGGTGGGGACGGCCGACGACGTCCTCGCCGCGCTGCGCCCGCACCTGGCGCCCGGGCGCGCCGTCCTGTTCAAGGCCTCGCGCGGCTACCGCCTGGAGCGGGCGGTCGCCGCCGCGCGGGCCGCCCTCACCGCCGCGCCGCCCCGCGCCCGCGCGGCCTGACGCACCGGAGCCACGCCATGATCCTCGACGCCCTCCTCGACGGCACCTCGCCCGGCCTGCGCGCCGGGGCCGCGGCCGCCGCGTCCCTCGCCGTGGCGCTGGGCGCCACCCCGCTCCTGGCGCGCGCCGCGCGCCGCCGGCGCTTCGGCGACCGCGAGGGGAAGTCCGACTCGGACACGCTCAACCAGCTCCATCAGGCCAAGCGCAGCACGCCGATCGTCGGCGGCCTGGCCATGCTCGCGGGGACCTGCGCCGGGACGCTGCTCTTCGCCGCGCCGACCGCGCCGGTGGCGCTGTTCCTGGGCGTGCTCCTGGCGCTCGGGGCGCTCGGCCTCGTCGACGACTGGACGAAGACCTTCGGCGCCGCGCGCACGCGCGGGCTGACGGCGCGCCAGAAGCTCGCCGGGCAGGTGGGCGTCGGCCTCGTGGCCGGCGGGCTCGTCCTCGCGCAGGGGTGGGCCGACCCGGCGGCGCTCGAGCGGCTGACGACGCTCCAGGTGCCGTTCGCCGGGTGGGCCCTGCCGATCGGGGCGCTGGGCTTCCTGGCGCTGATGGTCCTCGTCACCACCGGGTCGTCGAACGCGGTCAACTTGACCGATGGCCTCGACGGCCTCGCCGGCGGCTGCGCCCTCGCCGCCACGGCCGCCTACACCGGGGTGGCCCTCGTCACGGGCGACCCGGCGCTCGCCGCGCGGGCCGGCGTCGTGCACGTGCCCGGCGCCGAGGCGCTGGTCGTGCCGCTGGCCGCGCTGTCCGGCGGGCTCACCGGCTTCCTCGTCTACAACCGCCACCCGGCGCGCGTGTTCATGGGCGACGCGGGCTCGCTGCCGCTGGGCGGCGTGCTCGGCCTCGTGGCCGTGCTCACCCGGCAGGAGCTGCTCCTCGTGATCGTCGGCGGCGTGTTCGTCGCCGAGGCGCTGTCGGTCATGGCGCAGGTGGCCTCGTTCAAGCTCACCGGCAAGCGCGTGCTCCGCTGCGCGCCGCTCCACCACCACTACGAGTTCCAGGGCTGGAAGGAGACGAAGATCGTCGGCCGCTTCCACGCGGCCGCGCTCGCCCTCGCCGCGCTCGGCCTCGTCGGCGTCGGCCTGGGGGCCTGGTGAGCGCGCACGCCGTCTCCGCCTCCGACCACGGGCAGCGGGCCGCCGCCGCGATCACGGTGCTCGTGGCCGCGCTGGCGGTCCTCGGCGTCGTGCTCGTCTACTCGTCGACCTCGGTCGGGATCGCCATGAAGGCGCAGGACGCGACGCTCTTCCTGCGCCGCCAGCTCCTGTGGGTGGCCCTCGGCGCGGGCGTGTTCACGCTCGCCCGCACGACCGACCTCGCCTCGCTGCGCCGCTGGGCCTGGCCGCTCCTCGGCCTGACCGTGCTGGCGCTCGTGCTCGTCCTCGTCCCCGGCGTCGGCGCCAAGGTCAACGGCGCGCGGCGCTGGATCCGCGTGGCCGGCCTCAACGGCCAGCCGTCGGAGCTGGCCAAGATCGCGCTCGTCGTCTTCTGCGCCGCGTGGGCCGCGGGCCGGCGCGAGGAGCTGCAGTCGCTGCGCGGCGCCTTGCCGGCGCTCGGGGTCGTGGGCCTCGTCGCCGGGCTGGTGGCCGTCGAGCCCGACATGGGCACGGCGCTCCTGCTCTCGACGGTCGCCACGACCGTGCTCCTGGCCGGCGGCGTCCGGCTGCGGCACCTGCTCCTGATCGGCACGCCCGGGGCGCTGGTCCTGTTCGTGTTCGCGGCGCGGAAGCTCACCTACATCACGCACCGGATCAACGCGTTCCTCGACCCGGCCTCGGACCCGGGCGGCGTCGGCTACCAGACGCGCCAGGCGGTGATCGCGATCGGCTCGGGCGGGCCCTTCGGCGTGGGCCTCGGCGCCAGCCAGCAGAAGCTCCTGTTCCTCCCCGACGTCCACACCGACTTCATCTTCGCCCTCGTCGGCGAGGAGCTGGGCCTCCTGGGCGCCCTGACCGTGATCGGTGTCTTCGGCGGCCTGGTCGTCGTCGGCATGAAGGCCGTCGACCGCGCCCGCGACGAGTTCGCCTTCCTCCTCGGCCTCGGCCTCCTCCTCACGCTCGGCCTGCAGTCGATCCTGAACATGGCCGTGGCCACGGCGTCGGTGCCGCCCAAGGGGATCGCCCTGCCCTTCCTCTCCTTCGGCGGGTCGTCGCTCCTGTTCGCCGCGGCCGCCGCCGGCCTCCTGGCTCGCGTCGCCGCCGAGGGGCGAGCGCCCGAGCGGGCGCCGGTGGAGATGCCCGACACGTGGTCCGAGTGACGCTCGCCCCAACGACCCGCCCGAGCCGATAGGTCCAGCATGAGCACCCGCGCACCTCGCGTCCTGTTCGCCGGCGGCGGCACCGGCGGCCACGTCTGCCCGGCCGTGGCCGTCGCGCGCGCGCTGGGCCGCGAGGCGCCCGGGGCCGAGGTGCTGTTCCTGGGCAGCGGGCGGCCGGTCGAGCGCCGGATCCTCGAGCCGACCGGCCTGCCCTACGCGGTCGTGCCGTCGGCGCCCGGGCGCTCGCCCCGGGCGCTCCTCGCCCAGGCGCGCGCGCTCGTGGGCGCCTACGGGAAGGTGCGCGCCTTCCGGCCCGACGTCGTCCTGGGCCTCGGCGGCTTCGCGTCCGTGCCCGGGGCCCTCGCCGGCCGCCTCGTGGGCGCGCGGCTGTGCCTGTTCGAGCCCAACGCCGCCGCCGGGCGGGCGAACCGCTGGCTCGCCCCGCTGGCGGTCGAGGCGTACGCGCAGTGGGAGGCGACGCGCCTCGGCTGCGAGGTCCGGCGCCTCGGCACGCCGCTCAACGACGCGGCCGCGTGCGACCTCTCGCCCGAGGAGGCCCGCGCGCGCCTGGGCCTGCCGGCGGGCGGGCGCGCGCTCCTCGTCATGGGCGGCTCGCAGGGCGCGAGGGCGCTCAACCGCTGGATCGAGCAGGCGCTGCCGGTCGTCGGGGAGGGGGCGCGCGGGGTGAGCTTCGTCCACCTCGCCGGCGGCGACGAGGAGGCGGCGCGCCTCCGGGCGGCCTACGCGGCCGCCGGCGTCGCGCACGCGGTCCTGCCGTTCCTAACCGACGTGGGCCTGGCCTACCGCGCCGCCGACCTGGCGGTCGTGCGCGGCGGCGGGGCCACGCTGGCGGAGCTGCTCGCCGTCGGCCTGCCCGCGCGCGTCGTCCCGCTGCGCGGCGTGGCGGACGACCACCAGCTGCACAACGCGCGGGCCTTCGCCCGCGCGGGCGCCGGCGTCGTGCTGGCCGAGGCGGACCTCGGCCCGGCGGCGCTGGCGGAGGCGATCTGTGCGCTCGACGACGAGGTCGGGCTGGCCCGGGCGCGCCAGGCGGCGCTGCTCGCGGCCCGGCCCGACGCCGCGACCGCGGTGGCGCGGCGGCTCGTCGAGGTCGCGGGGTTCAGGAGGTCGGCGGGCGCCGAGGCGCCCGCCCGGGTCGCGGCGTAGTCGCGGAGGAGGTGCGCGTGGACATGGGGAAGTACGTGGCCGTCGGGGTCCTGGCCGTGATCGTGCTCGCGGCGGTGACCTACGAGGCGCCGAAGGAGGGGGCCGCGGCGACGGCCCCGGGTGAGGGCGTGCGCGTCGAGGGGTCGTTCGGCCCGGCGTCGCCGCAGGTGGCGAGCGCGCCGGCGGCCGAGCCGGCGCCGATCGCCACCAGCACGCCGATCGCGGCCGAGCCGACGCCGGCGCCCGCGCCGACGCCGCAGATCACGGCGACGACGCAGGTGGCCAGCGCGGCGAAGGAGGAGCTGCGCCACACGGTGAAGTCGGGCGAGACGCTGAGCGACGTCGCGCAGGCGCTGCTCGGCGACCGCGGCCGCTGGAAGGAGCTCTACGAGGCCAACAAGGACAAGCTGTCGAGCCCCGACCACGTGCGGGCGGGCCTGACGCTGATCTTCCCGGCGGCCGACGTGAACCGCACCCGGCCCGCCTCGGCGCCGCGGCAGGCGACGACGACGACCGCCACGACGCCGCCGGCCGGCGGCAAGACCTACACGGTGGCCAAGGGCGACACGCTCTACTCGATCGCCCGCCGTGAGCTCGGCAACGGCAACCGCTGGCGCGAGATCAAGACGCTGAACCAGCTCTCGTCCGACAACGTCGTCGTCGGCGCGACGCTGGTCCTCCCGCCGAAGTAGGACGCCCGTCGACGCGTCGCGATCCCCGCGCCCCGGCCTGGCAGGCCGGGGCGCGCGCGTTCCGGAGCGCGCTCCCCAGGTGGACGGCCCCGCGCGGCGGGGCTACGGTGGGGCCATGCAGGTCGACACGCTGAGCCAGCGCTGGCGGCTCGTCTACACGCGGCTCAACGAGGTGCACGCCCCCGCCGAGGACGCAGGCGTCTGGCGCCAGCGGCTCGCCTGGCAGTGGCTCGCCGACCTCCTCCACACGCCGGTGCCGCGGCGCCTCGTCCTCCGCGCGCGCCACGACGACCGCGAGACGGGCCCGCCCTGCCCCGTGTGCGCGGTCGTCGTCGCGCGCGTCGACGACCTCGTCGCCTGCACCGCCTGCCTGCGCGTGTCGCACGAGGCCTGCCTCCCGGGGCGGCGGGCCTGCCCCTGCGGCCAGCCGGGCTAGTGTGATCGCGGCTGCGGCCGAGGATGGCGGGCGCTGCGGTGCGTCGGGGCCGACTTCGTCCGCCCCGACCGCTCAGGCTCGGTCGGCGGCCAGGCGGCCGCCTTCCCTCGCCTTCGCGCCGCAGCGCCTCGCCCTCCTCGGCCTCGCCTGACGCTCCTGCTGCGAAGGCGCGGTGAGGTGTGCTCGGAGGCGGCGCGGCCGTCTGCGAAGACGGGGTTCGAGGACAGGCCCTCGTGTGATCGAGGCTCCGGCCGTGGATGCGGGCTGCCGCGTCCCCTCGCCGAGGCCGCCGCGGCCTGTCGGCGTGGTCGGGTATCGTTCGGGCCCGTGAGCGGCCAGTTCGACCCGGTGCTAAGGTGGAGGTCATGGCGCGACCGCAGGTCCGGTTCACCTACGAGGACTACCGGCAGCTCCCCGACGACGGCCAGCGCCACGAGGTGCTCGACGGAGAGCACGTCGTGAGCCCCGCGCCGAGCCGCCGGCATCAGCAGGTCCTCAAGCGGCTGGCGGTGAAGCTGGTGCTGCACGTCGAGGGCGAGCGGCGGCGCGGTGAGGTCTACTTCGCGCCCTTCGACGTGCTGCTGGCCGACGACAACGTCGTGCAGCCCGACCTGATCTTCGTGGCCGAGGACCGCCGGGCGCTCTTCAGCGCGCGCGGGCTGGAGGGGGCCCCGGACCTGGTGGTCGAGGTCCTCTCCCCGAGCACCCGCGCGCGGGACCGGGGGAAGAAGCGCGAGGTCTACGCGCGCTTCGGCGTGCGTGAGCTCTGGCTCGTCGACCCCGACGCCGGCACGGTCGACCTCTTCACGCTCGCCGCCGGTCATCTCGCCCACGCCGGCACCTTCGGCCGCGGCGACGCCCTGGTCACCCCCCTCCTCCCCGACCTGCGCCTGGACCTGGCCGCCGTCTTCGCCTGAGCCGCCCGAGACCCAGGTTCAATCCTGCTCGAGCCAACGCTCCACGCCGCGCCTGACGGAGGCGAACGCCGCGTGGTAGTCCGGCTCCACGCGCGGTCGCCGGAGCGCGAGCGGTGCCGGCGCAGCCGGCGACGTCACCCCGACCCGGCGCGCGAGGTCGTGCAGGGCGCCGAGCACGACGTCCGCCAGGAGGACCGGGTGCGAGCCCGGGTGGAGGACGGGAATGGCGGTGCGCTCGTCGTCGGCGGTCGCCGTCGCGACCACCTCGGCCACCCGCTCGAGCGTGGAGGCGCACCACGCGTCGATCGCGGGGCCGGCTGCCATGGCCTGTCGCTCGATCTCGCCGAGGGCGGCCTCGAGCGCGTCGTAGAGCGGCAGCCGCCGCGCGCGGGCCTGGGCCCGCTCGCGGTCGGCGTCGAGGGCCGTGCCGATCCGCAGGCGCGCAGCGCGCTCGATGCGGTCGAACGCGCTCGCCTCCTCGGGCGGGAGCCGTTGCCGGAAGGCGCGGCCGAGGCGCCGGGGCTGCTTGCCGAGCTCGAAGAGGACGCGAGCGACGTACTCGCCCGCCGGCAAGGGCCGCTCGAAGGGGCCGAACACCGCGCGGGCCACGCTCGCGCCCGCCTCGGTCGTGACCTGGACCGAGCGCCACTCGAGCTCGCGAGGCCCGAGCCAGAGCGAGATCGTGACGGTCATGCCGTCGGGGACGCGGTCCATCGCGCAGGCGACCTCGACGTGTGTCCCGA
Source organism: Planctomycetota bacterium (assembly GCA_023954375.1). Lineage (GTDB taxonomy): Bacteria > Planctomycetota > J058 > J058 > J058 > JAMLIC01. The sequence goes on from JAMLIC010000043.1 coordinate 18,557, forward strand.
GCTCGTCGGTCAAGGCTTCGACGGCGGTGATCCGAACGTCCTCGACATCCCGCGCGTCGCTGTCCAAGGGTCCGGGGCAACCCGTTGACTCCCGCGCGTAGACGCTCACCTCCAGCTCGGCCGTGCCACGCCCCAGGACGGTCACTCGCGCCCTGCAGGGCCCGACGGGGAGGTCATGTGGAGCGATGACGACGACGCGCTCGCGGCTCGACGCGAGGACCATCACGGGCGCCTGACCGAAGTGGACCGCGAGCTCGTCATGTCGACACGCCGGACCATCGCACGTGTGCAGGTCTCGCCCGATCAGCTCCACGACCTGGCCGGAGTGCACCGCGGCGAGCCGCCGCCCGTCGGCGCGCACGTCCTCCAGCACCGGCGGCGGCTCGCCTGCGCGCGCGCCGAGCGCGCCGAGGAGGAGGACGGCCAGGCAGGTGGCGACCCGCGCGCTCACGCGAACAGGGCCGGCAGGTCGATCCGGAGCCCCGGGACGACGTGGCTCGCGAGCGTGTCACCGCGGCCGAAGGTGCCGGCGGGGGCGAGGTCGTCGCCCGCGCGCTCGAACACGTCGACCGCGTCGCGGTCGGGGTCGACCAGCCACAGCTCGCGCACGCCGTGGCGCGCGTAGACCTCGCGCTTCTTGCCCCGGTCGCGCGCCCGCGTGCTCGGCGAGAGGATCTCGACCACGAGGTCGGGCGCGCCCTCGAGCCCGCGGTCGCTGAACGCGCCGAGCCGCTCCGCCGCGACGAACAGCAGGTCGGGCTGCACGATCGTGTCCTCGGCCAGGATCACGTCGGACGGCGCGTGGTAGACCTCGCCCAGGCGGTGGTCGACCTGCACGTGCCGGTGGAGCTCGTAGGCCAGCCGCATGGAGAGCTGCTGGTGCCGGCGGTTCGGCGAGGGGCTCACGACGAGCTCCCCGTCGAGCACCTCGTAGCGCCGCCCGTCGTCGGGGAGCTGCCGGTAGTCCTCGTAGGTGTAGCGGACCTGCGGGCGGGCCATGACCTCCACCTTATCACCGGGTCGAACGCGTCGCTCACGGACCCGAACCTTACCCGACCGCACCGACAGCTACCGGGTGGCCGCCTGGAGCAGCTCGCGGGCCGCCCGGTGCACGTCGCCGAAGCGGTCGTCCCAGGGCTGCCCGAGGACGCGCCTGGCGACCTCGGCCGCCTCGGCCTTCTCGCCCGCGCGCAGGAGCGCGCGCCCGAGGCCGAGCCAGCCCTCGGGCTCGTCGGTGCGCACGCGCACGACCTGCCGCCAGCGCTCGGCGGCGTCGGCGAAGCGGCCCTGGCGCTCGCGCACCTCGGCCAGCGCGCGGTGGCCCTCGGCCTCCTCCGGCACGAGCTCGACGGGCGTCGTCCAGGCGCGCTCGGCCTCGTCGGGCTGGCCCAGCTTCGCCCTGCGGTCGCCCAGCTCCACGTAGAGGGCCACGTCGCGGCCGGCGGCCCTGGCGAGGGCCTCGAGCGCGTCGGCCGCGTCGGCCGGAAGGCGGAGCCCGTCGAGCACCTCGACGAGGGCGCGGTGGACCTCGAGGTCGCTGGGCTGCGCCTCGAGCGCGACGCGGAGCTGGTGCTCGGCCTCCTTCAGGCGCTTCGTCTGCCGGTAGACCTGGCCGAGCGCGCGGCGGAGCGTCGGGTTCACGAGGCGCGTCGCCGCCTCCTCGCGGTCGAGGGCCGCCACGTAGGCGTCGAGGTCCGGGGCGTCCGCGAGCACCTGCGCCAGGTTCGCGAGCGCCTGCGCCCGGAGGTCCTGGTGGCGCGCCCAGACGACGACCGCGCCGCAGGCGGCGTCGACCGCGCCCGCGGTGTCGCCGAGCGCCAGGCGCGCCCGCGAGAGCTGCTGGTAGTAGCCGGCCAGGGCGTGGCTGCCGACGCCGCGGCCCGCGCGCCCGCGCGTGTGCAGCGTGATCGCCTCGTCGAGGAGCCGGGCCGCCTCGGCCGGCAGGTCCAGCTCGACGCACAGCCCGCCGAGCGTCGCCGCGGCGGCCTCGCCCCAGGTCTTCAGCTCTCGCACGTGCGCCTCGGCGTCGGCCACGACGCGCGCCGCGCGCTCGGCCTGCCCGGTGCGGAGGAGCGCCCTCGCCTGGAGCCCCCGCGCGTCGAGGCGCTCGGGGCGCGCGGCCACGAGCCGCTCGGCCACGGGGAGGACCTCCGCGAAGCGCCCCGCCTCCTGGAGCCACTGCGCGAGCTGCAGGCGGCTCTCCCAGCCGAGGGCCTCGCGGCGGTCGGCCTCTGCCAGGGCGGCGATCGCCGCGTCGGGGCGGCCGAGCCCGCCGTGGAGGTAGCGGGCCACGTGGAGGACCGCGGCCTCGTCGCCCTGCCGTGCGCGCAGGACCTCGTGGGCGACCTGCGCGAAGGCGTCGGCCTGCTCCTCCCAGAAGCTGGAGTTCCCGCGCGACCAGCAGATCGGCGGCCCGCTCTGACCGAGGCGCAGGTCCTGGCGCAGCTCGCGCCGGACGACCTCGAGCAGGCGCGCAGCCAGCGGGGCGGGCAGCGCCCGGGCCTGGGCGCGCAGGTTGCCGAGGCGCCAGCCGTGGTGCGCCCAGCCGTGGGAGTGCTGCAGGCGCAGCCAGGCGGGCTCGCCCTCGAGCCGGGCGAGGAGGACCTCGAGCGCGGGCGCCGGCCCCTGGTGGCGCGCCAGCGCGTCGACGACCTGCCCGACGAGGTTCGCCGCCTGGCGGTGCTGGTAGGTCGCGAGGACGCGCGGGAGGTCGGCGAAGGCGAAGCGCGCCGCGTCGTCGCCCACGCCCGGGACGCGGGCGCGCGCGCCCGCGTCCCACAGGGCGACGAGCGCCTGGACGAGCTCGCCCGCGTGCCGCTCGGTCGCGCGCTCGGCGAGGTCCGCGAGGAGCGCGTCGTGCGCGGCGCGGTAGAGCGCCGGGCCCTGGCCCAGGCGCGTCTCGCCGCGCCGCTCGAGGGCGTGGCGCCAGAGCCCGTGCAGGCGCAGGCGCAGCCAGCGCGCGGCCGCCGAGGCGGGCGCGGCGCCGTCGAGCTCGCGCCCGTAGAGCGCCTCGGCGTCGAGGAAGCGGCCGCGCTGGGCGAGGAACCCGGCCAGCTTCTCCAGCGCCGGATGGTTCCGCGGGGCGAGCGGGCCGTCGGGGCCGCGCACGGCGTCGAGCGCCGGGGCGAGCGCGCGGAGGGCGTCGTCGTGGCGGCCATGCGCCCAGAGCGCGTCGGCGAGCGGCAGGGTGAGGGTGAGCCGCTCCGCCGCGTCGGCGCCCTGGCGCACGAGCGCCTGGAGCTGCCGCACCTGCTCCTGCCCGAGCGCGCCCGGCGCCGCGCCCAGGTGCGCCACGAGCCCGGCGTAGAGCGCGCGCTCGCCCGGCGCCCAGGCGCCGTCGCGGGCCTCGGCCAGCGCCCACGCCTCGCTCAGGGCCTTCGTGGCCGCCTCGACGTGGGGCGCCGCGCCCTGGCGCTGGCCGGCCGCCTTGAACGTCGCGAGGAGCTCGAGCAGCCGCAGGGCGCGGCGGTCGACCGGCGTGAGGTCGGCGCGGGCCGCGTGCGCCTCGACCGCGGCCTTCAGGCGGTCGAGCGTGGCCTCCTCCTGCAGGAGGTCGGTGAGCGGGCGCAGCCCCTGCAGGAGCGGGTAGACGCGCTGGGCGCTGTGGCCGAGGACGCCCTCGGCCAGGGCCTCGAGGAGGCGGAAGTCGCGCGTCGTCTCGTAGAGGTTGCGCACGACCCACACGTGGTTGCCCGGGTGCTGCGCCTTCTTCAGGAGGACGACCAGCTTGAGCGGCGCCTCCGCGTCGAGCGGCTCGGGCACCTGCTCGCCGCGCCGTGAGACGCGCCGGGCGTCCGTCTGCAGCGACCCCGCGACCTGCCACTCGTCGACGAGCGCCCACGCGCGCAGCTTCGCCGCGCGCGCGTCGGCCGGGCGGTCGAGCGCGGTGAGCCACAGCGCCAGGCGCTGGAGGTCGTCGTGCGTGGCCTCGTCGTCGCGCTCGACGCGCGCGAGGACCTCGACCGCCTCGGGCAGGCGATCGAGCTCGGCCAGGACATGCGCCAGCGGCCGCCCCCAGCGCGCGGCCTCGGCGTCGTCCTCCGCCAGCCAGGCGCGCAGGCTGGCCTCGAGGCCGACGAGGTCGTCGGTGAGGAGGAGGAGCGTGAGGCGCGCCTCGCGCGCGTCGATCCCGGCCTCGGCGGGGAGGCGCGCGAGACGCTCGGCCAGGGCCGCGGCGTGCGTGGAAGGCGCGGGGTCGGTGCCGACGAGGTGCAGGAGCGCGACGAGCGCCCGCGCCGCGACGAGGCGCCGCTCGGCGGTCCACTCGCCCGCGGCCAGGCGCGCGTCGAGGACGGCGAGGCAGGCGGCGCGCGCGGCCTCGCGGTCGCGGCCGAGCTTCACGAGCAGGTGGGCCCGCTCGAGCGCGAGCCACTCGCGCGCGGCCGGCAGCGCGTCGCCGAGCGGCGCGAGGAGGTCGAGCGCGACCGCGCGCGCCTGGCGCAGGGCCTGGTCGCGGGCGGCCGCCAGGCGACGGCGATCGAGGTGGCCGTGGTCGGGGCGCGCGGCGACGTCGGCCTGCGCCCTGCCCTCGGTCGCCCGGTCGACGAGGCCGTGGAGCAGCAGCACCTGCTCGGCCGCGCGGGCGTGGGCGACGTCGGCGGCGTCGTCGGGCGAGGCGCCCGCGCGCGGCAGGAGGGTCACGGCCTCCGCCTGCAGGTCGGCGGTCCAGGGCTGCGCGAGGACCTCGACGAGGAGGGCGACCACGGCGTCGCGGCCGCCGCTCGCCAGGCGCCCGCGCAGGAGGCGCAGGCGGCGCTCGGGCTCGCCGTGGGCGAGGAGGACCTGCTCGAGCGCCCGCGCGCCGGCGGGGTCGGCCTGGGCGACGGCCGCCGCCCGCGCCTCGAAGGCGTCGAGCAGGGTCTCCCACGCCTTCGGGTCGTCGCCGGCGCCCGGACCGGCGCGGCGCAGGAGCTGGAACAGCGCCGCCGCGGTCGCCGGCGGGAGCGTCGCCGCGTCGCGACGGAGGGCGGCGACGGCCGCGGCGACGAGCGCCTTCCCGGCGGCGGTCCGGTGCCAGCGCCAGTCGTGGAGGATCGACCGCGCCAGCTCGAGCGCCTCGGGGCTGGTCTTCAGGCCTGCCTCGATCACCGCCGTCGCCACCCCCGCCAGGTGGCGCGCCACGTCGTCCTCGAGCAGACCGCCGCGCGGGCCGCGCCCGAGCGCGTGGCGCACGGCCGCGTCGAAGCGCGCCCGCGCGACGCCCTCAAGCGGCGGGGCGCCCTGGAGGACGGTCCAGGCCGTGACGCGCGCCCAGGCGGCGTCGGCGCGGTCGAGCATGACGAGCGCGGTGAGCGCCTGGTCGAGCACGGACGCCGTCGCCTCGGGGTCCTCTCGCTCGAGCCGCTCGAAGCGCTCGACGAGCGCCTCGAAGCGCTGCGCGTTCCACAGGAGCTGCTGGGCGGCCTGGAGGAGGTGCTGCCGCTCGCCCGCGGGCCACGGGCCGTGCTGCGCCAGGGCGAGGTCGAGGTGCGCGACGCCGGCCTCGGCGTCGCCGTGCTGCGAGAGGCGCCACGCGAGCTGCTGGTGGCCGTCCACCCGCTCGGGCTCGCGCGCGAGGGCGGCGCGCAGGAGGGCCTCGGCCTCGTCGGGGCGGCCGACCATGTCGAGCGCCTGGACCTCGGCCATGTCGAGGGCCCAGCGCAGGTCGGCGGCCGCGCGGCGCTCGGCGACCGGCCGCAGGCGACCGACGAGGTCGAGGCGCTCCGCGCCGTCGGACAGCGCGCCCGACCACTGGAGCAGGTGCCGGACCGCCGCCGCGTCGCCGGGGCGCGGGGCGAGCGCGTCGGCCGCGCCCGTGACGAGCCGGCGGAGCTCCTCGTGGCGGCGCGCGTGGAGGAGCGCCGTGGCCTCGATCGCCGCCGCGCCGCGCTTGCCGCGCGCGTGGGCGAGCACGGCGTCGAGGTGCGGGCGCGCGGCGTCCCAGCGCTGGCTGGCGGCGAGGTGGCCGAGGAGCGCCCACCGGTCCTCGAGGGACGGCTGCTTCGCGGCGCGCGCCGCGCGCAGGCTCGCCGGCGGCGGGCCGAGGAGCAGGGCCTCGGCGCGGACAGCCAGCACCTCGGTGAGCGCGGCGTCGAAGGCCGCCGGCGCGAGGGGCTCGACGGCGACGCCCGTGTCCTCCTGGACCTCTCCGGTGTGGCCCGTGCGCACGAGGCGCGACGGCCACCAGGCGCCGCCCGTCTGCGCGTGCTCGAACGTGATCGTCCAGGAGGTCGCGTCGCCCTGGCGGTAGCGGACGACGCGCACGCCCTTCGCCGGGTCGACCTCGAGCACGAGCCGGTGCTCGGACTCGGGGCGGGCGAGCGTCAGCTCGTGCGCGCCGTCGTCCAGGCGGCGCAGCGACGGCGTCCAGGCGGCGTAGGGCGCGAGCGCGGCGACCGACGCGAACGGCCAGGGCTCGCTCCAGCCGCCCTCGTCGCCGACCTCGCCGGGCCGCACGCGGCCGAGCGTCCAGGCGGCCGTGAGCGCGCCGCGCTCGACGCCGGTCGCGCCCGGCGCGAACCAGTCGAGGCGGTGGTCGTCGCCCGGGCGGTGGACCGACGCCGTGGCCCAGCGCTCGGCGGAGAGCAGCCACAGCCCGTCGCCGGCGGGCCGGAGGCGGGCGCGGCGGTCGGGGCGCTGGACGCTCGTGCGCACGCGCAGGTGGCCGCGGGCGACGCGCGCGCGGAGGTCGGCGGGAGTGAGCGCGTCGAGGAGGTCCTGCGGCCATGCCGGGGCCGCCCGACCGGCGGGCGCGGGCGGCAGCGGCGGGAGGAGGCCGTCGAAGGGGCCGCCCACCCGGTGGAGCACGCCGTCCGCGGGCAGCAGCAGCCCGAGCCCCTCCGACCGGTCGTCGACGAGGCGCACGAGCGTGCGGCCAGCGACCGCCTCGAGGCTGCGGTCCGCCGAGCGACGGGCGCGAGATTGAGCCGGCGGCATGGGCGCCGCGGCCGGCGGGGGAGGCGCCGCGTCGAGCTCGGCGGTTGGTTCCGGCTCGGCAGGGACGTCGGGGTCTGCGCCGAGGACGTCATTCGCGTCATGGAACTCGAGCTCGCCCTCCTCGCCGGCGAGCGCCTTGTACTCCGCGAGGAGCCGCTCGGCCCCGTTGGCCGCCTGCGCCTTGCCGACGGGCATGGGGCGGGCGGCCTCCTGCCGGGGACCGCCGCCGCCCCACGTCATGGCGGCGGTCTCCGTCACGACCGAGCCCGCCAGGTGCCCGACGAGCCCGCGCCCCAGGTCCGAGAGCGCCTGGAGGCGCTGCGCGCGGAGGTGCTGGCGCCAGGCCCGCGCCGCGAGCACCGCCTGCCGCCGCAGCGCGTGATCGGCCTGGTCGCGGCCCTTCGCGAAGAACGCCTCCCCGTCGCGCATGCGCGTGCGCTTCGCCACCTGGAACCGCTCGCGGTCCTCGTCGGTCTCGAGGACGAGGAACGACGTGTAGGGGGTCGCGAGCTGGAAGTCCTCGGACAGCGCGATCACCTGCGCCTTGAGCTCCGGCGTCGTCCCCTGCGCGAGCAGGTGGTCGAGGTGCGCCCGCGCCCACAGGCGGGGCACGAACGACGCGTCGTCGTCGGCAGGTGAAGCACCGAGCGCGACCTCGTGCGTGACCTCGAACGGCCGGTCGCCGGCGCGGCCGGTCAGGCGCACGCGCCCCTTGAGGCCGTCGGGCGGCGCGGTCGTCGGGTCCCAGCGGCCGACGACGACCTGCTGCGCGCCCGCGGGCAGGTCGGGGAGCGTCTCCGGGTGGACGGCAGCGACGGCCAGGCCCTCGAACGAGAGCTTCACGTCGCGCAGGCGCGGCAGGGTCGCCTCGCGCAGGAGGTCGAAGGCCACCTGCGGCGCGTCGTCGGGACCGAGCGCGCGCACCGAGCCGCCGCCGAGGGCGGCGATCGCCTTCAGCGCCGCCGCCTCGCGCTGCGCGCCCGGCACCACGGCGTGGAACACGCCCTGGCCCTTGTAGAGCGAGGGCGCCCGGCGCGCGAAGGCGGCCGCGTCGGCGTCGCCCGTCGTGACGGCGCCGTCGCCCACGTAGATGATGTGGGTGCGCGGCCCGGCGCGCCCGGCGGCCGACGCGACCGCGCGGTCGAGGTCGGTCCAGCCGAGCGGCGCCCGGCCGAGGAGCAGCCCGAGGGCCGCCTCGCGCGCGGCCGGCGTCGGGGCCGTCGAGCGCCCGTGCGCCCAGCGGACGTCGGCGTCGAACACGGCGAGGTCGAACGTGTCGTCGGGGCCGAGGGCCTCGAGCAGCGCCGAGACGAAGCGCTCCTGCGCGGCCCTCGCCGGGCCCGAGACCGAGGCCGACGTGTCGGCGAGCACGAGCACGTCGAGCGGGCCGGGCTGCGCCGGCGCGGGCAGGGGCGGCGCGTCGAGGAGCAGGAGGAAGTAGCCGTCGTCGGCCCTGCGGTGCGAGGCGAGCGTGACGCCGCTCGGCGGGCGCGCCACGCGCAGGCGGACCTCGAGGTCCTTCGTCGGCGCGACCTCCTGCGCCTCGAGCTCGACCCGCGCCGCGTGGTCGGTCTTCTGCACCCGCGCCGGGTGGCCGGGGACCTCGACGTCGAGGAGCTTGCGCTGCGACGACACCGTCACCGTCACCGAGAGCTGCTTCAGCGGGTGCAGGCGCAGGTGCTCGGCCGCGAGCGGGTGGTGGTAGACGACCTCGCCCGTGCCGTCGGGGCGGACGCGCTGCGGGAGGACCTGCGTGTAGCTGATCTTGATCCGCTTCTCGGCGCCGATCGGGTAGACGCGCGCCTTGAAAAGGCTGCCGCCCGCCCACTCGAGGAGGCCCGGGTCGCGCTTCTCGCGCAGGATCGTCTCGTAGATCGCGCGGGCGCGCTGCTTCTCGACGATCTCGCCGTGGACCTGCTCGTCCCCGATCCACATGGAGAAGCCCGAGATCGACGCGTCGGCCGGGAGCGGGAAGTAGAAGACGCCCTCGAGCACCTCGGAGGTGTGGTTGACGAAGCGCTCCTCGATCTCGGTGCGGGCGAGCTGGTCGCGGATGTCGACCGTGACCGAGTGGTAGCCGAGCGTGAGCGGGACGTTGCGCCCGTCGATCGTGGCCAGGAGCGCGCCCACGGCCTCGGTCGGCGCGCGCTCCTTGTAGCCCGTGAGCCAGCGCGGGTCCTGCGCCAGCGCCTCGAGCCCGCCGTCGGTCGCGCGCAGGACGGTGCGCGCCGTGACCTCGCGGGGGGGCTTCGCCTCGACGACGAGCTTGCCCTCCTCGGCCGGCGTGAGCTCGACCTCACCCGCGTGGAGCTTCAGGCGCCGCGCGTCGAGCACCTCGACGAGCGCGCCGGGGCCGAGGACGAGCGTCGCGCCGCCCTCGAGGGCCACGGCCAAGGCGTTGGCGCCGCGGGCGCCCGTCTTCAGCCAGTCGCCCGGGAGCACCGCCGTGCGCGCCTCGGCCGGGCTCCAGCGCGGCGCGGCCAGCGCCTTGCGAGCGGCGGTCCCCTCGCGGTCGGTGATCTTCCCCACGGGGTCACCCGGCTGGGACCGGGCGGGGACGGGGAGGGACACCCACGCGGCGAGCAGCAGGGCGAGGGCCAGGGCGAGGCGCTGGGGACGCGGCATGGGGGAGCCTCCGTGGCGGACCCCCGTTGTGCGGCCCGGAGGTGGCCAGGTCAACGTGGGCGGGAAGGTTCCGACGCTCGCCGGGTCGTCGCGGTTCCGCTCCGGCGCGGCCTTTGCGCGCGGCCTGTCCGGGCGCGCGGGTAGAATCCGCGCCCTCCAGGAGGCCGCCGGTGGGCATCTTCAAGGCTTACGACGTGCGCGGGAAGGTCCCCCACGAGATCCACGAGACCTTCGCCCGCCGCCTCGGCCGCGCCTACGCGGACCACCTGGGCGGCAAGGGGACCGTGGGCGTCGGCCACGACATGCGCGAGAGCTCGCCCGCCCTGGCGCGCGCGCTGTGCGAGGGGATCCACGCCGGCGGCGTGTCGACGGTCGAGATCGGCCTGTGCACGACGCCGACCCTCTACTACCTCGTGGGCAGCCGCTCGCTGGCCGGCGGCGTCATGGTGACCGCGTCGCACAACCCTGCCGACGACAACGGCTTCAAGCTCTGCCGCGAGCAGGTCAAGCCGATCGGCAGCGCGACGGGCCTGAAGGAGATCGAGGCCGAGTGCGCGCGCCCGGCGCCGCCGCCCGTGGCGAGCCCGGGCCGGTCGATCGCGGAGGACGTGCGCGAGGCCTACGCCGACCACGTGGCGCACCTCACCGGGGAGGTCGGCCGCTTCAAGGTCGCGTTCGACTGCGGCAACGGCGTCGTCGGCCCGACGCTCGACTCGCTCCTGCGCCGCTGGCCGGGGGTCGAGCCGGTGCGGCTCTACTTCGAGCCCATGGGCCACTTCCCCAACCACCCCGCCAACCCGCTCGTGCCCGAGAACGTGGCCGACCTGCAGCGCGCCGTGCGCGAGCACGGCTGCGACCTGGGCGTGGCGTTCGACGGCGACGGCGACCGCTGCGTGTTCGTCGACGGCCAGGGCGAAATCGTCTCGTCGGACCTGATGACCGCGCTCCTCGTGCAGCCGGTCCTCGAGCGCGAGCCCGGCGCCGCGATCGTCGTGGACGTCTGCTCGAGCCGCGTCGTGCGCGAGGAGGTCCGCCGCCTGGGCGGGCGGCCGGTCGAGGAGCGCGTCGGGCACTCGTTCATCAAGAAGACCATGCGCGAGCTCGACGCCCCCATGGCCGGCGAGAGCTCGGGGCACTACTACTGGCGCGACCACTGGTACGCCGACAGCGCCCTGATCGCCACGGGGCGGCTGCTGGCCCTGCTCACGGCCAGCGGGCGGTCGCTGACCGAGGCCATGAAGCCGCTGCGCCGCACGGCCCGCAGCCCCGAGCGCAACTTCCAGGTCGAGGACAAGGACGCCGCCCTCGAGGAGCTGGTGCGGACGTTCCCCGACGCCGAGGTGGCGCGGGTCGACGGCGTCACGGTGCGCCTCGGGAGCTGGTGGTTCAACGCGCGCAAGTCGAACACCGAGCCCCTCCTGCGCGTGAACGCCGAGGCCGACGACGCCGCCACCCTCGACGACGCCATGCGCCGGATCGAGGCGGTGCTCGGCACCCCCGTCGCTCACTGATCGTCGGTCGCGGTCAGCGACCGTCGTCGTGCGGCCCGTGCTTGCACGCGCGCGGACGGAGCCAGGCCATGACGCGCAGGTGGGCCTCGGGGGTGTGGGTCAGCCAGACCCAGCCGTCCTCGTCGACGCGGAGCTGGCCCTCGGGGTGCAGGCCGCCGGCGGCCTGCTCGACGTCGGCCGCGACGCGCGCGCGCCGCGCGTCGTCGAGGACGTCGTCGTCCTCCGAGAACGAGAGGATCCCGCCATGGGCCCCCGCGCGGCCGTCGGGGTTCGCGTCGTGGCTGCAGCGCCTGCACCGCAGGGCGAGCCACTCCTCGGGCGGGCGCGGGTTCAGCCAGGGGCGGTCGAAGGGCCGGCCGGCGGGCGTGATCCCGTAGAGGGGGCCGACCTCGTAGACCACCCGGGGGAGGGCGCCCCAGACGCGGAGCGTCCACCAGGGCTCCTGGCGCCAGCTCGGCCGGCCGCCGACGAACGGCACGGGCTCGGGCTCGAGAAACGACGCGTCGTCCGTCGGGCGCGCGGCCTCGGGCGAGGACGGCCGGCGCGCGGGCCCCGGCAGGCGCTCGGCGGCCGGTTCGGGCGCGGGCGCCGAGGCGGTGCACCCGACGAGGCAGGCGGCCGAGAGCGCGAGCGCGAGCGCAGGACCCTTCATGCCGTCACCACGTCGGGAGGGCGCGCGAGTTCCCGGCGAGCCACCATGATGCGCGCTTCCCCGCCTCGGGTCCACGGGTAGACTGACGCCTTCACCCGAGCGACCCCGGCTCCAGGGGAGGCCTCGTGTCCGACGTGCCCCAGCGCGCGCCGTCCGAACGTGCCCAGCTGCCGGAGGCGGCGGGTAAGCACCGCGGTCCGTACCAGGACGAACCCGCCGGGCTGGTCCTCCTGCTGATCGACGAGCAGCCGGAGCGCGAGCAGGCGATCGGGTGGCTCGAGGAGGTGGGCTACGCCGTCCTCGTCGCCGGGACGCTCGACGAGGCCGTCGCCCTGATCGGGCGGCGGCTGGACATCGACGTCGTGGTCGCCGACGTCGCCCACGCCGCGGCCGTCCTCGAGGCGGCGGAGCGCTCGCCGGCCGGGCTCGAGGTCGTGCTCTGCGGCGCGGCGGACGTGTTCGTGATCACGGAGGCGATCGCCCACGGCGCCGTGTCGTTCCTGCCCCACCCCATGACCCAGGCCGACCTGCTCATGCAGGTCATGCGCGCCCTGCGCGCGGCGCGGCGCGCGCAGCTCGCCGCGGACAAGCGCGCGCAGCTCGCGCTCGCGCACGACGTCCACTTCGAGGGGATCGTCGGCACGACGCCGCGCATGGTCGAGGTCATGGAGGTGCTCCGGAAGGCCTCGCCGACCGACGCGCCGATCGTGATCCTGGGCGAGAGCGGGACGGGCAAGGAGCTGATCGCGCGGGCGATCCACGCCTCGAGCCCGCGCCGGAGCGGGCCGTTCGTGGCCCTGCACCTCTACGCCACGCCCGAGGGGCTGATCGAGAGCGAGCTCTTCGGCCACAAGAAGGGCGCCTTCACCGGGGCGCTCGGCGACCGCGTGGGCAAGCTCGAGCTGGCGCACGGCGGGACGCTGTTCCTCGACGAGCTGGGCGACATCCCGCTCGAGACGCAGACGAAGCTCCTGCGCGTGCTCGAGACGCGGACCTTCGAGCCGGTGGGCTCGAACCGCTCGGTCACGGCCGACTTCCGCCTCGTCGCGGCGACCAACCTCGACATCCCGACGCTGATCGCGGAGCGGAGGTTCCGCGAGGAGCTGTGGTACCGGCTCAACGTCGTCCGCGTGCAGCTGCCGCCGCTCCGCGAGCGGCGGGCGGACATCGCCCCGCTCGTGGAGCGCTTCGCGCGCGAGTTCTCCGAGGCCTACGGCAAGCGCTTCGAGGGCGCCGAGCCCGAGGTCATGGCGGCCCTGCGCCGCCACCCCTGGCCGGGCAACATCCGCGAGCTGCGCAACGTCGTGCAGCGCATGGTCGTCATGACCGACGGGCCGCGCCTGAGCCCGCGCGACGTGCCGCGCGAGCTGCGCGGCGCCGAGCCGGCCGAGGTCGGCGCGCCGGGGGCGCCGATCGGCCTCGCCGGGCGGCCCATGGAGGAGATCGAGAAGGAGGCGATCCGGGAGACCCTGCGCCTGACCGACGGCAACCGCAAGGCGGCGGCCGACCTGCTGCAGATCGGCGAGCGGACGCTCTACCGCAAGATCGAGAAGTACGGGCTGTGATCAACGCGCTGGTCAGGCTCGTCTTGCCGGACGTGCAGGACCTCCTGCGGGAGGGCTCGCCCGAGGACATCCGAAAGGCGCTCGAGCCGTTCCACGCGGCGGACGTCGCGGAGCTGCTCGAGCAGCTCGAGGACCCGGACGCGGCGCGGCTGGTCGACGCGCTGGAGCTGCAGCGGCGCGTCGAGGTGTTCGGGCAGCTCGAGACCGACGCGTGCGTGCGGCTCGTCGAGCTCCTCGGGCCGGAGAAGGTGGCGACGACCGTCGCCCGCATGGCGTCGGACGACCGCGCCGACCTCATGGGCGAGCTCCCGACGGAGCTCGGACAGCGGCTGCTCGCGGCCCTGCCGCCCGAGGAGCGGCGCGACGTCGCGCGGCTGGTCACCTACCCCGACGGGACCGCCGGCGCGATCATGACGTCGGACTACGTCTCGCTCACGCTCGACGAGACGGCCCGCGACGCGATCGAGCACATCCGGCAGGTGGCCCGCCGCCGCGAGACGATCTACGCCCTCTACGTGGTCGACGCCGAGGGGCGGCTCCAGGGCGCCTGCTCGCTCGAGACGCTCATCCTCTCGGCCCCCGACAAGAAGGTGCGGGAGCTCATGTTCCCGCCGATCTCGGTGAAGGTCGACACGGACCAGGAGGACGTCGTCGGCACGCTGAGCCATTACGACTTCCTCGCCGTGCCCGTGGTGGACGACGACGGGATCATGCTCGGGATCGTCACCCACGACGACGTGCTCGACGTCGCCGAGGAGGAGGCGACCGAGGACTTCCAGCGCGTCGGCGCGGTGGGGCCGATCCACGAGAGCCTGCTCGAGGTGGGCGCCTGGGTGCTCTACAAGAAGCGGATCGCCTGGCTCGTGGCCCTCGTGTTCGTGAACCTGCTCTCCGGCGCGGGCATGGCCTACTACGAGGACACGATCTCGCACACCGTCGCGCTGGTGTTCTTCCTCCCGCTGCTGATCGGCAGCGCCGGCAACGCCGGCTCGCAGGCGGCCACGCTCACGATCCGCGCCATGGCCACCGGCGACGTGAACCTGCGCGACTGGCTCGTCCTCATGCGCAAGGAGCTGCTCGTCGCCACGACGCTCGGCGCGACCATGGCGGCGGCCGTGTCGTTCGTGGGCGTCTACCGCGGCGGGCTGGGCGTGGGCTTCGTCGTCGCCGCCACCATGGTCCTCGTCGTGTGCGTGGGCAGCCTCGTCGGCCTGTCGCTGCCCTTCCTCCTCAGCCGGCTCGGCATGGACCCGGCCGCGGCCAGCGTCCCCCTCGTGACCTCGATCGCGGACATCACCGGCGTGCTGATCTACTTCACGATCGCCACCTGGGTCCTGATCGGGTAGGTGGGCGGCAGGGGTCGCCCTGACACCGCTGCCATTCCGGCGCGCGCGTCCCCCTCGCCGGCGCACGTAAGTCCCGTCTCCGTGGACCGTTGCCCGTCGGGCACGCTGGCCCGTGCCTTGCTAAAGGTCCTTCCGACAGCGCGTAACTCCGGGCCGGCGCAGGGTGCTGCTGGATCCGGGGGTCACGGGAGACCACCAGCACACAGGAGTCGGGCCGGTCCGTCGCCAGGCCCCGGAGGACCACATGGGCAAGATCGTGGGCATCGACCTCGGCACGACCAACTCGGTCGTGGCCGTCATGGAGGGCTCGGAGGTCAAGGTCATCGCCAACCCGAGCGGCCTCAGGACCACGCCGTCGGTGGTGGCCTTCCTCGACAGCGGCGAGCGGCTGGTCGGGCAGCGCGCCAAGAACCAGGCGATCACCAACCCCGAGAACACCGTCTACTCGATCAAGCGCTTCATGGGCCGCCGGCGCGGCGAGGTGTCGTCGGAGGAGAAGCTCGTCCCGTACAAGATCACCGGGTCGCCGGACGAGCTGGTCAAGGTGAAGATCCGCGACAAGGACTACACGCCGCCCGAGGTGTCGGCCATGGTCCTCGGCTACCTCAAGACCTACGCCGAGGAGTACCTGGGCGAGAAGGTCACCGAGGCGGTGATCACGGTCCCGGCCTACTTCAACGACTCGCAGCGCCAGGCGACCAAGGACGCGGGCGAGATCGCGGGCCTCAAGGTCCGGCGCATCATCAACGAGCCGACGGCGGCCGCGCTGGCCTACGGGCTCGACAAGAAGAAGGACGAGAAGATCCTCGTCTACGACCTGGGCGGCGGCACGTTCGACGTCTCGGTGCTCGAGATCGGCGACGGCGTCGTCGAGGTCAAGTCGACCAACGGCGACACGCACCTCGGCGGCGACGACTTCGACCAGGTGCTGATCGACCACGTGGCCGAGGAGTTCAAGAAGGACAAGGGGATCGACCTGCGCAAGGACCGCCTGGCGCTGCAGCGGCTCAAGGAGGCCTGCGAGCGGGCCAAGTGCGAGCTGTCGCAGTCGCAGGTGACGCGCGTGAACCTGCCGTTCATCACGGTGCTCGACGGCAACCCGCAGCACCTCGACGTCGAGGTCACGCGCTCGAAGTTCCAGTCGCTGACGCGGCCGCTGATCGAGCGCACGCGCCAGCCGATCATGCAGGCGCTGAGCGACGCCAAGCTCTCGCCGAAGGACATCGACGAGGTCGTGTTCGTCGGCGGCTCGACGCGCATGCCCGCCTGCGGCGAGCTGGTGAAGGAGATCTTCGGCAAGGACCCGAACAAGAGCGTCAACCCCGACGAGGTCGTCGCCGTCGGCGCGGCCGTGCAGGGCGCGGTGCTCTCGGGCGAGAAGTCGGACATCCTGCTGCTCGACGTCACCCCGCTCTCGCTGGGCATCGAGACGCTGGGCGGCGTGATGACGGTCATGATCCCGCGCAACACGACGATCCCGACCTCGAAGAAGGAGGTCTTCTCGACCGCGGCCGACAACCAGCCGGCCGTCGACGTGCGGATCTACCAGGGCGAGCGGAAGATGGCCCAGGACAACCGCTTCCTCAAGGAGTTCCGCCTCGAGGGGCTCCCGCCGGCCCCGCGCGGCGTGCCCAAGATCGAGGTGACCTTCGACATCGACGCCAACGGCCTCCTGAACGTCTCGGCCAAGGACACGGCCACGGGCAAGGAGACCAAGGTCTCGATCGAGTCGTCCTCGGGCATCTCGAAGGCCGACATCGAGCGCATGAAGAAGGACGCCGAGTCGCACGCCGCCGACGACGCCGCGCGCGCCGAGCTCGTCGAGGCCAAGAACAAGGCCGACTCGCTCGTCCACCAGACCCGCCGCCAGCTCACCGAGCTCGGCGACAAGGTCCCGGCGGGCGAGAAGGAGAAGATCGAGGCGGCCCTGACGAAGCTCGAGGAGGCCGGCAAGGGCGACGACAAGGCCGCGATCGAGCGCGCCGTCGAAGAGCTCCTGCAGACGTCCCAGAAGATGGGCGAGGAGCTCTACAAGCAGGCCGGCGGCGCCCCCGACGCCGAGGCCCCCGGCGCGGCCGCGGGCGGCGAGAAGAAGCCCGAGGAGGACGTGATCGACGCGGACTACGAGGTCAAGTCGTAGTCGACCTCCCCCGACTCACCCGGCGGCGGCGCGCGGGCGCCGCCGCCGATCGATCCTGCCAGGGTGGTGTAGGTGGTCAGCACGCCGGGGTTCACGCCCCGGAGGGCGAGGTTCGAGCCCTCGACCGCGGCATTCGAGTGAACGCCCCGTCGCGCCGTGCGGCGGGGCGTCACGCTGTACGGCGTGGTCCGGCTCCTACTCCGGTTCGTAGGTGAACGTGAGCGGGTAGCGGGCCGCGCGCGCCTGCGCGTGGGCCTGGTCGACGCGGAACTCCGCCTGCTCGAGCGGGAGCGCGATCACGAAGGCGACGCCGCTCGTGTGGGCCTCGAGCATGACCTCGGCGGCGCGGCGGGCGCCGAGACCGAAGACCCCGTGCAGCACGTGGACGACGAAGAGCATGGGCGTGACGTCGTCGTTGTGGACGAACACCTTGTAGCGCGGGGCGGGGCGGACCCGGACCTCCGGCTCGGCGACCGGAGTGGCAACGCCAGGGGTAGCCGCCGCGAGACGCATTCCCAGCTCCTGCGAGACCGTCGCACCGAAGTGCTGCACCCGGGCGAGTTACGTCCGGCACCCGCCGTGCGATCGGCGCGCCCGGAGCCCAGCCATGACCCGAACGGCGCCGACCCTCGCCGCCCTCGCCCTCATCATGCCCGCGACCGCCCTCGGCATCGAGGCCACCGGTCACGACGCGATCACGACCCCCGGTCAGCCCGTCGAGGTCCGGGCCAAGTTCGAGCGCAAGCTCTTCGGCTACGTGCGCCCCGACGTGAGGAGGGCCACGGCGACGATCGACGTCCTGGGCGCGCGCCACACGGCCCTGACCGACCGCGACGGCGTCGCCCGGGCGATCGTCACGCCGAGCGCGGCGGGCGTGTTCCCGATCACGGCGCGGCTCGACCGGCGCACCGACCGCCCGGCCTCAGGCCGGCTGTTCGTCCTCGACCCGGCGCGCCCGGTGGCCGTCGTCGACATCGACGGCACGCTCTCCGACCTCCCCGACTGGCAGGTCCCGTTCGTCGGCCACCGGGCGCCGACGTTCGAGGGCGCCCCCGCGGTGATGGCCGACCTCGCCCGGCGCTTCCAGATCGTCTACCTGACGGCGCGCGACGACGCCTTCGACGGCAAGACCCGCCAGTTCCTCGCCCTGCACGGCTTCCCCGACGGCCCCGTGGTCTACAACGACCTCGGCCTCGGCACGCGCGCGGAGCGCGACCAGCTCCGGCCGGGCAACCACGGCGCGTTCAAGCTGGCCGAGATCGAGGCCCTGCGCGCCCGCGGCGTGAACGTGACGATCGGCGTCGGCAACGCCGAGACCGACGCCTACGCCTACGAGCAGGCGGGCCTGCCCAGCTACATCCTCACGACGAAGACCGGCGCGGGCCCGTCGTTCCGCTTCACGCGCTACGCCGACTTGCGCCCGCGCCTGGTGGCCGACGGCTGGCTCGCCGACACCAAGGGCCTCGTCGGCGGGCTGCGAGGCAAGTAGCGCTCACCGCTCCTCGAGCCCCAGCTCCCGGCGCACCTCGGCCCAGAGCGCCTGGACGGCCTCGTCCTTGCCGGCGCGCTCCTCGCCCTGGTGGATCAGGTCGAGCGCCTCCTCCTCGCGCTTGCTGCGCGCCAGCGTCCGGGCGACCGTCGCCAGGGCCTCGGGCGAGAGCGCGTCCAGGCCGCCGGCCGCCTGGACGACCTTGCGGGCGACGACGGCCGAGACCTCGAACTGCCCCTCGTGCAGGGCGTCCCGGGCCGCGCCCGAGAGCGCCGCGAGCTTCGCCTGCGCGGGGTCGAGGCGCTCATGGGGACGGATCCCCGTCGCCTTGAGGCCGAGCCGGCTCTGGCGCCCGCCCGCGGCGACGACCACGAGGCCGTGGCCCGCGGCGAGCGTCGCCGGGCGGTCGACCGGGCGCTGCAGGAGCACGGCGCCCGTGTCCGGGTCGATCGCGAGGAGCAGCGGGACCTCGTCGGCGAAGGCGTCGTCGCTGCCGTTGAGGGCGAACAGGAGCTCGCCCGCCCAGGTGAGAGAGCGCGCCGCCGCGCGCGGCCCGGGCAGCGTCCAGGCGCGCGAGGTCACCTGCGCCAGGTCGGGGGCGAGGTCGAGCGCGTGGACGGCGCCGCCGCGGGCGGCGACGAAGGCGCGCCGGCCCGCGACGACGACCTCGCCCGTGAGCCGGTCCGGGCCGACGCGGGCGAGCTCCGTCGCCGCGCCGCCGTCGAGGGCCAGGCGCAGGAGCCGCCCGTCGGAGGTGCCCACGAGGACGCCGTCGCCGCAGCGGGCGAGGTCGGTCGTGAGGTGCGTCGCCGGCGGGCCGTCCTCGTCGCCGCGCTCGGGGCCGCGCTCCGGGCCGCCGTGCTCGTAGCTCCAGCGGCGCTCGCCGTCCTCGCCCAGGGCCACGACCGCCGCGTCCCAGGCGACGAGCAGGCGGTCGTCGGCGAAGAGCGGCCGCCGCATGGCCACGTAGGGGAGCCCCGCCTGCCACAGCGGCCGCCCGGCGACGAGGTCGACGAGCTCGAGCACGACCCGCTTGGCCCGTGGGCTGGCGAAGCAGAGCACGCGCCCGCGGCGCGCCACGGGCGCAGGGGAGACGACCTGCGCCTTGGCGTCGAGGTCCCGCCGGCCGAGCAGGGCGCCCGTCGCCGGGTCGAGCACGAACGCGTGGAGGCCGGTGAAGCGCGCTGCGCGCCACGTGCGGTGGAGCGGCCGCCAGAACGCGTTGTAGAGGGCCACGACCACGGGCGCCCCGGTGCGCGCGCGGCGCGGGTCGAGCGCGGCCACGGCGGCGGCCGGCGCCTCGACGAGGGCCAGGAGTTCGAGCCCCGTCTGCTCGGGGAGCGCCTCGCCGCCCTCGAACGGCGGCGGCTCGGGCGTGAAGCGCCACAGGAGCGCCCCGTCGGCCGCGTCGAGGCCGAACAGGTCGGTCGCGCCGGCCAGCGGCACGACGATCCGGTCGCGCAGGACCAGCGGCGGCGGCGGCGCGTCGTCGGTCACGGCCTCGGTCGTCTTGCCGAGCGTCTCGCCGCCGAGCCGCCACTCCCACGACGAGAAGCCGGTCGGCGCCTCGGCCGGCGGCGGGCTCGCCGCGAGGCCGGCCAGGTCGCGCAGCCGCGCCGCCCAGCGCGCGTCGAGCGCCGCCGCCTCCTCGTAGGCGGCGCGCGCCCCGGCCAGGTCGCGCTGGTCGCGCAGGCAGTCGCCCAGGGCCACGCGCAGGGCCGCGTCGCCCGGGGCCAGCGCGCACGCGGCGCGCAGCTCCTCGGCCGCCTCCTCGCGCAGGCCGCGCGCCTGCAGCCACGCGGCGACGGCGCGCCGCACCTGCACGACGGGCCGCCCGCGCCGGGCGTCGTCGTAGAAGGCGTCCTCGTCGGCGAGCCGCGCGGCGCCGCCCTCGCGCAGGATCGTCGCCAGCCGCTCGCGGAGCCCCTGGAAGCCGGCCGTGCCGGGCGTCGCGTAGCGGACCTCCGACAGGTAGATCTCGACCGCCTCTCTCCGGCGGCCGGCGGCGAGGAACACGTCGGCGAGCGCCACGTTCAGCTCGCGGTTGTAGGGGTAGCGGCCGAGCGAGGCGCGGAACACCTGCTCCGCCTCGGCGACGCGCTCGCAGCGGAGGTAGGCCTGGCCGAGGCGCAGGAGCAGGTCGGGCCGCTCGAGCACGCCCTCCGCGTCCATCACGCTCTTCAGCCGCTCGAGCCCCTCCTCGACGCCGCCCGCGCGCGCGATCGCCTCGCCCGCGCGCACGCGCACCTCGGGGCTCTGCGGGTGGCGCGCCTCGGCGTCGCCCGCCACCTCCAGCGCCGTGTCGAGGTCGCCGCGCGCGAGCAGGAGGTCGAGGAGGTAGAGGGCGAGCGGCAGGTGACCTGGCGCCTTCAGGTAGGCCTGGCCGGCGGCCGCCGCGGCGTCGTCGGGGCGGCCGAGCCGCTCGAGCAGCCGCGCGCGAAGGAGGAACGTGCTCGCGCCCGGGTCCTTCTCGTCGGCCAGCGCCTCGAGCGCCGCCCGGTCCTGGTCGGGCACGTCGCCGACGGTCACCTGCAGGTAGGCGTCGACGGCCGCGTGGCGGACCTGGGCGTCCGGGTCGAAGCGCGCCGCGTTGATCAGGAAGCCGGCCGCCGCGCGGGCCTGGACGCCGAGCTGGCCGCAGCGCGCCAGCACCTCGAGCCGCCTGGGGTGGGGCAGGGCGGGGAAGTCGTCGAGCGCGTCGCCGACCGTCTTGCGCACGTCCTCCGGCACGCGCCAGCGGAGCGACCTGAGGAGCTCCTGCGCGACCAGGGCGCGCTGCGGGTCCGGGTCGCGCGCCGCGCGCTCCAGCCAGGGGACCGCCTCGGGGCCGAGGTCGAGCAGCCGCTCGCGCGCCGCCTCGCGCGCCGCCCAGTCGTCGGCGCCGAGCGCCTTGATCAGCCCGCGCAGCTCGCGCGCGTTCGGCGTGCGCGGGAGCGCGCCCTCGCTCGCGGGGGGCGCCTCGGCCTCCTGCGCGAGGGCCGGCGCGCAGAGGAGCAGCGCGGTCAGGGCGGCGTGGGCGAGACGCATCGCGGCCTCCTCCTCCGGTGCGAGGCGAGTGTAAACGAGCGGGCCGAACGGCGCTCAGGGGGCGCCGAGGCGGAGGAGGCGGGTGAGTCCGCCCTCGCCTTTGACGAGGACGACGCCGTGGTCGACGGCATGAAGCGGCGGGACCCAGGACGGGTCAACCAGCGGGGAGGTCAGCACGGGAACCCGCCACGTCTTTCGCCCTGAGGCGACCTCGCGGCACTCGATGTGTGCTGCTTCCTCCCGATCCTCCCATCCGAGGAGGTACACCGCGTTCCTGGACACGCACAGCAAGTAGAGCGTGAACTCCAGCTCTGGACACTCCCATCGTGGAGCTCCGTCACGCCGGTCCAGTGCCGTCAAGTGCATACGACCAGGCGAGAGGTCGTTCGCGCTTCGCGCCAAGGCGAGGACGACCACGTCTCCCGCCAGCGCCGCCGCGACGGGGGTCGAGCGAGAACCGTACGTCCAGCGGCATAGGGAGGTCGAAGGGTCCAGCTCGGAGATCTCGGTCAGGTCGTGGCCGGAGTCGGCGACCAACCCGGAGTCGGAGATCCAGCGGAGCTGGTGAGTCGGCCAGCGGACGACGTCGTCGTCGACCCCCCGGGCCTCGTAGACCGCCGCCACGCTCTCGTGCTTCACCACGACCCGCAGCCCGCGACCGGCAGCCACCGTCGACTGGTAGGGCGGCCGGTCCACCCGGACGGCGAGCGTCGCCCCCGGCACCTCGCCCAGGTCGACGATCACCGAGCGGCTCTCCTGGCCCTGCTCGCAGGTGACGATCAGTCGGTCGAGCGTCGCGTGCAAGGCCGTGACCGGTCCCGGCGCGGCGACCCGCGCCACCTCCTCGCCCGTCCGCGCCAGGCGCAGCACGACCTCGCTCGCCTCGGCCGGCGCGTGAACGACGTAAGGACCCACGAGCAGCGAGTGCCCCTGCGCGCCCGAGATCGACCAGCGCGGCGCGAGGGTCGCCGCGTCGAGCGCCTCGAGCGTCGGCCCGGCCAGGAGCACCGTCCGCGGGTCGGCCTCGGCCGAGTAGGCGCCATCGAACACCCGCTCGATCGCCTCGCCCGGCGCTCGCGCCCCGGCGGGCAGGGCGGTCAGCGCCCTCCAGGCGTCCTCGTCGCCGCCCCGCGCCAGCCGGCAGCGCGCTCTCCAGGCGCCGACCTCGTCGCCCGCCTGGTCGAACGCCTGCACGAGCGCCCGGCCGGCGACCCGGTCGCTGGGGTCCGCGCGCGCCGCGCGCTCGAGCGCCCGCAGGCGGTCGTCCATGCCGGCACGGTGGCCGCGCGCGCGGCGCCGCGCAACGCGCTCACCAGCGCCGGTGGAACGCCCAGGCCTCGACCACGAGCACGAGCACGGCCAGCCCGGCGAACCAGGGGGCGACCTCCGTCGGGCGCGTGCCCGCGGCCTGGCTCGTGACCTGCAGGTCGCCCAGCTCCAGCGTGGCGCGCGGGGCGATCCGCACCTCGTCGGGGGCGCCGAGGTTCACGCAGAAGCGCTCGACGCGGTCGCCGGCGTGGACCTCGTAGACGCCCGTCTGATCCGTCGCGGCGACGTAGGCCTGGCCGTCGCGCGCCGGCACGACCTCCCGCCGGCCGTCAGGGCGGAACAGGACGACCTCGCTCACGTGCGCGGGGACGGGCACCGTCAGCGGGTCGCCGGCGCGCAGGCCGCCGCGCGCCAGCTCATCGCGGCGGCCGGCGAGGACCAGGGCGTTTCGGGCGAAGATCGGGAACGATGCCCGGAGCGGCCAGGTCGAGCCGTAGAGGTCGAAGCCGACGACGGCGCGCGTGGCCGCGCCCTCCTGGTAGGCGGCGAGCAGGACGACCGGCGCGCCGGGCGCCTCGGCCTGGACCAGCGCCCGCGCGCCCGGGCCGAGCTCGAGGCGCCGCGACGTCGCGACCTGCACGTCGTCGAGCTCGACGAACTCGAGGAGCGGGTCGTCGCGGTCCCAGCCGGCGACGCGCGGCCGGGCCACCTCGTCGCCCACGCCCACCGGGCCCACGGCGACGCCGGGGTTGACGACCAGGCAGTCGCGCGGGGGCAGGGCGGCCGGGACCCAGCCCTCGAACACGTAGAGCCGCAGCGCCGGGTCGTCCTGGTAGGTCTCGGGCG
The DNA here is from genome assembly GCA_023954375.1 of Planctomycetota bacterium. Taxonomy (GTDB): domain Bacteria; phylum Planctomycetota; class J058; order J058; family J058; genus JAMLIC01. Next base: position 41,942 of record JAMLIC010000043.1, read on the forward strand.
TCATGACGCGCAGGAGCCCGCCCGCCGCCTCGAGCGCCCTCGCGAGCGCCGGGCTCTCGCCCGCCGCGACCAAACCCACGGGGACGCCGCGCTCCTCGGGGATCAGCGCCCAGGCGACGTCGTCCTCGGGCAGGACGTCGAGCGTGCGCCCGTCGGTGCCGCGCAGGCGCACGGCGAGCGGCCCCGGCGGCAGGCGCGCCTCGATCACCACCGGCCGGTCGCTCCGCGGCGGGAGGGTCACGCGCCGCGCCGCGACGACGAGGCCCTGCCGCTCGAGGCCGACGTAGGCCTCGCGCTCGACCTCGCCGGCGTTGCGCACCGAGACGAACACCTCCCAGGCCAGCGCGCCGCGCTGCGCCGACGGCCCGGGGCCCGTGCGCGGGCGCACGTCCACGGCGACGACCCCCACGTTCTCGCCCGTCTGGCCGAAGGCGTGGAAGCGCAGCGGCGCGCCGAGGGCCACCGGCGCCGGCGGCGGGAAGGCGCCGTCCGAGAGCAGGTGGACCTCCGGCTGCCCGGGGCCGCTGCGCGCGGCCGACGCGGCGAGGATCAGCGCGTCGTCGAGCTGCGTGCCGGTGTGCCGCGGGGCGAGCTCCCACAGGCCGCGCGCCAGGGCCGCGTAGTCGCTGGTCCAGGGGACGACCGTCCAGGCCGTGCGGTCGGCCGCGATCACGGTCGCGTGGTCGCGCGGGCCGAGCGACCGCACGAGGTCCAGCGCCGCCGCGCGGGCCGCGTCGAAGCGCGCCCGCCCGCCGTGGTCGCGGGCGAGCATGCTGGCGCTCGTGTCGAGGACGATCACGTGCGCCAGCCCGTCGCCCGCGTCGGCCTGGACCACCGGCCGCGCCAGGGCGTAGGCCAGCGAGGCGAGGGCGAAGAGCTGCAGGGCGAGGACGAGGTTGCGGCGCAGGCGCTTGAACGGGCTCGTCGCCTGCTGCTCGGTCGCGACCACGCGCCAGAAGGCCACGCTGGCCACCTTCTGCTGCGGCCGACGGGACTTCAGCACGTAGAGGAGGAGGAGCGGCAGCGCGAGCGCGCCGAGGAGGAGGCCCGTGGGCGCCGCGAGGCCGACGCCCTGGAGGAGGCCGAACCCGACGAAGGGCAGGGTGACGGCGCCGAGGAGCAGGAGCGCCGTGGCGACGGAGGCCAGGGCGTCCCTCACCTGACCAGCGACCCCCGACGCAGGACGTTCAGCACCAGCTCCTCGAACGGAACGTCGGTGCGGGCCTCCGCGTAGCCCAGCTCGGCCCGGCGACAGAAGGCGGCCGCGTCGGCGCGGAAGCGGGCGTGCGCCTCGCGGTAGGCGCGCACGGCGGCCTGGTCGAGCGACACGCTCACGACCTCGCCGGTCTCCGCGTCCTCGAGGTCGACGTCCTGGCCGACCTCCGGCTCGGCCTCGTCGGGCGACACGACGTGGAGCACGAACGGCTCGTGCCCGGCGCCGCGCAGGCGGCGCAGCGGCTCCTCGTAGCCCTGCGCGTCGAGCAGGTCGGTGACGACGATCACGACGCCGACCGCCGGCCGGCGGGCGACGAACGTCCGCGCGGCGTCGGCGAGCGACGTCCGCCCGGCGGCCTCGGGGTCGTCCCCCAGGAAGCGCAGGAGGCGCAGGAACGCGTCGCGGCCGCGCAGGGGCCCGAGCTGCGGGCTCAGCTCGCCGCCGCGGAACGCCCGCACGGTCACCCGGTCGCCGGCGGACAGGCCCACGTAGGCCAGCGACGCGGCCACCTGCCGGGCGTAGTCCAGCTTGCTCGGCCGCCCGGTCGCCGGATCGGCGCCGGTGCCCATGGAGGCGCTCTGGTCGACGAGCACGTGCAGGGCGAGGTCCTGCTCCTCCACGTAGAGCTTGAGGAACAGCGCCTCGAGGCGCGCGTAGGCGTACCAGTCGATCCGCCGCGTGTCGTCGCCGGGGCTGTAGCCGCGGTAGTCGGCGAACTCGACCGCGCCGCCCTGCCGCTTCGAGCGCCGCTCGCCCAGCCCTGCGCCCCGGAGCGTGCGCCGGGCGACGACGGCGAGCCGCTCGAGGCGGCGCAGGAAGCCGGGGTCGAAGGTGGGCGCGGCGGACACGGGGGACAGTCTAACGGGCGCGCGCGGCGCGTCGACGCGGAGGTCCGTCCTCACTCGTCCCGCAGCGCCAGCCGGTCGAGCTCGTACTTCTTCACCTTGTAGCGGATCGCGCGGAACGTGATCCCGAGCAGCTTGGCGGCGTTCGTCAGGTGGCCGTGCGTCTGCACGAGCGCGGCCTGGATGAACTGGCGCTCGATGTCGGCGAGCGCCGCCTCGAGGTCCATGCCGCCCGCCGGCAGCTCGACCGGCCCCGTGAACGGCGCCGCGGCGCCCCCCGCGAGCGCGCTGCTGGGGCGCGGCGCGCCGCCGCCCCCGAGGAGCAGGTGCTCGGGCCCGACGTGGTCGCCCTGGCACAGGGTCACGGCCCGCTGGATCGTGTTCTCGAGCTCCCGCACGTTGCCCGGCCAGTCGTGGGCCTCGAGCCGCTGCTGGGCCTCCAGCGCGATCCCGGCGAGCGACTTGCCCTGCTTGCGCGAGTAGCGGGCGAGGAAGTGGGCCGCGAGCAGCGGGATGTCCTTCTTTCGGTCGCGCAGCGCGGGCAGCCGGATCGGCAGGACGTTGATCCGGTAGAACAGGTCCGCGCGGAAGCGTCCGTGGGCGACCTCCAGCTCGAGGTCCTTGTTCGTCGCGCAGATGAAGCGCACGTCCACCTTGCGCGGGGAGGTCCCGCCGACGGGGAGGATCCGCCGCTCCTCGAGCACCCGCAGGAGCTTCACCTGCGTGCTCGGGCTCAGCTCGCCGACCTCGTCCAGGAAGAACGTCCCCTGGTCGCACACCTCGATCAGGCCCTTCTTGTCCACGTAGGCGCCCGAGAAGGCGCCGCGCAGGTGGCCGAAGAGCTCGCTCTCCAGCAGCGTCTCGGAGAACGCGCCGCAGTTGACCGAGAGGAACGGCCCGCCGGCGCGGAGCGACGTGTAGTGGACGGCGCGCGCCAGGAGCTCCTTGCCCGTGCCGCTCTCGCCCGTGATCAGGACCGTCGAGTCGGTCGGGGCGACCCGCTTGAGCACGTCGAGCGCGTCGCGGATCGCCGGCGAGTTGCCCAGGATCTCCGCCGCCGCGTCGCGCCGCTCCGAGCGGCTGAGGGTGGCCCGCTGCGCCAGCGCGCGCGAGACGACCTCGCGCACGTGGTCGTTGTCCTCGAACGGCTTCTTGATGAAGTCGTAGGCCCCCAGGCGCATGGCCTGGACGGCGTTGTCCCACGTCGAGTAGGCGGTGATCACGATCACCGGCACGAGCGGGTCGTGCGCCTTCATCGCCCGCAGCACGTCGAGCCCGCTCTCGCCGCCGAGCCGCAGGTCGAGCAGCACCAGCTCCGGCGACCGCTCGCGGAACGCGGTGAGCGCCGCGTCGGCGCTGGGGGCCGTCATCACCTGGTGCCCCGACCGGGTGAGCAGGATCTCGATCATCTCGAGCAGGCTGCGCTCGTCGTCGACGACCAGGATCTGGGCCACCGCAGCACCCCCGCTGGGGAGATTATGGCCGGCCCCGGGCCGGCGAGCACGAGGCACCGCGCCCTGTCCGGGTCGGACCTCCCCCCGCGCCGCATCCCGTCGGTCACACGAGGGGCAAGACCAGCCGGAAGCACGCCCCGCCCAGCGCGCTCGGCTCGCAGGAGATCGTCCCGCCGTGCATGCGCACGATCTTCTGCGCGATCGCCAGGCCGAGGCCGTGCCCCGTCGACTTGGTGGTGAAGAACGGGGTGAAGATCCGCTCGGCGTCGGCCGGCGCGATCGGCGGGCCGTCGTTGTCGAGCGCCAGGGCGACCGCCCGGCGGGCCTCGACGCGCCGCTCCGAGCCCTCGCTGCGGTGCGGGAGCTCGGCCTCGGCGAGCGAGACCACGAGGCGCCCCGACCCGCCCAGGGCCTCGACCCCGTTGACGCCGATGTTCATGAGGGCCTGCCGCAGCAGGTCGCCGTCGCCCTGCACGACCCAGGCGCCGCCGTCCGGCGCCGAGACCTCGAGCCGGACGCCCCCGGCGTCCGGCCGCCGCCGCAGGAGCTCGACCACCTCGCCCGCGACCTGGCCGACGTCGACCGGCCCGCTGAACGGCGGGCGCATGCGCGCGTAGTCGAGGAAGTCCTGGAGGAGCCGGTCCAGCCGGTCCGACTCGCGCCGCACGATGTCCGCGAGCCGCCGGTCCGCCTCGTCGGCCGGCGCCTCGCGCGTGAGCTCCTGCACCGCCCCGCGGATGGAGGCCAGCGGCGTGCGGATCTCGTGCGCGATCCCCAGCGCCATCTCCTCCGTGCCGGCGAGCCGCGCCACCCGCCGCTCCGCCTGCTCGAGGCGCCGCTTGAGCGAGAGGTCGCGGAACACCCCGACGACGCCGCGCACACGGCCGGCCCCGTCGTGCAGGACCGTGGTGGTCACGTCCACGTCGAGCGGCGGGCGCCCGCGGATCTCGAGCGTCAGCTCGGCCCGCACGTCGGCCCCGCGCGCCAGCATGTCCAGCACGGCGCGGTCCTCCCGCCGCCGCAGGACCTGGTCGAAGCGCCGGCCGACCAGGCCGCGCGCCTGGCCCCAGTTGAGCAGCCTGCACGCCTCGCGGTTGACCAGCACGATGTGCCCGCGGTTGTCGATCGCCACCAGCCCGTCGCGCAGCCGCTCGATCACCTCGTCGTAGAGGATGCGCGCCGAGCTCACCCGGTAGGGCAGGCGCGTCGCGAGGAGCACCACCCCGAGGTAGGCCACGAACACCGCCACCAGGTTGGCGATGATCCGCCCCCAGCGGTGCGGCACGAGCGAGTAGAGGGCCGGGGGGACGCCGGGCAGCGGCAGCTCGCCCTCGTGCGCGAACCAGTAGCCCATGGCGATCGACACCAGGGCCACGGTCGCGGCCGAGGCGACGACCACCCCCGCGCGGTCCGAGACGAGGAGGACCGCCTCGAGGATCACGGCGAAGTAGAGGACCGTGGACCCCGCGTTGAGCACCCCGCCCGTCAGGTAGCAGAGCGCGGTCGCCAGGGCGAAGTCGAGGACCAGGCCGATGAGGACGAACCGCTCGAAGTCGCGCACCCAGCGGAACGCGACCAGGTGCGCGGCGCTCACCGCCGTGGCCAGGACGAGCACGACGTGCGCGGCGGCGAGCAGGCGCGGCGCCCCCTCCTCGTAGATGAGGAGCACCGCCAGGGCCACCATGATGACCACGACGCGCAGGAGCAGGACGCGCCGCACCTGCAGCGCGTACTGCCGCCGGTGCTCCTCGACGAACGTCGGGGCGGGGTCCCGCTCCGGCGGCGTAGACCCGGGCTCCGCCTCGAGCCCCTCCGGGCCGAGGCCCGAGAGCTCGTGCTTCGCACGACCGGCCGACCCCGGCTCGTCTGGCCCGACGCCCGACGGATCGTGCTGCGCACGACCGGTCACCCTGTCGGCGCCCCGTGGGGGTCCCCGGGCCCGGCCGCCGCTGGCTGCGGGCGCCCCCCCGAGGGGGACGCCGCCGCTCCCGTCCCCAGGATCAGCTCTGCAGCGCCTTCTGCAGGGCGAAGATCGGGAGGAAGATCGCGAGCACCATGCCACCCACGAGCACGCCCATGATGCAGATCATGAGCGGCTCGATCAGCGACGTGAGCTGCTCGACGGCGGCCTCGACCTCGTCGTCGTAGAACTCCGAGATCTTCATGAGCAGCTGCTCGAGCGCGCCCGACTTCTCGCCGATCGCGATCATGCGCGTGACCATCGGCGGGAAGAGCTTGGGCCGCGTGGCCAGCGGCGAGGCGAGCGTGTCGCCCTGGCGCACGCTGTCCGACGCCGCCATGACGAGCTCCTCGATGTGCACGTTGCCCGAGGTCGACGCGACGATCTCCAGCGCGCCGAGGATCGGGACGCCCGAGGAGATCAGCGTGGCGAACGTGCGCGTGAAGCGGGAGATCGAGACCTTCTTGAACAGCGGCCCGAAGATCGGCATGAAGAGCTTCAGCCAGTCGGCCTGCCGCCGGCCGATCGTCGTCTTCGAGTAGAGGCGCAGGCCGATCGCGCCGCCGATGATCCCCGGGACCCAGATGTACCACTGGTCGATGAGGAAGTCGGACGTGGTGAGCAGCGCCTGGGTGATCCAGGGCAGCTCGACGCCCATGCTGGCGAAGATCTCCTTGAACTTGGGGATGATCACCAGGAGGAGGAAGAGCACGATGCCGAAGATCAGCAGGAGCGAGATCACCGGGTAGGTCATCGCGCTCACGATCTGCTGCCGCAGCTTCTGCGTGGCCTCCTGGTACTCGGCCAGGCGCACGAGGATCTCGTCGATCTGACCGGAGACCTCGCCGGCGCGGACCATGTTGACGTAGATGTCCTCGAACACGCGCGGGTGCTTGGCGAGCGCCGACGAGAGGTCGGTGCCGCTGCGCACGTCGAGGACGATCTCCTCGAGCACCGCCTTGAAGCCGGGGTTCTCCACCTGCTCGGCGAGGATCTCGAGGCACTCCAGCAGCGGGATGCCGGCCGAGATCATGGTGGCGAGCTGGCGGGTGAAGATCACCAGCTCCTTGAGCTTCACCCGGGCGCTCTTCGCCGTCACCTTGCCGGTGAGGAACGCCTGGATCGCGTTGACCTCCTGCTTCCCGCGCGCGCCGCCGCCGCTGACGGGGGTCACCGCGACGACGGTCAGCCCCCGCTTCGAGAGGTCGCTCGCGGCCTCGTCGGCCGACCCCGCGGAGAGGACCCCCTCCTGGCGCTTGCCAGAGGAGTCCTTCGCCTCATACCTGAACTCGGCCATGCGCTCCCCTCATCCGGTGGGGCCGCCCCTCGGGCACCAGGACGGTGCACCGCCGCGCGGCCTCCCCCCCTCGGTGGTCGGTTGCCCCGACCTGCTCCACCGCCCCGTGTCCTTGTCTCCTCAGCGCGCGCCCGGCTTCGCCTTCGGCGGCCCGCCCGCGCCCGCCGCCATCCCGGGGACCACCGCCCCCTGGGACTGGAAGGTGCGGATGAAGTCGTCCGGGTCCGAGGTCCGCTCGTACGCGTCCTGGTAGGAGACGATGCGCTTCTGCACCAGCTGGAAGAGCGACTGGTTCATGGTGGTCATGCCCAGCTTGCCGCTCGTCTGGATGATGCTGTAGATCTGGTGCGCCTTGTTGTCGCGGACCAGCGAGCGCACCGCGCTGTTGGCGATCATGATCTCGGCCGCCAGCGCGCGGCCGCGGCCGTCGGCGCGCGGCAGGAGCTGCTGGCAGAACACCGCCATGAGCACGAACGAGAGCACCGTGCGGATCTGCTGCTGCTGGTAGGCCGGGAACACGTCGACGATACGGTTGATCGTCTGCACGCAGTCGGAGGTGTGCAGCGTGCCGAACGTCAGGTGACCCGTCTCGGCCAGCGTCAGGGCGGCCTCGATCGTCTCCATGTCGCGCATCTCGCCGACCAGGATCACGTCGGGGTCCTGACGCAGCACGGCGCGCAGCGACTCCTTGAACCCGTGCGTGTCGCTGCCGATCTCGCGCTGGTTGACCAGGCACTGCTTGTTCTTGTGCACGAACTCGATCGGGTCCTCGATCGTGATGATGTGCTCGTTCCGCGTGCGGTTGACGTAGTCGACCATCGACGCGAGCGTCGTCGACTTGCCCGAGCCCGTGGCGCCGGTCACGAGGACCAGCCCCTTCGGCGTCGAGGCGATCTGCGCGCAGAGCTCCTCGTTGAGGCCCAGGTCGCGGAAGCCCTTGATCTCGTACGGGATCACTCGGAGCACCGCGCCGACGGCGCCGCGCTGCATGAACACGTTGGTGCGGAACCGGCCGAGGCCGCCGATGCCGAACGACATGTCGAGCTCGAGGTCCTTCTCGAAGCGGGCGATCTGCGTGTTGTCGAGGATCGAGTAGACGAGCTTCTGCGTCGTCTCGGGGTCGAGGATCGCGTGCTCGGTCGAGATCAGCTTGCCGTCGACGCGGATCTTCGGCGGCGCGCCGGCGGTGATGTGGAGGTCCGAGCCGCCGCGCTCGACGAGCTGCTGGAGGAGTTCTTCGACGCTGATCACGCGCGCTCTCCCGGTGTGCGAGTCCGGCGGCCGTCCGGTCGGGCGCCCCGGCGGGGCACCTGGCAGGAGGCCGCTCGATTCGCGCGCCGACCGCCCATGGGCGCGCCGCTGTCTTTTACATCGTCCGCCCGGGCCGTGCCAGCGAGCCAGGAGTCGACCTCCCCGCCCCTGCCCCCCGCCCCCGACCGCCACGCCACGCGCCCGCCCGTGTCTAATGCCCTGCGCCCGCCCCATGGCGCAGCGCGCCGCGGCGCCGGCGAGGCCGCCCCCGGGAGCCCATGGACATCATCGCCCGCATGGAGGTGCTCCTCATCGTCTGGCTGACCCTGGTGGGGGCCTGCGTGGGGAGCTTCCTCAACGTCTGCATCTTCAGGCTCCCGCGCCGCTGCCTGAGCGTGCTCCGCCCCCTGCGCTCCTTCTGCCCGGGCTGCCGGCGCCAGCTCACGTGGTCGGAGAACGTCCCGATCCTCTCCTGGGTCCTGCAGCGCGGCCGCTGCCGGGGCTGCGCCGGGGCGATCTCGGCCCGCTACCCCCTGATCGAGGCCCTCACGGCCGGGATCTTCCTCTGGCTGGCCCTGCGCACGCTCCAGGGGCACATGGACGACCCCGCCCGCTGGGGGCTGTTCGTCGTCCACGCGGCGCTCGCCTCGGCGCTGCTCGTGTGCACGGTCACGGACATCGACTTCCGCATCATCCCCGACGAGATCGACGTGCCGGGGATCATCCTGGCCCCGCTGATCGTCCTCCTCCTGCCCGCGGCCTTCGCCCCGGCCGCCCCGCCCCTGGCGCAGGCGGCGGGCTGGCTCGGGGCCCACCTCGACTCGGCCTTCGCGTGGTGGGGGGTCGAGGGCCTCCTCACGCCGCTCCAGGCCCTCGCGGCGCTGCCGCGCACCGACCCGGGCCTCTACGCGCACCTCGCGGCGTTCGCCGGCGCCGTCCTCGGCGCCGCCGTGGGCGCGGGGTTCATCTACGGCACCGGCGTCGTGTTCACGCGCCTGCTCGACCGCGACGCCATGGGCTTCGGCGACGTGAAGTACATGGGCATGATCGGCGGCTTCGCCGGCTGGCAGGGGGTGGTCGTCACCATGATGGTCGCCTGCCTGGCGGGCTCGATCGGCGGCCTCGTCCACATGGCCGCCTCGGGCCGCCCCTACATCCTCGGCCGCGACCTCGACGACGAGGACCTCACGCCGCTCCGCCGCCTGGCGCTCTTCATCACCGGCGCGCGCGGCCCGGCCGCCCTCGACGAGCGCCTGCCGATCCGCCCCGGGACCGGCCTCCTGGCCCGCTTCGCCACCGGCGACCCCTACATCCCCTTCGGTCCGTTCCTCACCCTGGGGGCGTTCGTGGCGATCTTCTTCCCCGACGCCGTGTTCCGGCTCCTGGCTCGCTGAGAGGGGGGCTCGGGCGCGCGGGCTCACGCCCGGGACTTCGGAGCGGCGGCCCCCCCGCGAAACCCGCCCGCGCCGTGTGCTAACCTTCTCCCCGGAGGTCGCCGCGTGCCCTCGCCCGTCAAGGCCCGGTTCGATGCGCCCCCCGAGGGGGGCTCCGGCGAGCAGCAGCCCGCGACCCCGCCGGCCGCGCGCTACGAGACCGCCACCACCGGCTCGGCCGAGCTCGAGTCGCCCGACCACGAGGTGTCGATCGACGGCCAACCGCTGTCGGCGGCCCTCGACAGCGCGCTCACGTGCATCGAGGTCCAGCAGTCGCTCTCGGTCGTCGACATGGCGGTGCTCACGTTCGACAACCCGGGCGGCAAGATCTGCGACGCGCCGGTGCTCGCGTGCGGGCGCGAGGTCGAGGTCAAGCTCGGCTACGTCGGGCAGCTGGTGAGCCTGTTCAAGGGCGACATCGTCGCCGTCGAGCCGGTGTTCCCGATCGAGGGCAACCCGTTCGTCCTCGTCCGCGCCTACGACCGCAAGCACCGGCTGCGGCGCGGCCGCAAGCAGCGGACGTTCCTCAACCAGAAGATCTCCGAGATCGCCACCGACATCGCGTCCGAGGCGAGCCTCACGCCGGACATCGAGGACACCGAGGTCCAGCACCCCTACATCGTCCAGAACAACCAGACGAACATCGACTTCCTGCACGAGCTCGCGCGCCGCTACCACGTCGAGGTGCGCGTCCTGTCGACCGAGCGCAAGCTCGTGCTCCGGAAGCCCAGGACCACGGCGGGGCCCGAGAAGACGCTCAAGTGGGGCAAGGACCTGAAGAGCTTCTACGTGCGCAAGAGCGTGGCCAACGTCCCCACGGAGGTCGAGGCCCGCACCTGGGACGTGACGCAGAAGTCCATGACCTCGTCGAAGGCCGACGGCGTGCACGGCGCGCTCGGCGACAGCATCGTCGAGGCGGCCCGCGAGGCGTTCGGCGAGGCGAAGCGCCTCATCGCCGTGCGGCCCACGGAGGAGCCGCGCGAGGCCGCCGCCATGGCGGCGTCGATCCTCAACGAGGAGGCGATGAACGCGTGCAAGGGCCACGGCACGTGCGTGGGCGACGCCTCCATCGTCCCCGGCATGGTCATCGAGCTCGAGGCCCTGGGCGCGCTGTGGTCCGGGAAGTACTACGTGACCGGCGCGACGCACGTGCTGCACCACTTCTCGGGCTACGCGACGAGGTTCGAGGTGAAGCGCAACGCGTAGCTGGTGTGATCGCGCCTGCGACGACCGATGGCGGGCGCTGCCGTTCGTCGGCGGGCGCTGCCGTTCGTCGCGGCGTCGCGCTGCGCGCGACACTCCGATCGCTCAGGCTCACTCGGCGCCCAGGAATCGCGACGAAGTTCGAGGTCAAGCGCAACGCGTAGCGACTTGCGGAATCGGCTTCAGGACGGCTCAACTCGCTATCCAAGCTCTTACGTAATCCTCAATCCGGGCGTCAGACAGCGAGGGCACCACCTCTGGCCGACGCTCCAGGCCGAGAATGAGCGGCTCAAGCTCACTTGCCCGCCGAGGCATTACTGTCCTCCAACGTCTTTGCGCACTACGTAGAAACGCATACGCGAGCGGCACGTCGCCAGAGCGCTCCAGAGCCTCGGAGATCCACTGTCGCGCAAAACCTTGATTCTGGACTGCAAGCCCGGAGCCTCTTTCAGCTTCAAGCAAACGTGCGGATACTCGGTAGAGACAGAGTGCTCGGCTGAAGTCACCTTGAAGCCACAGGCAACGCCCCACATTCCCAAAGAGCGACGCGTTCTGAATTACCTCTCCCTTCTCAAGAAGATCATCAAGCGAACGCTTACCAAGGAAGAGCGGCAGTGCCTCGTCGACTCTGCCTCCGTCGCGAAGTGCAAGCGCGAGGCTATGCCTGCAATCATGTTCAGTAGTGATGTTGCTTGTCGTCTTCAGCTCGTGACCTACACGCCCCCACTCGATGGCCTCTGAAAACTGCCTCGCATGCCAAAACGCCTTGCAACGAAGGTCACAGAGAAGAATGTATCCCGCGTCCCGCTCTGGAAACTCTCGCTCGTAGCGATCGAGTTGTGCCAGAGCGTCCTTAAATCGCCCAAGTTCAGAGAGCGTGGTGGATAGTCGCGCAATCTCCGGGCGAAACACCGGAGACGCTGAATCCGCTTGCCAATCAAGGTTCCTAAGAACTCTGAGCCCTACGCGCACATACTCCTCTGGGAAACCTCCGTCGAGGAGCGCAGCTGACGCTTCAGCCATGGTCTCCAGCGCCTGCCGAGTACGACCCGACTCAACTTCCAGGTCCGCCTTATGAGACCAGTTGACGAGAACATCGAACGCTGGGGCAGTCACAAGGAGCCCCTTTAGGCGTGCAGTTGTAGACTGGTACAGTCGGATAACCCGCCCCAGATAGGTTCGGCGCTCCACTGGACGGTACTCAGTGCGAATGTACTCTCGCAGAAGTGGGTGCAGTTCCCATGTGTCCTCAGCTCCGGCGGCCTGCTTGCGAATCGTCAGATTGAGGGATTCAAGACCCTGAAGAACCCTCCGCAGTCGGCCTGGCCGCTTTGCACGCCCCCCATGAGTCGTGCGAGCTGACTCTGTGGTTCCGGTTTCGGCACTTCGGCGAGAAACCGGAGCACCTCCTTCTGCTCCTCCGTGAGTGTTCCCCAGATCGACTGCAGTAACTCTGAGGGGAGGGCTGTTGGCTGACGATCCCGAAGTTGGTGTAAGAGGCGTCGAGCGTGTTCCTTGCCTTGGCCTGCCTGCACCGCGATGAGGTTGAGCCAGAGTGTATGTCCCTCGGTCAGTGCGTGGGCCTGATCAGCGATCTGGCGAACTTCTGACCTGTCCATCGACGTTCCGCGAAGTTGAAACAACGCATGAGCATCTTGCAGCGTCAGGCCCGAGAGATGGACGCTGGTTACGTTTGCGGTCTCCGGACGAAGGTCGGGACGGCACGTCAGCAACAAGGTTACGTTCTCGAAGGAGGTGGCGACTCGGAGAATCAGCTCCTTCAAAACTCCCGCAGGCCTTACTGACTCCAAGTCGATGTAGTGATCGACATTGTCAAGGACCAGCAACGCACGGCGGCCCCGCAGTCGATCGAGGAGCACTTCGATGGCCTCGCGGGAATCAGAAACGCACAGGTCTGCAGCACGAACCGACCCGTGCATGAAGCGTTCGATGATACAGAGAATCTGCGTGTGGAGAGTGTCTCCCTGCTCGCGGCAATCTCTCCAATCCCAATAGTCAAATCTGTCTCGACAGGACTCAAGGTACTTCGCCGCGAGGCATGACTTGCCTTGTCCCCCCAACCCGCTCACGATCAGAACATTGCTTCTCGCACTGCACAACTGACGCAACTCTGACTCGCGTCCTACCCAGAAGTCCGCGCGAGGTGGATTGTCGCAGTGTGCCGGTTGCCTAACCGGCCACGGGTTTGAACGGCCTGAACTGCGTGCAGACTCCAATGGGTGACTTGGGGCAGAGTCCTCTCCAGCTCCAGCGGAAGTTCTCGCTACTTCGCCGAGCGTCGCAATCTGTTTCTCCTCCGCTTGTACGCTCGCGGTCACGCTTCGCACCTGCTGGGAAGATGGAGCTGCTCGCCCGGCGCCTTTGACGGCGACCGCGCAATTGCCTGAGAGTGAGATCTCGTCCAAGACCGCAACCAAAGGAGCGCCAAAGTCCTCAAACGGGACGATCTGAATGCCACTGTTAGCCAGCAGCGGACTGGTCCGGTCGACCTCGGCCTTCCTCAGAAGTATGAAATGTGGGCCCGCTGCACCTCGGAACGTCTCTGACACCCAACGCACCTGCGCCGCTACATGGGCATCATCAAAGCTGAATCCCACGAAGAGAATCGAGCGGGAAGTGAGAAGGACGCGCAGAGACTGAAGGGCGGATTCGTAGCGAGCCTTCTGATCTTCCGACCCGTAGAGTTGATTGTATGCGTCAGGCGTCAAAATGATGTCAGCTGGATTGTCAATGTGCCCATGGAGATGCCAGACGGTTGCACGAGTAAGAGCGTTCTTCTGAAGATCGACGAATCCAACCTGTTGCTCGATCCGCCACTCCTGAAGTCCTTGGGCGTCCCTGGACGCCCACCTAAGCACCCGATCGAAGTTTGTGGTAACAACAACGCCTGATGATGCGGTTCGCCACACGGCGCGGGCGAGCTCGAGACTTTGGGTGTCTATCGTGGATGGGTCCGGGTCGAACGTTTCCTTAAGCAACGAATACCATCTCGACCCTAGAGCAAGCTTCGCCTCACGGGCGGCATCGAGAACGCGTGGTGTGCCCACATTCAGGAGCGCATGCACCAGGTTGGACTCAGGCTCCCGCGCCTGTTGTTTCAGCTCTTCAGCGCAGCGCTTGAGGAGCTGGACCCAGCCAGGGAATGCAGGTTCTCCCGATATTGTCCTGCAGGCCATCGACACGCCGGCGCCGGCGAAGGGCACCAACTGCTTCTCCTTCATGCTGGCGAGGAGTGCCTGCGGAATCTGGTTCACTGCTTCCCCTCTGTGGCTAGGCTCATGCTGGCGATGCTTCGTGACCAATGAGCTAGTCGGCGCTCCCCGTAGTCGGCCTCTGCACCCCTTATAGACCACTGCCAGGGAACGGTACTTATGATGTTGCGTTCTGGCGGGACCGATCTTACAAGAGGCCTATGACACCGGCTGCGGGTGATCACCGCGGACGCGCCTGCCCGGTTTCGACTCCGGTCCGGGACGCAGGCCCTCGAGGAGGCTCGGGTCTGCGCGGACGTTGGCTAGCCGGCTCTCGTCCCGCGTATCCTCCCTCACGATGGACGGCGGCTTCGACCTCGACGCGCTCCTCCGGCCGGTGCGCGCGCAGCGCGCCGACCCGACCGGGCAGGTCCTCTCGGGCTGCCGGCTCGAGCGCATCCTCGGCCGCGGCGGCATGGGCGAGGCGTGGCTGGCGCGCCGCGAGGCGGACGGGCTGCAGGCGGTCGTCAAGCTGCTCGACCCCGTCGCGCTCGCCGACGCCGAGCGCCGGGCGCGGGCGCGCCGCGAGTGGGCCACGCTCTGCAAGGTGCGCCCGACGCCGCACGTGGTGCAGGTCCTCGGGGTCGACCTCGAGCACGAGCGCCCGCACCTCGTGCTCGAGTTCGTGCCCGGCGAGGGGCTGCACGCCCTCCTGCGCCGGCGCGGGGCGCTGCCGTGGGCCGACGCCGCGCGGGTCGCGCGCGACCTGGCCCTCGGGCTGGCCGCCGTGCACGAGCAAGGCGTCGTCCACCGCGACGTGAAGCCGGCCAACGCGATCGTGCGCCCCGACGGCGCCGCCACGCTCGTCGACTTCGGCCTCGCCAAGGACCTGTTCGCGACGAGCGTGACCTCGCCGCAGATGCTCCTCGGCACCGCCGCCTACATGGCGCCGGAGCAGTGGGCCGACGCCGCGGCGCGCGACGGGCGCTGCGACCTGTTCGCGCTCGGCGTGACCCTCTACGAGCTCGTCGCCGGCGCCCCGCCCTTCGGCACGGGCCAGGACCCGGGCGCGACGGAGGAGGCGGCGACGACCGGCGACTACGCGCCGCTCGAGGAGGCCGCCCCGGGCGTGCCGGGCGAGCTCGCGCTCGTCGTCGACCTCCTGCTCGCGCCCGACCCCGCCTGGCGCTACCCCCGGGCGGACCTCGTGGCCCGCGACCTCGAGGCGGTGCGCGGCGGCGGCGCGTCCTCGGCGCCCTGCATGGTGGCGGCGGACGGCCGGCGCTGGCCGCTCGTCCGGGGGCGGCGCTGGACGCTCGGCAGCGCGCCCGACTGCCAGGTCGTGCTCCCCCCGCCGGCGAGCCCCAGGCACGCGCAGCTGCGCCGCGAGGCGGCCGGGTTCGCGCTCGTCGACCTGCGCGGCAGCGCCGGGACGCGCGTGCAGGGCGAGCCGCTGACCGGGCCGCGCGCGCTGGCGCCGGGCGACCTGCTCGACCTCGGCGGCGTCGCCCTGCGCCTCCTCGACCCCCTGCGCGCGACGCCGGTCGCGGCGACCGAGGTCGTCGACGCGCGGCGCGAGGTCGCCCCGGCGCCGCTCGTGCAGGCGCTCGCGGCCGACGCCGACCCGCGCGCGGCCGCGTGGCTCCTCGAGCGCCTCGCGCCCGACCCGGCCCCGGCGGCGGCCACGCAGCGCGCCCTCGCGGCCGTCGGGCCCGAGGCGGTCCGCGCCGCCCTCGAGGCGCGCGCCGCCGAGGACGCGCGCGTGGCGCCGTGGGCGGCCGAGCGCGTCCTCGCGCTCGCGGGCGGCGCGCGGCGCGGCGGCGCTCGCCTGGTGGTGCGCCGCGGCGCTCCCCGCAGGTGGCGCCGCCCGGGCCGCCCGCGCGCGCGCGGCTGCTCGTGACCGGCGGGGCGCCGGCGGCGCTCGACCTGCGCGGCCGCGGCGTGGTCCTCGTCGGCCGCGAGCCGCGCTGCGACGTGGTCCTCGCCGCCGGGCGGCGCCTGGCCGCCACCCTCGTGCGCCTGCACGCGCGCTGGGTCCTCCGCGACGAGGGCGACGGCGCGGCGCGGCTGCTCGAGCCCGGCCGGCCTGCGCCGCTGGGTGAGGGCGCCGCGCTGGTCCTGGAGGTGGCCGACGAGCCCGCCCGCGGTGACCTCGCGCCCATCGACCCCGCCGCCTTCTGGGCGCTCGCCGGGCATCCGGCGACCCTGCGCGGGCTCGCGCTCGTGCTCGCGCTCGGCCCCGCGCTCGAGGCGGCGCTCGCCCGGCTGGGCGTCGGCGAGCCGGCCGCATCGCGCGCGCGCGCCCTCCTGGCCGACCGGGCGCGCCTGGCGCGCGAGCGCCTGGTCGCGGCGCTCGGCCGCGACCTGGGCGACGACCCGGCCGCCTGGCGGGCCGCGCTCGGCCCGGGGCCAGGCCTCGCCCCGGCGGGCTGGACGCCGTGAGCGGCGCGAAGCGCTTCGCCCGGTTCGAGGTCCTGGGCGAGCTCGGCAAGGGCGGACAGGGGGCGGTCCTGCGCGCGCGCGACCCCGGGACGGGGCGCGCCGTGGCCCTCAAGCTCCTCCTGCGCGTCGACCCGCGGAGCGAGCGGCGCTTCCGCCAGGAGGCGCAGGTCCTGGCCCGCCTCGAGCACCCGGGGATCGTGCGCGTGCTCGACGCCGGGGTCGAGGACGGCGTCCCCTGGCTGGCGATGGCGCTCGTCGAGGGCGAGAGCCTCGCCACCCGCGTCGACCGCGAGGGGCCGCTCGCGCCGGCGGCCGCGGCGCGGCTCGTCGCCGACCTCGCCCGCGCCGTCCACCACTGCCACGAGCGCGGGGTCGTGCACCGCGACCTCAAGCCCGAGAACGTCCTGCTCGAGCGCAAGAGCGGCCGCCCGGTGCTCGTCGACTTCGGCCTCCTCCGCCGCGACGCCGAGGTCTTCGGCGCGCTGTCGATCGACGCCCGCTCGCGCCTGTCGCTCACGGGCGAGCTCCGGGGCACGCCGGCCTACATGGCGCCGGAGCAGGTCAACCCGACCCGCTGGGGGCAGGTCGGGCCGCCGACCGACGTCTACGCGCTCGGCGGGGTGCTCTGCTTCCTCCTCACCGGCGGACCGGCGCACCAGGCCGACTCGCTCCCGGGGCTCGTGGCGCGGATCCTCGAGGGCGCGCCGGTCGACGTGCGCGCGCGGCGGCCGGACGTCCCCGCCGCGCTCGCGGGACGTGGTCGCGCGCGCCCTCGCCCGCGCGCCGGCCGAGCGCTTCCCGAGCGCGGCCGCGCTGGCCGCCGCCCTCGACGAGGTCGTCGCCGGGCGCGCCGCCGCGCGCCCCCGCCGGCGCGGCGCGCGCGCCCTCGGCGCCGGGGCGCTCGCGCTCCTCCCGCTCCTCGCCTGGCTCGCCCTGCGGCCGAGCCCGCCCACGGACGCCCCGCCCCCCACGGCGCCGGTCGCCCCGTCCCCCCCGCCGGTCGTCGAGGCGCCGCCGCCCGAGGAGCCCGACCTGCCGCCGGTCGTGTCCCGCCGGCTGCCCGTCGGCAGCCAGGTGTGGCGCCTGGTCGCCCGCCCCGGGACGACCCAGGTCGCCGCCGGGACCGAGGACGGCCGGGTGCGCGTCTACGACGTCGACACGGGCGCGCTCGTGCACGCGTTCGACCACGCCCCCGACCCCGGCCCCCGCCGCTGGGTGAAGGCCATGGCGTTCACGCCGGACGGCGCGGCGCTGATCACGGGCGGGGCCGACCACGCCCTGCGGCGCTGGGACCTGACCGGCGCCGCGCCGGCGCTCGTCGCCGAGGCCCCGGGGCTCGACGAGCCGTGCGAGCTCGCCTTCAGCCCCGACGGCGCGCGCCTCGCCGTGGCGCGCCTCGAGGGCAACGTGCTGCTCCTCGACCCGCTCACGCTCGCGCCGCTCGGCCCGATCGTCAGCCTGGGGCGGCCGCACGGCGAGACGCTCGCCTGGGACGCGCCGGGCGCCCGCTGCCTGGTGACGGTCACCGCGGCCGGCTACCCGACCGGCGCCCGCTGGCTCGAGGTCGACGCCGACGCGGCGCGGACCCTGCGCGAGGTCCGCGTCGAGGAGGCCATGGAGTCGGGCGCGCTGCCCCCGCCGCCCTCGCCGACCCACGGCTGGCAGCTCGTCCGGGCGCGGTTCGTCGGCCCCGAGCGGGTGCTCGTCGGCGTCCGCAACCGCACGACGCTCCTCCTCTGGGACCTGCGCGGCTCCGGGCGCCCCGCGGCGCTCGCGCCGCCCGAGGAGGTCACGGCCTTCGAGGCCACGCGCCGCTACCAGGGGATCGCGGGGGTCGACGTCCAGGGCGACCTCGTGGTCACCGGGACGCACGGCGGGCTCCTCCTCGGCTGGAGCCTGGAGCGGCGCGCCCTGCGCTGGTGGACGCCGGCGCACGAGAACCAGGCGCTCTGCGCCGTGCTCACCCCCGACGGCCGCCGCGTGGTCACGGCCGGCCCCGACGGGGAGGTCGTCGTGTGGGACCTGCGCGGCCCGGACCCCACGGGCGCGCCCTCCGCCGACCGGCGGTAGGATCCTGGCCATGATCGACCACCCCGACGCCCGGGTCGCCCTGGCGGCGGCCCGCGCGGGCGCGGCGGCGCTGGCCCCCTTCCTGGCCCGGCCGGCGCCGGCGGAGCGCAAGGACGACGGGTCGCCCGTGACCGAGGCCGACCGCGCGGCGAGCCGCGCGGCGCTGGAGGCGCTCGAGGCCGGGGCCCCGGGCGACGCGCGGATCAGCGAGGAGGCGCCGCCGCCCGAGGGCTGGGCGGGCGCGCGCCGGCGCTGGTTCGTCGACCCGCTCGACGGGACGCGCGAGTACGTGGCCGGGATCCCCGAGTTCGTCGTGATGGTCGGCCTCGTCGAGGACGGCCGGCCGGCGGTCGGCTGCGTCCTCGACCCGACGACCGGCCGCGCGTGGCTGGGGGTGGTCGGGGCGGGCGCCTGGGCCGTCGAGCCCGACGGCGCGCGCCGCCCGCTGCGCGCGCCCCGCCGCGCCGCGCTCGCCGGCGCGCGCGAGGCGATCAGCCGCTTCCACGAGCCGCCCGACCTCCCCGCCTGGGCGGCCGCGGCGGGCGTCGTCGACCGGCGCCCCTGCGGGAGCATGGGGCTCAAGGCGGCCCGGATCGCCGAGGGCCAGGTCGACTTCCACCTGCGGCCGCGCGGGCGCTGCGCCTACTGGGACAGCGCCGGCCCGGTCGCGCTGCTCCTCGCGGCCGGCGGCGAGGCGGGCGACGGGCGCGGGCGGCCGCTCCGCTACGACGACCCGTCGCTGGCCCACGAGGGGCTGCTCATCTGCGCCGGCGGCCTGCTGGCGCCGATCGCCGCGTCGTTCGCCGGCTGGGCTGCGTCGACGGAGGGAGGCGCGTGAGCGCGACGAAGATCGCCGTCCTGGGCGGCTGCGGCCACGTCGGGCTGCCGCTGGCCCTCAAGTTCGCCGAGAAGGGCCATGACGTGACGATCGTCGACGTCAACGCCGCCGCCGTGGAGGCGATCTCGCGCGGCGAGATGCCCTTCCTCGAGCACGGCGCGGCGCCGCTCCTCCGGGCCCACATGGGCAAGAACCTGCGGGCGACGACCGACCCCGCCGCCGTCTCCGGCGCCGAGGTGGTCGTGTGCATCGTCGGCACGCCGATCGACGAGCACCTCAACCCGCAGGTCGAGAAGCTCGTCGGGCTGCTGCACGAGCTGGCGCCGCACCTGCGCCCCGGGCAGCTCTTCGTCCTCCGCTCGACGGTCTACCCGGGGGCGACCGCGCACCTGGCGCGCGTGCTCGACGAGCGGGCGCCGGGGATCGACGTGGCCTTCTGCCCGGAGCGCGTGGCGCAGGGGCACGCCCTGCGGGAGTTCGAGGAGCTGCCGCAGCTGGTCTCGGGCGTCACGCCCCGCGCGCGCGAGCGGGCGCGGGCGCTGTTCGCCTGCATGACGGACAAGCTGGTCGAGGTCGAGCCGCTCGAGGCCGAGCTGGGCAAGCTCTTCTGCAACTCCTGGCGCTACATCGTCTTCGCGGCGGCCAACCAGTTCTACTCGCTCTGCGTGAGCCACGGCGTCGACTTCTACCGGGTGTGGGGCGCGATCACGCAGGGCTACCCCCGCCTGGCCGGCTTCCCGCGCGCCGGCTTCGCCGCCGGGCCCTGCCTGTTCAAGGACACGATGCAGCTCGCCGCCTTCTACGACAACGAGTTCACGCTCGGGCAGAGCGCCATGCTCGTCAACGAGGGCCTGCCGCGCGTCCTCGTCCAGCACCTGCGCGACGAGGCCGGTCCCCTGCGCGAGAGGACGGTCGGCATCCTCGGCATGACCTTCAAGGGCGACAACGACGACACGCGCGAGTCGCTCGCCTTCAAGCTGAAGAAGCTCCTGGCGCTCGAGTGCCGGGCCGTCCTCTGCACCGACGAGCTGGCGCGCGGCGCCTGGTGGCGCTCGCTCGACGAGGTCCTCGAGCGCGCCGACGTGCTGGTGATCGGCGCGCCCCACTCGCGCTACCGCGAGCTCGCGCCCCGGCAGCGCGTGCTCGACCCCTGGAACATCCTCGGCCGCGGGGGGCTGCTCGCGTGAAGGTCCTCGTCACCGGCTCCGCCGGGTTCATCGCCGGCTACGTGGTGCAGGAGCTCCTCGACCACGGCCACGAGGTCGTCGGCATAGACAACCTGTCGAAGTACGGGCCGGTCGAGAAGAGCTACGACGCGCACCCGCGCTACACCTTCGTCCGCGGCGACGCCAAGGACGTCGGGCTCATGAAGGAGCTCGTCGCCGACTGCGACCAGGTGCTCGCGGGCGCGGCGATGATCGGCGGGATCTCCTACTTCCACACCCACGCCTACGACCTCCTGGCCGAGAACGACCGGATCATCGCGGCCACCTACGACGCGGCGATCTGGGCCTTCCGCGAGCGGCGGCTGCAGAAGGTCAACGTGCTGTCGAGCTCGATGGTGTTCGAGGGCGCGACCGAGTTCCCGACGCCCGAGGGCGCCGCGCGCACCAGCCCGCCGCCCATGTCCACCTACGGCTTCCAGAAGCTCGCCTGCGAGTACTACGCGCAGGGGGCGCGCGAGCAGTACGGCCTGCCGTCGACCGTGATCCGGCCGTTCAACTGCGTCGGCGTGGGCGAGCGGCGGGCGCTGTCCGACGTGGAGATCATGTCGGGCAACGTGCGGCTCGCCATGAGCCACGTCGTCCCCGACCTGGTGCAGAAGGTGGCGCGCGGGCAGGACCCGCTGCACATCCTCGGCGCCGGCGACCAGGTGCGCCACTACACCTACGGCGGCGACCTGGCCCGCGGCATCCGGCTGTGCATGGAGCACCCGGCGGCGCTGAACGAGGACCTGAACCTCTCGACGCCCGTCGGCCACACGGTCCTCGAGCTGGCCGCGGCGATCTGGGCGAGGTTCCACCCGGGCGAGCCGCTGCGCTGGGTGAGCGACGAGCCCTTCAAGTACGACGTCCAGCGGCGCGTGCCGAGCACGGAGAAGGCGCGGCGCCTCCTCGGCTTCGAGGCCACGACGCCGCTGGAAGAGATCCTCGACGAGGTCGTCCCGTGGGTGACGGAGCAGCTGCGGCTGGGCACGATCTGAGCGCGCCGCTCACGGTCGTCGTCCCCGTCTACAACGAGGGCGAGAACTTCCGCGAGTGGTGGCGGCGGGCCGGCCCCCACCTCCCGCCGGGCGCGGTCGTCCGGCCCGTCTACGACATGCCCGACGACGACACGCTCCCCGTGATCGAGGCGCTGCGCGCCGAGGGGGCGCCGATCGAGCCGCTGCGCAACGAGGCCCGCGGCGTCCTCCGCGCGCTCGTGACCGGGCTGCGCTCCGTCGAGGAGGGCCCCGTGCTCGTGAGCATGGCCGACCTCTCGGACGACCTGTCGGTCGTGCCGCGCATGCTCGAGGCCTGGCGCCGGGGCGCCGCCGTCGTCGTCGCCTCGCGCTACATGCCCGGCGGGCGCCACGTGGGCGGCCCCTGGCTGAAGAAGAGCCTCTCGCGCCTGGGCGGCCTGTCGCTCCACCTGGCCGGCTTCCCGGCGCACGACGCGACGAACAACTTCCGCCTCTACGACGCGGGCTTCCTGCGCTCGGTCGAGATCGAGAGCCGCGCCGGCTTCGAGCTGGCGCTCGAGCTGACGCTCAAGGCCTGGGAGGCCGGGCGCGAGGTCGTGGAGGTGCCGACGACCTGGACCGACCGCGTCGCCGGCGAGAGCCGGTTCGCGCTCAGGAAGTGGCTGCCGCACTACGCGCGGCTGTGGGCGCGGGGCGTGCGCCACGGGCTCCGCCGCCGCCGGGGCGGGTAGGGGGCCTCGAGTCACGAGCCGGACGGCTCGTCGGTCGGGGCGGCGGCCGCCGCGTCCTCGCCCAGGGCGCGGCGGGCGGCCTCGCGCACCGCCGCGACGGGGTCGTCGCGCAGCCTGGCCAGGGCCGCGTCGCGGTCGGCGCCGGCGTGCGCGGCGAGGGCGCGCGCGGCGAGGGCGCGCGCGGCCGCGTCACCGCGCGCGGCGGCGTCGAGGAGCAGCGGCCTGGCGGTCGTGACCGAGGCCAGGGCGCGGCTCGCCGCGTCGCGCACGTCGGCCGCCCGCGTGAGGTCCATGAGCAGGGCGTGCTGCTCGGGGAGCCGGTGCGCCGCGCGGGCGTCGGCAAGGGCCTCGAGGTCGACCGGCTCCTGGTTGGCCAGGGCCAGGGGCGAGGCGCGGTGCCGCAGGGCGCGCAGCGCGGCCACGAGGCGCCGCCGCTCCGCCGGGTCGGCGCTCGCCTCCAGGGCCGCATGGAGCTCCTGCGCCGAGGGTCCCGTCGGCGCCGGCGGCCGCGTCGGCCGGGCGGGCGCGGCCGGCCGCGCCTCGCGCGCGGCCGCCGGGCCGCGGCTCGCGGCGGTCGGCGCGGGCTGCGAGTCGACCGCCGCCGGCGCGAGGTCGACCGCCGTGGCGCGGTCGAGCGCGGGCGCGCGCTCGCGCACCCGCGCGGGCGCGGGCCTGGTCGCCGGCCTGGTCGCTGGCCGGGGCGAGGAGGAGCGGCAGGACCGTCACCAGGCCGGTCGTCGCCAGGAGCGCGGCCAGCGGCTCGCGCGGCCGACGCCTCGGGGAGCGGATCACGGGGGCCTCCTCACGCCGTTCGTCGTCGCGGTGACTCGCTGCTGGCATCGCGGGCGGGCGGGTCGCCCCGCCCCCCCGCCCCGGCCGCTACTCGGCCGTCGCCGCCACACCGGCGCGCGTGCGCACGCGCCGTGGCGAGCTCGTGTCCTCGTAGGCCGCGAGCACCACGAGCGCGCCGTCGAGCGGCGCCGCGGCCACGGCGGCGCCGGCGCCCTTGTCGTTCTCGTCCAGGCGCACGAGGGCGCCCCAGGTCGCGCCGTCGTCGCTGCTGAAGCTCAGGTAGCTGCCGCCCGTGGCCCGGTGCAGGGGGACGATCGCCCGGCCGCCCACGCGGACCATCTGCCGGCCGAGGACGTGGGCGGTCGCGACCACCGCGGCGCCGTTCGTCCAGGTCGCGCCGCCGTCGGCGCTCCGGGCGGAGCTGACGCCGGTCGCGGTCTGCCAGACGATCACCGCCTTGGTCCCCTCCATGGCCACGTTGGCGTTCGTGCCGCTGGCCGAGACCGTCACGGCCGAGCCCCAGCTCGACCCGCCGTTGGTCGAGCGCCGGCTGCGGGTCCCGCTGCTCGACGTGTGGTAGGCGAGCACGGCGTTCGAGCCGTCCAGGGCCAGCGTGGGCCGGAGCGCGCTCGACGCCACCGCGGACGAGTCGCCGCCGCTGAAGCTGCTGCCGGTGTTCGTGCTCCGGCTCACGTAGACGTCGCCGCTGCGGGTCCAGGCGACGAGCGCCGTCGTGCCGCTGGCGGCGATCGACGGGTTCTGGCAGCCGCTCGAGCTCGTGAGCCGCTTCTCGGCCTCCGTCCAGCTCGCGCCGCCGTTGGTGCTCCGCCGCAGGTAGGTCGAGCCGGTGTTGCCCTCCACCCAGGCGACCATGACGACCGAGCCCACCACGGCGATGCACGGGGTCTGGTCGGGGCCGGTCGAGGAGGCCGAGCCCTGGTTCACGCGCACCTCGCCCGTCCAGGAGAGGCCGCCGTCGGCGCTCCGCCGGTAGTAGATGTCGCCCTGGTCGCTGTTCGTCCCGCTGCGCCGGTCGTCACGCCAGGCGACGTGGAGCACGCCGTCCGCGCTCACGGCGACGGCCACCTCGCGCTCGTTGGGGCCCGCGGTCGAGGTGACGAGCTTCGAGCCGGCGAAGCCCTCGTAGAGCACGCCGTCGACGAGCGTCGCCTCGGCGCCGTCGGGGGCGGCCACGACCAGGTCGGCGGGGCCGGGCGCCCCTGCGGGCGCGGTGCAGGAGATCGTCGTCTCCGACTCGACCACGACGTCGGTGCACTCCTCGCCGCCCAGGGTCACGGTCAGCCCGTCGTCGAACCCGGCGCCCGTGATCGTCAGGGTGAAGCCGCCGGCCGCCGGGCCCGCCGCCGGGCTGACCTTGGTCACCTTCAGGGCCGGCCGCACGGTGATCGACACGGTCGCGGCCGCCGACGTCGCGGTCCCGTCGCTCGCGGTGAAGGTGAAGGCGTCCTCGCCCTCGAACCCGGCGTCGGGGGTGTAGGTGAGCGCCGGGGGGGCGCCCGAGAGGACGCCGTGCGCCGGCGGGGTCACGACCGTGAACGTCAGCTCGTCGCCGTCGACGTCGTCGCCCTCGAGCTCGATCGCCGCCGACCCGCCCGCGCGGACGGTGACCGACTGCTCGGTCGCCTCGGGCGCGTCGTTCACCGGCGCGACGACGATGGTGACCGTGGCCGTGGAGGTCTCGAGGCCGTCGCCGACCTCGAAGGTGAACGAGTCCGTGCCGTGCCAGTCGGCGTCGGGCGTGTAGGTCAGCGCGGGCGCCTCCCCCGAGAGGGCGCCGTGCGACGGCTGGGTGAGGAGCTTGAAGGTCAGCGCGTCCCCGTCCGCGTCCTTCGCCTTCAGGGTGAGCTCGAGGGCGACGTCCTCCTCCGTCTCCAGCTCGGCGTCGAGCGCGTCGGGCGCCGCGTTGGTGTAGGTGAACGCCGCCTCGCGCGCGGCCTCCAGGGCCTCGGGGTGGATCACCTTGACGTCGACCGCGCCGACGGCGCCGGACGGCGTCACGAAGGAGAGCTCGGTCGCCGAGGCGACGACGACGTCGGTCGCCGCCGCGCCGCCGAGCGTCACGGTCGTTCCGGCCACGAAGCCGGTCCCGCGCAGCACCACGGCGGTGCCGCCGCCGCGCGAGCCCTCCTCGACCTCGAGGAGCGAGATCGTCGGCGCGACCGCCGGATGCGTGAGCTTCACCGTCGCGCTCTGGTCGCCGGCGCGGACGACGATGACGTGCACGTGCGTCAGGTTCGGCTCGTCGCACGTCGGCAGCGTGAAGGTGACCCCGTCGGGCGCGGCGACCGTGAGCGCCACCGCCCGCCCGTCGACCTCCACCGAGACCTGGTCGAGCGGGATGCTCCCGGCGCCGGTCGGCGCGAGCCGGGCGGTGACCTGGTCGCCCGGCGTGGCGCCGTCCGGCTCGAGCGTGACGGAGAACGGCCCGATGATGACGGCTCCGCCGCCTCCGCCGTCGTCTCTGCCTCCGCCGGCGTCCTCCACGCTGACGGTCGGCGCGGCCGGCCAGCCCCGCCCCGACGCGCCGTCGCAGCCCACCACCAGCGCGCCCGACAGCAGCGCGCCCACGATCGCGACCTTCCGGACGTTCGAAGCCCTCATCGAAGCCCCCCCCGCAGTTGCTGGTTGCGGAGGACCCCGGACGCACGCCGATTGCCAGCTCCAAGTCGTGGGATCTCGGGGCGTTCCGAGGTGGGGGCGCCGCACCCCTCGACAGGGGGGGGAGGGCGCCATCAGACAAGGCATTGCAGTGAAATGGGTTGTGCGGTCGTCGGGGAACACGACGAGGACGTCGAGCCCTCGTACGGTCAGGCGACCATCGGCAGCTTGCGCCTGGGGGGGGCGGCGGCGGCGGGGCTGAGCATGTCGGCCATGCACACCGGGACGAGCTTGCCGTTGCGCACGGTGGCGTCCGGGCAGTCCTTGCAGAAGTCGACCTCGCCGTCGGCCGCGACGCTCGGACCCTGCTGGAACACGAAGCTCTTCTGCTGGATCGAGGTGCCGGGCGCGAGCAGGCGGGCGAGGAACCAGAGCACGCCCAGCGCGGTGGGGAGGTGGAGGCTCGTGACGGCGTAGAGGAGGAGCGTGATCACCGCCCGCGGCCCCGTCATCACCTTGCCGAAGGGGTAGCGGCCCCTCGCGCGATGCGAGAGCGCGTTGGCGACGGCGACCAGGCGCTTGAACCGGGGCGAGAGGTGGAGCACGCGGGGCGGCGCGCCGGGGCGCGTGATCGCGAACGAGTGGTAGAAGAGCCAGCGGCGCGAGTCGGGGTCCTTCTCGGAGCCGATGAACGCGAACGGCTCCATCCCGAGCGGCGCGAGCGCCCGCTCGACGTCGGCGCTGCCGACCACCTGCGAGGTGAGGTCCTCGGGCTGCGGCCGGTCGGCGCCGAAGGTCGCCCCGGCCGACTGGCCGAGCCCCTGCGCGAGCCCGTTGACGTCCGTGCAGCAGATCGCCAGCAGCCGGTGGTAGTCGGGGCGCGAGAGGACGAAGCGCACGACGTCGTCGAGCTGACCCAGCGAGTCGCGGTAGATCGTGAGCGACAGCGCGCAGGGCAGCCCGGCGCGCGACACGCGGGCGGCGATCTCGTCGCGCAGGGCGTCGAGCTGGGCCTCGGTGGCGTCGGGCGGGGCGTCGGGGCGGCGCTGGTGCGAGTCGACGTGGATGTAGACCTTGGACAGCCCGGCCGCCTTGTAGCGGCGCAGCTTCTCCTCCGAGAGCTGGTAGCCGTTGCTGAGGATCTGCACGGCCACGCCCTTGCCGGCCGCGTAGGCGATCACCTCGTCGAGGCGCGGGTGGAGCGACGGCTCACCGCCGGCGAGGGTGACCAGGCTCAGGTTCCGCTCGCGCAGGGCCAGGTCGATCTCGGCCTGGATGTCCTCGAGCGGCTTCGAGTAGCCGTACTTGTCCTTGTAGCAGGCGCGGCAGCGGATGTCGCACTGCTGGTTGACCTCGATCACGATGTGCGGCACGTCGCGGCCGCCGTAGGGCATGGGCATGGGGGCGATCGCGCTCACGGGGCACCTCTCGCCTCGCCTCCAGGCACGCGCCGGGCCGCGCCGCAACCCCTCGCGCGGCGGCCCGGCGGGCTCAAATAGGTATCGCCATGCAACAATTGGCCGCGTTGCGGCGCAGTTCAGGACCGGACGACCTGGACCTCCCGCCTCCGGTCACCCTCCGGCCGCGTCAGCGACGACCCGGCGCCGGTCAGGTGCGACCTGCTCACCGGAGCGCGCTGCGCCGCCCCGCAGGGCTTGCAGCGCCCTGCGGGTTGGTCGCCGCCGTGCGTGTACCCCATGCGGGCAGGGTCCGGCGTGCACTGACGCTCGCCGATCGCCCCGGGCCGCGCTCGTCCCTTCACCTGGCGGGCGCGGCGGTCGTGCCCGTCAGGGCGCGAACGGCAGCTCGACCGGCGGGGCCACGCCCTGGACGAAGCGGGCCTGCGCGGTCCAGGCCGCCCGCCGGTCGCCGCGCGGCCGGCTCGCCTCGACCTCGAGCCACCCCGCCCCGGCCGGCCCGGCGAGGGCGAGCCGCAGCCGCGCGCGGGTGAGGCCGTCATCGTCCTCGAGCGCGCAGTCCTCGAGCGCGACGGTGCCGGGGGCGCCCCCGAGCGCGGCGGCGATCACGGGCGACGTGCGCGCGAGGTCCGCGGCCCGCGCGTGCAGCCGCGACGACGCGACCACCCGGCGCACGTCCGTGCGCGACAGCGCATCGCCCCGGCCGAGGCCGCGCTCGCGCAGGTCGTCGGCGCCGAAGGCCAGGAGGCCCACGAGGAGGCCGGACCCGGCGCCGGCGGCCAGGGACCTGAGGCGCTGCTTGACGCGGTTCGGGCCGATGTCGGTCACGTCCGGATCGTAGCCAGGGGCGCCCGGGCAAGTCCACCCGTGGACGGACGGACCTGCTCCTATCATGGGTCCGGCAGGAGCAGCCCATGACCGACCCTGGAGCCCCGCCGCCCCACGACCCCGCCGCGCGCCGCCCCCCTCCCGAGCCACCGTTCGAGGTCGTGGTCCGCCGCGGCGTCGCCCAGGGCCCGGTGCCCGGCGGGCTGGGCAGCTCGTGGCGCCTCTGGGCGATCGTCGTGACGCTGGCGGCCTCCGGCGGGGTCGCCTACTACGTGCAACGACCGCCGCGACCGCCGAGCCCGCACGAGGAGCCGTCGGCGGAGGCCCGCCGGGCGATCCACGCGTCCCCCGTCGTCACGACGTACGGCCCCGCCGCCGAGGGAGGGGACGCGACGGCCATGCTGGTGCTCGGCCGGCACTTCACGAACCAGGAGCACGGGCTCTACCAGGCCGACCTCCCGACCGCCTCCCGGTGGTTCGAGCGGGCCGCGGCCGAAGGGGGGCCGGAGCAGCGCGCCGAGGCGAAGCTGGCCCTGTTCCACCTGCACGAGGCCTGCTGCGGGGGCAAGGCCGCGGCCTGGCTCGAGGAGGCCGCCGCCGCCGGACATCCGGACGCCCTCGACCTCGTGCGCCGGCGGGCCGGTGGCGGCGCGGAGGCGCCGACCGGGGGCATCGACTCGCTGGTCTCGACCCTCGACGCGCTCGCCGACGAGCTCGAAGGCCTGTTCCGCGCGCATCACGACGCCACCCAGGCCAACGTCGCCTTCCTCGGCACCGACGGCGCCCTGGCGGCGCGCTTCGCCGACGAGGCGCACGACCAGGTCCGGGGACGGCTCCTCCCCGCGGCGCGCGTGGCCGAGCTCGCGGCGGCCGCGGAGCAGGGCGATGCCGACGCGCGCAGGCTGCTCCTCGACGAGCTCGCCGCCCGGGAGCGCGCGGTGGGAGACCTGCGCCGGCTGCTCCAGCGCATGGCCGCCGAGCTCGAGGAGGCGGAGCGCCGGGGGCGCTGACCGCGCTCGTCGGCCTGTCGGTCCCGGCGGGTATCGTCCCGCCGGTCAGGAGAGGAGGACATCAGCGTTCTCGCGGCGCTTCGCCGCGGCCGGGCATCGCCCCTACTTCATCACCGCGAGGGTCCCTACCCTTGCTCCGGGAGGGCGCCGGTGACCCTCGCGGTCGGAGCGGAGGAGTGAACCGCCTCTCCTGACGGCCCGGTCCGTCGCGCCCGCGACGGACCGGGCGGCCTCTCACATCGGCGCCGGGAGCGGAATGACCGAGGGCCCGAGCAAGTCCGTGCGGACGGTGGGCCGCCGGAGCAAGCGGGAGGCCCGCGGCTGCGGCCAGTCACGAGCGGTAGGGTCCACCTGGTTGCGGCACCGCGGCCGCGGGACGAAGCTTGCGGAGGCGGACCACACATGACGGAGGCGGAGGAGGCGGCCCGCCGCGCCGAGGCGCGCGAGGAGGCCCGCCGCGCCGCCCGCCTGGCCCGCGCCGAGGCGGCGCGGGCGCGCCGCGCACGCCGCGCGCCTGCGCGCGAGGTGCTCCACGCGGGCGAGGGGGTCTCCGCGCGCCTGCCGGACGCCCGGTCCGACGTCGCCGCCCTCGAGCGCCGCGGGCTCCCGGTGATGCACGACGCGGCCGACCTGGCCACCCTGCTCGGGGTGGACATGCGCATGCTCCGCTGGCTGACGTACCATCGCGACGTGGCGACGGTCACCCACTACCGGCAGTTCCAGGTCCCCAAGGCCCGCGGCGGCGTGCGCACGATCTCGGCGCCGCGGCCCGCGCTGCGGGCCGCGCAGCAGGCGATCCGCCGCCACGTCCTCGCCCGCCTCGAGCCGACGGTCCACGCCCAGGCGTTCGTCCGCGGGCGCTCCACCCTGACCAACGCCCGCCCGCACGTGCGCGCGGCCGTGCTGGTGAAGGTCGACATCAGCGACTTCTTCGGCGCGATCGACTTCCCGCGCGTGCGCGGGCTGTTCGAGGCGCTGGGCTACTCGGGCATGGTCGCGACCCTCCTCGCGCTGCTCTCGACCGAGGCGCGCCGCCTCGAGGCGGACCTCGACGGCGAGCCCGCCTGGGTGGCGCTCGGCCCGCGCGCGCTGCCGCAGGGGGCGCCGACGAGCCCCGAGCTGACGAACCAGATCGCGCGGCGCCTCGACGCGCGCCTCTCCGGCTACGCGAGGACGCACGGCTGGGTCTACACCCGCTACGCCGACGACCTCGCCTTCTCCTCGCAGGACGGCGCCCGCGAGCGCGTCGGGCGCCTGCTGGGCGTCGTGCGCGCCGCGCTCGAGGGCGAGGGGTTCCGCCTCAACCGCGACAAGCTGGTCGTGGTCCGCCGGGGGCGCCAGCAGCGGGTCACGGGGATCGTCGTCAACGACGCGCCCGGGCTGCCGCGGGTCGCCCTCCGCCGCTTCCGCGCGGCGGTGCACCGCGTGACCCGCGCGGGCTTCACCGACACGGCCGAGCGCGCGCGCATGCTCGGCTACGCCAGCTACGTGCGCATGGTCAAGCCGGCGCTGGGCGAGCGCTGGCTGCGCGCGCTCCGCGAGGTGCCGGCGTGAGGCTCGATGCCCTGCGGGAGGTCGTGCGCGGCGGCGGCGCCGAGCAGCGGGCGGCGGCGATCGCCGGGCTCGCCGGCGAGGAGGCGGCGCGGCTGCAGCCGGCGCTCGTGGCGCTGCTCCTGGTCGAGCCCTCCCTGCGCGTGCGCGGCGCGGCCGAGGAGGCCCTGCGGCGCCGCCCGCCCGCCGACGTCGCCGAGCGCCCGGCGCCGCCCTCGAACCTGTCGGAGCGCGAGCGCGTGGCGATCACGACGGCGCGCTGCCACGAGCGCGCGTTCCTCGAGCTCATGCTGACCACACCGCGCGGCCGCGACCTGCTCCTCGAGGTGCCGCTCGACGAGGCGCCGCTCGACGACGCCCTCGTCGGGCTGTGCCTCGAGACCGACGCGCGCGTCGTGGCCGACGCCCTGGCCCTGCCGATCGACGCCTCGGGCCGCGCGCCCACGCTCCTGCGCGCGTTCGGCCGCCTCCCGGCCGACGTGCGCGAGGCCGCGCTCGGCGTCCTCGTCTGGAACGCCCTGCACGCCGCGCGCACGGTCGCCGCCGAGGAGGTGGCCCGCGCCCGGGCTGCGGTGGCGCTGTGGGTCCAGGGCCTGCTCGAGCCCGACGACGGCGCGCGGCCGTCGCTCGAGGACTTCCTCGCCGCCGGCGGCTCGCTCGAGCGCGGCCCGACCCGCGCCGCCGCCGAGCCGCTCGCGCCCGAGACCGTGGCGGCCCTGGGCGACCTGGGGCGCTGCCTGCGCCTGGCCCTCGACCCCGCCGCGCGCGACGACGCTGCGCTGCGCGCGGCGACCGCCAGCGCCTACGCGGAGCTGCGCGCGCTCGGCTGGCGGCTGCTCCTCGAGGGGGGGCACGTCGCGCCCGGCGAGGCGCTGGGGGCGCTCGCCCCCGACGAGCCGCCCGGCGTCGTGGTCGAGGTCCTGCGGGCCCTGCCGCGCGGCGGCCTCTCGCCCGACCTCGGCCCGCAGGTGTGCGCCCTCCTGCGCCACCGGGCCGCGTCGGTGCGCCGCGCCGCCGTCGAGGTGCTCGCCGACGACCCCCTCCTGGCGGCGCTCGCCGCGGCCGGGCTCGACCCGCGCGCCGAGGGGGCGCCGCTGGAGGTGTTCGCGGCGCTGCCCGAGGCGCTCCGCGCCGGCGCGCTCGCCGCCTGGCTCGAGGGGCCGCGCCCGCCCGAGGCGCTCGCGCGGGCGCTCGACCTCCTGCCCGCGCCGCCGCCGGCGACCTGGGCGGGCTGGCCGGGCCTCCTCGCCCACGAGGCGCCGCGCGTGCGCGCCGCGGCGCGGCGGGCGCTCGTGCGCCTGCCGGCGAGCGAGGGCGAGGGGGCCCTGCGCCTCCTCGAGCCGACCGCGCCCGACGACCCGCTCACCTGGGGCCGCGCCCTCCTGCGCTTCGGCGTCGCCGGGCACGACCGGACGCCCGCGCTCGCGCGCCTGCTCCTCGACGAGCTCGCGCAGGACGCCGTGGCCGAGGTCGCGGTCGAGGCGCTGGCGCGCCGGGCCGACGCGCGGGCGCGCTCGATCCTCTGGGCGTTCGTCGTGGGGAGCCGGCGCCGCCGCTTCGGCTCGCGCGCGGCGCGCGCCCGCGCGCTCGACGCGCTCCTCGCCCTCCCGCGGCCGCAGGGGGCCGGGGACCTCGACCCGGTCGTCGACGAGGTCGCCCCGGACCTCGCCCCCACGCTGCGCCTCGCGCCGCACCTCCAGGCGCCCCGCCTCGCGGCGCGGCTGCTCGAGGACCGCGACCCCTGGCAGGTGCGCCTCGGGCTGCGCCTCGTCGAGGAGCGCGGCGCGAACGACGAGGTGCGCGCGCTCGTCGCCGCGCGCGTGCGCGAGGTCGTGGGCCGCCTGACCGAGGGGCGCCGCTGGCGGCGCCTCCGCGCCGGGGTGGCGCGGCTCCTGCGCGGGCTCCTGCCGAGAGGCTGGACGTCGCCCGGGCCGCTCCGCGGCGCGCAGGCGCTCGCGCCGGCGCTCCTCGACGCCGGGGCGCGCCTCGGCAGGACGGGCCTGTGGGCCGAGGACGCGCGCCCGCTCCTCGGCCACCCGGACCCCGCCGTGCGCGCCGCGGCGGCCCGCGTCTACGGGACGCTCCCCGGCGCCCTGCCCCTGCGCGACGTCGTCCGCCGCGTCGCGCCGGAGACCGGCCGCGAGGCCCTGCGTGTGGCGCACCCCCTGCAGGTGGAGGCGGTCGTCCTCGAGGCGCTCGCGCGCGCGCGGTCGGGGGACGCGCCCACGCCCGACCTGGCCGGCTGGGTCGCGGCGCGGCCCTTGCCGCGGCTCGTCCGCCCGGTGGCGCGGTTCCTCGGCGACCCGCCCTCGCGCGGCGGCGCGCTCGACGCCCTGCGCGCGCTCCACGCGCAGCCCGAGGCGCGGGCCGAGGTCGAGGCGGTCGCGGGCGAGGTCGTCACGACGGCGGCGGCCTCGCGCGACGACGACGCGCTCACGACCGCGGCCGGCCTCGTGCGGCACCTGGGGCTCTGGGGGCTCGTCCTGCCGCTGGCCGAGGGCGTGACCTGGGCGCGCGAGGCCGCCCGCGGCGAGGTCGTGGCGGCCCTGCGCGCGGCGCAGGAGGCGGGCGTCGTGCCCGCGCCGGCGGCGCTCGCGCCGCTCCTGCGCCACCCGCTGTGGGAGGTGCGCGCGCTGGCGCTCTCGCTCCTGCGCGCCGGCGGGCGCGACGCGTGGGCCGCGGCGCGCCCGGCGGGGCCGGCGCCGGGGACGACCCTGCCGACCGGGTTCGCTAAGCCCTTCCTCGGCGTGTGCGAGGACGCCTGGGAGGAGGCGATGGGCCTGGCGGTCGAGGCCCTGCTCGCGCATCCGAACGGCGAGGTGGCCCGGCGCGCCCTCAAGCTCCTCGACCGCCGCGAGCGCCACGTGGCCGCCCTGGCGCTCCTCCTGCGCCTGGACGACCCCGAGCTGCGGCAGCCCGCGCTGACGACGTTCTCGACCTGGGCCGGCGCGACCGCCGGCCCGACCCTCGGCCCGACCCTCGATGCGGTGGCGGGGAGCGCCGCGGCGCGGGCGGAGCGGCTCGAGGCCTCGCGGCGCGAGCTGCGCGCCACGATCGAGGCCCTGGCCACGGCGCCGCGGGCAGCCGCCGAGCCCCTGGTCGAGGCGGCGCTGGCCTCGCCCGCGCCCTTCGCGCGCCACGCCGCCCTGGTGGCGATCGGCCGGCTCGGGCTCGTCGAGCGCGAGGCCGACCTCCTCGCCGCCCTCGAGGACCCCGACCCGGCCGTGGCCCGCTGCGCCGCCTGGGCCGCGGGCGCGCTCGTGGACGCCGCGGGCGAGCAGCCGCGCCGGGGCGACGTCGACCTGGCGCTCGGCCGCCTCGCGCGCGCGCGGGACGCCGAGGTGCGGGCGACCGCGCGGCGTTCGCTGGCGAGGCGCCTCCCGGCGACCCCCGCGGCCCCGCTCGAGGCGGCGCTGACCGACCCGTCGCCGGAGGTGCGGCTCGCGGTGCTCGACGCGGCCGCCGAGCGGCCCGAGGTGCTGTCCGCGCTGGCGCTCGAGGCGCGCCTGGGCGACCCCGACCCGCGCGTCCGCGCGCAGGTGCTCGGCGCGCTCGAGCGGCGCCTGCGCGCGGGCGGCCCGCCGCCGCCGGCGCACGCGCTGCGGGGCGCGCTCGGCGACCCGCAGCCGGAGGTGCGCCTCGCCGCGCTGGCGCTCGCGCGCGCAGACGCGAGCGGCGCGCTCGGGGAGGCGCTCGGACCGGCGCTGGGCGAGGCGCTGGCCGACCCGTCGGTCCACGTGTCGGGGGCGGCGATCGAGGCCATGGCGACGGTCACGGGGACGGCCGAGGCCGGCGCCGGGGCCGAGGCCGAAGACGAGCCCGAGGCCGAGGTCGAGGCTGAGGCCGGGGCCGACGACGACGTGCCCGTGTCGTACGGCCTGGCCGAGGGCGAGGAGGAGGAGGACCTCCCCGCGTCCTACGGCCTGGCCGAGGGCGAGGCGGACGACGCGGGATCGGCCGCGGGCGAGGGCGGCGGCGAGGACGGGCGTGGCTGAGGCGCCCCCGGCCTGGACGCTGCCGGCCCTCCTGCGCGCCCTGACCGTCGGCCACCGCTCGCACCGGCCGCGGGTCCTGCGCCTGCTCGCGGCGCACGGCGACGCGCTCTCGCGCGAGCCCGCGCGGGGGCTCCTCGAGGGCCTCCTGCGCGGCGACGACGTCGACCTGGCGCGCGGCGCGGGCGCGCTCGTGTCGGGCGCCGGGCTCGAGGCGTTCGCGCCGCTCCTCGTCGACCTCCTGCGCCGCGACGATCGGCGCCGCGACGCCGAGCGGTGGCTGCGACGCGCCCGCTTCGCGCGCCCGGCGCAGCCGCTCCTGCGCCTCGCCGTCGACCCCGCGGCCGACCTCGCCGCGCGCGCGGCGGCCCTGCGCCTGCTCGAGGGCGCGGCGCTCGGCGCCACCGAGAGGGCGCTCCTCACGACGACCCTCGCGCACGCGCGCCTGCACGGCCCGGCCCTGCGCCTCCTCGCGCCGGGCGCCACGGACGACCTGGTGACCGCGGCCGTGGCCGCGAACCTGGTCTACGGCCGGACGCTGGCCCGCCGGCAGCGCCTCGAGCGGACCGGCTCGCCCGAGCCGGGCTGGTTCCAGGCGCTCCTCTCGCGGCTGTGGCCCGACCACGACGCCCTGGGCGTGCACCGGCGCTTCCGCCGCGAGCAGCGCGACTTCGTGCGCGGGGTCGCGCGCCTGGCGATCGCCGCCCGCGCGAGCGCGCACCTCGTCAACCTGCTCGACCAGGTCGCGGACCCGGTCGTCGGGCCGGCCCTCGAGCGGGCCTACGTCGAGCAGGACCTCGAGCGCGTCGCGGGCCCCCTGCTCGCCAAGCTCGGCGGCCTGCGCGGCGGGGTCGCGCCCGCGCCCGCCCTGCGCCTCCTGGGCCACCTCGCGCGGGCGGAGGCCCTGCCGGCGGTCGGTCGCCACCTGCCGCACGTCGGCGCGCCCGCGACCGAGGCGGGCCAGGCGGCGATCGTGGCCATGGGCAGGCTGCTCGCGCGCACGCGCCAGCCCCTCCCGCCCGGGAGCCAGCTCGACCTCCTCCTGCAGGGCGCCGTGGCCTACGTGCGCCGCGGCCTCGGCCAGCCGCCCGGCGGCGCCCCGGGCCACGCGACGGCGATCGCCGCCTGCTTCGAGGCCGGCGCGGCGCTCGGCGACGCGCGCGTGGCGCGCGCGGCGCTCGACCTGCTCGCCGCGCCCGTCGACGTCCCGGAGGTCGGCCCCGGCCTGGCGCCTGCCCTGGCGCGCCTGGCGCCGCTCGAGCTCGAGCCGGCGCTGGAGCGCGTCCTCG
>JAMLIC010000044.1 GCA_023954375.1 Planctomycetota bacterium
GCCCGGGGGGGGCCGGGCCCCCCCCGGGCCCCCGCCCCCGCGGCCGGGGGGGGGGGGCCGCCCGCCGCGCGCCACCTCGACGAACGGCAGCGCCCGCCATCCTCCGCCGTAGCCGCGATCACACTACTCGTGGCGGACGAGGGTCGCCTCGCTCTCGGTCGTCGCGCCGCCGGCGGAGATCGTCGTGCGCTCCTGCACGCAGCCGACCCCGGCGGCCAGCCACACCTTGCGCTCGATCTTCGCCGTGCGCGCGCCCGACGAGGACGTGCCCTCGTCCAGGAGCACCAGGCAGTCGAGCTCGCCGTGGTTGCGCAGGCGCAGCTTCTCGCGCCCGACGAGCGTCACGGTCCCGCGCGAGGCGCCGTCCGGCGACGCCCACTCCCACGACGTCCGCTCGGGCAGCGCCGCGACGGCGGCCGCGCTGAGGAGCACGCGCCCGGGCGCCCCGACCTGCTCGCCCTCGCGCGCGCACAGGACCCCGAGCACGCCGCGCGTCTGGCGCTGCGGCTGGACGATCGCGCCGCGGCCGGCGTCCAGGGCGTACCAGTTGACCTGCAGGAGCCGCTCGCCCGAGTGGTCCTCGAACACCGCGCAGGGGAGGCCCGCGACCTCGTCGACCCGGGCCACGCGCGTCGTGTACTCGATCGTGCGCGTCTGCTGCCCGGTCGTGATCCGCAGGTTGTAGGTCCAGCTCCGGCCGACCTCGAGCGGGAAGTAGGTCGAAGGGCCGGCGTCGTCGGCCGAGATGGCGCTCGCGGCGCACAGCGCGACCGCCAGGGTCGTCGTCAGGATCCGCCGGCCGCTCCCGTGCTGCACCCGTCTCACCCCCCGCCGGCGAACAGCCAGCACCGGCCAGTCTAGATCGGCGCGCGGGCAAAGGCACGCGCTTCCGGAGCGGTCCGCGGTCGCAGGAGGTCCCCGGCGCGCACGCGAGGGGTAGAATCCTGCCCTCCCTCAGAGGAGGTGCTCCGTGCGCCACGTCCGCCTGGCCGCCCTGCTGCTCGCCGTGATCGCCGCGCCCATCGCGGCCCAGGACACCCCCTCGCCGCCCGGCGAGGAGGCCCCCCAGCCGCAGCCGCAGGCGCGCGTCGCGCCCGAGGGGCTGGAGGGGGTGAGCTGGTACCCGCTCCACGTCAACCGGCGCTGGACCTACACCGTCAACTTCCGCATCGAGTCGACGGCCGGCGACGCGCAGGAGCCCGAGCAGGCGCCCTACCGGCTCGAGGCCTACGTGACCGAGCCGCAGTCGGTGGACGGCCGCCCCGCCGCGGTGCTCGAGTGGAAGCTCGACAACGAGCTGGCCCAGCGCTCGTTCTACGTCACGCGCGACGGGGTCCTCTACTGCGTCAAGCGGATCCAGGGCTTCGGCGAGCACATGAAGGAGTTCACGCTCGCCGAGCCGCAGCCCAACGCCAAGGAGGAGATGTCCGTCGGCCAGGAGTGGGTGTGGCAGGGCAAGGCAGGGCCGACGCCTGGCCGGCAGACCTTCAAGGTCGTGCGCGAGGAGGAGGTCGCCACGCCGGCCGGGACGTTCCGGGCGCTCGTCCTGCAGATCGAGTTCAACGGCGAGGACGAGAGCCGCGGCACGACGACGCGCTGGCTGGTGAAGGGGCTCGGGATCGTGCGCGAGGTGAGCGAGGTGCGCACCGCCACGGCCGTGTTCCGCACCGAGGGGACGCTCTCGCGCTTCGAGGGCGGGGCGCAGTAGCGTCCGTGCGGCTGCCCCGGCGCGCCGCCCTGCGCCTGCTCCTCGGCGGGGCCCTGGCCGCCGCCACCGGCTGCCCGCCGCCGCGGCGCGCGCCGGCGCGCCCGCGCGGGCCCGTAGGCGGCCGCGTGTGGGGCGACGACCCCGACCTGGGCCACCTCGTGCGCGACGGCGCCCTGCGCGACCGCCCGCCGGCGCGCGAGGAGCGCGCCGGCGTCCTCGTGATCGGCGCGGGCGTGGCCGGCCTGGCCTGCGCGTGGCGCCTGGCCCGCGACGGCGTGGACGACGTCGTGCTCGTCGACGTGGGCGAGGACCCCGGCGGCAACGCGCGCGGTGGCCGCAACGACGTCAGCGCCTACCCGTGGGGCGCGCACTACCTGCGCGTGCCGACGACCGAGCACCGCGCGCTCGAGCGCTTCCTCGAGGACGTGGGCCTCCTGCGCGGCCGCGACGCGCGCGGCCGGCCCGACTGGGACACCCGCGCCGTGTGCCCGGCGCCGCACGAGCGGCTCTGGCAGGCCGGCCTCTGGACCGAGCACCTGTTCCCGCCGCCGCTCGGCGCCGGGCGCGACGACCTCGACGCGATGGCCGCCTTCCAGGCCCGCGTCGAGGCGCTGGGCGCGCGCCGAGGCGCCGACGGGCGGCGGGCCTTCGCCTTGCCGGTCGACGCGTCGTCGCGTGACCCCGACCTCCTGGCGCTCGACGGGCTCTCCATGGCCGCGTGGCTCGAGCGCGAGGGGCTCGCGGGGTCGGCCGCCCTGCGCTGGTGGGTCGACTACGCCTGCCGCGACGACTACGGCTGCTCGCTCGAGGACACGTCGGCCTGGGCGGCCCTGCACTACTTCGCCGCGCGCTCCTCCGACGACCCCACACGCGACGTCACGCTCACCTGGCCCGAGGGCAACGCGCGCCTCGTGACGCTCCTGCGCGCGGCGGCCCCGCGGGCCCGCTTCGAGGGCCGCGCCCCCTGCGTGCGCCTCGAGCCGGGCGCCGCGCCGGGGGAGCCCTCGGCCGCGCACGTCTACCACGCGGCGACGGGCGAGGTCGTGCGCTGGGTGGCGCGCGAGGTCGTGTGGGCGGCGCCGCGCTTCGTGCTCGGGCGCGTCCTCGACGCGCCGCCGCCGGGCCTCGAGGCGTTCACCTACGCGCCCTGGCTCGTCGCCAACGTGACGCTCGCGCGCGCCCCCGCCGGGGTCGGCGCCCCGCTCGCCTGGGACAACGTGTTCTACGGCAAGCCGTCGCTCGGCTACGTGGTCGCCAACCGCGCCGCGCCGCCCGACGCGCCCTCGGTCGTCACGTGGTACCGGCCCTTCGCGGAGCTGTCGCCGGCCGAGGCGCGCGCGCGCCTCCTCGCCCTCGACCACGCGGCGATCGTCGACCTCGCGCTCGAGGAGCTGCTCGAGGTCCACCCGTCGCTCGCGGAGCAGGTGCTCGCGGTCGACGCCTGGCGCTGGGGGCACGCCATGATCCGGCCCGTGCCCGGCTTCGTGTGGGGCCCGGCGCGGGCGGCGGCCCTCGAGCCGATCGGGGCGCTCCTGCAGGCCTGCTCGGACCTGTCCGGGATCCCCGTGTTCGAGGAGGCCTTCTACCGCGGCGTGCTGGCGGGCGAGGAGGTCCTGCGCCGGGCGGGGCGGCCGTTCGACACGCTGCTGTGAGCTCGAGCGCTCACGGCGCGGCGGCCGCCGGCCGCGGCGCGACGAAGTTCGGCAGCGCGCGCCCGCGCCGGGCGCGGCGCCGCGCCTCCCAGGGCTCCATGCGGCACACGTCGCGCGCGTCGCAGCGCGTGCACTCGGCGGCGTCGCGCGGGGCCGGCTCGATCACGCCGTGCGAGATCCCGGCCACGATCCGCTTGATGTGCTCCTCGGCCCGGCGCAGCGCCGGGCGCAGCGGCAGCTTGTGCAGGCGCACGCGGCCCTCGTCGTCGCCGGCCGCCCGCTCCCAGGCGGCCCCGACCGCCGGCTCGACGACGCCCGTGCGGCGGCGCGTGCCGAGCGCCGCGAAGGCCGCCCCGAGCGGCTCGAGGTCGAACACGTGGTCGAGCGCGAGCAGGTAGACCGGCAGCTGCAGCCGCTCGCCCTGGTGCATGCCGTCGAGGTAGCGGGCGTCGACCTCGCGGCCGCCGAGCTTGTAGTCGGTGACGAACGCGGCGCGGCGGGCGGGCGGCGTGGCGGGGTCGGCGTCTTCGGCGGGCGGCGGCGGGGGCGCGACGTCGATCCGGTCGATGCTCCCCTTGAGGCGCACCTGGCCGCCCAGCTCCGGCGCCTCGACCACGAGCGCCCCGGCCTCCGCCTCGGGGCCGAAGCGCAGCTCGAAGCGGTGCGGCGTCAGGCCGGCGCGCCGGCGGAAGGCGGGGTCGTCCTCGCCGACGAACGCGCGCAGGTCGACCAGCGCGCGGCGGCGGAACGCCTCCTCCTCGAGGCCGATGTCGAGCCCGCGCGCGTGCCGCGCGAACGCGCGCTCGAGCGCCTCCTCGACCGCGAGGCCCTGGTCGTAGACCTGCTCGAGCGCGCCGTGGAGGATCATCCCCTGGCGGCGGGCGTCGAGGCCCTGCTGCGCCAGGTCGTCCTCGCGCTGCGCCCCGAGCAGGTAGTGGACGAAGTGCTTGTAGGGGCAGGTGGCGTAGGCCTCGAGCTCGGAGGCCGAGTAGACGCGGTCCAGCGCGCGCGCGCCGAGGGGGCGCCGCAGGGCGGCGTCGGGGCGCGTCAGGGCGACGGCCGCCCGCGCCAGCTCGTCCTCGCGCTCGAGGAGCGCATCGAGCACGGCCACGCCGAGCTGGACCTTCTCCGCCTCGGGCCCCGTCGTTCGCGCGACCTGGGCCACGCGCCGGTAGGCGAAGCGGCGCAGGGCAGGGCGCGTGAGGAGGAGCGCCGGGTCGTCGGCGACGAGGTCGCTCGGCGTGCGCCTGCGCGCGCAGGCGGCCCACGCCTCGGCCCCGACGAGCGCCTGCACCTCGTCGAGGAAGCGCGACGGCGCGCGCGGCGTGCCGCTCGGCGTGAAGCCCGGGTAGAGCAGCCACAGCTCGCGCCGCGCGCGCGTGACGGCCGCGTAGAAGAGGAAGGCCTCGTCCTGCGCCCGGTGCTGTGCGGTGCGTAGGTTCACGCCGGCGCGCCCCTGCGCCCGGCGGCCGGTGAGGGCGCGGCGCGTCCCCTCGGGGAGGAACAGGTCGTCGCGCCCCGCGCGCGGCACCTCGCCGTCGACGAGCCCGAGGACGAGGACGAGGTCCGCCTCCCAGGCGCGGGCCTCGCGCAGGTCGACGGCGTGCAGCACGTGGCGCCGGCGGTCGACCGGCGTGACCTCGGTCGCGCGCACCTCCTCCTCGACGCGCGCCGCCAGCCGCGCCGGGGTGACCGGCGGCGGCTCGGCCGACTCGTCGTCATCACCCGGCGGGTCGCCGAGCGGGACGGCCAGGCGCTCGAGGTCGGCGAGGAGCTCGAGGAGCGCGCGCCGGGCCGCCACCTCCTCGGCCGCCTCGGCGACGGCCTCCGGGGTGGGGCGGGCGTCGAGGGTCGCGGGCGACACCGGCCGCAGGTGGCGCTCGAGCGCCTCGCGCACGCGGCCGCAGGCCGCGGTGCTCGGGTCGCGGGCGACCTGCCGCCGCAGGTCGAGCCCCAGGGCCAGGGCGCGCTCGACGAAGGCGCCCGGCGCGCCGCCCAGCTCGCGCGCGAGGTCCCGCCAGGGCCGCTCGTCGCCGGTGGCGGGCAGGCCCTGGCGCCGGGCGGCGCGCCCGAGGCGGTCGGCCTCGTCGGGCGTGAGGCCGAGCGCGGGGCTCGCGGCGGCCACGAGCAGCGGCGGCAGCTCGAGCGTCGCGGCGGCGCGAAGGAAGGCGAGCGCCGCCTGGACGATCGGGGCGCCCGAGAGCGCGACCGGGCCGCGGACGCGCACGGGCACGCCCAGCTCGCGGCCGACCTGCTCGAGCGTGCGCCGGTAGCGGCGCACGTCGGGGACGACCAGGAGCACGTCGGTCCAGCGGCGGGTCGGGTCGGCGGCGACGAACTCGCGCGCGCGGGCGAGCGCCAGCTCGACCTCGTCGCGGCGCGAGGCGGCGCGCACGACGGTGAGGCCCTCGGGGTCGACGGCCGCCGCGGCCTCGTCGCGCGGCGCGAACAGGTGCGTGGCGAGGCGGCGGAGCGCCGGGGGGCGCGGGTCGGGCGCGGGGGCGCGCGGCGCCTCGACGAAGCCGAGGCGCTCGCGCAGGGTCTTGCGCATGCGGTCCGGCGCCGTGAAGGCCCCGGTCGGCGCGGCGGGGTCGGCGACCGGGCAGGTGACGACGACCTCCTCGGCGCGCAGGGCGAGGGCGGCCAGGAGCTCCTGCTGGCGGTGGGTCAGGTCGGTGAAGCCGTCGACGAGGAGGAGCGCGGGCGCGGTCGCCTTGCCGCGGGCGAGCGCCTGGGCGGCCTGGTGGAGCAGGTCGGCCTCGGTCGCCAGCCGGGCGCGCGCGAGCGCCTCGCGCCAGCCCTGGTAGGTCGACACGAGCCGCTCGGCGCGCGGCTCGTCCATGCGGGCGCGGCGCAGGGCGGCCTGGAGCTCGCGGACGGTCGAGAGGCCGGCCTGCTCGACCTCGTCGAACACGTGCAGGAGCCCCTGGCGGAAGCCGCGGAAGCGGAGCCCCAGGTCGCGCTCGGGGCCGCGCAGGGCGCGCAGGGTGAGCACCAGCAGCCAGTCGCGCTCGCGCGCGGTCGCCGGGCGCGGGTGCGTGGGGCCGAGCAGGTGGCGGGCCAGGCCTGAGAACGTGAACACGGCGCGCGGGTCGCAGCTCCCCGTGCGGCGGGCCAGCTCGTTGCGCGCGTGCTCCATGGCCGGGCGCGTGGGGAGGACGAGGGCGTGGCGCCGCCCGGCGCGCCCGGCCTCCTCGGCCAGGGCGAGCACGGAGAACGTCGAGCCCGGCCCGACGGGGCCGGTCAGCAGGCGCCGCGCGGTCACCTCCCCAGCCTAGGAGGCGGGTCCGACAGGCCCGGGCGGCGCGCCCCGGGATGACGGGGGTGGCAGGTAGGCTCTCCGCCGGCGGCGCCGACCGGTGTCTCGCCGCCGGCTGGAGGTCCGCCGTGGCGCGCGCGCGCTCGACCCGTCGTGCTCCCGCGCGTGCGCGCGGCAAGAAGGCCGCGGCGCCCGATGACCCCCTGGCCCAGCTCCCGCACGCCGCGGCGGCCCGGGCCCGCTGGGCCGAGGCCCTCGCCGACGCCCTGGCGCAGGGCGAGCCCTGCACGCTGGCGCTGGTGGACGTCGACGGCTTCGCGGGCCACGTCGAGCAGCTCGGGGTCGAGCGCGCCCGGGCGCTCCTGGCCGAGGTGGCGCGGCGGCTCGAGGGCCGGCTGAGCGACCGCGCTCACCTGGGGCGGCTGGCCGGAGACCTGTTCGGGGTCGCCCTCCCCGGGGTCGACCTGGAGCCGGCGCTGGGCGTCCTCGAGCTCGTCCGCGAGGCGGTCGCCCGCACGGCGGCGGCGGTCGGCCGGGGCCCCGCCCGGCGCAAGGTGGCCGTGACCGTGAGCGCCGGCCTGGCGGCCGCCCCGCGTGACGGGGGCGACCTCGCGGCCCTCCTCGAGCAGGCCCGCGGCGCCCTCTGGCGGGCCAAGACCCTGGGCGGCAACCGCCTGGGGCTGCCGGCCCGCGAGCGCATGGTGCTCAAGACGAGCTACTACCCCCAGGGCCAGCTCGAGCAGCTCAAGCGCCTGGCCCAGCGCCGGGGGATCGCCGAGGCCGTCCTCCTGCGCGAGGCCCTGGACGACCTGTTCCTCAAGCACAAGGACCAGCTGCCCTCGACATGACCTCGCGAGCGGGCGCTTGCGTCCCGCCGTCCGGGCCCTAGAATGGGCGCTTCCTGGATGGGGATGTAGCTCAGCTGGGAGAGCGATACGTTCGCAACGTATAGGCCACGGGTTCGAGTCCCGTCATCTCCAACGCACGAAGGGCCGGAGCCTGAGAGGGTTCCGGCCCTTCGCGTTTCCGGAAGCCGGCCACGAGGCCAGGCCGGTCGGCTGGCGGGCGCGCGCCAGCCATCCGACCGCTGGCGTGTCATCCCACGGTCGCCGCCACGCCGAGCGGCTCGCCGCGCATGCGCCGGCGGGCGACGCGGAGGGTCGCGTCGACGGCGGCGAGGTACGACGCGCCGACCTCCGCGGCGTGCGCCCGCTCCTCGGGGCTGCCGTGGGGGAGCCCGTCCGCCTCCAGACGGAAGGAGAAGCGCAGCGAGAGCGCCCCGTCGGGCCCGGCCTCGATCACGTTCTCCACCTCGCCCCGGGTGGGCCCGGCGATGCGCAGGAAGTGGACCCGGGTCGGCGCGTGGAAGGTCACGCGCTCGCGGAGGCGCTGCCCGCGCGCCTCGATCTCGCGCACGAGGCCGTCCGGCAGCCGCTCGAGCACGCGGCAGGACCGGATCGCGGGGACGAACGGCAGCGGGTCCTCGGCCTTGAGCACGAGGCTCTCCCAGAGGGCCTGGCGGTCGAGGACCACCTCGGCCCCGGGCGGGTTGACGGGGATCGTGCGGGTCAGGGTGAACATGGGTCGCTCCTTCCTGAGGTCACCGGCGGCGGTAGGTCACGTCGAGGAGGCGCTCGCGAGCGCCGTCGAGCTCCAGCTCGAGGCGAAGCTCGAGCCGGTCCGCGGCGGCCAGCCGGTAGGTGGTCACGACGGCGCCGCCCGACGGGTCCGG
This sequence comes from Planctomycetota bacterium, assembly GCA_023954375.1. Taxonomy (GTDB): domain Bacteria; phylum Planctomycetota; class J058; order J058; family J058; genus JAMLIC01. The sequence goes on from JAMLIC010000044.1 coordinate 8,352, forward strand.
CGCCCGCAGGGTCAGCGTCTCCGCATCCCCCGGCCCCTCGGCGATCGTCGGCCGGCGCTCGGGATCGGCCCACACGAGGGCATAGCGCCCGCCGGGCGCGCGCGTGAGGAAGCCGCGCGCGGCGTAGCCGGCGCCTCCCGGGGCCCCGCGCGTGACCTCCAGGTCGAGCTGGAGCCACGTGTGGCCGAGCGTCCAGGCGACGGTCAGCCGGTCGGCGTAGGGCAGCGGGCGCCCGTCGGGGCCGGTGGCCTGGCCCTCGCCCTGCCACTCGCCGACGAGGCGCTCGAGCAGCGGGTCGTCGAGGCGCGTAGGGCCGTCCGCACGCGCCGCCGTCAGCGCGAGCGCCAGCGCGATCAGCGCCGCGGGGGCGCTCCCCCTCACGCCGCACCTCCCAGCCGCGCGAGCCCGTGGCGGACCTCGCCGCCGAGGACCGTGAGCCGCACGTGGTCGCGGGTGGCCGTCGCCACGAGCGCCTCGATCGGGCACCCACGCCCCTGCGGGAGGTCGATCGCGACCAGGTCCGCCAGCCGCCCCGGCGCGAGCGCGCCGTACTCGTCGGCCCCCCCGAGCACCTCGGCGCCGCCGAGCGTGAGGAGGCGCAGGACCCCCGGCGCGTCGAGCGGCGCGCCGGCGCGGCGCGCCTCCTCGAACAGGTCCGGCCGCGGGTTCGAGGCCCGCGAGTCGGTGCCGAGCGCGCGCGGGCCGCCGCCCTGGGCGAACACCGCCGCCGGCGGCGCGCCGTGGCCCAGGACCACGTTCGAGACCGGGCAGGCCACCGCGCCCGCGCCGGAGGCGGCGACGCGGCGCAGGTCCCTGCGGCTGGCCTGCGTCAGGTGGACGAGCGTGACCCCCGGCCGGAGCGCCCCGACCTCCGCGGCCCAGGCCACCGGCGAGCGGCCGCTCGGCCGGACGTCGACGCCGCGGGCGCGCAGGCGCTCGGCCAGCGGCCCCGCGCCCCGGCGCACGAAGGCGTCCTCGGCCGCCGACTCGGCGAGGTGAAGGCTGAGCGGCGCGCCGCGCGCGGCGGCCAGGCCGATCACGGCGCGCAGGAGCGAGGCCGACACCGTGTACGGCGCGTGCGGCGCCAGGCCGACGCGCCGGCCGGGGCCGGCGGCCGGGCGCAGGCGCGCGAGGCCCGCGGCCGCCGCCGCCAGCGCGACATCGGCCTGCGCGGGGTCCGGGCCGAACACCTCCAGGTGCAGCGCGCCGCGGAGGCCCGCGCGCGCGAGCGCCAGCGCGACCTCGGGCGCCGGTCCGGAGTCGCCCACGGCGGTCACGCCCCGCGCCAGCGCGTCGCGCGCGCCGGCCTCGGCGGCGGCCGCGAGCGCCGCGGGGGTCCGCGCGAGGGCGTGGCCCTTCATCACCTCGAGCCACGCCGCGAACCCCTGACCGAGCGGCGCCGGCGCGTCGAACCAGCACAGGTGGGTGTGGGCGTCCACGAGGCCCGGCAGGAGCGCGCAGCCCTCGAGGTGAACGCGTTGTGCGCCGGACCACGCGCGCAGGAGGGTCCGCGCGGGGCCCACGGCCGCGATCCGCTCGCCGCGCACGACGACCCCGGCGCCACGCAAGGTCGCCATCGGCGAGACCGGCAGCACCACGTCGGCCGTGTAGACCGTGGGGGTCACGCGGCCACCACGGGCAGCGCGCGCCCGCGGGGGGCGTCGTCGACGATGCGGTAGAGCGTGTCGCGCCGCCGCGGGGCCAGGCTCATGCGCTCGATCACCGCGCGGGCGCCGGCCTCGGTCAGCGTGCGCTCGCGGCCCGCGCTGGCCACGACGTGCTCCTCGAGGAGCACGTTGCCCAGGTCGTCGGCGCCGAACGCGAGGGCCAGGCCGGCCACCTCCGGCCCCTGCGTGAGCGGGCTGGCCTGGATCGTGCCCACACCGTCGAGCACGAGGCGCGCGGCGGCCACCACCCGCAGGTACTCCGCCGCCGTCACCTCGCGCGCCTCCACGGGCGCCTCGCCGCGCTGGTAGGTCCAGGCGATCAGCGCCGTGAAGCCGCCCGTCCGCGCCTGCAGCGCCCGGAGGGCCAGGAGGTGGTCGGCGATGTCGTCCGGCCCGTCGTGCGCGGTGCCGAACATGAGCGTGGCCGAGCTGCGGATGCCCAGGCGGTGCGCTGCCTCGTGCACGCGCAGCCAGTCCCCCGCGCGCGCCTTGAGCGGCGCGATCGCCCGGCGCACGCGCTCGACCAGGAGCTCCGCCCCGGCGCCGGGGAGCGTCTGCAGGCCGGCCTCCCGGAGCGCCAGGAGCACCTCCTCGAGGGGCCGCTTCTCCACGCGCGCGAGATGCAGGACCTCGGGCGCCGAGAGCGCGTGCACCCAGGCGCCGGTCTCGCGCAGGGCGCGCAGGAGGTCCTCGTAGTGGCCGAGCCGCAGGGTCGGGTGGTGCCCGCCCTGGAGCAGGACCTGCGTGGCCCCCTGCGCCTGCGCGGCGCGCACCCGGCCGACGACCTCGTCGGGCGTGAGGACGTAGCCCTCGGGGTGCCAGGGCGGGCGGTAGAACGAGCAGAAGCCGCAGCGGGTGACGCACACGTTCGTCAGGTTGACGTTCGTGTTGACGATGTAAGTGGCCACGCCCGGCGGGCGGGCGCGGTCGCGGGCGGCGGCGGCCAGCTCGCCCAGGGCGATCAGCGGGGCCTCCGTGAGCAGGAAGCGCGCGTCCTCGCGGCCGAGCGGGGCGCGGTCGTCGAGGCGTCGGCGGATGTCGTCGAGCCGGGTCATGGGGTCTCCTCTCACGGTCAGGCGCAGCGCGCCGGCGCGGCGAGGTGGCGGGCGAAGCGCGCCAGCGCCGCCTCGTGCGCGGGCCCGAGCGCGTGGGTCAGGGTGCGGGTCAGGTAGGTCGCGACCTCGTCCTCGGGGAGGCCGAGCCGGGCGGCCTCCTCCCTGGCGAGGGCCGGGCGACGGGCGAGGCCCGCCTCGAGGGCGTCGTCGAGCAGGTTCGCCCACGCCGCCGGCGGGCAGGGGCGCGCGGTCGCCCAGCGGCAGAAGACGAAGGGCAGCCCGGTCCACGCCGCCCAGTCGGCGGCCAGGTCGAGCGTGAGCGCCGCCGGCGGCGGGCGGAGCGCGGCGTCGCCGATGAGCACCCGGCCGGCGCCCGGCGCGGCGCTGGCGGCGACGACGCGCGCCGCGACGCCGTGGCGCTCGCGCAGGAGCACCTCGCAGAGCGCGTTCGAGGTGCGCGACGTCGGGTCGGCCACGACCTCGCGCAGGTCGGCGAGCGGCCCGGGCGCGAGCAGGAGGACGGTGCGCGCGCGGTCGGTCGAGGCCACGCCGCCGCGGCCGAGCGCCGTCCACCCGCGGCGGATGACCTCGGCCGACGGCGCGAGCGCCACGTCGCACTCGCCGGCGGCGAGCCGCGCGGCGCAGCCGCGCGGTGTGTCCGTGATCAGCCGCACGCCCGGGCGGCCCTGCAGCGCGTCCCACAGCGGGCGGGCGTTGGCGTAGCGGACGGCGGCGACGCGCAGGGTCACGCGGCGGCCTCGGACACCGACACCGGCGCGTAGCGCCCGTCGCGCTCCACCGGCGCGCGGCCGGCCTCGCGGATCAGCCGGACGATGCGCTCCTTGCTCAGCCCCTCGTCGGTGGTCGCGCCCGCCGCGTGGGTGATCCGCTCGCGGAGCACCGTGCCGTTGAGGTCGTCGACGCCGAAGCTCAGGCTGAGCTGGGCGGCGTCGGGCCCGATCATGATCCAGTAGGCCTTGATGTGCGGGACGTTGTCGAGGAGCAGGCGCGCGATCGCCAGCGCGCGCAGGTCGTCGTGCAGCGAGGGCCCCGGCAGGTGCGACAGGCGCGTGTTCGCCGGGTGGAACTTGAGCGGGATGAACGAGGAGAAGCCCTTCTCGACCGGCGCGAGCGGATCGAGGGCGTCCCCCGCCAGCGCCTCGTCCTGCACGGCCCGCAGGGCCAGCAGGTGGTCGATCCGGTGCTCGGGGGCCTCGATGTGTCCGTAGAGCATGGTGGCGTTGCTCGGCAGGCCGAGCGCGTGCGCGGTCCGGTGCACCTCGAGCCAGCGGGCGCCATCCGCCTTGGAGGCGCAGATCCGCCGCCGCACCTCCGGCGCGAAGATCTCCGCGCCGCCGCCCGCCAGGTGGTCGAGGCCGGCCTCGACCAGGTCGGTCAGCACGCGCTCGAGCGGCAGGCCCGAGAGGGCGGCCATGTGGTCGACCTCGACCGCGGTCCAGGCCTTGATCCCGACCTCCCCGCGCGGCAGGTGGCGGCGCAGGGCGCGGACGACGTCGACGTAGACGTCGTAGCCCCAGTCCGGATGCACGCCGCCGACGACGTGGATCTCGCGCACGCCGAGGGCCGCCATGCGCGCCGCCTCGTCCTCGACCTGCGCCAGGTCCATCGTGTACGCGTCCGCCGCGCGCCGGGTGCGGGCGAAGGCGCAGAACGTGCACGCGTGGCGGCACACGTTCGTCGGGTTGAGGTGGTGGTCGCGGACGTAGTAGGTCCGGTCGCCGTGCAGGCGCTCGCGCCGGAGGTTCGCCAGGTAGGCCAGCCCCCGCAGGTCGCGCGTCGCCTCGAGGGCCAGGGCGTCCCGGCGGTCGAGGCGCTCGCCGGCGAGGGCCTTGTCCAGCACGGGGGCGAGGTCGCCCGCGCGCAGGCGCGCCTCGAGGGCGAGGTCCCGGCGGGCGTCGAGCAGGGTGGTCACGGGGTCTCCTCCCGGGTGAGCGAGGCCAGGTGGGCCTCGAGGTAGGCCAGCGTCGGGCGGACCAGGCGGTCCTCCTGGCCGAGGGCGAAGTGGTCGAGGCGCGGGAGCACGCGCGCGTGCGCCCGCGGGAAGGCGGCGCGCAGCGCGTCCTCCGGTGGGGGCGGGGCGCAGGCGTCGTCGCCGGCGCACAGGAGCAGGGCCGGGCGCCCCTCGAGGCCGGGGAGCGCCTGCTTGCCCACGGGGGGGCAGAGGCCCACGAGGGCCAGGGCCGGGTCCTCGAGCGCCAGCGGCAGGGCGGCGGCCAGGCCGAACGAGTAGCCCACCAGGGCCACCGCCCGGAACAGGCGCCGGGCCAGGCCGAGCGCGGCGCGCGCGTCGGCGACCAGCGCCGAGACGTCGCCCGTGCGCTCGACCGCGGCGAAGCGCTCGTAGCGGGGCAGCGCCGGGCCGTCGGCCTGGCTGCCGCCCACGCCGCGGTAGTTGAAGCGCAGGACGCCCCAGCCGCGGGCGAGGACGCCGCGCGCGACGGCCAGGACGACGTTGTTGTCCGCGTCGCCGCCGAGGAGCGGGTGCGGCGGCGCGACCACCACGCCCGGGCAGGCGGCGTCCGCCCCGGGCGGGAGGCTGACGAACGCCTCCAGGGCGCCGCCAGGCACGGGGCGCACGAGGCGGGCGGCGTCGAGCGTCGTCGCGGGCATCAGTAGAGCCCCTCCCGCGGCGCCTCGAGCGCCCGCGCGGGCTGCGGGTCGCGCAGGCCGCGCCGCGCGAAGCCCAGCGCCTCGACCTCGGGCGGGGCCACGACGCACGTCGCCTCGTCGCGCTCGACCAGGTTCGGCAGGAGGCAGCTCTCGTCGAGGCGGTGCACGAGCACCCGCCCGCGCTCGCCGGCGCCGACCGGCCGCGTGATGTCGACCGTGCCCTCCGCCTCGGCCACGACGTCCACGACCAGGCGTCCGCGCAGGGCGAAGTAGTCCACGTGCGCCGCGTCCGGATGCGGGACGACCTCCGGGAGCATCCCGACCATCGAGTTGCCGTAGCCGGGGAGGACGACCGCCGCCGGGAACGCCCGCGCGGCCAGCCGCAGGACGGGCGACGCCACGGGCAGGCCGCCGAGGTGGACCCCGCGCACGGCCCCTCGCTCGTCGGGCGTGAGCTCCGCCGCCAGGCCCTCGAGCAGCGGCGGCGTGACGAACAGCACGTCGGGCCGCTCGCGGCGGACCACGTCGAGCGCCTGCGTCAGCACGTGCTCGCGGTAGAGCGTCGCCGCCGCGCCGCGCTGGTTGCGCGCCCAGCGCGGGTCGAGGTCCACCGTGAACGGCTCGAGCGCCCCGTGCGCCCGCGCCAGGAGGCGCGCCGCCTGGCCGATCACGTGGGGGCCCGACGGCCCGACGAACAGCCAGCGGCCGGCGCCGGGGAAGCGGCGGGCGCGGCCGGCGCGCAGGAAGCTCTCGCCGAAGGCCTCGCGCAGCTCGTCGGGCTGGAACACGGTCCGCACGGGCGGCCCGCTGGTCCCGCCGGTCTCGGCGAGGACGAGCTCGCTCCGGCGCCGCGCCAGGAGCGAGCGCGGGACGAACTCCTCGAGCGGCCGCGCCTCGAGCGCGCGCCGGTCGAACGGGCCAAGGCGGGCCAGGTCGGCCACGGTCTGCACCTCGTCGCGGAGCGAGGCGCCCAGCGCCCGCTGGCGCTCGAGCCAGTAGGGGCTGCCGCCCGCCGGGTCGAGGTGCGCGGCGAGCGCCCGGCGCAGGGCCGCGTCCTCGGGGGTGGCCGGCGGGGCGGGACGGCGACGCAACAGCCTCAGCACGGGGTCAGATCCTCTCGCTCCTCGCGCGCGGGGGTCCTCGTCCGGTCGCGGACGAGGAGCAGCGCGGGCAGGAGCACCAGGTCGCCCAGGACCGCGGTGACGCTCGTGGCCGCCACGAGCAGGCCGAAGTCGCGCGTGGGCCGGAACGGCGCGGCGACGAACGCGGCGAAGCCGACGGCCAGCGCCAGCCACGTGCACAGGACCGGCCGGCCGACGGCGCGCAGGGCGTGGGCCACGGCCTCGAGCGGCGGCGCGGCGGCGCGCCGCGCCTCGACCACGCGGTGCAGGATGTGGATCGTGTCGTCGACCACGAGGCCAAGCGCGATGCTCGCCACGGTCACCGTGGCCACGTCGAGCGGGACGCCCGCCCAGCCCATGGCGCCGAGCGTGAGCACGACCGGCGCGACGTTGGGCAGGAGCGCCGCCGCGACCAGCAGCGGGGCGCGGTAGACGACGAGGAGCAGGGCCGCGACGACGAGGAGCGCGGTGCCGAACGAGGCCACCTGCGTGCGCACGAGGGCCGCCTGCACGCGCACGAGCAGCGGCATGGACCCGGTGAGCCGCGCCTCGACCGGCGCGCCGGCGAAGCGCTCGTCGAGGCGGGCCCGCAGGCGCTCGGAGAGGGCCAGCGAGCCCTCGGACTCCGTCGTCCGGCACGCGAGCGTCACGCGCACGGCGAGGTGGTCGCCCGCGCGCCGGACGTGGTGGACCAGGGCGGGCTCGTCGAAGGCCCCCTCGTCCAGCGCCAGGCGCAGCGCCCGCGTGGCGGCCAGGGGCGACAGGCCGGCCAGGCGCGGGTCGTGGTCGAGGGGCGACACGGCCCCGAGCACGTCCGCCTCGGCCCGGGCGTCGTCCAGGAAGCCGCGGGCCGCGGCGATCACGGGGGCCGACAGCACCTCGCGCGCGGGCCCCTCGAGCCACACCTCGAGCGGCGTGAGGCCGGTGAGGCCCCCCTCGATGGCGGCGGTCGCCGCGCGCAGGGGGTGGTCGGGGGCGAAGAAGCGCAGCACGTGCGACTCGATGCGCAGGCGGCCGACGCCCACGGCCGCGAGGGCCAGGAGCGCGGCCGACGTCGCGAGGATCAGCGGCGCGCGGGCGGCCACGGCGCCGGCCCAGCGCCGCGGCAGGTCGCCGGTCGCCGCGCCCATCGGCGTCGCCGACCGCCGGGCGGGCAGGCGCGCCGGGACGAGGCGGAAGAGCGCCGGCAGCGCCGTGAACGTCAGGACGAAGGCGATGAGCACCCCCAGCGCGCCAAAGGCGCCCAGGTCGCGCACCGGAGTCAGACCCGAGGTGCAGAGCGAGAGGAGCCCCGCCGCCGTGGTCACGGCCGTGAGGAGGCACGGCGCGAGGGTCTCGTCGACGGCGCGGCCCCAGTCGTCGCCGCGCACGGCGCTCACGAGGTGCAGCGCGTAGGCCGTGCCCAGGACGACGAGCAGGGCCGGGACGATGACGACCACCATGTTCAGGCTGCGCCCCGTGAGCGCCAGCGCGCCCACGGTCCACACGCAGGCCACCAGCGCCAGGGCGAGCACGGCCACGGCGACGCGCCACGCGCCGAGGGCGCCCCACAGGACGAGGCCCGTGATCGCGACGACCACGGGGAACAGCGCGGCGAACGACCCGCGCGAGCCCCGGTCCATGGCGTGGTTGACCACCTCGGGGCCGGCGAGGTGCACGGGCCACGGCGCCCGGGCGGCGCGCGCCGCCACGGCGTCGATGAGCGCGGCGCGCTCGACGACCGGCAGGTCGGGGCGCGGCGCGACCAGGAGGCCCACCAGGTCCGGCCCCGTGAGCAGGCGCCCGACCGGGTCGTCGCGGAGGCCCCGCTCGACGCGCGCCACGCCGGGCAGCGCCGCGAGGTCGCGCGCGAGCGCGTCGAAGGCGGCGCGGTCGTCGTCGCGGGCGGAGTCGGGCCGCCCCGGGTCGAGCGCGGCGGCCGCGAGCACGAAGCTGTCCTCGCCGAAGCGGGCGCGGAAGGCCTCGTAGGCGACGAGCTCCGGGTCGCCCGCCGGCAGCCACACCGGGAGCGAGTTGTCGGTCTCGACCCCGGCGGCGGCCGCCCCGAGGGCCACGGTGACCAGGAGCGCCGCGCCCAGCGTGGCCCTTGGCCGGGCGAGCGCCAGGGGGCTCACCACCGGGCCAGCCACTCCATGACGGTCGACAGCCCCGCCTGCGAGAGCGCGCCCTGGACGCGGCCGGCGAGGAGGCGCGGCCAGCCCTTCGAGAGCACCGCGTCGAGCGCCGGGGCCACCCCGGCCAGGTCGGCCTCGGTGGCCACGAGCGGCGGGTAGACGCGCAGCACCCGCGGGTGGTTGAGCATGAAGCTGGCCACGATCCCGTGCCCGTGGAGCAGCTCGGCGCCGATGATCCCGGGCAGGTAGGCGTCCACGATCTTCTGCAGGCCGCCGCGGCCGATCGGCAGGGCCAGGCGGGGCACCTCGACGGGCGCCAGCTCGAGCCCGAGCATGAGGCCGGTGCCCCGCACGCCGACGAGCAGGTCGGGGTGGCGCGCGACGACGCCCTCGAGCTCCTCGCGCAGGAACGCGCCCACGCGCCGGGCCCTGCCCGGGAAGTCCTCCTCGACGGCCACGTTCAGCGCCTCGAGCGAGACGGCGCACGCGCGCGCGCGCCCGCCGAAGGTCGAGGTGTGCACGAGGCACTCGTTGACCGTCCCGTAGGCGCGCCGGTGGAGGCTGGGCCGCGTGATCGTGGCGCCGACGGTGGCCACGCCGCCGCCGAGCGCCTTGGCCACGCACAGGACGTCGGGGACGACGTCGTCGGCCTCGCAGCGGAACAGGTGCCCGGTGCGGCCGAAGGCGGTCTGCACCTCGTCGAGGATCAGGAGCGCCCCGTGGCGGCGGCAGAGCCCCTCGACCTCCTTGAGGTACCCCGCCGGCGGGACGACGACGCCCCCCTCGCCCTGCACCGGCTCGAGGACCACGCCGGCGATCGTGGGCCCGCCGGGCGCCCTGGCGTCCTCGTCGAGGGCGCGGGCGATCGCGGCCGCGTCGCCGAACGGGACCATGGGCCAGTCCTCGAAGCGGCGCACGTGGCCGCGGTACTTCTCGCGCCCGGTGATCTGCAGCGAGCCGAGGGTCTTTCCGTGGAGCGACCCCTCGGCGTAGAGGAAGCGGTGCCGCGCGCCCGCGAACACGCGCATGGCCAGCTTCAGCCCGCCCTCGACCGCCTCCGTGCCCGAGTTGCAGAGCGAGACCATGTCGAGGTCGCCCGGCGTGAGCTGCGCGAGGTTGTGGGCCAGGGCGGCGGGCCAGGGCGAGGGGAACTCCTTCAGCAGGTCGGGGACGCGCTGCTCGTCGAACCAGCGGGCCGCCGCGAGCACGCGCGGGTGGTTGTGCCCGTGCGAGAGCGCGCCGTAGGCCGACACGAGGTCGAGGAGGCGCCGCCCGTCGCTCGTCTCCAGCCACGGCCCCTCGGCCCGGACGATCCGCACGCCGTCGTAGCCGCCGAGCTCCATGAGCGTGATCAGGGCCGGGTTGAGGTGGGCGCGGTGCCAGTCCTTGACCGTGTCCTGGGCCAGGTCGGGGACGTCGCGCAGGGCGAGGAGCGCGGGCACACCGGAGCGGGTGATCATGCGGTTCGACCTCGGGCGCGCCCCGCGGGCGCGCGGTAGGGGAAGCGGCGGAAGAACTCCTCGAGCGCCGTGGCGGTGGCCAGGCCCTGGGCGACCTGGCCCGTGATCACCACGGCGCGGGCGAAGAACAGGGCCTGCGGCGAGCGCGCGCCCGCCACGGCCTCGAGGAAGGCGGCCGGGGCCAGCGCGTAGTCGACCGGCGCGGGCGGCGCGTCCGGGGCGAGCGCCTCCACGTCGACCAGGCGGCCGGCGGCCACGGCCACGCGCCACCGGCCGACGCCGGTGACGGTGATGCTGAAGGTCTGGGTGAGGCTGCGCAGGCCCTCGATGAGCGCGCGGCCGCGGAACGGCGGCAGGTGCGCCTCGAAGTAGGCGCGCACGGCCCCCTCCTCGCGCCGCGGCGCCGGCGCAGCGGCCGGCCCGGCGCGCCAGGCGGCCAGGTGCGCCGCGAACACGCGGTCGAGCCAGGCGGCGTCCGCGCCGTCCTGCGCGAGCGCCGGCAGGTCGCGCTCCAGGCGCGCCCGGTGCCAGCGGGCGCGCAGGCGCCGGTAGGGGGCGTAGACCGCGCCCGCGCGCTCGACCAGGCGCTCGAGCGGGTCGGGGTCGGGGAGCGCCGGCGTGGGCACGAGGCGCACGGCGGGGACGGCGCGGTGGAGCGCGAGGACGAGGTCGGTCATCGTGAACGGCCGCGCCGAGGTCAGGTGGTAGCAGGGGCCGGCCGCGGGGCCGAGGGCCAGGACGCCGCGCAGGGCGGCGGCCACCCACGCCGCCGGCACGAGCGTGAGCTGACCCGTGGGGTCGCCGGTGGCGCGGAGCGGGCGCGCCTCCTGCCGGCCCTGCCCGCGCAGGTTGGCGAGCAGCCGCAGGTAGGCCAGCGGCCCCGGCCCCTCGGGGATGCCGGCGACCGGCGCGTCGGGGAGGACGACGCCGGGCCGCACGCGCACGAGGCGCAGGCCGTCCCCGCGCGCCAGGCGCAGGAGCGCCTCCTCGGCCAGCCACTTCGAGCGCTCGTAGGCGTTGTGGAAGCCCTGGCCCAGGTCGAGGTCGTCCTCGCCGAGGGTCCCCGCGTGGTCGCCCGCCACGTAGGCCGTGCTGGCGTGCACGAGCGGCACCCCCGCGCGCGCGGCCAGGTGGCCGAGGCGGACGGCGGCCTGGACGTTGGGCCCCAGGTAGCCGGCGAGGTCGTCGCCGCGGAAGTCGGTGCGCGCGGCGAGGTGCACGACCGCGCCGGCGCCGTCGAGGAGGCGCCGGCCCGTCACGCGGTCGAGGCCCAGGTCCAGCCGCGTCAGGTCGCAGGGCCAGACGCTCACGGCATCGCGCCCGGTCGGCGCGTCGGGGAACAGCGCGCGCACGCGCGCGTCGGGCGCGACGTCCGACGGCCGCACGAGCAGGCGCAGGGGCCGCCCGGGCTCCTCATCGAGGAGGGCGCGCACGAGGTGCCAGCCGACGGCGCCCGTGGCGCCCGAGATCACCAGCGGGGCGCTCACGGCAGCACCTCCGCCCCGAGCAGGAAGGCGCGGCCGCGCGGGCTGCGCGGATCGAGCGACAAGGCGCGCTCGAGCGCCGCGCGCGCGTCGGCGGGCCGCTCGAGGGCCTGGTAGACCTGCCCGAGGAAGCCCCACGACGGCGCGTGCTCGGGCGCGTCGGCCACGATCCCCTCGATCAGGCGCGCCGCCTCGACCAGGTCGCCGCCGCAGGCCGGGGGCAGGTAGTAGAACTGCTTGGCCCAGGCCAGCCGCGCGTCGGGGTCGCGCGGCGCGAAGGCCAGCGCCGCCGCGAGGTCGCGCCGCGCGCGGCCGCCGTGGACGAGGCCGGCCCGCCAGCCGTCGATCAGGTAGGCGCGCAGCTCGCCCCGGGCCACGAGCAGCGCCACGTCCTCGCCGCGCCCGGCCAGCGCCGCGTCGGCGGCGTCGAGGCCCCGGCGGGCCACCTCGAGCCGGCGTGCCGTGACGCGCTCGAGCGCCGCCTCGTCGTCGCGCCGCTCGGCGAGGGTCGCGGCCAGGCGCAGGAGCTCGCCCAGCGCGTGGGCCGCCAGCGCCCGCGCGCGCGCGTCGCCGGGGCCGACGACGATGCGCTCGAGCGCGGCAGTGTCGTGCTCGCGGAGCGCGCGGGAGAGGTCGTCGCGCGCGCGGCCATCATCATCGACGGTCGCGCGCGCGACGTCGCGCGCCGCGGGCGCGGGGGCCGCGCAGCCGGCCGCGAGCGCGGCCACGAGCGCGGCGCGGGGGGCGTTCTTCAGGAGGGTGGCGATCACGTCCGGCCGCCAGCGCAAGCGCGGGGCCGACCGACCGACCGGGACGCGCGCAGGGGATGCGCGGGCGACGGGCCGGCAAGAGCTACAGGCGCGCGCAAGAGCTACACGGCCTGCAGGAGCTACCAGGCCCGGGTAAGACCTACACCGCGCCGCCTCCCACCAGCCCCTTGCCCCGCAACGCCGCCGGCCCGCGGCCCCGCCTTTGCGCTGCCGCCGGCCCGCCGGGCCGACGCGCCCGCGCAGGAGGTCGCGTGCGTATCCGCATCGCTCACAGCCCCGACTCCGACGACGCCTTCATGTTCTGCGCCCTGAGCACGGGCGCGGTGGGCGTCCCGGGCTTCCCCGACGTGCAGGTCGAGCACGTCCTCGCCGACATCGAGACCCTCAACCGCGCCGCCGTGCGCGGCACCTACGAGGTCTCGGCCGTCTCCATCCACGCCTACGCGCATCTGCATCGGCGCTACCGGCTCATGCCCTGCGGCGCGAGCATGGGCGAGGGCTACGGCCCGATCGTCGTCGCCGGCCACCCGCTCGACGACCTGGCCGGTTGCCGGGTCGCGCTGCCGGGCGCCTGGACCAGCGCCGCGCTGGCGGCGCGCCTCTACGCGCCGGACCTGGTGCCGGTGTGGATGCCGTTCGACCAGGTGGGGCCCGCCGTGCTGGCGGGCGACGTCGACGCCGGCGTCATCATCCATGAAGGCCAGCTCACCTGGCGCGACGAGGGGCTGGAGAAGGTCGTGGACCTGGGCGTCTGGTGGGCCGAGACCCAGGGCGGGCTGCCCCTGCCGCTCGGCGGCAACGTCGTGCGCCGCGACCTGGACCCGGCGCTGGCGCTCGCGCTCACACGGGCCACGCGCGACAGCATCGTGTGGGCGCTCGAGCACCGCGACGAGGCGCTGAGCTTCGCGATGAAGCACGCCCGCGGCCTCGACCGCGGGAAGGCCGACCGCTTCGTGGGCATGTACGTCAACCCGCGCACGGTCGACTATGGCCCGGACGGGCGGCTGGCCCTGCGCCGCCTCCTCGACCTGGCCCACGCCGAGGGCCTCTTGCCCGGGCCCGTGCCGCTGGACCTCGTCGCGCTCGACGAGGTCCGAGAGGAGGCGGCGTGAACGCCGCCCTCCTCGCCACCGCGCCCGACCGCACCTGTCGCTCGCCGGCGCGGCCGGTGACGCTCGCGCCCGCCCGCCCGGGCGACCTGCCCGTCGTCATCGGCGGGCCCGCCCCGGTCGTCATCGGCGGCCCCTGCGCGGTCGAGGGCGAGGAGCAGATCCTGCGCCTGGCGCGCGCCGTCGCCGCGGCCGGTGGGCGCGTGTTCCGCGGCGGCGCCTTCAAGCCGCGCACGTCGCCCTACAGCTTCCAGGGCCTCGGGGCGGAGGGCCTCGAGCTCCTGCGGGCGGTGCGCCAGGAGACGGGGCTCCTCGTGTGCACCGAGGCGCTCGACCTCGACTGCCTCGACGCCGTGGCCGAGGTGGCCGACGTCGTGCAGATCGGCTCGCGCAACATGGACAACCCGACGCTGCTCAAGCGCGCCGGCGCCGCCGGCAAGCCGGTGCTCCTCAAGCGGGGCTTCGCGGCCACCCTCGACGAGCTCCTCCTCGCGGCGGAGTACGTGCTCGCGCACGCGACCGCCGGCACCGAGGTGATCCTCTGCGAGCGGGGGATCCGCACCTTCTGCGACCACAGCAGGAACACCCTGGACCTGCACGCGGTCCTGCGCCTGCGCGCGCGGACCGCCCTGCCGATCCTGGTCGACCCCAGCCACGCCGCCGGCCTGGCCGACGACGTCGTCCCGCTCGGGCGGGCGGCCCTGGCCCTGGGCGCCGACGGGCTGATCGTCGAGGTGCACGACCGGCCCCACGAGGCGCTCAGCGACGGCCCGCAGGCGATCTCGCCCGCGGCCTACGCCGCCCTCGTCGCGGACGCCCCGGCGCTGGCCGGATGGGCGCGGCGGGGCGCGTGAGCCCACGGCGCGGGTGGTGGTCGCGGGCGTGGTGGCTCCTGGCCGCCCCCGCGGCGGTCGCGGCGGCGCTGGCCTCGCCCCCGGGCTGCGCCCTGTACCCCGAGCTCACGCGCACGTCGCGCGCGACCACGCCCGCCGCGCGCGACTGCGCCGCCTGCCACGTGGAGCAGGCGCGCGAGTGGCGCGCCTCGGCCCACGCGCGCGCGTTCGTGGCCGAGGCCTTCGTCGAGGCCACCGACGGCCATCGCTTCGGCGAGTGCATCGGCTGCCACGCGCCCGGGTCGCTCTTCGAGGCGACGACCGGCCCGCCGCGGCCCCGCCTCGACCGCCTCGCCGACGGCGTCGACTGCCAGGCCTGCCACCTCGACCGCGGGGCCCTCGTCGGCCCGGTCCACGGCGGGGCGCTCGTCCGCCCGCACCCGGTGCGTGTGGACCACGACCTCCACGGCCGCCCCGAGCTGTGCGGCCGCTGCCACGAGGGGACCCTGGCTGAGGCGCGCGCGCTCGCGCCCGGCGACGCGCGCACCTGCCAGGGCTGCCACATGGCGCCGGTGACCCGCACGGTCACCGCGGCGACCGACCGCGCGTCGGCCCTGCTCGTGGCCCTCGAGGACCCCGTGCCCCAGCGTCGCCACACCTTCGACGTCACGGCCGTCGACCTGACGGACGCCTTCGACCTGCGCATCGCCGTCGCGCGCGCGGGCGACGCGGTCGAGGCGGAGGTGACGGTCGTGAGCCGCGTGCCGCACCTGGTGCCCACGGGCGACTTCGGCTTCCGCCAGGGAGACGTGATCGTCGAGGGGCGCGACGCCGCCGGGGCCTCCACCGGCCGGATCGCCCGCGCCCTGCACAAGGAGCTGGGGACGGCGCTCCGCCCCGGCGAGCCGCTCGTCGTCCGCGGGTCGCTGCCGCCAGCCACGACGCGGGTCGAGGTGACGCTGGGCAGGGCCGGCCGCGACGGCGAGCGCCCGGCGCTCCTGGCGCGCGCGGAGGCGCGCGTCCCGTGAGGGCCTCCCTCGCGAGCGCCGTCCGCCGGCTGCGGCCGCTCCTGTGGCGCGGCCGCCGGGTCCTGGCCCTGCTCGCCGTCGCGGCCGTCGGCGCCGGCGCCGCGGGCATCGCGCTGGCGCGGGGCGCCCTCCCCGACCCGCGCGCCTGGGCGCGGGCGCGCGGCGTGAGCTCGCTCGAGGACGTCGCGCGCGTGGCCTCGACGGTCCACGCGCGGGTCGAGCGCGTGTTCCTCCCGGGCGCGCTCACGCCGCTGCACGCCGGGCTGCCGGCCGCCGCGCGCTGCGACGCCTGCCACGACCTCGCCGCGCCCGTGCCGGACAGGAAGTGCCTCGCCTGCCACCCCGGCCTCGAGTCGCGGCCGACGGCGAGCGCTCCGGCGCCGCCGCCGGGCGCGCCCGCGCACGCCGGGTTCGTGGGCGCCTGCCGCGCCTGCCACGGCGACCACAAGCAGGCGCTGATCGACCTCGACCCCGTGGCCTGGAACCACGCCCGGGCGCGCTTCCCCCTCGACGGCGCGCACGCCCGCGCCCGCTGCGAGGCCTGCCACGAGCGGCCTGCGCGCGACCTGCCGGGCGTGACCCGCTGGCAGTTCCAGGACCTCGCCTGGGGGAGGTGCACCGACTGCCACGAGGACCCGCACGGCCGGGCGTTCGAGCCCACGGGCTGCGCCGAGTGCCACCGGACGGGCGGCTGGACCGGCGACGAGGTGCGCTTCGATCACGCCACCAGCGCCTACCCCCTGCGCGGGGCGCACGGCGGCGTGGCCTGCGCCGCCTGCCACGCGAAGGGCAGCGACGGCGCGCCGGCCGCCGCCCTGGGCCGCGCGGTCCTGCGGGGCCTCGAGGCGAAGGACTGCGCGTCGTGCCACACGGACCCGCACAGGGGGTCGCTCGCGCCGCGGCGCTGCGACGCCTGCCACGACCCGGGCGCGAAGGCCTGGAGCGGCGAGGCGCTCGTCTTCGACCACGCCCGCGACGCGGGGTTCGCGCTCGACGCGACGCACGCGCCGCTCGACTGCGCGTCGTGCCACGTGACGGGCAAGGTGTTCGCGCCGCTCCCGACCGACTGCGCCGGGTGCCACGTGGCCGAGGCGGCGGCGCTCCGGGGCGCGCTCCCGGGGCAGCCGCCGGCCCCGCCCGACCCGCACGCGGGCCTCGTCGACTGCGCCGCCTGCCACCGGCCCGAGGACCGCCGGCCGCCCGCGGCGACCTTCGCCGACCGCTGCGCGGGCTGCCACACCGCGCGCTACGGCGAGCTGTTCGTGGCGCGCGAGGCGCGCGTGGCGGGGCTGGAGGCGCGCGCGCGCGCGGCCAGCGCCGCCCTGCCGGCCGCCGACCGGGAGGCCGCGCTGGCGCCGGGCGCCGCCCTGCGCCGGCAGCGGCACCACGCCTACACCCCCGCCGCCCGGGCCCTGGAGGCCTGGGTGCGCGGGCTCGAGACACAAGGAGGTGGACGATGACGAACCGGACCGGCCTTGGCCTGACCCTGGCGCTCGCGCTGCTGGCGACGCCCGGCGCGCGGGGCCAGGAGCTGACCGAAGAGACCGCCCTGAACGACCCGCTGGCCGCGCTGGCCGAGGCCCTCGACGAGCCGGGGCGCGAGGTCCTCGCGGGCTTCCCCGCCTATGACGCGGAGCGGATCCTCCGCGGGGTGCGCGCCCTGGAGGAGCGGGCGAACACGCCCGACGCCCGCCCGGACGACGGCTACGTGGCGGCGCTCGGCTACCTGCAGCTCCTCGTCGTGCGCCGCTTCTACGCCCGGGAGGCCGCGGCGAGCATGCCTCGGGCGCTCGAGAACGAGAGCGACGAGGCCCTGGCGGCGCGCGGCCTCGAGCACGCGCGCGCGTTCGCGCAGGCCCAGCCGCGGCACTCGGACGCCGAGCGCGTGATCGGCGAGCTGATCTCGTTCCAGATCTCCGGGGCGATCTCCGGGATGCGCAAGGGCCCCGAGGCGCGCGCCGCGATCGACCGCGCCCTGACGAAGGACCCGGGCAACGCCTGGGCGCACTTCGCGATCGCCCGCATGCACTTCCACAACCCCGCCTTCGTCGGCGGCGACAAGGAGGCCGCCCTGCGCGAGCTCCGCCTCCTGTCGCGCCGGATCGAGGACGTACGGCTGAGCATCTACCTGGCCCGCGCCTACCTGTGGAAGGGGCTGCCCGACCAGGCGCGCTACTGGTCGCAGGTGGCCCTGCGGCAGGCGGCCGACAACCCCGAGGCGCAGGCGGTCGCCCGCGCCGTCGCCCGGACGGAGGACTGACGTGCGCTGGACGGTGCTCTTCCTCGCCCTCGTGGCCGGCTGCGCGGGACACGAGCGCCTGCGTCAGGACGACCCGCGCGTCTCCGAGGCGGAGGTGATCGAGGCGCGCGAGAGCGACGACCCGACGCTCACCCCGCACCTGCACCGGATCGTGCTCGAGCGCGAGCGCTACGCGCCGGAGGTGGTCGTCGCCGCCCTCGGCGCGCTCGCCGCGCGCAAGGACCCGGCCTCTGCGCCCGTGGTCGCCCGCCTCGAGCACGACCCCGACGAGGAGGTGCGCTTCCACACCGCCCTGACGCTCCGCGCGCTCGGCGGGCGAGAGGCCGCGGAGGTCCTCGCGCGCATGGCCGCGGACGACGAGAGCCCGCTCGTGCGCGCCGAGGCAGCCGCGCCGTGAGCCGCCCGTCGACGGGCCCGGCCGTGGTGGACGGTGCGCCGCCCGTGACCTCGACCGCGCACGTGCGCCGCTTCGGGCGCACGGAGATCATCTACCACTGGGCGCAGGCGGTCCCCTACCTGGCGCTGGCCGCCACGGGCGCGGCGCTCCTCACGGCGCACCTGCGCGAGCTGCCGCCCGAGGCGCGGGCCACCCTGCGGCTCGTGCACCTCGTCTCGGGCGCCCTGCTGGTGGCGCTGCCCGCCCTGGTCTTCCTCGCCGGCGACACGCGCGCGCTCCTGGCGACGGCGCGCGACGCCTGGACGTGGCGCAAGGACGACCTGCGCTGGCTGTGGCGCATGCACCTCAAGCTCCTCCTCCCCGAGACGGAGCTCCCCCCGGTCGGGCGGTTCAACGCCGGGCAGAAGGTGAACTTCATGCTGGTGATGGTGGCCCTGCCCACGTTCGCCGGGTCCGGGCTGGTGATGTTCCTCTGGCCGGGGCTCCTGCTGGCGTGGTACGTGCACCTGGTCACGTTCGCCGTGCAGACCCCCATGCTGCTCGTCCACCTGTTCATGGCGATGGTCAACCCCGCGACCCGCCACGCCATGCGGGGGGTGACCCTCGGGACCGTCCGCCAGGACTGGGCCGAGCACCACCACGGCGCGTGGCTGGCGGCCGTCCTGGCTCGCGAAGGGGACGGCGTCCCACGGACGTGACGGCGGTCTTGCAGTTCTTACACGACGGCGCTGTAAGATCTTCATCTCTTGGCAGGATCGCCGTTCGCTCCACCATCGAGCCGTGCACCTGCCGCGGCGCCGTCTCCTGACCCTGGGCGTGCCGGCCCTCGTCCTCCTGCTCACGCGCGAGGCGGCGGGCTACGGCTACACGCGTGAGGAGGACCCGCTCCTGCGCGCCTTCGACGAGGCGGTGCGCGCCACGCGCCAGCGGCGCTTCGACGTCGCGCGGGCGCAGCTCCACTCCGTCCAGTGGCAGGTCGACGAGCTGAGGTCGCCCGACGACCTGCGGGTCGACCTCGAGCCGCTGCTCCGCCGCGCCCACGGCGAGGGCGCGACCGAGGCGGGCGTCATCGCGGCCTGGGCCAACCTCGTCTACCTGGCGCTCCTGCAGAAGTTCCACTGGAACCTGCGCGAGCAGCTCACCGATTACCACAAGGCCCGGGCGCGTCTCGAGTCCGCCTGGGGCTACTACGAGATCGCGCTGGCCGGGAACGTGCGCCAGCACGACGCCGAGCGGCGGAAGCAGTCGCCGGAGGCGCCCTCGCGGCACGATGACGTCGTGCGGCGCTTCGAGGTCGCCCGCGCGGCGCTGGGCTCGCCTGGGCTGTTCGGGGTCGGGGCGCGCGCCCCCGACCCGAAGGCGTTCCGCGCGGCGGTCGTGGCGATCGCCGGGCACCTGCGGGCGGTGTTCCCGGGCTTCCAGCATCCGGGGGGTTGAGTGCGGGCGGGGGGACGAAGCGGCTGGCTCTCGGACGCGGCGCTCGCGCTCGCCGTCCTCGTCGGCGCCTGGCTGCGCCTCGCCGCCGCCCCCGCGGCGCCGGGCACCTTCGACGAGGTCGGCTTCACGCTCGCGCTCGCCCGCTACGACCTCCTGGCCTTCGAGCCCCACTTCCCGGGCTACCCGCTGGCGGTCCTCCTGGCCCGTGCCTGCCACGCCGCCGGCGCCGCGGCACCCTACGCCGTGGCCGCAGCCGCGCTCCAGGCGCTGGCGGCCGTGGCCCTGCACGTGGCGCTGCGCCGGGGCTGGCCCGGCGCGCTCGCCGGCGGCCTGCTCGCCCTGGCCCCCGTGGCGGTGATCGAGTCGTCGCGCGCCACGAGCGACGGGATCGCCGCGGGCCTCCTCGCCCTGGGCCTCTGCGGCGCCCTCGCGGGCCGGGCCCTCCCGGCCGGCCTGCTCCTGGGGGCGGCGGCCGCCGCCAAGCCGGACCTGGCGCTGTTCCTGAGCGCGCTCCTGGCCGTCCCGCGGCCGGCGCGCCCGCGCGCGGCGCTGGCGGCCGGGGCCCCGCTCGCCCTCGCGGTGGTCGGCGCCGCGGCCGGCGTCGACGGCCCCGCGGCCCTCGCGCTGGAGGGGACGCGCTTCCTCGGCGGACACCTGACCGACTGGGGCGGCGGCGTGGCGACGACCGCCGCGCTGCCGAGGCCTCGCCTGGCCCTGGCCGCCGCCCCCCTGCTCGGCGGCCTCGGCGGTCGGTCGAGCCTGGACCTGCTCCTCGCCGGCGGCGTCCTCGCGGCGCTCGCCGCGCGGGCGCCTCGCGCGCTGCGGCGGGCGGTCCTCGTGGCCGGCCTGCCCTACGCGCTGTGGCTGCTGCTCGGCCAGAACCTGGCCAACCCGCGGCACACCCTGCCCCTCCTGCCGCTGCTCGCCCTCCTCGCCGGCGGCGGCCTGGGGAGGTTCCGGCCGGCGCTGGCCGCGGGGCTCGCCCTGGCGGCGCTCCTGGGCGCCGGGAGCGGGGCCGCGAGGGCCGTCGCGCGCGAGGCCGCCCGCGGCCGGCCCGCCGACGCCCTCGCCGCGACCGTCGCGCCCGGGACGCGCCTCTACGCCGGCGCCGAGGCCCGGGCCGTGGCCTGGCGCCTCCCCGGCGCGGACGTGCGGCGGGCCCGCAGCGTCGACCACGTGCGCAAGGACCTCCTGGCCGACCCCTGCCCACCCGTCGAGGTGCGCGTCGCGTCCACGGTCGCGGGGGCCGACGCCCTCCCCCTGGTCGCGCGCCTCGAGCGCGTCGACCTGCACCTGCTCGGCCCGGGGGGCGCACCGTGACCCTGGCCAGGGCTTTGCGTGCGCGGTGGGGGGCAGGGGCAGGCATGCCGATCTCGCGCTTCTCGCTCACGCGCTACTTCCTGGTCGCCGGCCTGCTCTCGGCGGTCGTCGTGGCCAGCGGGGTGTCCGTGTTCACCGCGCGGGAGGTCTACGCCGACCTCGAGGACAAGAGCGAGGACTACGCGGCGCTGATCGCGCACAACCTCAACCGGCAGGTCCACGAGCGCTTCGTCGGCCCGACGCTCGCCCGCGACGGCTTCGTGGACCTCGAGCGTCCCGACCACCTCGCCGCGCTCGACGCGGTCGTGCGCCTCGGCGTGGCCGAGCTGCGCATCCGCAACGTCTACTTCTTCGACCTCCAGGGGCGGATCGTCTACTCCACCCAGCCCGAGCACCGCGGCTTCGTCGTCCACGGCAACCCGAGTCTCCAGCGGGCGCTCGAGGGGCACGTCGCCACGCTCCTCGTGGACCGCGGGAGCCCGCTCGACATCAGCGGCGAGCCCGACGACCTGCCCCTCCTCGAGACCTACGTCCCGATCCCGCAGCTCGGCCCCGACGGGGCGCCGACGGGCCAGCTGGGCGGCGTCATCGAGGTCTACCAGGAGGCGGCGCAGCTCCTGCGCGAGGCCGCCCGCGCGCGGCGCCACATGGCGGCGATCTCGACCCTCGGCGTCGTGTTCCTCATGGTCGTCCTGTGGCTGCGCATCCGTCAGGCGGAGCGGGCGCTCGACGAGCGCACGCGCGACCTGGTCCAGGCCAACGCCACCCTCGCGGCCCTCTCTCGCGACCTCGAGCGCCAGGTCGAGGACCGCACGCGCCGGCTCCTGCGCGCCGAGACGCTCGCCAGCGTGGGCACGCTCAGCGCCGGCGTGGCGCACGAGATCAACAACCCGATCGCGGCGATCGCCTCGTGCGCGGAGGGGCTCCTTCGGCGCCTGGGCGCCGCGGGTCAGGCCGCGTGCCAGGGCGAGGAGTTCCAGGAGTACCTGCAGATCATTCGCGACGAGGCGTTCCGGGTGAAGGACATCACCCGCGACCTGCTCGACTTCAGCCGGGCCGGCGGGAGCCCCGCCGGCCCCGTCGGTCCCGTCGACCTCTGCGCGCTGCTCCAGGCCACGGCGCGGCTCGTGGCCTACCGCTGCGAGCGCGAGCAGAAGCCGATCGAGCTCGACCTCCCCGCCGAGCCGCTGGTGATCACGGGCGAGGGCCCGAGCCTGCGGCAGCTGCTCCTGAACGTCACGGTCAACGCCCTCGACGCCAGCCCCGCGGGGAGCCCGGTCGGCTGGCGGGCGCGGGCCACGCCGGACGGCGGCGCGCTGCTCGTGTGCGAGGACCGGGGGCGCGGGATGACGCCCGAGGAGCTGACCCGGGCGCTCGAGCCCTTCTACACGAAGAAGCCCGTGGGCCAGGGCACGGGCCTCGGCCTGGCGATCGCGTACGCGGTCGCGCGGCGGCACGGCGGGAGCATCGAGCTGGAGAGCGCGGGCGAGGGGCAGGGCGCCCGGGTGACCGTGCGGCTGTCAGGCGCCGCGGACGCCGGCGCTGGAGGGGAGGGAGCGTGAGCCAGCCGATCGTGCTCGTCGTCGACGACGAGGAGAACCTGCGGCGAGTGCTGGGGCGCGAGATCGCGCGCATGGGCTACCGCGCGCGGCTGGCGAGCAACGGCGACGAGGCCCTGGCGCTCCTGCAGCGCGAGGACGTCGCCGTCGTGCTGCTCGACCTGCGCATGCCCGGCCGCGACGGGCTCGACGTCCTGCGCGAGGTCAAGGCGCGCTGGCCGCTGGTCGAGGTGGTCATGCTCACCGGCCACGGGTCGATCGAGACGGCGATCGCCGCCATCCGCGCCGGCGCCTACGACTACCAGCAGAAGCCCTGCCACCTCGACGAGCTCGAGGTGGTCATCGGCAAGGCGCTCGAGCGCCGGGCGCTCGGGGAGCGGTCGCGCCTGCTCGGTGACCCGACGCGGGACGCCACGATCGAGTGGGGCACGAGCTCGGCGATGGCCCGCGTGCGCCATGACCTGCACAAGGTCGCGCCCACCGACGCCCCCGTGCTCGTGCTGGGCGAGAGCGGCACGGGCAAGGAGCTGATCGCCCGCGAGCTTCACGCGCTGAGCAAGGTGGCGCAGGGGCCGTTCGTCACGGTCAACTGCGGCGCGATCGCGCCGTCGCTGGTGGCAAGCACGCTCTTCGGCCACGAGAAGGGGGCGTTCACCGGCGCGGACCAGCGGCGGCTGGGGCTCATGGAGGTCGCCGACGGCGGGACGCTGTTCCTCGACGAGCTGGGCGACCTGCCGCTCGACGTGCAGGTGCAGCTGCTCAGGTTCCTCCAGTTCGGCGAGGTCCTGCGGGTGGGCGCGACCGAGCCGGTGCGGGTGCGGGTGCGCGTCGTGGCGGCCACGAACGTCGACATCGACGCGGCGGTGGCTGCAGGGGAGCTCCGCGAGGACCTGCTCTACCGCCTCGACACGGTGCGCTTGACGCTCCCGCCCCTGCGCCAGCGCCCGGGCGACGTGCGCCTGCTCGTGGCCCGCTTCCTGGAGGAGATGGAGGCCAAGGGCCGGCCGCGCCGGTCGTTCACGCCCGGGGCTCAGGCGCTCCTCGAGGCGCACGACTGGACGGGCAACGTGCGCGAGCTGCGGGCGACCGTCGAGCGCCTGTGCATCCTCTCGGACGTCGACACGATCGACGAGGCGGAGGTGCGCGCGCGGCTGCGCGGCGGGCGACACGCCGCCGCCCCGCCGGGCGAGCTCGAGCTCATCACGATGCGCGAGATGGAGCAGCGGCTCATCGTCCTCGCCCTGCGCCGCCACAAGGGCGACAAGCCGGCCGCGGCCCGCGCCCTGGGGATCGCCCTGAAGACGCTCTACAACAAGATCAAGGCCTACGACATCGACGTGCTCGGGGCGGTGCGCGGCGAGGTGGGGGCTACGCCGTGACGGGGCCGTGAGCGGCTGGAGGCGCGCGGGCGCCGGCTGCTCCCTGGCGCTGCTCGGCGCGCTGGGGCCGCTGGCCGCGCGGGCGCAGGACGACGACCCGTTCGCGGCGCCGGCGCCGGACCCGTTCGCGGCGCCCGCGCCGGACCCGTTCGCGGCGCCCGCGCCGGACCCGTTCGTGGCGCCCCCGGCGGACCCGTTCGCGGCCGACGTCGCGCCCCCCGACATCGCTCCGACGAGCACGCGCACGGGGCCGCCTGCCATGGCTGCGTTCGACCCGGACGCGGTGCGGGCGAACGCGCGGCCGGGCCTGTGGCTCGGGCCCGTCGAGCTGCACGGCCGCGCCAACCTGACGCTGTCGAGCACGGGGCCGCGCCGCACGCGCGTCGAGCGCCTGCGCGGCACGCAGCTCTCGCTCTCGAGCGCCGACCTCTACGCGCAGTGGTTCCCGGCGCGCTGGTTCGGGCTCATGGCCGAGGTCGAGCTGGCCTACGACCTCGAGGGCGACGGGCGCGAGCTCGAGGTCGAGCCCGAGCTCCTCCTGGCCGAGGTGCGCCCGCTCGGGGACGACCGCCTGCGCCTGCGCCTGGGCTACTTCCCCGTGCCGTTCGGCCTGGAGCGGCGCTTCTACGCCCCGCCGCGCAACGAGCTGGCCACGCGCCCGGCCCCGTTCCGGACGGTGTTCCCGGGCACCTACTCCGACTGGGGCGCGGCCGTGTGGGCCCGGCAGCCCCTGCCGCTCTGGGGCGGGGAGGTCGAGGCCGAGGTGGCCCTGACGCGCGGCCTCGAGGGGCCGCTCGGCCGGGACGCGCGCCCGGGGCCGCTCGACCGGGACCGCAACGGCGAGCCGCAGCTCACCGGGCGCCTCGGCTGGACGGTGTTCGACCTGCACCCGGCCCGCGATGCCCTCGCCGGGCTCGTGGGCGTGCCCCTGCGCCTGAGCCTCGGCGCCTCCCTCCTCCTCGGCCACCACGACCGGCGGGCCCGCTCGCGGGTGACGCTCGTCGGCCTCGATGCCGGGCTCACGGTGGGCGAGCTGACCGCGCGCGCGGAGGTCATCGCCGGCGAGGTCGAGGACGGCGCGCCCGGGCGCGACGTCCGGTGCGAAGGCCTGTACGCGCAGCTCGTGTGGCGCCGCCGCTTCGAGCTCCCCTGGCTCGAGGAGGGCTTCGTCGCCCTGCGCTACGACCTGGCCGACCCCGACACGCGCCGCCGCGACGAGGGCGACGCGCGCCGCTGGCACC
This sequence comes from Planctomycetota bacterium, assembly GCA_023954375.1. Classification (GTDB taxonomy): domain Bacteria; phylum Planctomycetota; class J058; order J058; family J058; genus JAMLIC01. Next base: position 33,217 of record JAMLIC010000044.1, read on the forward strand.
TCGGGCTGGGCTGGGTCCCCGTCGACGGCGTCCTGGTGAAGCTCGGGCTCGAGCTCTCCCGCGAGCGGCGGGGCGACTGGCAGGAGACGGTCTTCCTCGAGCTGGGATACTCGTTCTGACCTGGAGATCCGGGGCTGGCCGCCGTCGACACGGCTGGTAGGCTCGACGCTCGTGAGTCGACCCGGCAGGCGTCCCTGGTCCGTGCTCGGCGTGGTCCTGCTGTGCCTCGCCGCCTGGCTCGGCACCGCGCTCCACGTCGCGATCGAACCGCACGACCACGACTTCGCGCCGGCCGCGCCCGGCGCTCACGGCCACGGCCCCGGGGCCCCCGACCACGGCCACCCTGACGGTGAGCACCACGACGCCGACGACCACCTGCTGCCGGCGTGCTCGAGGCCGACGGCGGAGGCCGGCGCGCTCCTGACGCTCGCGCCGGCCCCGCCTCGCGGGACCCGGGAGCCTCGCTCGACCCCGCCCGTCGCGGCGCCGCCCCGCGACGTCCCCGGACCGACGACCGACCCTCCGCCGGCGAGCCGCCGCCCCCGCGCCCCGCCCGTCGGCTGATCGCCCGTCCGCCCTGGACGCGGAGCGGCGGCGCCGCCGCTCTGCCCGCGGACGGATCTCAACGATCCGCCACCGACGGGAGATCCCATGCTCCGACTGGACCCACGCCTCTTCCTGCTGCCCGCGCTCGTCGCGACGGGCTGCGCCGCGCACCATGACCCGGACAACGAGCCGCGGACGGACGCCGTGACCGTGCACGGCGACCGCCACGAGCTATTCATCGAGCACCGCCTGCTCGTGGCCGGCGTGCCGACGAGGTTCGTCACACACGTGACCGACGCGGTCACGGGCGAGGCGCGGCGCGAGGGCCCGATCACCTTCGTCCTCCTACGCGCGGACGAGCCGCCCATCGAGGTGCCCGTCTCCGGCGTCGCCCGGCTCGGGATCTACTCGCCCGACCTCACGTTCCCGGGTCCAGGGCCGTGGAGCGTCACCGTGCGGGTCCCCTGGGTCGGGGGCGTCGACGAGGTCGCGCTCCCTGCGCGCACGGTGTTCGCCTCCGACGCGGAGGCGGAGGCGTCTCCTGCGACCGAGGCCCCCGAGGGGATCTCCTTCCTCAAGGAGCAGGCCTGGAGGGTGCCGGTGCGCGTCGAGCGCGCCGCGCGCCGCACCCTCGTCGAGCGCCTGCGCCTGCCCGCCGAGGTGGAGGCGTTGCCGTCGCGGCGCGCCTGGGTCACGCCGCCGCTGGCCGGGACGCTGCGACCGCCCGAGGGCGGGTCGATCCCCGAGCCCGGCGCCCACGTCGAGGCAGGGCAGGTGGTCGCCGTGGTCGCCCCGCCGCTGGCCGGCGCCGACCTGCCGGCGTTCCTCACCAGCCAGCTGCAGCTCGCCACCCAGGAGGCCGACGCGCGCGCCCGCGCGGAGCGCGCGGCGGCGGTGCTCGAGCAGGCGCGCCGCGCGCACGCCCGCGTGCGCGAGCTCGCGGCCGAGAACGCGCGCTCGCGGCGCGAGCTCGAGGAGGCGGAGTCCGCCGAGCGCGTCGCCGCCGTGGAGGAGGCGGCCGCGGCGCGGCTCGCGGCGTCGATCGCCGAGCTGCGGCGAGGCCTGGGCGCCGACCTGGCGCAGGGCCTGCCCGCGTTGCCGCTGCGCGCGCCGATCTCCGGCGCCGTCGTCGCCGTCCACGCGGCGCACGGCGAGCACGTCACGCCGGCGCGGCCGCTCCTGCAGATCGTCGATACCACCGTCGTCGAGGTCCTCGCCCGCGCGCCCGAGGCGGACGTCGCGCGCCTCGGCGAGGGACGCACGGCCTGGGCCGAGGCGCCCGGCGCGCCGGGCGCCCTCACGTCGCTGACCGGCGAGGGCGTCGGCCGGTTCCTGTATGCCGGCAGCGTCGTCGACCCGGCCACGCGCACGGTCGCCCTGGTCTGGGAGGTGCAGAACCAGCCGGCCTGGCTCCGACCCGGCCAGACGCTCGACGTGCACGTCGAGACGCGCCGGGCCCAGGAGGTGATCGCGATCCCGATCTCGGCGCTGGTGGCCGAGGAGGCGCGCTGGGTGGTCTTCGTCCAGCTCGGCGGCGAGACGTTCGAGCGGCGTGACGTGGCGCTCGGCGTCCGCGACGGCGAGTGGGTCGAGGTGCGCTCGGGGGTCGCGGAGGGCGAGCGGGTCGTGACCCACGGCGGGGTCGCGATCCGCCTGGCCTCGGTGTCGAGCGCCATCCCCGCCCACGGGCACGCGCACTAGCCATGATCGACGCCCTGATCCGCTTCTCGCTCCGGCAGCGCGCCGCCGTGCTGCTCCTGGCCGCCCTCCTCATGGCGGTCGGCGCGTACGTCGCGCGGGCCATGCCCGTCGACGTGTTCCCCGACCTGACCGCGCCCACCGTGAGCGTGATCACGGAGGCGCGCGGCATGGCCCCGACCGAGGTCGAGGCCCAGGTCACGTTCCCGATCGAGAGCGCCCTCAACGGCGCGGCGGGCGTGCGCCGCGTCCGCTCGGCCACGGCCGTGGGCATCTCCGTCGTGTGGGTCGAGTTCGACTGGGGCACGGACATCGCCCTGGCCCGCCAGACCGTGGCCGAGCGACTGGCCCTCGCGGCCGCGGCCCTGCCCGACGGCATCGAGCGGCCGGCGCTCGCGCCGACCTCGTCGATCATGGGCGAGATCCTCTTCCTGGCGATCACCTCCGACCGCCACGACATGGCCACCGTGCGCACGACCGCCGAGACCGCCGTCCGGCGCCGGCTGCTCGCCGTGCCCGGCGTGTCCCAGGTCACGCCGATCGGCGGGGACGTCAAGCAGTACCAGGTCGTCGTCGCGCCCGCGCGGCTGCGGGCGTACGGCGTCTCCCTGGCCGACGTCGCGGGCGCGCTCCGCGCGAGCAACGAGAACGTCTCGGCGGGCTTCCTGCCCGAGGGCGGCCAGGAGCTCTTGATCACCGGCCTGGGGCGGTTCCAGTCGCTCGAGGACATCGCCGCGACGGTGGTCGCCGCGCGCCCGGGCGCCCCCGTGCGCGTCGCCGACGTGGCCCACGTGCAGACGGGGGCGGCGCCCAAGCGCGGCGAGGGGTCGGCCAACGCCCGGCCGGCCGTGATCCTCGGCGTGCAGAAGCAGCCCGGCGCGAACACGCTCGTGCTCACGGCCGCGCTCGACGAGGTCCTCGACGACATCGCGGCCCGCCTCCCCGAGGGCATGGCGATCGACCGCGACGTCTTCCGCCAGGCCGGGTTCATCGCCACGGCCGTGCGCAACGTCGAGCTCGCCCTGCGCGACGGCGCGCTCCTCGTCGTGCTCGTCGTGGTCCTGTTCCTCGGCAACCTGCGCGCGACGCTCGTCACGCTGACGGCGATCCCGCTCTCGCTCGTGGCCGCGGTCCTGGTCCTGAGCGGCCTGGGCGCCACGATCAACACCATGACCCTCGGCGGCATGGCGATCGCCGTGGGCGCCCTGGTCGACGACGCGATCATCGACGTCGAGAACGTCTTCCGCCGCCTGCGCGAGAACGGCGCCGCTCCGCCCGCGGCGCGCCGGCCGGCCCTGGACGTCGTGCTCTCGGCGAGCGTCGAGATCCGCGGCTCGATCGTCTTCGCGACGCTGATCATCGTCCTCGTGTTCCTGCCCGTCTTCTTCCTCCCGGGCGTCGAGGGGCGCCTCCTCCGTCCGCTCGGCGTCGCCTACGTCGTGGCGCTCGGGGCCTCGCTGCTCGTGGCGGTCACGGTCACCCCCGCGCTGTGCGCCCTGCTCCTCCCGCGCAGCAAGGCGGTGCAGGACGGGCGCGAGCCGCGCGTCGTCTCCTGGCTGCGCCGCCGCTACGCGCCGCTCCTGCGCGCGGTGCTCGGACGTCCGTGGCACGTCGCGACGCCCGCGCTCCTGGCGTTCGTCATCGCGGCGGCCGGCGCGACGCGCCTCGGGCGCGCGTTCCTGCCGGAGTTCAACGAGGGGGCGCTCACGATCAGCGCCGTCACGCTGCCGGGCACGTCGCTCCAGGAGTCGGACGCGCTGGGCCGCATGGTCGAGCACGCGCTGCTGGACCAGCCCGAGGTCACCTCCGTGGCCCGGCGCACGGGCCGCGCCGAGCTCGACGAGCACGCCCAGGGCGTCGAGGCCGCGGAGCTCGACGTCTCCTTCTCCCTGAAGGACCGGACGAAGGACGAGCTCCTGGCGGGCCTGCGCGCGGCCCTCTCCACGGTCCCCGGCGTGAGCGTGACGATCGGCCAGCCGATCTCGCACCGGATCGACCACATGCTCTCGGGGACGCGGGCCAACGTCGCCGTGAAGCTGTTCGGCGACGACCTGTACCGCCTGCGCGCGCTCGCCGAGCGGGCGCGCGCGGCCATGTCGGGCGTGCGGGGGGTCGTCGACCTGTCGGTGGAGCAGCAGGCGGACGTCCCGACGCTGCTCGTCCGCATGGACCGCCCGGCGATGGCCCGCCACGGGCTGCGCGTCGAGGACGTGGGCCACGCGCTCGAGGCGTCGCTGCAGGGGCTGCCCGTCACGCGCCTCCTCGAGGGCCGCGCCAGCTACGACGTCGTCGTGCGCGTCACGGCGGAGTCGGGCGCCTGGCGCAGCGACACCCTGGGCGACCTCCCCCTCGACGCACCGAGCGGCGCGAAGGTCCCGCTGCGCGCCGTGGCCGCCCTGACGCCGAGCACCGGGCCCAACCTGATCAGCCGCGAGGACGTCGAGCGCAAGTTCGTCGTCATGTGCAACGTGAGCGGCCGCGACGTCGCGTCCGTCGTGGACGACGTGCGCGCGCTCGTCGACCCGATCGTCGCCGGCGCCACCGGCTACCGCGTGGAGTACGGCGGCCAGTTCGAGGCGGCCGAGGACGCCGGGCGCCTGCTCGCGCTCCTGGGGCTCGCGGTCGTGCTCGGGATCGGCCTGGTCCTGCATCTGGCGCTCGGGTCCGCCCGCGACGCGCTGCTCGTCATGCTGAACCTCCCGCTGGCGCTGATCGGCGGGGTCGCGGCGGTGTGGCTCACGGGCGGCGTGCTCTCGGTCGCCTCGCTGATCGGGTTCATCACCGTGTTCGGGATCGCCGCCCGCAACGGGATCATGCTGGTCACGCACGTGCGCCACCTGCAGCTCGAGGAGGGGGTCACCTCGCTCCACGAGGCGGTCGAGCGCGGCGCGCACGAGCGCGTCGCGCCGATCCTGATGACCGCGCTCTCCGCCGGCCTGGCCCTCGTCCCCCTCGCGCTCGCCGCCCACGAGCCCGGCAACGAGATCCAGAGCCCCATGGCGGTCGTGATCCTGGGCGGCCTGTTCACCTCGACCGCCCTGAACATGCTGGTCGTGCCCGCCATCTACCTGCGCCTCGGCCGCCCGGCGGCCGCGCCGGCCCCCCGAGGTGACGCGTGACGTCCTCGCTCCGCCTGGCCTCGACGCTCTCCCTGGCCCTGGCCGCCTGCGCCGCTCCGCCGGTCGGCGACGGCCCGGCCGACCGCCACGCCCTGCCCCCGCCGCCGCCGGCCGGGGCGCCGGCGGCGCAGGGGGCGGCGACCGCGCCGATCGAGAGCCTCTCGCTCACGTCGGCGCTGACGCTCATCGACGCGCAGCACCCCGACCTCGAGGCGCTCCGGCTGCAGCTCGAGGCCGCGGGGGCGCGGGCCGACGCGGCCGAGCGCGTGCCGATCCCGGGCGTGGTCCTGAAGGTCGAGAACCTCCCCCTGAACCGCGGCAGCTCGTTCGACCAGGGCAACTACATCGCCGGGCTGGCCCTGTACCTGCCCCTGCAGGGCCGGCTGGCCGCGGCGCGAGCGGTCGAGGAGCGCGCCGGACACCTCGTCTCGCGCGACCTGGAGCTGCGCCGCCACGCGCTGCTCCGCGGCGCCCGCGACGCGTTCGTCACGGCGCTCGTGGCCACGCGCGTCGCCGCCCTCCAGGAGGACGCGGTCGGGTCGGCGGCCGGGCTGGTGCGGCTCCTCGGGCGGCGCATCGACCTCGGCGACCTGACGCCCGACGAGGCGGCCTGGGCCGAGGTCGAGCTGGCCCGCGCCCGGCTCGACGCCGCGCGCGCCGCCTCGCAGGCCCGCCGCGCGCTCGCCCGGCTCGCCGAGGCGCTGGGCAGCGACCGCCCGATCGCGAGCGTCACAGGCGACCTCGAGGACACGCTCGGCCTCCCGGCGCTCGAGGCCCTCCTGGCCCGGGTCGCCCGGTCGCCCGCCGTCCGGCGCGCCGAGGCCGAGGTGGACGTGCGCCAGGCGGCCGTCGAGCTCGCCCGCTCGGAGCGGATCCCCGACCTGATCCTCGACGTGGCCTACCGGCGCCTCGAGCAGACGAACCAGCACTCGATCGACGCGGGCGTCGTGCTCCTGCTCCCCTTCTTCGCCGCGCGTGACCGCGCGCGCGCCGCGCTCGCCGAGCTGGAGGCGTCCCGGGCGCGCGCCCGGAGCGCGCGCCTGGCGGCGGCGCGCGAGGTCGAGGAGGCCTACGAGCGCCTCTCGCTCGCCGTGGCGACGGCCCGCGGCCTGGCCGGCGTGCTGCCCCGGGCGGACGCGGCCCTGGCCGCCGCCGAGGCCCGCCTGGCGCGGGGTGACATCAGCGCGCTGGAGCTCTTGCCGGCGCGCCGCGCCGTGATCGCCCTGCGCCTCGAGCACGTCGAGGCGCTCGGCGAGTCGATCCGGGCCTGGACCGACCTCTCGGCCGCGCTGGGCTCGACGCCGTGAGCGGCGCCGGACCCGGCGGAGCGCCGGGTCCGCGCCGGCGTAGGGGGTCGACACCCCGGCGCTCGCTCGGTCAGTGGCCGCCGTGTCCGCCGCCCTGCCCGCCGCCGTGGTCATGGCCGCCGGCCCGACCGTGGCCGCCCTGCTGGCCCTCGACCCTCTTCTCGAGGCGCATCTTGCAGGTCCAGCAGGCGTCGCTCGGGCTGCGCGACGTCACCTCCGGATGCATGGGGCAGGCGTAGATGAACGGCGCGACCACCAGGTCCATGCGGCAGCGGGCGCACTTCCCCGGCTGCGCCGCCGGCGGCACGCAGCGCATGGGGCACACGTACTCGATGTTCCGCGCCAGGCGGAAGGGGACCTCGACGGACAGGGTCCCACCCTCGACGCGGGGGACCCCGGTGAGGCGGACGGCCGCCGTGGCCTGCCCCTCGGGGAGCCGCGCCAGGCCTCCGAGTCGGGCCTGCAGGTGCTTCGGGCCTCGCTCGCGCGTGGGCTTCAGCGCCGCGCTGGCCGGGTCGCGCCCCGCCTCCCGGAACCGGAGCTCGATGGTCCCCGACGCCTCGCCCAGGTCCACCGGGCGGCCGTCGGCGCCGATCACGAACACCTGCGCGCCCTCGCGCTCGAACGCCACCTCGACGGTGACGCCGCCTGCCTGACGCACGACGCCGCCGTGTGGCCCCGGCGCGGGCTCCGCGTCCTGGGCCAGCGCAAAGGTGGTTACGACGACGATCAGGGCGGCCGACAGGCCGCTCGACGACTTCTTCATGTGCTGCTCCTCGTGTTGCCCCGGCGCGAGCGACGCGCCGCGGGGCGCTGTGTGTCTGGTTGAAGGGACGACCGGCCCGCCATGGGACGGAGCGTCGGCGGAGGGAAGCACCGGGAGCTCGACGCGCGCGGGCAGGGCGCCGCTCACGCCGTCCCGGCGAGGCCGCTCACAACCGGAGCACGTGCAGCAGGAGGTGTCGTCGAAGCGAGCCCGCGGGCGGCCCGCTGCCCGCGCGAACGCACCCGGGGTCCGGGCGGCCGACCGCGGGGAACGGCGACGTCAGCGCCGGGTGAGTGGACGGTACGCTCGGCGGGACGCCGCCCGGCAGCTCCCGGGCGGGCTCCACCATCTCCGACGGGGAGCGCTCGAGCTCGACCGTCGGACAGCCGCAGTCGGCCGCGCTCACCGGCGCCGCGCGCTGACCCGACGCCGCGCCCGGGGCGCCCGCGCAGCACCCCTGACCGGGGGGCGGCGTGGCCGCGGGCGACGGGAGCGCCGGGCAGAAGACCCCGTGGCTGCCCCCGTCGCAGCCGCACAGGTCGATCACCCCGCCGCCGAACAGCAGGAGGACGGCGAGCACGGCGCAGATCGGTCGGACGAGCCAGCTCACGGACGAATCCTATCCGACTCCACCTGTCCCTCGCGGGGGGGGACGGCGCACGCCCCCGGGAACGCCCGGCGTCCCAGGATATTCCCGGGTCTTCATCTCGGCCCGCGCCGGGGGCCTGGCGGAAGGGACCTCGCGGCTGACCACTACGCTCGAGCCCCCTCGACGCGACGGCGCAGCCGGCGCTCCTCCACCCACGCGTAGACGCACGGGACGAGCAGCCAGTCGACGACGCTCACCGCCATGCCTCCGATGAGGGGGATGGCCATGGGCTGCATGATGTCGCTGCCGCGGCCCTGGGTGAGGAACACGGCGAGCAGGGCGAAGAGCGTGGTGGCGCTCGTCATCAGCGCGGGCCGGATGCGCTTCGACGCCGCCTCGACCACCAGGGCGCGCACCTCCTCGACCGTGGCAGGGCTGGCCCGCGTGAAGGTCTGCGTGAGGTAGGTGCCCATCACGACCCCGTCGTCGTCGGCGATGCCGAAGAGCGCGATGAACCCCACCCACACGGCCACGCTCAGGTTGACCCCCCAGAGGAAGAGCATGATGAAGCCGCCGGCCGCGGAGACCGCCACCCCGGAGAAGACCAGCAGCGCCACCCACCAGCGCCCGAAGGCCAGGTAGAGGATCACCAGGTCCAGGAGGAGCACGAGCGGGACGATGACCTTCAGTCGCCCGGTCGCGCGCACCTGGCTCTCGAACTGCCCCGCCCACTGGTAGTAGTAGCCGGGCGGCAGGACCAGCTCGCCCGCGCGGAGCTTCTCCTGCAGGAGCCGCTCGGCGTCCTCGACGACGCTCACCTCGTCGCGGTCGCGCGTGTTGAGCGTCACGTAGCCGACGAGGAGCGCGTTCTCGCTCTTGATCTCCTGCGGGCCGACCGTGTAGGCGACCTCGGCGACCTGCGAGATGGGCACGTGCTCGCCCGTGGCGGTGGGCACGAGGACTCGCTCGAGCGCCTCCAGGCTGTCGCGCAGCTCGCGCGGGTAGCGCACGCGGATGGGGTAGCGCTCGCGCCCCTCGACGGACTCCGTGAGCGCCTCGCCGCCGATGGCGACCTCGATCACGTCCTGCACGTCGCGCACGTTCACGCCGTGGCGGGCCATGCGCTCCCGGTCGAGCCGGTACTCCAGGTAGGGCTTGCCCGTGATCCGGTCGGCCACCACGTCGGTGGCACCGGGCACCTGGCGCAGGAGCTCCTCCATCTGCAGGCCGATGCGCTCGATCTCCCGCAGGTCGGCGCCGAAGACCTTCACGCCCATCATCGCGCGAAAGCCGCTCTGCAGCATGACGATCCGCGTCTGGATGGGCTGGAGCCACGTGGGCAGGACGCCCGGGACGTCGACCTTCCGCCGCAGCTCGTCGAGGACCTCCGCCTTGGTGATCCGGCGCTCCGGCGGGAGGAGGCGGCGCAGCGGCGCCTGCAGCCACTCCGGCCAGCCGTCGTAGAAGCGGGCGACCGGAACGGTCCGCCACTCCTGCTCGGGCCGCAGGCTGACGATCGTCTCGATCATGCCCACGGGGGCCGGGTCGAGGGCCGAGTCGGCGCGCCCCAGCTTGCCCACGACCTGCTCCACCTCGGGGACCGTGAGCATGGCGGCGTCCTGCGCCTGCAGCACCTCGAGCGCGACGGTGAGCGAGCCGGCGGGGACGAGCGATGGCATGTAGAGGAGCGAGCCCTCGTCGAGCGGCGGCATGAACTCGCGCCCCAGGCCCGGAAAGGTGTGGACCAGCCAGGTCCAGGGGCGCGTGGAGCCAGGGTCGAGCCCCACCCCGGCCAGGCCCCTGCGCAGGGGCCCCGCGACCTGCGCGAAGCCCAGCCACAGGGTCAACCCGAGGAGCACGAGCGCCGCGGGGAGGGCCAGGAAGGTCTTCTTGTGCGCCAGCACCCAGCGCAGGGTCGGCACGTAGACCCGCAGGATCCCGCGCGAGACCGCGTTCTCCTCCAGGGGCAGCAGGCGCTCGCGAGCCATGCGGTAGAGGGCCCCCGCGACCACGAGCCCGCCCGCGAGCGCCAGCAGCCAGCCCTGGGGCCAGGGGGCCTCCGGGAGGAGCAGCGCGCGGGTGGCCAGGCCGAGCGCCAGCGTGGCCACCAGCCCGCCCGCCGCGGCGAGGCGCAGGGCGCGTCGCCGGTCCCAGCCCGGGTCGCGCAGGAGCAGCTGCGCCAGGACCGGCACGACCGTGAGGGCCAGCACCGCCGAGGCGGCGATGGCGAACATCTTCGTGTAGGCGAGCGGCCGGAAGAGCTTGCCCTCCTGGTCCGTGAGCATGAGCACGGGGATGAACGTGGCCACGGTGTTGCACACGGCGGCCACGATCGCCGGGCCGACCTCGGCGGCCCCGTCCTCGAGCCGCTGCCGGTGGGGGCGGCCGTCGTCCATGGCCACGTGACGGAAGACGTTCTCCGTCATGATGATCCCCATGTCGGCCACGGCGCCGATGGCGATGGCGATCCCCGCCAGCGACATGATGTTCGAGTCGATGCCGAGGCCGTACATGCACAGGAAGGCCACGCCCACGGAGAGGGGGAGGGTGGGCAGGATCGTGAACGCGCTGCGCAGGTGCAGGAGGAACACCAGGAGCACCAGCGCGGCGGCGATGGCCTCCTGCACCAGGGCCTCGCGCAGCGTGTCGATCGTCTCGTGGATGATCCCCGTGCGGTCGTAGAAGGGGACGACCCGGACGCGGGAGACCGTCCCGTCGGCCAGCGTCTTCGTGGGCAGGCCGGGCTCGAGCTGCTCGAGGCGCGCCTTGACGCGCTCGAGCACGCGCAGCGGGTTCTCGCCGTAGCGCATGACCACCACGCCGCCGACCGCCTCGACCCCGCCCGCGTCCAGCGCCCCGCGCCGGAAGGCGGGCCCGAGGGAGACCGTGGCCACGTTCTTCACGTAGAGCGGCGTGCCGGCCCGGGCGCGCAGCGGCGCGTCCTCCAGGTCGCGCACCGACTTGACGAACCCCACCCCGCGGATGAAGAACTCGACCTGGTTGACCTCGACCGCCTTGGCGCCCACGTCGACGTTCGCCCGCCGGACCGCCTCGGCGACCTCGGCCAGCGTGACGCCGTGGGCGCGCAGGCGCGCGGGGTCGACGTCGACCTGGTACTCCTTCACGTGGCCGCCGATCGAGGCCACCTCGGAGACGCCCTCGACGGCGTTCAGCTGGTAGCGCAGGAACCAGTCCTGGATGGAGCGCAGCTCGCCCAGGTCGAAGCCGTCGCCCTCGACCGTGTACCAGAACACCTGCCCGAGCGCCGTGGCGTCGGGGCCCAGGACCGGCTGGACGCCCTGGGGGAGGCGCGTGAGGGCCACGTTCATGCGCTCGAGCACGCGGCTGCGCGCCCAGTAGAAGTCCACGTCGTCGTGGAAGATCACGAAGACCATGGAGAAGCCGAAGCCCGAGGCCGAGCGGATGACCTTGACGCCCGGCGTGCCCGAGAGGGCGATCGTCAGCGGGTAGGTGACCTGGTCGTCGACGTCCTGCGGGCTGCGGCCCGGCCAGTCGGCGTAGACGATCACCTGCTTCTCGCCGATGTCCGGGATGGCGTCCACCGGCGTGTTGACGAGGGCCCACCAGCCGGCGCCGAGCACGACGGCGACCCCCAGGAGCACGAGGAAGGTGTTGCGCAGGCACCAGCGGATGACGGCCGCGACCACGTCAGTGGCCTCCGTGGTGGTGCTGCCCTGCCGGCCGGTCCAGCGGCGGCGGTGGCATGTCGCCCTCGTGGCACTCGTCGTGCGCCGGCGGCGGGGCGCGGTCCTCGTGACCCTCGTGCCCGTCGTGGCCCGTTGCGGGCGCTGGCGACCCGGCGCGTGGCGGCGCGGGCGGCCCGCCATGGTCGTGCCCGGCGGCCCCCGCGTGCCCCTCCGGGTGGAGCAGGCTCGGCCGCCCGCTGATCTGCAGCTGCGAGTCGATGAGGAAGTTGCCGCGCACGACCACGCGCTGGCCCGCCCGGAGGCCCGCGAGCACCGGATGGAAGTCGCCCGCGCGCGGACCGAGGCTCGGCTCGACCGGCCGGTAGCGACCGGGCGCCTCCTCGACGAACACGAGCTGCCGCCTCCCGGTCGTCAGCACCGCCTCGGTCGGGACGGCGAGCACCGGCTCGTGCGGCCCCGCCGCGCCGGGGACCTGCACGAGGTCCATGCCGCACAGCGGGCAGGGCCCCGGCGCCGCCTGGATCACCATGGGGTGCATGGGGCACACCCACCTCCCCTCGAGGCCGGTCGGCCCGGGCTCGCCGCCGCCCGCGATCGGCGCGCGGATCGTCGCCTGGACGAACATGCCCGGCCGGAGCAGCCCCTCGTCGTTCGGCGCCATGACCCGCACGCGCACCGTGCGGGTCTCCTCGGTGAGCACCGGCTCGACGAAGCCCACCGCGCCCTCGAGCCGCCGCGCGGGGAACCCCTCCAGCCGCAGCTCCACCGGCTGCCCGAAGCGCACCCAGGCCAGGTCGTCCTCGTAGACCTCGAGGACGATCCACACCCGCGACAGGTCCGCGATCGTGTAGAGCGGGTCGCCGACGCGCACGTACTGCCCCGGCCGGACGCCCTTCTCCAGGATCGTCCCGGCCATGGGGGCGAACACGGTCAGGTGGACCTGCGGCGCGCCGGTGCGAGCGATCTCGTCGACCTGCGCCTCCGTGATCCCCCAGAGGAGCAGGCGTCGCCGCGCCGCGTCGATCGCCGCCGGGATCCCGGAGCGCAGGCTGGCCAGGTACTCCTGCTGCGTCGCGTAGAGGTCGGGGCTGTAGATCTGGACCAGGTGGTCGCCTCGCTCGACCACCGTCCCGGGGAAGTCGGCGAACACCTGGTCGACGCGCCCCTCGACCCGGGCCGTGATGTAGGCGACCGCCGTCTCGTCCAGGGCGACCTTGCCCACCGTGCGCAGCTCGCGCCACAGGAGGCGCTCCTCCAGCGGCACCGCCTCGACCCGGGCCATGGCGCGCGCGTGCGCCCCCAGCGCCACGACCGCCCCGTCCGGTCCGTCGGCGGGGCCCTCGGGCGTGATCGGCACCAGGTCCATGCCGCAGATCGGGCAGCGCCCGGGCCGTTCCATGCGGATCTGCGGGTGCATCGAGCACGTCCACACGGTGGTAGCGTCGGGCGGCGCCGGGGCGGCGACCTGCTGCTCTCCGTGGTCGTGGCCCGAGAGGAGGCCCCGCGCGCCGAAGCCCAGGGCGACGCCCGCCGCGGTCAGCGCCGCGCCGATCCACCTGCTCCTCAGCGTGCTCATCGGCCCGTGCTCCCTTCCTCGGCCCCTCCCACGCTGCGCCGCAGCTCGGCCTCCGCCGCCGCGCGCTCGGCCCTGACCCGCTCGAGCGCCAGCTCCTGGTCGAGCTGCATGCGCTGCGCGTCGATCAGGGCCAGGAAGTCGATCCTGCCGGCCACGTAGGCCGCCTCCGAGACCGCCACGTTCTGTCGGGCCCGCGGGACGGCCTCCTCGGCCAGGAGCCGCGCCTGCGCGTCCGCCGCGCGCACGCGCGCCGCGGCCCGCCGCACCTCGTCGAGGACCCGGCTCCGGGCGGCGCGCGCCTCGGCCTCGGCCCGGCGGACGTTCGCGCGCGCCTCGGCCACCCCGCCCCGGAGGCGCCCCCACCAGATCGGCAAGGACACGCCGCCGCTGACCTCGAGCTCGTCGGCCCCGGCGCCGGCGTCCCGCACGTAGCCGCCGCCGACGACGAGGTCCGGAACCCACTCCAGCTCCGCCCGGTCCCGCCGGGCGACCTCCGCGTCCACGAGGGCGGCGGCGCCCGCCAGGTCCGGCCGCTGCCGCAGGGCGCGCTCGAACAGGACCGCGAGCGGCTCCGGCGGAGCGCCGACCTCCGGGGCGAGGACGGGCCCGAGCGGCGCGTCGGGCGGACGGTCGAGGAGCACGTTCAGCCCGCTCTCCGCCACCTGGACCTCGCGCCGGGCCCCCTCGCGCTCGACCCGCAGGGCGTCCCGCGTCACCTCGGCCCGGAGCACGTCGGGCTGCGTCGCCGCTCCGACCGCGTAGCGGCTGCGCGCGATCTCCACGAAGCGCTCCATGAGGGCCACGTGCTCGTCGAGCAGCGCGAGCGCCCGGCGGGCCAGATACAGCCCTGCGAGCCCGGACCGCGTCTGGGCCCGCAGCAGGTTCGTCTGCTCGGAGAGCGCGGCGCGCATGGCCCGCGCCTCCGCCACCGCGGCCCGGCCCTGCGCGAGGAGCTTCCCGGGGAAGGGCACCTCCTGCATGAGCTCGACCGTGTGCATCTTGAACATGGACGAGTAGCCGTAGCGGAGCCACGGGTCCGGCAGCGACGCCCGCTGCGGCACCTGCTCCAGATGGGCGACCCAGCGCTCGAGGGCGGCCAGGGCGTCCGGGTTCCGCGCCGCGACGAGCTCGGCGACCCCGTCGGGGGTGAGGGGCCCGGTGAGCCGCGCCTCGTCCGTGGGGTGGGCGCCGGTCGGGCGCTCCTCCCAGGGGGACCCGTCCACGTCGAGTCCGTTCGCGAACGCCGGCGCCGGGCCGTGCTCGGGAGCGAGGCACCCGGCGAGGAGCAACGCGGCCACGCCGATCGCTCCCACTCCCAACGCATCTCCAGCCATTCTAGCTCCCAACGCCGGCAACCGAGCACCAGGCATGCCAGCGAGTCGTGACGGGGACCTCGCCGCACCCTCGGGATGGAGGGAGGAGTCCTCGCTCAGGGGGGCAGACGGACCTGGGGCCGAGCTCTTACAGCCGAGATCCCCCGCGCCTTCCGCCGCCGGCTCGCGCCGCCGCGATCCTGCTCGAGCCCCTCCCTTTGCCCAACGGGGCTGTCACTCGTGCATGACGGGTCGCGCCCGCGCGTCACGCCGCCGGAACGCAGCGACGGGCCCCTGAAGGAGCGGCCCCGGGGCTCGCCGGCGGCGTAGCATGTACTCTGCCGGCGCGCGCGAGGTGCTCATGATCCGCAGGACGCCGCGATCGGACGCGCCGTGTGCCGCCGAGCCTCAGGTCCCGAGGGAGCCGCCGGTCCTCAGGGAGGTCGAGCGGCGTCCGCCAGCCCGCAGCCCGGAGAGCGGCGCCGGGCTCCGGCGGTGGCCGCGTGCGGCGCTCGTCGGTCTCTTGCTGCTCGCCTCGCCCTGCCTGCTCGCGCCCGTCCTCGGCCGCTGCCGCGCGCGCGCGGCTCGAGGCGGGTGACGTGTGCGGTCCGCAGTCCGTGATCCTCGGCGACCCTCTGGTCGTCGCTCGCGAGGTGCTCGAGGAGGGCTCGACCGCCCGCGGCGCGGACGACGGCGGCGTACGCCATCCGGGTGTGCCGCTCGCCCGACGCGCCGCTCACGGCCGACGAGCTGACGGTCCCGAAGAAGGCCGCGACCTCGGACCCGGACGCGAACGTCCGCGTGGCGTCCACCGGCACGCTCCTCTCCGTGACGGGTGGGGGCCCGGTCGGCGAGGACTGCCTGCGACGACTCGAGGGCGACGCCGCGACGATCGACCCCGTCGGGCCGCTGCAGGGCGAGTGGAAACTTCCCCCGGGGCGCCCCCGGCCGCTCGGTCGGGCGTACGCGCTCGCCCTCGACCCGGCTCCAGCCCACGCGGCCGTCGACCGTGTGGGCCAGGAGGAGGGCGCCGCCCGCGGCCTGGCCGAAGCGAGGCCCGTCCATGGGGCAGCCGCGGAAACGACCACCCGTCAGGCGTGACGGGGCTGGTGCGGAAGCGACGTCCGTCACGGTCTGCGCGCAGCAGGAACACGTCACGCACGCTGTCGCGCGCGCCGCGGAAGGCCACGAGCAGCCGCCCCACCGGGTCGAACGCGGCGTCGAGATGGCAGCAGGCGCAGGCGCCGCCGCCGTAGTCGTGCACGAGCGGCGCGGCCGGCTCGAACGACGCCCCGCCGTCGCGCGAGGCCCGCCCGAAGAGCGGCAGGCCGACAGCCCTCGGTGAGGGTTCACCCCGCAGCGGCGGGCAAGGTCTGCGCTCTTCACCGCCGTCAGTCTACGCCCCGTACCTGGGTACCGGGTCAAGCCCCGGAGGGCGCCTGTCGAAGCAACTGCTTCTCTCCGCTCGACCTGCCCGGAGGAGGATCGACGCCGCGTACGGGCGGGACTACCCTCGGCAGGGGGGGTGCTGGATCCCCGGTCCATGTCGCCGAAGCGGCGCTGTCACCTCCTCGCCCCGGCGCTCCTCCTGCTCGGGTGCGAGGCCTTCGTCCCGCCCCCGCTCCCCGAAGGGCACCCGGCGCGCGCGGACGCGGAGGCCTCCGCGCTCCCCCTGCACGTCGCTGCGCCGGTCGCGCCGGAGCAGGTGGAGCCCGTCCCGGCGCCGAGCGCGACGATGCACCCCGAGGCCGCCGCCGCCGAGGGCGAGCATCAGCACCACGGGGCGCCGCGATGACGAGGGGCGCCGCCGCGCTCG
Source organism: Planctomycetota bacterium (assembly GCA_023954375.1). Taxonomy (GTDB): domain Bacteria; phylum Planctomycetota; class J058; order J058; family J058; genus JAMLIC01. The sequence continues at coordinate 49,615 of JAMLIC010000044.1, forward strand.
CGTCCGTCCTCCTCGCGGGGTGCGTGACCGTGCCGCGCGACGCCGGCTTCGACGACGTGGCCCGCCTCGCCGAGCAGCGGGGGGCGCCGCCGGTCCACTGGTTCCAGGGCGAGCCGGAGGACGCGCGGGTCGAGGCGCGGGTCGAGGCGCTGCTGGAGACGGAGCTCGACGCCGTGACGGCGACCCGGATCGCCCTGCTGCGAAGCCCGCGCCTCCAGGCCGTCTACGAGGAGCTCGGGGTGGCGCAGGCGGCGCTCGTGCAGGCGGGCCTCCTCTCGAACCCCGTGCTCAGGGGGGAGGTCCGGCTGCCGGTCGCGGGCGGTGGCCTCGGGATCGAGGTCGGTGTGGCGCAGGAGTTCCTCGACCTGTTTCTCCTCCCGCTGCGCCGGCGGCTGGCGGGGGCGGCCTTCGTCGCGGCGAAGCTGCGCGTCACGGGCGAGGTCCTGGACGTCGTGGCAGAGACGCGGGCGGCCTTCTACGACCTGCAGGCCGCGGCGCAGCTGCGGGAGCTGCGCGCCACCGCCGTCGCCGCCCTCGAGGCCGCCCACGAGCTCGCGCGCCGCCTGCGCGAGGCGGGCAACATCCCTGCGCTCGATCTGGCCCTCCAGCGCGCCCAGTACGAGGAGGAGCGCCTCGAGCTCGTGCGCGCCGAGGCGCAGGTGGAGCTGGCGCGCGCGCGGGTCGATCGGCTCATGGGGGTCTTCGGCGCCGAGGCGCGCTGGCGCTTCGCCCGGCGGCTCCCCGAGCTCCCCCCGGACGACGAGGGCCTGGCGCGCGCGGAGCGGCAGGCGGTGGGCCGGAGCCTGGAGCTCGGCGCCCTCGAGCAGGAGGTGCTCGTCGCCGGCGAGCAGGTCGGGCTGGCCCGCACCTTCGCCTTCCTCCCCTCGCTGACCCTCGGGGCGAGCGCGGAGCGCGAGCCGGACGGCGGCTGGGGCGTGGGGCCGCAGCTCGCGCTGCCGCTGCCGATCTTCGACCAGGGGCAGGCCCGGATCGCGGCGGCGCGCGCGCGCCTGCGGCAGCGGCAGGCGCTCGTCGCTGCGACGGCGCTGCAGGTGCGGGCCGCGACGCGGGCGGCGGTGGCCCGCGTGCTGGCTGCCCGGGCGCGCGTCGAGCACCAGCGGCGCACCGTGCTGCCGGCGCGGCAGCTCGTCCTCGACGAGACGCAGCTGCAGTACAACGCGATGCAGGTGGGCGCCTTCCAGCTCCTCGACGCGCGGCGGGCGCAGATCGAGGCGGGGGTGCGCTTCGTGCGCGACCAGCGCGAGTACTGGGTGGCGCGGGCCGAGCTGGACCGGCTCACCGCCGGTCGGCTGGGCCGCGGCGTCCGCCTCTTCGACGACGAGCCAGGTGGAGGTCGCGATGAGTGAGCTCACGCGTCGGACGGCGCTGGCGGCGGCCGCCTTAGCGGGCGGCGGGGTGCTCCTGCGCGGCGTCCGCGTCGCGGCGCAGGGCCAGGCCGAGGCCGCCCCGGGCCACTCCGGCCAGCGGACCATCGCGCCGGACGAGCTCCCGGGGCTGCCGCCGGGGGCGCCGGGCCTCGACTACACGCCCGTGGTCGTGCCCGACGGGCGCACCCTCCCCTGGCGCCTGGTGGGCGGCGTGAAGGTCTACCACCTCGTGGCCGAGGAGGTGGACCACGAGTTCGCGCCCGGGCTGCGCGCCTGGTGCTGGGGCTACAACGGCGTCGTCCACGGCCCCATGATCGAGGCGGTCGAGGGCGACCGCGTGCGCATCTACGTGACGAACCGCCTCCCCGCGGCGACCACGGTCCACTGGCACGCGGCGATCGTGCCCAGCGGCATGGACGGGGTGGGCGGCATCAGCCAGCGGGCGATCCACCCGGGCGAGACGTTCAAGTACGAGTTCACGCTGCGCCAGCACGGCACGCTCATGTACCACTCGCACCACGACGAGATGACCCAGATCGGCATGGGCATGACCGGGCTGTTCGTCGTGCACCCCCGCCGCCCGCGTGAGCGCCGCCCGGAGCGCGACTACGCGCTCCTCCTCCACGAGTGGCACATCCCCGCCGGGGCCCGGCGCCCGAACCCGAACGAGATGACCGACTTCAACGTGCTGACGATCAACGCCAAGGCCTTCCCCGCGACCACGCCCATGGTGGCCCTGCGCGGCGAGCGCGTGCGCATCCGGCTGGGGAACCTGAGCCCCATGGACCACCACCCGATGCACCTGCACGGGCACGCGTTCTTCGTCACCGAGACCGACGGCGGCGTGATCCCGGCGGGCGCGCGCTGGCCGGAGGCGACGGTCCTCGTGCCGGTCGGCGCCACCCGGACGATCGAGCTCGTGGCCGACAACCCGGGCGACTGGGCGCTCCACTGCCACATGACCCACCACATGATGAACCAAATGGGCCACGAGTTCCCGAACATGATCGGCGTGGACCCGGCCGGCCTCGACGAGCGCGTGCGCAGGCTCCTGCCCGGCTACATGACCATGGGCGAGCGCGGCATGGCCGAGGCCGACATGAGCCACATGCAGGTGCCGGCGAACAGCATCCCCATGCTCGGCGCGCGGGGTCCCAAGGACCGCGTGACCATGGGGGGCATGGTCACCCTGCTCAAGGTGCGCGAGGCGCTCGAGCCCGGCCAGGACCCGGGCTGGTACGCCGACCCGCCCGGGACCGTGGCCGCGCCGGCGACCGCGGAGGACCTGGCGCGCGACGGGATCGAGGTCACGGCGCCGCCGCCCCCGACCCCGCCGCGCCCGCACGACCACTGACGGCTACAGCGCCGCGCGCCGCAGGCGCAGGGCGTTGGCGATCACCGAGACCGAGCTGAGGCTCATGGCCGCCGCCGCGATCATGGGGCTCAGGAGCAGGCCGAAGAAGGGGTAGAGCAGGCCGGCCGCGACCGGAATCGCCAGCGTGTTGTAGCCGAAGGCCAGGACCAGGTTCTGGCGGATGTTGCGCATGGTCGCCCGGCTCAGGCGGCGCGCGCGGGCGATCCCGCGCAGGTCGCCCTTCACCAGGGTGATCGCCGCGCTCTCCATGGCCACGTCGGTGCCGGTGCCCATGGCGATGCCCACGTGGGCCGCCGCGAGCGCGGGCGCGTCGTTGACGCCGTCTCCGGCCATGGCCACGGCGCGGCCCTGGCGCTGCAGCTGCTGGACGAGCTCCGCCTTGTCCTCGGGCCGGACCCCGGCGTGGACCTCGTCCAGGCCGAGCCCCGCGGCCACGGCCTCGGCCGTGGCGCGGGCGTCGCCCGTGAGCATGACCACGCGCACCCCGTCCTCGCGGAGCATGCGCAGCGCCTCCGGGGTGCTCGGCTTGATCGGGTCCGCCACGCCCAGGAGCCCGATCACGGCGCCGTCGGCCACGACGTAGACGACCGTCTGGCCGGCCGCGCGCAGCGCCGCGGCGCGGCGACCGAGGTCGCCCGGCGCCACGCCGAGCGTCTCCAGGAGCGCCGCGTTGCCGAGCGACGCGGCCCGGCCGTTCAGCTCGCCGGTGACGCCCTGACCGGGGAGCGCGCGGAACCGCGCCGTCGCCGGCGCGGTCACGCCGCGCTCCCGGGCCGCCGCGAGCACGGCGGACGCCAGCGGATGCTCACTCGAGCGCTCGAGCGCCGCGGCCAGGGTGAGCAGCTCGCGCTCGTCATGGCCGGCGGCGGGCACGAGCGCCGCCAGGCGCGGCTTGCCCTCGGTGAGGGTCCCGGTCTTGTCCACGAGCACGGTGTCGACCTCACCGAGCTGCTCGAGGGCCTGGGCGTCCTTCACGAGGATCCCGGCCAGCGCCCCGCGGCCGGTGCCCACCATGACGCTCATGGGCGTGGCGAGGCCGAGCGCGCAGGGGCAGGCGATCACGAGCACGGCCACCGCGGCGACGAGCGCGCTCGCGAGGCGCGGCTCCGGGCCGACGGCCCACCACACGCCGAACGTCGCCAGGGCGACGAGGATCACGGCCGGGACGAACCACGCGGAGACCTGGTCGACGAGGCGCTGGATCGGCGCGCGGCTGCGCTGCGCCTCCCCGACCCGCCGGACGATCTCCGCGAGCACCGTCTCGGCGCCCACGCGCTCGGCGCGCATGAGCACCGACCCGGCGCCGTTGACCGTGCCGCCGATCAGGGCGTCGCCGGCCTGCTTCTCCACGGGGATCGGCTCGCCCGTGAGCATGGACTCGTCGACCGCGCCGTGGCCCTCGACGACGACGCCGTCGACCGGGACCTTCTCCCCCGGGCGGACCCGCAGCAGGTCGCCGGGCTGGACCTCGGCGAGCGGCACGTCCTCCTCGTGGCCGCTCGCCTCGACCCGGCGCGCCGTCCGCGGCGCGAGGCCCAGCAGGGCGCGGATCGCGCCCGTCGTGCGGCTGCGGGCGCGCAGCTCGATCACCTGGCCCAGGAGCACGAGCGTGACGATCGCCGCCGCCGCCTCGAAGTACACGGCGACCGCCGCGCCGTGCGCCCGGGCGGTGGCCGGCAGGACCTGCGGCCACACCGTCGCCACGAGGCTGTAGGCGTAGGCCGTCCCCGTCCCCATGGCGATGAGCGTGAACATGTTCGGCCTGCGGTTGACCACCGAGGCGAGGCCCCGCTGGAAGAAGGGCCAGCCGCCCCACAGGACCACCGGCGTGGCGAACGCGAGCTGCAGCCAGCCGATCAACCGCTCGCCGAGCGCGCGGTGGAGCGGCATGCCCGGGAGCATCTCGGACATGGCGAGCACGACCACCGGGAGCGTCAGGAGCAGGCTCAGCCAGAACCGGCGGCTCATGTCACGCAGCTCGCCATCGTCCTCGACGGCCGAGACGGTGCGCGGCTCGAGGCCCATCCCGCAGATCGGGCACGCGCCGGGGCCCGGACGGACGATCTCCGGGTGCATCGGGCAGGTGTACTCGACCGTGACGCCCGACCCGGGCGCCTCCTCCGCCCGCGGGCCCCGATCGCCAGCGCCGCCCAGGTAGCGGTCCGGCTCGGCGTCGAACTTCGCCAGGCAGTGGGCGCTGCAGAAGGCGTACGTCTGGCCGCCGCGCGCGCGCGTGCCGGCGGCCAGCGCGGGGTCGACCGTCATCCCGCAGACCGGGTCGAGCAGCGCCTCGGCGCGGGACGCGGGCGCCTCGTGCGGGCCGCAGCACGCGTGGGCCGCGCCGCGAGTGGACGGATGGGCTGGGCCGTGGAGCGGGGTCATGGGGTCTCCTCGATCCCGCAGACGCGCCCCCCCGAGGTCCATTACACCCCCGCGGCGCTCCCGGGTACCATCGACGTCGTGGACCGCCCGGACGCCGCCTTGCCCGTCGATGCCGCCAGCATCCTCGTGGACAACCACGCCCGCTTCCTGGCCTTCCTCGTGCCGCGGCTGGGCTCCCGGGAGGCCGCCGAGGACGTCCTGCAGGCCGCCTTCGTCAAGGGCCTGGAGAGGCAGGACACGCTCAGGGACGAGGAGAGCGCCGTCGCCTGGTTCTATCGGCTCCTCCGCAACGCCGTGATCGACCACCATCGCCGGCGCGGCGCCGAGGAGCGGGCGCTCCCGCGCGCCGGCCCCGAGCACGAGGTGGCGGTCGACGACGAGCCGCTCCGCGCGGAGGTCTGCCGCTGCGTGCGCGACCTCGTCCCCTTGCTCAAGCCCGAGTACGCCCAGGCGGTCCGCCGCGTCGACCTCGAGGGCGCGCCGGTCCACCAGCTGGCGACCGAGCTCGCGATCACGCCCAACAACGCCGCCGTCCGGCTGCACCGCGCCCGCGCCGCGCTGAAGCGGAAGCTCGAGGCCTCGTGCGGCACCTGCTCCGAGCACGGCTGCCTGGAGTGCACCTGTCGGGACGACTGACGGCGACCCACTCGCGAGGGGGGCGCGATCGGCGCAAGGGCCCGGACTATGGAGCTCGGCCCGTTCCGCGCCTCCCACACGCTGCGCTCTGGCGGGTTGAACACGTGCAGCGGGAGGAGAAGTTCTCAAGCTCTCTGCCTCCGCGCGACGCTTCGGCGCACGGACGAGAGGCCTCACGCGGCGATGCGACTGACAGGAGACGGTCCCCCACGAGGTGGGATACTCGACCCGGATGACGACCGCGCGGGACCTGGGGCGCTTCGACGTGATCGTGCTCGGCGGCGGCCCCGCCGGCCTGGGCGCCGCGTGGGAGCTCGGGCGCCGCGGCGCGCGGGCGCTGGTCGTCGAGCGCGAGGCGTCGACCGGCGGGCTCTGCCGCACGCACGCGCGCGACGGGTTCCGCTTCGACATGGGCGGGCACCGGTTCATCACGGCGGACCGCGACCTCCTCGACCGCGTCGTGGCCCTGTGCGGCGACGACCTGCTCCTGGCCGAGCGCACGAGCGAGGTGGCCCTCCTCGGGCGGCGCTTCCGCTACCCGCTCGAGCTCCCCGACCTCCTGCGGAACCTCCCCCCCGGGCTCGCCGCGCGCGCCGTGGCCTCCTACCTGGCGGGCCGCCTGCGGCGTGACCGGGGCCCGCCCGCGAGCTTCGAGGCGTGGGCCGAGCGGCGCTTCGGGCGGGTGCTCTTCGAGCTGTTCATCGGGCCCTACACGGAGAAGGTCTGGGGGGTGCCCGCGGGCGAGCTGTCGCCCGAGTGGGCGGCGCAGCGGATCACCTTCGGCGACCTGGGCCACGTGGCCCGCGACCTCCTCGCGCGCGCCGCGCGCCGCTGGCGAGGCTTCGCCAACGCCCCGGTGCCGCGCACGTGCGCGCGGACGTTCCTCTACCCGCGCCTCGGCATGGGGCAGCTGTTCGAGCGCGTCCAGGCGGCCGCAGCGGCCGGCGGGGTGGTGACGCTCACGGGCGCCGTCCCCTCCGGGCTCGAGGTGGCCGCCGGGCGCGTCCGGGAGGTCCGGCTCGACACGCCCGACGGCCCGGCGCGGGCCGAGGCCGACCACGTCCTGTCGACGATCCCGCTCCCGGCCCTGCTCGCGCTCGCCCTGGGCGGCGAGGGGCGCCGCCTCGCCGCGCCGTTCACGTTCCGGCCGGCCCGCTTCCTCAACGTGGCGCTCGCGCGGCCCGAGGTCCTGCCGACGACCTGGTGCTACGTCGGCGAAGGCCACCTGCGGGCCGGCCGCCTGCAGGAGCCGCGGCGCCGGAGCGCGGCCATGGCGCCGCCAGGCGAGAGCTCGCTCATGGTCGAGTTGCCGCACGGGCCGGGCGACGAGGTCGACGTGGCCGACGATGCGACGCTCCTGCGCCGCGCCGCGGCCGAGGTCCGGGGGCTCGGCGTCGACCTCGACCGCGACGTCCGGTTCGCCTTCTCGGTCCGCGCCCCCGAGGCCTACCCCGTGCACCGTCTCGGCGTGGAGCGGGCGCGCGACGCCGCGCTCGCGGCGCTGCGCCGGGTCGAGAACCTGCGCACGTTCGGCCGCCAGGGGGCGTTCCGCTTCGTCTTCTCGGACGCCGCGCTTCGCATGGGGCTCCTGGCCGGCGAGGGCGTGGTCGCGGGCGACGCGCCGACGAGCGAGGACCTGGCGCGCGTGGCCAGCGCGCCCGCCCTGCTCGAGGTGCAGTCGGTCGTCGGGACCGGCTGACGCGGGCTGCGCATCATCACCAGGGAGCGCCGACGGCGGCGGCGCCGCGCCACAGCCGCTTCACCCGGCGGCGCAGGCCGTGCACGGCGCCCGCGAGCGGCGTGACGTTGTCGAGCACGGCGATCCGGTCGGCCACGTCGTCCCAGAGGTCGTCATCGACCTTCGCCGCCTGCGCGTAGGCGGCGAGGAGCGCCCGCAGGTCGTCCGGGGGGAGGCCGCGGCGAAGGCCCTTGAGGAGGCAGGCGAGGTCGTGGACGCGGTGCCGCCTCCGGAGCGCGCCGACCGGCGCGGCCCGCGGGAGGTCGATGAACGCGACCTCGCCGGTGGCGGGCCGCACGAGGACGTTCTTGGCGTGCAGGTTCCGGGCGAAGACCCCCGCCGCGTGGAGGGCCGCGACCCGGCGCGGCAGGACGACGAGCGCGACGGCGCGCACGATCGCCAGGTCGTCGGGCGCTAGCCGCTGCAGGTGCCGGAGGTCGAAGGCGCCGGTCAGCTCGGTGGTCACGAGCCACGAGCGCGGGACGAGGCCCAGCCGCCGCTCCTCGGCCCAGGCGACGGCGCGCACGGGGTTGCCCACGCGCCGCTGGATCGCGGTCAGCGCCTCGGCCTCCCGCCGCGCGCGCGACGGGCGGAGGAAGGTGCGCAGGAGGAACGCGCCAGGCTCGCGGTAGCGCTTGAGGACCAGCGGCGGCGCGTGGTCGATGCGCAGGCGGACGACGAGCGACCTGGCGCTCCTGGCGAGCACCGGGAGGCGCTCGAGCGCCCCGGGCACGAGCGCCGCGAGGAGAGCGGACCGCAGGTCGGGCGGCGCCACGAGGTCGAAGGACCCGGCGCTCGCGACGGCGTCGGCCGTCTCGGTGGTGAGCATGGGGCCGCTCCTCGCCTGGTCCTCGGCGCTCTGGCTGCGTCGCAAGCGGTGGGCCGCCAGCCGACTCGAGGCGAGCACGGCCGTGGAGGGACGAGGTGTTTGCAGGAACTGCAACGGCGTGCAAGATCGACACGCGCGGAGGCCCTGGCGGTGATCGCGCACAGGCCGGGCAACTGCTGGTGGACGGCGCGAGCGTCCGAGCTCAGGGGCGCGCCGCGGGTGAGCCGCGGCGTGCGTCCTGGCGCGACCGCTCGGGCCCATGAACACTGGCGTGAGCGTGGAGCGGCGAGATGCGTGACCCGGAGCGGATCCCACGTGTCCTGAGCGTGCTCGAGGAGGTCTGGCGGCTCTACCCCGACCAGCGGCTGAGCCAGCTCGTCATGAACGCGTGCCGCGGCGCCGCGGGGGGGGCCTGGCCCGACATCTGGAGCGTCGAGGAGCCCGACCTGCTCCGGGGCCTCGAGGCCATGCGGCGGGCGGCCACCCAGGGGGACGCCTGAAGATCGGCTCGGGAGCCTGGTGGCAGCGTCTCGAGAGCGGCGCATGGGGAGGGACGAGACATGGCTCGTTGGGAGCTCTACGAGTGCAGCGTGGAGGACGCGCGCGCCTTCATCGCCGTCGACGTCGACGTGCACGAGGAGGCGCCGATCCCGTCGCTGCGCACCTCGCTCTGCGTGACCGTCCCCATCCTCGCGCCGCGCGAGGACGGACTGAACACGGCCGACGAGCGACCCCTGCTCGACGCGATCGAGGACCAGCTCGAGGCGGCGTTGACCGCCGAGGGCGCGACGTACGTCGGGCGCGCGACGTTCGGGGGCGCGCGTCGCCACTACTTCTATGCGACCTCGACCGCCTGCCTCGAGCCTTCGCTCCGGCGGCTTCGCGACGAGTTCACGGGTCGCGCGATCGAGGGTGGCGGGTTCGAGGACCCGGCGTGGCGGCAGTACTTCGAGTTCCTCTACCCCAACGAGCTCGCGTGGGTCTACATCACCGACCGCCGCGTGATCGACACCCTGAACGCCGAGGGCGACGACGGGCAGGTCGCGCGCACGATCGACCACTGGGCCTACTTCGCCCGCGCAGAGGACCGCGGTGCCTTCGCCGCGCGGCTGGGTGACACCTTCCAGGTGAACGGTCGGGGAGACGACGTCGAGGGCGACCGCCCGTTCACGCTCCGGTTCTCCCACCACGGCGCCCCGGCCTCCATCCACTCCATCACGTACCGCTTGCACGGGCTCGCGACGGAGCACGACGGCGAGTACGACGGCTGGGAGTGCGAGATCGTCGCGCCAGGTGCGCATCCGAGCGCCTGAGTGAAGGCGGGCGGGAGGAGGAGCGATGAGCCCGGGGCTCGACCGCGGCGACGACCTGTTCCTGCTCGAGGACGCCGTCTGGGTGTGGACGCGGCCCGTCGGCGTGCCCATCTACGACTTCGACTTCCACCGCCTCATGGCGTGCCGCCGCCCCCACGACCGGCCGGACGAGGTGGTCGCGGTGGCCCGCGTCGGCGCGCTCGACGACCACGAGGCGAGCCACGCCGCCCTCCTGCGCGACGGCGTGCGCCTGCTCCACGACCCGGAGCAGTACCTCCGCGCGACCCGGCTCCCCCGCTGGTACCCGCTGCTCGCCGACCTCACGCCCAGGAGCCTGTGGTTCGAGGGCGCGCCCGACCCGGCGCGGATCGCGGACGAGCTGGGCTGGCCGATCTTCATGAAGGGGGCGCGCCAGACGAGCCGCCACCGGCGCAAGCTGTCGATCATCGCGGGCCCCGACGAGCTGGCGCGAGCCCTCGAGGACTACGCCCAAGACCCGATCCTCGGCTGGCAGGACGTCGTGTGCCGCAGCCTCGTCTCCCTGCGCCCCGTCGAGGACCCCGACCCCGAGCGCATCCCCAGCTCCTACGAGTTCCGCACCTTCTGGTGGCGGGGCGAGCTGGTCGGGTGCGGCCGCTACTGGTGGGAGGGGCGCGACTACGACCTGACCCCCGACGAGCGCGGGCCGGCGCTGGACGTGGCCAGGGAGGCCGCCCGACGCCTGGACGTGCCCTTCCTCGTCGTGGACATCGCGCAGCGGACGGACGGCGCCTGGACCGTGATCGAGTGCAACGACGCACAGGAGAGCGGCTACGCGGGCGTCTCGCCCTTCGCCCTCTGGCGGGAGGTCGTCCGCCTGGAGCGGGCGCGGCGGGCACGATGACCGAGGATCTCGAGCGGACGCGGGAGCTGGTGCGCCGGCTCCTGGCGCGAGCGAGGGGGCTGGTCCCGGACCGGGAGGACACGGACGCGAAGCTCGCGTCCTTCGACGAGCTCCTCGCCCACGACGAGCTCGAGGTCGCCCTGGAGGTCCTCGCCGACGTGGAGGAGGCCCGCGCGTTCCGGGCGCCCGACCCTCGACGACGGCACTCTCACGATCGCGGACGCCCCGCGGCCGCGCCGGGGGACGAGGGCGTCGTGCGCCTCCTCCCGCTGTTGCCCCAGCTCTGGCGGTACGTCGTCGCCGGCCAGCGCGTCACCATGCAGGAGGGCGCGCGGGTCGTCGGCGACGGAGTGGTCCTCGAGGTCGTCCCCCGGTCGACCCGTGACCTCCCGAGGCGCGAGCGATGCCCTCGGCGTCACCCGCATTGCTGGCGCGCGGCGATCGGATCGTCGACGCCCAGGAGCCAGGGGACGAGCTCGCTCCTCACGGCTTCTCGTCGGCGAGGCGGAACGTCGCGCAGCGGCGCGCTTCCCGCAGCGTCGCCGACAGCACCATCAGCGCCGCGCGCCGCGCCAGGTCCAGGCGACCGAACCGGATCGGACCCACGATCGCTTGCTCCGCCGCGATCTTGACCCTCCTCGCGCAAGCGGAGCACGTGCAGAGCAGCCAGGCCTCGCCGGCCCGCACGGCCGCGCCGGCCGCGTGCGCGACGCGAGGACCGTGCCTGCGAGACCGCCGACCGGCTCCATCACGGTCGCTCAGCCTCGCATCGGCGCACGACCGGCTCCACCCAGCACCGCTGCTTGTGGCCGCGCGCCTCGTAGCTCTGCCGGGTCTCCTCCGCCTCCGCGGCGCTCGGGTGGCAGGACACGGCGAAGGTGTTCCCGTTGTCGTCCTGGCGCATGAGCCTCCAGACCTGCTCGGGCCGGGTCGTGCCGAGCCTGCGCGCGATGTCCTCGCCGTCGATCCACCACGCCCGCAACGCGCGACGCGCTGCATCCAGCACGGCGGCGCGCCCCGACACGCGCGAGGCGGAGGCCATGGCGTCGTGGAAGGCCTCGTCGCCGTCCTCGACCCGGTTGACGAGGTGGTGCCTGATGAACGCGCGCGCGAAGCCGACCACGGGGCTCCCACCTGGGCTCGCCTGGCGCCGCGAGTCGGACTCGATGCCGGGTGCGAGGACGAGGCGCGCGAGCTCGTCCGCGCCTCGCGGATCCGTGAGCTCCACGGCCGCCAGGAGCGCACGCAGCGCGGCCTGGCCGTCCTCGTCGAGCAGCGTGTACCAGAAGAGCTCGCTCTCTCCGGACGCGGCGCGGCTGCCCGCGTCGAGCGCGCTCTCCCGCGCGTCCGCCCGCTGGCGGGCGCTCCGTCTCTCTCCGTCGAGCAGGGCCAGCGCGGCGGCCGCGGCCGGGTCGCCGAGGAAGGCCAGCCACTCGAGGTGGAGGCGCCGCGTGGCGCCCGCACGTACCCGCTCCACGAGCCAGCGTGCCTCGGCTTCGGGTCCGCCCTCTCGGCGCCACTCGACCTCGCTCGCTCGAACGCGCTCGTCGCCCACGTGCACACGGTAACCCCGGGCGCCTCGGCTGCTCCGGCCTGGGAGGCCCATCACTGGACACCCGTGGCGGAGGTCGCGTCCTTCGGCGAGGCTGATCCGGGGGGCGACGACATGGATCCCGCGCACATCCTTCAGGTCGGGTTCGGCTTCTGGGGCTCGAAGACGCTCCTCAGCGCGGTCGAGCTGGAGCTGTTCACGCGCCTCGCCCAGGGGCCGCGCACGGCGCTCGAGCTCCAGGAGCAGCTCCGGCTGCATCCGCGCGGGGTGCTCGACTTCCTCGACGCGCTCGTGGCGCTGAAGCTCCTCGACCGCGACGGCGACGGCGACGGGGCGCGCTACCGCAACACGCCCGAAGGGGCGCGCTTCCTCGACAAGGGCAGCCCGGACTACGTGGGCGGGATCCTCGAGATGGCCAACGCCCGCCTCTACCCCTTCTGGGGCGACCTCACCGACGCCTTGCAGACCGGCCGCCCGCAGAACGAGGTCAAGCGCACGGGCACGGGCATGTTCGAGGAGCTCTACCGCGACCCCGCGCGCCTCGAGCAGTTCATGCGCGCCATGGCGGGGATCTCCGCCGGCAACTTCCGCGCGTTCGCCGACACGTTCGACTTCGGCCGCTACCGGACGCTCTGCGACGTCGGGGGCGCGACCGGCCAGCTCTCGATCCTGGTCGCGCGTCGGCACGCGCACATGACGTGCACCACGACGGACCTGCCGGTGGTCGTGCCGATCGCGCGGCGCACGATCGAGGCGGCGGGCCTGCAGGACCGGGTCACGCCGGTCGCCGTCGACTTCTTCGAGGAGCCGCTCCCCCGGGCCGACGTGATCACCATGGGGATGATCCTGCACGACTGGAACCTCGAGCGGAAGATGCGGCTCATCCGCGCGGCGTACGACGCGCTCCCGCCCGGCGGCGCGTTCGTGGCCATCGAGAACCTGATCGACGACGCGCGGCGCACCAACGCCTTCGGGCTGCTCATGTCGCTCAACATGCTGATCGAGTTCGGCGACGCGTTCGACTTCACCGCCGCCGACTTCGAGCGCTGGTGCCGGGAGGTCGGCTTCACCCGGTTCGAGGTCATCCCGCTGGGCGGCCCGGCGAGCGCGGCCGTCGCCTACAAGTAGCAGCCGTCTCACGATGACATGAGCCTACGCGGCCGTGGTCGCTGGCAGGTCGCGCGCCCGCGCGAGGAGGCGCACCGTGGCGGAGCCGCGCAGAACCGTCGAGGACCTCGTCGAGACCGACCGCTTCGTCCTCTTCTGGAGGCCGCCGGCCGTGTTCAGCCAGTGGACGCCCGCGGCGTTCACGGTGGACGGCGTGCGCTACACGTCCGCCGAGCAGTTCATGATGGCCGAGAAGGCGCGCCTGTTCAGCGACGAGGCCACCCGCGCCCGGATCCTCGCCACCGACAGCCCGCGCGAGCAGAAGCGGCTCGGCCGGCAGGTCGCCGGCTTCGACGACGCGGTGTGGGAGCGCGAGCGGCTCGAGGTCGTCGTGCGCGGCAACCGCGCCAAGTTCTCGCAGGACCCGGCCCTGCTCGCGGCCCTGCTGGCCACCGGCGACAAGGCGCTCGTCGAGGCGAGCCCGTACGACCGGATCTGGGGCATCGGCCGGCGGCCGACCGACCCGAAGGCGCAAGAGCCCGCGGCGTGGCGCGGCCTGAACCTCCTGGGCGAGGCGCTCGAGCGGGTCCGGGCCGAGCTGCGCGCCGGCCCCGCCTGAGCGAGGGCCGCGACCGCGGCGCGCGGGGCGCCGCCGTGCCATCCTCGCCGGCGTGGACCGCCCGACCTCGCCCCGGCGCGTCGGCCCCTACGAGCTCCTGCGGGAGCTCGGCCGCGGCGGCATGGGCGCGGTGTTCCACGCGCGCGAGCCCGCCACCGGCCAGGAGGTCGCCCTCAAGCTCGCGCTCTCGCCGCTCGCGGGGGCGCGCCTGCGCCGCTTCGAGCGCGAGGGGCAGGTCGCGGCCGCCCTCCGCCATGACGGGATCGTCGGCGTGCACGCGGCCGGCCTCGCCGACGGCCGCCCCTACCTCGCCTTCGAGCTCGTCGAGGGCGCCCGGCCGCTCGACGAGGCGGCGCGGGGCCTGCCGCACGACCGCCGGGCGGCGCTCGTGCGCGACGCCGCGCGCGCGGTGGGCCACGCGCACCGTCGCGGCGTCGTGCACCGCGACCTCAAGCCCCAGAACCTCCTCGTCGACGCCCTCGGCCGCGTGCGCGTGGCGGACTTCGGGCTGGCCCTGCTCACGGACGCCGAGCGCCTCACGCGGACCGGGCAGCTCCTGGGGACGCCGCAGTACATGGCCCCGGAGCAGCTCGACGCGCGCCACGACCAGGTCGGCCCGGCCGTCGACGTGTGGGCCCTCGGCGTGACGCTGTCCGAGCTGCTCGCGGGCGCGCACCCGTTCCCGGCCGACTCGCTCGTGAGCCTGATCGCCAAGGTGACGCGCGACGCGCCGCGCTCGCCGCGCGACGCGGACCCGACCGTCCCCCCGGCGCTCGAGGCGATCGTCCTCCGCGCGCTCGAGAAGGCGCCCGCCGCCCGCTACCCCGACGCCGAGGCCCTCGCGGACGACCTCGACCGCTTCCTGGAGGGGCGCCCTGTCACGGCGCGGCGACGACCCACGCGCCGGCGCGCCGCCGCGCTGCTCGCCGCGGTCGCCGGGGCCGGGGTCGCGGCGGCGGCGCTCACCCGGGAGCCGCCGCCTGCCGCCGCGCCCCCGGCGCGAGCGGCGCCGTCGCCGGCGGACGCGATGGCGGGACCCGCGGGGTCGGCCCCGACGGGGCCCGCGTCCGACCGCCCCTCGCGCGCGCAGCCCGCCGCGTTCGAGGCGGCGCGCCTCCTCGCGGAGCAGGCGCTGGCCGCTGGCCGGCCGCGCGAGGCCCTCGAGGCGCTCGACCGCGCGCTGGCGCTCGACCCCTCGTCGGCGCGGGCGTGGTCCAACCGGTCCGCCGCCTCCCTGCAGCTCGGAGACGCCGCGGGGGCCGAGCGGGACGCGGCCCGCGCGATCGCCGCCGACCCCGCCGAGCCCATGGGCTGGGCGAACCGCGCCACCGCGCGCCTGGCGCTGGCCCGCTTCGACGAGGCGGAGCGCGACTTCGCGCGCGCCCTCGAGCTCGACCCCCGCCACGAGCTCGCGTGGTTCAACCTGGCGCTCGGGCGCTACCACCGTCACGACCTCGCCGGCGCCGTCGCCGCCTGCGACGCTCTCCTGGCGCACGACCCCTACCACGCCGAAGCGCTCCTCCTGCGGGGCCGCGCGCGCCTCGGCCGGGAGGAGCACGAGGGCGCGCTCGCCGACGCCGAGGCCGCCCTGTCGGTCCGCCCCGACTGGGCCGAGGCGCTCGTCACGCGCGGGACGGCGCGCGCGAGCCTGGGCCGCCTGGAGCCCGCCCTCGCCGACCTCGGCCGCGCGCTCGAGCTCGGCCTCGACACCGCGGAGCTGCGGCACAACCGCGGGCTCTGCCTGGCGCGGCTCGGGCGCCTCCCCGCCGCGCTCGAGGACCTCGACCGGGCGCTCGCCCTGGAGCCCGCCGTCGCCGAGCGGTGGTTCCTGCGGGCGCATGTGCGCCTCTCGGTGGGTGACCTGCGAGGCGCCGCCGACGACGCGACGCACGCGCTGACGCTCGCGCCCGACGACCCCCGCCCCCTGCGCATCCGCGGCCTGGCCCTGGCCCGAGCCCGCCGGCTCCCCGAGGCGCTCCGGGACCTCGACGCCGCCCTCGCGCGCGCCCCCGACGACGTCGAGGCGCTCCTCGAGCGCGGGCAGGTCCGCGCGGCCCTCGGCGACGCGGCCGCCGGGGTCGCCGACCTCGACCGCGTGGTCGCGCTCGCGCCGCAGGCCGCGGAGGGCTGGACGCAGCGCGGCCTCCTGCGCGCCCTCGTCGGCGATGCCGACGGGGCGCTGGCCGACGCGACCCGGGCGATCGAGCTCGCGCCGGAGCAGGGCGCGGGCTACGTGAACCGCGCCCTCGTCCACGAGCGGCGCGGCGACGCCGCCCTCGCCCGCGCCGACCTGGAGCGGGGGCTGGCGCTCCTCGAGCCCGGTCATCCCGCCGCGCCGACCCTCCGGGCGCGGCTCCGGCGCCTCGAGGGGCGCTGATCCGGGCGCCCGGTCAGCAGCACCCCGCCCCCGGCGCCTCCGGGGAGGCGCAGCAGGCCGTGGCCGGACGGGTCGCCGAGACGCGCACGCTGACGAACGCGTCGGCCTCGGCGCGCAGCGCGGGGCTCACCCCCTGCGCGATCGGGTCGGGGGCCCGCAGCAAGTCGTCGAGGCCGAAGCCGCCCTCCGCCTCGATCGTGATCCCCTCGAAGCCGACCCGCTCGAGGATCGCCCGGTACTCGTCGGTCGTCAGCGCCCCGGCCAGACAGGCCGTCCAGGCGGCGGCGTCGCGGCGGGCCTCCTCCGAGAGCGGCCGCGTCGTCGCGACGTCCGACACGCGCAGCCGCCCCCCGGGCTTGAGCACCCGGAGCGCCTCGGCCAGGGCCCTCGGCTTGTCGGGGGAGAGGTTGATCACGCAGTTCGAGATCACCACGTCGGCGACAGCGTCGCGCAGCGGCAGGTCCTCGATCACGCCCTCGCGGAACTCGACCTGCGAGAGGCCGAGCCGCGCCGCGTTCTCCCGGGCCCTGACGAGCATCTCCGGCGTCATGTCGACGCCGATCACGCGGCCGGTGGGACCCACCCTCCGCGCGCACAGGAGCGCGTCGAACCCGGCGCCCGACCCGAGGTCGACCACCACCTCGCCCGGCCGGAGCTCGGCGACCGCCGTCGGGTTTCCGCAGCCGAGGCCGAGGTTCGCGCCGTCGCCGGCGGCCACCTCGTCCTCGCTGTAGCCGAGCCGCCGCGCCGCGTCCGCCGGGGCGCACGAGGTCGGCCCGCAGCACGACGCGCCGCTCCTCGCGACCTGCGCGTAGGCGGCCTTCACCTGGTCATGGATGGTCACGGTCCTCCTCCTCTGGTTGCCATCATCGGCGGGCGTCGCTCCGTCACCACCTCCCTGGACGACACCGCCGCGCGACGGACGCACCCGGGCCCAGCCGCTCAGGCCCGGAAACGACTTCCGTCGCCGCCCCGATCCCCTGCGTCCATCGGCGCCCCCCTCCGTCCAGGTGTGGAGGGCCCATGACGGACGCAGCGCTGACGATCACGCAGGATCGAGGAGAATCGATGCTGATGGTGAGAGCCCCCGGGCTGGAGCGGGGAGAGATGTCGGCCATCGAGGACTCGACCGCGGCCCTCGTCGCCGCCCGGGGCCGCCTGCGCGCGTTCGCCGAGCGGCGCGTCCCCGCCGGGGTCGACCCGGACGACGTCGTGCAGGACGTCCTCGCGCGCCTGCTCGCGCGCGTGCACGACATCCCGCCCGGCAAGGTCCAGGCCTGGGCCCTCGCGACGGCGCGCAACGCGATCATCGACCTGCTGCGCCGGCGGCGGACGTCCTCGCTCGAGGACGCGGGCGTCGCCGCGCCGGACGACCCGGGCGACACCCTCGACCTCGCCCGGTGCCTGCGCCCGCTGCTCGAGCTGCTCGACGCGAACGACCGCGCGCTCCTCGAGCAGGTGGACGCGGGCGGCCGCTCCCAGGCCGAGCTGGCGCGCGAGCTTGGGGTGCCGCTCTCGACGCTCAAGTCGCGCGTCCAGCGCGCGCGGCAGCGCCTGCGCGCCGTGATCGAGCGCTGCTGCGAGCTCGAGCTCGACGCGCGCGGCGTGCCGATCGACGCCCGCCGCCGAGGGCCCCGACCCTGCGACGACTGCGGCCCGCGAGGGTGAGGTCGATAGCCGTCGCTCGAGCCGTCGCAGGTGCCCCCCGCGCGCTCAGCGTCGAGGTCTCGCCCGACGGCGGCGCCCCGTCGCCGTGCGGCGCCTCGAGGAGCGCGCGGGAGCGCGTCAGCCGGTCCGCGCCCTCGTGCCAGCCATGCCGGAGTCGGCCACGCGCAGCCGGCCGTCCGCGTCGACGAGCAGGTCGTCGGGCTGGCTCGAGGTCGCGTCGGAGACGCCGCTCGCGTGCGCGTGACCGTCGCGCACGAGCTCCGCGCGCTCGCGCTGACGTTCGCGAGGGTTCAGATCACTCCTGGCGCTTGCTCGGGCTGGCTCATGAGTGATGCCGGCCAGGGCCGAGCCGAGCCGAGCACAGCGGCCGGTGAGGTCCAGCCAGGGCGCATCGACCTCCGCGCTCAGGATCGGGAGCTTGGCGCCATGCGCCGGTGGCCCGCCCGCCCGCCGGGGCGTGACTCCCGGCGGGCGGCGGGCGGTCGTCACAGGAGCGCGGTCACCTTTCCGTGACCCACCGTGAGCCCCCCCTCCCGGATCGCGAAGCGCAGCCGCTCCTCGAGCGCGACCGGCTGCTCGAGGTCCACGTCGACGGTCACGTGGTCGCCCGGGAGGCACATCTCGACGCCGACCGGCAGGGTCGCCGTGCCGGTGACGTCGGCCGTGCGGAAGAAGAACTGCGGGCGGTAGCCGCTGAAGAACGGCGTGTGCCGCCCGCCCTCCGCCTTCGTGAGCACGTAGACCTCCGCCCGGAAGCGCCGGCGCGCGCCGACGCTGCCCGGCATGGCGAGCACCTGCCCGCGGGCGAGCTCGTCGCGGCGCCACCCGCGCAGGAGCACGCCCACGTTGTCGGCCGTGATCGCCGTCACGGTGGTCCGGGGGATCGAGATGTTCCACCGGCCGCTCGACGCGCCACCTCGTCGCCCGGGCGCAGCCGGCCGCGCTCGACGCGGCCCGTCACGACCGTGCCGAGGCCCGGGATCGTCTTGACGTCCTCCACCGGCAGGAGGAACGGCCGGTCCTCCTGCGGCGCCGGCGTCGGGACGAAGCGGTCCACCTCGTCCATGAGCCGGCGCACGTCGGCCAGCGCCCGCGGGTCGCCCTGCGCCGCCCTGAGCGGCGAGAGGCGCACCACCGGCACCTCCCGGCCCGGGTAGCCGTGGGCCACGAGGAGGTCGCGGACCTCCTCCTCGACCAGGTCCACCAGGTCCGGGTCGCCGACGACGTCGACCATCGTGAGCGCCACGACGAGCGCCGGGACGCCCACCTGCCGGGCGAGGAGCACGTGCTCGCGCGTCTGCGGCATGGGCCCGTCGACGGCCGAGACGACCAGGATCGCCCCGTCCATCTGCGCCGCGCCGACGATCATGTTCTTCACGTAGTCCGCGTGGCCCGGGCAGTCCACGTGCCCGTAGTGGCGCCGCGGCGTCTCGTACTCCACGTGGTCCGGCGTGACGGTGATGATCTTCGAGTCCGAGCGGACCTGCCCCTGCTTGCCCGCGATCTCCACGTAGCTGACCGGACGGCCCAGGGCGATCGTGATCGCCGAGGTCAGGGTCGTCTTGCCGTGCGAGATGTGCCCGATCGTGCCCAGGTTGACGTGCGGCTTCGTGCGGACGAACTGCTCCTTCACCATGATCGCCTCTCAGGCCCGCTGCTCGGGAGCCGCCACTCTCGCCGGCTCGCCGGGCGAGCCAGGTCCACGGACGGCGCGGGGCCCCCCGGCTGTGATCCGGGTCCCGGCCGGAGCCCCGTTGCGCGACCGACTCGGGCACGGCCTGATGCCTCTCGTGACCACCTCCCTCGCCGAGGCCATGCGCGCGGGGCCGCTCGGGCTGCGCCGCATCCCGGGGGCGACCCTGGGGCCGTACGAGGTCGTGTCCGAGCTCGGGCGCGGCGGCTTCGGCGCCGTGTTCCGGGCCCGGCGCCGCGACGCCCCCGGCGCGCCGGAGGTCGCGCTCAAGGTCCTCCTCGACGCGGGCGGCGCGACGAGGGCGCGGCGCTTCGAGCGCGAGGCGGCGCTGGCGCGGGAGCTGCGCCACCCGGGCATCGTGCCGGTCCTCGACGCCGGAGAGCGCGACGGCCTCCTGTTCATCGTCTTCGAGCTGGTCGAGGGCACGACGCTCGACCGCGCCGCGGAGGGCGCCCCGGTCGACCGCGTCCTGGCGCTGGTCCTCGAGGTGGCGCACGCCGTGGCCCACGCCCACGCGCGCGGCGTCGTCCATCGCGACCTCAAGCCGGCCAACGTGCTCGTACGCGCGCGCGACGGCCGCGCGCTCGTCACCGACTTCGGCCTGGCGCGCGACCTGGCCCTCGACTCGTCGCTCACGAACACGGGGGCGCTCCTCGGGACGCCGGCCTACATGGCCCCGGAGCAGCTGACGGGCGGCCCGCCCGCGCCCACGATGGACGTCTTCGCGCTGGGCGCGCTCCTGCACGAGGCCCTCACCGGCGAGACGCCGTTCCTGCGCGAGAACCTGGCCCTCCGCTTCGGGGCGATCGCCGCCGGCGACCTCGCGCCCCCGAGCGCGGCGCGGGCCGGCGTCTCCACCGCCGTCGACGCCGTGGTGCGCCGCGCCCTCGCGCTCCAGCCGGCCGAGCGCTTCCCGGACGCCGGGGCGTTCGCCGCCGCCCTCGAGGCCGCCGGCGAGGGGCGCGCGCCGGAGCCGGCCCGGCGGCGGCGGCCGGCGCTCGTGGGGGCGCTGCTCGCGGGCGCGCTCGCCGTCGTCGTCGTGGGGCTCGTCGTCGCCCGCCGGCCCGGAGCGACCGTCGAGCCAGCCGCGCCCGCCCCGACCGCCGCGCCCCACGAGGCGCCCGCCCCGCTCGACGACCCGGCGGCGCGCGCCCGCGCCGCGCTCGCGCGCGGCGCCGGGGCGACGGCCACCAGCCTGGCCCGGATCACGGCCGCGGCCGGCCTCGCGGACCCTGCCCTGGCCTGGGACCTCGAGAGCGCCGCGCGCGCCGCCCTGCGCGACCTCGCCGAGCGGGCCGCCGCGCCCGCGGCGGACGAGGCGCGCGCCGTCCTCGCCGCGATCGAGGCCGCGCGCGCCCTCGACCCCGCGCGCACGGGGCCGGCGACCGACGTCGTCGTCCTCCACGAGGACCGGCTGGCCGCGCGCGACGACGCGCCGCCGGCCGTGCGCTGGCTGGTCGCCGCCCGGCGGCGGCGCGCCGGGCTCGCCTACGACCGCCGGGCCCTGCGGCTGCACGAGACCTTCGGCCCGCTGTCGACGCACGACGAGCGCCTGCAGAAGAACCTCGACGCGGCGGGCGACGACTCGGCGAAGCTCGCCCACGCCTACCGCGGCTTCACGCACGCCACGCGGCGCGACAAGAGCCCGGCGGTCGCGTTCGAGGCCGAGGAGGAGATGGCCGCGCGCTGCCTCCCGCAGGAGCGACGCTCCTGGTGCACGACCCGCGGGCTCACGCTCGACGCGCTGGGGCGCCAGGACGAGGCCTGGCCGCTCCTCGACGAGGCCGCGGCGCTCGCCGACGCAACGGGCCAGGACGAGGCGATCGGCGACGCGCGCTTCTGGCGCGGCAGCGTCCTCGTCAAGCACGGGCGGCACGCCGAGGCTGTCGCCGACCTGCGCCGGTCGATCGAGCACGCCCACCGCGCCGGCACCCTGCGCAACGGCTGGTCGCACTACCACCTCGCCAGGGCGCTCCACGGCGTCGGCGAGCACGAGGCGGCGCTCGCCGCCTGCGCCGACGCGCGGCGGATCGGCGAGGTGCCCGCGAACCGCGTCCGGGAGGTCGAGGAGGCCGCGCGGGCGGCGCTCGGCACGAGGTAGAGGGGTCAGTCGCGCTCGCCGCGCGCGAGCCGCTCGGCCTGCTCCCGGTGCCCGGCGGCCGCCGGGCCGCCCTCCGCCGCCCACGCGGCGTGGCGGCGCGCGAGCGCCGCCCAGGCCTCGTCCACGCCGACGACGACCTCGCCGTCCGCGAGGGCCTCGGCCGCCCGGCGCCTCGGCGCGGCCTCGGGCTGGCCCAGCGCCTCGGCCAGGACGAGGCGCTCGAGGCCGGCGCGGAGCGCGGCCGCGTCGACCTGGTCCTCGTGTCGCACGGCGTGGATGGCGAGGGCGACGCCCAGGCCGACGAGCGTGGCCGGGTCGCGCGGGGCGGACGCCTCGGCGCACGTCAGGGCGGCGATGGCGAGCGCGATGTCTCGCAGGTCGATCCACCCCCTCTTGCAGGCCCGCCCGAGGAACGACATTCCGAGGATGGTCAGCCACTCGGGCGCGAAGCCGCTGCTCTCGAGCCCGTAGTCGGCGCTGAACAGGGCATCTTCGACCTGGCCGCTCGTCAGCTGAGAGGTGGTGTAGGCGAGGTCCCACCGCGGCTGCGGACCCGGCCACACCGGGAGCAGGCCGGCGACCCGGCGGGTGTCCGGGGCCGGCCAACGGGGTCGCAGGCGCAGCGTCCCTCCTCTCTCCGTGAAGCTGAGCAAGACGAACAGGTCGGCCCGCGTGGCGCCGAGTCGTGTGACCTCATCGCTCGCGAGCTCGAACTGGGTCTCCGCCCACCAGAACGACGCCTCCTGCCCGCCGGCGCGCCGGTCGTCGAGCGCCTGCAGGGCGATCGTCGACCGCCCGTCGCCCGCCTCCGCGGCGCGGCGTAGCCACTGCTCCGCCTCGGCGCGGCGGTGCTCGTCGGGCGCGAGCGCGCGCGAGAGCGCGCGCATCGCATCGACGTGCCCCCGCGCGGCCGCGCGACGCAGCAGCGCCAGCCCGGTCCTTCGGCGGTCCGCCCACAGGCGGTCGGGCACGAGCGGCTCCCAGCCCAGCACGGTGGCCAGGATCCCGGGCTGATGCAGCCAGGGCGTCGTGAAGGCGTTCATCCCGCTTGACTGCGTCGAGCCGGAAGGGGGCGAGCCGGACCGGCTGAAGGCCAGCTCCACCCCGACCTCGTGGCAGGTCGCCAGCTTCCCCGTCCAGTGCAGCCTCAGCCGCTCGCCCGACGTCGTCGGCGCGGGGGCGAGCGCGGCGCGCGCGAGGAGCAGGAGCGGGACGAGCAGCAGGAGCGGCGCGGCCGCGCGCGGCCGCGGCAGGTGCGGGCGCCACGGGGCGCGTGGGGCGCGGCGCACGAGGCGGCTGACGAGGCCGCCGAGGAGGTCGCCCGCCACGAGCGCCGGCGGGAAGAGGAGGCAGCGCGCCCCGAGGAGCGTCCACCAGGTCGACAGCCGCACGTCGTCGAAGTGCGCCGCGAACGGCGCGAGGGCCAGAGAGAGCGCCGCGCCGCCCCAGGCGCTCGCCGCGAGCGCGCCCGCCAGGCCCACGCCGCGGCGCCAGCAGACGAGCGCCGGGGCGTGGACGAAGACGGCGCCCGCGCCCAGGATGGCGACGAAGCGCCCGTCGAGCCGCTCGACCATCTCGGTGACGGCGCGCGTGGCCGAGGCGACGTCCTCGCCGCCGACGAGGAGGTGGAGCTCGAACGTCCCGGCGAGCGGGGCGAGCGGCGCGAGGAGCACGCCCATCCCGAGCCCCAGGGCCCAGCGCCCGCGGGCGGCCAGCGCGTCGGCCCAGGCGTAGGCCAGCGCGGCGCCGAGCCCGAACCCCATGGCGTGCGCGAGGAGCGGGCGCAGGACCTCGGGCGGCGGCTTCCACCACGTGGCCTTGAAGCTCAGGAGGAGGACGACCGTGCAGGCGACCTCGACCGCCACGAGCGCGAAGGCCGCCCGCACGAGGAGCCGCAGCAGGTCCTCGTTCGCCGGCTCCGACGTGGGCTCCGGCTCGGGCGCAGGTGGGCAGGCGGACGGGTCGCCGGCGGTCACGTCGGCTCGGCGCCGCCCTGCTTGCGCAGGGCGGCCTCGAGCGCCTCGATCCGCGCGCGGGCCGCGTCGAGCGCGGCGTCCTTCTCCTGGAGCGCGGCGCCGCTCTCCTGGAGCGCGGCGTCCTTCTCCTGGAGCACGCGGAGCCCCTCGGCCTCTCGCTCGGTGGGGAGGGGGCTGACCGTTCCGGGGCAGAAGGCGCGCAGGGCGGCGCCGCCGGGCGCCAGGCGCTCGGGGACGACGGCGAGCTCGAGGTCGAGCGGGCGGCTGTGGAAGCGGCCAGACGCCAGGCGTGGGATCGGCTGATACTCCCCGCCCTCGTCGAGGCGCCACGCCTGGAGCTGACCCGGGATGTCCACCCCGTCGACGTCGAAGAGGAAGTACTCGTCGACGCCCAGGGCGCGGTACTTCTCCCGCTTCTCGCCGCGGTCCTCGGCGAGGGACCCGGCGGTGGCGAACTCGAACGCCACGTTCGGGTGGCGCCGCACGACCCACGTACGGAGCGGCCCCCGACGATGCTGCTGGCGCAGGCCGACGACCACGTAGAGGTCGGGGAAGACCCAGCGCTTCTGTCCCTGCGCGTCCAGGAAGTCCACGCGCTCGTTGAGCTCGAGGTGCCAGTCGAGGCGCGCCTGGTCGCGGTGGTGGCGCAGGCTCGACCCGAGCACGAGCGCGAGGTCGGCCTGGTCGTAGCTCAACGGCCCCTCGCGCGGGAAGCCGTCCTCGTCGACGGGTCCCAGCTCCGGATCGACCTCGGGAACGGGGCGGTGCACGGGCCCTCCTCGGCTGCCGGCCGGGCACTTCGAGCGTAGCACGGCGGCTCGGTCGAGGTCTCGGCGCGGCGGCCCATTCAGGAACAG
Organism: Planctomycetota bacterium; assembly: GCA_023954375.1. Lineage (GTDB taxonomy): Bacteria > Planctomycetota > J058 > J058 > J058 > JAMLIC01. The sequence continues at coordinate 74,109 of JAMLIC010000044.1, forward strand.
ATACCGAACACCACCGACATCCCGGAGCGGGCGGCCGGCGCGAGGCCCGCCTGACAGGCGGATCTCGGCGTCTCAAGGGCTTGTGTGCGGCTTCCGGGGCTGTCGGTGGGTCTGTTTAGGATCTGTTCGGGTCGTCGTTCGCCCGGCGTTCGGGCGCGGCGCCGGAGGAGAGGGATGGTCATCCGGACGAACAGCAGCGGCGCGCGCGCCACCTCGACCACGCCCCCGACCACACCGTCGACCGCGCTCGAGCAGGCGCTGCGGCGCGGCAGCGCGCTCGAGCGCGAGCGGGCGGCGTGCCTCCCCGCCCTGCCGTCGCTCGATCGCCACCTGCCTGGCGGTGGGGTCGAGGCGGGGTCGCTGGTCGAGGTGCTGGGCGAGCAGGCCGCGGGCGCCCTGCGCCTGGCCCTGCGCCTGGCGGGCGGCCTCCAGGCGCGCGCGCCGGCGCGCACGGCCGTCGTGATCGACCCGCTCGACCCGGCCGGGCTGGCGCTCTACCCGCCGGCGCTGGCGCAGGCCGGCCTCGACCTGGCGCGCCTGGTGCTCCTGCGGCCGCGCACGCACGACGCGCTGCCCTGCCTCGACGAGGTCCTGCGCTCGAGCGCCGTGTCGGTGGCGGTGGCGCGGGTCCCGCACCTGCCGGCCGCAGCCAGCCAGCGCCTGCGCGTGGCCGCGCGCCAGGGCGGCGGTGTGGGCCTGCTCGTGCGGCCGGCGGCGGCGCGCGGCGAGGTCTCGGGCGCGGGGCTGCGCCTGTGGGTGCGCGAGGGCGGCGCGCCCGGGCGGCCGCTCGTCGTGGAGCCCCTCCGCTGCCGCGGGACCCACGACCGCTGGAGCGTGGACCCGTGAGGCAGCGCGTGCTGGCCCTGGTCCTGCCCGATCTCCCCATCGAGGTCGCGCGCCGCGCGGCGCCGCGCCTGGCCGGGCGGCCGGTGGCGCTCGTGACGACGCACCTCCACGGCGCGCGCAAGCCGCGGCGACCGCGCGCGGCCGGCGCGGCGCGCGGGGGGCCCCTGCGCCTGGCCGCGGGCTCGCGCGAGGCCAGGTCGGA
>JAMLIC010000045.1 GCA_023954375.1 Planctomycetota bacterium
GGCGGCGCGGCGAGCGCCGCGCGCAGGCGCGCGAGGAGCGCGCGCGTCGCCTCGGCCTCGGCGCGGCAGGCGGGGCAGGCGGCGAGGTGGGCGTCGAGGTGCGCGCCGGGCCGGTGGTCGGTCGAGCCGGAGAGCGCCTCGGGGAGCAGGTCGCGGGCGTCGTCGCAGGTCATGGTCGTCGCTCCGGGTGGGCGGCGGGCGCCGGGGCCTGCCGCCCGAGCAGGTCGCGGAGGCGGTCGAGGGCGCGCCGGAGGTGCACCTTCGCCGCCCCCTCGGAGATCCCCAGCGCGCGGGCCAGGGCGGGGAAGCGCTCGCCCTCGACGACGCGCAGGAGCACGACGTCGCGCTGCCGCGGCGACAGCGCATCGAGCGCGTCGCGCACGCGGGCGAGGTCCTCGGGGTCGAGGTCGAGGGCGTCGACCGGCGCGGGGTCCTCGCCGCGCCGCCCGAGCGCCGCGCCCTCGCGCCGCCGGCGGCGCAGGGCGTCGAACGCCAGGCGCCAGGCGACGGCGCGCAGCCACGGGCCCGGGTCGCCCTGCACCTCGTCCAGGCGGGCGTGCAGGCGGACGAACGCCTCCTGGCACACGTCGCGGGCCGCGTCGGCGTCGCCGAGGACCCGCGCCGCCAGCGCCGTGAGGGGGCGCGCGTGCGCCGCGTAGGCGGCCACGACGACGTGCTCGCGCGCGTCCCGGGGGGCGCCGCTCACCGCCGCAGGACCGCCACCGCGCGAAGGACCTGCGGCCGGTCGTTCAGCGCCTTCCCGTCGAAGCGGAACACGGCCGTGCGCCCGCCGTCCTCGAGCGAGACGGCGTCGGAGAGGACGACCGCGCCGGGGAAGGTCACGCGCACGACGAAGCGCTCGTCCTGCAGGTCCTCGGTGGCCTCGAGGCGCGCGCGCTCGAGGTCGAGGGCCGCGCCGAGCGCGGCCTCGAGCGCAGGGCGCGCCCCCGGCGCCGCGCCCTCGGCGACGGCGGCGTCGACGCCGGCGGCGAGCGCCGCGCGGCGGGTCTCCGCCCGGTAGCGCGCCTCGAGCGCGACCTGCTCCTGGCGCGGCGCCTCGAGGAGGCCCACGAGGTCGTCCACGCGCCACGCGCCGTCGAAGGCCGCCGCGTAGCCGGCGCGCGCTCGCAGGGCGCGGCGCGCGCCGACCGCCCGGTCCTCGCCGGGCGCGGCCGTCGTCGCCAGGGCGCGCTCGAGCAGGGCCTGGCCCTTGGCGCGCTCGAAGGCGAGGAGGCCCGCGAGGCCCTCGCGCCGGGCCGCCGGGTCGAGCGGGGCGCCGTCCTTGCTGGCGAGGCGGTCGCGCAGGGCCTGCGGCAGGTGCTCCTCGAACAGGCGCTCGCGCCAGGCCCACACGCGCGGCGCGTAGCGGCGCTCGAAGGTGTAGCGCGTCGCGCCGTCGGGGAGGCGCTCGACGGCCAGCGACGTGGTGAACCGGAGCGACGCCTCGTCGCCCGGCGCGCCGAAGCCCTCCGGCACGTCGGCGGCGCCGGCGAAGCGCGCCCGGGCCTCGCGGACGCGCTCGACCCGCCCGTCGTCGCGCGGGGCGTCGCGCTCGGTCACCAGCCACGGCGCCCCGGCGGGGAGGGCGTCGCCCCCCGGCGCGAAGTCGCCCGGGTCGCCCTTGAAGACGTGGACGACGTCGAGGGCGCCGTCGGCGGAGACCGTGATCCGCTCCTCGCGCTCGAGGCAGCCGGGGAGGACGACGAGGCCGAGGACGGCCAGGACGTGCGTGAGGCGCACCATGGCAGGGCTCCGGGTGTCGGGGTTCTACACCCTCCGGACGCCCGAGGGCGTCGAATCGATGACGGGGTCCCGGTCAGGCCCGCAGGCGCACGACGAGCGCGGCGCCGACCAGGAAGCCGCAACCCGTGACGGTGAGGGCGGTGGTGGGCAAGGGGCGACCGTCGAGGTGCACGACGGTCGCCCAGAGGGCGCAGGGCAGGGCCGCGACCACGAGCGCACGCCGGGGCTCCGCAGCGCGCGACCCGGCCGGGGCGCGCCAGGCCGCCCCGGCGAAGACGCACCAGAGGCCGGCCTGGATGAGGCCCAGCGGGAGGACGACCGTCCAGACGATGGCGAGCGGAACGCCCAGGCGTTGGTTCCCGCAGGGGGAGAGCTCGCCGTGCTCGGCCACCCAGCGCTCCGGCGACCCGAAGAGCTCGTGCGAGGCCGCCGCGAGGGCCATGGCCTGTACCGCTCCGACGATCCACCAGGCGCGGGCCGCGCGCCCGGCGCGCGGCGTCAGGATCGAGACGAGCAGCAGGCCGACGAGCGCGAGCGCGGCACCAGCCGGCGTCCGGAGCTCGTGACCGCGGGCCAGGACGAGCACCTCGAGCCGGGAGAGCTCGACCCCCACTGCCGCGGTCCAGGCGAGCCATGACGGCGAGGCCAGCGCGACGTGGAGGCCCAGCCCCGCCAGGCGAGCGCCCAGGCGAGCGCCAGCCCTCGTTCCACGCGCGTGCCCTCCTCGCTCTCCACCCCTGAACCATGGCAAGCTGGTGACGTCTCCGCATGCGCATCGCCCTCGCCACCTGCCTCCGACTGCCCGAGCCCGACCCCGACGCGCCGCTCCTGTCGGCCGCGCTCGCCGCGCGCGGCCACGCGCCCGCGCTCGCCGCGTGGGACGACCCGGCGGTCGACTGGGCGGGGTTCGACCTGGTCGTCCTGCGTTCGACGTGGAACTACCACCGCCAGCCGGCGGCGTTCCTCGCCTGGGTGGACCGCGTCGCCGGGCTGACGCGGCTCGAGAACCCCGCGCCCCTCGTGCGCAGCAACGCCCACAAGGGCTACCTGCTCGAGCTCGCGGCGCGCGGGCTGCCCGTGACCCCGACCGTGCTGCTGCGCGCGGGCTCGGACACGCGGCTCGCGGACGTCCTCGCCCGCGAGGGCTGGCGCGACGTCGTGGTCAAGCCGGCCGTGTCGGCCGGCTCCTACGGCACGCTGCGCGCGGCGTCCGACGACCTGGCCCGGGGCGAGGCGCACCTCGCGGCCCTCCTGGCCGTCGAGGACGCGCTCGTGCAGCCGTTCCTCACGCAGGTCGCCGCGTGGGGGGAGCTGTCGGTCGTCTGCATCGACGGCGTCCCGACCCACTGCGTGCGCAAGCGGGCCCGCTTCGCGGGCGAGGACGAGCGCGCCGAGCCGCCGGGCGGCCTCATGGGCGACGACGCGATCGAGCTCGCCGGGCGGGCGCTCGCGCTCGCCGGCGCCGAGCGCGCCCTCTACGGGCGCGTGGACATGGCCCGCGACGAGGCGGGCTCCTGGCGGCTCATGGAGCTCGAGCTGATCGAGCCGTCGCTCTTCTTCGCGCCGCACCACGACCCGAAGGGAGAGGCCCTCGCGCGGTTCGTCGCCGCGATCGAAGGGCTCGGAGCTCGCTGACCGAGTCCCCCGCGCCGTGGCCACGCGCAAGTGCAAGCAGCGGATCGGTTGGCGCGGCTCCGAGGAGCCGGACCCCCGCGACCGCTGGCTGGACCGTCGTTGCGAGCGGGAGATTCCCCACCTCTCGCGCCGACGCAAGTGCAGCCTACGTGAAGCTTGGCGCGGCTCCGAGGAGCCGGCCTCTCCCAGCGGCGCTCTCCAGGACACGACGCGCCGAGGGTGACGGTGCAGACCGGTGACACCCGCGTCACCTCGGAGGATCGCCCCGCGGCGGGGACCTTTCCCCGGCGAGGTTTCGGCGGCTGTCCTCGCGCTACCGGGAAGTAACGATCGGCTCCGTCCGTGCTCCCGCCCGGGGGGAGGTGAGCACCGTGAAGCGTGTTGTCGTCATCGCGCGCGGGGCCGTCGTGGCCCTGCAGCTGGTCCTCGTCGTCGTGGCCGTGCTCCTCGCGTCGTCCGCCGCGCCGAGGTTCAACATCACGCCCCTGCCCCACCTGAAGAACGCCGCCCTCTCGGGCGCCGACCTGGCGACCGTCCTGGGCGTGTTCCTCGGCTGGCATCTCGCCGGCTCCCTGGCCGCGCTCGCCTGGTTCCGCCGCCCCGCCTTCGACGACGCGCGCCGGGCCCTCGCCGAGCTCTACGTCGTCCTGATCGCCACCAGCCTGGCGAGCCTGCACCTGTTCGTCCTGACGATCGTGCCCTTCAGCGCCAACTTCCACGCGTTCGTCTACCTGTTCGCGCCGGCCCTCCACGTCGCGGCCTTCGCAGGGTTCGCCCTGCATCGGCCGGGCGCCGCGCCGACGCTGCGCGCGCGCGCGCGGCAGGTGCCGGGGCGGGTGAAGGGCCTCGCGGCCAGCCGCTGGACGGCGCTCACCTGCGCGCTCGTCGTCAGCCCGGGCGCGATGGCGGTCCTCTACAAGAAGAGCGGCGACTTCGCGAACCTCGTCAACAACATCCGCGTGACGCTGAACCACCGCGGCGACTCGCGCTGGGCCCTCGCCGAGGCCGTGCCGGGCCTCACGCTCGACCAGCCCATGGACGTGCGCTTCGCGCCGGGCCGGCCGACGCTCATGTTCGTCCTCGAGCGGCCCGGGCGCCTGGTGCGCGTCGACCTCGACCGCGACCCGGCGCGCGAGGTGGTCCTCGACATCGCGGACGAGGTCGGGCCGGCGACGGTCGAGAACGGGGCGCTCTCGTTCGCGCTCCACCCCGAGTTCGGCCGCGACGGCTCGCCCAACGCCGGGTTCGTCTACGTCTACTACACCCACAGCCGGCCGGACGCGCTGAACAACCGCCTGGCGCGCTTCGACCTGTCGGCGGCGGACGTCGGCGCCTCGCGCCTCCTCCTCGTCGACCAGGGGCGCCCGCCCAACGGCTTCCACAACGGCGGGAGCGTCTTCTTCGACCGCGACGGCCTCCTCTACTGGTCGTGCGGCGACTTCGGCGCGCGCCACGCGCAGCGCCTCGACCAGGGCCTCGGCGGCGGCGTGTTCAGGATCGACGTCGACCGCCGCGGCGGCGACGTGAGCGGGCCGATCCTCCGCCAGCCGGAGGACGGCGCGACCGCCCACTACTTCATCCCGAGGTCGAACCCCTGGGCAGGCAGCCCCGACCGCCTGGGCGAGTTCCTGGCGCTCGGCCTGCGCAACCCGTTCCGCGTGTCGCTCGACGGCGACGACCTGTGGGTCGGCGACGTGGGCTGGGACGGCTGGGAGGAGGTCACGCGCCTGCGGCCCGGCGACAACGGCCAGTGGCCCTACCGCGAGGGGCCGGTCGAGACGATCTACCCGCGGCCCGACGAGGTGATCGGCCGCGAGGCGCCCCCGGTGCACGCCTACGCCCAGACGGCCGTCGACCGGGCGGTGATCGGCGGCGTCGTCTACCGCGGCGACCGCTACCCGGCCCTGCGCGGCCGCTACGTGTTCGCCGACAACAACTCGGGGATCGTGCGCGCGCTCGACCCGGCGCACCCGGAGCGGCCGCCCGAGGCGCTCACGCGCGCCCCGTTCCTCGGCCAGCAGGGGATCACGTCGATCCACGTCGCGCCCGACGGCTCGATCCTCTTCACCGTCCTCGGCAGCAAGGCCGCGCCAAGCGGCGCGCTCCTGCGGCTCGGCGGCGCCGACGACGCGGTGACCGCCGCCGCCGACCCCGGCCCGGCGACCGGCGGCGTGGCGGGGAAGTACGAGGCGGTGTGCGCGCGCTGCCACGGCATCGACGGGCGCGGCGAGGCGTCGCTCGGCGCGGGCGTGGCCCCGCGCCCCGACTTCACCGACCCGGCGTGGCAGGCGCTGCGGACCGACGACGAGCTGCGGCGCGTCGTCCTCGAGGGCGGCGCGGCCGCGGGCAAGAGCCGCGACATGCCGGCGTGGCAGGGCTTCTTCGACGACGACGAGATGGACGCCCTGATCGAGCTCATCCGCGGCTTCTCGCCTTAGCGGCTGCGGCGGAGAGGTGTGCTCGCGGCTGCGGCGGAGGATGGCGGGCGGCGCCGTCCGTCGGGGTGTCGGGCGGAGCGCGACACCCCGACCGCTCAGGCTCCCTCGGCGGCCAGGCGGCCGCCATCGGTCGCCTTCGCGCGGCGTCGCCTCGCCCTCCTCCGCCTCGCCTGGGGCTCTCGCTGCGGAGGCGCGGCGAGGTGTGCTCGGGGGGCGGATCGGCCGTCTGCGAGGACGGCCGAGCGGGCGCTGCATGAACGACGAACCAACGAGGGTGTGCTCGGGGGCGGATCGGCCGTCTGCGAGGACGGCCGAGCGGGCGCTGAACGACGAACCAACGAGGGTCGTTCGAGGACAGGGCCCTACCCTAGCCCTCGCTGGGCGAGGTGCTCCTGCAGCCGCTGCCCGGCCGCGGCCAGGTGCGGGTGCGCCGCGAAGGCCTCGGCCAGGCGGCGCGCGTCGTCGGCGCAGGCGGCGTCGGGCGAGAGCTCGACGGGGAGGAGCTGCAGCTGGGCGACGAGCAGGGCGGTCGCCTCGTCGAAGAGCTGCGGGTGGGCGCCGACGAGGTCGGCGCCGGTGAGGACGGCGCGGGCGAGGTGGCGCCAGCGCTCCTGCGCGGCCTCGTCCTCGTCGACGAAGCCGGCGAGGAACGCCTGGGCCAGCTCGCCGAGCAGCGCCGGCGCGCGCCCGCCGTGGGTCCCCTCCAGGGCCGCCTCGAGCGGGGCGGCGAAGCCGTCGGGGTCGCGCTTGTGGAGCCGGGCGCCGGCCGGGCCCAGGCGCTCGAGGGGCGCGACGAGCGCCGGCCAGGGGGCGTTCGCGCCGGCGGGGTAGGCGGCGAGGTGCTCGGCGAGCCCCTCCTCGGCGGCGAGCCCCTGCACCTGCGCCGTGCGGAACGGGTCCGGGTCGACGAGGAGCCCCGCGTCCCAGGCCTTCACGACCAGCCGGCCGGGCTCGACCTGCAGCCAGAGGGCGGCGCCGCGCTCGCCGTCGTTGACCTCGACCCGGTGGAGCCCCGGCGGCAGCCCGATCACGCCGGCGATCTCCAGCAGGCTCTTGCGCTGCACGCGCACGCGCGCGAGGTCGACCCGCAAGGTCCCTCGCGGCGCATCGAGCACGACGACGGCGCTGACGCCCCGGCCCACGGCAACTCCCCCTCGAGCGGTCGTCCGGCCGCGCGAGGGCACGAAGATCGCCGCTCGCCCGGCGGCTGGCAAGCACGGTCCGGCCGGGGCGGGTTCCAATGGCCGCGTGGCCAGCCCCCCGCCCACGAGCGTGCTCCTCCCCGTGCGCGACGCCGCGGCCACGATCGACGCCGCGCTGGCGAGCGTGCGCGCGCAGACCGACCCCGACCTCGAGGTCGTCGTCGTCGACGACGGCTCGACCGACGGCACGGCGGAGCGCCTGGCGGCGCACGCGGCCGAGGACGCGCGCGTGCGGGTCCTGCGCCGCGAGGGCCCGGGCGACCTCGTGGCCGCGCTCGAGGTCGGCCGGCGCGCGGCGAGGGGGCGGCTCCTCCTGCGCATGGACGCCGACGACGTGAGCGAGCCGACGCGCCTGGCGCGCTGCCGGGCGCTCCTCGACGACGACCCGGGGCTCGCGGTGGCGTCGTGCCTCGTGCGCTCGTTCCCCGAGGGCGAGGTGCGCGAGGGGCGGCGGCGCTACGACGCGTGGCTCAACGCCCTCGTCGACCACGAGGCGATGGCGCGCGAGCGCTTCGTCGAGAGCCCGGTGGCGCACCCGTCGGTCCTGCTGCGCGCCGACGCGCTCGCCGCCGTCGGCGGCTACCGCGACCCCGGCGGGCCCGAGGACTACGACCTGTGGCTGCGCCTGTTCGCCGCCGGGGCCCGCTTCGCCAAGGTGCCCGAGGTGCTGCTCCACTGGCGCGAGGGGCCTCTTCGCGCGTCGCGCCGCGACTCGCGCTACGGACCCGACGGCATGGCGCGGGTGCGCGCCCTCGCGCTCGCGGGCGCGCTCGCCGGGCGGCCGGCGGCGATCGTCGGCGCGGGCACGGCCGGGCGCCGCCTGGCGCGCCACCTGCTCGCGGCCGGCGCCCGCGTCACCTGCTTCCTCGAGGTCGACCCGAAGAAGGTCGGCCGCGCCCCGCGGGGGATCCCGGTCCTCGCCCACGAGGAGGGCCTCGCCCGCCGCGGCGACGCCGTCGTCGTGTCGGCCGTGAACGCCTGGGGCGCCCGCGAGCGGGTGCGGGACCTCCTCGCCCGGCAGGGCTTGGTCGAGGGCACGGACTTCTACCTGGCCGGCTGACAAGGACTTGACGCGCCGCGTGCGCCGGGCGTCCGGAATCGGGAGAGGCTGTCTCTCATCCGTCGAGCGCCCGGGCTTCCGAGGAGCCGGGTCGCCAGAGGACCCCTCATGGCCTGGCTCTTCCGACCGACGCTCGCCTTCCTCGCGCTCCTCCTCCTGCTCGCGCCGGCGCGCGCGCAGGACGAGGTGCGCGTCCTGCGCGCCCGCCGCGCGCTCTCGTACCTCTCCAGCAACGGCAACGGCGCCTCGATCTACCGCGCCGAGGCCGAGGTGGACCTCGCCGTGCGCAGCCCGTCCTTCGCGAAGGACGTGGGCGTGCGCTGGACCGCCGACGGGTGGCGGACCTTCGCGGACGCGCCGGCGCAGTACGTCGGCCGCCTCTCCGACGGCGCCGAGCACTGGCGCGCGCGCGTCGACCTCGGGACGGTCGGCCGCAACGTCCGCCTCGGGACCGAGCGCGGCGACATGGGCCCCGGGTTCGTGCGCCTGGCCGCCTGGCTGCGCGCCGGCAGGCGGTCCGCGTGGGACAACGGCGGCGGCGGCGACCACGCCGCGGCGGTGCTCGCGCCGGTGGCCGCGCCCCTCCCGCAGGCGAGGAAGGCCCTGGCGCCCGTGCTGATCGGCGGCGCGCTCCACCTCGTGGGCGGCCGCGAGCGCGAGGGCTACGGCTTCACCGTGCCCGACGTCCTGCGCCTCGACCCGGCCACGGGCGAGTGGACGCGCGTGGCCTCGCTCCCGGCGATCCCGTCGACGTCCGCCGGCGCGGCCGGCCCGAGCGTGTCGCCCGAGGTGCTCGCGGGCGCCGAGGTGGTCGCGGTCGGGCGCCGCCTGTTCGTGCTCGGCGGCACGGTGATCAAGATCGGCACGCGGCTCACGTCGACCCTGATCCTCGACCTCGACACGGGCGCCTGGACGGTCGGCCCGTCCTTGCCCGCGCCGCTCGCCGACCGCAGGGCGGTGGCCGCCGGCGGCGCGGTGCACCTCGTGCCCACGAGCCACGCGCGCGGGCCCGGCGACAGCGACCGCGCGTTCGTGCTCGACGCGGGCGCGAGCGCCTGGCGGCAGGTGGCGGTCGGCGGGCTGTCGCTCCTGGCCGGGACGAGCTACGTCACGGCCGCCCACGACGGCCGCCTCTACCTCCTCGGCGGGCGCGCCGGCGGGCCGAGCGGCGCGCCCCTGCGCGACGCGCTCGTCTACGACGGGGCCACGCGCGCGGTCCGGCGCCTCGGCTCGCTCCCGGTCGACCTCACGGGCGCCGAGCAGGCGACCGTCGTGGGCGGCCAGGTGCTCGTCGCCAACGTCGAGGTCGACCTCGGGCGCGGCGACGCCGCCGCGCTGCTCTTCGACCCCGTCGCGGCCGACGTCGTCCGCCTGCCGCGCCGCCCGCTCCTGCCGTTCGAGGCGGTCCTGGCCCCGGCGCCGCCCGTCCTGCTCGCCGGCCCCGGCGGGGTGAACGTCCGCCGCCTGCACGCGGCGCTGGTGCTCACGGGGACGTCGCGCGTCGACACCTGGTCGCCGGAGGAGGGCGCGCTCGCCCGCGGCGAGGCGCGCACGGTCGTCCGCGTGCAGCGCGACGTGGGCTGGGGTCGCGCGCTCACCGTGCGCGGCGCGGCCGCGCCGCTCGCCTGGGACCGCGGCCAGGCCGCGCGCTGGAGCCCGGGGAACGTGTGGGTGTTCGAGACGACCGACCTGCTCGAGGACGTGCTCGTCTGGAAGCCGCTGGTCGACGACCGGACCTGGTACCCCGGCCACGACCTGCGGGTGCGCCGCGGCGAGACGCTCACGACGACCTGGTAGGGCTTCTCCCCGGGCGCCCCGCGCGCTACCGTCGTGCGCCAACGAACGAGAGGAGCCGCCATGGCCAAGGCCTGTCCGATCACGCGGGCCGAGTTCCGCGAGCACGCCAAGCCGATGCAGGTCACGATCAACCAAGTGCCGATGATCGCCGAGGTGAAGGAGTTCTCCACAGGGTCGCTGGGGTGGAACCTCAACGGCAAGACGACGATCGAGATCAACGGCACGCCCGTGAGCGTGCAGATCGGGCTCAACCTGACGCTGGTGGGGAGCAAGGACCTGCCCAAGGATTGAGCCAGGCGACCGGGCGGGGGGAAGCCGCCCGGCCGTTCGTGCTCGACCCGCCAGAGCGAGCGATGGGGAGGCGCGGAACGGGCCAGATCGTGCCAGTCCGGGACTCGCGCCGATCGCGCCCCCCTCGCGAGCGCATCACTCATCGCAGGGGGCGCACGAACTCGACGCCCCGGTAGCTGAAGCGCACGGCCGAGCGCGAGACGGCGACGACGACGAGGTCGTCGAGCGGCTCGCCGGTGCGCGGGTCGGCGACGCGGTCGCCCTCGGCGTGGACGCGGTCGTTGACGATCGCCGTGCGCGGCGCGCCCGGCGGCGGGAGCACGATCCCCGTGACCTCGAGGCGCAGGGCCGCGATCGCCTGGCCGGTGCGCGCGCGGTCGGCGAGCGCCCGCGCCCGCTGGACGAGCTCGCGGGCGGCGTGGCGGGCGTCGTGGCGCTCGACCTCGTCGAGGCGCCGGGCCACGGCCTCGAGCCGGTCGACCTCGGCCAGGGCGTCGGCCCAGCGCCCGTCGTCGACCGCGCCGCGCGCCGCGCGCAGGTGGGCGTTGCCCTGGCGCAGGAGCACGCGCAGACGCGCCGCCGCCAGCACCTCGCCCGCCTCGCCGAGGCGGGCCTGCGCGGCGCGGAGCTCCTCCTCGGCGATCGAGGGCGCGAGGCGGCGCAGGAGCTCGTCGAGGTCGACGAGCAGCCGCTCGACCGCGGGTAGGTCGTCCGACCGCGCGCGCTCGAGGAGCCGCGCGAAGAGCGCGTCGAGCTCCGCGCGCAGGGCGGCCAGGTCGGGGCCGGCCTCGTCCGGGGCGGGGCGCTCGTCGTCGTCGCGGGCGGCCAGCGGCGGCTGGAACGGGTCGTGCGCGACCCCGGCGGTCAGCTCCTCGCCGCGCGCCGCGGTGAGCACGCCGAGGACGAAGTCGGGCCGGCGCAGGAGCGGGCGCAGGGGCGACGCGTCCGGCTCGGCGGCGAGGTCGCGCAGGACGAGGCGGCCGGCGCGGGCGGCGGCGAGCAGCAGGTCGGCCGCCTGGGCGGCGCGGCCCTCGCGCGCGCGGAGCCGGGCCAGGAGCGGCAGGGCGGCGACGTGGTCGGGCCGGCGGCCGAGCACCTCGAGGAGCGCGGCCTCGGCCGCTGCGGCGTCGCCGCGGGCGAGCTGCGCCTCGGCGTAGCGCACGAGGAGGCGCGGCTCGGCCCGCACCAGCCCCTGGGCGCGGAGCTGCTGGAAGCTCGTGACCACGTCGTCCCAGGCCCGGGCGCGCGCCGCCTCCTCGAGGCGCGTGCGCAGCACGAGCTCGAGGTCGCGGGGCGAGTCGTCGGCGAACGTCGGGGCGGCGGCGAGGAGCAAGGCGAGCACGGCGGCGCGGCGCATGGCGGTCCCTCCGCCCGGCTCTACGGAGCCCTCGCGCGGCCGCGAAACCGCGGCAGGCGTGCGTCAAGCGCACGCCGCTGCTAAGCCGCCTCCTCGCGCGGCAGCCGCGCCCGGTGCTGCTCGACGTAGGCGGCGAGCAGCCGCTCGACGACCCGGCGCTGCTTCACGCCCTGGATCGTGCACAGGAGCTTGAACTCGCGCGCCAGCTCCTGCGGCAGGTCGAACGAGCACTTGCGCAGGCCCGTCGTCGGCTCGCCCCCGTCGCGCGGCGGCTCGAAGGCCGCGGCGGCGGCCGCCTGCGCGCGGCGCTGGGCGTCGGTGCGCGGCGGCGGGACGGCGGTCATCAGCTCGTGCAGGACGCGCTCGTTCACCGGCCGCCCCCCTCGGCCAGGCCGAGGATCACGTAGGAGCGCACGAGGCCCTCGATCACCCGCGCCGGGTCGGCCGCCCGCAGGGCGCAGAGGGTGCGGAAGCGCGCGGCCAGCTCGGGCGGGAGCGCCAGCGGGTCGGGGCGCGGCGGGGCGTCCGCGAGGTGCGGCAAGGGCGCCGTCGGGCGGCGCAGGGCGCCGCTCGGCCGCGGCGACGTCGGCGCCCACGGCGCGCCGGCCGCCGGGCGGCGCAGGGCGGCCGAGCGCCCCCCGAGCGCCCCGCCGAACAGCGGGTCGTCCTGCGGCTCGACGACCCCCGACATCGCCCGCTCGTAGTCCTGCATCAGCACGTCCGTCACCCCCACGCTCACGCCGCCTCCTCCCTGCGCCCCACGCCGAGCACCTCGAGCACCTCGTCGGCCAGCCCGGCGACCTCCTCGTCGGCCAGGCGGCGCGCGCCGCGCGGCAGCGCGCCCAGGCCGGCCGCCCCCATGCGCCGGTAGACCGAGCGCTCGAGCAGCCACGTCTGCGACACCGACCAGCCCAGGCGGGCCAGCGCGGCCAGGAGCTCCTTGCTCGCCGGCTCGCGCAGGTCGATCTTGTTCGGCACGATCAGCGCGCGCGGCAGCCCGCCGCGCAGCTCCTGCGCCCGGCGCACCTGCGCGAGCGTGGCCGGCAGCGTCCGCAGGTCGAAGGCGGACGGGGCCACCGGGATGATCGCGTGGTGCGCCACGGACAGCGCGGTGTTGAACTCGAGCCCGATCCCGGACGGGAGGTCGAGCAGCGTCAGCCCGGGCGCGGCGGCGAGCGCCGGGAACTCCGGCGGCCGCACCTCGGTCGCCACGGGCATGCGCCCCTCGGCGCGTTCGGCCACCGCCGCGAGCGACGCCTGGCGGTCGCCGTCGCACAGGCGCAGCGGCACCCCCAGCGTGGTGAGGCGCTCGGCGAGGAGCGCGGCGACCGTCGTCTTGCCGACGCCGCCCTTCTCCGAGGCGAAGCACACGAGCATCGACCACCCCCGGCTCGATGATCGGCCGCTCGGCGCCCGGGCTTGAGGGGGCGTGGGAGGGAAGGAGGGAAGGAGGGGTGACGCGCCCGCGTGGCCGGCCGGCCCCGGGCCCCGCCGCGTGACGACCTGCGCGTGGCGCGCGCGCCGCGCGCGCCGCGCCGGCGTCGTCACCGCCTGGTGGCCGGTTGGCAGGCGGCGCGCCGCTCGTACAGTCCCCTCGGGGGGCGAACGGCGGAGGACGTGAGCACCAACCACTGGCAGGCCTGGGACCGCGACCGCGTGGTGGACGTGCGCAGCGAGAGCGGCCTCCTGCTGCTCGTGGCGGCCCGGCCGCGGCGCCGCCGGGCCTGGCGCGACGACGACGCGGCGGTCGCGGCCGAGGCGCGGGCCGAGCGCCTCGTGGCGCTCGACGCCGGCTTCCCGGGCGAGTTCCGCCTGCGCGTCGGGCGCCACGCCCCGGCGTCGCCGCTCCTCGCCGCCGGCGCCCTGCGCGTCGGCCCCGGCGGGGCGCGCGCCGGCGACGAGGCCCTCCTCGAGGGGGCCGGCCCGGGCCTCCCGCTGCCGCTGCCGCGCGGCCGCCTGCGCGTCGAGGTCCGCGCGCCGGAGAGCGACGACCCCGAGGCGCCCGACTACGTGCTGACGGTCTCGCGCCTGGCCGCGGCCGCGCCGGCGCCGCCGCCGCGCCTGGACGTCGTCGACCCGGCGCGGCGGCCGCGGCCCGAGGGGTGCGACGGCGCCGCGCGCCTGGAGGCGCGGGCGCGCCTCCAGGCCTCGCTGCGCGCGGCGAGCGACGACCCGGCCGCCCGCCGCGCCGCGCTCGATGTCTACCTCCGCGCCTGCCCGCGTGACCCGCGCGCCCTCGTCCTGCGCGCCGGCGCCAAGCGGGCGCAGGGCGACCTCGCGCGGGCGCTCGACGACGCGTGGCGCGCCACGGTCGTCGGCCCCCACGACGGCGCCGCGTGGGCGGCCCTGGCCGACCTGCTGCGCGAGGCGGGCCAGCGCGCGGAGGCCGCGCGGGCCGCCCGCCGCGCGCGGAGCTCGGCGCCGCGGCCCGGGCGGGGGCGTCGCGCGGGAGGGCGCGTGGGCGCGCCGCCGCCTCGTGAGCTGACCGACGCCCTGCGCACCGCCTGCCTGGCCGCGTTCGAGGCCGCCCGCCGCGAACGGCCGGGCGAGCGCTTCTACGCCTTCGGCGTGCGGAGCGACGGCCCCGACCTCCTGCCCGTGGCCGCCACGGAGGAGGGCATGCGCGGCCTGCCGGCCGCCGCGCGCTGGCGCCCGGCGCTGTGGCCGGTCCGCGCCGTCGAGCGCCGCGCGGCGGTGAAGGCCCCGCCCGGCCCGGGGCGCGCGCGCGCGCTCGAGGCCGCGGCCGACGCCCTGCGCGCCCTCGACGCGGAGGCGCGCTTCGGCGCCGGCGCCGAGCGGGCGCGCGTCGTCGTGGCCGTGTTCACGGCGGGCGCCACGCCCGAGGAGCTGGTCGCGGCGGCCCGGCGCCTCAACCCGCCCGAGGCCGTCGAGCGGCTGGCGCGCGAGGTCGGCGCGCGGCCGGACGCCTTCGGCCGCGGCGAGCGCGCCTACGCCGTCCACGCGCTCGCCTGCGCGGGCGGCCTCGTCGCCGCGGTCGCCGACGACGTCGTGTCGGTCTGGGACGCGCGCGACGGCGCGGCGCGCCTGCGCCGGCCGCTCCCCGGCGCGACGGCCCTGGCGCTCCAGGGCGACCTGCTCGTCGTCGGCGAGGCCCGGCGCGGCGCCCTCCACCGGCTGCGCCTGCCCGAGGGCCCCGACGAGCCCGCGCTCGCGGGGCCGCGCGCCGGCGTCACGGCCGTGGCGCTCACGCCGGGCGGCGAGGTCGTCGTCGCGGGCCGCGACCAGGACCTCGCGCGCCTCGACCCGGCGCGCGGGGTGGCGCGCGCGCGGCGGCGCCTGCGCGCCCTCGCCCTGGCGACGAGCCCCGGCGGCGACCTCCTCGCCGCGGCGACCGGCGGCCGCGCGCTGCTCCTCGACCGCGCGACGCTCGCCGCCCGGGCCCCGGTGGGCCGCCGCTCGGACGCGCTGACCTGCGTCGCGTGGTCCCACGCCGGCGACCTCGTCCTGGCCGGCGGCCGCGACGGGGCCGGCCGCGGGGTCGTCGTCGTGTTCGACGCGCGCGCCGGCGTCGAGCGGGGCCGGCTGGCCGCCGGCGACGAGGTCACCTGCGTGGCCGCCTCGCCCGACGGGCGGCGGGCGGCCGCCGGCGACGCCAGCGGCGAGGCGCGCGTCTGGGACCTGGGCCGCGCCCGAGACGTCGCCCGGGTCGTCGCCCGGCTCGTCGCCCGGATCCGGGGGCCGCACCAGGCGCTCACCGGCGTGGCGTTCGGGGCCGACGGCGACCTCCACACGGCGGGCCGCGACGTCGCGCGCGGGGCGGCCGTGCGCGTGTGGCGCGCGCCGCGTAGGCTCGCGCCGTGAGCGCACCCCTGGAGATCGAGCGCGTGTTCCTGCTCGCGCGCCTGCCCGACCTGCCCGCCGGCGCGGAGGCCGTGCGAATCGAGCAGGGCTACCTGCCCGACGAGGGCGTCGCCGGCGTCGAGGGGCGCATCCGCCGGGCGACCGACGCGGCCGGCCGCGCCCGCTGCACGCACACGGTCAAGCGCGGCCTGGGGCTCGTGCGCACCGAGGAGGAGCGGGCGCTCGCGCCCGAGGAGTTCGAGCGCCTCTGGCCGGCGACGGCCGGGCGGCGGCTGGTGAAGACGCGCCACAAGGTGCGCGAGGGCGCGCTCGTGTGGGAGGTCGACGCCTTCGAGGGCCTCGACCTCGTCCTGGCCGAGGTCGAGCTGCCCTCGACCGACCACGCGGTGACGCCGCCGGCGTGGCTGGCGCCGCACGTCGTGCGCGAGGTGACCGAGGAGGCGGAGTACCGCAACTTCGCGATCGCGCGGCGCCTCGGGCGCGTGTGACCCTGGCCCACCCCGCCCGCCGCGCGTGGCTCCTTGCCCGCCGCGCCCGCGCGCCGGAGCATGCTGCCCGTGACCCACGCCGCGCCGCGCCTGCTCGTCGTCGCCGCCTTCGCCGCGGTCTACCTGATCTGGGGGTCGACCTACCTGGCGATCAAGGTCACGCTCGAGACCCTGCCGCCGCTCGCGGCCGGCGCGGCGCGCTTCCTCGCCGCGGGCGCCCTCCTCTACGCCTTCGCGCGCCTGCGCGGCCACGCGGCCCCGACGGCGCGGCACTGGCCCGGGATGGCGTTCGTCGGCGGCCTCCTCCTCCTCGGCGGCAACGGCGGCCTCTCGTGGGCGCAGCAGCACGTGCCCTCGGGGCTGGCCTCCGTGGTGATCGCGAGCATCCCGCTGTTCGTGACCCTGATCGAGGCGCTGCGCCCCGGCGCCGCCGCGGGCGACCGCCCGGGGCCGGCCACGTTCGCCGGCGTCGGCCTCGGCTTCGGCGGGATCGCGCTCCTCGTCGCCGAGCGCCACGGCGCGCCCGCCGAGGTGCCGCCCGGCGACGCGGCCGTCCTCCTCGGCGCGGCCTTCTGCTGGGCCCTCGGCTCGGTCGGCTCGCGCCACGTGCCCCTGCCGCCGTCGATCCTCGTGTCGATCGCGGGGCAGATGCTCGCCGGCGGCGCGCTCCTCGTCGTCGCCAGCGGCCTCCTGGGCGAGTGGCCGCGGGTCGACCTCGCCGGCGCGTCGGCGCGCTCGCTCGGGGCGCTCGCCTACCTCGTGGGCTTCGGCTCGCTCGTCGCCTACAGCGCCTACGTGTGGCTCCTGCGCGCCGTCGCGCCCACGCGCGTCGCCACCTACGCCTACGTCAACCCGATCGTGGCCCTGCTCCTCGGCTGGGCGCTGGCCGGCGAGGCGCTGAGCGGGACCGCGCTCGCCGCGGCGGGCCTGACGATCGCCGGCGTCGTGGTGATCGTCACCGCCCGCGCCGCCCGGAGCGCGCCGCGCGACGAGGCGCCGCCCACCTCGCCGCCCGGCGAAGTGCGTGAGTCATCAATGTTGATGAGTTACACGCCCGACCCGCGCTGCTACCGTTCGCGCGCACATGACCCGCTCGCGCCCGGACGACCTCGAGACCAACGCGCGTAGGGACGTGCTCTCTGGCGCCCCCGGGCGGCGAGTGAGCGCGCTCGCGACGGCCGCCGGGCTCCTCCTGTCGGGCTGCGCGATCCCGCTCCACGCGGGGCCGACGACCCATCACCTGATCATCGGGCTGGGCGTGGTGTCGACCAACGAGACCCCGCACGCCGCGGTCGTGACCAACATGACCGCCTTCGGGATCTCCGCGTCCGATCGACCCGGCTTCAAGTTCGCAGTCGGCTACGCCTCAAGCGCCGTCGTCGCGGTGCCGGACGAGGCCGAGGACGTGCGCGTGGAGGTGATCCAGCGTCCGTTTGGTCCGCTCCGTGTGACGGCGCCTCGCGCCGTGCTCTCACGTCATTGACGAGGAGACGAGATGCTGCTCCTGATACGACCGGGTCTTGCCTCGATCGCCGCGTGCCTGGCGCTGACGGCCTGTTCGGCGCACAACCACTACGTCGTCGCCGCGACCGGCACGGTGATTGGCGTGGAGGTCGCCCGGAACCCCGACAACCCCGCGCCCCATGCCAAGCTCGGCTACAACCGCGCCGAGCTGGCGCTGGTCCCGACGAACCGGCCGGCGGACGCGAACGACGACGAGAACGCGAACGGGACGAGGCTCAACGGTGCCGAGGAGTCCGTCGACGTGCTCATGGAGCTCCGCTACGGCGGGATCTTCGACGTGGGGGCCACGTCGGGGATCTACCAGCGGCTCGCGGTCGGCAAGACGGCCGTCGGGCAGCCCGGCGCAGCGTTCATGTTCGCGCGCGACGCGACAAGCACGCTTGACCCGAACACCGCCCTTGCGATCTCGAAGGCGTTCGCGCTCGGGGAGAACCGCCGCATCTCGGACGGCGCGATCGTCACGTTCCTCGAGAGCGTTCACAAGGGCCTCTCCGAGCTGAAGGACGACGCGGAGGCACAGAGGCTGGCGAAGGAGCTCGACGCCTACGCGGGGACGATCGTTCCTGCGGCGTACGAGGCCCTCTCCGACGATGCAGGGACCCCCCCGGACCCGACGAAGCTCGTCTCGCGCCAGGCCACCCCGTCAAGGAGCGTGGTCGGGCTCATGAGCTACTTCCGCGCTCTGGGGAGCAACGTCGCGAGGATCGAGGCCGCGGAGAAGGCTGCCGCCGCCGTCCAGAACGGGAAGGTCAAGATCGGCGACACGGAGAAGTCCTCCGACGAGCTCACCCAGTTGAAGGCCGGCTTCCGGATGCAAGCCGAGCGCGTCCGCGCCTCGCTCGAGGCCGGGCGTCCGGCCAGAGGGGCGTTCTCTTACTACCTCAAGCTGCTGCAGGAGTGAGTCGTGGCCATTCCCGAGGAAGGACTCTGCTACAGGGACGACCCGCCGGCCAACACGACCCAGGAGCGGAACGAGCGGCTCCGTGACGTGATCCTCATGAACATTGACGAGGAGATCGGGCGCGCCGTCCGGCGCGACGACCTTCCTGGCTGGTGCCTCTACGCGCCCGGGGCCGCGGACCCGACCTGAGAGGCCGCGCGTGGCCCTCGTCGAGACGACAACGGGCGCCTGGTGGAGGACCGGCTCGCCCTGCCCCCGCGACCGTGGCGGGCCACTGGCTACTCTCCGAACAGGAAGCGGAGAGGAACGTCCGCCCGCGCCCGCCAGGCGCGCTCGTCGTGGGTCGCGCCCTCGGCCTCGTGGTGCGCGAGGTCGCGCCCCGCCCACCCGGCCCCGCGCAGGGCGTCGCGCATGCGCCGCGTGTCGGGCGCGCCGTCCTGGCCGCGGCCGGCCGTCCCGGAGTCGAGGTACAGCCGCGGCCGCGGGGCCGCCGGGTCGCGCGCGGCGAGGAGGTCGAACGCCGAGCGCCCGTCGGGGGTCTTGAACCAGAACGACGACGACAGGCAGGCCGCCGCGCCGAAGACGTCGGGCCGCGCCAGGGCGAGCTTGAACGACACGAGCCCGCCCATGGACGAGCCGATCAGCGCGGTGTCGCGCGGGCCCGGCCGCGTGCGGAAGCGCGCGTCGACCGCCGGCTTGACCACGTCGCGCAGCAACGCCCCGTAGCGCTCCCAGCCGGCGCCGTACTCGTCCATGCGGTCCTCGCCGTGGGGCACGGCGACGAGGATCACCTCCTCGATCGCCCCGGCGGCGGCGAGGCGGTCGAGCGCCTCGTCGAGGTACCAGCCGCCGTGGCCGAAGCAGATCCCGTCCTCCGACCACACGTTCTGCCCGTCGTGCGCGTAGACGACCGGGAAGCGGCGCGCGGCCTCCCGCGCGTAGGACGGCGGCGTGTAGACGAACACCGGCCGCGGCGGCAGCCCCGCGGGCGGGGGCGGCAGCGAGGCCGCTTCGAGCACGTGGAAGGCGCCCGCCCGGGCGCGCGTCGGGCGGGGGACGGGTGGGCGAGGGGCGAGGTCCGGCGCGGGGACGTCGCCCACGACGAGGACCGAGTTCCGGTGCCCGTCGGGCTCGCGGCGCGGGTTCGCCGGGTCGTGCGTCCACGCGCCGTCGACGACGAACTTGTAGCGGTAGACCCCGGGCGCGAGGCGCGCCGCCCGCCGGAACACGCCGTCGGCCCCGCGCTCGAGCGGCCAGGCGTCGGGCGCCCAGCCGTTGAACTCGCCCGCCACGCACACGCGGCGCGGCGCCGCCGCGCCCGGGTCGAAGGCGAACGTCACCGGCACCTCGTCCTCCGCGCCGCCCGCGAGCGCGGCCCCCGCCGCGAGGAGGCACGCGGCCACGGGCCAGCGGGGGCGCCGGCGCGCCGGCGCGAGCGGGGCGGTCTCTCGGTCGGTCATCGCCACCTGCCGTCTCGCGGCCGTTTGTAGCACGGCCTGTTTCCGGCGGGACGGAGCCGCTATGCTCGACGCATGCTCGAGGCCCGCTACACCCCGCGCGCCCCGCGCGTGCACACCGCCGGCGGCGCGGTCCGGCGGCTCGCGCTGCACGGCGGGGCGGACCTCGACCCGACCGAGGACCTGCTCCTCGACCTCGGCGCGGGCGGGATGAAGCTGCTCACCGGGCGGCCGATCCACGCGGGCGACCTGCTCGACGTCGCGCTCTCGCATCCGGCCCTGCGCGGCGCCGTGACCCTCGCGGCGCGGGTCGTCTGGACGCGGCCGAGCCCCACCCACCCGGGCTACTTGGAGGCGGGGCTGACGTTCGACGGGCTGCGCGACACGACCCGCGTGGCCCTCGAGCAGGTCATCGGCGCGGAGCTCGGCAGCCAGGTCCTGTGCCGCGGGCGCGGGCAGGTCGGCTGGGTGGCCCCGGGCCAGGACGGCGCCACCTGGTTCGTCTACGACCTCGAGCGCCGCGAGGTCGCCCGGATCCTCGCCGACGCGGGCGGCTTCCGGGCGCAGCGACGGGTCGGGCGCGCCGAGCAGTGGTCGCGTGACCTCGAGCGGCTGATCGACGCCCTCGCCTGGACCCTCGAACAGCCCTCGGAGCTCCTCGAGACGAGCCCACCGGTCTCCGGCGGAGGGCCCGGACGAGCGCCGCGTTCTGGTGATTCGTCTCGCGGACCGGCTGCAGGGTGAGACGAATCGGTGGGGATCGAGCGCACAAGGCGCCTGAACGGAAATCAGTTACGACGAGCGTCGGCCGGCATGACGTCTGCTAAACGAGGCCGAGACGCATCCATCGCGAGCAGCGCGGGACACACCGCGGCGGGGAAGGACCGACCATGATTCGAGTGCGTGCGCTGGCGACCGCGGGCCTCGTGACCGCCCTCGGCCTCGCCCAGGCCGAGATGGCGTTCGCCCAGGCCCGCGAGGCGGTCGAGTACACGACGCTCACGCGCCGCGTGACCGGCGGGCCGCCGTTCCCGGTCCGCGCGGTCCTCACCTCGGCCGAGGAGTACGGGCGCTTCTTCCGCACGCGCGAGCCGGCGCAATGCGACTTCGCCAACGAGTTCCTGATCCTCGTGCACCTCGGCACGGAGGGGAGCCAGGGCTACACCGTCCGGATCACCTCGGTCGAGCGCGTGCAGTCGAACCCGCCCGTCGTGACGGTCAAGTACCGCCTCACGCCGGGGGCCGGCAACGCGGGCACGGTCGGCGCCCGGCCGACGACGCGCCCCGAGGACCCGCCGGTCGTCGCCGAGGCGCCGGCCGAGCTGATCAAGGTGCGCCGGAGCCAGCCGCGCGACCGCCACACGAGCGCCGGGATCGACCTGGCCCGGGACCAGCTGCGCTTCTTCGAGGAGGGCGGCATGGAGCGCGTGGGCTTCAACGTGATCGCCCGCACGCTCGCCGGCGAGGGCGCCTTCGAGCAGGTGACGGTCGACTTCACGGGCGACGTGAAGGTCCGCATGGGCTCCGGCGAGCCCAAGAAGACGCGCCTGCTCCTGTCCGAGCTCGACCGCATGGCGATCGTCGCGCAGAACTCGCAGATCAAGTCCCTGCCGCGGACGGTGCCGACGCAGCAGCTCGGCGGCCGCCGGTTCTTCTTCAACCACTTCGACGGCGCCCGCCGGCGCACGATCGTCGAGGGCACGCACAACCACGAGGGCGCCTACGCCGACCGCATCCGGCCCCTGTCCCAGGCGTTCGACCTGATCCTCGGGCGGCTCGAGCGGCGCCCGATCCAGGTCGAGGGCCTGGTCGAGCTCGTGGAGGAGGCCGATGCGGTCCGCATCCAGGGCCCCCTCGGGCTGAGCTACTACCTGCGCGGCCCGCTGGCCAGGAAGCTCGTCGTCCTGCAGGGGCGCAAGGTCGTCCTCGAGGCCGTGGCGCAGCTCAAGAGCTCGACCGAGGCCGAGGGCGTGATCCGGCAGGTGATCTACCCGCAGCGGTCGCAGATCGCGGGCACGATCGCCCAGCAGGGCGGCAAGCTGGTGATCGTCCCGGCCTACCCCATGCCCGACGCGCCGATCCCGCTCCTGGGCCCCCGCGCGAGCGAGCTGGTGACCCCGGAGATCGGCAAGCCGGTCATGCTCGACATGTGGCTCATGTTCAACGACCGCGGCCTGCCGAACGAGGGCTTCGTCGAGTCGATCCTCGCCATCACCCTCTCGCACGTGGTCCTGCGCGACCGCCCCGAGTCGCAGTCGATGCCCACGGGCGAGCTGCCCGAGCGGACGACGGTCTGGGTGAGCGCGCGCCGCGGCGGCGGCGAGGGCGTGGCCCTGGCGGCCGCGAACATGAAGAGCGGCTGGGTGCCGTCGCAGCTGCTCCGCTTCCACTACAACCCGAAGGTCCCTGGCCTGGCCGAGGGGCTCGACCCGCGCAACCCCAACGAGTCGGGTGACCCCCGCCTGCGCGGGCGGATCGAGCGCGAGCTCGAGGACGAGCGCAACCGGTCGCGCAACCCGAACGTGGACCGGCCGCGGTAGGCGGCCCGTTCGGGGCGACTGAAGACAGGTCACAGAGATCACGGAGGGAAGACAGAGGACACAGAGCTCTCTCTGTCTTCCCTTTGTGACCTGTCTTCTTCTATGCCGATGCGCCCAGCGCCTCCCGGACCGCGTCCCCGCACTCCGAGCAGCGCGCGTCGCCGCCCAGGTCGTAGGTGACGCGCTTGCCCTCGCGCAGGACGGCGGCGACCGCCGCCTCCATGTCGGCCGCGACGGCGTGCAGGCGCGGGTCGGCGAACCGGGTCGAGAGCCAGTCGGCCATCATGGCCGCCGAGAGGATCGCGGCCAGCGGGTTGACCTTGTCCTGGCCGGCGTACTTGGGCGCCGAGCCGTGGATCGGCTCGAACATGGCGTGCTCGAAGCCGATGTTCCCGCCCGCCGCCATGCCCATGCCGCCCTGGGTGGTCGAGCCGTTGTCGGAGATCACGTCGCCCACGAGGTTGGGCGCCACGACGACGTCGAACCACTCGGGGTTGCGGATCTGCCACATGCAGAAGGCGTCGAAGAGCGAGGTGTCCGGCTCGATGTCCGGGAACTCCCTGGCCACCTCGCGGAACGTGTCCTCGAAGTACTTGTGGGCGCCGATGATGTTCGACTTCGTCACGCAGGTGACCTTGCCCGGCTTCCCGCGCGCCTTGCGCTGGCGGGCGAGCTCGAAGGCGTAGCGGCACACCCGCTCGGTCGCCTTGCGCGTGACCTCGATCGGCGTCATGCGGCCGATCACGTTCCCCTCGGGGTCGGTCAGGTCGAGCGTCTTGCCGCTGTACGCCTCCTCGGTGTTCTCGCGGCACACGACGTAGTCGACCTGCCCGGGCTCCCAGATGTCCATGAACCGGCCCGACACCTTGTGGCGCACGCCGGGCAGGAGCTTGATCGGGCGCACGTTGACGAACAGCTCGAGGCGCAGGCGGTTCCCGATCACGAGGGCGTAGCCCGCGAGCTGCGCCGTGGGGTAGGGCTGCCCGGGCTTCGTGAACACGCTGCGCTTCGTGACCGGGTCGTCGGCGCCGACGGCGCCGAGGAGGATCGCGTCGGCGGCGGCCACGCGCGCCTCCGAGCCCTCCGGCCACTCGACCCCGTGCTGAAGGTAGTGCTCGCCGCCGCCGGGGATCTCCTCGAGGTCGAACGCGACGCCGTGGCGGGCGGCGGCGGCCGTGAGCACCTTGATGGCCTCGACGGTGACCTCCGGGCCGATCCCGTCGCCGGGGAGGGTCACGACGTGGTAGCGGTCCTTCGCGGGCATCGGCTCCTCCTCGGTGGGACGTCGGTGGGTCGTGGGGGGGCCCCCTGCCTACCATGGGCGGAGGCGGCCGCGCCAGGGTCAGGCATCCCCGGAGCCCCGGTATAACGGCGCGACGCCGCAGGAGGTCCCCATGCGCCGCGCGCTCGCGTCCCTCGCCCCTACCGTCGGGCTGCTGACCGCCGGGCTGCTGCTCCCGCTCGCCGCCGCGCAGGACGCCCCGCCGCCGCCCGGGCCGAAGGAGGTGGCCGGGGTGCGCTTCGCGCCGCCGGCGGACGCCGGCTGGGTCGAGGCGCCGGTCACGAACCGGATGCGCGCGGCCCAGTACCGGCCGCCCCGCGCCGCGGGGGACGACGAGGACGCGGAGCTCGTCGTGTTCCACTTCGGCGGCGGCGGCGGCTCGGTCGAGGACAACCTGGCCCGGTGGATCTCGCAGTTCCGCCAGCCCGACGGGGGGTCCTCGCGGGAGGCCGCGAAGCTCGAGCGGCGCGAGGTGGGCGGCCTGGCGGCGCACCTGATCGACCTCGCCGGCACCTACGTGGCCGAGACGCGCCCGGGCGCCGGGGAGCGGGTGAACAAGCCCGGCTGGCGCCTGCTCGGCGCGATCGTCGAGACGCCGTCGGGGCCGTTCTTCGTCAAGCTCGTGGGGCCGTCCGCGACGGTCGAGGCCGCGCGGCCCGCGTTCACGAGGTTCGTCGAGTCGTTCCGCGCCGTGTCGTAGCGACCCCGGTCACGGTGGCGGCCGCTCGACCACCGCGAAGTGCCCGTCGTCGTGGACCCGCCGCCAGCCGTGCTCGCGCTCGAGCGCGAGGAGCGGCGGGGCGAGGTTGCCGAGCACCACCAGGTCGACGCCCCACGCGTCGAGGCGCTCCGTCCAGCCCGGCCGCTGGTGGGCGATGTGCTCGTAGTCGTCGTAGGCCCGCCCCCGCGCGTGCAGGTCGCCGCGCCCGTCGATGAACACCCGCCGCGCCGGGTAGAGGGCCCACACGAGGAGGCCGCCGTCCGAGTAGCGGCCGAAGACGCGCTGGTCGCCCCCGCGCGCCTGCAGCCACTGCACGGCGGCCACCGGGGCGTCGGGCGGGAAGGGCGGCGCCGAGGCCTGGCCGGGCCGCGCGGGGCCGGCGAGCGCCAGGAGGAGGGCGCCGTAGGCGGCGGCGAGCGCCGCCGTGGCCGCCGGGAGCGCCGCGGCGGTCGGGGTCAGGAGACGGTCGAGCGCGGCCACGCGCCCGCCCACCCGCCCCTCGAGCGCGCGCGTCCAGGCGGCCGCGAACACGGGGGCGCTGACGAGCGCGAACGGCACGATCGCGCGGCGCATCTTCCACGAGAGCGCGAAGAAGAACGCCGCCGCGAGGAGCTCCCGGGCGCGCAGCCGCTCGGGCGAGAGCCAGAGGCCGAGCGCCCCGAGCGCCGTGTAGCCGAGGAGCCAGACGCCGAGGTCGGAGGCGGGCGAGAGCGGCATGAGCTCGGTGATCGACTCGAGCTGCGCGCCGAGCGCGCGCGTGTAGGTGGCCGCGTAGACGAGCGCGGCGAAGCCGTGCGGGTGCAGGGCGAAGCCGAGCGCGGCGGCCGCCGCCACGCCGAGCAGGAGGCGCGCGCGGCGCGGGAGCAGCCCGAGCCCCTCGCGGCGCGCGTCGACGCACGCGCCGGCCGCATCGAGGCCCACGAGCGCCAGGCCGAAGACGAACCCGCCGTGCAGGTGGCTCCAGGCCAGCAGCGTCGCCAGGAGGGCGCCCGCGCGCGGCCAGGAGAGGCGCAGGGCGGGGTCGGGCCGCGCGAGGAGCCACACGGTGAGCGCCAGGAGGGTGAAGGTCACCGCCTGCGGGCGGATGCTGTGCACCCGCACGGCGGTCATCCACAGGGGCCAGAGCGTGAGCAGGGCGAGGGCGGCGCCGGCGCCGCGGGCGCGCGCCGCCAGGAGGGTGAAGGCGACCGTGCCCGCGAGCCACAGGGCGGCCAGCGCCACCGGCCCGTCGAAGCCGCCGGCGAGGAAGGCGCGGTAGAGGGCGACCTGGGCCAGCCAGTTGAGGTTGATCCAGTCGAGCCCGTCCGTCGTGAAGCAGAGGGGGTCCTCGCGCGGGACCTCGCCCGCCTCGACGATCAGCCGCCCGCAGGCGAGGTGCCACGCGCCGTCGAAGTCGTTGAGCGGGGCCGCCGGCCGGCCCAGCGGCGCGCCGCGGACGGCCGGCAGGAGCGCGACGGCCAGGACGAGGGGCACGACGGCCGCCAGGCCGAGCCTCACCCACCGCGCTGCGCCCCCGTCCGTCATCCCGGGCGAGTCTACCCGCGGCCGGCGCGCCGCCCCGCGTCGGCGCTCGTCACGCCCCCAGCACCTCGCGTGCGCGCGCCGCGTCGCGGGCGATCTGCGCCCGGAGGGCGTCAACGCCCTCGAAGCGCCGCTCGTCGCGCAGGCGCTCGACGAACTCGACCTCGAGGTCCAGGCCGTAGAGGTCGCGGCCGCCCTCGAGCAGGTGGACCTCGACGAGGTCCTGCTCGTCCGCGGTGAACGTCGGGCGCCGGCCCACGTTGGCCACGGCCGGGAGGAGCGGGCCGTCCTCGTGGCGGACCACCGTGCGCGCTCGCACGGCGTAGACCCCTCGAGGCGGCCGCAGGGCGGCGCCGAGGTCCAGGTTCGCCGTCGGGAAGCCCAGCGCGCGCCCGCGCTGGTCGCCCCGGACGACGTGGCCGAGGACGGAGACGGGGCGGCCGAGGAGGCGCCCGGCGAGGTCCAGGTCGCCCCGCCGCAGGGCGTCCCGCACGGCGGTGCTCGAGGCCTTGACGCCCCCGGTCTCGACCAGCGGCACGGCCTCGGCGACGAACCCGAGGCGCTCGCCCAGGCGCGCGAGCAGGGCCACGTCGCCCCGCCGGCCGCGGCCGAAGCGGTGGTCCGCGCCGAGGACGACCCGCGACGCGGCGAGGCGCTCGGCGAGGACGCGCTCGGCGAAGACCTCGGCGGGCCACGAGGCCACGTCGGCGTCGAAGGGCAGGACGACCACCCCGGCCGCGCCGCGGCGACGCAGGAGCGCGACCCGGTGCGCCAGCGTGGTGATCAGCGGCGGCGCCCCCCCGCCCAGCACGGCGCGCGGGTGCGGCCAGAACGTGACCACGACCGGCGCCACGCCGGCCGCGCGCGCCGACGCGACCAGGCGGTCGAGCAGGGCGGCGTGGCCGAGGTGCACGCCGTCGAAGACGCCCACCGTGACGGCGGGGCGGCCGAAGGCGCCGGGGAGGGCGGGGTCGTCGAGGTCGAGGCGGCGGAAGGTCACCGGGGCGCCCGTGCTCTCACGCTGGATCGGACGCGGGCGCCCCCTGCGCGGAGCGCGGGTCGCCGTCGGGGTCCCGTCAGACCGCCGCGCCCTCGAACTCCTCCTCGAGCTCGCGCAGGCGCCGCTTGATCGACTGCTTCTTCGCCGGGCTCAGCCGGTCGATGAACAGCACGCCGTCGAGGTGGTCGTACTCGTGCAGCAGGCAGCGCCCGTTGAGGCCGTCGGCCTCGATGCGCACGTGGTGGCCGTCGAGGTCCTGGCCCTCGAGCACGACGACGCGCTCGCGCTCGACCTTGCCGCGGATCCCGGGCAGCGACAGGCAGCCCTCCTCGAACAGCCAGGTCCCGCCCTTCTTCTCGGTGACCACCGGGTTCACGACGACGAGCTCGTCCTCGGGGCGCCCGCTGATGTTCACCACGAACAGGCGCACACCCCAGCCCACCTGCGGCGCGGCGAGCCCGATCCCGTGCTCCTCGTACATGAGCGGGAACAGCGCCCGGGCGCGCGCGCGCAGCTCCGGCGTGATCTCCTCGACGGGGAGCGCCTTCTGGCGCAGGCGCGGGTCGGGGTACTTCAGCACGCGGTCGGGGGTGTGCATGACGACTCTGGTTCTCCGCGGTCTATCTTAGGGGGGGCTGGCCGGCACGACAAGAGACCGCCCGGGAAGGGTTTGGCTTGGCCTGGCCGGCCGGATCGGGTATCGTGATCCCCTCGGTGTGTCGCGTCACACCGGCCAGGCACCACCAGGGAGAGCGATGTCGGACAAGCACCTGGACAAGGCGCGTGACGCCGTCAAGAAGAAGAACTACGAGTACGCGGTCCACCTGTTCATCGCGTACCTGACGACGCACCCCGCCGACGTGGCGGTCCGCAAGGAGCTGCGCGAGGCCGAGCGCGCCTGGAAGCGCATGAGCGGCGGGGGCGGCTTCTTCGCCGGGGCCAAGACCAAGGCCCTGGGCATGAAGGCCGCGACGATCATGGTCAAGAAGGACCCCGAGAAGGCCATGCTCGCCTGCGAGGAGATCCTCAAGCAGGACCCCGACGTCATCCCGGCCCTCATCAAGCTCGGCGAGTCGGCCCACCTGGCCAAGTACAGCGACGTGGCGATCGCGGCCTTCGAGGACGCGCTGGCGGTCGACAAGGACTGCAAGGACGCGCTGCGCGCCATGGGCCGTACCTACAAGGACATGGGGACGATCAACAAGTCGAAGCCGGAGATGGAGAAGGCGCTCAAGTGCTTCCAGCGCCTGGCCCGGCTCGACCCCAAGGACAAGGAGGCGGAGGAGGAGACCAAGAACATCCCCGCCGCGATGACCGCGATCACGATCAAGGAGGGCGTCGACAAGGGCGGCTACCAGAACCTGATCGACAAGGACGAGGCGCAGGCGCTCGAGAAGCAGTCGCAGCGCGTGCGGACGCCCGAGCAGGCCCTCGAGCGCATCTCCGAGCTCGAGCCGAAGGTCGAGAAGAACCCCAAGGACACCAAGACGATGCGGCTCATCGCCGAGCTGTACGTCAAGGCCGAGCGGCCCGAGGACGCCCTCGCCTGGTGCGACAAGGCGCTGGAGGCCGACGCCAACGACTTCCTCGCCTCGGAGCTCCGCGGCGACCTGCTCATGACCCGCCACGAGACCGGGGTCAAGCAGCTCGAGGAGGCCTACCGCCGGTCGCCCGACGAGCGGATCAAGGCCAAGCTGGCCAAGGCGCGCCACGAGAAGCTGACCTTCGAGATCGACGAGTACCGCAAGCGCGTGCAGGCGCACCCGACCGAGATGGGCCTGCGCTACCAGCTGGGCAAGGCGCTCTACGACGCCGAGAAGATCGACGAGGCGATCCCGGAGCTGCAGAAGGCCAAGCAGGACCCGCGCAAGAAGTCGGAGGCCGGCTACTACCTCGGCTACTGCTTCGTGAAGAAGAAGATGGCCAAGCTGGCGGTCAACGAGCTCAACGCCGCCCGCGACGGCCTCTTCGAGATGGAAGGCATCAAGAAGGACATCACCTACCTCCTCGGGCGTATCTACGAGATGGCCGGCAAGAAGGACGCGGCCCTCACGGAGTACTCGCAGATCGCGGAGGTCGACTTCGGCTACAAGGACGTCACGAAGCGGCTCGAGGCCCTGAGCTAGAGGATCGCCCGCCCCTCGCGAGCGCAGCCTTCAGCGTCAGTGAGCTCGAGCTCGACCCGCCGGAGCGAGCGATGGGGAGGCGCGGAACGGGCCGAATGCCATGGCCCGGGCACTTACGCCGATCGCGCCCCCTCGCGAGCGCATCACTGCGATGGGGAGGCGCGGAACGGGCCGAACGCCAAGGCCCGGGCACTTACGCCGATCGCGCCCCCCTCGCGAGCGCACTTACTCGACCCGCCAGAGCGAGCGATGGGGAGGCGCGGAACGGCCGAACGCATGGCCCGGGCACTTGCGCTGATCGCGCCCCCCTCGCGAGCGCATCACTGCGATGGAACGGGCCGAACGCCATGGCCCGGGCACTTACGCCGATCGCGCCCCCCTCGCGAGCGCATCATTCATCACAAGTCGTGTTAGGGTGTTCCGCTCGCGCGGGGCGCCTGATAGTGTGCTCCGCCTTCGGCACCGATCACTGCGGAGACAGAGAGAGTCATGGCGCACAGCCTGAACGCGAAGAAGCGCAACCGTCAGAACAAGAAGCTGCGGACGGTCAACCGGGCGCGCAAGCAGACCCTGAAGACCGCCACCAAGAAGGTGCTCGGCGCGGTCGACCAGAAGAGCGCCGCCGAGGCGCAGACGCTCATGCGCGAGCTGCAGGCGAAGCTCGACAAGACGGCGCACAAGGGCACGATCCACAGGAACAAGGCCGCCCGCCGCAAGAGCCGCATGCAGAAGCGCGTCAACGCCCTGCTCAAGGCCGGCGCGGCGCCCCAGGCCTAGCCGCCGCCCGGCGGGGGGTGGTCTTGCATCCCCTCCGCCGTCTGGTACGGTGCTGAACCGCGCGGTCGGCGCTCGCCGACCGCTCCGTGCCCGTAGCTCAATTGGATAGAGCGTTGGCCTCCGGAGCCAAAGGTTGCGCGTTCGAGTCGCGCCGGGCATATCGCGGAGCCCCGTCGGAGACGACGGGGCTCTCGCCTTTTCGAGGCCGCGCGTCACCCACCGCTCGTCACCTGAGGAGCGGCGCCAGCGCCGGGTCGAGCAGCGCGACGTGGCGCACGAGCGGGTCGCGCGCCGCCGCCTCCCGGAGGGCCGCGCGCGCCGACGCGTCGCCCGCCCGCGCCGGCGCGAGGACCCACGTCTCGGCGCCGCCGCGCCGGGGCGCGTCGCCGGTCGTGCCCAGGCGCAGGGCGGCGTAGGCCGCCAGATGCGCGTCGCGCTCGTCGGCCGGCCGGCCGGCGGCGGCGGCGCGGGCCTCCCCCTCGAGGCCGGGCAAGGTCACGTGGTCGAGCGCGAGCGTGAGGGCCAGCGCCCCCAGGCCGGGGCGGCCCTCGGCCGCCAGCTGCCGGCCGGCGGCGATCGCGTGCGCCCACGCCCGCTGGTAGGCGGGCTGATGGGCCACGCAGCCGAGGATCGCCGCGAGCGCCTCGTCGGGCCGCCCCAGGGCCTCGAGGCACTGCGCCTGGCGCAGCCAGCCGTAGCCGTAGCCCGGCTTGACGGCGAGGACGCGGGCCCAGCGCTCGAGCGCGTCGGCCCAGCGCCCGACGTCCATGAGCGTGTCGCCCTCGTAGCCGTCCAGCCGCTCGGCGAGGGCGTCGAGGTCGCGGCCGGCGCCCGCCGCGCGGCGCGCCTCGAGCGCGCGCCGCGCGTCGGCGAAGTGGCGCAGGGCGCGCTCGAGGTCGGGCTGGCGCTGCGGCCCCTGCTGCCCGCCGGCCCACCTGGCGCGCAGGGCGCCGCCCAGGTGCGTGTGGATCGCCGGCGCCTCCGCCGGGCGGAGGACGAGCGCGGCGCCGAGCGCGGCGACCTGCACGTCGGTGTCGACCACGTTCACGTAGCCCTGCGTCAGCCTCGCCAGGAGCCGCGGCGCGCCGTCGGGCGTGTGCTCCAGCGCGTCGACCGGCGCCAGGGCGTCGGGGCCGGCGCCGGCCAGCGTCAGGACCTCGCCCGCCAGGCGCTCCGCCCGGGAGGCCTCGGCCGCCATGCTCGCGGCGGTCATCGCCCGGGCGAGGGCGTCGAGGCGCAGCCGGCGCGCGTCCGCGTCGTCGGGGCCCTCCGCGAGCCGCCGCGCGGCCCGCTCGAGCGTCTCCGCCGCCGCGCGCGCGTCGGCCCGCCGCCGCTGCGCGCCGCCCCGGCCCAGCACCCCCGTCGGCGCGTGGGCGGGGTCGGTCACGCGGGCCGCGCGCAGGGCGCCCGTGCGCCACGACGCCCGCGCCGAGCCCTCCCCCTCGCGCCCCTCGAGGTCCCACGCCGTCCGCTCGCGGTCGTCGGCGCCGAGCAGGACCTCCACCGCCTCGAAGCGCACCCGCGCCGCGCCCGAGCCGTAGACCGCGCGCAGCGGCCCGCCGAGCGGCAGGGGGGCCGGCGCCTCGACCGCGGCCACGACGCCGCCCTCGCCGCCGAGCACCCCCCGGACGAGGTCGCCCGCCCGCTCGAGCGCGAGCCACCCCGCGGCCGGCGGCGCCGGCGTGGCCGCGACCCCGACGGGCCGCCCGTCGAGGCGCAGGACGAGGCGGTCGCCCACCACCTCGAGGGCGACCGTGGGCTCGCCCGCTTCCGCCGCGGCCTCGGTCGCGAGCCCGAGCAGGACGCCCCCCGCCGCCGGCGGGCCCGCCTCGGCGGCGAAGGCGGCCGCGACCCGCGCGTGGCTGGGCAGGTCGAGGGGGACGACGGCCAGCGCGGCGAGGTCGGGACGCGTCGGCGCGCCGGTCACGACGAGCCGGTCGACCCCCATGTGCGCCTCCTGGAGGGCCAGGCGCACCGGCCCGGGGCCCGGCGAGAGCATCCCCTCGGAGCGCGGGAGGATCGCCTCGCCCACGCGCGCCACCTCGCGCCCCTCGGCCGACGGCTCGAACACGACCTCCGTCGGCTCGCCGGTGAGGGCGCACGGCACGCCGTGCGCGAGGCCGAACGGGCTCACGGCCGCCCGCTGCGCGCGGTTGTCGAGCTTGAGCGCGCAGGGCGGGTCGCCGACCCGGAGCGTCAGCTCGTCGAGGTCGACGTGCGTGTGGACCCACGCGCGCAGGTCGACCCGCGCCCGGTCCCAGCGCGCGCGGCCGACGTGGACCAGGGCCGCGCCCGCGCTGTCGTCGACGCGCAGGGTCGCCGCGTCGCCCTGGACCTCGAGCGCGCCCGCGCCGATCAGGCCCATGGAGGGGTTCGTCTGCACGACGTAGCTCCCCGGGTCGAGCGACTCGTAGCGCAGGGCGCGGGCCAGGTCGCGGTAGCGGACGGTTACCCGCCCATCGTCCGCGGCCCGCGCCTCGCCCAGGTACGCGGCGGCGAGCGCGTCGGGGCGCCCGGCCCGGACCTGCGCCAGGGGCGCCGCCACGCGCCCGGGCTCGTCCCACAGCGCCGGGCCGACGACCCGCGCGGCCGCGCCCCCGTCGAGCGACCAGGCGGGGGGCTCCTGCGCGTCGCGCCAGGGCGGCGCCGCCGGCGCGGCGGGGTCAGGGGCGACCTCCCGCGGCGGCGGCGCGTCGCCCGGCCGCAGGGCGAGGGCCGCGGCGAGGGCCGTGACCAGCGCCGCGCCGACCGCCAGCCCGGCGACGAGGCCGCGCCGACCGCCCGAGGCCGCGCGCCCGAGGCCCACCCGGCGCTCGAGGGCGTCGGCCACCTCGGCGGCGGTCGGGCGCGCCGCGGGGTCGACCTGCAGGCACGCCAGGCACACCGCCTCGAGGTCGGCCGGGACGCCCGGGTCGACGGACCGCGGCCGGCGCGCGCGCCCCTCGCAGATCTCCGCCGCCAGGCCGAGCGTCGACTCGGCGGCGAAGGGCGGCTCGCCCGTGAGGCAACGGAAGAGGAGCGCGCCGATCGCCCACACGTCGGCCGGCGGCCCCTCCTGCCGCTGCCCCTTCACCTGCTCGGGGGCCATGTAGGCCAGCGTGCCGACCGCGTCGCCCGTGCGCGTGAACCGCGACGCCTCGAGGCTGCGCGCCAGGCCGAAGTCGGTCACCACCGCCGCGCCGTCCTCGCGCACGAGGACGTTCGCCGGCTTGAGGTCGCGGTGCATGACCCCGCGCGCGTGCGCGTGGGCCAGGCCGCGGGCGACCTCGGCGCACAGGCGCGCCGTCTCCGCCCACGGGAGCCGCCCCGCCGCCTCGATGTGCGCCTGCAGGTCGCGGCCGCGGACGAACTCCATGGCCAGCCACGGCGTCCCCTCGCTCGACGCGCCGGCGAAGCGCACCACGTGCGGGTGGTCGAGCGCGGCGAGCGCCTTGACCTCGCGGTCGAAGCGCCGGCGCCCGCGGTCGTCGATGCGCCCCGAGAGGAGCTTGAGCGCGACGGGCCGCCCGTCGTCGGCGCGCGCCTCGAACACGACGCCCATGGCCCCGCGCCCCAGCTCGCGCGCGACGGTGAACGGCCCCACGCGCTGGCCCGCGCGCGCCGGCGCGCCGAGCCCGGCGAGGAGCCGCCCCGAGGTGGTCCGCCCCGCGTCGCTGCCGTCGCTGACGAGGCCGGTACTGCGCAGCGCCTGCGCGAACGCCTCGGCCGTGGCGAAGCGCCGGCGCGGGTCCTTCTGCAGGGCGTGCAGGCACACCCGCGCCAGCGCCTGCGGCACCCGCGCCGGGTCGAGCGCCGCCGGGTCAGGCGGCGCCTGCCGCGTGACCTTGCGCAGCAGCGCCGGCAGCGACTCGGCGCCGAAGGGCGCCCGCCCCGTGAGGAGGAAGAACAGCGTCGCCCCCAGGCCGTAGACGTCGGTCGCCGGCCCGACCTGGCCGTGCCGCGGGTGGATCTGCTCGGGCGCCATGTACTCCGGCGTCCCCTTGAGCGACCCGCTGAGCGACAGCTCGCCGCGCTCGTCGATCGAGGTCAGGCCGAGCTGCGCCGGGTCGCGCTTCACCAGGCCGAAGTCGACGAGGACCGGCCGCTCGCTGCCCGCCTCGACGAGGACGTTCTGCGGCTTGAGGTCGCGGTGGACGACGCCGCGCTCGTGGCAGTGCTGCACCGCGCGCGCGAGCGCGACCATCACCTGCGTCGTCCACGCCGGGTGGGGGAGCCCGCCCCGCACGCGCGCGGCGAGGTCCTCCCCGCGGACGAGCTCGCAGGCGAGGAACGGCGTGCCGTTCACGTGGCCGTGGTCGAACACGCCCACGACGTTGGGGTGGCTGAGCCGCGCGAGCACCCGCGCCTCCTGCGCGAAGCGCAGGGCGGCGGCCTCGCCGCCGCCGGGCGCGAGGAGCTTGAGCGCGACCTCCTGCCCGGTCGGCGCGTGCCGGGCGCGCCACACCGAGCCCTGGCCCCCCTGCGCCAGCTCCGCCTCGAGGACGTACGGCCCGAAGGTGCGGCTCACGCGGGCAGCTTAGCCGCGCCGCCGGACGACGGCACCCGCGCGCGCCGCGCGTCAGGCCGCCGCGCTCGTCACGGGCCGGGCGAGGACCACCCGTACGGGGAGACCGCAGGGACCTGCGCGAGGCGCGGGGCGAGGAGCGTCGTCCAGGCGGCCGGGTCGGGGCCGGCGTCGTGGCCGGCGAGCGCGGCGAGCGAGGCGCGGGCCGCGCGGGCGCGCTCCTGCCAGGCCGCCGCCAGGCGGGCGGCGAAGGCCTGCGCGGCCGCCGGCGCGGCGAGGAACAGCGCCCGGCCGGCCGCCTCCGCGCCGGCGGCGGCGCGGGCGCGTGGGCCAGGAGGGCCACGAGCGCGCGCGCCGCGGCCGGGTGGCGCAGCGCCTCGAGCGCGGCGAAGTCGCGCGCGTCGACGAGGAGCGCGCCCGCGGCGTCGCGCGCCGGCGCGGGCGCGCCCAGGAGGACGAGGCGCCCGCCCGGCAGGTCGAGCGGCTCGCCCGGCTCGAGGAGCCGCGGCGGCGCCTCGCCCTCGGGCACGGCCAGCCAGCGCCGGTGGAGGCGCAGGAGCGTGGCCGCCAGCCGCGGCGCGGTCGGCGCGGGCAGCCGCACCTGGCAGCGCGGGTCGCGCCCGACGAGCACGACGCCGCGCTGGGCGAGGTCCAGCGCGCCGGCGGCGCCCTCGAGCGCGAGGGACAGGGCGGCGGCCGGGCCGGGTGGCGCGAGCTGGACGGGCGCCGTGGCGCGCGCCCCGTGCCACCAGGCGAGGCACGCCGCGGGGTGGGGCAGCGCCCGCCCGGCGATCGCCGCGAGGTGCGCCGCGGCGGCGGCCGCGTCGGCCGGCGCGCTCGCGCCGCCAGGCGGCCACGGCCCGCGCCGCGTCGGGGCCGAGGGCCTGGGCGAGCGGCGCCTCCCCCCACCGGTCGGGCGCCAGGCGCTCGAGCGCGAAGGCCGCGGCGCGCGCGTCGCCCAGGGCGGCGAGGACCTCGACGACCGGGAGGGGCGCCGTCGCGCGCTCGACGTCGCGCAGCCAGGCCGCCGCCCCGCCGCCGTCCGCCGCCGGGTCCTCGAAGCGCGCGACGACGCCGCCCAGGCGCAGCCGGTCGCCCGGGCGCAGCACGTGCGCCTGCCCCGGCGCGAGGCGCTGGTCGCCCACGAACGTCCCGGCCGGGCTCTGCAGGTCGCGCACGACGAGCCCCCGCTCCTCGCGCCGCACCTGCGCGTGCTTCGCCGCCAGGCCGGGCCCCGGCGCCCCCGGCCAGGCGCGCGGGTCGGCGCCCAGCGTGAGCAGGTCGGCGCCGACGAGCGGGGCCCGCGCGCCGCCCGGCTCGAGGACCAGGCAGGGCACGCGCGCCGCGCCGCCCCGGCGCACCGCCTCGAGGTCGGCCGCGCAGTCCTCGGCCCCGGCGTAGCGGTCGGCGGCGCGCGGGGCCAGCATGCGCAGGACGACGAGCTCCGCCTCGGGCGGGGTCGCCGGCGCGAGCGCCCGGGGCGGGGGGAAGCTGCCGGCGAGGGCGCGGTCGGCGACCTCGTCGATGTCGTCGCCGGCGTCGTGGAAGGGGGGCCGCCCGGTGAGCAGGTGGTAGAGGGTCGCGCCGAGCGCGTAGACGTCGGTCCGCGCGTCGATCGGCCCGTCCTCCCACTGCTCCGGCGCCATGTAGTGCGCCGTGCCCAGGAGCTGCCCGGGCTGCGTCAGCGCCGTGCGGAACATGTCCTTGGCGAGGCCCAGGTCCACGACCTTGACCCCGCCGCGCGGCGTGGCGATCAGGTTGGCGGGCTTGATGTCGCGGTGGACGATCCCCACCGCGTGCAGGGCGGCCAGCCCGCGGGCCACACCGGCGGCGAGGCCGAGGGCCTGGTCGGACGGGAGCGGCCCCCGGGCCACGGCGCGGTCGAGCGCCGTCCCGTCGACGAACTCGAGGACGATGCACGGCGGGTCGTCGTCGTCGATCGCCAGGACCCCGACGACGTGCGGGTGGCCCTGCAGCCGGCGCAGCGCCTCCCACTCGCGGCGGAACCGCCCCCGCAGCGTGGGGTCGCGCGCGAGCCCGGGCGCGAGCAGCTTCAGGACGACCGGCGCGCCGTCGTGCACGCGCGTGGCCAGGTAGGCCGCCCCCATGCCGCCGCGCCCGAGCAGGCGCTCGACGCGGCAGCCGGCGCGCGTGTCGCCCGGTCGGAGCTCGGCGCTCGGGTGCTCGGGGCCGCTCACGCCCCCACGGTAGCCCCCCGCCCGGGCGGGCGCCCACGGCGCGTTGAGCGGCGGGGCCGGGCGCACTACCATTCACCGCGCGAGGCGGACCATGCCCTGGGACTGCACCACCTGCGGCAGCGTCGCCGTGCTCGACGACGAGCCCGTCTGCCCCGGCTGCGGCGGCGCGAAGGCCGCCTGGACGATGCACGCCGACCGGACGCGCACCTTCCGCACGGCCCGGCGCGAGAAGCTCGAGCTGCTCCGGGGCGGCGCCCACGCGCCGGTCGAGCAGGCCGCGGGCTACCCGGACGACGTCGCGCTCGCGCCCGCGCGGGCGGCCGTGTCGCTCGACAAGGCGTCGGCCCGCTCGCTCGCGGCGCGCGGCCTCCTCCCCGCGCCCGCGCACGTCCTCGTCGCGCGCCTGCACCCGCGGCCGGGGCAGGACCCCGGGCTCCAGACGACCGTGCTCTTCGAGGCGCAGGAGGTCGCGCCCGAGGACCACCCGCGCGAGCCGCTGACCGAGCCGGGCGCGCTCGACGCCTGGTTCGTCCTCGTCCACGGACCGGAGCCGGCGGACGACCTCGCCTTCCCGGGCCTGACGGTCCTCGACGTGACCGAGGCCGCCCTCGAGGCCGGCCACGCCCCGCAGGTCGGCGTCGCCGGCCTCGGCGGGCGCAGGAAGGACCTGCCGATCGAGCCGCTCGTCCTGGCGCACCTGCACGCCCGGCTCCTGTGCGAGCCCGGCGAGGCGCCCGCCGGGCCCGCCGACCTGGCCTGGGAGAAGGACGGCCAGCCGGTGACGGAGGCCGACGGGCTGCCGCTGCCGGCCGAGGCGGGCGAGGACGGGGTGCTCCGCGCGCACGACCTCCCCTGGGGCGACTACACCGTGCAGGCCACCCTGCGCGAGCCGCTCGACGCGCACGACGGGCGGGCGCTCGAGCGCGCGGCGCTGCCGCTGCTCGCGCGGCCCGACGACGAGCCGCACCTCCAGTGGGTGCGCCTCGCGCCGCGCCGGGGGCACCTCCACGCCCGGCTGGTCCACCCCTGCGGGTTCTTCGTCGGCGAGGCCGACCTGGCCTGGGAGAGGGACGGCGAGCCGGTCGTCGCGGACGACCTCGGGCTGCCGGCCGGGCTCGACGCCGACGGGGTCCTGCGCGCCCGGGACCTCCCGTGGGGCGTCTACACGGTGCAGCCCGCCCTGCGCGCCCCGCCGCGGGGCCTCGCCGGGCGGCCGCTGGCGCGGGTCGCCCTGCCGCTCCTCGCGCGCGAGGACCCCGAGCCGCACCTGCAGCGCGTGCCGTTCGCCGGGCGCCGCGCCCGCCCGGCCCTCGACGAGGACGATCCGGACGAGGGGTCGCTCCACGCCGTCCTCCTCCTCGACCCCGACGGCGCCCGGATCGAGCGCGCGACGCTCTCCTGGGCGGCCGACGACGTCTCGCGCCTGCCCGACGAGGTCGGCGCGGGGGGCGTGATCCGCGTCGACGGGCTGCCCCCGGGCGACTACGTCGTCTCGGCGACCCTCCCCGACGGCCGCCGGACCGCGCCGGTGGCCCTGCCGCTCCTCGCGGCGCCCGACGACGAGCCGCATCTCCAGTGGGCCCGCCTCGCGGGCGGGGGGGCGAGGTGAGCACGACCACCGAGGCGCCGTCGCTCCGGCTCCGGCCGAACCTCCTCTTCAGCGGCGGGCGCGCCGCCGCGCGGATCGAGTGGCTGCCGCGCGAGCGCGTCGGCCGGCGCCTGACGCTCGAGCTCGTCGAGGTCGACCCGGACGCGCCGCAGGGCAAGGAGGTCGTGGCCACGTTCGAGGTGACCGTCGTCGAGGCGCCCGAGGGCGAGGAGGGCCTGCGCTTCGCCGACGTCGAGCGGACCCTCCGCGCGGGCGAGGAGACCGCCCTGCCCGGACCGGACAAGGACGGCGTCACCTGGTCGGTGCCCCACCTGACGCTCGCCCTCGAGGGGGACGAGGGCGAGCACGTGGTGATCGTGAACGTCGCCCAGGGCAAGGACCGCGCCAACGCCGAGGGGCTGACCTACGAGCTCGGCCTGCGCCTGTCCGACGGGCCGGAGCGCCTGTTCCCGGCCCCGGACCAGCCGGTCCCCTACCTCGAGCTCAACTGCGAGGCGACGCTCGCCGAGAACGCGGCCCGGGCGGCGGTGTGGATGGCCGACCGGCACTGGGCGGCGCTGAAGAAGGGCCGGCTGGGCCTCTACTACGGGATCCAGTCGACGTACGCCCAGAACTACCGCTCGCAGTGGGAGATCGCCGGCTGCCACCTCGGGTGCCACGTGTGCGCCCTGCGCGCGCAGGACGAGGCCGAGGGCCGCACGCCCGACAAGGGCAGCGCGTTGACCGACCACACGCCGCGCAAGACCCCGCTGACCCTGACCGACTGCACGATCTACGTGATCGACAGCATCTGCATCGGGCTGCAGAAGGCGCGCGCCGGCGCCGACGCGGCGTGGTTCCGCGCCCGGCGCAGCCAGCGCCGCTCGTTCTCCGGCCTCGACGTGGGCCACGTCCTGGGCGAGATGGGCTGGGTCGTCCTCTACTTCGACCCGACGGGCGACGACCTCGACGGGATCGTCGCCGACGTGCAGGCGGACGGCATGGCGACCGACAAGCTCAGCAACAAGCCCGGGCTGCAGACGCCGGTCGCCGCCGTGATCAGCGGGCACGGCGACCCCCTGCACCCCGACCACGCCGCCGCGAAGGCGCGGTTCGACGCGCTCTCGCGGCTGCCGTTCGTCGTCTTCCTCCCCCAGTCGCACGTCCACATGCTCATGGGCGTCGAGGGCAAGCTCTACGAGTGCCACTGGAGCCACGGCCCGCGGGACCGCGAGCTGTTCGAGGCCCGCAAGACGATCGACGAGCACTTCGGCAGCTACGGCTTCTTCGCCTTCATGCCGCGGTCGTACTACTACGAGCGCGTCGAGCCGGTCGAGGCGGAGCGCCTCGAGTGGCCCGAGCCGACGCTCGACGAGCCCCGGCACGCGCCGGACGAGTAGTGTGATCGCGGCTGCGGCGGAGGATGGCGGGCGCTGCCGTTCGCCATGGTGTCGCGCTTCGCGCGACACCATGGCCGCTCAGGCTCGGTCGGCGGCCAGGAGGCCGCCTTCCCTCGCCTTCGCGCGGCATCGCCTCGCCCTCCTCCGCCTCGCCTGAGGCTCTGGCTGCGGAAGCGCGGTGAGGTGTGCTCGGAGGCGGTCCGGCCGTCTGCCAGGACGGCCGGTCGCGTCGCAACACGCCAGGTGGACCATCAACGGTCCGTCGAGGACCGGGAGGCTTGACACAGGGTGTCTCGGTCGGCGGCCAGGAGGCCGCCTTCCCTCGCCTTCGCGCGGCATCGCCTCGCCCTCCTCCGCCTCGCCTGGGGCTCTCGCTGCGGAAGCGCGGTGAGGTGTGCTCGGAGGCGGTTCGGCCGTCTGCGAAGACGGCCGAGCGGGCGCCGCGCCGGAACGACCAAACACCGGTTCGAGGGAAAGGCCCTGGATCTAGATGGCCGTGAACGTCCCCCCGTTGCGGGCGGCCAGCTTCTGCATGAAGTCGTTGAAGCCCTGGCCGTCGGCCGCGGCGAAGCCGTAGGTGTCGATCGTCCACCCCGGGCGGAGGCGGGCGCGCGTGTCGGTGATCTCCTTGATGATCGCGGCGCGGCTGGCCTCGCTGGTCATCCCGGGGCGGACGTTGGGCGCGCCGTCCGAGAGGAGCACGACCGTCAGCGCCGCCGGCGGCGCCGCGCCGCCTGGGCCCTTCGCCTCGCGCAGGGCCATGAGCATGGCCTCGCCGGTGGGCGTGCTCCCGCGCGGCCGGAGGCCCTCGATCCAGGTCACCGTCGAGGCGTCGATCGGGCCGAGGGCGTCGCGCCAGCGGTCGAGCTCGACGGCGCGCGGGTCGGCGCTCGAGCCGCCGTAGGCGATCAGGTTCACGAGCGCGTCGGCGTGCGCGGCCTGCAGGTCGCCGAGCAGCCGCCGCAGGGCGCGCTTCACGCGCGAGAGGCGCGTGTTCTCCTCGAGCGCCCGCAGCCCGTCGGTGGCCTGCATGGAGCCCGAGACGTCGATCACGAACAGGACGTCCTTCGTCCGCGGCAGCGGGAGCGTGATCTCGGGGGGCGGCTTGTCGTCGGGGCAGGGGATCTCGTCGACCGTCCACACGGCCGCGTCGTAGAGCGGGCCCAGGTCGCCGCGCGCGAGCGACGCCGGCCGCTCGGAGCCGTCGACGAAGAACATGAACTCGGTGCGGCGGTTCTCGACGCTCCCCCGCCCGCCCTGCTCGGCCACGAGCGGGTAGCGCTCGCCGCAGCCGATCGAGCGCGTCGCGTCGCTCATGGCGTCGAGCCAGCGCACGCCCGTCACGAGCTTGTCCATGTCGGCCCGGCGCTGGTGGCCGAGGAGCCGCATGAGGAAGTCCTGGTAGACGTCGAACACCTGGCCCCAGAACGCGTCGGGCACCGTCTTCACGGCGGCGACCTGCGCGGCGGTGGGGGGCGCCGGCTCGGCGGCGCCGGCGAACTTCGCCTTGAACAGGCCGTCGAACTCGAGGAGCGCGCGGGCCGTCGCCTGGGGGACCGCCTGGCGGCCCGCCCCGCGGTCGCTCGACGGGGGCCCCGGGTCGATCCCGGCGGCCCAGCTGAACGTCGCCGCCCAGCGGAGGATCGTCTGCGCGTCGAGGGTCGCCCAGCGGCCCTTGCACCGGGCCACGAACGCGGCGCGGTTCGCGGCGTAGTCGCCCTCGTGGCCGCCGCGCATGAGGTGCAGGACGCTCCGCGCGCGGTCGTCGGAGAGCCGGTCGTTGTCCGCCGCGGCGCCGACCGAGTCGGTGTGGCTCAGCACGAGCAGGCGCCCGTCGCGGTGCGAGCGGGCGTAGTCGAGCACCCCGTAGAGGACCCAGACCCCGTCGGGCAGGACGACCGCGCTGTCGTTGCTGAAGTTGAGCGCCTTGCAGTTCATCTTCGCGTAGCGGCTGCCGACCGAGCCGCAGTCCATGCGCGCGTAGGGGAGCGGCTTGCCGGCCGGGTAGACCTCCTTGCCCGACGGGTCGAGCACGACCAGGCCGAGCTCGAAGAAGCGGCCCTCCTTGGCGTCCCTGGGCTTGTCGACCGCGACCTGGTGCTCGCCCGCGACGCCCTCGAAGACGAGGGTGAAGCTCGGGGTCCCCTCGGGCGGCGTCCCGGCCTCGCCGACGCGGGCGGCCGCGCTGAAGCGCCGCGCCCCGCCGGAGCCGGCCACGACGGTGACCGAGAAGGTCGCGACGTCGGTCGGGCGCAGGCCGTCGTCGTCGACCTCGACCAGCTTCAGCTGGCAGCGCTGCCCGGTCAGGGCGAAGAACTCGGGCCGGACGCTGACCCTGGCGCCGGCCTTGAAGACGTTCGGCGTGAACCGGAGCGAATAGGCCGCCACGGCGCACCTCCCCTCGACCGTGCGATCCTCGCCCGCCGCGCCACGGATCGCCAGCAGCCGTGCGTGCCAGGGCGCGGGTCGATTCACCAAAGCTGGTGGTCGGTCCCCCAGGTTCGGCGGGCCATCTCTGGACCGCCCTTCCTGCGCCTGGAGTTGCGCTGCTGCGACGAGCGGCACCGGCCGTGCTGTCCGTGGGGCGCCTCCCGCGCCCGGAGTTCATCCATGCCCTCGCCGCCGCTCCGCTGGAAGGTCGTCTACTGGGGCCCTCAGGCCGCCGGGAAGACCACCAGCCTGCGCGTGCTCGCGCGCGGGTCGGCGGCGGCGCGCCGCGGCGTGACCTCGATCGTGGCCCAGCCCGACCACGCGGGCTGCCGGTTCGAGCTCCTGCCCCTCGACCTCTCGCGCGGCGGGCGGCCGACCGCGCACCTCGACGTGTTCACCGTGCCCGGCTGCCCGCTGTGCGTGGCGACGCGCGGGCTGGTGCTCCAGCGCGCCGACGCCATCGTGTTCGTGGCCGACGCCCATCCGGACCGGCTGCGGGCCAACCGCCAGGCCGCCTTCGAGCTGCTCGCGGCGCTGCAGGCGCAGGGGCGCGACCCGGCCAGCCTGCCCCTGGTGATCCAGTCCAACAAGCGCGAGCTGCCGCGGGCCCTCCCGGCGGACGCCCTGCGGGCGGCGCTCCGGCCCCTGGGCCGCGAGCGGCCGCTCGTCGAGTCGGTGGCGACGCTGAGCGAGGGCGTCGCCCCCGCCCTGCGCCTCGTCACGCGCGCGCTCCTGGCCCGCGACGGCGCCGCGCGGCGCGCGCCGCCGGCGCCGGCGCCTGCGGCCCCCACGCCGGCCGAGCCGACTCCCGCCCTGCCGCCGGCCCCCGCCCCGAAGCGGCGGCGCCGGGACCGCGGGCGGTCCGAGCGGCTCGCGCTCGCCCGCTGACGCGGGTCACGGACAGGCGCCGCGCGCGCGCGAGGAGACCACGGAGACCATGAACGACAGGTTCGAGGCGATCGGGCGGCTGGAGGACGAGCTGGCGCAAGGGTTCGAGGACCTCACGCCGCACTGGGAGGTCCGGGGCGCCGACCCCGTGCTCACCGTCCGCTGCGGCGACGTCGAGGTGGAGCTCGTCCCGCAGGACGACGGCCGCTTCCGGCTGAGCGCGGCGGCGTCGGCGGAGCAGGTCGCGCAGGTGCTCGCGCTCCTCACGCGCCGCCCCGCGCCCGCCCCCTACCGCACGCGGTCGCGGCGGCTGTCGGCCGTCCAGAGCTGACGGTCGCCTACTGACGGAGGGCCGCGACCTCGCGCACCAGGTCGGCGAGGCGCTCGCCCTCGAGCAGCGTCCCCAGGCGGTGGCCGTCGTCCACCTCGACCAGCCGCACGAGCCCCGGCGTGCCCGTGCGCGCGAGGCGGCGGCTGCCCTCGATGTCGATCACGTCGTCGCGCGTGCCGTGGACGAGCAGCGCGGGCACCGCGTCGGGCAGGCGCAGGTTCGGGTCGAAGCGGGCCGACGC
Source organism: Planctomycetota bacterium (assembly GCA_023954375.1). Lineage (GTDB taxonomy): Bacteria > Planctomycetota > J058 > J058 > J058 > JAMLIC01. The sequence continues at coordinate 43,263 of JAMLIC010000045.1, forward strand.
CTGCGCCAGGAGCAGCGTCGGGCCGGCCCAGGCGCCGCGGACGAGGAGGACGACCGCCAGCGCCCCGCCGAACGACGACCCGACGACGACGTCGGGGCGGAAGCTGGCGATCGCCCGCGCCTGCTGCTCGAGGCAGGCCAGGAAGTCGCCCGTGTCCATCGCCTCGGTGTGGGCCTCGAAGCGCGCCGCCAGGTAGCGGGCCTTGTCGCCCTGCGGGCTGCTCTCGAGGCCGTGCATGAACAGGACGCGCACGGGGCCTCCTCAGGGGGCGGGCGGCGGGGGCGCGCCGCCCCCGGCGAGCAGGTCGAGCAGGCGCTCGCTGACCGCCTGCCGGGGGATCCCGGCCAGCTGCGCGATCTCCATCACGCGGCGCTGCTCGTTGTGGTCGAGGCAGCCGTCGGCGGCCACGACCTCGAGCATCGCGTCGAGGAGGAGCCGCTGCTCCGCCGGGTTCTTGCTCAGGTCGAGCTTCTCGCCGCGCGCGCCCTCGGCCTCGAGCGCGGCGGCCTCCGCCTGGTCGAGGAGGAGCTGCTGGCGCTGCGCCTCCAGCGCCTCGCGCTCGCGCGGGTCGACCTCGCCGTCGCAGTGGGCGAGGTGGCAGAGGATCCGGTAGATCCGCCGCCGCCCGGCCGGCGTGACCTCGCCCGCGATCCGCGTCGTGTCGGGGACCATCGACGGCTTCGTGGCGCTCCGCGCCGAACCGACCACGGCGTCGAGGTTGCGCCGCGCCCGCGCCCAGTCGTCGCGCTCGCCGAAGCACGTCACCTCGAGCGCGTGGTCCTCCCAGGGGAGGAGGAACGAGGCCGAGTAGGTCTCGTGGCCCCCGACCGGCCCGCCGACGGGCCCGCCGATCGCCGCCTCGTGCTCGGCGAACACGCCCGCCTTGCCGCCGAGCGTCGTCGCCTCGAGCCGCGGGCCCTGGAGCAGGCGCGCCTGGGCCCAGGCGACGTGCTGCTGCACGAGCCGCCCGGCGGCCTCGACCGAGCGGCCGGCCTCGGGGTGCTCGGGCTGGCGGCAGACGGTGAGGAAGGTGACCCGCTTCTCGAAGGTGACCCGGCGGAAGAGCTGCCCGTGCTTGAGGCGCCCCTGGTCGGCGGCGAGGAAGCCCGGCGGGAGGTCGAAGGCGAGCGCGTCGAGGACGACGCGCCGCGACGGCGCGACCGGCTCGGGCTCGAGGCGCCGGGCGCCCACGCGCAGCGCCTCCAGCGCCGCCCGGACCCGGCTCAGCGGGTGATCGGGGGACGCCGCGTCGTGCTCGGGGGCGTCCGTCGGCAGGGCCAGGAGCAGCCGCTCGGGCCACGCGGCGGGCGCGAACCCCGCCCTGGCGGCGGCCGGCTCGGGCTGGAAGCCGTACGGGTCGGCCCCGCTCGCCGGGTCGCGCCCCGCGTCGCGGGCCAGGGCCTCGGCGCCGCCGGTCGCCACGACGCTCACCGCCAGGTGCCCCTGACTCGTGGGCACGAGCGCGCGCCCCACGACGACCAGGCCGGGCCCGTCCGTCGCCGGCTCCTTCGTGATCCCCACGACGCCGAGCGTCGGGTGGAGCTCGCAGGCGAGCAGCCCGCCCCCGCGGGCCGCCGCGATCAGCCGCAGGTCGAGGCGGTAGTCGTCGAGCAGCGCCGGGTCGACGATCACCTGCTCGGGCAGGTGCGAGACGAGCACCAGCGCCCCGTCAGGCGCGCGCCACACGGCGGCCAGGACCTCGTCCTGCACCTGCCGCCAGCCGTCGGGGACGGTCAGGCGCACGCCGAAGGTGCCGTCGATCACCTTGGGCTGGGTCACGCGCGCCTCCTCCTCGACCGGGCCACCGCCGTCAACTCTACCGGCGCGGCGGCGCGCGTGGTGCAGGGTCAGCCGGCGAAGAGCTCCTGCACCACCCGTCCGGCGGGGTCGACCACCTGGATCGGGCGCCCCTCGGGCGTGGCGTTCACCCGCGCGCGGTCGACCCCGAGCGCGTGGGTCACGGTGGCCAGGAGGTCGGCCGCGGTCACGGGGCGCTCGGCGACCGTCTGGCCGTCGGCGCTGGTCGCGCCGACGACGCGCCCGCCGCGCACGGGGCCGCCCGCCAGGGCCACCGACCAGCCCACCGCGTGGTGGTCGCGCCCGTCGTTCTCGTTGATCCGGGGCGTGCGGCCGAACTCGGTCGCCACGAGCACGAGCGTGCGCCGCAGGAGGTCGCGCTCGCGCAGGTCGCCCAGCAGCGCGGCGAGGCCCCGGTCGAGCAGGCCGCAGAGCCGGCGGTGGCCGGTGAAGTTGTCCTGGTGCGTGTCCCAGCCGCCGAGCTGCACCTCGACCGCCTTCACGCCCGCCTCGACCAGGCGCCGCGCCATGAGGCAGCCCTGCCCGAAGGCGCCCTCGCCGTAGGCGGCGCGCACGCGCGCCGACTCCTGCGCGAGGTCGAACGCCCGCACCTCGCGCGAGTGCATGAGCCGGTCGGCCTTCACGAACACTGCGCGGTGGCCGTCGGTCTCGTCGCCCGGGTGGTCGCGCCGGAACTGCCGCTCGACCGCCTCGAGCAGCCGCCGCCGGCGGGCGAAGCGGGTCGCGTCGACGCCCGCCGGGTAGGCGAGGTCCTGCACCGGCCGCGTCGGGTCGGCGACGGTGAACGGCGCGTAGGGCACGCCCAGGAGCCCGGGCCCCGTCCCCTGGCCGCCGATGCACACGTAGGGCGGCAGGTCGGCGTCGGCCCGCGCGAGCGCCTGCGACACGAGGGCGCCCAGGTCCGGGTGGCGCACCGTCCCGCTCGGGGCCCAGCCGGTGTGCACGAGGTAGGTCGCCCGGTCGTGCGCCCCCTCGCGCGTCGCCATGCTGCGGATCAGGCTCACGTGGCGCATGTGCTCGGCCGTGAGCGGGAGGAGCTCCGAGACGAGCACGTCCTTCTGCGCCGTGCGGAGCGCCTTCAGCGGCCCGGCGCTGGCCGTCCCCGGCTTGGGGTCGAACGTGTCGGTCTGGCTCATGCCGCCCGACATCCAGAGCACGATGCACGCGTCGGCGGCCGTGACCGATGGCGGCGCCGCCCCGGTCTCGCCCTGCGCGCGGGCGCGGCCCGCCAGGAGCAGGCCCAGCCAGCCGCCCAGGCCCAGGCGCAGGAGCTGACGGCGGTCGCAGCAGGGGTCGAGGCGCATACCGCGTCTTACCACGCGCGGCGCCCGCCCGCCGGGTATCCTCGCCGCATGCCCGCGCAGACCTGCTTCCGCCACACGCGGCGCCCGGCCGACTACCGCTGCCAGCAGTGCGGCCGGCCGATCTGCGAGCGCTGCATCAACAACGCGCGCTTCTGCTCGAAGGAGTGCAACGCGCGCTACAGCTCGTTCATCGCCGACTACGAGCGCCCCGTCCGGCGCGGGGGCGGCGGCGTCGGGCGCGCGCTCCTCGTGCTGCTGCTCACGGCCGCGGTCGTGGGGGGCCTGGTCTACGCGCAGCAGCGAGGCCTCCTGTGAGGAGCGCCACGAGCGCCGCCGCCCCGAGCGCGAGCCCGGCGCCGCGCCGCGGCGTGGCGTAGGCGAACACGACCTCCCCCCGGAAGCCGGCCGGGAGCGGGACGCCGCGCAGGGCCACCTGCGCCGGCAGGAGCGGGAGCGGCGCGCCGTCGGCCGTGGCGCAGGTCCACCCGGGCGCGAAGGCGTCGGCCACGACGAGCACCCCGCCGGCCGGCGCGTCGACCCGGACCACGACCCGCTCGGGGTCGTCGACGACGACCTCCGCCGGCGTGGGCGGCGGCGGCGTGGGCGGCGGCGGGGCCGCCGCGGGAGCGGCGGCGACCGCCGCCTGCTCGAGGAGCACGTGGCGCCGCGGGTCGAGCCACGCCGCGCCGGCGGCCTCGAGCGCCGCGCGGCGGTCGACGACGGCGACGACCGCGTCGGGCGGATGGAGCCGCGCGCGCGGCAGCGCCGTCGCGCTCGCCCACACGCGCTCGTCGCCCTCGTGGACGAGCGTCAGCCCGTCCGGCCGGCGCGGGTCGTCGCCCCCGCGCGTGACGACCGCGCGCACGGCCAGCGCGTCGCGCCAGGCGGGCGGCAGCCGCGACGGCTCGAGGAACTGACGGACCGGGGACGGCGACCCGAGCGCGGCGAGGAGGTCGGCGTAGCGCCCGCTGTGGAGCGACCCGTACGACCCGGCCGCGCGGACGCCGTGCGGCGCGAGGACGTTGGGCAGGAGCGGCGGCTGCACGAGGGCGCGGTCGCTCCCCGCGACGGCGACGGCGGCGCGCGTCGCCGGCGTCTCGGGGTAGTACGCGCCGGGCGGCGACGACGTCGTGTAGACGTGCGCCTCGCGCAGGAGGTCGCCCGCGGCGAGCGCCGCCACGGCCGCCGTCGCCAGCCGCGCCCGCGCCGGGGCGACCGCCGCCGCGACCAGGGTGGCCGCGGCGAGGAGGAGCGGCCCGAGCGTCGGCGCGAGCATCCACGGCCCGCCCGGCCAGGCCCCCCTCGGGCCGAGGTGCACGCCCGGCGGCGCCCCGCCGGGGAACGGGCCCTGTCCGAGCGGGCCCAGGAGCGCGGGCGCGCGGGCGCCCTGGACGAGGGCGAGCGCGAGCGCCGCCAGGGCGACCACCGCGGCGGCGCGGACGACGCGGCGCTCGCCCCTCGCGAGCGCGTCGGCGCCGGCCGCGACGAGCGGGAGGGCCAGGAGCGGGAGCACCCAGAGCACGCGCGCGGGCGAGGTGCCCTTGAAGCCCGGGGCGAGCGCCCACAGGCCGTAGGCGAGCGGCGGCGCGGCCAGCGCCACGGCGCCGACGGTCAGCAGGGCGAAGGGCCAGGTGCGCGCCCGGCCGACCCCGGCCAGGGCGAGCGCGAGGACGGGCAGCCCCAGGTAGAGGCGCAGCTCCTGCACGTTCTCGTAGGGGGTGCGGGCGCCTCCCACCCCGCGCGCCGGGTGGCCGCCGAGGTCCGGCGCCACGGCCCGGAGGAGGTGCGCCGGCTCGAGGCGCACCGTGCGGTCGAGCCACTCGCTCACGGGGATCGGCGCCCGGCTCGAGGCCCCCTGCAGGGCCGAGAGCGGGAGGAGCCGCGGCGCCGCGAGGCAGCCGCCGAGGGCCACGCCCGCCAGGGCCAGCCCGAGCGCGCGGGCGCGCCGCCCGGGCGCGGCCGCGGCGGCGGCCAGCGGGGGGGCGAGGGCCGCCGTGAGGAGCCAGAGCTGCGGGAACGCGCCGAGCGCCAGCCCGCCGGTCGCCAGCGCCAGGCCCGCGGCGGGCCGCGGCCCCGGCCGCCGCGCCAGCGCCTCGGCCGCCCAGAGCGTCAGCGCGCCGAAGGGCAGGGCGGCCGAGATCCAGGGCCGGGCGAGCCACGCCGTGAACAGGGGCGAGAGCTCGTAGGCCAGGGCGGCGAGGAGCGCCGCGCGCGCCCCGTGCCCGCGCCAGCGCAGGTAGAGGAGCGCGCACACCCCGCCCAGGAGCACGTGCAGGAACGACAGCAGCGCCGTCGCCGCCCACGGGGGCAGGTGGCGGTAGGCCAGCCACGCCGGCGGGTAGTCGAGCGCCGGCCAGCTCGCGACCCCGCACGGCTCGCCCAGGCCGAGGAGCGGGTTCCAGCGCGCCCCGCCGCTCCGCCGCGCGTGCAAGGCCTCGGGGAGCTCGAGCAGGACGGGGTCGTAGTCGGCGAGGACGTTCGGCCAGGGCCCCGGGGCGCGCTGCCAGTCGGGCCAGTGGCCCACGAGCCCCCACCCGGGGACCGCCTCGCCCCGCAGGGCGGGCGCGTGCAGCGCCAGCGCCAGCGCCGCCAGGGCGGCGACGGACGCCGCGAAGGAGCGTCGGCGAGAGGAGGGCATCGCGCGCCGATCTTCCGGGGGCACGGGCGGAGCGTAAAGGGGCGGCCCGAGAGCTGCATCATCCGCGACGGGACGTCAGCATTCGTCCTCGGATGTGGCCTCGCTCAGCCCAACGGGTGCTGCGATGGTCGTGCGAACCCATTGAGATCGAGGGGGATGGAGCTCTGGGCGTTAGGACATTCTACGGGGTATTCGGGATGGGTTCGGCTGGCTAGACTTCTACCGTGGAGAAGGACACCGACACTCGCGCGGGTTACGCTCCGCTCGACGCGATCGAGCCTGTCACGGGCCGTCCATGCACCGTATGGATATCCAGGGAGAGAGTCGCGAGAGTCGCGAAGGGGGACTTGCGCGGAGCGAAGCAACTTGCGTACTGCGAGCCCTACGTTCTGGCTTACCCGACGGCGATTTTCCGGGGCCTGAAGCGAGAGGGTGCCACACAAGGGCTTCTGTACGTTGGCGTGCCCCCTAAGGCTTCCTATGGGGAATCAGGAGTAGAAGGCCCGCCGCCGCCCGGCATGGTCCTGGGGGTGTACGTGATCGATGGCGTGGCCTATCACGCGCGGTGGTTCGCAGCCGACAACTCGGGAAAGGTCCCCGAGGCTTGGGAGGAAGACCTGGAGGAACGTGCCCTATGAGCCGAAGCGACGATTTCGCGAGCCTTGTCATGGGCATGGTGCCGGAGGAGCCCAAGGCGTTCGAGCCTTACGTCCGGCATGACCCGGACGGCGACTGCATCGAGTTCATCGCGCTGCCGCATGCCTACCGTGGGGAGCGGATCGACGAGCGAGTCACCGCGCTCTACAGCGTGGAGAACGGTGAGCTCATGGGGTCGCTCGTGAAGGGAGTCAGCAAGCTCCTGGAGAGAAACCCTGGGTGGCTGATCGAACTCGATGACGGAAAGTTCCGGCTGTCGCAGCTGATCAGAGCGGCCGAGGCCTCGAAGGAGAACTCGACGGAACCCCGGCGGCTGACATACAAGAAGCTCGCGAGCCTGGCAGAAGAGCACCAGATCCAGGCCGAACTCGCCGCGCACTGATCGAGGCCAGGCACTACGAGTACGGGCCGCCCGAAAAGTGCCGGCCCTCACGCTCAGTGGTTCGTGACGAACTCGCTCGAGTTGAGCAGCGCCCAGCACAGGTCGGCGAGGAGCTGCGCCCGCCCGTCCGACGAGAGCCCCGCGCTCGCGTCGCGCAGGGCCTGCCGCTCGGCCCTGGTCGGCGCGCGGCCGACGGTCCGCAGGTAGATCGAGGCCACCTGCTCGTCGAGCGTCGCCAGCCCGAGCACGCGGGTCATCACGGGCGAGCCGTCCGCGCCGACGCGCAGGACCGAGTTGGTGATCGGCCCGTTGAGGAGGCTCAGCGCCTGCGTGATCGTGTAGGCGTCGGACGCGACCTCGTCGGCCGACTCGCCGGCGAACGTGCGGAAGAACTCGCGGCGGCGGGCGCGCAGGGCGTCGGGGTCGTCCTCGAGGCCGGTGGCGCGCGCGAGCGACGTCCAGAGCTGCTCGGGCGAGAGCGGGCGCAGCCGCGCGCGGGCGAAGACCTCCTGCTGCGCGGCCTTCGTCGCCGCGGGGCCGGTCGAGGCCAGCCCGTAGGCCCGCGTCGACAGGACCACCTCGCACAGGCGGCGCAGGTCGTGGCCCGACTCGACGAAGTCGCGCTCGAGCCGCGCGAGGACCTCGGGCAGCCGCGGCCGCTGCGTCACGTCGTCGGGGTCCTGGAAGGCCCGCCCGAAGAAGGCCGCCCACACGCGGTTCACGGTGGCCCGCGCGAAGCCGGGGTTGCCCGGCGCCGTGAGCAGCCGCGCCAGCTCGCGCGCGCGGTCGGCCCCGGGCGCCGGCGCCTCGCCGCCGAGGAACCGCGCCGCGACGCGCTCGCCGCGGCCGGGGATCGCGACCTGCGGCCCCGGCGCGAGGAAGGCGGCCACGCCCCAGAAGTCGCGCTGCGTGAACGCGTCGTCGTAAGGGTGGTCGTGGCACTCGGCGCACTGGAGGCTGAGGCCCTGGAACACGCGCATGAGGTTGCCCGTGACCTCGGCCACGCGGCCGCCGTAGCGGTCGCGGTACTCCGCCGGCCCGCCGCGCGCCTGGGGCGGGGCGACGAGGTCGCGCACGACCGCGTCCCAGCGCGCGCCCGCCGCGACCTGCCGCGAGAGCCAGGCGACGAGCGTCTGCTCCGGCTCGGCCGCGTCGAGCGAGGCGAAGACGACGCGGCGCCCGACGAGCTCGTTCGCCCAGCGGCCGGCCATGGTCCGCGCGTAGCCCTGCCCGTGCAGGAGGGCGCGGATCCACGTCGCCCGCCGCGCGGCGGCGTCGCCGCCGCGCTGGGAGAGCACCGCCGCGACCGTGCGCTCCTCCGGAATCACGCCCTCGAGGTCGAGGCTCAGGCGGCGCAGGAGCGTCGCGTCGTCGGCCGGCGGCGACGGCGCGACGCCGGCCTCCTTCCAGGCCCGCTCCAGGAGCGCGTCGACCTCGCGCGCCACCTCGACCGCCGTCGGCGGCGGCGCGGCCGGCGCGCGCCGCGGGGCGAGCGCCGCGGCCGCCACGACCGCGAGGAGGAGGAGCGACGCGAGGCGCGGGGCCGTCACCACGGGGCGAGCTTCGCCCGGGGGGCGGGGCGGCGCAAGGAGGGCTACCGCGCCGGCCCCGGCAGGGCCAGCATGGCCCGCCCCTGCGCCACCCGCTCCCGCAGCGCCGCGCGCGGGTCGTCCTCCTCCGCGAGGCGCCGCAGCGCGTTGATCGTGGCGACCAGGTCCTGGCCGAGCTGCCGGTGCAGCTCCTCGAACAGGTCCAGCTCGCCGTGGTAGCGCTGGTAGGCGAGGACGAAGGCGTTGTTCAGCTCCACCGACCCGTCGAGGACGTGGTCGTAGGCGCCCTCCGGCAGCCGCGGGCGGACCTCGCGCGCGAAGCGCTCGCGCCAGGCGGCGACCTCCTCGGCCTTGCGGCGCAGCTTCTCCTCGCGCGCCCCGCTGGCCTGGTAGACGCGCCACAGCGCCTCGCGCAGGTCGGCCAGGGCGCCGTTGAACAGCGCCCGGTGGCGCGCGTCCTCCCGCGCCGCGGCGAGGGCCGGGTCGGCCTCGCCGCCGCGGGCGAGGAAGAACGCCTCCGCGCCCTTGTTGCCGATGAACGTCGCCAGCGTCTCGTTGAACTCGGCGTCGCCCTCGACGAACACCGTCGCGTGCGCCAGCTCGTGCACGATGATGTCGGCGATCGTGGCCTCGTCGTAGCGGAGCATCGACGTGAAGAACGGGTCGTCGAACCAGCCGAGCGTCGAGTAGGCCGGGACGCCGAGGACGATCGTGTCCAGCCCCACGCGGCGCAGGCGCGCCCCCTCGTCGCGGGCCCTGCCCTCGTCGAAGTAGCCGATGTAGGGCATGCGCCCGACGATCGGGAAGTCCCACGTGTAGGGCGCGAACGCGTCCGGGTCGCTGGCGCTCACGTTCCACGCGATCGGCCGCTCGCCGGTGTCGTAGACGCTGGTGTAGCTCCCCGTCTCCGTCAGCCCGAGCCGCTCGATCGCGAACGCGCGCACGTCGCGCACGAGCTCGAGCTTGCCCCGGGCCTCGGGGCGCGCCTCGCGCGCGATCGCGCGCTCGAGCGGCTCGCGCCCGAGGAGGATCCCCAGCTGACCCCGCGCCACGTGCAGGGAGTAGCAGCCGGGCGCGCCCCCGAGGACGAGGGCGAGGGCGAGGGCGAGCGCCCCGCGGCTAACCGATGAGGATGATCTCACGCAGCGTGTCACCCAGCTCGCCCTCATCGTCGTCGCCCTCCGACGGCGGCGGCGGCGGGGTGATCGGCTCGGCGGCGGCCGGGGGCCGCGCGGCGGCCTCCCGGGCGGCCTGCTGCGTCTCCTTGTCGATCTTGCACGTCTCGTGCGACTCCACCGGCACCGGGGCCGCCTGCTTCTGGGCCGGGCCCTTGCGATAACGGTGCCACGCCGACACGAAGGCCTCGACCAGCTCCGGGTCGAGCCGCTTGCCGGCGATCTTGCGCAGGATCTCGTGCCCCTTCTCGTACGGCGCGCCCTTCTGGTACGGGCGGTCGGTCGTGATCGCGTCGTAGGTGTCGGCCACGGCGACGATCCGGGCGATGAGCGGGACCTCGTCGCCCTTCATGCCGTGCGGGTAACCCCCGCCGTCCCAGTCCTCGTGGTGCAGCTCGGCCGCGGCGACCACGTCGCGGAGGAACGGGATCTCGCCCAGGATCTTCGCCCCGCGCACCGGGTGCTTCTTGACCTCGTCCATCTGCTCCGGGGTCAGGCGCGGGTTGGTGTTGAACTTGAGCACGCTGTCGGGCATGCCGATCTTGCCTATGTCGTGCACGGCCGCGCCCAGCGTCACCCGGTAGAGGTCCTGCCCCGAGAGGCCGAGCTCCTTGCCGAGGATGCGCGAGTAGTGGCGCACGCGCTCCGAGTGGCCGCGCGTGTACACGTCCTTGGCCTGGATCGACTTCATCATGGCGTCGATCATGGACGAGAAGAGGACCTCGAAGTCGACGCGCGACCGGGCCGCCGCGACCGCCGGGCCGGTGCGCATGCCGATCGACTCGATCACGGCCAGGGCGTCGGGGTCGAAGCCGCCCTCGCGCGGCGCGTCGAGGTGGATGACGCCGACGGCGCGGCCGTACGCCACGATCGGCGCGCCGAGGACCGGGCCGTCCGCGTCGTGGCGGGCGAAGCCCTTGCGCTCCGCGACGACCTCGAAGGCCAGCGCCTTCGAGAAGGGGATCTCCCCCGTGTCGGCGGTGAGGTTCCGCACCACGCTGGGGACGATCTCCCCCGTCCGCTCGTCGACGAGGAGGATGAACCCGCGCTGGGCCCCGCCGGCGGCGAGCGCCGCGTCGAGCACGGCGGCGAGGATCTCGGTGGGCGCCTCGAGCTCGGCCAGGGCCTGGTCGAGCTGCTCGAGGACCCCCCCGCGCCGCGCGAGCCGCTCCAGCTGCTCGCGCGAGAGGCTGGCCACGTCGATGAGCCGCGGCTCGCGCCAGGGGACGACCTCGACGTCGGTCCGCACGGCGCCGCGGTCGATCGCCTCGCCGGGGAGGATGCCGCCCTGGCGCTGGAGCTCGAACGCCATGACCGAGCCGCCGATGCGGACGGTGTCCCCGTGCTTGAGGTCGACGACGCGCGCCTCGCGCCCGTTGACGAAGGTCCCGTTGGTGCTCGCGTTGTCGTGGAGCGTGTACTGGCCGCTCTCGCTGCGGACGATCTTCGAGTGGACCCCGCTCACCGCGACGTCGTTGAGGACGATCGTGTTGTCCGCGCTCCGCCCGATCGTGACCGTCGTGCCGGAGAGCGTGAACAGGCGCCCTCGGTCGGGCCCCTCGATGACGTGGAGGCTGGCCGGCATTCAGGTCCTCCTGGCCGCAGGTGGGCCGCCGAGGCGGGCCCCACCGTGGGACCCCAAGCATAGAGAGCGGGGCGACTTGGCGGTAGGGGACCGGGGGCGTCCGATTCCGCGGGCGTCGCGCGGGCATGACGCCGTGTCGCGCGACGCGACGCCGGAGGACGGAGGGGCCGAGGGTTGGGGCGGTCCGTCCCGTGCTACGCGGGCAGCGCGAGAGGTGACCCATGCAGCGCCACAACGGCGACGTCCTCCGGCTCCGCCCCGTCCTGAGCGCGCCCGCGAGCGAGGCCGAGGGCCGCTCCACCTGCCGCACCTGCGGGCGCGCGGTGCCGCGCGGCCAGGACCGGCCGTTCTGCCTCGAGCACGCGCCCTACGCCCGGACGCTCCGCCTGGCGCTCGGCCACGCCTGACGGGGCCCCAGGCTGTTATCCTGGGCCGCCCACAAGGACCCAGGGTGCTCCATGCGATCGACGCTGCTCCGTGCCCTCCCTGCCCTCCTCCTCGGCCTGACGCTGACCGCCTGCCCGCCCCCCACCCCGCCGGCGAGCGGCGGCGGCGGCTCGAACCCGCCCGCACAGCAGGGCGGCGGCGGCGGCGGCGGTGACGCGCAGGGCGGCGCGCCCGCCGACGCGAGCGGCGCCGGCGCCGCCGCGGGCGAGTCGTGGCAGGTGATCGCCTCGCCGGCGGTGAAGGACCAGATCTACCCCATGCTCCAGGCGGCGGAGACCTGGCCCGCGCCCGCCGGGCTCAAGGCCGTGGAGGAGGTCCCGGCCGAGCGGCGCCCCGACCCCTCCAAGGTCCGCGCGCTGAAGGAGCTGGTGGCGTTCGTGGTCCACCCGGACCTCCGCCCGCGCGACATGGACGCCGCGATCGGCGTCGACGCCCAGGGGCGGACGTTCATGCGCCTCGGCAAGGACAAGGCCCGCGGCTCGGCGTCGGTCGACGTGCGCCGCAGCGTCGAGGACAAGAAGTTCGACATGCCGGTGTTCGCGCTGACCCTCGACGACCCCGCGGCCGGCGCCCAGACGCTCGAGCGGCTCAAGCGCCGGGTGCGGCAGGTCGTGGCCCCGGAGCTGGCGCGCGAGATGGAGGCGCCCAAGCACGACCTCGAGGCCCACCCGAGCGTCAACGGCGAGCAGGGCGTGGCCGCCATGGCCATGCTCGACCGCAACGGCTTCGGCGGCCAGTTCCCCTACCTGTACGCCTTCGGGACCGACAAGCACCTGCTGGTGCTCCTGCAGGAGGTCCCGCACATGAGCCTCGGCGACGACGACGGGCAGGGCCCCAGGTAGTCAGGGCGACGCGACGGCGCCTCGCGCGCCGGCCTGCCGCGGGCTATACGACACCCGGACGGAGGCGGGGTGGTGGAGGACGACCGCGCGCTCGTCGACCACGCGCCGGACGGGCTCCTGCTCGTCGGCGCCGACGGCCGGATCCGGCGCGCCAACGCCGCCGCGGCCCGGCTGCTCGGCGCCGCCCCCGGGGAGCTGGTCGGGCTGCCGCTCGAGGAGCTGCGCGGCCCGGGCGCCCCGCGACCGGGCCGCGAGCGCTGGGGGCGCGTCGAGCTGGACGTGCGCCGGGCGGGCGCGCCGGACGGCGTCGCCGTCCTCTCCTTGCGCCCCGCGGCCGACGCCGAGGACGAGCTGCGGCGCTACGAGCGGATCGTCTCCGCCACGCCGGACCACATCTCGGTCGTCGACCGCGGCTACGTCTACCGGACCGTGAACGACGCCTACCTCGTGGCGCACGGCCTGCGCCGCGAGGAGATCGTCGGCCAGCGGGTCGCGGCGCTCCTCGGCGAGGAGTTCTTCGAGCGGGTGGTCCGGCCGCGCCTCGACGAGTGCCTGGCCGGGCGCACGGTGAGCTACACGGCGTGGTTCGACTTCCCCGTCGAGCGGCGCTTCATGAGCGTCACCTACTACCCGCTCCGCGACGCCGCCGGGCAGGTGCAGGGCGTCGTGGTGAGCTCGCGCAACGAGACCGAGCTGCACCGCGCGCAGGAGGAGCTGCGCGAGAAGGAGGAGCAGCTCCTGCACGCGCAGAAGCTCGAGGCCGTCGGGCGGCTCGCCGGCGGCGTGGCGCACGACTTCAACAACCTGCTCACGGTGATCATGGGCTACGCCGAGGTGCTCCTCCGCCGCGCGCCCCGCGACCCGCTCGAGCGCGAGATGCTCGAGGAGATCCAGGCGGCCAGCGAGCGGGCGGGCAGCCTCACCGCGCAGCTCCTGACGTTCAGCCGCAAGCAGCTCGTCCAGCCGCGGCTGCTCGACCTCGACGCGGTGGTCTCCGACATGCACCGCCTGCTCCGGCGGGTCATCGGCGACGACGTCGTCCTCGAGACGCGGCACGGGGCGGCAGGGCGCGTCCTCGCCGACCGCGGCCAGCTCGAGCAGGTCCTCATGAACCTGGCCGTGAACGCGCGGGACGCCATGCCGGGGGGCGGGCGCCTGAGCATCGTGACCGGCGCGGTCACCCTGGACGCGGCGCAGGCCGCGGCGCTCGACCTCGCCGCCGGGCCCCACGTCGAGCTCTCGGTCACCGACACGGGCGAGGGGATGGACGAGGCCACGCGGGCCCGCATCTTCGAGCCGTTCTTCACCACGAAGGAGCAGGACAAGGGGACGGGGCTCGGGCTGTCGACGGTCTACGGGATCGTGCGGCAGGCCGGCGGCGCGGTCGAGGTGCGGAGCGAGCCGGGCGCCGGGGCCACGTTCCGCATCCTGCTGCCGGCGTCGCCGGCGGGGGCCGACGAGGCCGGGGCGGCCGCCGCCGGCCCCGCCCCGCGCGGCACCGAGACGGTCCTCCTCGTCGAGGACGACGCCCACGTGCGCCGCCTGCTCGAGCAGGTGCTGGCGACCGCCGGCTACGACGTGCTCCCGGCCGCCGACGCGCCCCAGGCCCTCGACCTCTCGCGGGGGCACGCCGGCCGGATCCACCTCCTCCTCACCGACCTCTCCATGCCCCGCGTGGGCGGCCGGGCGCTGGCGCGGCGCCTCCTCGGCGAGCGCCCCGACATGGCCGTCCTCCTCATGTCGGGGCACGCCGAGGACGACGGCGGCGAGGGGCCGGTGGCGGGGTTCGTCCAGAAGCCCGTCCGCCTCGAGGTGCTGCTGGAGCGGGTGCGAGAGTCCCTGAAGGCGCGCTGACTACCGCTCCTCGAGGGCGTAGGCGGTGCGCAGCTCGGCCGGCTGCCCGTCGGCCGTCGCGCGCGGCGGGCGGGCGGCGAGGCGCACGCGGCGCGGGGGCAGCTGGATCCTGCCGGCGTCGACGGGGGACCAGGCGCCGTCGATCAGCACCTCGGGCCAGCGGCGCTCGAGGGTCTGGCCGTCGCTCGTGAGCTCGAGCCCATGGACCACGCGCGCCTCGACGCCGCGCGCGGAGGCGGCCGCGGCCCACGCGGTCGGCTCGAGGCCGGGCGCGAGGTCGTCGAGGGCGGGCGGGAGCGCCCGGGCGCCGGGGTCGAGGCGGTCGATCACCGCGCGCACGTTGACCGTCGCCGCCTCGCCGCAGCCCACGCGCAGGACGCGGTCGCCCCCGGCCTCCTCGAGCGCCAGCGCCCCCCGGGGCCCGACCTCCACGGCCAGGCTGGAGACGCTCTGGAACTCGTCCGACGCGGGGAGGGGGAGCCACATGACCACCTCGCCCGGCGCGGCGACCACCTCGCTCCGGGCGACCAGGACGAAGCGCGGCGGCGCGCCCGGCTCGTGCTCGACCGCGCGGCGGACCAGCACGAGGTCGCGGCCCGGGTCGGCGCCGCGGCAGCCGAGCAGCGCGAGGGTCAAGGCGGCCAGGGCGGCCCGAAGGCCTGTTCGCGCCGGTGCCATGGGTGCGTCTCGTGATAGGGGACGCCGCGCCGGCGCGCAACCGCCGGGGGACCGACGCCGGAGAGGGCCTCCGCTGGCCCCAATGCCAGAGGGTTGGCGCGCTAGCCCAGAGCCACTCTCAGCTGTTAGCTGTTAGCTTTTAGCTGTTAGCTTTTAGCTCTTGGCTGTTCGCTGTTCGCGATGAGCTTGTCCGAGGGGAGCCCATGGTGCGCGACCATCGCCAGGAGCGACGCTCAACAGCTTTCGCGCATCGGCCAAGAGCTAACCGCTAACTGCTCCTGCGGCCGTGTGTTGAGCCTCAACCATTGGGCATTGCCGCTGGCCCGGGCTGGACGCGGCGCAGCACGAAGACGGCGCTGCCGTCGATCTGCTCGAGGTCCATGGGGCGGTCGAGGTCGTAGCGGCGGTCGAACACCGCCGCGACCTCGAGCGCGCCCTCCGCGGCCTCCGCGAGGAGGGCCCGGGCCTGGGCCCGCGTGTAGGTGCGCAGCGGCTGCCGCGACTCGATCCGGCGCCTGGTCCCCCCGTCCGTCACGTCGAGCCGCACCTGCATGGTCTCGAGCCGGCGCGCGGGGCAGGCGTCGCCCAGCCCCTCGATGCGCCCGGCCACGTGGACCCGGCCGCGCCGCGTCTCCCACTCCTCGACCGAGTCCTCCCGCGTCATCCCGCCGGTGACGTCGAAGCCGAGCACGTAGACGCCCCCCGGGCGCAGGGCCCGCGCGACCGCGCGCAGGTGGCCGCGGGCCGCCTCCTCCGTGAGGAGGTGGCGGAAGGAGTCGATCAGGCAGTAGGCCAGGTCGAACGCCCCCGCGGCGACCGCGAACCGGCCGGCGTCGGCCTGGAACGCGCGGCAGCCGGTCGAGCGAGCGAAGCGCACCATGGCCGGGTTGAGGTCGAAGCCCGCGGCGTTCGGCACGACGCGCAGGAGCCGCCCGGTGCCGCAGAAGGGCTCGAGGGCGCGCGCGGGCGCGCGGCCGAGCCCGAAGCGCGCCGCGGCGTCGAGGAGGAAGTCGCGCTCCCGGCTCGCGTCCCAGCCGAAGAGCACGTCGTAGTAGAGGGCCTCGTCGTACCAGTCGGGCACGTGCCGCGCTCGTCGGATGACTCGATGGCG
Organism: Planctomycetota bacterium; assembly: GCA_023954375.1. Taxonomy (GTDB): domain Bacteria; phylum Planctomycetota; class J058; order J058; family J058; genus JAMLIC01. The sequence continues at coordinate 59,304 of JAMLIC010000045.1, forward strand.
CCCCGAGGGGCCCACGCGCGCGAGCGCGGGGGGGGGCCGCGGGGGCGTGAGCCCCCGCGAACCACACGCGATGACGGCGCTCGTCACCCCACGTGACGAGCGCGGGGAGTGTATCCGCGGCGGCGCGCGCGGTATCGTCCAGGGCGTGCAGCAGCCGGTGACCCACCTGACCAGGCGCATCGCCCTCGCCCACAAGGCGGCGCTCGAGGCGCTGAACGACATCGAGCGGCAGGTCGAGCAGCAGGCGAAGCAGCTCGACGAGATGTCGCAGGCGCGGCGCTTCGACGAGGAGGCGGCCGAGGCCCAGTCGCGCCTCGTGGCCGCCCTCCAGGACGCGATGACGCTCCTCGAGCGGGCCGAGGGGGCGCTCGCCGACGCGCAGGGGAGGCTCGAGGAGCTGGAGCGGACGTGAGCGGCGGGGCGCCGGCCCGCCTTCGGCTTGCCGCCCCGCCCCCCCCGGTTTAGCCTCGCCGCCCCTGGAGGTCGGTCATGGGGCTGCTCGACGGCAAGGTCGCGATCGTCACGGGCGCGGGCGGCGGGATCGGCCGCTGCCACGCGCTGCTCCTCGCCCGCGAGGGGGCCCGCGTCGTCGTCAACGACCTCGGCGTGGCCCGCGACGGCTCCGCCGCCGGCCAGCGCATGGCCGACCAGGTCGTGGACGAGATCAAGGCGCAGGGCGGCCAGGCGGCCGCGAACTACGACTCGGTCGCCACGCGCGAGGGGGCGCAGGGCCTGCTGAAGACCGCGGTCGACGCGTTCGGCCGGGCGGACGTCCTCGTCAACAACGCCGGGATCCTGCGCGACAAGACGCTCCTCAAGCTCGACGACGAGGCGTTCGACCTCGTGATCGCGGTCCACCTGCGCGGCACCTACCTGTGCTCGCAGGTGTTCGCCGAGCACGTGAAGGCGCGCGCCGAGCAGGGCGACCGCGGCGGGCGGATCATCAACACGAGCTCCTACGCCGGCCTGATCGGCAACTTCGGCCAGACGAACTACGCCGCGGCCAAGGCCGGCATCTACGCCATGACGAAGGTCTGGGCGCTGGAGCTGGCCAAGCTGGGGATCACGGTCAACTGCATCGCCCCCATGGCCAAGACGCGCATGACCGAGGACATCGCGGCGGTGCCCGACACCATGCTCCCCGAGCAGGTCGCGCCGATGGTCCTCTACCTGGCCTCCGACCTCGCCGCGGAGGTGAACGGGCGGGTCTTCGGGATCCACGGCCAGCAGCTGCTCGAGTACAAGATGCTGATGACCGAGGGGGTCACGAAGGCCGGCAAGGAGCTGTGGACCACGCAGGAGATCCACGAGAAGCTCCCGCAGATCTCGGCCGACAAGGCCGCCCCGGCGCCCGCGGCGCCCGCCGCCCCCGCGGCGCCCGCCGGCGACGAGGCCGTGATCGAGACGGCCTTCACGCTCCTGCCGAAGGTGTTCGTCCCCGAGCGGGCCAAGGGGTGGAAGGCCACGATCCACTTCGACATCGCCGGGACGTCGCCCTGGACGGTGACGATCGACGACCAGGGCTGCCGCACCGAGAAGGGCAAGGCGGGGGCCCCGACGTGCGTCGTGACGGTCGACAAGGCCACCTACGCGCAGGTCCTCACCGGCCAGGAGAAGCCGGAGAAGGCCTTCATGGCCGGCAAGATCAAGGCCACGAACCTGGGCGACATGATGAAGTTCGGCTCCGCCTTCGACATGAAGAAGGCGCGCGAGCTGGCCGCGTCGCACGCGCCGAAGGCGGCGGCGCCGGCCGCGGCGACGCCGGCCGCCCCGGCAGGCGCCATGACCCCCGAGCAGGTGATCGACCAGGCCTTCGGGCTCCTGCCGCAGGTGTTCGTCGCCGAGCGGGCGAAGGGCTGGAAGGCGACGATCCACTTCGACATCGCCGGCGCGTCGCCCTGGACGGTGACGATCGACGACCGGGGCTGCCGCACCGAGAAGGGCAAGGCGGGGGCGCCCACGTGCGTCGTCACCGTCGACAAGGCCACCTACGCCCAGATCCTCACCGGCCAGGAGAAGCCGGAGAAGGCCTTCATGGCCGGCAAGATCAAGGCCACGAACCTGGGCGACATGATGAAGTTCGGCTCGGCCTTCGACATGAAGAAGGGCCGCGAGCTCGCCGCCGCGCAGGCCCCGGCGGCGGCCGTCGCCGCGCCGGCCGCCGTCGCCGCCCCGCAGGCCGGCGCCGCCGCGGCGAGCCCCTCGGCCGTCGTCGCCCGCGGCTTCGAGGTCCTGCCGGGCGTCTTCCAGCCCCAGCACGCCGCCGGCTGGAGGGCGGCGCTCGTGTTCGACGTCGCCGGCGCCGGCGAGTGGACGGTCCGCGTCGCGGACGGGGCCTGCACGGTCACCCGGGGCAAGGCCGACGACGCCACGTGCGTCGTGAAGGCCGCGGCGGAGGACTACGCCAGGCTGCTCGCGGGCGAGCTCAAGCCCGAGCAGGCCTTCATGCAGCGGCGGGTCACGGCCTCGAACCTGGGCGACATGATGAAGTTCGGCCGCGCCTTCGACATGAAGAAGGCCGCCGAGCAGCTGCGCCAGGCCGCCCCGGCCGCCCCGGCCGCCCCGGCGCAGGCCAAGGCGGGCGGCATGAGCCGGGCCGCGATCGGCCGGCGGTTCGCGACCCCCGAGCCGCAGTTCGCGCGCCCCGAGCACATGCGCCTGTTCGCCGGGGCCACGGAGGACGGCAACCCCGCCTACCTCGACGAGGGGCGGCCCGGCGGCGTGGTCGCGCCGCCCATGTTCGCCGTGCGCCTGCTGAAGGACGCGACCTTCCGGACCGTCGGCGACCCGGAGCTCGGCGCCGACCTCATGCGCCTCGTCCACGGCGAGCAGGACATGGAGTTCCTCCGCCCGCTGCGCCCGTGGGACCTCGTGGCCGCCCGCTGCGAGGTGACCGGGATCGAGGAGAAGTCCACGGGCGAGCTCCTGCAGGTCGAGGAGCGCCTGCTCGTCGACGGGGAGCTGGCCGTCCGCGTGCGCGCGTCCATGTTCATCCGCGACCCCGGCAAGAAGAAGGAGGGCGCCGCCGAGCCCGCCGGCGACGCCGCGCCCCCGCGGGCGGTCTCGTTCAGGGACCAGGTGACCGTCGCCCCCGACCAGAGCCTCCGCTACGCCGAGGCGTCGCTCGACAACAACCCGATCCACACCGACCCCGAGGTGGCCAGGCTCGCCGGCTTCCCGGGCGTGATCCTCCAGGGCCTGTGCACCATGTCGTTCGCCTGCCGGGCCGTGGTGAACGCGGTCGCCGGGGGCGACCCGCTGCGCCTGCGGCGCCTCGCCGTCCGCTTCTCCCGCCCCGTGCTCATGGGCGACGTGCTCACGGTCGAGGGCTGGGACCAGGACGAGCGCGAGGGCCTGCGCACCTACGGCTTCCGGGTCGTGAACCAGAAGGGCGACGAGGTGATCAAGAACGGGGTCGCCGAGGTCTCGGGCTAGGCGCGGCGCGTGCTCCCGCCCTTCGGCCGCCCCCTCGCCCCGCTGCCGCCGCTCCTGGCGCGCCTCCACGCCTTGCTCGAGGCGCACGCCGAGGCGACCGAGGAGGGGGTGCTCATCATCGAGCAGGACCGCCGCCCGGGCGCCGACCCCACGGCCACGCCGGTGATCGTGTTCGTGCCGGCGCGGCCCCGGCCCGAGGCCGCGACGGGCCGCGCGGCGCCGGAGCTGATCGCCGAGGTCGTCGTGCCCGGCGGCGAGCCGCGCGAGGCGCGCTACGCCCGCGCGGGGGTGCGCGAGTACTGGCGCGTGGAGCCGCGCGACCCCGGCCCGCCCCGGGTGGTCGTGGCGACCGACCCGGACGGCGAGGCCGGGCGGTTCCGCGCCCGGGCGAGCTTCGAGGGCGTCGACCTCGTCCGCTCGGGCGTCCTCCCCGACCTCGCGCTCCGGCCGGCCGACCTCGTCGCGGGCGACGCCCCTCCGCACGAGGCGTAAGTCGAGCAGCGGACGGCGCGTCGCGCGAGGGGTGCGGCTACGACCTGCCCGCGGCGGGCGCTATCATTCGGAGGCCCCTGCGCCCCGAGCCCCGAGGGACTTGCATGTCGCTCAAGCCCCCCGCCTTCGACACCCTCTGGGCCAACTACCCGGTTGGCAGCTCCCCGGACGTGCGCCGCGAGATCGGCGGGCAGGTCGACAACGACGACTACGCGAACACCTGCGCGATCCGCCTCAGCCGGACCCTGAACCTCTCCGGGCAGCCGATCAAGCCGGCCCAGGGCCTCCTCACCGTCCGCGGCGGCGACGGCAAGCGCTACGCGCTGCGCATGCGCGAGCTGACGACCTACCTCCAGAACCGCTGGGGGCGCCCGCAGGTGCGGGTCCGGCGGCCGGACGGCGACACGTCGCAGTTCGACGGCAAGAAGGGGGTGATCTCCTTCCTGGGGATCCCCGGCTACACGGGCGGCGGGCACATCGACCTGTGGGACGGCTCGCGGACGCAGCAGGGGGCCTACTTCGACTCGAACGAGGTCCTCCTGTGGGAGGCGCCGCTGGTGGCGGCCGCCGCCCCCGACGAGGCGCCGGAGGAGGTGGAGCCGGACCTCGTCGACGACGGCCAGCCGTCGTGGGAGCTCGAGCCGTCCGACGACCAGGCCGAGCAGGAGCCTGCGCCGGCGGTGCATCCGGCGCGCGGCACCGAGGCCGACCCGACGCTCCCGCCGGAGGAGGACGAGGCGCAGGGCGGCGGCGGCGGCGGCGCGCCCGCGGACGTCGACGACGACGACCCGCCGCGCCAGCAGCGGTCGTCGTCGTCCGACGCGGCCGCCGCCGGCGGCGCCGCCCCGCAGGGGGACGACGACCCGCCCTTCTGGGTGCCGCCGGGCGAGTCGATCGAGGTCCCCTACGAGGTCCTGTGCCAGCCGCCCCCGGCCACCCGGGCGGTGGCCGAGGTCTACCGGCACGCGGCCTCCGGCGACCCGATCGCCACCCACACCCTCGTCGACCAGGGGGGGAGCACGCTGGCGCTCTCGCTCTCGGGGCGCACCGTCGAGGACTCGCCGCTCGTGGTGCGCTTCACCTTCGAGAAGGAGGGGGCGCGGCAGCCGCTGACCACGGTCGACCGCATCTTCTCGCTGGGCGAGCCCGAGGTGCGGGAGATCACCGCCCCGGCGGACGCGCGCCCCGGCGACTCGATCCACCTCGCGGTCACGGAGTGGGCGGGCTTCGCCTACGACGAGCCGGGGCGGCCGACCTTCTTCTCGGAGCCGCTCGACGACGGGCGCGTCCCCGACGCGGCCAAGCAGGACGTCCAGTGGCGCGCCGACGGCAAGGCGCTCGACGTCACCGGCCACGAGGTCGACTGGACGATCCCCGAGGACCGCGCCACCGGCGGCGACGTCCTGCTCGAGGCGTTCCGGCGGTCGAGCGTCCCGGGGACGGCCTACGCCCAGCGCCGCGTGAAGCTCGGCAAGGCCTCGATCCACGGCGCCGGCGCCGGGGCGGCCCGGCCGGCGCCGATGGCGGTGGTCCCCAAGGACGGCTCGGTGCGCTTCAAGGCGCACGTCGACCCGGCGATCGAGGGCACCTGGTCGTGGTCGTGCGAGAGCGACAAGGTGCAGCTCACGCCGTCGTCGACCGGGCGGGTCTGCACGGTCAAGGGGCTGACGGAGAGCGACGAGGACGGCGACGTCACGCTCGAGGCGACCCTCACCTCCGAGGAGACCGGGATCGCCTACGTGGCCGAGCACGTCGTCTCGGTGCGCCCGGGCCTGGCGATCCGGGCCCACGACGGCGGCGAGCCGAGCAGGTTCGTGCCGCTGTGGCACGCCCAGCGGTTCAGGGCCTGCGTGCCCGAGGGCTGGCGCGGCGCCTTCCAGTGGCGCACGTCGAGCGAGCGGCTGCGCCTGCGCGGGGCGACCACGCCGGTGGTGTCGGTGATCGGCCGGACCACCCACAGCGACGGCCTCGATGCCGAGACGCTCGAGGTGACCTTCACGCCGGCCGACGGCGGCGAGCCGTTGACGGTGACCCACACGGTCGCTGTGATCCGGGTGATCTTCTCGGCGGCGTCGAACCAGAAGTACGGCTTCGACAACATGGACTTCCAGGCGGCGCCGCACGTCTCGGTGCGCAAGTGCGACTCGACGACGGTGCGGGTCCGCCTCCAGGGCGGCGCGACCTCGGACGACGTCCACTTCACCGCCGACGACGACACGACCGCGGACGCCAGCCCGCCGCCCGGCGGCCAGACGGAGTTCGACCTGACCGTCAACGGCAAGGCCAAGAACAAGGCGGAGGCGGCGCTCCGCGCCCGCCTCGACGGGCCGCAGGGGCCCACCTGCTCCTGGCCGCTCATGGTGAACGTCTACAAGCTCAAGGACATGTCGCTCACCTTCTACCACGTGAGCGACTCGACCTCCGACGGGACCGCCCTCTCGCGCCGCCTCGACGTGGCCGAGCTCGAGCGGCTGCTCAACGCCTGGTACAGGCCGGCCGTGGCGCGGATCCGCATCGACGGCGGCGGGGACATCGACGCGCCGTTCGACAAGAACGACAACGGCAAGCTCGACCTGCAGCCAGGCGGGACCTCGGAGGAGGCGCAGGAGGTCCGCCGCGCGCTCACCGGGCCGGGAAAGAAGGCGGTCCTGGTCAAGGACCTCACCTGGCTCTACATGCTGCGCGAGGACGCCGCCGCCGGCGCGACGGTCATCAAGCTCAGGACCTCTTACAGCCGCAACATGAAGTTCATCAAGGAGGGCAACTCCTACACGGTGGGCGCCGGGGCCAGCGCGGAGCGGGTCAGGGTCCAGAGCAAGTCGGGGACGGACGTCACCCTGGCCGCGCCCCTCCGGACCGCGAAGACGACCGACGACGGGCTCGTCTGGCCCCTCAACGGCCTCAGCGGCGACCCCTTCTACATCAAGGAGGCCGGCAACACGGTCCTGAAGAACCAGCGCACCTTCGGCCACGAGAACGGCCACGAGCAGCTGAAGCTGAAGGACGTGGTCAACCGGAAGCTGCTCATGCACTACACCTCGAGCGACCGCGAGGACACGCGCATCCGCTTCAGGCCCCAGGTCATGAGGTACGAGGAGGGGGAGGAGAACCAGTGGGAGAAGGTGCCGCGCGACTGAGGCGGGCGCGCGGCGGGCTCGCGGTGCTCGTGGCCTCGACGGCGGTCGCGGCGCAGGAGGGGCGGGGGATGGACGAGGTGGAGGCCGCGCTGGCGCGCCTGCGGGGAGATCGCTTCCGGGGGGACGTCTCGGCGTTCGTCGAGGGGGGCCGCCCGAGCCCGCCGGCGCTGGCGCGCGCCGCGCGCGCGCTGCGGGAGGAGCGCGGGGACGTGCGCGAGGAGGTGGCGCGGCTCGTCGTGGCGCTGGGGACGAAGACGGACCCGCTCCACGCGCAGGGCGCGCAGGTGATCCGCGACCCCGACGTGGTGGCCGCGCTCGTGGCGGACGGCCTGGCGGTGGCCGACCCGGCCAAGGACGTGGTGCTCGACGCGCTGCGGCTGCACGTGCCGGCGCCGCTCCTCCGCCCCCACGCGGCCGCGCTGCTCGAGGACCTGCGCCGCGCGCCCGACGCCAGCATGCTCCTCGTGCTCGCGCGCGTGAAGCCGCCCGAGGGCGCGGCGGCGCTCGAGGCGCTGGTGGAGCGCGAGCCGGCGTGGGAGCGGGAGCCGGAGCTGCGGCTGGCCCGGGCGGCGCTCGGCGACGCGCGGCTCGAGGAGCAGGTCGTCGACGCCTTCCTCGCCGCGACCGACCCCGACCGGAAGGTCGCCCTCGCGCGCGACCTCGGGCGCGTGGCGACGGAGCGGGCCCTGAAGGCGCTGGCCTCGGAGCTGCGCACCGACCTGATCGTGCGCGAGGCCTACACCGAGCGCTCCGCGCGCCTCGACATCCTCGAGGCGCTCGTCCCCAGCTTCCTCGAGGAGCCCGCGCTGCTCCCCCACCGCATCCTGGACGACGAGGACTACGCCAGGGCCGAGGCCTGGGCCGAGCGGCGCTTCGGGGTCCAGTGGGACCGCCCCCGCCCCGAGTTCATGACGCAGCACGGGATCCCGCATCCGCCCGAGGACGAGGACTAGAGCCCGTCCTCGAACCCGTCTTCGCAGACGGCCGAGCCGCCTCGAGCCGCCTCCGAGCACACCTCCCCGCGCCTTCGCAGCAGGAGCCTCAGGCGAGCCGAACGAGGGCAGGGCGTGTCGGCCGAAGGCGACCGATGGCGGCCGTGGGCCGCCGAGGGAGCCTGAGCGGTCGGGGGGGGGGGGGGGCGCGCGCCCCCCCCCCCCCCCCCACCC
>JAMLIC010000046.1 GCA_023954375.1 Planctomycetota bacterium
CCCCCCCCCCCCCCCCCCCCCGACGGACGGCAGCGCCCGCCATCCTCGGCCGCAGCCGCGATCACACCAGAGGCAGCGCCCGCCATCCTCGGCCGCGGCCGCGATCACACCAGCCGCGGTCACACGTCTAGTTGAACTTGATCTCGTCGGCCTTGAGGTCCCGCGAGCCGACGACCTCGATCGGCTGCTTGAAGCGCTCCTTCAGCTTGTCGAGCGCCGGCAGCTTGCGCTTGCGCAGGTAGTCGGCCACCTCGGGGTTGCAGACGACCGTGACCTCCTCGCTGGGATGCTCCACCAGGCGCAGCTGCACCTCGCGCATGACCTCGAGGGCCACCGACTCCACGGACTTGATGTAGCCCGTGCCCGAGCAGTGTGCGCACGGCTTGTACGTCGTGCGCTTGAGGCTCTCGCGCACGCGCTGGCGGGTCATCTCGATGAGCGAGAAACGCGACATCCGCGCCACCCGCACGCGGGCGCGGTCCCGGCGGAGGTGCGCCCGCAGGGCCCGCTCCACCGCCGTCTTGTGGCGGGACTCGCGCATGTCGATGAAGTCGCACACGATGAGCCCGCCCAGGTCGCGCAGCCTGACCTGCCGGGCGATCTCCTCGGCCGCCTCCAGGTTCGTCCGGTAGGCCGTCTCCTCGAGGTTCTTCTCGCCCTTGAACTTGCCCGAGTTGACGTCGATCGCGACCAGCGCCTCGGTCTGCTCGATGATGATCGAGCCGCCCGACTTCAGCGGCACGCGCTTGGCCTGCAGCCCCTCGATCTGCCGCTCGACGTTGTACTTGTGGAAGAGCGGCGTCGGGCCGGGGTAGAACTTGACGATGTCCTCGTAGCGCGGCATGACCGCGCGGAGGAACTCCCTGGCGCGCGTGTAGACGTCGTAGTTGTCGACGACCACCTCGTCGATCTCGCCCGAGAAGAGGTCCCGGATCGAGCGGATGACGAGGTCCGACTCCTTGTAGATCGTCGCCGGCGACTCGGCGCCCTTCACCCGCTGCAGGATCGCCTTCCACAGGTTGAGCAGGTAGGTCAGGTCCCGCGCCAGCTCCTCCCGGCTCCGGTCCAGCCCGGCGGTCCGGATGATGTAGCCCATCCCCGCCGGCGGGTTGAGGTCCTTGAGCAGCGAGCGGAGCTTCTGGCGCTCGTCCTCGGAGGTGATCTTCTTCGAGACGCCGCACTTGCTGATCGACGGCATGAGGACCAGGTAGCGGCCGGGCAAGCTGATGTAGGTGGTCAGGGTCGGCACCTTCGTGCCGATCTGGTCCTTCGTGATCTGGACGAGGACCTCCTGGCCCTTGGAGAGGAGCTGGGTGATGTCCTGGTGCTCCCCGTTGCCCGTCTGGCGCTTGCCGTAGGCCGGCATGACGTCGCTCACGTGCAGGAAGCCGTTGATGTCGCGGCCGAAGTCGACGAAGGCGGCCTGGATGCTGGGCTCGATGTTCGCGATCCGGCCCTTGTAGATGTTCCCGAGGTACTTCTCCTCGGTCGTCCGCTCGACGTACAGCTCCGAGAGCAGGTCGCCCTCGACCACCGCGAGGCGGGCCTCCTCCTGCTCGGAGACGTTGATGAGCATCCGCTTGACCATGGCGCTCCAGGCCGCCTCAGGGCGGCCCCAAGTCGGTCGGTGTGTCCCGCCTGCGGCGCGGCCCACCGACGTGTGTGAGGGCATGCGCGCGGCGCCCGCCGACGGGGCGCCGCTCGGCCGCACGCGAGTGTCTCATTGGCTCGTCGCTATTTAAGGCGGTCCCTGCGGAATGTCCAGGGGCCTCCGGACGAAAACGACGACCGAAACGACGCGGGGGGAGCCGAAGCTCCCCCCGCGACCGAGGCGACCTGTTCGCGAGAGGGCCTAGCGGTCCTCGTCGTCCTTCCAGGTCGGGTTGCCGTCCTCGTCCTCCGGCATCTGGTCACGCTTGTACTTCCAGTCCACCTCCTCCATCCGCCGGGTCGCGCGGGAGAAGATCGACTGCGTGGTCGAGCGCTCGCGGACGATCGTCGGGGTGACGAAGATCGTCAGGTTCTCGACCCGACGCGTGAACTGCTTGTTCGTGAAGAGGTTGCCGATGATCGGCAGGCTCGAGATGATCGGGATCCGCTTGATGACCTCGAGGTCCTCCTCCTTCAGGAGGCCGCCGATCACCGCCGTGTAGGTGTCGTCGAGCATGACGTGCGACACCAGCGCCTGCTCGCGCGTGCGCGGCAGGTTGAGCTGGAAGTTGTTGCCGAACTGGAACAGCTCGAAGCCGGGCAGGGCCGGGTTCGTGCCGGTGAGCTCGTTCACGCGCGGCAGGACCGTGAGGGTGACCCGGTCGCTGTCCGGGATCACCCGGGCCTGCATGAACAGCGAGAAGCCGATCGCCACCGGCGAGTCCTGGCCCTCCTCGAGGGTCTGGACGACGTTGCCGTTGGCGTCCGGCTGGGCGCGGAGCACCGCGTAGGGCACGTTCTCGCCCACGAAGATCACCGCCGCCTCGTTGTCGAGCATGAACAGCGACGGCGACTGGATCACGCGGGCCCGGTCGTCGCGGTCGATCAGGTTCAGGGTCGCGTTCATGCCCGCCATGTCGAGGATCGCCGGCAGGAAGAACTGCGACTTGAACGTCTCGCGCATCTGCGACTGGAAGAAGAAGGGGTACTGACCGACCGGGAAGCCGATGTTGTTCGGGGCCGTCTGGTCGAGGAAGACGCCCTGGCTGGGGAAAGGCCCGTTGATGCGCAGGCCCTGGTCCCGGCTGCCGTCGGAGAACTCGATCCCGTACTCCTGGTTGTTGTTGTCGCGGATCGAGACGAACCTGACCTCCGCGAAGATCTGCGAGGGCGCGACGTCGAGCTTCTCGATGATCACCCGCAGCTGGTTCAGGAGCGGCCGCGTGGCCGTCACCACGAACGCGTTCTTCTGCAGGTCGTAGTCGATCACCGCGCCCGCGATCTGGCTCTGCTCGATCACCGAGCGGAGCGCGCGGAACAGCGTGAACGTCTCCCGCGGCTCCAGCTGCTGGGGCGAGAGCGTCGTGTTGGCCGGGCCGACGAAGACGGCGGCCGCCGACTGACCGCGGCCGCCGCCGCCGGAGGTCCGCGGCGGAACGGCGCGGTAGTTCGTCGGGGGCCGGACGTACTTCAGCGGGAAGACGATCGTCTCCAGCTGCTGCTCGATCGCATCGCGGCGGACGACGCGGAGCAGGTCCTCCGTCTCCTCGACGACCTCGTAGTCGCCGACCGTCTTCACGATCGCGTGGAGCGCGCGCAGCCAGTGGACCTCCTTGAGGTCCAGCGTGACGCTGCCGGTGACGTTCGGCGAGATGATGATGTTCTTGCCGCTGTAGGCGGCCAGCAGCTGGAGGACGGTCCGGACGTTGGCGTCCGTGAACTGGATCGTCACCTTGGGCGGCTGGGTGAGGATGAGGATGCCGCCGGCGCGCTCCTCGACCTCGCAACGCGTCATGCGGGAGATGACGTCGACCGCCTCGCGCCAGGGGATGTCCCGCAGCGAGACCGTCACCCGCTCCTGCACGCTCGGGTCGACGAGGATGTTGCGCCCGACCTGCCGGCCGATCCGCTCCATCACCTGGGAGAGGTCGACGTCGTCGACGTCGACGTGGATGCGCTGGCTGGCGCCTCCTCGCGGCCCCCCCCCGGACAGCCCGCCTCCGTCGAGGGGACTGTCCTGGCCGAAGGCCGGGGTGCCGACAACCACGATGGCGGCCAGGGCCGCAACGCACGCGTACCGCCGCGTTCTCATTCTTCCCCCTTTTCCGGGCGCGTGACCGCGCCCGGGTTTTCGGGCGCCTGACGGCGCCCGCGGACGCCTGGCTTCCCCCGGGCGACCGTCCCGCCTGTTTCCCCGTCCGGGGCCCCCCCTGGGCCCGGTGCCCCGGGGCGCCGAGGCGCCCCGCGACCTTGGGGTCAGGCCGCGCCGGAGTGCTGTGCCTCCGTCCGCGGCCGCCCCCCCACCTGTCCCGTCACTGCTGAGGCTTCAGCTCCCGCACGAACTCGGTGTCCTCGAAGCGGAAGCGCACGGTGGAGCGGATGATCTCGACGACCTGGAGCCCTTCGATCTCCTCGTCGCTGTCATCGAACACCGTTTCGCCCTCCCGGTAGATCCGGTTGTTGATGATCGCGCTGTCCTTCTTGTCGCCAGGCGGCGCGATGACGATCCCGGTCACGACCAGCCGGAACTCCGCGATCCGCTTCAGGCGCCGCGCGCGGTCGGCGAGCGCCTTGCCGCGCATGAACAGCGCCTCGGCGTTGCGATGGAAGACCTCGCGGTCCTCGCCGCGCATCTGATCGCAGAGCACCTCGATCTGGGTGAACTGGTCGAGGGCGGCGTCGAACATGTCGCTCCGGATCGCGTCCGCCATCGCCCGGAGGTGCTGGTTGCCCTCGGCGATGTACACCTGGAGCCGGATCGAGTACTGGATCTCGCCCAGGTCGGCCAGCTTCTGGCTCCACTTCTCCAGCTTCTTCTTCACCTCGGAGGTGCCGAAGCCCTGGTACTCGTTCATGATCTGCCGGAGCTCGGTGAACTTGGTGATGAGCTCCTCGACCTGACGCTCCTCGGCGAGCTTGACGATCTCCTGGAACAGGGCCTCGATCCGCTCCTCGAGCTCGGCCTGGCGCGGGTCGCTCACCGTCGTGACGACCGGCGCCGTCACCTCCCCCTCGACGAACGGCTGCAGCGCGCTCATGAACGGGTTGTGCACGTCCGTGCTCGTGAGCTGGTACTCGTTGGCCGCGTGCATGACGCGCAGGATGAAGGCCGGGTCCGTGAGCAGGAACCCGAAGATCTGCTTGCCCTCGGCAGAGCTGATGTCGCGCAGGACGTAGAGCCCGGCGCGGGCCGCCTGGATGAGCAGGTCCTTGGCCCGCTCCTTGTCCTGCGTGTTGGTCGACTTGGCCCGGATCTTGGCCAGCAGGAACAGCCCGCGCGCGTGGTTGTCCTGGAGCTCGAGGAGCTGCTCGAGCGTCGGGGCCGCCCCGCCGGGCTCGTTGAGGCTGTACTGCGCCTCGGCGTAGAGGTAGAGCAGCCGCTTGTCCTGCAGGACGGTCGGGAAGAACTTGCGGAGCTTGACGAACGCGTCGCGGGCGTCGCCCCACTTCTTCGCCTTGTGCGCCTCGAGGAACTGCGTCTTGAGGACGATCTCGTTCGCCTCACCCGCGTCGCCCGAGGACGCCTCGACGGCGCCGCGCGGCGGCTGCTGCGACCAGGCCGTCGCGGAGGCCGCGATGACCCCCGCCGCCACCAGGAAGTGCTTCAGCTGGCGCACGCTATGGCCCTCCCGAGTCGTACCGGAACGTCGAGATGTTCAAGGCGATCGTCAGGGGGTAGCTCACCTTCCCCTGGTCGTCCGTCACCGGGGTCGACGGCGCCGTGCAGGTGAAGCTGTTCACCCGCACGAAGCTCTCGTGGCGCTCGAGCGAGTTGAGGAAGCGGAGGAACTGCTCGAACGTGCCCTCGGCGTTCATGGAGATCTCCACCTCCTGGAACGCGGTCTTGGCCCGGCGCGCCGCGGCGCCCACCCCGGGCTGCTGACGGAAGTCGAACTTCTTGATCTGGAACCCGGTCCGGCTGGACTTCTCCTGCACGAGGTCCATGAGCCGCTCGTGCGTCGCGATCTCGGGCGAGGGCAGGATCTTGATGTACTGCGAGAAGTTCGCCTTCAGGTTGTCCAGCTCCTGGGTGAGGGCGTCGATCGTGGCGACCTTCCGCTCGAGCCCGTCGATCTCCCCCTCCAGCTGCGCCTTCTCCGCCTCCTTGGCCGCCTTCGCGTCGAGCTCGTTGCTGATCACGTAGACGAAGCCCGCCGAGATGAGCGCGACGATGCCCGCGGCGATCGCCGTGGCCTTGGTCTCCTTGGTCACGGCTAGTTCCTCCCCGCAGGGGTGCCGACCGCGACCGGGAGCTTGACCTCGAAGTCCATGCGCTCCGTCGCGTTTCGCATGCCGGTCACCGAGGCCCTCGAGACCGAGTAGCTCTGCAGCTCAGTGAAGTGGTAGAAGAAGTTCTGGTCGTTCTGCAAGGCGTCGCGCAGCTTGGCGACCTCGTTGAGGTCGTAGTGCAGGCCCGACACGCGCATGCTGAAGGTCGAGCCGCCGCTCCCGCCCGCGGCGGTCTTGGTCAGGTTCAGCTGGTTGACCCAGAAGTTCCGATGGCTGCCCATGACCCGCGCGAACTGCTCGAGCTTCTGCGACCACATGACCTTCGACTGGCTGATCTCGATGATCGTCTCCTGGCGGCTCTTCTGCCGCTCGATCTCCTCCTTCAGCGCGTCGACCTTCTTGGCCTGGAGCTCCAGGTCGGCCTTCTTCTTCGTCAGGTCATCGACGGCGTGCTCGAGGTCGCGGAGCTCGTTCTGCACGCTGACCAGATAGAACATCAGCCCGCACACCAGCACGATCCCGCCGAGGGCCGTCAGCATGAGCGGGACGTTGGTCGAGTCCCGGGGCCGGTACTCCTGCGGCAGCAGGTTGATCTCGATCATGGCGAGCACGCTACCACCCCCTAGCCCTGGTCGCGAGGCCGACCCCGACCGCGAGCTGGCCCGCGTACTGGTTGAGGCGCTTCATGTCGACGCCCTGGCGGATGTCGATCCCCTCGAGCGGGTTCCAGAAGACGACGCTCTTCTCGAAGGCGCCCTCGAACGCGCGCTGGAGCCCCGGGAGCCGCGCGCTCCCGCCCGAGATGTAGACCTCCTCGACGACGCGGTCGAACTGGTTCTCGAAGTAGTCGAAGGAGAGCTGGATCTCGTTGCCGAGGTCGTCGAGCGTGGGGAGGATCGCCTCCTCCACCTCGGCCGACTGGTCGGCGGGCTCGCACTTGAGCCGCTCGGCCTCCTGGGTGTCCAGGTTGAACTTGCGCGAGACGGCCTCGGTGAAGTCGTTCCCCGCCAGGTAGACCTCGCGCGTGAAGTACGAGGTCTTGCCCTTGAGGATGTTGATGTTCGTCTTGTTGGCGCCGATGTCGATCAGGGCGACCACCTTCTCCGGGGCCAGGCCGCCCTGGGCGCGGGCGCGCGCCTCGAAGGCGTTGCCGAGCGCGAAGGCGTCGACGTCGATCGTGGTCGGCTGCAGCCCCGCGTCGTTGAGCAGCGCGAGGTGCTCCTCGACGAGGCTCTTCCGCACGGCGACGAGGAGGACCTTCATCTCGGCGCCGGCGTCGCCGATCCCGTCCTCGAGGATCTGGGTGTCCATGATCACCTCGTCGACCTCGAACGGGATGTACTTGTCCGCCTCGAACTTGATCGCCTGGCGGAGGTCCTCGATCGGCATCTGCGCCATGGTGACGTAGCGCACGATCACGGACCGGCCCGAGACCGCCGTCACGCAGCGCTTCGTCTTGAAGTTCCCCTTCTTGAGGAGCTCCTTCACGGCGAAGATCGTCTCGTTCTGGCTGCCGATCCGGGTCGCCTCGAAGCCCGTCAGCGCGATGCCGGAGCCGGTGTCGACGACCTCCAGCGCCTTGATCTCGCTCGAGCCGATGTCCAGGGCGAGGACTCGCTTACTCCTGCCGAACATGCTCTCGCTCCTCCGTGTGCGGGACGAACGGAGCGCCCTCGCTCCACGATCCCGGGGATCCAGGTCCGAAGTCCGCTGGAGTCGTGTGGTGGCAGTGGGCCGCGCGCCGGGCGCCGTCGAGGCGCAACGCGGGGCTCGTCTGGCCGCCTCCCCACCCTGGCGGATTCAGATGATCCCGAACTCGGCTGATCGACCGGTTCCGCCCGGTCTTCCCCCGGGCCGAACTATACAAATCCCCACCGACCGACGCAAGTTCAGAACGTTCGGTCGCGGGAGGGCCCGCCGCGGGCGGACACACCAACATCATCACGGTCACGCTCCGTTCGGCCCCGGCGAGCGACGGCCCTCCGGCGACGGCGCCCGACCGGCCGGTCGTGCCGCGCCCGGGGCGCCATCCGGCGTCGGGGCCCAAGAGCCCTACGGAGCGTGACGGACGGAACGAAGGGGGCGCCCAGGCCATGAAGGCCTCACGTCGCACCCCGCCCCTGCTGATGTTGGACACCTGTGGGCCTGGATCGTCTCTCCGCGCGTTGGGGGAGGGTAACTGCAAGCCCGCCCCCCGCGCAACTGCGGCGGGGCGAACAAAGGGCGACCGAGCCCGGCCCTCATAGCCCGTAGAGCGCCGGGTCGATCTCGCGCGCCTTCTCGTTCAGGTACTCCAGCGTCTCGGTGGCGTTCTGGATGGTGAGCACCGCGTCGACCGCGCGCCCGGCCTCGAGGGCGCTGATGCGCCGGATGAAGCGCTTGATCTTGGGGATCGTCGACGACGCCATGGAGAGGTCGCGCATGCCGAGGCCGACGAGCGGCAGCGTGAAGTGCGGCTCGCCCGAGAGCTCGCCGCAGATGCTCACCGGGATCTTGTGGCGGCGCGCGGCCTCGATCGTCGTGAGGAGCAGGCGAAAGATCGCCGGATGCGTGGGCTGATACAGCGGCGCCACCTTGGCGTTCACGCGGTCGACCGCCAGGGTGTACTGGACCAGGTCGTTCGTGCCGATGCTGAAGAAGTCGGCGTACTGCGCCAGGACGTCGGACAGCAGCGCGGCCGAGGGGACCTCGATCATGATCCCGACCGGGATGTCCTCGCGGAACGCGTGCCCCTCCCGGCGCAGCTCCTGCTTGACCTCCTCGATCGTGCTCTTGGCCTCGAGCAGCTCCTCGAGCGAGGAGATCATGGGCAGCATGATGCGCACGTCGCCGCGCGACGAGGCGCGCAGGATCGCCCGCAGCTGCCGCCAGAACACGTCGCGCCGCTCGAGGAGGCAGTAGCGGATCGAGCGGCAGCCGAGGAACGGGTTCTTCTCGTGCGCGAGCCCGTCAGGCACGAACTTGTCCGCGCCGAGGTCGAGCGTGCGGATCACCAGGGGCCGCCCGCCGAGGAGCTCGACCGCCCGGGAGTAGGCCAGGTGGTGATCCTCCTCGGACGGGTCGGGGTTCTCCTTGTCGTAGAGGAACTCGGTCCGGTAGAGCCCGATCCCCTCGGCGCCGAAGCGCAGGGCATCCGCGATCTCGTCGGGGAACTCGATGTTCGCGTAGAGCGTGACCAGGTGACCGTCGCGGGTCTCCGCGGGGAGCGTCCGCAGCTCGTCGAGCTCGAGCAGGTAGCGGGCGAAGCGCTCCTGACGGTCCTGGTACTTGGCCAGGGTCTGCGGGTCGGGGTCGATGATGACCCGCCCCTCGCGCCCGTCGAGGATCACCAGCTCGCCGCCGACCGCGTCGCCCGTGATCGAGCCGAGGCCGACGACCGCCGGGATGCGCCGGCTCTGGGCGAGGATCGCCGTGTGCGACGTCTTGCCGCCGGCGTCGGTGACGAACCCGCGCACCCACTCGAGCGGCAGCGAGGCGGCCTGGGAGGGGGTGAGGTCGCGCGCGATGACGATCACCGGCTTCTGGAGGGCCGAGAGCGTGCGCTGCTGCTCGCCGAGGAGGAAGCGCAGGAGCTGCCGCTCGAAGTCGTCGAGGTCGGCCAGGCGCGCGCGCGTGACCTCGTGGCGCTCCCACTCCTTGCGGTAGATCGACACCTTGCGGCTGACCGCGTGCTCAGCGGTGAAGAAGTCCTTCGTGACCCGCCGGCGCACGTAGTCGAGGAAGTCGGGGTCCTCGTACAGCAGGGCCAGGTAGTTGAGGATCGAGGCCACCTCGGACGAGACCTCGCCCGAGATCTGCTCCTTGATGCGCTCGGTCTCGCGGCGCGCCGCCGCGGCGGCCGCCTCGAACCGCTGCCACTCCTGCTCGGCGGCCTCGGGCGTCTTCGCCTTGAGGAAGCGCTGCGTGACCCGGTAGTGCTCCCCGTCGAGGATGTAGGCCTCGCCGATGACCACGCCGTCGACCACGGGGATGCCGCGCCGGATCTTCACGCGGAAGATCTTACCCCGGCGGCGGGCGCGGGCGGCCGCGCGCGGCCGGGGTATGATCGAGCGCATCATGATGACGCCCCCTGGCGCCGGCGGCGCGCTCGGCGGCCCGCCGCCGGCCGGCCGCACCCTCGATGACTCGCAGCCGCAGGGGCAGGCCGCCGCCGCCGAGCCGGAGGCGCCCGCGCCCGCGCCGCCGCCCGTCGACCTCCTCGACCCCCGAAACTACATCAACCGCGAGCTGAGCCTCCTGGCCTTCAACGCGCGGGTCCTCGAGCAGGCCAAGGACCCGCGCACGCCGCTCCTCGAGCGCCTCCGGTTCCTCTGCATCTCGAGCTCCAACCTCGACGAGTTCTTCGAGATCCGCTTCTCCGGCCTCAAGCAGCAGATCGCGCTCGGGCTGGCCAAGCCCGAGCTCGACGGGCTCTCGCCCGCGGCCACGCTCGAGGCCGTCTCGCAGGAGGCGCATCGCCTGGTGGCGGAGCAGTACCGCGTGCTGCAGGACGTGCTCCTGCCGGCCCTCGAGGCGGCCGGCATCAGGGTCGTCCGCCGGCAGGCCTGGACGCCCGCCCAGCAGGAGTGGGTGCACGCCTACTTCAGCCGCGAGGTGCTGCCGGTCCTGACGCCGGTCGGGCTCGACCCCGCCCACCCGTTCCCGCGCGTGCTCAACAAGAGCCTGAACTTCATCGTCTCGCTCGAGGGGAGCGACGCCTACGAGCGGACCAGCGGCACCGCGGTCGTGCAGGTGCCGCGGCTCCTCCCGCGGCTGATCCAGATGCCGCCCCGGGTCGCCAGCGGCCCGCACGACTTCGTGCTCCTCTCGAGCGTCATCCACGCGCACGTGGGCGAGCTGTTCCCGGGCATGCGGATCTCCGGCTGCTACCAGTTCCGCCTCACGCGCAACAGCGACCTGTGGGTCGACGAGGAGGAGGTCGACGACCTCCTGCGCGCGCTCAAGGGCGAGCTCCCCGGCCGCAACTACGGCGACGCCGTCCGCCTCGAGATGCCCGTCCAGTGCAGCCCCTACATGGCGCAGTTCCTGCTCGCCCAGTTCAAGCTCCCGCCCCAGGAGCTCTACAAGGTCGACGGGCCGGTCAACCTGCACCGCCTCTCCGCGCTCTACGACCTCGTCAACCGCCCCGACCTGAAGTACCCCCCGTTCGCCCCCACCCCGCGGCCCGCGCTGGACATCTTCGAGCAGGTGCGCCGAGGGGACGTGCTCCTCCACCACCCCTACCAGGCGTTCACGCCGGTCGTGGAGCTGCTCCGCCAGGCCGCGGAGGACCCGAACGTCCTGGCCATCAAGATGACCGTCTACCGCATGGGTGCGCAGAGCCCCATGGCGGAGGCGCTCATCGGCGCGGCCCGCGCGGGCAAGGAGGTCACGGCGGTCGTGGAGCTCCGCGCGCGCTTCGACGAGGCGACGAACATCGACCTCGCGACCCGCCTGCAGGAGGCCGGCGCCAAGGTCGCCTACGGCATCGTCGGGTTCAAGGCGCACGCCAAGCTGCTCCTGGTCGTCCGGCGCGAGGGGGCCGCGCTCCGCCGCTACGTCCACCTCGGGACGGGCAACTACCACACGGGGACCGCGCGGGCCTACACCGACTTCAGCCTCATGACGTGCGAGGAGCGCACGGGCGAGGACGTGCACCGGCTCTTCCAGCAGATGACCGGCCTCGGCCGCGTCGTGCAGCTCTCCAAGCTCCTGCAGTCGCCGTTCACCCTGCACGCGCGCGTGCTCGAGCTGATCGAGCAGGAGGCGGCCGAGGCGCGCGCGGGCCGCCAGGCGCGGATCGTGGCCAAGCTCAACTCGCTCTCCGAGCCGGGCGTGATCCAGGCCCTCTACCGCGCCTCCCAGGCCGGCGTGCAGGTCGACCTGATCGTGCGCGGCGTGTGCTGCCTCCGGCCGGGGGTCCCGGGGCTGTCGGAGCGGATCCGCGTGCGCGGGATCGTCGGGCGCTTCCTGGAGCACAGCCGCATCTACTACTTCTACGCCCGCGGCCAGGAGCTGACCTACCTGGCGTCCGCCGACTGGATGCAGCGGAACTTCTTCAAGCGGGTGGAGATCGCCTTCCCGATCGTCGACCCCGTCGTGCGCCAGCAGGTCCTCGAGGACGGGCTGTGGACCTGCCTGCAGGACAACGTCCAGGCCTGGGACCTGCTGCCCGACGGCACCTACCGCCGTAGCGCCCCGACCGACGCCGCGCCGCCGCACTGCGCGCAGGAGCTGCTCATGGAGCGGCTGGCGACCTGACGGCTACGCGAACGTCAGCTCCACCCCCACCCCGGCCAGCGCCGGCCGCTCCTCCTCGAGGTCGGCCAGGGTGAGCGGGTGCTCCTCGAGCCAGCGCTCGGGGAACTCGAGCCGCAGCCGGTCCTTGTCGGCGACCAGCGAGAAGGTCGGCAGCGGGCGCGGGCTGCGGCTCCGGTTGAGGAGCACGGCGAGGCGCAGGATCACGGCGAGCCGCAGGGCCGTCGTCGTGCCCACGGGGAGGCCCTCGGGGAACATGCCCCGCGCGACCTTCCGGCGGTGCGCCAGGACGAGCGCCGCGAGCAGCAGCTTGTCGTCGTTGCTGAAGCCGGGCATCTCCGAGTGGGTGATCAGGTAGGCGCCGTGTCGGTGGTAGCTGCTATAGGAGATCGCCAGGCCGAGCTCGTGCAGCCGCGCCGCCCACTCGAGGACGTGGCGCAGGGGCGAGGCCTCGAGCTGCCAGGCGGCGGCGACCTGCTTCAGGCCGTAGAGCGCCGTGCGCTCCACCCGGGCCGCCTGCTCGAGGTCGACCCCGTAGCGCTCGAGCAGGCGCCGGATCGTCCGGTCGCGCACGTCCTCGTGCCGGATGCGCCCCAGGAGGTCGTAGAGGAGCCCCTCGCGCAGGGCGCCCGAGCAGGGCTGCATGCGCTCGATCTCGAGGCTCTCGAAGGCGCCGAGGAGGATCGCCACGCCGCCGGCGAGCACGGCGGCGCGCGCGGGCGAGAGCGTCGGCAGGTCCAGCTTGCTCACCTGCCCGGCCGCGACCATGGCCTTCCGCAGCTTGCGCAGCCCGGCGGCCGTGATCACGCCGGGCTCGCTCATCCCCGCGGCGCGGAGGATGTCGACGACCGCCTCGATCGTGCCGGACGACCCGAAGCAGGTCTCCCAGCTCAGCGCGCGGTACCGGCGGGCGATCGTCTGCAGCTCCGCCTGCGCGGCGATCTCCGCGTTCCGGAACGCCTCCCGCCGCAGCTTGCCGTCGCCGAAGAAGCGCAGGCTCCAGGAGACGCAGCCCATGTGCATGCTGTCGGCCTGGAGCGCGTCGAAGCGCTCGCCGAGGATGCACTCGGTGCTGCCCCCGCCGATGTCGATCACCAGGCGCCGCCCGGGCGCGTCCGGGACCGTGTGCGACACGCCCAGGTAGATGAGCCGGGCCTCCTCGCGGCCCGAGATCACCTCGATCCGGTGGCCGAGCGCCTTCTGGGCGCGGGTGATGAAGGCGCGGGCGTTCTTCGCCTTGCGCATCGTGTTCGTGCCGACGGCCCGCACGAGGTCGGGGTGCATGTCGCGCAGGCGCTGCCCGAAGCGCGTCAAGCAGGCCATGGCCCGGCCCTGCGCCTCCTCGGTCAGGTGGTTCTTTCCGTCGAACCCCCCGGCCAGCTGCACCGGCTCCTTGATGCGGTCGACGATCCGCAGGTCGTGCTGCTCGACCCGCGCGATCACCATGTGGAAGCTGTTGGACCCGAGGTCCACGGCCGCGGCCATGCCGGGAGCGCCGTTGCTGCTCAAGCCGATCGCCCTCGAGGTGCTGCTGGGGGCCGCCGCGCCGGCGCCTGCCCCGCGCCGCCCCGCCCTTCCCGACCGAGTGTACCCTGGAGTCCGGACCACCCGGCCCTCGCGCCGGTCCAGGAGCCGCATGGCGACCTACGCGGTCGGAGACGTCCAGGGCTGCTGGCGGACCCTCCAGCGCCTCCTCGACCGGGTCTCGCCCACCTCGGACGACCGCCTGTGGCTGGCGGGCGACCTGGTCAACCGCGGCCGCGGCTCGCTCGAGGTGCTCCGCTGGGCGGCCCGGCAGCGCGGCCTGACGGCGGTCCTGGGCAACCACGACCTGCACCTGCTGGCCCGCGCCGCCGGGACGCGCGCCTCGAAGGGCAAGGACACGCTCGACGCCGTGCTCGAGGCCCCGGACCGCGCCGACCTCCTCGACTGGCTCGCGACCCGCCCGCTCCTCGTCCGCGACGGCGACCGCCTCCTCGTCCACGCGGGGCTCCTGCCGTCGTGGACGCCCGAGGCCGCCGCCGCCCTCGCGGCCGAGGTCGACGCCGCCAGGGCCGCCGACCGGCGCGCGTTCCTGGAGGCGCTGGCCGCCGGCCCCTCGCCCCTCGCCTGGCGCGAGGGGCTGTCACCGGACGACCGGCTGCGGCTGGTCGTGGCCGCGCTCACCCGGGTCCGCTGCTGCCGGGCGGACGGCACGATGGACCTCGACTACTCGGGGCCGCCCGCGGCGGCCCCGCGCGGCCTCGTCCCCTGGTTCGAGGCCCCCGGGCGCCGGAGCGCCGGGGCGACCATCGTGTTCGGCCACTGGGCCGCGCTGGGCCTCGTGCTCGTCCCCGGGGTGGTCGCCCTCGACACCGGCTGCGTGTGGGGGCGCGCCCTCACCTGCGTCCGGCTCGAGGACGGGGCGGTGGTCCAGGAGCCCGCGCACCCGAAGGACCTGCGATGAGTGATGCGCTCGCGAGGGGGGCGCGATCGGCGCAAGTGCCCGGGCAACGGTGTTCGGCCCGCTCCGCGCCTCCCCATCGCTCGCTCTGGCGGGTCGAGCACGAGCGGCGGAGAGAGAAGTTCTCCAGGAGGAGGCAGCTCACAGCCGCCGCGCGAGCAGCCGGAGCGTCCGCGGCTCGAGGAGCCAGGCGAGCCGCCCCGGGCCGGCGCCGGGCGTCAGCTCCAGGCAGGCGACCCCGGCCTTCTTGAGCGAGGTCGCCGCGGCCGTCGCGCCGAGCGAGTGCGCGACGACGTGGTCCAGGTTCGGGGCGTGGCCGACGGCGAGGACGCGGTCGACGCCCACGCGCTCGAGCACCCGCAGGAGGTCGGCCGGCGGCGCCTCCGGCAGCAGCGCATCCGTCGGCACGACCTCGACCCCGCGCGCGCCGAGCCCCTCGAGGGCGAGGTCGGCGGTCTGCCGCGCCCGGACGTACGGGCTCGAGAGCACGATGCGCGGCTCCGGGAAGAGCGCGCGCAGCCCCCGCGCCGCCTGCAGCGTGCGGCGCTCCCCCCGGGGCGTCAGCCGTCGCTCGGGGTCGGGGGGCGACGAGGGGTCGTCGCGGTCCTGGGCGATGCCGTGGCGGAGGAGGACGAGGATCATGCGGGTGCCTCGATGGGGTTACGATACCGGGCGCCCCGGCGGCGGACGACGGGCGTCCCCACCGGGCCTCACGCCGATGACCACGACGCTCGACGACCTGGACGAGGGGGGGGCGCGCGGCCCCCGGGCCGCCATCGTCTCGCCGCGCGCGACGCTCGCGCTCGACCCCGGCCTCCCCGCCTGGGACGGCCTCCTGGCCGCGTTCGCCAGCGTCCTGGCCTACGCCGCGGCCCAGGTCGCGCGCGCGGGCCGCGACCCCGGCAAGGCGGTCCACGAGTACCGCAAGTCGATCCGCCGCGCGCGCGCGGTGGTGCGGCTCGTGCGGCCCCTGCTCAAGCGGGCGCGCTACCTGCGGCTCGACGGCGCGCTGCGCGAGGCGGTCCAGGAGACCTCGTTCGTCCGCGACGCAGAGGTCGTCGCCGAGACCGTGGACGCGCTCCCGGCCTCCGAGGGCGCGCTCGAGGCCGCGGCCGCGCTGCGGCACCTCCTGCTGGCGCGGCAGGCGACCGTGTGCTCCCCGGCGGCGATCCGCGAGGTCCTCGCCCGCGGCGCCGCGCGGCTGGCCCTCCTCCCGCTCCGGCTGGCGAAGGCCCTTCCCGCGCGCCTCGACCTCGCGGACCTCGAGGCGGCGCTGGCCGCGAGCTACCGCCGCGCCCGCCGCCGCGCCCGGGCGGCCCGGCGGAGCGGCGAGGCGGAGGCGATCCACGACTGGCGCAAGCGCACGAAGGAGCTGCGCTACCAGCTCGAGCTCCTCGAGCCCGCCCCCCAGCCGCGCGAGCGCGCGCTGGGGCGCGTGGCCAAGGGCCTGGGGCGCGTGACGGACCTGGTCATCCTGCGCCAGGCCGTCGACGAGCACGCCGAGTCGCTCGGGCCCGAGCACACCGGCGTCCTGACCGCCGCGCTCGAGCGCCTCGTCACGGCGCTGTTCGCAGAGGTGGCCGACGGCGCCGCCCCGCTCCTCGCCGACCGCCCGCGCGCGTTCGCCCGGGCGGCGCTGGCGCCCGCGCCCACGAGCGAGGTCGACCGACCGCCCGGCGCCCGGGGCGAGCGCCCGCGCGCGGCGGCGAACGGGCGGCGGCTCGGCCCCTTCGCGCCGGTCATGCCCTCCCCGCCGGCCCGCGCGCTGGCCCGCCCGGCGCCCGCCATGCCCCGGACCGGCCCGCCCACGCCGGCGACGAGGTCGCCGCGACCGTGAGGCGTCACTCGAGCGCGGCGAGGCGGCGGCGCACGTCGGCGCGGTGCTGCTCCAGGCATCCGGGCCCACGAGGGGGAGCTCCGGCGCCAGGCCCGACATGCGGGCGTGGAGGCGAACGCCGCCGAACACGCGGGGGAACGAGGATGCGGTGGCGCAGCCGCCCAGGGCGAGCGACGCGAGCAGCGCGGCGGGCAGGTGGCGGCGGCTCATGCCCGGCCTGGAGGCACGTCGCGGGCCGGCCGTAAGCCTCGCCGCCGCGGTTGGCAGCGCGCCGGGAGCGACGACGATCTGACGGTCAGGCCGCCTGGAGGCGCGGGGCCGGGGCGAGCAGCGCCTCGAGGGCCCGCGCCGCCTCGGCGGCGGTGGCGTAGCGGCGCGCCGGCTCCTTGCGGGTGAGGCGGAAGATCACGGCGGCGAGGCCCGGGGACACCGTGGCGCGCACGGCCCGCGGGTCGGGGACCTCGTCGAACAGGTGGCGCGAGAGGACCACGACGCCGCTGTCCTCCGTGAACGGCGGGCGGCCGGTCGCGGCGTGGAACAGCGTCACGCCGAGCGAGTAGAGGTCCGACGACGGCCCGGCCTCCTTGGCCCCCCGCGCCTGCTCCGGCGCCATGTAGCGGGGGGTGCCCAGCGTGTCGCCCGAGGCCGTGGCCTCGCTCGGCAGGTCGACCTCGCGGGCGAGCCCCAGGTCGCAGAGCTTCGCCTGCCCGGCCGGGTCGAGGAGGATGTTCGCCGGCTTGACGTCGCGATGGACGATCCCCTCGCCGTGCAGGTAGGCCAGCGCCCGCGCCACCTGCGCGCCCACGCGCGCGACCTCGCGCTCGGGCAGGGCGGCCGCGTCCTTGATGCGCCCCCGCAGGCTCGGGCCGTCGACCAGCTCCATGACGAAGTAGCGGCGCCCCTGGTCCACGCCGAAGGCCACGCCGCGGACGAGGCCCTCGTGGCGCAGGCTGCAGGCGAGCTGGCTCTCCTGCACGAAGCGGCGGGCGCCGACGTCGCTGCGGGCGCGGTCGCCCGCGAGCACCTTGAGCGCCACCCGCTGGTCCGTGCGCAGGCAGCGGGCCGCGAACACGGCGCCCATGCTGCCGCGCGCGACGCGGTCGGTGACCTCGTACTGGCCGAGGCGGTCGCCCGGGGCGACGCCGTCGGCGTCCGGCCCGCCCTCGTCGACGCGCGCGCGCCGGCCGCTCGACGACCCGGCGCGCCGGCGCCGCGGGGCGACCAGGCCCAGGGCGGCCCGCCGCACCGCCTCGAGGCGCTGGGGGTCGATCGCGCCCCGCGCCACGAGCAGCTCCTCCAGGCGGGGCACCGGCTGCCCCGCGGCCCGCGCGGCCCGCTGGGCCTCGGCGCTGGCCACCAGATGCGCGACCGGGACGGCGCCCGTGCGCAGGAGATGCTGGCAGAGGATCGCGTCCTCGCGGTGCTCCACGCCTCGCTCCCGCTGCGCCGCGACACCGCCGCGGCCCTCCCCGTCTTCGGCCGGCATCGGGCCCGGCCTTGAGCCCGGGCCGGGAGAAAAGTTCTCTCGGCATGAACCGTGCGGGGGTCCACCGTTAGAATCCCCGGGCCATGAGCCTGCAGGGGCAGATCGAGGAGATGGGCCTGGGCGCGGTCATCCAGACCCTGTCGCTCAACCGCTACCGGGGCACGCTGCGCATCGAGTCGGAGGAGGCGGGTAACCAGTTCTTCTTCATCTCCGAGGGCGAGATCGTCCTCGTGCGACAGGTCCAGCGCGACCCCGTCCGCCTGGGCGACCTCCTCGTGCGCGCCGGCCGCGTCACCCACGCGCAGCTCGATGACGCGCTCGCGGAGCAGAAGCGCGTCGGGAAGCGGCTGGGCGAGCTCCTCGTCGACCAGGGCCTGGTCACGCCGGACGACATCGACCGCGTGATCCGCGGCCGGTTCGAGGACGAGTTCCTCGACCTGTTCCTCCTCGACCGCGGCCGCTTCGAGTTCATCTTCGGCCTCACGCCCGAGGCGCTGTTCGCGCCCGAGGAGAAGCTCGAGCGCGTCACGCTCAACACCTCCGGCCTGATGCTCGAGGCCATGCGCCGCCTCGACGAGTGGCAGGAGATGATCAAGGCGATCGGCAGCTTCGACACGATCTACCAGAACCGCGCCTCGTCGATGGGCGCCAACATCATCGACTACGAGTTCAAGGGGATCGCCCTGCCCGGCAAGGTCCGGGTGGAGCTCTACGAGCTGCTCGACGGCAGCCGCTCGGTCCGCGAGGTCCTGGCCCTGGCGATCCGCCAGCGCCTCGCCTCGCGCATGGAGACCTTCCAGTACCTGCACGCGCTCCAGCAGAACCAGCTCATCAAGCCCCTCGACTTCCGCACCCTGTTCCAGGGGGCCAAGGCGGCCCTCGAGGCGGGCGACGTCCCCGCGACGGCGAAGTTCATCCGCGCGATCCTCGGCCAGAAGGGGCAGCTCGACCTCGGGCTGATCAAGCGCTACCTGGTCTTCCTGAAGAAGTACCAGCGCCCTCGCCTGGCCTTCGACGAGGCCAGGCTGTTCGCGGCCGCCTGCCTGTCGCGCGACGAGACCGAGCACGCGATCACCCTCTACGAGGAGGCGCTGGCGCTCGAGTTCCGGAGCGTCGAGGTGCTCGACCGCCTCTTCTACGCGCTCCTGCGCGCCAACCGGCGCGAGCGCGCGGTCGAGGTCGGCCTGAAGGTGCGCGACTACCTGGCCGCCGACGAGGCCCTCGGCGTGGCCGCGCGCATCAGCACCAACCTGCGCGAGCTCGACCCGGAGAACCCGGCCGTGATCGAGCTCTCGGGCCTGGTCCTGCGCCGCCAGGAGCGCGTCGAAGAGGCGGTCAAGGAGCTGGAGCGGGCGCTCGAGCGCGGCGGGCCCGACTACCCGCGGCGGCGCGAGGTCGTCGCGGCGCTGCTCGAGCTCCAGCCCGACCGGTCGGACCTGCGCGACGAGCGAGAGGCGCTCGAGCTGCGCGCCGCGCGCGAGCAGCTGCAGCGCGAGTTCCGCCGCAAGCTGCTCGCCGCCGGCGCGGCCGCGCTCCTGCTCCTGGTCGGCTGGCGCGGCTACCACGAGGTCCAGGCGCGGCGCGCCCTCGCCGAGGGGCGGGAGCTCGTGACGCAGGGCGTCGAGGACTTCGAGCGCTACGGCCGCGCGAGCCGCCTCCTGCAGGACGCCGTCCGCGACGGGCTGACCACGGTCAGCGCCGAGGCGGCCCGGGAGAAGCTCGAGCTCGACCGGACGTGGGGCGAGCGCCTGCGCGAGGCCGACGCCGAGCGCATGCGCGCGCTTGCGGAGCGGCAGGCGGCGGCCGAGGAGCGCCGCCGCGAGCAGGGGCGGCTGGCGAAGAGGCTCGAGCTCGAGGAGGCCCTGGCCGAGCACCGGCGCCTGGTCGCCGCGCAGGACTGGGCGGGCGCCTCCCAGCGGACGCTCGAGCTCCGCGCCAGGTTCGCCGACCTCGAGGACGCGCGCACGGCGGAGCTGCCCGTCTTCGCGCAGGTGACGAGCACCCCGCCCGGCGCCGAGGTGCTCCGCGACGGCGAGGCGGTGGGCACCACCCCCTGCGTGGTCCCGGTCCAGGTCGGCGAGGAGGTGCGCCTCACCGCCCGCCTGCGCGGCTACAAGGTCAAGGAGCAGGCGGTGCGGGGGGTGAAGCACGAGGCGCTGACCCTCGCGCTCGAGCCGGGGCCGAGCTGGCGGGTGAAGCTCCCGCGGACGCCGCTGCCGCTCGTCGCCGGCTGGAGCCGCGGCGCCGTCGTGGGCGACGCGCAGGGCGGGCTGCGGTCGCTCGCCTGGGCCGACGGGCGGGCGCGCTGGACGCTCGACGCGAGCCGCACCCTGGCGCCGCTGGGCGGCGGCGCCCCGTTCGCCCTGCAGACCTTCGCCGTCGCCGGGCCGCGCGTGGTCGTCGTCTCCGGCGAGGCCATGGCGGGGATCGAGCTGACGACGGGCCAGGTCGACTGGACCCGCAAGCTCTCGGGGGGCCCCGAGCCCGGCGCCTTCCTCGTGGCGACGCGCCTCCTCACCCAGGAGGTCGTCCTCCTGGCCCGCGGGAGCAGCCTCCTGGTGATCGACGCCAGCTCGGGCACGCCCGTGCAGCGCTTCGCCCTGCCGGCCCCGCCCGCCCAGCCGCCGACCGTGGGCGGCACGACCGCCTTCGTGCTGCTGAAGGACGGCAAGCTCGTCGCGCTCGACCTCGGAAAGCGCGAGGGCGCGCTGGCCTGGCAGCGCCCGGGCCTCGCCCCCCGCGCCGCCCCCCACTACTCGGAGCTGGGCCAGGCCGTCCTGGTCCTCGAGGCGGACAAGCTGCGGTCGTTCGGGGTGAGCGACGGGGCCCCGCTGGCCACGCTCGAGCCGCAGCTCGGCCCCGTGCTCGGCGTCGCGCAGGCCGACGAGCGCCTCTACGTGCTCGGGGCCAGCGGCCTCCTGGCCACCCTGCGCACCTACGACGGGCAGCTCCTGCTGCGCGGGACCCGCGTCGCCCGCGCCCCGTCCGGCGGGCCGGTGGTCGTCGACCAGGACATCTTCGTCGTGGACGGCGAAGGCGACCTCCTCCAGCTCACGGCCAGCGCGCGCCTCCGGCCCGGCAAGGTCTCCCTGGGCGGCCCGGTGACCGCGCCCCTCGCGGTCGACGGCGGCCGGATCGTGGCGCTCGTGGGCGACACCGTCGTGCTGGTGGAGCCGCCCCAGCAGCAGTGAATCGCTCGGGCCACCCACGGGTGGAACGGAGCGACACGCGCACCGAGGCCGCGGAGGCCGAGGCGAGCCTGAGCGGTCGGGCGCCGCGCGCCAGCGCGGCACCCGACGAACGGCGGCGCCCGGCATCCGTGGCCGCGGCCGTCGATCACACCGCAGGCGCGAAGGCGCCGACCAGCGCCGCCGCCGAGCGCAGCCCGTCGATGGCCGCCGACATGATCCCGCCCGCGTAGCCGGCGCCCTCGCCCACCGGGTAGAGCCGCGGCGTCGAGACCGACACGCGCGAGGCGTCGTCGCGTGGGAGGCGCACGGGCGACGACCCCCGGGCCTCGGGCCCGACGAGCAGGCCGACCTCGGAGCCGTAGCCGGGCATCTGCCGGTCGAAGAGCGCGAGCGCGCGCTGGATCGCGGCGCCCACCTCGGGCGGGACGACCTCGCGCAGGTCGGCGCTGACCAGCTCGCGCGGGTAGGTGGAGTCCAGCGCGCCCTGCGAGCGCCGCCCGCGGAGGAAGTCGGGCACGCGCTGGGCGGGGAGGGCGTAGGTCCCGGCGCCGAGCTCGAAGGCGCGCCGCTCGTACCGCCGCTGCAGCTCGACCCCGCCCAGCGGGTCGCGGCCGCCGCCGGGGACGAGCGCCGGCCCGACCGTGTAGACGATCCCCGAGTTCGCCCGCCCGGAGTCGCGCTTGCGCCGGCTCATCCCGTTCGTGCACAGGTGTCCCGCCTCGCTCACCGAGGCCATGAGCGTGCCGCCGGGGCACATGCAGAAGGAGAACACCCCCTCGCGCTTGTCGTTGAGCACGTACTCGGCCACCGGCAGCCGCCCCGCGAGCGCGCCGTACTGGGCGCGGTCGATCAGGTCCTGCGGGTGCTCGATCCGCAGCCCGAGCTGGAACGGCTTGAACTCCATGGCCACACCGCGCGCGCGCAGCCAGGCGTAGGTGTCGCGCGCCGAGTGGCCGATCGCCAGGAGGACGGCGCCGGCGGCGAGCTCCGCGCCGTCGTGCAGGCGCACGCCGCGGACGCCGCCGTCGGGGTCGAGGAGCAGGTCGTCGACCCGCGCGTCGAAGCGGAAGGTCGTCCCCAGCCGCTCCAGCTCGCGCCGCAGGTAGACGAGCACCGCGCGCAGGCGGTCGGTGCCGACGTGCGGCTTGGCCGTGACCTTGATCTCGGGCGGCGCCTTGGCGGCGATCAGCAGGTCGTGCACGAGGCCGACGAGCGGCGTCCGCCCGCGCGTCGTCAGCTTGCCGTCGGAGAAGGTCCCCGCGCCGCCCTCGCCGAAGAGGATGTTGCACTCGGGGTCGTGCGGCCCGCCGTGGTCGAACGCGTTCACGGCGCGCACGCGCCGGTCGACCGCCGGCCCGCGCTCGATCACGACCGGCCGGTAGCCCTCGCGCGCGAGGAGCCACGCGGCGAACAGCCCGCCGGGGCCGCTGCCGATGATCACCGGCGGCGCGGAGAGCGGGGCCGCGCCGCGGCGCACGCCGTCGAGGATCGCCGCGTCGAGGCCCTCCTTGACCCGCGGGGCGGGGCGCCGGGCGAGCCCCCGCGCGACGGCCCGCTCGCTCGCGCCGGCGTCGCCGAGGCGCAGGGCCACGTGCAGCGTCCAGTGGATGTCGCGCTTGCGCCGCGCGTCGAGCGCGCGATGCACGACGTCGAGCCCGTCGATCGCGCCCGCATCGACGCCGATGCGCTGCGCCACCCGCGCGCGCAGCACGTCCTCCGGCTCGTCGACGCCGAGCCGGACGTTCTCCACCACCACCGTGTCCGGGTCCACGACCCGAAGGTATCACCTGCGATGAGTGATGCGCTCGCGAGGGGCGGGCGATCGGAGCGGGGCCCGGACCGGCACGAAGTGGCCCGCTCCAGCGCTCGCTTCTGACGGTCGAACGCGCGCGGGAGGAGACGCCTCGGACGCTGGTGACGGACGCGCCGTCAGCCGTCGAGCCGCCGCAGCAGGTCCGGACGGTGACGCTCCAGCCACGCGCGCGCCCGGGCGCCGTCCCGGGGGCGCTCGACCTCGACGGCCACGCGCGCGGTCCAGTACATGACCCACGGCAGCAGCAGCCGCTCCTCCCGCCCGTCGCGGCGGGCGAGGATCTCGGACACGCGCAGGTAGTCGGCGAACGCCGCCTCCAGCGCGGCCCGCCGCGCCGCCGGCGCGTCGGCCTCGGCCGCCCGCGCGTAGCGCAGGCGCGCCCGGTTGAACAGCGCCTCCCACGGGTCGGCCCGCCGCTCCACCGCCCGGTCGTAGGCCGCCTCGGCGTCGGCCTCGCGCCCGTCGAGGTGCGACAGGATGGTGCCGCGCTGCAGCCACAGGTGGTAGTGGTGCGGCAGCGCCCGCGTCGCCTCCCGCGAGGTGCGCTCGGCCTGCGCGAGCAGGGCGGCGCGGTCCCCCGGCGGCGCCTGCTCGGCCAGCGCCAGCTCGAGCGAGACGAGCTCCATGAGCGTGTTGGGCTCGTCGGGCCGGAGCGCCCGCGCCTCGAGCAGCACGGCCCGGGCCTCCTCCTGCTGCCCCTGCTCGCGCAGGAGCGCCGCGAGGGTCGCGCGCGGCGACGCCGCGTGGGGCATGCCCTGGACCGCCTTCACCGCGTGCGACGCGGCCGCGGCGTGCTGCCCGCGCTTGATCAGCACCCCCGCGTAGGCGTGATGCGCCTTGGGGATCCGGTCGCCGAACCGCCGGATGGTCGCCTCCCAGATCAGCGCGTCGTCGGTCCACGCGCGCGCGGCCGGCGCCAGCCGCAGCGCGCCCACGGCCAGGACGGCGGCCAGGACCACCGCGCCCACCCCCCGCCTCCGCCGGAGGAGCGGGGCCGCGGCGGCGGCGATGGCGAGCATGGCCCAGACCGAGGGGGTGTAGAGGAGCCGCTCGGCGAACACGACGCCGATCGGGACGAGGTTCGAGACCGGGCCCAGGCTCATGTAGAAGGCCAGGAGGCCCAGGCCGAGCGCGCGCGCGGCCGGTCCCCCGCGCCAGAGGCCGCGCGCGGCCACCCCCAGGAGCGCGAGGTGGCCCAGGGCCGTCAGCACCGGGGCCGGGTCGGTCCAGCGCGGCGGGTCGAAGGGGTAGAGCGCCGAGGTGGGGCCCGGGGCGACCATCGCCAGGAGCGCATCGCGCGCCACCTCCGCGGCGACGAGGAGGCGCGTGCTCAGCGGCAGGACGCCGATCGACTGCGCCTCGGGCGGCGGGAACAGCCCCTGGAGCACCGCGGCGCGGGCGAGGAAGTAGGCCACGATCGCCGCCAGGTACAGCCCGTAGGGCGCGAGCCACCGCCCGCGCCCCGGGGGCAGCGGCGCGCGGGCGACCCGCTCCAGGGGCACGAGGATGAAGGGCGCGGTGAGCGCCACCTCCTTGGCGCCGAAGGCGAGCAGGAACGCCAGCGCCGGGAGCGACCAGCGCGCCAGCGCGCGCACGGGACCGCCGGGCGCGCGGGCGGCGGCGTCGCGCCCGCGCAGGTGCAGGAGCATCCCCGCGAGGGCCAGGCAGAGCCCCAGCACCTCGGCGCGGCCGACGAGGCCCGCCACCGCCTCGGCGTGGACGGGGTGCACGGCGAACAGGAGCGCGCCCGCCAGCGCCGCCGGCCGCGAGGGGACCACGCGCAGGAACACGAGCAGCGCCAGCGCCGCGGTCAGGGCGTGCCAGGCGACGTTCGAGGCGTGGTACCGGTCGGGGTGCGACCCGAGCAGCGCCCGGTCCGCCGCGAAGGAGAGGAGCACCACCGGCCGCCAGAGCCGCTCCTCCTGGTAGCTCTCCGCCCAGTAGGAGGTGGCGACGACCTGCCACAGGTCGGCCGGTCGCTCGACCAGGAGCCGCGGGTTCTGGTCGACGATCACGTGGTCGTCGATCGTGTAGCCCGTCCCGTGCAGGGCCGGCGCGTAGGCCGCGACGGACAGCAGCGCGACCGCCAGCACCTCCGGCAAGCGCGCGGTCGTGCGGGGGCGGCCGCCCGCCCCCGGGCGGTCGAGGTTCATCCGGCGCGCTCGTCGATCGGAGTGGCCCGGGTCACGCCCCCGACCCCTGCTGCAGGGCGCGCTTGACGGCCGAGGGCACGAGGTCGCTCTTCACGTAGTTGAGGACCTCCTTCACCTTGGCGTCGAACGTCTGCTTGAACTCGGGGCTGGCGAGGAGGGCGACCAGCTCGGGCGAAGACGCGGGCGGACGCCCCGCCGCGCCCTGCAGCTGCTCGAACGCCTCCTTGAGGCCCTTCACCTCGCGGGCGAGGGCGACGAACTTCTTGTCGAACACGCCGGTCCTGGGCTCGCCCTTCGCGTCGCCGGGCGCGATCGTACCCGACTTCGACGGGTCGACCACGACCGTCTTCGCCCCGTCGAAGTCCCCCGCGGTCGGCCGGAGCTCGCGCAGCTTCTCGTCGACCACCTGCGCGGCGACGGCCCTCGCGGCGGCGCGGGTCACCTCCAGCTCCACGCCGCCGGCCTGCTCCAGCGCGGTCAGGCGGTCCTCCACCCACTCGAGCGCGCGCGCCGCCGCCCGGTCGACGAGCTGCTCGACGTCGGCCGGCGCGCCCCCGCCCGCCGCTGCCTCCGGCGCGGGCAGGCGCCCCGCCACCCGCTCGGCCAGCGCCTCGGCGAGGTCGTCGTCCTCGCCCAGCGCCGCGCGCACCTGGGTCGCCACGTCGCGCGTCACGCGCCCCGGCAGGCCCTTGAGGTCCAGCCGCTCGAGGCGCGACTCGATCGACTTCAGGACCGGCGCGGTGGCCTCCTGGGCGATCGTGTCGACGAGCCCGGCCATCTCGCGGTCGAGCCGCGCCGTCACCTGCGCCATGACCTGCTCGCCGACGCGGCCCGGCAGCCCCGGCAGGTCGAGCGGCGCGAGCTGGTCCCAGACGGCCTGCACCGCCCGCTGCACGACGTCGTGGACCACGTCGCCCTCGCCGCGCTCACCGCCCTCACCCGACATGGAGGCGGCGTCGGCCGCGGCCGCACCGTCGGCGCGGGAGGGGCGCGCCTCGAGCGCGGCCAGGCGCGCCTCGAGCCCCGCCTGCCCGGACGCGGCCCCCTCCTCGGAGGTGGCCGGCCTCGCCTCGAGCGCGGCCAGGCGCGCCTCGAGCGGGGCGACCGCCGCGTCGATCCGCGTCCGCGCGTCCTCCTGGGACCGGCCGGCGCTCCGCTCGCGCAGCGCCGCCACCCGCGCGTCGAGCCGGTCGACGCCGTCGCGCAGCTCGTCGTCCAGAGCGCTCAGCCGCGCCTCGAGGGCGCGCACCGCCTCCTCGGCGGCGCCCGGCTGACCCTGCGACGCCCGCGCCTCGCCGAGCCGCTCCTCGAACGCCTGCGCGGCCTGGGCCACGGCCCGCGCCAGGAGCTCGCGCGGGTCGTCGAGCCGCTCGAGCGCCTCCCCGACCACGGCGCGCGCCACCTCGCCGGCGCGCGCCGCCTCGGCCGCGACCTCGTCGACCCGCGCGTTCAGCGCCTCGAGCACCTCGCTCGTCGCCCGCGCGAGCCGCTCCTCCGCGGCGCCCGCCTGCTCGGCGACGACCGCCGCCAGCCGCGCGTCGAGCGCGCCCTCCACCGCGCGCACCACCTCGTCCTGACCCGGCGCGGCGAGCCCCTCGAGCCGCGCCTCGAGCCCGCCGACGAGCTCGCGCAGGGCGGCCTCCTGCTCGCTCGCGCGCGCCTCGACCACCTCCCGGGCCGCCGCGGCCGCCCGGTCGAGCGCCTCCTGGGGGTCGAAGCGCTCCAGCCGCTCGCCGACCGCATCGAGCGCCCGGCGCGTCACCCGCTCGGCGAGGGCCTCGGGGTCGGCGCCCGGGAGGCGGGCGGCCACCGCCTCGAGCACGCGCTCGATCAGGGCCGCCTCGTCCGCGTGGCCCCTCCCGGCCGGCGCCCCCTCCAGCGCGGCGAGGCGCCCCTCGAGCGCGTCGCGCGCCGCGGCCGCCGCGCGCTCGAGGAGCCCCTCGACGTCGGGGGTCGCCGGCAGCCCGGCGCGCACCTCCTCCGCGACCCGCGCCGCCAGCGCGGCCTCGTCCACCGCCACCGCCGGCGCGGGCGCCTCCGCCGCCGCGGCCGCCGCGGCCCTGGCCTCGGCCGCGACGCGCGCGGGCAGGTCGGCGAGCTCGTCGAGGCCGAGCCGGTCGCGGACGGCGTCGAGGACGCGCGGGGCGACCTGCTCGGCGATCCGTGCGGGCAGCCGGGCGAGGTCGTCGACCCCGAGCCGCTCCTGCACCAGGCCGACGGCGCGCTCGCCCGCCTCACCGGAGGCCGCCTCGAGCCGCGCCGCCAGCTCGACCGCCCGCGCGGCCCCCGCGGCCGCCTCGTTGAGGAGGGCGCTCATCTGCGCCCGCGCCTCCCGCTCCTCGGCGAGCTCGCGGGCGAGCGACGCCACCTGCCGCTCGAGCGCCGCCAGCCGACCGTCCGGCGCGCCCGGCGGCGGGGGCCCCTTGCGCACCCCGACGGGGGGCGTCGCCTCCGACGGCCGGCCGCGGACGGGTGGCGGCGGCGGCCGCCGCCCCGCCCCGCCCGGGGGCGGCGCCGGCGCGCGGGCGGCCTCGCGGGCGCGCTGCTGCTCGCGCGTGAGCAGGCGGCCGCCGCAGTACTCGCAGGCGGTGTTGGCCTCGGTCTGGTCCTGCAGCAGGTAGGTGACCCCGTCGCAGCTCTGGCAGGGCCGCCCCAGCCGCTCGCGCACGCGCAGGAGCTCGTCGCAGTCGCCGCGCCCGAGGGCGCCCGTCTGCACGAGGACCGCCTCCAGCGGCGACCCCTGGCCCACCGCCTGCGTGAGCGCCGCGTCGAGCTTCGCCTTGGGGACGGTCCCCTTGGCGAACACGACCGCGTAGAAGGCGAGATTCGCGCTCTCTCCCACGCCGACCTCTCGTGGGCGCACGGGGGGCCGCGGCCCCCCGTCGCTCGCGCCGCACCCCCCCCGGGGGCGGAGCCGCTCAAGCCTATCGCGCGCGAGCCCTGGTTCCCAGCCCGGGGGGCTGCCTGGGTCAACCTGGCAAGCAGTCGGCGCACACCCGCCGCGCGGCGGGTCAGCGCGGCGCGAACAGCTCGGCCATCGGGAGGGCGCGGACGGTGCGGCCGATCGCCGCGAAGACGGTCGCGCCGTCGGGGCTCACGGCGAGCGCCGTGGGCAGCCCGCGCACCTCCGCCCGGCCGAGCGCCGCCCCGCCCTCGAGGTCCCACAGCGCCAGCGAGCGGTCGTCGTGCGCCGACAGCAGGCGCTTGCCGCCCCCGAGGAGGGCCAGCGCGCGCACCGCCCCGCCGCCGGTCAGGGTGACCGGCGCCTCGCGCGGCCGGGCCGTCTCCCACAGGCACACGAGGCCGTCCTCGCCCCCGCTGGCGAGCCGCTGGCCGTCCGGCGACCACGCGAGGCACAGCACCGGCCCCTCGTGGCGCTCGAAGACCAGCGCGCGCCCCTCCGGCGCCTGCCACACGAAGACCGCCCCGTCCACGCCGCCGCTCGCGGCGCGCTGGCCGTCGGGCGACCAGGCGACCGCGGTCACCGCGCCGCGGTGCAGCTTGAGCGCGCCGAGCTCGGCCTGGTCGACCGTCGACCACACGCGGGCCATCCCGTCGACGCCCCCCGTGAGGAGGCGGCCCCCGCGCTCGCCGCCGTGGTAGTCGATCGCCGTGACGCCGCCCCGGTGCGCGAGGATGCGCGCGCGCGGCTCGGCCTCGAGGTCCCCCTCGTCCCACACGAGCACCTGCCCGTCGGCGCCGGCCGACGCGATCAGCGGGCCGGTCGGGTCGAGGCGCACCGAGGTCGCCGAGGGGGTGTGGGCGCGGGCCGTCTGGACGAGCGCCCGCCCGGCCACGTCCCACCGGCGGACCGTGCCGTCCTCGCCGGCGGTCACGAGCCGCCGCCCGTCGGCGCTCACCTGGACCGCCCGGACGAGGTCGGTGTGGCCCTCGAACACGGGGCCGGCCCGCGTGGCCAGGACGGCGCCGCCGGCGAGGCAGGCGCCGCCGAGGAGCGTCCCGACGACGCCCCAGCCCGCCGCCGGCTCCCCGATCCGCACCAGGAGGAGGCCGCCGACGAGGGCGCAGGCGAGGCCCGCCGGGAAGACGGCGCGGGTCCAGGCGGCGGCGTCCGCCCCCCCCATGAAGGTGAGCGCCGCGGCCCCGGTGAGGATGAGCATGGCCTGCCCGAGCCAGACGCTGACGGGGACCGCCTGCCAGTCGCCCCGCCCCCTGAGCAGCACCCACAGGGCCGCCGGGAGCGTCAGCGGGAGCGACAGCGCGAACAGGAGCGCGTCGAGCCCGCCCGCGCCGCGCACGGCCGCCACGCCGACCGCGGCCGGTCCGGGGCCGGCCGGCGCGGCCGGCGGGCGCGGCGCCGCCGTCGCGGCCGGCTCCTTCGCCTGGGCGGCCTCCTCGAGCGCCGCCTCGGTGAGGCGGGCCAGGTCGTCCGTCGCGTCCGCCTTCGCCGCGGTCGCGGCGCCGCCGCCCCCCAGCTTGGCGTGGCACAGCTCGCAGGCGCGCGCGTCGGGGTTGTAGTTGGCGTACCCGCACGCGGAGCACTTGACGGCCACGGACCCCCCCTTCAGGCGACCTCTGCAATAACCCCTTGCCGGGCGCACGCCAAGGGGCGGGTCAACGCGAGGCCAGCCGCGCGCAGCCCGCGGCGATGCCGAGCGGCGCGCGCCCGACGAGGTCCACGAGCCGGTCGATCCGCAGCGACACGTCCGCCGGGCGCGGGGCGAGCCCGGCCACGTCGGCCATCCGCGCCGCGGCGCAGCCCGCCGGGTCGAGGCCCAGGGCCCGCGCGAGCGCGACCCCGTGCGCGTGCCGGGAGACCCGCTCGGGGCCCGCCACGTGGACCCGCCCGCGGGCGCCGCGCTCGAGGAGGTCGCACAGGAGCGCGGCGGCGTCGTCGACGAGGAGCGGCGTCCGGTGCTGGTCGGTGAACAGCCGCACCTGCTCACCCTCGCGGAGCCGCGCCACGAGGTGGTCGCTGAAGCAGCCGCGGCGGCCGCGGCGGAGGCCGTAGAGGAGCGCGACGCGCGCGACGAGGGCCTCCGGATCGGCGGCGAGGACCGCCGCCTCGCCCTCGGCCTTGCTCGCCATGTAGGGGCCGAGCGGCGCCGGCGGGTCGTCCTCGGCGTAGGGGGCGCGGTCGCCGCCGAACACGAGGTCGCTCGACGTGTAGAGCGTCCGCGCCCCGGCCGCGCGGGCCGCGGCCGCCACGCGGCCGGTCGCCTCGACGTTGACGCGCCGGGCGGCGGCGGGCTCGCGCGCGCAGGCGTCCGCGTCGGCCACGGCCGCGAGGTGCAGGACGGCCGCGGGGCGCAGGGCCCGCGCGAGCGCGGCGGCGGCCTCGCCGCCGTCGTCGAGGGAGAGGGCCACGGCCTCGGCGCCGGCGGGCACGCCCGCGCCGTCCCGCGAGGTGCCGACGACCCGGCGCCCCCGCGCGAGGAGCTCGGTGGTCACGGCGTGGCCGAGGAAGCCCGCCGCGCCGGTGACGAGGACCGCGCCGCCATCGCGCATGGCCCCGATCCTACACGCGATCCGTCTGGCCCTGGCCCCGCGCCCGGGGTACAAGTCCCCACATGAAGCCTGCCGCCGCGGCCAGCCTCGGCCAGCTGGCCGTGCTCTGCCGGCTCATCTCCGAGGCCGAGCACGCCAAGCTGCGCCGCCTCGTCCAGGCGCGGGCGCGGATGAAGCGGCCGACCTCGCTGGCGCGCCTGCTGCTCAAGGCGGGCTTCGGCGCGCGGACGGTGCGCCGCCTGCTGCGCCTTGGCGTCGACCTGACGGCCGTGCGCTGCGACGGCTGCGGCGCCGCGCTCCCGCAGGCCGCGCTGCCGCGCCGCACGGAGGCGCCGTGCCCCGCGTGCGGCGCGCTGCTCCTGGGCTTCGCCGGGTTCCGCCGGCGCGACGACGGCGCGCCGCCGCCCCCGCCGGCCGCGCTGTGGGACTCGAGCGGGTCGGGGTCGGCCGAGGCGCCGCCGCTCTCGGTCAGCGGCGCGGCGGCCCTCCCGGCGCTGGACGCCGCCACGCCGGCCGGCGGCGGCGAGGACGCCGACGCCATGGCCACGGTCGCGTTCACCGGGGTCCTGCGGCTGCCCGGCCTCGCCGCCGACGACGACGAGCCGACGACGCTGCCCTTCGACGACGTGCTGGCCCTCCCCGCGGCGGGGCGCGGCCCGCGCTCGGAGGAGGAGACGATCATGGCCTTCGACCGGCTCGTCGCGGAGCGGCGGCCGCCGGCGGGCCCGGTGAAGCTGACGAACCCGCTCTCCCGGCCCCGGCCGACGGAGCGCCAGCGGCCGCCCGACGAAGGCGAGGAGCGCCGCGTCGGCGACTGGGTCCTCCTGCGCGAGCTCGGCCAGGGCGGCGTGGGCCGGGTCCACCTCGCCCGCCACGCGACGCGCGGCGACCGCGCGGCCCTCAAGGTCCTCAAGCCCGAGGTCGTGCGCGACCCCGAGTACGTGGAGCGCTTCCGGCGCGAGGCCGAGGCCGCGCGCCGGATCGGCCACGAGAACGTCGTGGCGATCATCGAGGCCGGCCGCGACCCCGCGACGGGCCAGGAGTTCATCGCCTACGAGTACCTCGACGGCGGCTCGCTCCTCGACCTGCTCGCGGTCCGCGGGGCGCTTCCGGAGCGCGAGGCCCTGAGGATCACGCGGGGCGTGGCCCTGGCGCTCGGCGTGGCGGAGGCGCAGGGGATCGTCCACCGCGACGTGAAGCCGGAGAACATCCTCCTCACCTCCGACGGCGTGGCCAAGCTGGCCGACCTGGGGCTCGTCCGCGAGGTCGAGCGGACCACCCGCCTCACGCAGGTGGGGATCGTCGTCGGCACCCCCTGCTACATGGCGCCCGAGCAGGCGCTCGGCGAGGAGGGGATCGACGTGCGGGCGGACGTCTACGCGCTCGGCCTGTGCGCGTGGCACATGCTCACCGGGCAGGTGCCGTTCGAGGAGGAGGACGAGCTGCCGGCGATCGAGCTCATGACGCGGCACATCGAGGAGGACGTGCCCGACGTGCGCGTCGTCCGGCCGGAGCTCTCGGACGCCGTGGCGCAGGTGGTCAAGGGGATGTGCGCGCGCGACGTCGCCCAGCGCTACCCCGACCCGCAGACCCTCGTGCGCGACCTGGACCTGGTCCTCGCCGGGCGCCTGCCCCTCGGGCCGCGCGTCCCCGCGAGCCGCTCGGCGGAGGCGCCCGCCCTGCCGGCCTCCGGCAGCGGCAGCGGCACCGGGCGGCGACGGCGCGCGAGCCCGGCGCCCAGCGACCGGGTCCCGGCCCTGGCAGCGACGCAGGAGGCGCCCCCGCCGGCGCCGGCCGCGGCGCCGGCGCCCCCCGCCGGGCGCGGGGGGGCGGGGACGTTCGTCCTCCTCATGGCGCTGCTCGTCGTGACGCCGGCGACCTGCCTGGTGACGGCCGCCGTCGTGTGGGTGAAGTACGGCGATCGGCTCCGGTGATCTGCCGCCTCACGCCTCCTGGATGCGCACCACGAGGTTGCGCCGCGCGAGCTCGTCGAGGAACCGGCGCGGGTCGATGCAGCGCTCCTGCGGCAGCGCCCCCTTCGCGGCCACCTCGCCGCGCGCGAGCATGAGGAGCACGATCGTGGCCGGGAAGGCGGTCGCGCGCATCATGGCCGTGAGGCCGTGCTCGACGTCCGGGTACTCGATCATCTCGTAGACCCGGCGCAGGGCCTTGCCGCCGCGGGTCCCGAGCGCGGTGAGGCGCACGAGGACCACGTCGGGCTCGCCGCGATCGAGCGCCGGACCGGCGAGGCGGGCGAAGATGTCGCGCGGCCGCACGGCGGCGCCGTCCACCTCGACGGGCGTCGACGAGAGGAGGCCCAGGCGCTTGATCGCCTGGAAGACCTTCCCGTGGCCCGGGTAGCGGATCGTCTTGTAGGAGAGGCGCCGCACCTTGCCGCGGTAGGTGTCGGGCAAGGTCGACGTGCCGCCCGACGTGTTGAAGGCCTCGAGCGTCCCGAACGGGGCCGGGAACTCGAGGGCCTCGACGTCCTCGAGCGAGGCGACGCGCCGCGGCTCGCCGCCCTCGAGGACGACGGCGTCCTCGACGTACTCGTTGATCAGGCCCTCGACGCTGAAGACGAGCGAGTAGTCGAGGAGCCCGCCGCGCTGCTGCGGCAGCCCGCCCACGCGGATGTCGAGCTCGTCCACCTGGTCGAACGCCGCGACCGCGTGCGCCGCGAGGACCGAGACCATGCCGGGCGCCAGGCCGCAGTCGGGGACGACGGTCACCCCCGCCTCGCGCGCCCGCCCGTCCAGGGCGAGCTCCTGCGCCACGACGTCGTTGTTGCCGCCGAGGTCGCAGAACGAGCAGCCGGCCCGCACGGCCGCCCGGGCGAGGCCGGCGTTGAAGCGGTAGGGCACGGCCGAGAGGGCCGCCCTCGCGCCGCGCAGGAGCGCCTCGGCCGCCGCCTCGTCGGCGGCGTCGAGCGCGGCCGGCGCGACGCGCGGGTCGCGCCAGCGCTGCGCGAGCGCGCGGGCGCGCCCGAGGTCGGCGTCGGCGACGACGACCTCGGTGACGTCCGGCTGCTGGACGAGGTCGTAGCAGGCGGCCTGCGCCTGCAGGCCGGCCCCGAGGATCACGACGCGCATCTCACGCCCCCTGGAGCCCTTCGCCGCGGACCTGCCGGCAGAACGCCACGAACCCGCGCGCCAGCTCCTCGAGCCGCGCCCGCAGGGCGGCGTCCTGGACCTGGCCGGCCGGGTCGAGCGCCCGGTGGACCTCGCGCACGTAGACGGAGTGGCCGTAGATGTGCGCCCGGCGGTAGCGGAACACCTGCTGCAGGTGCTCGACGGCGCGCAGGCCGCCCCACTCGCCCGAGGCGATCCCGACGAAGCCCGCGGCGACGCCGTGCAGGCTCTCGGGGAACTTGAGCAGGTCTATGAAGTACTTCAGCGCGCCGGGGTAGCTGCCGTTGTACTCGGGGACGACGGTGAGGACGCCCTCCGCCCCGGAGATCGCCGCCTGGTAGGGCTGGAACGAGGGCGGCGGGTTGCCGTAGCTCGTCGGGACGAACAGGTCGCCCGGCAGGTCCTCGAGGTTCATGAGGCGCGCCTCGGCCCCGGCGGCCTCGAGCAGCGGCACGAGCGCGCGCGCGACGACGAGCGTGCGCGAGCGCGGGCGGTTGCTGCCTGACAGGACGACGATCATGCGGCGTAGCATACCCCGT
Source organism: Planctomycetota bacterium (assembly GCA_023954375.1). GTDB lineage: Bacteria > Planctomycetota > J058 > J058 > J058 > JAMLIC01. Next base: position 34,177 of record JAMLIC010000046.1, read on the forward strand.
CGGGAGGCGCGGTCGCGGCATGCTGGTGCTCGACGGGTCGCAGGGCGAGGGGGGCGGGCAGGTCCTGCGCACGGCGCTGGGGCTGTCGCTGCTCACGGGGACCCCGTTCCGGATCGAGCGGATCCGCGCCAACCGGAGCCCGCCGGGGCTCCGGCGGCAGCACCTCACGGCCGTCCAGGCCGCGGCGGCCGTGGGCGACGCCGAGGTCGTGGGCGCGGCGGTCGGCGCCAGCGCGCTCACCTTCTCGCCGCGCCGGGTGCGCGCGGGCGACCACCGCTTCGTCGTGGGCACGGCGGGGAGCTGCACGCTGGTCCTGCAGACCGTGCTCCCGGCGCTCATGGTGGCGGACGCGCCGTCGCGCCTCGTGCTCGAGGGCGGCACGCACAACCCCATGGCGCCGTCGTTCGACTTCCTCGCGCGCGTCTACGCCCCGCTGCTCGCGCGCCTGGGGCCGCGCCTGACGCTGACGCTCGAGCGCCCCGGCTTCTACCCGGCGGGCGGCGGCCGGTTCGTGGCCGAGGTCGCGCCGGCGCCGGCCCTGCGCGGGCTCGAGCTGCTCGAGCGCGGGCCGGTCGTGGCCACGCGGGCGACGGCCCTCGTGTGCCACCTGCCGCGCCACGTGGGCGAGCGCGAGCTGGAGGTCGTGCGGCGTAAGCTCCGCTGGGCGCCGGGCGACCTCACGGTCGTCGACGACGACCGGGCGCTCGGGCCCGGCAACGCCCTGCTCCTCGAGGTCGAGGCCCGCCACGCCCGCGAGCTGGTGACGGGCTTCGGCCAGCGCGGGGTCCGGGCCGAGGAGGTGGCGCGGGGCGCCGTCGGCGAGCTCCAGCGCTGGCTCGACGCCGACGTGCCCGTGGGCGAGCACCTGTGCGACCAGCTCCTCCTGCTCCTGGCGATCGCCGGCGAGGGGGCCTTCCGCACCCTGCCGCTGTCGGGCCACGCGACGACGCAGGCCGCCGTGATCTCGCGCTTCCTCCCGGCGCGCGTGACGGTGAGCGACGACGAGGCGCCCGTGGTGCGCGTGACGCGTGCCTGAGCACCTCGTCCTGCTCGCGCCCGGCGCCGGGGCGCCGTCGACCTCGCCCTGGATGCAGGCGTGGGCGCGGCGGCTCCGGGCGCTCGGGCCGGTCGTCACGCTCGACTACCCCTACGCCCTGGCCGGGCGGCGGCGGCCCGACCCCCTCCCGCGGCTGATCGACGCCCATCGCGAGGCGCTCGCGGCGGCGCGCGCCGCCCACCCGGCGCTGCCGGTGGTCCTCGCGGGGAAGTCCATGGGCTCGCGCGTTGGCTGCCACGTCGTCGCCGAGGGCGGGGCGGAGGCTGCGGATGTGCGCGCGCTCGTGTGCCTGGGCTACCCGCTCGTCGGGGCGACGGGGAAGGTGCGTGACGAGGTGCTCCTCGCCCTGCGCGCCCCGGTCCTCTTCGTCCAGGGCACGCGCGACCGCCTCTGCCCGCTCGACCGCCTCGCGGCCGTGCGGGCGCGCATGACGGCCCGCTCGGCGCTGCACGTGGTCGAGGCGGGCGACCACTCGCTCGAGGTCACGAAGGGGTGGCTGCGCGCGGCGGGGCGCTCGCAGGGCGACGTGGACGAAGCGGTGAGGCGCGCGGTCGAGCGCTTCGTCGTGGCGCTCGGCGGAGCGTAGGGGGGGGCGGTGACGACCGGGCGCAGCAGGCTGCGCCCCTACCTGCGGTGACGACCGGGCGCAGCAGGCCTAGGTCCCCAGGAGCGCCCGTACGTTCTCGGGCGGCCGCCCGATGACGGCGCGCCGACCGTCGGTCACGATCGGGCGCTCGAGCAGGATGGGGTGCTCGACCAACGCCCGCAGCCACGCGTCGCGCGTGGCGGGCGGGGCGCGGTCGTGGCCGAGCGCCGCCCAGGCGTCCTCGTGCGTGCGCGTGACCTGCGCCGGCTCGAGGCCGAGCTGGTCGAGGAGGCGGTCCAGCTCCTTGACCGTCGGCGGGGTCTCCAGGTACTCGACCACCCGGTGCGCGACGCCCGCCTCCTCGACGAGCGCGAGCGTCGCGCGCGACTTGCTGCAGCGCGGGTTGTGGTAGACGGTCAGCATCTCAGTTGAACAGCGGCTTCCCCGTCTTCAGCATGTGCTCGATCCGCGCCTGCGTGGCGGGCGTCTGCACGAGCTCGATGAACCCCTCGCGCTCGAGGGCGAGGATGTGCTCCTCGGACGAGGGCGCCGACATGTCGGCGCCCATGCCGCCGGTGAGGATCCGCGCCTGGACCTTCGCGATCGTCGCCGCGTGCGGGCCGATCTTGCCGGCGCGCACCATGGTGTCGATCGTGTCCTCCATGACCAGGTAGCCGCCCAGGCCCGCCTGGGGCACGGGCTCCGGCGGCCGCGGCGCGAAGCCCTCGAGGCGCTGCAGGGCGACCTCCTTGGCCACGCGGAGCTGCTCGTCCTTGCTGCGGACGATGACGTCGTCACGCTCGAGCAGCCCCTTGTCCTGCGCGTCCTCGGCCGAGCTCGAGACCTTGCCGAAGCCGATCAGGTCGAACGCCGCCAGCGCGTTCTGCATGGCCCCGAGCGGGTTGCCGCGCTTGTTCCTCTTCTTGCTCTGGAGCTGCAGGAGCCTGAGGCAGCCGCCCCCGGCCGGGATCAGGCCCACGCCGACCTCGACCAGCCCGCAGTAGAGCTCGCTGGCGGCGACGCGCACCTGCCCGCCGAGCGCGACCTCGAGCCCGCCGCCGAGCGTCATGCCGTGCGGCGCGACGACGACCGGGAACGGGGCGTGGTAGTTGCGGAGGTTGACCTCCTGCAGCTTCCGCGCCATGGCCTCGATCGTGGCCAGGTCGCCCGCCTTCGCCAGCTCGAGCACGCGCTTGAGGTTCGCCCCGGCGCAGAACCCGGGCGCCTGGTTGCCGATCACGAGCGCCCGGAAGCGGCCCGCGTCGACCTCCTCGTGGGCCTGCTCGAGCATGGCCAGCACGTAGTCGTCGACCGGGTTGAGGCCTGGGACCATCTTCACGTCGAGCTCGCACAGGAGCACGCCGTCGCCCAGGTCGAGCAGCCGGGCGTTGACGTTCTCGCGCACGACCGCGCCCGGCTGGCGCTTCACGCGCGCGAGCGACAGCACGCCCGGGTCGTCGGGCAGCGCGCGGTGCGCCCCCGCGCCCGGGTCGAACACGGTCGTCCGGCCGTCGGGCTGCTCGTCGTAAAGCCGCCCGCCGGCGGCCAGCGCCTGCTCGAGGAGCTTCGGCCGCGGGATCCGCAGGTCGGACATGAGCTCCGCGGCGCGCGCGAGGCCGACGGCGTCCAGGCACTGGAGCGGCCCGAGGTCGCGGCCGAAGCCCCAGCGCATGGCGTCGTCGATCATGGCCAGGTCGTCGCACACCTCGCCCACGCGGTCGAGCGCGTAAGCGCCGCTCCACAGGACGAGCTCGCGCGCGAACGCGGCCGCCGGCTCGTCGCCGCCCTCGACCATGGCCCGCACCCGGTCCTCCGGCCGCGAGTAGGTCTTGGCCACGCGGACGACGTCGGACCGCGCCTCCCGCTTCGGGCGGTACTCGAGCGTGTCGAGGTCCAGCGTCAGGACCTCGCCCTTGCCGACCTTCTTGAAGAAGCCCTCGCCCGTCTTGTCGCCGAGCCGCTTCTGCTCGACGAGCGTCCGGATCACCGCCGGCGGCTCGATCTCGCCGATCAGCGCGCCCTTCGGGGCGTTCGTCCAGCTGTTCTCGGCGGCGTGCAGGAGCGTGTCGAGGCCGACCATGTCGCTCAGGCGGAAGGTGGCGGTCTTCGGGTTCGCCAGCGGCGGCCCCGTGATCTGGTCCACCGCCTCGATCGGCAGGCGGTACCGCAGCGCCAGCTCGACCGTCTTGAGCATGGCGAAGATGCCCACGCGGTTGGCGATGAAGTTGGGCGTGTCGCGCCCGATGACGACCTTCTTGCCCATGCGCCGGAGCAGCGCCCCGTAGCCGACGAGCAGGTCGGGCGCCGTGTCGTCGGTGGGGATGAGCTCGACGAGCGGCAGGTAGCGCACCGGGTGGAAGTAGTGCGTCGCCAGGAAGCAGCGCCGGAGGTCGTCCGAGCGCCCCGCGGCGATCGAGCGGATCGACAGGCCCGAGGTGTTCGTGGCCACGACCGAGCCCGGCCGGCGGTGCTGGTCGATCGCCGTGAACACCTTCTGCTTGAGCGACAGGACCTCGGGCACCGCCTCGACGATGAGGTCGTGCTTCGCCAGCAGCTCCGGATAGGCCTCGGTCGAGGCGGCGGCGATCCGCTTCAGGTGCCGCCGCGAGGTGAGCTGCGGCAGCTTCTGGTCGGGGTCGGCGAGCTTGTCGAGCGTCGCCCGCGCCTGCGCCTCGGTGACGTCGAACACCGTCACCGAGATGCCGTTGGCCGCGAACAGGGCGGCGATGCCGCCGCCCATGATCCCGCCGCCGATCACGGCGACGCGCTCGGGCTGGGTCGGGAACTTGGGCTCGGCCACGCTCAGGCCCCCGCCCGCTTGAGGATCGTCGACGCCCCCTGCCCGCCGCCGACGCACATGGTCGCCAGCGCGTAGGTGCCCTTCGCGCGCTCGAGCCCCGTGATCGCCGTGCCGATGATCCGCGCGCCCGACATGCCGAGCGGGTGGCCGAGGGCGATCGCGCCGCCCAGCGGGTTGATCCGCTCGGCCACGTCGGTCCAGCCGCCCAGGCGGATCACGGCCAGCGCCTGCGCGGCGAAGGCCTCGTTGAGCTCGATCACGTCCATCTGCTGGAGGCTCAGGCCGGCGCGCTCGAGCGCCTTCTTGGTGGCCGGCAGCGGCCCCAGGCCCATGCGCTCGTAGTCGGTGCCGGCCACGGCGGTCGACTCGATCGTGGCCCGGAGCCCCAGGCCCAGCTCGCGCGCGGCCTCCTCGGTGGCCAGGACCACGGCCGCCACGCCGCACGAGATCGGCGACGAGGTGGCCGCCGTCACCGTGCCGCCCTTGACGTCGAACGCCGGCTTGAGCGACTTCATCTTCGGCAGGTCCGGCTCGCGCGGGAACTCGTCCTTCTCGGCCGTCCCCTGCGGCGTCTTGATCGGCACGACCTCGCGGGCGAACGCCCCCTCGGCCCAGGCGGCGAGGGCCTTCTTGTGGCTCTCGACGGCGAACGCCTCCTGGTCGTCGCGGCTGATCTGGTGCTCGCGCGCGAGCACCTCGGCCGTGTCGCCCATGGGGATGTAGAAGTTCTTCTCGTACAGCTCCGGGTCGAAGTACGGGTTGTAGCCCCCCTGCGGGACGCGGGCCATGTGCTCGAGCCCGAGCGCGATGCCGATGTCGCCCTTCCCGCAGGCCAGCGCGTCCGCGATCATCATCACCGACTGCTGGCTGCTGGCGCAGAACTGGTTCACGGTGATGCCGGCGACCGACACGGGCAGCCCCGCCTTGAAGGCGAGCTGGCGGGCCACGTTCAGCCCCTGCTCGCCCTCGGGGTAGGCGGTGCCGGCGACGACCATCTCCACGCGGTCGCGCGGGAGCTTCGGGTTGCGCTCGAGGAGCGCCCGCAGCACCTGCGCGCCGATCTCGAGCGACGGGACGCCCGCCAGGGCGCCCCCCTTGGCCTTGCCGATGGGCGAGCGGCAGAAGTCGACGATCCCGACCTTCTTCAGCTCCACGGGGTGCTCCTACGCGTCTCGGGTGAGGGGGGTCTCAGAAGGGGTAGCGGCCGCGCGCGGCCACGTGCTGGGCGATCCTGCGCTTGATGGCCACGGCGTCGGCCTCGGGCGCCTCGGCGGCCGGCTCGGCCCAGCGGAGGAGGCGCTCGAGGACCTCGAGCTTCTCCGCCCGGGCCCGCGGCGCGAGGGCGTGCGTCAGCGCCTCCTGCGCCCTGCGGCGGACCTCGCCGGTCGCCTCGAGCAGGCACAGGCGGGTGATGTCGGCGCGCACGGCGGCCTGCGCGTCGCCCTCGCCGCAGGCGAGGGTCTTGGCCAGCGCGCCCTCGGCCGCGGCGAGCGCGATGAGCCCATCGGCGAGGCCGCACATGACCTGCTGCTCGACGCGCACGTCCTGCCCGACGCCGATGAACGCCTGCTCGACGGCCCAGGCCAGCGCCCGCTTGAGGCCGAAGACGCGCTGGGTCTCGGCCCCGAGCCACCCGTCGACCGCGCCGGGGTCGAGGTCGCCCGCGCGCAGGCCGCGGTGCACCTCGTCGACGAAGCCCATGAACGGGATCGACGAGCCGTGGACCGCCTCGGCCAGCGCGCCCGAGAGGACCAGGCGGTTGATGTCGTTGGTGCCCTCGTAGATCGTCTCGACGACGTTGTCGCGGGCCAGGCGCTCGACCTGGTACTCCTCGCAGAAGCCGTAGCCGCCGTGCATGCGCAGGGCGTGGTAGAGGACGCGCGAGAGCGTCTCCGAGGCGTGGACCTTGATCAGCGCGCACTCGAGGCCGTAGCGGCGCAGGACCTCGATCTGGCCGCGCGCGTCATGGCGGTCGGGCAGGCGCGACAGGTCGCGGTCGACGGCGCCGACGACCCGGTAGCACACGGCGTCCGCCGCGTAGGTCCAGGCGACCATCTCGGCCAGCTTGGCCTGCTGCAGGTCGAAGCCGATGACGGGGCGGCCGAACTGCTTGCGCTCCTTGACGAACTTGACCGTGAGGTCGATCGCGCGCTTCGCCGTGCCCATGGTCGAGAAGCCGAGCTTCATGCGGCCGACGTAGAGGATGTTCAGCGCGATCGCCGGCCCGTCGCCGACCTTCCCCAGCAGGTCCTCGGCCGGGACCCTCACGTCCTGGAACACCAGGCCCGTCGTCGACGAGCCCTTGATGCCCATCTTCTTCTCCTCGGCGCCGCGCACGACGCCGGGGGCGCGCAGGTCGACGATCAGGCCGGAGTACTTGCCGTCGATGTTCGCGAACACGACGCCGATGTCCGCCCAGGCGCCGTTCGTGATGAACTGCTTCTGCCCGTTGAGGACGAAGTGCGTCCCGTCCGGCGCGCGCACGGCGGTCGCCTTGCCGCCGAGCGCGTCCGAGCCGTTGCCGGGCTCGGTCAAGCAGTAGCAGGAGAAGAGCTCGGTCGTGGCGAGCTTCGGCAGGTACTTCGCCTTCTGCTCGTCGTCGCCGAAGTAGATGATCGGCATGGTGCCGATCCCGCTGTGCGCGCCGAGCGTCGTGGCGAAGCTGGCGCAGCCGCGCAGGGCCTCCGAGACGACCATGGCCGTCGTCAGGTCGAGCCCGAGGCCGCCGTGCTCCTCGGGGATCTCGATCGAGCAGAGCCCCAGCTCGGCCGCCTGGCGCGTGAGCTGGACGACGAGCGGCTCCTTGCCGTTCGGCCCGTCGACCTCGGCCCGGTGCTCGATCGCCTCCATGCGCGACCACACCTCGCCCTCGACGAACCGGTCGGCCGCCTCGGCGAAGGCCCGCTGCTCGTCGGAGAGCCGCTCGCGCGTGAAGGTGTTCTTGCCCGGCACCGGCGCGACCAGGAACCCGCCGCCCGGGAGCGCCTCGTCGTCGTCGGTGGCCAGCGGGACCCGCGCCCTGTTCGTCTGGAGCATGCCGCCCTCCTCGACCAGAACGCGAGGGTAACCGGGTTTCGTCCCGAGGCCAGAGCGACCCGGGCGCCGATCGGTCGGGGGCGAATCGTTCGGGGCCTAACTTCTTTCGCTCGCGGCGTACGCCGCCTCCGCCAGCGCGACCAGGGGCTCGCGGCCCCAGGTCCCCTGGTCGGTGAGCCGGGCCGTGAGCGCGGCCGGGAGCGCCTGGAGGCCGCAGCGCGCGCCGGCGACCGCCCCGGTCATCGCGGCGGTCGTGTCGACGTCGCCGCCGACCTCGATCGCCGTGCACAGCGCCGCCCAGGGGTCGTCGGGCGCGCGCAGGAAGGCGTAGAGGCTCCAGACGACGCTGCCGATGACGAAGGGCGAGATCCCCGGCCAGCCGTCGTCGAGGTCGCGCCCGGCCCGGGCGATCGGGACGACGGCCTCCGCGGGCGGCAGGGCCAGCCAGCCGGGCAGCGCGCCCAGGGCGTCCGCCACGCTCGCCTCGACCTCGCCGGACCAGGCGGCGAGCTGCCCGCAGAACGCGCGGGGGTCGAGGGGCCCCGGCCGCAGGGCCAGGGCCACGGCGCCAGCGATGACGACGGCGCCGGCCGAGCAGCGCGGGTCCTTGTGCGTGATCTCGCCCTGCGCGCGCGCCACCGCCACGAGGCGGCGCGGGTCGCGATGGCAGAGGAGCCCCACCGGCCCCGCGCGCATGGCGCTGCCGTTGCCCGCCGCCGGCGGGGGCGTGCCGGCCTGGTCCCACGGGACCCCGCGGGCCAGCCGGGCCGCGGCCTCCGCCGTCGCGCGGCCGCGGCCGACGATGCGCCCCTCGGCGAAGATCGCCGCGATCCTCGCCGCGTAGTCGGCCGGGTCGAAGCCGCCCCGCGCCACGACGCTCTCGAGGAGCTCGCGCGCGAGCTGCGAGTCGTCGGTGTACTGGCCGAAGGGGAACGGGGGGCGGCCGATCGTCCCCGCGCGCCCCGCGCGCAGGACGTCGCGCACGTACGGCCCGCACACCTCGGGCGGCTGCCCCTCGACCGGGAACCCCAGCGCGTCGCCCAGGCACTGGCCGACGAGGGAGCCGCTCCAGCGGTCCTTCACTCGATCAGGGCCACGGCGAACGGGTCCTCGAGGAAGGCGGCCACGCTGCGCAGGACCTCGCGCGCGTCCGGCGCATCGAGGGGGACGACGCCGTCGAGGACCAGCGCGCCATCGTCATCGCGCCGCGGCCGCCCGGCCGCGTCACGCACGACGCGCGGCACGCCCCCCGGGTCGAGGCGGCCCAGGACCGAGCGCGTCAGGTGCAGCGCGTCGGCCGCCGCGGGGACGCTGGCGAAGTCGAGCACCCAGCGCCCCGCCGGCTCGCGCCACACGTAGCCCAGCAGCTCGCCGCCGGCGAGCACGCACAGGTGCGGCCGCGGCCGCTCGCGCGCGAGCTGGGAGAAGGCCACCTCGCGCTGCGTGGGCGTCAGGTAGGTCGCGGGGTCCAGCTCCTCCTGGCGGTAGGCCACCCGCCCGAGCTCCTGCAGGACGCGGTAGGCGAGGAGGACCTCGCGCTCCTCGTCGCTCGCCGGGCGCACGCGGTCGTCGAGGAAGGCGCTCGCCCGCGCCGCCACCTCCGCGCGCCGCGCCTCGTCGAGCCCCTCGAGGGCCTCCTGCGCCCGGCGGACGGCCTCCTCGCCGGGCATCGCCTTGCGCACGGCCACCTCGCCCAGCTCGCCCGCCGGGAGGCGGGCCGCCCGGTAGAGCTGCCCGAGGGCCTCCAGGGCCCGCATGCGCACCTCGGAGACGTGCAAAGCGCCGGCGTGGCGGAAGGCGAACGGGGCGTCGTCGGCCAGGAGCCCGCGCACGGCGTCGAGCGCGTCGAACGCCTCGGCGGCGGCCACCTGGCTGGCGGCGTCAGCGCGGGCGCGCGACGAGGGGGCGGCGAGCGGCGGGGGGGCGTCCACGCCTGAAGTGTAGTGCACCCGGGCCTCCTGCGGGCGGGCCCGGGGGCGGTGCTATCATTCCCGCGTCGGCGGACCGGCCGCCGCAGGGGGCCCGCGTGAAGATCAAGGCCACCAGCGTGACCTTCGCCCCGCCCGCCCACGAGCGGGTGCAGCGGCGGGTCATGTCGGCCGCCCTCAGGACGGCGGCCGAGCTGCTGGGCGACCTGTCGCCCGGCCTCCAGGGCACGGTCACGATCCCGGGCGTCCAGCTCAGCATCCCCTTCCCCCTGGAGCACGTGGTCAACGGCCAGCTCTCGGAGGCGTCGGCCGCCACGGTCGTGGCCACGCGCCTGTTCGAGGCCGTGCGCCACCGCGTGCCCCGGGTCGCGCGCCAGCAGGCCGAGCGCCGCTCCTGGTGGCGCAAGCTCATCGACGCCCTCGGCCAGCAGCGCGCCGTCGCGGCCAGCCTGCCCGAGTCGGCCTCCGAGGCGGAGTCGCGCCAGAAGCAGCTCGAGGAGCACTCGCGCCGCATCCAGGAGCTCCTCTCGGCCGGTGCCTTCCAGGCCATGGGCTTCCATGGCTCGCTCTCGGACATGCTCGATGGCCTCGAGCAGACCGGCGGGCGGATCATCTCCGCCGCCGACCTGGAGAAGGAGTCGGTCCAGCAGGTCTCGGGCGAGGGCGACGCGTTCACCGGCAAGGCCGGCAAGAAGAACTTCATCTCGATCGGCCACGGCGACTCGGGCCTGGGCACGGCCGTGGCCTACGCGCAGGCGGTGCAGCAGCTCAACCACTACAACGTCAAGCGCTACACCTACGCCGAGCTGAAGGAGGAGATCGAGCGGCTGCAGCTCATCGTCGCCCGCTACGACGAGCTCAAGATCACCATGGGCGGCCCGCTCGCGGGGTTCACCGTGAAGAGCAAGGAGCAGTTCGCCTCGCAGCTCCACAAGCTGCAGCTCGAGCGCCAGCTCCGCGACAAGCTCCCCAGGCGCCACCCGGCGCGCGAGGGCGGGCCCGACAACGCGCAGAACTTCCCCGTCCTCTTCGAGTTCGACCTCTCCGGGCTCAAGGTCTCGCAACGCCACGACGTCAAGCCCGGCGGCACCCTCGGCGGCGAGGCGTCGGTCTACGACCAGGTCGACCTGCGCCGCCGCCTGGTGCGCTTCTACGCGCCGATGGAGCAGCTCGAGGCCACCCGCCAGCGGCTCGCGGGGGTCCTCGGCCACGAGAACTTCGAGGCGCTCCCCATCGAGGCGCTGGCGGCGATCCCGGGCGAGGGCTCGCACACGGGCTCGTCGCGCGTGTCGACCCTGGGGACGCTGCGGCAGCTGCAGCAGAACTTCATCGAGATCCAGCAGGCCTTCGCCGAGGCGGCGAAGACGAAGGCCGAGCTCGACTTCACCTTCCTGCTCGAGCGGGTGAAGACGATGCCCATGCAGATGAAGCCCGAGCCGCTGAAGGCCGACCCCGGCGCGCGGGCCGTGCAGCTCCACCTCGATGCCGACGCGAGCGCGCCGGCCCCCGTGCTCCGCCGCAAGCCCATCGGCCTCGTCCAGCCCTCGGGGCTGCAGGGGATCGCCTACGCGCCGCCCATCCGCGTGGTCGGCCACGGGCCGGCCGCCCGGGCGCCGCGCGCCGGCGCGAGCGCGTTCGACCGGTTCAAGGCGCTCCTGGGCCTCGGCGGCGCTGACGTCCAGATCCTCCGCCCCGAGCAGACGCCGGAGCAGCAGGCCGCCAGCGGCGGCTTCGTCGAGGACTTCCTGGCCGTCGAGGCGCGCCTGCACGCGCACGGCGTCCTCGCCCCGGAGGACTTCCGCCGCCTGCGCGACGGCCTCGGGCCCCACCTCTCGCGCCACGGCGTCGCGTTCGTGCAGCAGGGGTCCGAGTTCACGATCAAGCCTGCGCCCCGCGGCGGGCAGCTCAACGTCCTCGCCTGGCGGGCCAAGAAGACGCTCGGGATCACGCTCTCCTACGACCTCCGCGAGCGCCTCAAGCCCGGCGCGGCCGTCGGCGCCTACTCGAGCGACGCCAGGGCGCTCAAGCTCGACACGCGCACGATCCTCACCTGCCGCCCGTCGGGGACGGCGCTCCACGAGCTCCACCACGCGTGGCTCTACAAGCGGATCGACAAGGGGCGGGACTCGTTCCTCAACCTGAAGATGTGGAACATGAGCCGCGAGCAGGGCCTGTCGTCGGCGGTCATGTACACCGGCGCCATGTCGAACCAGGAGCTGTCGACCTTCGCCAAGCAGCCCCGCCAGGTGCTGAGCGTGCACCTGCGCGGCGGGGCGGTCTACACCCCGACGCTCGACAAGGACCTCCGCATCTACCTGTGGAAGCTCTCGCAGGTGGCCCTCCAGGGCAAGGAGGTGGCCGAGCGGCTCATGCCCGAGCTGAAGGCCTTCCTCGAGAAGGGCGAGGCGGGCGCGCTCTCGTTCGACAGCAAGGACGGCGACCTGGAGGTCCGGTTCCGGGCGGCCGCCCGCGGCCTGCACCACCGGATCTCCGTCCACACGGTCGCAGGCGAGCACCGCAAGGCCGGCGCGGGCAAGCCCTCGGGCCAGCGCGTCCTGGCGCAGGACCTCCTCGCCAAGCTGACCCTCACCCGCGACGTGTGCGACCTGCTGCTCCTGCAGGCGCACGCCGTGACCCGCGCGCTCGACGCGCTCCGCCCCGGGCAGGCGCTCACGGCCGACGAGGTGCTGATCCTCAAGAACCTCACCGCATGGCCGGGCTACACCCTGCGCGTGGCCACCGCGACCGACAAGGCCCCGGCGCAGAAGCTGGCGGAGCTCGAGCGGCAGCGCGGCCTGGCCACATCGCGCCTGGGGATCGAGGTCGGCGCCTCGCTGCCGCCGCTCGAGCTCGGCCAGTCGGTCGACGACGACGCCTGACGCGCGCTCACGCCATCGGGAGCCGCAGCCGCGTGACCCCCGGCTCGAGCTCGACGCGGCCGCCCTGCGCCTCGACGAGGGCGCGGCAGCGCTCCCGGGCCCACGCCGCCTCCTCGTCGTCGAGGGGGCGCGACGGCGGCGGCTCGACCGCCACCTCGAGCACGACCCACCCGGGCTCGGGGTCGAGCTCGCAGCGCGCGCGCAGCGCCAGGGACGAGCGCTCGCGCGCTGCGGCCCGCGAGCCGACGGCGCGCCGGGCGAACCCGATCGCGTGGAGCAGCGCCCGCTGCAGCTCGTCGCCACGGGCCCGCAGCGGCGGGATGTCGGCCGGGACCTCGAGCTCCACCCCGATCAGCTCGTCGCGCAGCTCGCGCCGGACTGGGGCCAGGGCGGCGCGCAGCAGGTCGGCGGGGGGGAGCGCCCCCTCGCCGCGCCGGGCGAACGTGAGCAGGGCCCGGGTCATCTCGAGGATGCGCCGGCCCTCCTCGACCACCCCGTCCAGGGCCTCGGACACGTGGGGGTCGCCGGGGGCGCAGCGACGGGCGAGCTGGGCGTAGTTCAGGACCCCCGAGAGGGCGTTGTTGACCTCGTGGGCGACGCCCGCCGCCAGGTCGGCCATGCCGGCCGCGCGCGCGGCCTCCTCCTCGAGGCGGCGGGGGCGGAGGTCCTCGATCGCGCCCGCGAGGAGCGGCGTCCCGGCGCCGCCGCGGACGACGGCCACGTCGCGCACGGGGATGTCCGGGCCGCTGGTCGGGCGCAGCCGGTAGACGAGGTCGAGCGGCGGGCCGCCGGGCGAGGCGGCCGCGCGGGCGGCGCGGACCCGGTCGCGGTCGTCAGGGGCGCAGAGGGCCTCGAGGGGCGCCGCGAGGACCTCCGCCAGGGGCCGGCCGGCGAGGGCCGCCAGCCGCGGGCCGGCCCTCGCCACGGCGCCGGTCGGGGCGCACTCGTAAGCGGCCAGGCCGAGCGACTCGGCGAGGGTCAGGAGGGCCGGATCGTCCACACCCCCGAGGCTAAGCGTAAGCCCGTAGAACGCAAGACGCTGCGCGGGGGCGGCTCGAGTTGAGTCGGGCCCTCCGGACGACTATCATTCGAGCCGCCGGGAGCCGGGCCACTCCCCCGACCGGCGCAGGTGCACGCCGGATGGACTCGACGCTCGTCATCGGCGGTGCGGATCGGTTCGAGGCGCAGGCCGAGGCGAACGAGGCCCGGATCCTGGCCGCCGCCTCGACCGGCCGCTGGGAGGCGATGTTCGACGCCTCCGCCGACCGCTATGGGCGGACGATCGAGGGCACCGTCGGCGCGCGGCTCCAGCGCCGGCCCGTCGGCGGGTCGGTCGGCAGGGCGATGATCCAGGCCGCGTTCGGCGGCCTGTTCGGGGGCTCGAGCGGCAAGGGCGTCGGGATGTCCGCCTCGGCCGGCCCCGGCGACGGTACCATCGTCATCGACGAGGTCGTCGTCACCTGGGCCGACGCGGGCGCCGCCGCCCCGCCCCGCAAGGCGCGCGTCTCGCCGGCGCTCGAGCACGCGCGCGCCCCGGGCGGCGGGGGCGCGGCCCCGGCGGGCTTCTCCACGGCCCTGAAGCAGAGCCGCGGCCAGGCCCTCTCCGGGCCGTTGCGCGCGAAGATGGAGCAGGCGTTCGGCGGGGTCGACCTGTCCGGCGTCCGCATCCACACGGGCCCCGAGGCTCAGTCGCTGACCTCGTCGATCCACGCCCGGGCCTTCGCCACGGGCGGCGACGTGTTCTTCAACCGCGGCGAGTACGACCCGCACTCCGCGCGCGGCCTGGCGCTCCTCGGCCACGAGCTGACGCACGTCCTGCAGCAGCGCGCCGGGGCCTCGCCCCTGCCGGGCGCGCCGCCGGTCGGGCCGCCCATCGGGTCATCGGCCGCGCTCGTCTCGCCCCTCGGGCGGGGCGGCCTCGTCGAGGCGGCCGGCCACGGGCAGGCGGCGCGCCTCACCGCGCCCGACGACCGCCTGCGCCGCAAGGCCGACGGGATGCTCCGGCGCAGCCCGTCGCCCGGGGGCGCGGGGCAGGGCCGTGGCGCGCCAGCGGCGGCCCCCGCGCCGACCGGCCGCGGGCAGGTGATCATCCGCGCGCTGACCGTCACGCTCTCGGGCGCGGGCGACGCCGGCGCGCCGAGCATGGTCACCGTCGCCGGCAAGGGCGCCGGGGGCGGCACGGCCCCGACCGGCTTCGCCGACCTCCTCGCGCGCAGCGCCGGGAGCGCCATGCCGGCGCGCCTCAACGCGCAGCTCGGCGGGCTCCTCGGCGAGGACTTCGGCGACGTCCGCATCCACACGGGCGAGGCGGCCGCCCGCGCCGCCGCGGCGATCCACGCCGAGGCCTTCGCGATCGGCCGCGACGTCTACTTCGGGGCCGGCCGCTGGGACCCGAACTCGCCGCGCGGCGTCGCCCTCCTCGGCCACGAGCTCACGCACGTCGCGCAGGAGCGCGGCGGGGCGAAGACCATCTCGGCCAAGGAGGTCCGCGCCAAGGGCGACGGCGTCTACGGGACCGCGCGCGCCTACTGGGAGGACGTGGGCACCCGCGGCGCCGGCCAGGGCGGGATCCGGGGCAACGCCAAGGCGGTCGGCGCCGCGGTCATGCTGGCGTTCGCCGACCCGCTCGAGGTCAACACCGACGCCGAGCAGTTCGAGGCCGCCCTCCGCGGCGGGATGCGGCGCTGGGGCGGCAAGCTCTCGTTCGACGACCCGCAGCGCAACAGCCCGCAGGAGGTCTACGACTACTTCCTGCGCACCGGCGACGCGCAGTTCAACCGCGCCGCCCCCCGCGACGACTTCCCGGGCGGCGCCAAGGCCACGCAGCAGCTCGAGGAGTGGCTGCGCCGCAGCACCGAGGGCGGCGGCCGGGTCACGCTCGAGGCGCTGATCCACCAGGCGATCATCTTCAACCGCGGGAACGTGACCCTCGCCATGGGGTCGCTGGCCGAGATCCTGTGCAAGGGGTCGAACCGGGCGCTGGCCGGGCGGATCCAGGGCCTCCGCGGGCACAAGAAGGACTACTACCTGTTCGCCGGCGCCTTCGTCGGCCTGCAGCCCTCCGAGGTGACGCGCGGGGTGGGGGCGGCCGGGTCGGCCGCCAACATCGCCGGCAACCCGATCGTCTACTCGGCCGGCGGCCTCTACGAGGCCGGCGCGGGCGTGTTCACGAGCGACGCCGAGCGCCGGCGCAAGGGCCTCGACCTGGCGAAGAGCCGCTGGGGCGTGGCGGACAACTGGAACAAGGTCCGCGAGTTCGGGATCGGCTACCGCGTCGCCGCCGAGGTGACGGGGCGGGGCTCCGGCCTGCCGCGCGTCATGCGCAAGGGCCTCGTGGTCGCCGGCCACGACGCCTACGAGCAGCAGGCGCTGCAGAACGAGCGGGCGATCCTGCAGGCCATGCAGGGCGGGCCGGCCCCGGCGGCCCGGCCGGGCTACATGGCCCTGCGCGCGTCGGGCCGGCTGGCCCGCCGCACCGGCGTCGTCTCGGCCAAGGGCCGCTGGGACCGCTTCAAGGCGTACGTGAGCGAGACGCTCGAGCAGAACCGGCAGTTCTGGGACGAGGTCGGCGTCGCGGGGATCCAGCGCGGCGGCGTGCTCGGTTACACGCAGGCGGGCCTGGCGGCCGTGTTCAGCGGGATCAACCAGCCCGAGCTGGCGCGGGCCTACGTCGAGGGCCTGGGGTCGGGGGTCGTCCAGGGCGTCAAGGGCGTCGTCAACATGGTCGTCCACCCGATCGAGACGGCCCAGGGCCTGTACCGGATGGTCGTGCACTTCGACGAGACGAAGGCCGGCCTGAAGGAGAAGGTGCGCGAGTACGTCGAGGCCGCCTCGAGCGACCCCGAGAAGTTCGCCCGCATGACGGGCGAGCTCGTGGGCCAGATCGAGGTCGCGCTCATCGGCCCCAAGGTGATCGGCGGCCCGAAGGAGGTCCTCGGCGCCGTGCGCACGGCGCGCAACGTGATCCCGCGCGGGCGGACGCTCTGGTACTACACCGACGACGCCGGCGCGGCGGCGATCAAGGGCACGGGGCAGGTGGGGCGCACGGGCTCGGCGAGCGTGTTCGCCACGCCGCTCGACCCGCTCCTCGGCGGCTCGCGCTCGCTCATGGGCATGTTCGCCCGCAACGTGTTCCTCGGCGGGCGGCTCGACTTCGTGAAGAAGGCCGGGCAGCTCCTGCCGTCGATGCGCCTCAAGGGCGCCTTCACCCAGGCGATCGGCTTCAAGGGCGGCCAGTTCCGGCACATCCTCTTCACCGAGGTCGAGACGGCGGTCGCGCGCGTGGCCAAGAGCGCCTTCCCGCAGTACGCGGCGAGCGGCCCCCAGCAGGTGCAGGTCGTCGCCCAGGCGATCCTCTCGCGGCGCGAGACCCTGCACGCCCTGCTCGACGGCGCGGGCATGCTGGGGTCGGGCTCGAACATGGTCGTCGGCAACACCGAGGTCCCCTTCCGGGAGATCATCGAGTCGACGCTCGACTACTACGGCATGGGCGAGCTCCTGAAGAAGGAGCGGTCCCCCACGGAGCAGTACCTCGGCGACTCGCCCGGCGAGCGCCTGCGCCGCGGCGGGCGCCTCGGGCGCGCGCTCGAGGCCCTCGAGGAGCCCGGCCTGCCGCTCGAGCTCTCGGTGCGCAACCGGCTCGAGGCGGCGCTCGGCGCCGACCTCGGCGCCGTGCGCGTCCACACGGGCGACGCGGCCGAGCGGCTGGCGCGCGAGATCGGCGCCGAGGCCTTCACGCTCGGCAACAAGATCTTCATGGGCGAGGGCGCCTGGAGGCCCGACACGGTCGAGGGCCTGGGCACGCTCGTGCACGAGGCCACGCACGTCGTGCAGGCCCAGCAGGGCAAGCTGGCCGGCCCGGCGACCCCCATGCGCACGGCCGCCCTGGAGGCCGAGGCCTACGCGCGCGAGCGCGCCTTCGTGGCCGGCGCCCGCGCCGGCGGCCGCCCGGTCACCGGCCCGCTCGCGGCGGAGGCCGCGGCGCGCCCCGCCCCGCCGCCGCTCGTCGTGCGCGAGGCGCCGCCGGCCCAGGAGGAGCTGCCGGCGCCCGAGGTCGGCGCGGCGCCGACGCGCGCCCTGCGCAAGGCCGCCGGCCCCTCGAAGGACCCGATCCAGCGCGTCATGGACTCCTGGAGCGTCGCCGAGCTCTCGCGTGAGGAGTTCCTCGAGGAGTGCACCGAGCGCGTGCTCGAGCTCCTGCGCGAGGAGGCCGAGCTCGACGCCGAGCGCGGCGCCACGAACCTGGCCTGGAGCTACGACCTGCCGCTCTCCTGACGGGCGGTCGGCCTGCTCCGCCCGGTATACTCCTGCCGTGGACCCGTCGCGCGCCGACCAACCTGCTCCCCCGGTCGAGGCGACGCCCGCTCAGGCCTGCCCCGGTCCGACGTCCGACGCCGCAGCCGTGACCGAGGCCGAGGCCGCGACCGAGGCCGCTCCCGAAGCCGCTCCCGAAGCCGCTCCCGAAGCCGCTCCCGAAGCCGCTCCCGAAGCCGCTTTCGCTCCCGCTCCCGCTCCCGCTCCCGCTCCCGCTCCCGCTCCCGCTCCCGCTCCCGCTCCCGCTCCCGCTCCCGCTCCCGCTCCCGCTCCCGCTCCCGCTCCCGCTCCCGCTCCCGCTCCCGCTCCCGCTCCCGCTCCCGCTCCCGCTCCCGCTCCCGCTCCCGCTCCCGCTCCCGCTCCCGCTCCCGCTCCCGCGACCGCGACCGAAGCCGCGACCGCGACCGAAGCCGCGACCGCGACCGAAGCCGCTCCCGCGACCGCGACCGAAGCCGCTCCCGCGACCGAAGCCGCTCCCGCGACCGAAGCCGCTCCCGCGACCGCCCGCCGCCGCGGCGGCCTCCGCGAGCGGCTCGCCGCCGACGAGGCGGTCGCCCTCGCCCGCCGGCGCCACACCCTCCGCCGCCGCCTGCCCGCCCTGGCGGCGGTCCTCCTCGCCGGCGCGCTCGGCGTCTGGCTGGCGCGCGACCCCGCCCTGCGCGCCGTGGCCCGCCGCGACCTCGACGGGCGCTGGGGCGCCTGGGCGATCGAGCAGCTGGCCGCGCGCTCGGACGCGCGCAGCTTCGACCTCTACGTGCGGCAGCTCGGCCGAGCCGAGACGGACCACGTCCTCTACAACCGCCTCGTCTTCGTCCTCGGCGGGCGCCGCGCCCTGCCCGCCGACGAGGACGCCGCGATCCTCGAGGAGGACCCCGCCGCCGCGCTCGAGCACGCGGCCGCCCTGCGCGCCGGGCTCACCGACGCCGACCCGGTGGCCCTGCGCGGCACCCTCTACGCGCTCTGGGTGCTCAAGGACCGCGCCTGGGCGCGCGACGACGCCCTGCTCGTCGCGGCCGCCGAGGGGCTCTCGAGCCCCGACGCCGTGACCCGCCGCTACGCGGCGCTGGTCCTCAAGGCCAGCCCGGCGCCGCCCGCCGCGGTCGAGGCGCTCGTCCGCGCGCTGGCGACCGACCCCGATGCGGTCGTGCGCAAGAACGCCGCCGAGGGCCTCGGCGCGGCCGGCGACCCGGCGCGCGCGCCCGCGGCCCTGGCCGCCCTCGACGACCCGGACCCCGACGTGCGGCGCGCCGCGACGCTCGCCCTGGCCCGCCTGGGCGCGCCGCCGCCGCTCGAGCGCCTCGAGGAGCTCCTGCGCCGCGACGACCCGGCGCGCCGGGAGGAGGTGCTCGAGGCCCTCGGCCGCCATCCGGGCGAGCGGGCCACGCGGCTCCTCCTCGACGCCCTGCGCGATCCGGCGGCGCGCACGCGCCGGGCGGCCGCCGGCGCCCTCGGAGGGCGCCCGGCCGAGGCGGCGCGGGAGGGCCTCGTCGCCGCGCTCCGCGACGACGACCCCGGCGTGCGCGTCGCCGCGGCGGCGGCGCTGTCGACGCGCGCCGACGGCCGCGAGGCGATCCCGGCGCTCGTCGCCGCGCTGCCGGGGCACGACGGCTGGGGCGAGCTGAACGAGCTGCACGAGGCGCTGCGCACGCTGACCGGCGCCGAGGTCACGGGGCCGGGGCCGGAGCGCGCGACGTGGGCCGCCGTGATCGACGCCTGGGAGCGGTACCTCGCCGAGCGCGAGGGGAGGTCGCCCTGATGGCCGGCCAGAGGAAGAAGAAGGCGCCGGCGGGGAAGAAGCCGGCCGCCGCGAAGAAGAAGACGGGGCGCCTGGCGGGCGGCGTCAAGAAGGCCGGGGGCGGCAAGCGCGCGAAGCCCGCCGCCCCCGCGACGCCGCCCCGCGCCACACGCCCGCGTGACGACGACGACGGCCTCGACGCCGTCGGCCTCGACGACGAGGACGAGGCGAGCGACGTCGGCGGGCTCGGCGAGGAGGACGACGGCGACGCCGGCGCCCCGCGCCCGGGGGGGCGGGCGAAGCGCAAGCGCGGCCGCCCGTCGAAGCAGTGGACGCAGGCGGTCGAGCGGCTGGTGGAGCAGGCCGGCGCAGCCGGCGGGCGCCTCGAGCACCGCGCCGTCGAGGAGGCGGCCGAGGGGCTGGGCGACGCCGGCCAGCTCGCGGCGCTGGTCGAGACGCTCGAGGAGCGCGGGGTCGTCGTCGAGGGCGGCGCGGCGGACGGGGCGGCCAAGGGTCAGGAGCTCGAGGACCCGGACCCGGTCCACATGTACTTCAACGACATGTACGACATCCCCCTCCTCGACCGCGACGAGGAGGTGCGGATCACCACCGCCCTGTTCGAGTGCAAGGAGCGGCTGCGCGACCTCGTCGTCCCGACCCGGCCCGGCGCGATCGAGGCCGTGCGCATGTTCGAGCGCGCCCAGGGGGGGCGGCTGTTCCTCGACCGGATCATGCACGCGCCGCTGACGACGAAGAAGGCGCGCGTGGCCGCGCGCGAGCGGCTCGACCAGGACCTCGCGCGCGCGCGCGCGCTGGTCGACGAGCTCGACGCCCTCCGGCCGCAGCTCCTGCAGGAGCGCGACGCGCCCCGCCGCGGCGAGGCGATCCTGGGCGCCAAGGGGCAGGTGCGCCGCCGGACCGACGCGCTGCTCGAGGTCGTCCGCGCCTACGACTACGACGTCGCCGTGGCGCTCGAGGTGGCGCGGCGCCTCGAGGAGCGCCTGCGCCGGCTCTTCCAGCTGCGCTTCCTCGCCCGCGAGCGCCGCCGCCAGGGCGACGAGCCGGGGGCGCTCGCGCTCGAGCGCGAGCTGGCCGAGCTCGAGCTCGATGCGTGGGAGCGCCCGGGCGACCTGCAGCGCCGCGTGCGCAAGCAGTGCGCGGAGGTGATCCGCCGCTACGTCGAGCTGAAGGTCGCCCTG
This sequence comes from Planctomycetota bacterium, assembly GCA_023954375.1. Classification (GTDB taxonomy): domain Bacteria; phylum Planctomycetota; class J058; order J058; family J058; genus JAMLIC01. The sequence continues at coordinate 54,710 of JAMLIC010000046.1, forward strand.
TGCCGCGGCAACCTCCGCCTCGTGGTGAGCATCGCCAAGCGCTACCGCAACCGCGGCCTCTCCTTCCTCGACCTGATCCAGGAGGGCAACTCGGGGCTCCTGCGCGCGGTGGAGAAGTTCGACCCGCGGCGCGGGTTCAAGTTCTCGACCTACGCGACCTGGTGGATCCGCCAGGCGGTCACGCGCGCGCTGCACGAGAAGTCGCGCATGATCCGCGTCCCCGTCTACCTCGCCGACGTCGTCTCCAAGTTCCGGCGCATCTCGCGCGAGTACGACGAGCAGACCGGCCGCCCGCCGCCGCTGCACCAGCTGTCGCGCCAGCTCGGCCTGCCCGTGGAGGAGGCCGACAAGGTGATCAAGGCGGCGCGCTCGCCGATCTCGCTCGACACGCCGTTCACGGAGGACGGCGAGGGGGACTTCGTCGAGTTCCTGGAGGACAAGGGCGCGCCGCGGCCCACGGACGGCGTCTCGCGCCAGCTCCTCGCCGAGCGGCTGCGCGCCGTGCTCCAGTCGCTGCCGGTGCGCGAGCGCGAGGTGCTCGTGCTCCGCTACGGGCTCGACGGCGACCGCGTCCACACGCTCGAGGAGCTCGGCCAGCGCTTCAACGTGACGCGCGAGCGCATCCGCCAGATCGAGATCCGCGCCATCCGCAAGCTCCAGGACCCCGACATGGCGCGCGAGCTGGAGAGCTTCCTCGAGTTCCTGCACCGGTGAGCGGGTCGGCGGGGGCCTCGCCGCTCCGCGCCCCATGCCCGACCAGGACGAGACACCACCCATGGCCGAAGACCCGCCCCCCCTCACCGACGACCAGACCAGCGGCCGCATGTTCGTGCGCTGGAACGCGGTCACGCTCGTCGTCGGCCTGGTCGCCCTGCTCCTCGGCGCCCTCGCCGTCCGCGCCCGCGGCGGCGACGAGGCGCCCGGGCCGCTCGGCCTGACGCTCGACCCGGCCTGGGACGACGGCCGGGCCGAGGTCGCGCGCTACGCCGCGCGGCGCACGGTCTACGGCCGCGAGCAGGCCTACACGCTCGTGCGCCTGGCGGTGAAGGAGCCGTTCGACCCGGCGCGGGGGGTCAAGCCGGACGCCGCCGGGCCGGGGCACCTCGACGCGATCAAGACCGGCGCGGTCCACGCCGTGCCGACGGGGCGGGCGTACGAGCACCGCCAGACGCTGTTCCTGCGCCTCGACCGCGCCGACCCGCGGCGCGCGCTCGACCTGAGCATGGGCTCGCAGGAGTGGTGCGGCAACACCTTCGTGCGGCTCGTGCGCCGCGAGGGCGGCCTCGCGCGGCGCGCGCACTCCTACTGGGACGGCGAGGGCGACTGGAGCGACGTCGTCCCGGCCGGCGTCTGGCTCGAGGACCAGCTCCCCTTCACCGTCCGCGCCCTCGCGCCCGGCGCCGCGCACGAGGTCGACCTGCTGCCGACGACGCTCGGCCTCCGGGCCGCGCCGACGCGCCCCGTCCGGGCGCGCCTCGCGGTCGAGGGCGTGGAGCGGCTGACCACGCCCGCGGGCACGTTCCAGTGCGTCCTCTGGGTCGTCCGCGCGGGCGACCGCGCGGGCCGCTACTGGGTCGCGACCGACGCGCCCCTGCGCCCGCTCGTGCGCTTCGAGGACGCGACGGGCCGGGGCGAGCTGACGTCGCTCGAGCGGACCGCCTACTGGGCGGAGGAGTAGCCCCGTGCGGATCGTCATCACCGGCGCCACCTCCGGGATCGGGCGCGAGCTGGCCGTGCAGTACGCCGCCAGCGGCGTGGTCCTCGGCCTGACCGGGCGGCGGCAGGACCGCCTCGACGAGGCGGCCGCCGCCTGCCGCGAGCGCGGCGCCGTCGTGCACACCTACGCGGTGGACGTCGTCGACCGGCCGGCCATGGCCGCCCTGGCGAAGGACTTCCTCGCCGCCGCCGGCGGCGTCGACCTCGTGATCGCCAACGCGGGCGTCGGCGGGCCCGACAAGCGGAGCCTCGACCCCGGCGACGCCGACCCCATGGCGCGGCTGTTCGAGACCAACGTCGTCGGCGTCGTCAACACGCTCGTGCCGTTCGTGCCGGCGATGAAGGCGCAGCGCGCGGGGCACCTGGTCGCCGTCGCCTCGATCGCCGGCTTCCGCGCCCTGCCGGGGCACGCGGCCTACTGCGCGTCCAAGTCGGCCATCCGCATGCTCATGGACGGGCTCGGCATGGACCTCGCGCGCCACGGGATCACCTGCACCTCGGTGAACCCGGGCTTCGTCGAGTCGGAGCTGACGGCGAAGAACGACTTCTCCATGCCGTTCTTCCTCACCACCGAGGTCGCCTGCCGCAAGATCCGCCGCGCCCTCGCGCGCAAGCGGCGCGCCTACACCTTCCCCTGGCAGATGGCCATCCTCTGCCGGCTCCTCCTCTTCGCGCCCGGGTTCGTCGTCCGGCGGCTCAGGTAGTCACCGTGCACGTCGGCCCCTACGAGGTCACGTCCTGGCGCAGACGCACGTGGAGCGCGGGGAGCTCGACCTCGCGGTCGAGCTGCTGCGAGAGGACGCCCGGGGCTTCGGCGACCCCTCGGTCGGGGCGGCGCTGCTCGGGTCCGCCGGCGAGCTCGAGATGATGCTCGGGCGCCCCGCCGAGGCCCTGCGCGCGTTCGACGGCGCCATGGCGGCGGACCCCGCGGCGCCGCTCGGCTCCCCGCGCCGCGCCTGGGCCCTGGCCGCGCTCGGTCGCCACGACGACGCCGCCGCGGAGCTCGAGCGCGGGGCGCGCGGCGCGCCGGGCCACTACGTCGAGCTCGTGCGCGCGGCCCTCGCCCTGGAGCTCGACCCCCGGGGGGCGGCCGCGGCGTGCGAGGCGGCCCTCCGCGGCAACCCACACTTCCAGCCCGCGCGCCGCCTCCGGATGCGCGCGCGCCTCGCGCTCGGCGACGCCGCCGGCGCCCGCGACGACGCGCTGGCGCTGGTGCGCTGGCTCCCCCGAGGGCATCCCTGGAGCGTCGAGGCCCTGGAGGCGCTCGAGCGGGGCCGCTGACCGGCGGGCGCGCCGGGCGCTACGATGACCCCATGACCCACGAGGCCCCCCTCGACCTCGCCGCGCGCGTCCAGGCGCTCGAGGTCCTCACCGGCTTCCAGGAGCGGCTCATCGGGCAGCTGCACGACGAGCTCCTCGCCCACGCACGACAGCTCCAGCGCCTCGAGGGGGAGCTGCGCCGGCTGCAGGAGGGGCGCCAGGAGGAGGGGGCGGCGCAGGAGCCGCTCGACGAGGAGGACCGCGTCCCCAGCTGCGGCTGATCACGCCCGCTTCGGCGCGGCGTCGAGGGCGCGGCGCGCGGCGCGCACGAGCGCGTCGCTGGCCGGGCCCACGCGCTCGGTCTGCACCCACACGCGCAGGCGGAACATCACCTGCGCGGCCTGGAGCTCGACCGCCTGGACCTCGGGCGGCGGCTCCTGCAGCGCCTCGCTCAGGCTCCGCGCCGCCTCCTCGAGGGCCCTCCGGGCGTCCTCGACGTCGACCGCGTTCGGGGCGGGGACCGTGAGCTCCACCACGCGCCGCGCGTGGAACGTCAGGTTCTCGATCGTCTGCCCGAAGACCATGTGGTTGGGGACGACCACGCGCCGGTTGTCGGTCGTGTCGAGCGCCGTGGTGAACAGGTCGATCGCGTCCACGCGGCCGAGCTGCCCGCCGACGCGGATCGTGTCGCCCACCCGGAACGGGCGGAACACGATGAGCAGCACGCCCGCGGCGAAGCTCGAGAGCGTCCCCTGGAAGCCCAGGGCCACGGCCAGGCCGGCCGCGCCGATCAGGGCCGCGAAGCTGGTCGTGTGGACGCCGAGCGCGCCCAGCGCCGTGACCGTCGCGATGAGCAGCACGGTCCAGCGGACGAGCCCGGCGAGGAAGCGCCCCAGGGTCGGCTCGAGGTGCGCCCGGTCGAGCCCGCGGCCGGCCCGGACCGAGAGCCAGCCGGCGAGGAGCCAGCCGACCAGCATGATGACCGCCGCCCACAAGGCCCGGATCGCCCACACGCGCGCCAGGCCCAGCGCGGCCTCGCTCACCTCCAGCGACTCGAACATCGCACCTCCCTGCACTCGACGCGGTCGAGGCGCGGAACATAGCAGCCCGGCGGGGCGCCGCCGGCCCGCGCCGGTCGGCGACGGGTCATCCGCGTCCCGTCGCGGGCCGGCGGGGGCGAGGGCCCGGGCCAGGCACGCGGTTGGCACGACGACTCGAGCGAGGGAGGTGCGCGATGCCGATCGCCGACCGCGAGCGGCCCGACGTGGCGGGGGCGCCCCCGCGGGAGACCGGCGGCTACGGCCTGGGCGCGTGGTGGTGGATCCTGGCCCTGCTCGTGGCCATGTTCATCGTCCTCACCGTGACCATGCCCTGGTGGTTCCGCCAGCGGCCGATCGAGCCGATCGGACCGATCGAGCAGACGCCGCCCGTGGAGCGGGGCTGGCCGCAGCATCGTGAGTAGTGTGATCGACGGCTGCGGCCGCGGGGGGGGGGGGGGGGGGGGCGTCTGATACGACCCCGCGGGCGCGCCGCCTCGGCTCGGCCTCCGCGGCCCCTTCTCCTGCGTGCACCGCCTGCTCAGCGCACCAGCACCGGCGGCAGCGACGGCGCGGGCTCGACGCGCATGGCGAGCGGCGGGCCGAAGCCCGGGGGCACCGGGACGCGCAGCGTGGCGCGGGGAGGCGCGAGCAGGACGAACGAGTTGCCGCCCAGGCCGAGCACCTCGATCCGGCGCGGGCGCTTGTCCTGCACCGAGAACACGACCTCGGCCATGCTCACCTGCCCGAAGACGATCTTCGTCCTGCCGGCCATGACGGCCTCGTTGGGCCGGATCGCCACCAGGCTCGCGCCCGGCGTCCGGGCCCCGGCGCAGGCGGCGTCGCCGGCGCGCGCGACCGCGCCGGCGACCGCGGAGGCCGTGCGGGCCACCGGTGGCTCGGCGCGGACGGCCGGCGCGAGGAGCGCGGCCGCGACCAGGGCCAGCGACGCACCGATGAGACGACGGCGCACGGGACCTCCTCGGCAGGGCGACCCGGAGCGAGACTCCGCGCGCTGCCGGGGACGGCTCCCCGGCCTCGTGCACGCGTTCCCGCGGCGCTGGCCGCGACCAGGGCGCCGCTGCAGGCCCCATGCCACGCGGCGCCCCGCGGCCGGGCCGGTCGGCCCGGGACGCGGCGGGCCCGGGGCGGGACCCGGACGACCAGGGGGCGGAGTCGCCCCATCCCTGGCCCCGGAGGCGGTCGAGCGGCCCGGCCCGGGCGGTTACCATTCCCGCGTGACCGGGGGCGGGGGCGCGCGACGACGTCGGACGGAGCGGCTGCTCGGGGGCGGGGTCCTGCTCCTCGCGCTGGTCACGCCGGCGCTCGCCCAGGAGGACGATGACCCCGTCGGCCCCGACCGCGCGCCGACGGCCGGCGAGCGGCTGTTCCTCCCCTTCGACGACGACCTCCCGGACGCCCTGCGGCGGATCGACGACCTGGCCGCCCGCGGGCAGTGGGACCGGGCCGTCGAGGCGCTCGACCGCCTGCTCGAGGGCGGGCGCGCGGCCTTCTCGCCGGGGCAGGGCGAGGCCCTGCGGGGCGCGCGGGCGGCGGTGCGCGAGCGCCTCGCCGCCCTGCCGCCCGAGGGGCGCGAGGTCTACGCGCAGCTCCACGACGACGCGGCCCGGCGCCTGCTCGAGGACGCCCGCGGTCGGGCCGACGTGGCGCCGCTGCTCGAGCTCCTCGGCCGCCACCCCGGCAGCCGCGCCGTGTTCGCGGCGCGGACCCTCCTCGCCAGCCGCCTCCTCGAGCGGGGCCAGCCGGCGGGCGCGCTGGCCCAGCTCGACCTGCTGCTCGCCCGCCCCGGGCTCGACCCGGCCGACCAGGCGGGCCTCCTGCGCGCGCGCGTCCTGGCCCTGGCGCTCCTCGGGCGGCAGGGCGAGGTGGACGACCTCCTCGCGCGGCTCGGGCCCGACGCGGGCGACCTCGCCGCGCGCGCGCGCGCCGTGGGGGCCGCGCTCGCGGCGCCGCCGCTGGCGCCGCCCGAGCGCCCGTCGGTCCGCGCCTGGGCCCAGCCGGTCCTCGGCTTCTACGAGACCGCGCAGGGCGGCTCGCGCGCCTGGAGCGTGCCCGAGGTCCAGGGCGGGCGCGCCTACGTCCACGACGGCAGCCACGCCCTGTGCGTCGACGTGGCCACGGGCAAGCTCGTGTGGCGCGCCGCCCTGCGGCCCGAGGACGCGTTCCGCCGCCCGGCGGTCGACGGCGACCACCTGGTCGTGCTCACGCCCGGCCAGGCGCTCTGCGTGGTCCCCGGCGTCGGCGTCGTGAGCCTCGAGCGCGAGACCGGCGTCGAGCGCTGGCGGCGCGGGCTCCCGGCGCTCAAGCGCGACGCCGGGATCGACTTCCCGGCGCGCCTCTCCGGGGCGCCGCGGGCGGTCGGCGGGCGGCTCGTCCTGGCCCTCGTCACCGAGCACGAGACCCGCGAGGTCCACGCGCTCGCCCTCGACCTGACCACGGGCGCGCTCGCCTGGACGGCCTTCCTCGCCGGCCAGACCCAGGGGCCGGTGCCGCAGGTCGAGCTGGCCGGCACCGACGAGCGCGTCGTGGTGCTCACCGGGCTCGGCCTGGTCGCCGCCCTCGACGCCGAGGGCGAGCTCCTGTGGGCCCGCCGCTACGCGAGCGTCCGCGACGAGCGCGACCGCAGGCCGCGCGGGCCGATCCCCGGGATGGGGCCGCCGCCCGCGGACCGGCCCGAGCGCGCGCCGACCGCGCTCGTCGTGCGGGGGACGGTGTGGGCGGCGCCGGCCGACGGCAAGCAGCTCCTCGCCCTCGACCTGCGCGGCGGCGCCGTCGAGGCGGTGGTCGAGCGCCCCGAGCGGGCGCGGATCGTCGCGGCGCGCGGGACCGAGCTCGTGCTCCTCTCGCCCGCGGGCGACGTGTTCGTCGCCACCAAGGCCGGGTCGACGCTCGTCGCCCAGGCGGGCGGCGCGCTCGTCGGCCGCCCGGTGGTGGCCGGCGCCCGGGCCTACCTGCCGCGGGAGGACGGTCTCTTCGAGGTGGACCTCGCGACGAAGCAGGCGCGCCGCGCCGGCCCGCCCACGCCGGAGCTGGGCCAGCTCGCGGCCGCCGACGGGGTGGTGGTGTCCGCCTCGCCGCGCGGCCTGTTCGCCTTCGGCCGCGACCCCGGCGCGCCGCCGGGCCTCCCCGACGACCTCCTCCTCGCGCTCGCCGACGAGCGCCCCGGCGTCCGCGACGCGGCCAGCGCCGCGCTCCTCGAGCAGGGCGAGCCGGCGCGCGCCGGGCTCGCCCGCGCGGCCGGCAGCGCCGACGCGGAGGTCGCCTTCCGCGCGAAGGTCCTCCAGGCCGAGCTCGACCGCAAGGACCGGCTCGCCCGCTGGGGACCGCTCGTGAAGGCCGAGTGGACGACGCAGGTGCCGGACCTGCTGAACCGCCTCACGCACCCCAACGCCGAGGTGCGCCTGGAGGCCCTGCGCGAGCTGGGCGCCGTGCAGGACCCCGACGTGGGCGCGCTGCTCGCCGACCTGATGACCGACCCCGACCACCGCGTGGCCTACACGGCCGCGGGCGCCCTCCTCGCCCGCGGCGACCGCGCCGGCGTCGACCTGCTCGCCCGCGCCGTGCGCGAGGGGCTCGCGGGCGACCGGCTGGCCGCGCTCGTCGCCCTGCGCGCCCACGGCAAGGCCGAGGACGTCGAGCGCGCCGCGCCGGCGCTCGCCGACGCCGAGCCCGACGTGCGCGCGGCGGCGGTCGTGGCGGTGCTCACGCTCGGCGGGGCCGCCGCCCTGCCGAGGGTCGAGCCGCTGCTCGAGGACCCCGCCGACGAGGTGCGCGTCGCCCTGGTCGACGGCCTCTCGGCGCGCGCCGGCGAGCCGGCGTGCCTGCGGCTGCTCGCGAGCCTCGTCCGCGACAAGAACGACCAGGTGCGCTCGATCGTGGTCGACGCCCTCGTGAAGGTGAAGGACCCGGTCGCCTACCAGGCGCTCGGCCAGGTCATGGGCGACCAGGTGCCGGCGATCGCCCGCAAGGCGCTCGGCGCGCTCTACAAGATCGCCCAGAGCCCGCAGGTCATGCTCATCCCGCCCGCGGCGATCGAGCGCGCCGCGCGCACGAAGGAGGCGCAGCAGCGCGACCACGTGGCCCAGCTCGCGATCCGCTACGCCGGCCGCGGCGGCGTCCTCTCCGTGGCCACGCTCGCGCGCTTCCTCGCCGACGAGGAGCCGCAGATCCGCGCCTGGCGCATCGGCGGGCGCTCCTGGACCTTGCTCCTCCTCGAGCACGTGCGCCAGCTCCCGCTCTCGCCCGCCGACGTCGAGGCGCTCGCGGCGCTCGTCGCCCACGAGGAGCCGGACATCCGCATCAAGGGCTACCAGGTGCTCGGCAACGCCGTCATGGCCCCGGGGGCCGGGGCCCTCCTCGCGCAGGGCCTCGACGACGCCCACCCGCAGATCCGGGCCGACTGCGCCCGCTGGCTCACGCGCCCCGACGCGCCGCCCGACCTGCTCGACGAGGCGGCCGCGCTCGAGGTGGTGCGGATCGCCGCCCTGTCGCCGCGGCAGGAGGGGCGGCAGGCGGCGTCGGAGGCGCTGCGGGGCGTGCCGCGCGCCGTGCTCGCGCCGGCGCTCCTCCGCGCCGCGCGCGCGCCGAGCGACGCCCTGCGCGCCGACGCCGGCGCGCGGCTGACCGCGCTCACGGGCGGCCAGCCCGCCTGGGACCCGGCCAGGCCAGAGCGCTCCTGGCGCGAGCTGGCCGCCTGGTGGTGGGCGCAGGCGCACGGCGGCCAGTCGTCCGAGGAGACCGTGCGCCGCCTGGCCGACGAGAACCCCACGGCCCGCTGGAGCGCGGCGCGCGACCTCGCGACGCTGCCGACCCCGGCGGTGCGCAACGCCCTGGCGGCGTCGCTGGGCGCCGAGCCGCTCGACTGGGTCCTCGAGGCCAAGCTCGAGGCGCTCGCGGCGGTGCTGGGCGAGGACCTGGGCTACAAGAAGGGCCTCCCGCCGGCCGAGCGGCGCGCCTGCGCCGACCGGATGCGCCTGCGGGTGGTGGAGCTGATCCAGGACGAGGTCCGCGAGGACACGAGGAGGGCCGCGCCGAGATGAACCTGGAGCGCCTGCGCAGGATCTGGCTGGGCCCCTTCCTCGTCCTCGGGCCGGCGACCGCCGTGGTCCTGCTGGCGGCCTTCGTGGTCGACTGGCACGGCCGCCCCGACGAGCTGCGCGACCTGGGGCCCCTCGGGCTGCTGGTCAACTACGACATCGAGACCCTGCAGAACACGCTGGGCAACCTGTCCCAGACCGTCTCCACCATCATGGGCGTGGTCATCACCGTGGCGGCCATCGTCGTGCAGCTCTCGGCCACCCGCTACACGCCACGCGTCACGGAGCTGTTCTTCCGCGAGCGCACGAACCTGCTCGTGCTGGGCTTCTTCGTGGTCACCTGCATCGTGGCCCTGTGGGTGCCCAACGCCGTGGGGAACGGGTTCCTCCCCAAGGTCTCGATCATCCTCACCGCGGTGTGCTCCTCGTTCTCCATCCTGCTCATCATGCCCTACTTCGCCTACATGTTCGACTTCCTCGACCCCGAGCGGATCGTCTCCCACATCCAGGACCAGGCGATCGCGGCCGCCCGGCGGCCCCGCGGCGACCTCGACGCGGCCCAGGGGCGCGTCCTCGACGGCATCGAGCAGCTGGCCGACATCGCCGTGGCCGCCGTGTCGCAGCAGGACAAGATCATCTCGGCGCGCGCCGTCGACGCCCTGCGCGTGCTCACGGTGCAGTACACCGAGACCAAGGCGGCGCAGCCGGCGGCCTGGTTCGAGCCGGGGCGGCGCGTGTGCGGCAACCCCGACTTCCTCTCCATGAACCAGGAGGCGCTCTCGGACCTCGTGCGCGACCGGGTGTGGGTCGAGTGGAAGGTGCTGCGCCAGTACCAGGCGATCTACAACGAGGCGCTGGCCTCCAACCCCGACATGAACTACCTGATCGCCATCAACACCCGCTACCTGGGCGAGGCGATCCTCTCCAAGGGGGCCGGCCCGGCCCTGCGCCTCGTGATCAAGTTCTTCAACACCTACATGCGGGCGACGCTCAACAAGCGGCAGGTGCGCACCGCCTACAACCTCATGAACCAGTACCGCCAGCTCGTCGAGGCGATCGCCGTCGCGGGGCAGGACGACCTGGTGGTCGAGGCGACCGGCTACCTGCGCTACTACGGGCAGACCGCCCACGGCATGGACCTGGGCTTCGTCACCGAGACGATCTCCTACGACCTGGCGACGCTCTGCGAGGTGACGCACCGGCTCGGGTCGAGCGCGCACGACCGCCTGCTCGGGGCGCTGCTCGAGCTCGACAAGGAGGCCGAGAGCGCGGCCCAGGAGACGACGCTCCGCGGGGTCCGCAAGGCGCAGGCGCGGCTGGCGGCCTTCTACCTGGAGCGGGGCGCCGAGGCGGACGCGCGGCGGATCCACAAGGACATGGAGCTCGAGCGCGCCGAGCGGCTGGCGTCGATCCGCGACGAGCTGCTGAGCGTCGCCTCGAAGGACTTCTGGGAGGTGATCGACCGCGGCGCGAACTTCGACTACATGGAGCCGGCCCGGAAGGAGCACCTGCGCCGCTTCTTCGACTGGTTCCCGACGAGCGCCGTCCGGCGCCCCACGGCGCGCACCGAGGTCGTCCCCCGCGAGGCCGAGAGCACGAACACGGCCCTGCAGGCGCCCGCGCCGGCGGCGGCCGGGGAGGAGCGGCCGGTCGGGGGCTGACCGCGTGGTCACGCCGCGCGGAACAGCTCCTCGACCACGAGCTCGAACCCGGGGAGCAGCGCCGAGGTGAACCGCGCGGCCCCCGCGTGGGTGCGGGGCTCGTCGGGCGCGCGCTCGAGGTCGTAGCAGGTCAGGGTCTCGTCCTGCGGGTCGACGACCCAGTACTCGCGGACGCCGTGCCGCGCGTAGAGCCGCTTCTTCGCGCCGAGGTCGAGGTGCCGCGTGCCGGGCGACAGCACCTCGATCACGAGGTCGGGGGCGCCGTGCACCCCGTCGTGGGCCACCCGCTCGAGCCGGGCCGACGACACGAACAGCAGGTCGGGCTGCAGCACGTCGTGCTGGCTCAGGTAGACGTCGAGCGGCGAGCCGCCGACGTAGCCCAGGGCGCCCCCGCGCACGAACCCACGCAGGCGGCCGCCCAGCTCCCACACGAGGTCCTGGTGGCGGCGGGAGGGGGCCGGCGTCGTCCGGACGAGCTCTCCCTCGATGAGCTGATGCCTCGGCCCGGTCTCGGGCAGGGACCGGTAGTCGTCGACGGTGAACTCGACATCGGCGCGGACCACACGTCCCAACTTACTCGCCCGTGGCGCGCGCGGCACCTCGCTCGGCGAGGCGCGCGAGGCGCGCGTCGAGCGCCGCGCCGTGCTCGGGCCCGACGAGGCCCAGGGCGCGGGCGAGCGCGCAGAGCTCGCGCGCCAGCGGGAGGTCGCCCTCGGCCTCGGCGAGGTCGGCGCGCGCCAGGAGGACCGGCGTCGGGTCGACCGGGCAGAGGGCCTCGGCGACCGCGAGGTCGTGGCGCGCGAGGGCGAGGTCGCCGAGGGCGTGGCGGGCCTGCCCCCGCGCCAGCCAGCCCTGCCAGCCGAGCGGCGCGAGGTCGAGGGCGCGCGCGGCCGCGGCGAGGGCGCCCGGCGCGTCGCCGGTGGCCGCGCGCACGGTCGCGAGGCGACCCCACGCGTCGGGGTCGTCCGGGGCGGCGGCCGCGGCGCGCTCGTGCGCGTCGAGC
>JAMLIC010000047.1 GCA_023954375.1 Planctomycetota bacterium
GGGCCGCCCCCCCGACCGCTCAGGCTCCCTCGGCGGCCAGGAGGCCGCCATCGGTCGCCTTCGCGCGGCATCGCCTCGCCCTCCTCCGCCTCGCCTGGCGCTCTCGCTGCGAACGCTCGGAGTGGTGTGATCGGGGGCGTCCCGGGCGCGATGTGACCGGAGTGGCTGCGCGCCGATGCGCCCTGGGCGGCTGCGCGCCCGCTTCGGCGCGTCCGTTCACCGCGGACCTTGCGGTCCGACAGGAGCACCCGGTGCCGGCTGCGCGGCGACGCGCTCGTCCGCCCGTCGGCGGGCGCTCAACCCACCAGCACCCGGCGCCGGGCGGTGCGGGCGACGCGCTCGTCAGGGGTGAGGATCCCGGCGAGGTTCAGGGGGTCGGCGGCCGAGACGGCCAGGGGCGCGCCGCCTGGGCGGTCGGGGGCGTCGCCGGGGCCGGCGGGGCTGGCACCGAGCGCCTCGGCGCCCTGGGCGTCCTTCCGGCGTACGTCGCGCAGGCGGGTCACGGCCTCGGGGAGGGCGTACTGCTCGCCCGAGAAGCCGCCGACGAAGCGGCCGCCGCGGACCTCGCCGCGCAGCTCGAGCAGCCGGAAGACGCGGACGAGGTCGCGCCAGGGGACGGGCGCCTGCTCGCGCGCGAGGAGGCGCTTGAACACGACGCCGTAGCGGCGCAGCAGGGCGCGGGCGACGCGCTCGGCGCGGCCGGGGTCGTCGCCGGTCGGCGACGCGCCGTCGTCCGGCCTGGGCAGGCGGCGGAAGAGGCTCCAGCGGCCGACGCTGCCGGCGCGGCCGTGGCGGCGTGACGGCGGGACGATGAGCCCGCGCGCGGCCGCGAACGAGTCGCACGTCACGAGCCCGCGGCCGACCGCCTCGCCGAGGGCCCGCTCGAGCGGCTCGGGCAGGAGGCCCAGCTCGCGCGCGAGGTCCTCCTGGAACATGGCCCCGCGTCGCTCGAGCAGCTCGACGAGGGCGCGGACGGGCCCGGGCAGGTCGGGGTCGTCGCTCGCCGCCCCGGCCAGAGCGAGCCAGCCCGACAGCTCGCCGCGCGGGACGAAGCACAGGGGCGTCGTCCGGAAGGCGGCGGCGGCGCCGCCGCCCCACAGCCGCCCCCAGGCCAGCTCGCCCGTGAGCGTGAGGGCGTCGAGCCAGTCGCGCCGGTAGCCGCGCACCCGCGCGGGCAGGATGCTCCGCTCCCACTCCGCCGCCGGGGCCTCGAAGCCCGCCAGCTGCTCGAGGACCGCCGCCACGCCGCGCGGCCCCTCGAGCCGGGCGTCGGGCGCGGCGTGCTGCCACACGCCCAGGAAGCGCCAGAGCTGGGCCGCGGAGACCGGCTCGATCTCCCGCCGCAGGCGCTCGACCGTGTAGCGCTGGATGCGCGCCAGCAGGCGCCGGTCGCACCAGCCGTCGCGACCGTCGAAGCGCACGCGCAGGACGCTCCCCTCCTGCTCGAGGCGCAGGAGGAGCGGCTCGTCGCCGGGCGCAGGCACGACGGGCCCCAGCGCCTCCATGCGCCCCCGCAGGAGGTCGAGCGGGTCGCGCGAGCCGCCCGCGATCAGCCACCGGTCGTCGTCCTGGCCCCCATCCTGACCGACGTCGCCCGGCCCCCGGACGCGCTCCACCCGGCCCTGCGCCTCGAGCGCGCGCAGCCAGGGCAGCCAGCCCGGCGCCTCGCGCGACGCGACGAAGCCCATCCACGAGAGGGCCTCGTGGACCTCCTCCGGCCCCTGGGGCTGCGGCCAGGCCTCCTCGCGCACGCGCGCGATCGCGCCCGGGTCGAGCGCGCCGAGGCCGTCCTGCGTGCGCCGGTCGCGCCCCCGCCGCTGGAGCACCGCCTGCGTGCGCCGCTCCTCGAGCGGCGCGTCGTCGAGGAACGCGTAGGGCTGCGCCGCGAGCACCCCCTGCGCGAGCGCCGAGGGCTCGGGGGTGTCGACCGCGACGCGCTCGACCTCGCCCGCCTCGAGCCGCCGCAGGACGCCCAGGAAGCCCTCGCGGTCCATGGCCTCGGTCAGGCAGTCCTCGACGGTCTGGAAGACGATCGGGTGGTCGAGCGGCACGTCGACCGGGCCCGGCGGCAGGGTCTCCGGGCAGGCGAGCACCTGCGGGAACGAGGCGACCAGCAGGTCGTCGGACCGCATGCGCACGAGGGGCGCCGGCAGCCGCTTGCCGTTGCGCATGCGCTCGACGAGGAGGGCGCGCGTGGCGTTCCAGCGCCAGCGCGTGGCGAACATGGGGGCGGCCAGGAGCGCCTGCGTGAGCACGTCGATCGCCGTCGCCGAGCGCACGTAGTCGAACACGTCGGGCAGGGGGAAGCTGTGCTGCGGCCCGAGCGAGAGGATGATCGCCTCCTCGTTGGCCGCCGCCTGGAGCTCGAAGCCGAAGCCGACGCAGAACTTCTTCCTCAGGGCCAGGCCGAGCGCCCGGTTGATCCGCCCGCCGAACGGCGCGTGCAGGACGAGCTGCATGCCGCCGCTCTCGTCGAAGAAGCGCTCGAGCACGAGCCGGTCCTGCGTCGGGATCGTGCCGAGCGACCGCGCGGCGTCGTCGAGGTACTCGACCACCTGCCGTCCGCCGTCGGGGGCGAGGCCCGCCTCGCGCTCGAGCCAGGCGGCCGCCTGCTCGGGGCCGCCCTCGCGCGACTCGGCCACGACCGCCTCGCGCAGGTCGGAGAGCTCCTTCGACAGCTCGCGCGTGCGCGCCGGCGCCTCGCCCAGCCAGAAGGGGATCGTGGGCGGGGCGCCGTCGGCCGAGGCCACGCGGACGACGCCGGGCTCGACCTTGAGCACGCGCCACGAGGCGTTGCCGAGCTGGAAGACGTCGCCCACGTTCGACTCGACGGCGAAGTCCTCGTTGATCGTGCCGATCAGCGTCTCCTCGGGCTCGACGCGCACCTGGTAGTCGGCGGCGTCGGGGATCGCGCCCCCGGAGGTGACCGCGACGATGCGCGCGCGCTTCGTCGCGCGCAGGCGGCCGGTCGCGGGGTCGTGGTGGAGCAGCGCCAGCCGCCCTCTCGCCGCGCGCCCGGCGCCACCGTCCTCGCCGTCACCACCCGCATCGCGCTCGAGGCCGTGGTGCGTGTGGACCGACCAGGCGCGGTCGAAGTCCTCGCGCGTCAGGTCGCGGAAGGGCCAGGCGCGGCGGCAGAGCGCCAGGAGCGCCTCGGCATCCCAGGGCTCGACGACGCACGCCGCCACGACCTGCTGGATGAGGATGTCGAGCGGCCGCGCCGGCACCTCGAGCCGGTCGAGGTCGCCCCGCCGCACGGCGCGCAGGACGGCCGCCGCCTCGACGAGCTCGTCCCGCGTGAGGGGGAAGAGGCGCCCCTTCGGCGTCTTGCCCAGGGCGTGGCCGGAGCGGCCGACGCGCTGCAGGAACGTCGCGATCGACCGCACGGAGCCGACCTGGATCACGAGGTCGACGTCGCCCACGTCGATCCCCAGCTCGAGCGAGGCCGTGGCCACGAGCGCGCGCAGCTCGCCCTGCTTCAGCCGCCGCTCGGCCTCGAGCCGCAGCTCGCGCGAGAGGCTCCCGTGGTGGGAGGCGACCAGCGGCGGCCCGTCCGCCGGGTTCAGGACCGTCCCCAGCCGCGAGCCGATCCGCTCGGCGAGCTTGCGCGTGTTGACGAAGACGAGCGTCGTCCGGTGCGCCCGGATCAGGTCGGCCATGTGGCCGTAGACCTCGTCCCACTGCTCGGTCGAGCACACGGCCGTGAGCGGCGACTCCGGCACGACGATGCCGAGGTCCAGCGCGCGCCGGTGGCCCTCGTCGACGACCTCGCAGTCGCGTCCGACGCCCACGAGGAAGCGGGCCACGAGGTCCATGGGCCGCTGGGTGGCCGAGAGGCCGAGCCGCTGCAGGGCGCCGCCCTGCGCGGCGACGAGCGCGTCGAGCCGCTCGAGCGAGAGCGCGAGGTGCGACCCGCGCTTGTCCTTCGCCAGGGCGTGGATCTCGTCGACGATCACGGTCCGCACGCCCGAGAGCATGGCGCGCCCGCCGGCCGTCGTGAGGAGGATGTAGACCGACTCGGGCGTCGTGACGAGGATGTGCGGGTGGCGCTTGCTCATCGCGGCGCGCTGCGACGCCCGCGTGTCGCCGGTGCGCACGAGGACGCGCACCTCGGGGAGCGCCGGGTCGAGCGCGCGCAGCTGCTCGAGCGGCTGCTCGAGGTTCTTCTGCACGTCGTTGCTCAGGGCCTTGAGCGGCGAGATGTAGAGGATGCGCGTGGAGGCCGGCAGCTCGGGCTCGCGCAGGAGCGCGTCGATCCCGGCCAGGAAGGCGGCCAGCGTCTTGCCCGAGCCGGTGGGCGCCGCGATGAGGACGTTGCGGCGCTGCTGGATGAGCGGCCAGCCGCGGGCCTGGGGCGGCGTCGGGCCGTCGAAGCGCTGGTCGAACCAGCGCTGGATCGTGGGATGGAAGCCGGTCACGCCCCCGAGGATACCTCCCGCCACCGGCAGGCCGGGGCCGTCCACGGCCGCGCCGGCGGCGCAAGGGTTTGGGAACGGTTCGGGGAGCCGCTGAATGATGGACCCGCTGACCAGTTTCTTGAGGGTGCCGCCGCGGATCGGTCCGCCCGAGCACCACTTACGTCAGGGCAAGCCCATTGCGACAGGCGTGACCCACGGAGGTGATCGTGACCCGCTCCCTGCTCGTGTGCTCGGCCCTCGCGCTCTGCACCGCCCTCGCCGCCCGCGCCCAGGACGACGACCTCACGCCCCGCACCGCCGGCGGCGAGGTCAACGTGATCTTCACGCGCCTGTCGGCGCGCGTGGAGCACGAGAAGAACCGCAGCCAGGGGACGACCGTCGATGCGCGCAAGGCCCTCCCCATCGACCGCCACGAGCCCGCCTACGAGGTGCGCGCGTGGATCTGGCTCCAGCCGCGCTGGCGGGTCGAGGCGCGCTACCTCGGCGCGACCTACGACGGGACCGGTCGCGCGAAGCGTCGCTTCGTCCACGCGGCCACGCCGTTCGACCTCAACGACCCGGTGCGCGCGCGGCTCGACCTGCACGTCGTCTCGTTCGGCGCGCGCTGGCTGACGCTCGACACGGGCACCCTCCAGCTGGGGCTGCCGTTCGGCGCCATGTACACGCAGGAGCGCCTCGACATCCGCGACCGCGCGTCGCCGGCCCGCGGGAACGGGCGCATCGACGCGTGGTCGCCGTACGTCGGCTTCAGCGTCGACGGCCGCCTCAACGAGTTCATCGGGCTGTCCGGCGAGGTGCGCTCGTTCGTCTACCTGGCCGGGCACGTCAAGCACCACGCCTACTTCGAGCTCGACCTCGCGGCCACGCTCACGCTGTTCGACGGCCAGCTCGGCCTGCGCACCGGCCCGCGCTTCTTCGTGCAGGACCACCACGCCGAGCTGTCGAACAGGAACGACCGCAAGGCCGACCTGGCCCTCGTCGGCTGGCAGTTCGGGCTCAGGCTCGACTTCTGATAGAACGCGGCCATGAGCTTCCGCGCCTCCACCGCCCTCGCCGTCCTGACCGTCGCCTCGCTCGCGCCCGGCCAGGAGGAGGAGCCACCCGCCTCCTGGACGATCACGGACGAGGCGTTCGCCGAGCCGTCGGTCGAGGGCCGGCCGCTCGCCTGGCGCGTGTTCGGCGCCGAGCGCGACGCCGCCCCGACCGTCCTGCTCCTCGGCGCGATCCACGGCGACGAGCCCATGAGCCACCGGCTGCTCGAGGGCTTCGCGGCGGAGCTCCAGCCGTCGTGGGCGCCCGGACGCCGCGTCGTCGTGGCCTCGCCGCTCAACCCCGACGGCCTGGCGCGGGGCACGCGCGCCAACGCCCGCGGCGTGGACCTCAACCGCAACTTCCCGGCGAGGAGCTGGCGCAAGGGCGACGCGCGGGGCGAGGCGCCCCTGTCCGAGCCCGAGAGCCGGCTCGTGGCGCACCTCCTCGAGCGCTACGCGCCGGTGGCGGTGGTCTCCGTCCACGCGCCGTTTCGCTGCGTGAACTGGGACGGCCCCGCCGAGGGGCTCGCGCGCGCGATGTCGGAGCGCAACGGCTACCCGCTCCGGCCGAGCATCGGCTACCCGACCCCGGGGTCGCTCGGCGCCTGGCTCGGCGGCGACCGGCAGGTGCCGATCGTCACGCTCGAGCTCCCGCGCGGGCGCTCGGACGACGGCTACCTGGCGGAGAACCGCGAGGCCCTGCGCGCGGCGCTCGCCTGGTCGGCGCCGTAGATCGACCGGCGAGCGCGGTCACTCGCCCAGCTGCGCCCTCGCCTCGGCGATCCGCTGGCGGAGCGGCGCCGCCCACGGCGCGTCGGGCTGCAGGCGCAGCGCCTCCTCGTAGTCCGCGACCGCCCCGCGCAGGTCGCCGGCGCGCTCCCTGCTCGCGCCCCGGTTTCCGTAGGCGGCGGCGAAGGTCGGGTCGAGCGCGATCGCCCGGTCGAGGTCGGCCAGGGCGCCGTGGTGGTCGCCCAGGCGCCCCCTCGCCGCGCCGCGGTTGACGTAGGCGCCCGCGAAGGTCGGGTCGAGCTCGATCGACCGGTCGTAGTCCTCGAGCGCCCCCGCGTGGTCGCCGAGGATCCCCCGGGCGGTCCCGCGGTGCGCGTGCGCGCGCGCGGAGCCCGGGTCCAGCTCGACCACCCGGTCGAGGTCCGCGAGGGCGCCGCGGTGGTCGCCGCGACCGGAGCGCGCCTCGGCGCTCGCGAGCAGGGCCGCGACCTCTTCGGCGACCGGCTGCCGCGCCCGCAGCTCGACGAGCCGCCGGCGCAGCCACTCCGCCGACGGCGCGTGCGGGGCGAGGCGGAGCGCCTCCTCGAGGTCCCGGGCCGCGCCCTCGGGGTCCCCCAGCAGGTCCCTGGCGACGGCGCGGTAGGGGTAGGCGGTCGGGTGGGCCGGGTCGAGGGCGATCGCCCGGTCGGCGTCCTCGAGCGCGCCGCGCACGTCGCCAAGGTCGAGCCTGGCGGCGCTCCGGCCCGCGTAGGCGAGCGCCCGGTCCGGGTCCAGCGCGAGCACCCGCTCCAGATGGACGAGCGCGCCCGGGGCGTCGCCGGCGTCGAGGCGCTCGCGCGCGCGCGCGAGCAGCGGCTCGACCTCGTCCTCGACGGGTGGCGGCGGCGTCGAGGGCGGGTCGGGCGTCGTCGGGGCCACGGCGGTCGTGGCGGGCGCCGGCGCCGGAGCGCTCCGCTCCGCGACGGCCGCGACGACCGCGACGGCCAGGAGGGCCGCCGCCGCGACGACGCCGCCCACGACCGGCCGCCGCCGCGATGGCGCCCGGCCGGCGAGGTAGCGCGACAGCTCGCGCGCGACCGCGTCCACCGCCGGGTAGCGGTCCTCCGGCCGCTTCTCGAGGCAGCGCAGGGCGATCGCGTCGAGCGCCCGGTCGGCCCGCGTCGGCGCCGGGCGGTGCTCCTCGGTGGCGACGAGGAGCTCCGCCAGCGACTCGCCCACGATCGGCGGCCGACCGCACAGGCAGGCGTACAGCAGCGCGCCGAGGCCGTACACGTCGGTGCGCGGCCCGAGCGCGCGGGCCTGCCCGCTCGCCTGCTCGGGCGCCCAGTAGCCCGGCGAGCCGAGGAAGACGCCGCTCTTCGTGAGGCGGCTCTGACCCGGGTCACCAGGGCCGTGGGTGAGCCCTGCCAGGCCGAAGTCGGTGAGCTTCGGCGCGTCGTCGTCGTCGGGGAGGAGCACGTTGGCGGGCTTCAGGTCACGGTGGAGCACGCCCTCCCGGTGCGCGTGGGCGAGCCCCATCGCCAGGGAGCGGACGAGGAGCGCCGCCTCCCGGGGCGCGAGCGGCCCTTCGCGGTCCAGGCGCTCCTGCAGCGAGCGGCCCCGGACGAGCTCCAGCGCCAGCCAGGGCCGCCCGCGCTCCTCCCCCGCATCCAGGAGCGAGACGATGTGGCGGTGCCGGAGGCGAGCCAGGGCCCGGGCCTCCTGCACGAGCCGCCGCCGGGCGTGCTCCTCGGTGGCGGCCAGGAGCTTGAGCGCGACCTCCTGCCCCGACCGGAGGTCGACGGCCCGGTGGACGGCGCCCATGCCGCCGCGCCCCAGCGGCTCGTGCAGAATGTAAGGACCGACCTGCTCCACCCGAGGAGGGTGCCGCGCCGCCACGGCGGGTGCCAGGGTCGCGGTCGGGGGCCGCCGCCGCGGGCTCGCGATCTCTGCACATCTCGCGCGCCGAGGCCGGCTTGCGGCGTCCCCGGCCGGTGGTAGACTCCGCGCGGGTCGCGGGGGAACGGAGGCGAGGGCACATGACGGAGCAGGTGGCGAAGCCGCCCCGTCGTCTCCCCACGTGGATCCGCACCCGCGTCCCCGGCGGCGAGGGCTACGCGCGGCTCAAGGGCCTCCTGCGCGAGAAGCGCCTGGCGACCGTGTGCGAGGAGGCGCATTGCCCCAACGTGCACGAGTGCTGGGGCGGCGGCACGGCGACCGTCATGCTGCTCGGCGACACCTGCACGCGCGGCTGCCGCTTCTGCGCGGTGAAGACCGCGAAGCGCCCGCCCGCGCCCGACCCCGACGAGCCGCTGCACCTCGCCGAGACCGTGAGCGAGCTGGGGCTGACGTACGTCGTCCTCACGATGGTCGACCGCGACGACCTCGGGGACGGCGGCGCCGGCCACGTGGCCACGGCCGTGCGCGAGCTGAAGCGCCGCCAGCCGTCGCTCCTCGTCGAGTGCCTCGTCTCCGACTTCCAGGGCGACGCCGCGGCCGTCGAGACGATCCTCGACGCCGGGCCCGACGTGTTCGCCCACAACGTCGAGACGGTCGAGCGGCTGACGACACAGGTCCGCGACGCCCGCTGCAGCTACCGCCAGAGCCTCGAGGTCCTGCGCCTGGCCAAGGACGCGGCGGTCCGGCGCGGGCTGAAGGCGCTCACCAAGAGCTCGATCATGCTCGGGCTGGGCGAGACGACGGACGACCTGCGGGCGACCTTCGCCGACCTGCGCGCGGCGGGCGTCGACGTCCTGACCCTCGGCCAGTACCTCCGCCCGAGCGCCTGGCACCTCGAGGTCGTCGAGTTCATCACCCCCGAGCGCTTCGAGGCGCTGGGCGACCTGGCCCGGACCTACGGGTTCGAGTACGTCGCGTCCGGCCCCCTCGTCCGCTCCTCCTACCGCGCCGGCGAGCTCTTCCTGGAGAAGCGGCTCCGCGGCCACGAGCCCCCCAGGAGCTAGTCGTCCATGGCCACGATGACCCTCATCCAGGCGATCACCGACGGGCTGCGCACCGAGATGCGCAAGAACGACGACATCGTCGTGTTCGGCGAGGACGTGGGCCGAAACGGCGGCGTGTTCCGGGCCACCGAGGGGCTCCAGGCGGAGTTCGGCGAGGAGCGCGTCTTCGACTCGCCGCTGAGCGAGAGCGGGATCATCGGCGCGGCGGTCGGCATGGCCGTCTACGGCCTGCGCCCGGTGCCCGAGATCCAGTTCCTCGACTTCATCTACCCGGCGTTCGACCAGATCGTCTCGGAGCTGGCCAAGTTCCGCTACCGCTCGGGCGGGCAGTACCCCGCGCCGGTGGTCATCCGCACGCCCTACGGCGGCGGGATCAAGGGCGGCCACTACCACAGCCAGTCGACCGAGGCCTACTTCACCCACACGGCCGGCCTCAAGGTCGTGATCCCGTCCGACCCCTACGACGCCAAGGGCCTCCTGTGCGAGGCGCTCAACCAGGACGACCCGGTCCTGTTCATGGAGCCGAAGGCCCTCTACCGCAAGGCGAAGATGGACGTCCCCGAGGGCGACTTCCGCGTGCCGTTCGGGCAGGCGAAGGTCCGCCGCGAGGGCACCGACATGACGCTCGTCGCCTGGGGCGCCATGGTGCCGGTGGCCATGGAGGCCGCGCGGCGCGCCGAGGACGACGGGATCTCCTGCGAGGTCCTCGACCTGCGCACGCTCGTGCCGCTCGACGAGGCGGCGCTGCTCGAGAGCGTGAAGAAGACCGGGCGCATGATCGTGGTCCACGAGGCGCAGAAGACGTCCGGCTTCGCGGGCGAGCTGACCGCGATCGTGGCCGAGAAGGCGCTCGAGTACCTGCAGGCGCCGGTGCTGCGCGTGACGGGCTTCGACACGCCGTTCCCCTACACCCTCGAGGACGTCTACATGCCCGACGCGGACCGGGTCATGCGCGCGATCCTCAAGACGCACCGGTACGAGGCCTGAGATGGCGGAGCGCTACGAGGTCGCCGTGATCGGCGGCGGCCCCGGCGGCTACGTGGCGGCGATCCGCCTCGGGCAGCTGGGCAAGAAGACGATCGTCATCGAGAAGAACGAGCTCGGCGGGGTGTGCCTCAACTGGGGCTGCATCCCGTCCAAGGCCGTGATCCACGCGGCCGAGCTGCGCCACGAGGTGCAGCACGCGTCGAAGGCCTTCGGGATCGGCACGGGCGAGGTCCCGGTCGACCTCGGCAAGCTGCGCGCCTGGAAGCAGGGGATCGTCAAGAAGCTCACCGGCGGGATCGGCCAGCTCCTCAAGGCCAACCAGGTGACGCACGTGCGCGGCACGGCCACGCTCACCGGGCCGAAGACGCTGAAGATCGAGCACCAGGACGGCAAGACCCAGGAGGTCGAGTTCCGGGCCGCGGTCGTGGCCACGGGCGCGACGCCGATCGAGCTGCCGTTCCTGCCGCGCTCGAACCCGCGGGTGTGGACGTCGCAGGAGATGCTCGAGCTCGACGTGCTCCCCGAGCGCCTGGCGATCATCGGCGGCGGTGTGATCGGCATGGAGATGGCGGCCGCCTACGCCAAGCTCGGCTGCCAGGTGACCGTGATCGAGCTCACGAAGACGCTCCTGCCCGGCGTCGATCCGGAGCTGGTCAAGCCGGTCAAGCGCCGCCTCGACGAGCAGAAGGTCAAGGTCCTCCTCGAGCACAAGGCCACCGGCCTGGAGGAGAAGGGCGACCACGCCGTCCTCGAGCTCGAGACGGCCGCCGGCGCCAAGGCGGACGACCTCGCGGTCGACCGCGTGCTCGTGTCGATCGGCTTCCGCCCGAACACGAAGGGCGTGGGGCTCGAGGACGCCGGGGTCCAGCTCGACCCGCGGGGGTTCATCCCGGTCGACACGCAGTGCCGCACGAACGTCGAGTCGATCTACGCGATCGGCGACGTGACCGGCCCGCCCTACCTTGCGCACCGGGCGTCCAAGCAGGGGATCGTGTGCGCCGAGGTGATCGGCGGCGAGCACGAGGCCGCGTGCGACTTCCAGGCCATGCCCGGCGGGATCTTCTGCGACCCCGAGGTGGCCACGGTCGGCCTGAGCGAGGATGAGGCGAAGAGGGCCGGCCACGAGGTCAAGGTGGGCCGCTTTCCCTTCGCCGCGCTCGGCCGCGCCATGGCCCAGGAGGCCACGGGCGGGCTGGTGAAGGTCGTGACCGATGCCAGGACGGGCGTGCTCCTGGGCGTCGGGATCGCGGGCGCCCGGGCCAACGACCTGATCGCCGAGGCCGCCCTGGCGATCGAGATGGGCGCCAACGTCGAGGACCTGGCGCTCACGGTTCACACGCACCCGACCTTCAGCGAGGCCATGTGCGAGGCCGCCGAGGACGCCCTCGGCAAGGCCATCCACGTGGCCAGCCGGCGCTCGCCCCGGTGAACGACGACGCCCCGCGCGCGCTGCTCGCCGCGCGGGGCGTGGCCCGCCGACTCGCCGGCGCGGCGGTGGGCGGGGCGGTGGGCTTGGCGCTGCCCCGGTGGCTCGCGCAGCTCGAGCCGGACGCGAGCGCGGACTTCCCGCAGCCGGCCTGGGCGGCGTGGGTGACCACGACCGCCTGGACGCTCGCCTGCCTGCTTGCCTGGTGCGCTGCGTTGCTCCTCGGCCTGCGGCTCTGCCGCGCGCTCCCCCGGCGGCGCCCGCTGGTGTTCGCGGTCTTCACCCTCCTCGCCGCGGCGGCCGGACCCGGGATCGCGGCGGCCGTGGTGGTGCTGCCCGAGCAGTCGGGGGGGCTCGACCCGTTCCGGATGTGGCCGCTCCTCGTCGAGGCCGTGCAGGAGGCGGGTCGCCCCGGCGCCGTCCCGCTGAGCCTGTCGCTCGGCGGCGCCGTGCCGCTCGGCCTCGTCGGGGTGGTCCTCGCTGGCCGTCCCCGCGCGCCCGCGTGGGCGCTCGTGACGCTGGCCGCGTGCGGCGGGTACCTGGGGCTGGCCGTCGTGTGCCGGACGGCGGCGTACGTCGATCCGGACGTGCTGCTCGGGCCGGTCCGGCACGCCGCCGTGCTCGGGCTCCCCGGCATCGTCGCGGGCCTCGCGCTCGCCCGCTCCGGAGGGGGCGCGCCCTGGGGGTGGCGGGTCGGATGGCCGCTGGCGCTCGCGACGATCGCGCTGGCCGTCCATGCGCACACGATCCACCTCGTGCACCACCTCGTGGCGCAGGACGCCATGGTGCGCTGGCGACCCGTGTCCCCCGGGCCAGCAATGCGGCCGGTGCCGCGGGAGGCCGGACCCGTCCGCTGGCTCGGCAGCGGGACGATCCCGGGGCTCCGGGCCGCGCTCACCGGACCCCACGCCCAGGTCGCCGCGCAGGCCCTGGCGCTCGCCGGCCCGGTCGCGCGCGAGGCCGTGCCCGACCTCCTCGCGCGGGCCGGTGCGGGCGACGGCCGCGCGCGCGCCACCGCCGCGTGGGCGGCCCTGCGCCTCGCGCCCGACGACGAGGACGTCGCGCGCGCGGTGTTCTCGCTCGCCCTCGCCCAACGGACGTATCCCGGGTTGCGAGAGGAGCTGGCGCAGGCGCTCTACCTGCACGACCGCCCGGTGGCCGGCCGCGTGCTCCTCGATGGCCTGAGCACCGACGACTCCTCGACGCGACGAGAAACCCTTCGCTGGCTGGTCCACTGGTGGGCGATCCACCCCGAGCACGCGGGCGACGCGGGCGCTCTCGCCGAGGTCATCCTGCGCGCGATTGCATCGCAGCCGACCACCCGGAGGGACCTGGACCTGCTCTTCTGGCCGCACCGAGTCTTCCGGCTGGAGGCGCTCGCGCCGCACGTGCGGGCGGTGGGCGACGCACACCCGGAACTCGCCGCGACCGCCGACCAGGTGCTGGCCTGCATGGAGGCGCTCGGCCGATGACGAGCCCCGACGAGACGGCCCCGCTCCCGCCGCCCGGCGCCCCGAACGACACGGTCCTCCTGCCCGGCCAGGGCGCGCCCGCGTCTCCTCCGACCGACGGCAAGAGCCTCGGCCGCTACCGCGTCGTGCGCGAGCTGGGCAAGGGCGGCATGGGCGCGGTCTACGAGGCGCACGACCCGGTCCTGCGCCGGCGCGTGGCGATCAAGGTCCTCCTCGGCGACGACGCGCCGCCGGAGGCCGTCGAGCGCTTCCGCATCGAGGCGCGCGCCGTCGCGCGGCTCACGCACCCGCACATCGTCGGCCTTCACGACGTCGACGAGGCCGACGGGCGGCCCTTCCTGGTCATGGAGCTGGTCGAGGGCGAGTCGCTGGCCGCGAAGCTGAGACGCGACGGTCCGCTCGCGCCCGAGGAGGCGGCGCGGCTCGCTCAGCGCCTGGCCGACGCCCTCGCCTACGCGCACGCCCGCGCGATCCTCCATCGCGACGTCAAGCCGGCCAACGTCCTCCTCGACCGGGCCGGCGAGCCGCGCCTGGGCGACTTCGGGCTGGCCAAGGAGCTCGAGAAGGCGGGCAGCGGGCCGACGGAGGTCGGCGCCGTCATGGGCACGCCGGCCTACATGGCGCCCGAGGTGGTCAAGGGCGAGCTCGAGCGCGTCGACCGGCGCGCCGACGTCTACGCGCTCGGGGCGACGCTGTTCGAGCTGCTCACCGGCCGCCCGCCGTTCACGGGCGCGAGCATCCCGGTCGTGCTCGCGGCGGTCCTGCGCCGGGACCCGCCGCGGCCGTCGTCGCTCCGGCCCGGGCTCGACCGCGACCTGGAGACGATCACGCTCAGGTGCCTGGAGAAGGAGCCCGAGCGCCGCTACGCGTCGGCGGGCGAGCTGGCCCTCGACCTGGGCCGCTGGCTGGCCCACGAGCCGATCGCCGCCCGCCCGCCCGGGCTCGTCGAGCGGCTGGGCAAGTGGCGGCGGCGCAACCGCGCCGTCGCGCGGACGCTCGCGGCGACGAGCCTCGTCGCCCTGGCGCTCATGACCGCCGGCGCGGTGGGCTTCGTGCGGCGCCTCGACGAGGAGCGCCGCCGCTCGGAGGCCGCCGCGCGGGAGGCGCGCGAGGCGCTCGACGCGCTCGTCTACCAGGTGCGCGACCGCCTGGGCGACCTGCCCGGCGAGCGGCTGCGCGAGGTGCGCCGGGAGCTGCTTGCGCTCGCGGCCGAGCGCCTGGCGCGCCTCGACGACCTCGCCGGCGACCGTGCCCCGAGCCACGACCTGGCCGAGGCCTACCAGCAGCTCGCCGACCTGGCCCAGGAGGCGGGCGACGCGCGGCGGGCGGCCGAGGCGGCGAGCCAGGCCGTCGCGACGGCCCGGGCGCTCGTCGCCCGCGACGGCGGCGCGAGGGCGTCGCGCTTCCTGCTCGCCGAGTGCCTGCGCGCCAGCGGCTACCTCCTCCTCCTGCAGAACGAGCTCCCCGCGGCCGCCGCGGCGCTGGAGGAGACGACGCGCCTCCTCGCGGGCGACGCGGCCCGCGGCGACGGCGAGGCCGCCGCGCGGCAGGTCGACGCGCTCGTCCTCCTCGGCCGCGTCCAGCGCGAGGCGGGCGACCTCGAGGCGTCGCTCGGCAGCGGCCGGACGGGGCTGGCCCTCAGCCAGGCGCTCCTCGTGGGCCGGCCCGGCGAGCCCGAGCTGCAGAAGCTCGAGGCGCTCGCGCTCGAACACGTGGCCCACGTCCAGATGTTCACGGGCGAGGTGGCCGCCGCGGTCGAGGGCTTCGCCGCGGTCGCGGCGCGGCTCGAGTCGCTCCTCGATCGGGCGCCGGAGAGCGTGGCGGTGCGGCGCAACCTCCTCGACGTGTCGCTCGCCCTGGGCTTCGCCGAGGCCGCGCGCGGGCGGCTCTCCGGCGCAGCGCGCGCGTTCGAGCGGGCCGCCGCCCTGGCGGGCGCGCTCCGGACGCAGGACCCGTCGAGCCTGCGCTCGGCGCTCGCCCACGCCGCGGCGCACCAGGGGCTCGCGCGGGCGCGCGGCGACGCGGGCGAGGTCGCCCGCGCGCGCGAGGCCCAGGCGGAGGCGGTCGCCGCCCTGCGCGGCGTCGTGGCCCTCGATCCCGATGCGGTCTCTCCGCGCCAGGAGCTCGCCGACGCCCTCGACGGCCTCGCCCGGCTGGCCCTGAAGCAGGGCGAGGCCGACGCGGCCGGCGGCGCCATCACGGAGGCCGTGGACCTGTGCCGCGCGCTCGTCGACCGCCCCGGGCCGACCGACCAGGCGCGCGCCAGCCTCGCCTGCGCCCTCCTGCTCGAGGGCGAGCTCCTCCAGCGCCGCGGCGCGCTGCCGGAGGCCCTCGCGCGCTTCGCCGAGGCGGTCGAGGTCGAGCGCGCCCGCGTGGCCCGCGACCCGGGCAACCAGCGGGCGCGGACGGCGCTGGCCGCGGCGCTCGTCGGCCTGGGTCACGCCCGCGCCGACCACGACCTGCCGGACGCGGCCGACGCGGCCTTCGCCGAGGGTCTGGACCTCCTGCGGGCCCACACGCAGGGCGACGCCGCCGACCTCGAGCCGATCCGGATGCTGGCCGAGGCGCTCGAACGCCGGAGCGACCTGCGGCGGGCCACCGGCGACGCCGACGCCGCGCTGGCCGCGCTCGACGAGGCCCTGCCGCTCCGCCGTCGCGTCGCGGCCGGCGAGGTCGGGCGGCGCGGCCTCGCCGGCTGCCAGGGCCGCCGCGGCCGGCTGCTCCTCGCCGCGGGGGCGCTCGACGAGGCCCTGGCCGCCTACGAGGAGGCCGGCGCCCTGGTCGAGGCGCTCGCGGCGCAGGACCCGACCGACGCCGAGGCCGCCCGTGACCGGCGGCGCCTCGCCAGCGCCCTGGGCGACGTGCAGCAGGCCAGGGGTGACCTCGCCGCCGCGCGTGCGACCTTCGAGCGGGCCCTGGGGCTCCAGCGCGACGCGCTCGCCGCGAGCCCCGACGACCCGGAGGCCCGGCGCGACCTCGTCGTGGCCCACGTCAAGCTGGCGGAGGTGCAGCGCGCGGCGAAGGACCTCGCCGGCTGCGTCGCGACCTACGAGGAGGCCGTCGCGCTGAGCCGAGCCCTGGCCGCCGAGGTGGGGAGCGCGCTCCACCACGAGGACCTGGCCGCGAACCTCCTGCGCCTGGGCGACGCCGAGCGGCTCCTCGGGCGCCTGGACCGGGCCGAGGGGGTCTACGTCGAGGCGCAGGACCAGGCGCGCGCGCGCCTGGCGGCGACCCCCGACAGCGCCCGCGTGCGGCGCGACCTGCACGTCGCGCTCCTCCGGCTGGGCGAGCTGGCCTTCCGGCGCGACGACCTCGGCCGCGCCGGCCCCCTCCTGACCGAGGCGACGGACCTCGCGCGCGCCGCCGTGGCATCCGACCCCGACGCCCCCGGCGCGCGGCGCGACCTGTCCTTCGTGCTCCTGCGGCTGGCCGACGTCCGCCAGGCCGAGGAGCGCACGGCGGACGCGCTGACGCTCCTGCAGGAGATGCTCGCCAACCACGAGCGGCTGGCCGCCCTGCGGCCGGCGCACGGGGCGGAGCTCGACCGGCTCCGGCCGATGGTCGCGGGCGCCGCGCGGGCCGAGGCCCTGCGCACGGGCGAGCGCGCGCCGACCACGCCCGACGAGCACCTCGTCCGCGCCGAGGCGCTCGCGCGCGCCGGCCGCCACCGCGAGGCCCTGGCCCACTTCCGCCCGGCCCTCGTCGGCCGCGCCCCCGGCGATCCGGCGATCGCCGCCGCGCGCAGCGCCGCGCTCGCCGGGGCGGAGCGAGACGTGCTGCTGGAGGCCGTCGCCTGGCTCGCGCCGGCCGTGCGGGCCCTGCGGGAGGCGCTCGCGGTGGGTGACGAGGGCGACGCGCGCAGGGCGCCGCTCGAGGCGCGGCTGCGCGCGCTCGAGCGCGACGACCCCGACTTCGCCCCCCTGCGCGACCTGCCGGCGTTCGAGGCCCTGTTCCGGTGACCGACGCGCCGCGCGCGCTCGTCGTCGCCCGCGAGGTCGGCCGGCAGGTCGCGTGGGCGACCGCCGGCGCGGCGCTCGGGCTGGCGCTCGCGCGGCTGACGCTCGGGCCCCTCGAGGAGGAGGGCCCGGGCGCCCGGCCCTGGGTCGTCGCCGCCGCAGGCCCCCTCGGCGCCGTGGCCCTGTGGAGCCTCGCCCTGCTCGTGTGCGCCCGCGTGGCCGGCGCCGAGCGGGGGCGGCGACGCGCGGCGGCGCTCCTGCTCACGCTCCTGCTCGCGCTGGCCGCCGGGCCGCTCGTCGCCGCCCTCCTCGAGGTCCTGCCCGCCCACGTCGGCCGCGGCGACCCGTTCCGCGCCTGGCCCGACCTGCTCCGGGCCGTGCGCCAGGAGGTCCGCCCCGGGTCACCGGCCGTCGCGGTGACCCTCGGGGCCGTGGTCCCGCTCGCGCTCGTGGGCGGGGTGGTCGCCCTGCGCCCGCGCGCGCCGGCCTGGGCGCTCGTGGCCCTGGCGGCCGCGGGCGGGCACCTGGGGCTGGCCGCCGCGCTGAAGGCGTCGGACGCCCTGGACCCGTGGCTCGTCGTCGGACCCCTGCGCCACACGGCGCTCGTGGTCGCGCCGCTGGCCGTGGCCGGGCTTGCGCTCGCGCGCGGCCGATCGTCGGTCGGTGGGGTCCGCGGCTGGGGCGTCGCGCTCGGGGTCCTGGCGCTGTGTCAGCAGGCGCACGTCCCGCACGTGGTGCACCACGTCCAGGACCATCACGCGCCGCTCTGGGCGCCCGACCCGAGCCCGCCGCTGCGGGCGGTCGGCCGCCGCGCCGTGCCGACGCTCCTCGCCCGCGCGGGGGCGCGCGGGGCGTGGCATGTCCGCGGGGGGATCTGGCAGGCCGTGGACGCCCGAGCCGCCCTGACGCTGGCCGCTGGCGACGCGCGGGTGGCCGCCGCGGTGCTGGAGATCGCCGTGGCGGCCGGGCCCTCCGACGGGCGTGAGGCCATCTCGAGCGCGCTCTGCGCGGCGCCGGACCCGGCGGTCGGCACGTTGCTCGTCGAGCGGCTGCGCCAGACCGAGGAGCCGGAGGAGGTGCGGGCGCTTGCCCGCTGGCTCGTGAGCTGGTGGGTCGTGCACCCGGGTGCGCCGTCGAACCCGAACGCGCTGGCCGTCGGCCTCCTCCGCGCGCTGGCGGCGATCGGGCCCGATACGGCGACGCTCGAGGAGGTCGTGTTGCCACATCTCCCCGACCGGGTCGCGTGGGCTGCAGCGCAGGGGGTGACCCGGGACGGCCGGGACCTCGAGGTCCTGCGCGAGGTCATCGCGCTGCGCGTACGCATCGCCGCCCGCGCGCATCCGGAGCTCGCGCCCACGGCCGAGGCCCTGCTCCAGCACCGCTACCTGCGCTGACCTACGCCCCCAGCGCCCAGGGCAGGAGGCGCCCCCGCACCGCCGCCCGCACGCGGGCCTCGGCCGCGACCTTGAGGTCGTCCCACACCGCGCCCAGGTCGCCCTCGACGGCGGCCGCCTGCGCGTAGATCAGCGCCTCGACGGCGCGGCTGGTGGTCACGCGCGCCGCCGAGCGCGTCGGCTCGAGCGAGCCCTCGGCCAGGAGCACGCCCACCTCGGCGACGGCGCGCGCCGCGTAGGTGGCGCAGGAGCGGGCGCGCCCGCGGGGGTGCGACGGGTCGACGCGGCGCGTGCGGCGGTCGAGGTCGGGCGCCATGGCGTCGAGGAGGCGCAGGGGCGCCGTGACCGGCAGCGCCTCGCCGCAGAGGAGCGCCTCGACGAGGTCGGCGGCCTGCTCCAGGTGGGGCGCCGGCGGGTCCTCGCCCTCGAACTCGGCCTGCAGCAGCCGCGCGATCGCGACGGCGACGCGCGGCCAGGGCTCGGGGCCGTAGGCGCCGAGACCCGACACCCACGCGTCGACCGCCTCGCGCAGGGCGCCCCGCGGCGGCGGCTCGCCCAGCGCCTCCTGCGCGGCGGGGTCGCCCAGGAGCGCCGCCAGGCGCAGGCGCGCCTCCGGCAGGACGCCCACCTGCACGCGGGCGCGCAGCACCCGCGCGGTCGGGGCGCCGGCGCGCTCGAGCTCGACCAGGAGGACGCGCCCGTCCTCCGGCGCGCCCGTCTCGCGCCACCGCCGCTCCGAAGACCTGAGCCGCTCGTCCCCCACGGGATCCAGGGTAGCCCCGGGGCCAGGCGAGCGCACGTCGTCACTCGATCAGCTCGCCGCGCGCGTGGTAAGCCGAGCCGCCCGCACCTCCGAGGGGGCGCTCGCCCGGGCCGTCGAGCGCGTCCGGGGGCAGGTCGCCGGCGAGGCGCCGGAAGGTCGGGTCGCCGCGCAGGGCGTCGAAGGCCGGGTCGCGGTGGAGCGCGGCGCGAGCCGTGTCGTCGAGCGGGGCGGCGGCGAGCGCAGCCAGGGCGTCGTCCGTCTCCTCGCGCAGGGCGAGCAGGCGGGCGAGGGCCAGGGCCGCGTCACTGGAGGAGGGGTGCGCGCGGACCGCGGCGCGCAGCGTCTCGAGGGCGTCAGCGACGCGGCCGTCGGCCAGGGCGGCGCGGGCCCCGGCCAGGATCGGCTCGACCCGGCCGGGCGCGCGGGCGGCCGCCTCGGTGAAGCAGACCCTCGCGTGGTCGGGGCGGCCGGCGAGCAGGGCCGCCTCCCCGCGCGCGAGCGCGGCGCGGAACGACCAGGGGGCGGCGGCCTCCGCCGCGGCGAGGGCGCGGTCGGCCTCGGCGTCGTCCGCCAGCGCGAGGAGGACCTGCGCGCGCGCCAGGTGCAGCTCGCCCGCGAGCGCGGGCGGGAGGTCGCGCGACGCCGCCAGCAGGCGCGCCGCGTGGGCGCGCGAGGCGAGCGCGGCGTGGCGGTCGGCGAACCAGGCCGCGCGCACGTCGTCGGCCTCCGCCGCGAGCCCCGCGTCGACGAGCGCCGCGACGGCCTCGGCGCGCAGGGCCGTGTCGTCGGGCGCGGCGTCGGCCGCGCCGACGAGCGCGCGGGCCGCCAGGGCCGCCTCGCCCGTGGCGCCGCCGGGCGCGTGCCAGCTCCAGCCAGGGCGCCGGGTCGCGCGCGGCGCGGGCCAGCGGCTCGAGGGCGGCCGCGGCCTCGCCGGGGCGGCCGGCGGCGAAGGAGGGCGCGCCCCAGCCAGAGCGTCGCCGGCGCCGCGTCGACGCCGGGGAGCGCCAGGGCCTTCCGCAGCGCCGCGACGGCGACCTCGTGGCGGCCGGCGCGGGTCGCGGCCTCGCCCAGGGCGAGGTCAGGTCGGCGCGGCCGGGCGCCCTGGCGCTGGCGACCTCCAGGTGCGCCGCCGCGCGGGCGGCGTTCCCGGTCGCCAGGGCCACGCGGCCCGCGGTGGCCCGGCACTCGACGTCGTCGAGGCCAGCTCCGCGGCCCGCTCGGCGCGCGGGGCCGCCTCGGCGGCCGGCCGGCCGCGAAGGTCCAGCTCGGCCACGAGGCGGTGCGCGTGGGGGCGCGCCGGGTCGAGCGCGGCCGCCTCGACGAGGGCCGCGCGCGCCTCGTCGCGGCGGTCGAGCGCCAGGAGGGCGCGGCCGAGGTGCTCGCGGGCGCGGGCGTCCTTCGGGCGCGCGGCGCAGGCGGCGCGCAGGTCGAGCGCTGCGGCCGCCGCGTCGCCGGCGCCGAGGCGGGCCACGCCCACGTCGGCGCGCAGGGCCGCGTCGCCGGGGGTCGCCTCGAGGGCGCGGGCGAGGTGCGGCAGGGCCTCGGCCGCGCGGCCCAGCGCCAGCTCGGCCCGCCCGAAGCGGGCCAGGTCGGCAGGGTCGGCGCCTGCGACGAGGCGAGCGAAGGCGTCGCGCGCCGGCGCGAGGCGGCCGGCCGCGGCGTGGAGGTCGCCCAGGAGCCGCCAGGCGTCGGCGCGCCGTCGAGGGCCACGGCGCGCTCGACGGCGCGGAGGGCGTCCGCCGCCTGGCTCAGGCCGGCGTGGGCGCGGGCGAGGTCGAGGAGCAGGCCGGGGTCGCGGGGTCGCGCCTCGGTCGCTCTCCGCCAGGCGACGGCGGCCTCCTCGCGGCGCCCGGCGCGTCCGAGGAGCGCCGCGCGCTCGGCCCAGAGGTCGGCGTCGCGCGTCCGCTCGAGCGCGGGCTCGAGCGCCTTCAGGGCCGCGTCGACGCGCCCCGCCGCCGCCTCGGCCCGCGCCAGCCACAGGCGCGGCAGGTCGGCCGACCCGTCGCGGGCGACGGTCGCCCGGAGCGCCTGGCAAGCGGTCTCGACCTCGCCGAGCGTCAGGAGGGCGCGGCCCATCCAGTAGTGCGGCGTCGGCGGCCGGTCGTCGCGCGTGAGCGCCTCGCGCAGGGCCTCGCGCGCGCCGGCCGCGTCGCCGGCCTGGAAGCGCGCGATCCCCAGCCAGGTCCAGGCGCCCGCGTCGTCCGGCGCGCGCGCGCAGGCCTCAGCGAACGGCGCGACCGCGCGCGCCGGCTGGCCCAGGTCGACGAGCACGCGCCCGAGGCGCACGCGCGGCGCGGGTCCGGGGTCGAGCGCGGCGAGGGCCTCGAGCGGGGCGACGGCCTCGGCCGGGCGGCCGGCGGCGACGAGCGCCTCGGCCAGCCAGAAGAGCGCGTGCGGGGAGCGGGCGTCCTTGCGCGCGGCGGCCGAGAGCGCGGTCACGGCGGCGGGCGCGTCGCCCCGCGCGAGGCGGGACCGGCCCAGGTAGACGCCGACCAGCACGTCGTCGTTGCCGGCCTGCGAGGCGCGGAGGAGCGCGTCCTCGGCGGCGGCGTGGCGCCCGGCCTCGAACGAGGCGCGGCCGAGCCAGAAGAGCGCCACGCCGCGCCGCGCCGGGTCCTCGCGCGCGGCCTGCTCGTAGAAGCGGCAGGCCGCGTCGAGGTCGCGCGCGCGCAGGGCGCGATGCCCGCGCTCGAGGGCGCCGATGGGCTCCTGCGCGGCGGTGGGCGCGGCGAGGAGCGCGGTCAGGAGGAGGGCGCGGAGCGGGCTCATCGCTCGACCACCCGCAGGTCGACGTGGGCGAGGCGGCGCTCGTCGCCCGCCTCGAGCGCCACGCGCAGGGCGTAGCGGCCGGGCGCCAGGTCGGCGGGGAGCGCGAGCGGCTCCGTGAAGAGGAACGCGCCCGCGCCGCGCTCCGTGGCGCGGCGGGCGCCCTCGAGGTCAGCGACCGCGGCGCCGGCCGCGTCGGTCAGGCGCCAGCGGACGACGCGCGGGCGGTCGTCTCGGACCTCGACCTCGACCCGGAGGTGGACCCGCTGGCCGGGCGAGACGACGTCGAGCGGCGGCCCGTCGGGGTGGGCGACGACGCGGACGTCGCGCAGGGCGCAGGCGGTGGGGTGGACGTCGACGGGCGTGGTGCGGGTGAGCGGCGCGCGGTCGGGGGTGGAGACGGCGACGGCGAGGGTGTAGCGGCCCGGGGGGAGGTCGAGCGGGACGACGCCCTCGACGAAGAGGGTGCGCGGGCCGGGGGCGGCCGGGGCGCGGTCATCGAGGGTGAACGCCGGGACCTCGGCGCCGGTCGGGTCGAGGAGGCGCCAGACGACGAGGCGCTCGTCGCCGGCGGCGGGCGGGTCGAGGTCGACGCGGGCGCGGAAGGCGAAGCGCTCGCCCTGGCGGAGGGGCGCGGAGCGGAGGGCGTAGCGGTTGGAGGCGGCGTGCAGGGCGAGGAGGTGGCCGCGGGCGGGAGCGGGAGCGGGAGCGGGAGCGGGAGCGGGAGCGGGAGCGGGAGCGGGAGCGGGAGCGGGAGCGGGAGCGGGAGCGGGAGCGGAGCGGAGCGGGAGCGGGAGCGGGAGCGGGAGCGGGCGGGAGCGGAGCGGAGCGGGAGCGGAGCGGGGGCGGGAGCGGGAGCGGGAGCGGGAGCGGGAGCGGGAGCGGGAGCGGGAGCGGGAGCGGGAGCGGGAGCGGGAGCGGGAGCGGGAGCGGGAGCGGGAGCGGGAGCGGGAGCGGGAGCGGGAGCGGGAGCGGGAGCGGGGAGGCGGGAGCGGGAGCGGGAGCGGGAGCGGGAGCGGGAGCGGGAGCGGGAGCGGGAGCGGGAGCGGGAGCGGGAGCGGGAGCGGGAGCGGGAGCGGGAGCGGGAGCGGAGGCGACGGCCTCGGTTTCGGCCTCTGTTTCGGCCTCGGTCTCGGCCTCGGTTTCGGCCTCGGCCTCGGTTTCGGCCCCGGTCGAACCAGGCGCCTCGATCGCTGCGTGGACCTGCGCCACGACCTCCGCCACGTCGACCCGCAGGAGCGCCGTCCGGGCCTCCGTGCGCCGCACGACCTCGACCAGCCGCGGATGGCGCACCGCCTCGCGCAGGAGGCCCTGAGCGGCCAGGCGGTGCAGGGCGGGGTCGTCGAGCGCGGCGGCGAGCGCGGGCTGCGCGAGGAGCGCCCGGACGGCGGGCGTCGCCGCCGCGGCGCGGACCGCCTCGGGCCCGGCGGCCTCCGCCTCGAGCGCCAGGCGGGCGAGGCCCGTCAGCGCCGCCGCGAGACGTACGGGCGGGAGCGCCTCGGCCCGAGACCCGACCTCGCGGGCCACGAGCGCCTCCAGGCCGCTGGCCGGCGCCAGCGCCCGACGCGCCGGACGGTCCAGGCCGCTCACCAGGCCCACGGCCGTCGCGACGGTCAGGCCCGCCGCGCCGCCGAGGACGGCGCCCGCGCCTCGCGCCGCTGCCGACGGGGGCCGCCGCCCCCGCTCGTCGTCCTCGTCTTCCCGCGCCAGCCACGCCAGGGTCCACCACGCGCCGGCGGCCACGGCGGCGCCGCCCAGGACCGCCGCGGCGGCGCAGGCCTGCAGGAGCGTGAGGCCGACCGCGTCCACGAGCAGGCACGCGAGCGGCACGAAGACGACCGCCGCGCCGCCGAGGCCGATCACGACCGCCACGAAGGCCCGCGCGCCGACGCGGGGGCCGGCCTTCGCCCCGACGGCCCCCAGCGCCAGGACGGCCAGCGCGGCGACGACCTCGAGCCAGCCGACGATCACCGCGCCGCGCCGCTCACTGGTAGTAGGGCTTGGTGGTGGTCGTGCCCGGGGCGGGCTCCGCGGGCGCGCCGGTCGGCTCGAGCGGGTCGAGCGTGACGGTCATGTGGTCGGGGTTGATGCGCAGGAACGTGTCGCCGCGCACGTCCTTGTCCTCGAACACCGTGACCAGGCGCTTCAGCGTCACGTAGCCCGGCTTCTTGATGAACACGTCGTAGGTCCCCACCTCGTCGAACAGGAGCCCGCACGGCGTCGAGTCGCGCTGGACGCCGCCGAGCCACACCTCGGCCGAGGTCGGGGTCGACTCGATCGTGCAGCGCACGTACTCCGTCGTGCAGCCGCCGAGCACGAGGACGAGGGCGAAGAGCAAAGCACCGCGCATCGCGCCACCTCCAGGCGTGACGCAGAGCGTACTTGCCGCGGTCTCGTGGCGCCAGGCGATGCACCTGTGGCGTGAGGCTACACTGGTCCGCCATGACCCGCCCGCGCGTCGTCCACGTCGTCGGCACCGGCACGATCGGGGAGCCGCTCATCGGCCTCCTGTGCGAGCATCGCGCGGCGTTCGGCATCGACGAGGTGACCTTCCACAAGCGGGCGCCCCTGCGCACCGACCGCGCCAAGGTGATCCAGCTCATCCGCCGGCGCGGGGCCAAGCTGGCGGTCGACGCCGACCGCTTCGACGCCTTCACCGACCTCTACGACCGGCCCGCCTACACGGTCGACGAGGCGCTCGAGCGCGCGACGGTCGTCATCGACTGCACGCCGTCGGGCAACGACAACAAGGAGACGACCTACGAGCGCCTCGACGCGCCGGGGCGCGGGTTCATCGCCCAGGGGAGCGAGTTCGGCTTCGGTAAGCTCTACGCGCGCGGGATCAACGACCGGGCGCTGGTCCCGGGCGAGGACCGCTTCCTGCAGGTGGCCTCGTGCAACACGCACAACCTCGCCGTGATCCTCGAGACGGTCGCCTTCGCCCGCGGCGGCCACGAGGGCCTCGCCGACGCGCGCTTCCTCTGCCTGCGGCGCAGCAACGACATCTCCCAGGACGAGGGCTTCTGCCCCAGCCCGACCGTCGCCAAGCACACCGACCCGAGCTTCGGCACCCACCACGCGCGCGACGTGTTCCACCTCTACCGCAGCCTGGGCGTGGAGCTGCGCCAGCTCTTCTCGTCGGCGCTCAAGGTCAACTCGCAGTACATGCACACGATCCACTTCACCGTGCGCGTGCGGCGCCCGACGTCGGTGGACGAGGTGATCGAGACGATCCAGGGCAACGACCGCCTGGCGCTCACCTGGAAGACCAGCGCCAACGCGGTCTTCTCGTTCGGCCGCGACCAGGGCCACTACGGCCGGATCCTCAACCAGACCGTCTTCTGCCGGCCGAGCCTGCACGTGAGCCAGGACGGGCTCGAGGTGACGGGCTTCTGCTTCACCCCGCAGGACGGCAACCCCTTGCTCTCGTCCGTCGCGGCGACGCTCTGGTTCCTCGACCCGGCGAGCTACGAGGAGCGCCTGCAGGCGCTCAAGCCGTACTTCTTCGACGAGGTGTGACCTCGCGGTCACTCGCCCAGCAGCGCGCCCTTGTACTCGGTCAGGGCGATGCTCGCCTCGTGGCCGGCGAGGCGGCTCGTGAGCTTGACCACGCCGCCCATGAACACCGGGGGCAGCGCCGGCGCGTGCCAGGCCTTCATGGCCACCGCGCCGCGCGGGCCCTCGAGCGCCACCTCGTAGACGTCGCAGGCGAAGGCGCGCTCGCCCACCTTGACCTCCTCGCGGCCGACGCGCGTGAGCCGCGCCCCCTCGGGGAGGGTCAGGTCGCCGGCATCGGTCGGGTCGGCGAGGTCGATCGTGGCCGCGTGCCGCGCGGCCGGGGCGTCGTGGCTCCCGTCGTGGCCGTATGCCTGCTCGAAGCTGACCGTGACCCGCGAGCCCTCGATCCGCTCGACCGTCATCACCCGGCGGCCGGTGCGCGGGCCCTGCGTCAGCGCGTAGACGGCCCGCTCGCCCCCCTCGAGGCGCCGCCACCAGCCCTCCGGGGGCGCAGGCCAGCGGGCCAGGTCCTGGCCGGCCGCCAGCCCCACGCCGAGGAGGGCGCCGAGGAGGGCGACGGGGGCCAGGCACGCGGCCGGGCGGAGGGGGAGGGTGCGGCGCATCGGCGGGGTCTCCTCGGTGCGCACAAGATACGTCGGCGCCGCCGGGGCGTTGGGTCCTGTCAGAGCTCCACGGCCTCGCCCGGCGACGGCACGTGGGCCGCCACGCCCAGGGTCGCCTCGAGGTGCCCCGCGAAGCTCACGCAGGCCGCCTCCTCGCCGTGGACGACGAAGACCTTCTTCAGCCCGGGCACGCCCCGGATCCAGGCCGTCAGCTCGTCCTTGTCGGCGTGGGCCGAGAGGCCGCTCATCGCCTCCACCCGCGCGCGCACGGTGTGTTCGCGCCCGTAGATGCGCACACGTCGCTCGCGCTCGACGATCCGGCGGCCGAGCGTGTTCTCC
Organism: Planctomycetota bacterium; assembly: GCA_023954375.1. Taxonomy (GTDB): domain Bacteria; phylum Planctomycetota; class J058; order J058; family J058; genus JAMLIC01. Next base: position 26,345 of record JAMLIC010000047.1, read on the forward strand.
GCCTGGAAGCCGACGATCAGGATGGTGTTCGCGCCGTCGCCGATCGAGTGCCGCAGGTGGTGCAGGACGCGCCCCCCCTCGCACATGCCCGAGGCCGAGATGATCACGCAGGGCTCCTCGAGGTCGTTGAGGCGCTTCGACTCCTCCTGCGTGCGGCAGTAGCGGAGCAGGCTGAACCCGAAGACGTCGTCGCCGCGCGCGAGCAGCGCCCGCGCCTCCTCGTCGTAGCACTCGGGGTGGGCGCGGTAGGCCTGGGTCGCCTCCACGGCCAGCGGGCTGTCGACGAAGATCGGCACGTGCGGCAGCGCGCCCTCGTGGAACAGCTGCGACAGGTAGTAGACGAGGTTCTGCGTGCGTCCGACCGAGAAGGCGGGGATCACCACGCGCCCGCCGCGGGCGACCGTCTCGCTGACCACCTGCGCGAGCCGCTCCTTCATCAGGTTGACGTCGTCGTGCAGGCGGTCGCCGTAGGTGGCCTCGGTGATCAGGACGTCGACCTCGGGGATCGGCTGCGGGTCGCGCAGGATCGGCGCGTGCGGCCGGCCGAGGTCGCCCGTGAAGGCCACGCGCACCTTGCGCGCGCCCTCCTCGACCTCGTAGACGGTCACCGCGCTGCCGAGGATGTGGCCGGCGTCGTGGAACCAGGCCCGGATCCCGGGCGCCGGCCCGAAGAGCTCGCCGTAGGAGCGGGCCTGGAACCTGCTGTTCGCCACCTCGGCGTCCGCCTTCGTATAGAGCGGCGTGACCACCGGGTCGTCCGTCCGCTCGCGCTTGGCGTTGAGGAACTCGGCGTCCTTCTCCTGGATCGCCGCCGAGTCGAGGAGCATGGCCTTCGCGAGCGTCACCGTGGCGCGCGTCGCCCACACCTCGCCCTCGTAGCCGCTCGTGACGAGGTTTGGCAGGTTGCCCGAGTGGTCGATGTGCGCGTGCGAGAGCACGCACCCCGTGAGCGACGACGGCGCGACCGGGAACTCGCGGTTCCTCGCGTTCGCCTCGGCGCGGCGCCCCTGGAACAGCCCGCACTCGAGGAGGACGCGCTGGCGGCCGGCCTCGAGCAGGTGCATGGACCCCGTGACCGAGCGCACGGCGCCGAAGAACTGCAGCTTCATGGTCCCCCCGGGCGGCGGGGAGTATGGACGCGCCCGGGTCGAGCGCGCCACTACGCGCGCGCGAAGCGGCGGATCGCCTCCGGGTAGGCCTCACGCTCGGCCTCGAACACGCGCGCGGCCAGCGTCGCCACGTCGTCTCCCGGGAGCACGGGGACGCGCCGCTGGACGAGGATCGGCCCGCGGTCGTACTCGTCGTCGACCACGTGCACCGTGCACCCGGTCTCCGTCGCGCCGGCCGCCAGGACGGCGGCGTGGACGCGGTCGCCGTAGAAGCCCTTGCCGCCGAAGGCCGGGAGGAGCGCGGGGTGGATGTTGAGGATCCGCCCGCGCAGGTCCTCGGGGATCGGGCGCAGGAGGCACAGCCAGCCAGCCAGGACGACGAGGTCGACCCGCGCCTGGCGGCAGGCGGCGAACACGACCTCGCTGAACGGGGCGTCGCCGGCGGGCCCCTTGGGGAAGTCGCCCCGGCGCACGACGAGCCACGGGAGCCCGGCGCGGCGGGCCCGCTCGAGGCCGTAGGCGTCGGCCCGGCTGCCGACGACCAGGACCGGGTCGATGTCGAGGTCGCCCCGGGCCTGCAGGTCGAGGAGGTTCTGCAGCGTCCGACCCGAGCCGGAGAGGAGCGCGGCGACGCGGAGCGGCATGGGTCCGTCTTCGCCGGGGCCCGCCGGCGCGTCAAGGCGGGCGGTCGGCGCGGCCCGGTGGCATCCTGTCCCGCGGGCCGGGCCCGGGGGACGTGATGGAGGCGCAGCTGCAGGTCGAGGAAGGGGCCTCGATCGGCGCCGTGCTCGTCGTCGAGCCTGGCCAGACGAAGGTGCTCGGCCGGGGGCCGGGCGCCGACCTGCGCCTGGACGACCCGAGCCTGGCCGCGCGCCACGCCGCCGTGCGCCTCCTCGAGGGGGGGCTGCAGGTCGTCGACCTCGGGGCGCCAGGCGGGACGCGCCTCAACGAGGCGCCGCTGCCGGCGAGGTCGCCCGCGCCGGCCGAGTCGGGCGACCTGCTGCGCCTCGGCGAGCACGCCGTGCGGGTGACCGTCCTGGGCGCCCCGCCGCGGCGCCGGCGCGCCGAGCCGTTCCCCGCGGCGGAGTTCGCCCACGTGCGGCGCCTCGGGGCGGGCGCGACCGGCAAGGTCTACCGGGCGCGCTGGCTGCCGCGCGGGTTGGACGTGGCGCTCAAGCTCCTCCGCGAGGAGTACGGCCCGGAGAGCGTCGAGCACGCCCGCTTCCTCCGCGAGTGCGCCACGGTCTCCCGCCTGCGCTGCCCGTACGTCGTGGCCGTGTACGACGTCCGGCGCGCCGACGGGCACGTGTTCACGATCATGGAGCTCGTCGAGGGGGCGGCGCTCGACGCGCTCCTCGCCGGGGGCGCGCTCGAGGTGCCCGCCGCCCTGCGCGTCGCGGCGGACGTGGCGGCCGCCCTCGAGGTCGCCGCCCGCCACGGGGTGGTCCACCGCGACGTCAAGCCGGCCAACGTGCTCCTCGACCGCCGCGCCGGGCTGAGCAAGCTGTGCGACTTCGGCCTGGCCAAGGACCTGGAGGCCAGGCTGCGCACGCTCACCGCCCAGGGGGTGGGGCTGGGCACGCTGGCCTACCTCCCGCCCGAGCAGGTCGCGGCCGCCCGCGGTGTGGGCCCGGCGGCCGACGTCTACTCGCTCGGGGCGACGCTCTTCCACGCCCTCGCCGGCCGCCCGCCGTGGGACGTGACCTCGGAGGAGGACCTGGCGGCCATCCTGGAGCGGCGCCCGCCGCCGCTGCGGGCGCTGCGGCCGGACGCCCCGCCCGAGGTGGAGGCCCTCGTTTCGGCCATGCTGGGCCGGGCCCCGGCGGAGCGGCCGACGGCGGCGGCCGCAGGCGCGGCCCTGCGCGCCTGCCTGGCCGCGCGCTTCCCCGGCTGGGACCCGCGGGCGCTCTTCGCCAGGCCGTGACGCGCCCGTCCCGATCAGCGCGGGCCGGACCTCCGCTCGCGCAGGCGCTCGGCCGCCGCACCGCTCAGGAGCCCGTCGGCGAGGGCCGCGGCCAGGCGCTCCTCGGCCTCGGCCACCTGGCCGGCGTCGAAGAGCAGCTCCACGAGCGCCTCGGACGCCGCCGCGAGCTGCTCGGCATCGCGCACGTCGGCCCGCGCCAGCTCCTCGACCGCGCGGCGCGCCCACGGGAGGGCGCGGGCCGGCGAGGCGCGCAGCAGGCGCGCTGCCTGGCGCGCGACCCGCCAGCCCTCGGGGCCGCACGCGCCGGCGAGCTCCTCGGCGCGGGCCTCGAGGTTCCCGGGGTCGAGGCTCGCCTCGAGGCGGAGCTCCTGCGCCGCCGCGACGGCCGCGGCGGCGGGGGGCAGGTCGGGTCGCGTCGCCCGCAGCCGCTCGGCCGCCCGCGCCGCGCGCGCGGCGCGCGTCGCCTCGGGGTCGCCGCGCGCCAGCGCCGCCTCCCCCAGGGCGGCGAGCAGGCGGGCGAAGGGGGCGGTCCGGTCGGCCGCCAGCGCCCGCTCGAGGCTCCCGGCGGCGGCCAGGCGCAGCAGGTCCTGCTCCGCCACCCGCCCCGGGTCGACGACCCCCGCCTCGCACCCCAGCACCACGAGCAGCGCCGCCTCGTCGAGCCGCCCTGCCGCGAGGTCCTCACGGGCGAGGCGCGCCGCCTCGAGCTCCAGCCCCGGTGGGGTGGGCACGTGGGGGTCGAGCCGGCGCGCGCGGGCGCACAGCGCCGCGGCGGCGCGGACGCCGGCGTCGCCCCCGGCCAGCCGCTCGACGGCCAGCGCCGCGAGCGGACCTGCGGCCCCCCGCGGCAGGGCGGCCCCGGGCCACGCCGCGGCGAGCGTGTCGAGCCGCGCCACGAGGTCGGCGTCGACCTCGCCCGGCTGCCAGCCGCTCAGCGCCGCGTCGGCCGCGGCGGCCAGCCCGGCGGCGGCCGCCTCCTCGTCGTGCGCGCGCGCCCGGCGCAGCGCCTCGACCGCGACGGCGATGTCCCCGGCCCGCGCCAGCTCGACCGCCCGCGCCGCCGACCCTCCCCTCCAGGCGGCGGCGCGGCCTGCGCCGCCTCGCCCCGCGGCGCCGGCGCCCCCGTCAGGAGCGCGGCGGCGAGCGTCGGGTCGCCGGCGGCCAGCGCGGCGCCGGCGCGGGCCTCGAGGTCGTCGGCCGCCGGCGCGGTCGGCGAGGCGCGGCGGCCGGCTCGCCCGAGAGGGCCCACAGCGCCAGCGGGGCGGCGGCGACCCCCAGGAGCGCCGCGGCGCCGGCGAGGCGCGCCGCCAGGCGGCGGGCCAGCGCCCGCGCCTGCGACGCCACGCGCTCGGCCGACGCGGTGCGCTCGTCGCGCAGGAACCGGTCGAGCTCGTCGCGCATCGCCGCGGCGCCCGCGTGGCGCTCGTCGGGGGACCGGGCCAGGGCGACCTGGACGATCGCGTCGAGGTCGGGCGGCACGTCCGGCCGCAGCCGGGTCAGCGGCGGCGGGACGTCGTGCAGGATGCGCGCCAGGAGCTCGATCGGGGCGCCCTCGAACGGGGGCCGCCCCGAGAGGAGCTCGTAGAGGACGACGCCGAGGGCGTAGACGTCGGCGCGCCCGTCGACCGGCGCGCCGCGCGAGCGGACCTGCTCGGGGGCCATGTACGCCAGGGTGCCCACCAGCGCGCCCGTGCGCGTGAGCGTCTCGGCGTCGGCGTCGCGCGCGATGCCGAAGTCGATCAGCACCGGCGCGCCGTCGGGGCGCACGATGACGTTCTCCGGCTTCAGGTCGCGGTGCACCACCCCGAGCGCGTGGACGTCGGCGAGGGCGTCGGCCAGCCCGCGCGCCAGCTCGGCGGCCTGCCGGGGCGCGAGCGGGCCGCGCGCGGCCACGTCGCGCAGGCGCTCGCCCGCGACCAGCTCCTCGAGGATGAACGGGCCCTGGGGCAGGTCCCCCAGGCGGTGGACGCGAACGACGCCCGGGTGCTGGAGGCGGGCGAGGACGTGGGCCTCGCGCCGGAAGCGCTCGAGCGCGGTCGGGTCGGCGCGCCCCTCGATGAGCTTGAGCGCCACGCGCCGCCCGAGCTGCGGGTCGACGACCTCGTAGACCGAGCCCATCCCGCCGCGGCCCAGGTGCCGCACGACGCGGAACGGTCCCAGGCGCTCGGGCGCGGGCGCGGCCACGTCAGCAGTACTCGTAGCCGAGCCACTTCGCCCGCGTCTCGTAGTCGTTCGGCCCGAAGATGAGGTCGCCCAGCTCCCAGACCTGCGCGGCCGTGGCGAACACCTTGCCCAGGGCGATCAGGACGACGCCCACCGGCGCGCCGGCGACGCACGCGCACAGGCCATAGCCGACCGCCTGCGAGCCGTGCCCCAGGCCCTCCATGCTCCTGCGCAGCACCTTGCCGTTGAAGGGGACGCCGCCGACCTGCATGAACCCGTGGGACTCCCAGGCGGGGCAGGTGCCCAGCTCGTCGGCGGCCTCCATCGCGTCGCTCAGCGCCAGCTCGAAGCTCACGGCCGAGACGAGGAAGCCGACGACGTTCCCCACCGCCTGACCGGCCCGCTTCCCCGCCTCCTGCGAGCCCTTGCTGGCCGTCGCCTCGGCGGCCTTCCTGGAGGCGTGCCGGGTGACGAACTCCTCGATCTTCTTCTGCCCCCCGGCATCCATCATGAACTCGACGAACGACAGGCCGGACCGGGCCGTCACGAGCGCTCGCTCGTTCGCCGACACCCCGTCGTCCGCCCAGGCGCGGTAGCAGTCCAGCGCGGCGAGCAGGGTCGACACGGTGGAGATGCACAGGCCGACGTCCTGGACGATCGGCCGGTCCTTGACGTGGTCCCGGAGGCGCTCGAGGTCCGCCAGGGCCTCGCCGGCGGCCCGGCGCATGCCCTCCCACACGGTCGGGTCGAACCGCCCGAGGGCGACGCCGAGGAGCGCGCTGCCGACGACGGTGAGGCGGGCGGTCGCGAGCAACAGGTCCGGGGCGGTGGCGACGACCTCCCAGCCGTCCCTGGCCTGCCGGAACAGGCCCAGCAGCGTGGACGGCTTCAGCGCGGGCGGCGCCGCGATCGCCGCGGGGCCGCGGGCGATCAGCACGAAGGCCGGGTGCCGTCGGCCGTCCTCGCGGGCCAGGTCGTGGCCGACCTCGCTCCGCAGGGCGCACCAGCTGGTCAGCGGCGGGCAGGGGCCGGCGGGGACGCCCTCGGCGGCGAACAGGCCCAGGAGCATCGCCCGCTGCCCCTCGTAGCGCTGGATCGCCTCGAGCAGGTCGGCCAGGCGCTCGACCCCTTCGGCCTCGAGGTCGAGGAGGGACAGCTGCACCTCCCGGTCGCCGAGGAGGTCGGCCAGGGCCTCGACGATGGCGGCGCCCTGCACCATGAACACGGCGCAGGCGCTCCGCGAGACCTCGCCCTGATGCTCGAACTTCTTGCGCCCCCTGGCCGTCAGGCGCACCTTGCCCAGCTGCACCCCCCGGGCCACGAAGTGGTGCGAGACGTGGTGGACGGAGGCCAGGATGCGCCCGACCAGCTCGATCCCGGCGCAGTCCCACAGGTCGTGCAGCAGGAGCAGCTGCCTGGCGCGCAGCTCCGCGGCGGCCGCCCGGCACTCGTCCGTCCCGACCCTGGTCAGGAGCGAGATGTGGCGGCCGCAGCGCGCCTCCGCGCTCGCGTGGCGCGCGAGCGTCCGCGCGGTGAGCAGGGCCGCGGGGTCGCAGGAGGCGTCCTGCGGGAGCAGGTGGCGCCGCCGCGGGTCGTCGTCGGCGCTCCAGCGCTCCGTCGGAGGCGCGAGCTCACGGTCGAACAGCGCGCGGGTCCGCTGGACGAGCCGGGCGATGCGGGGGTCGTCCGGCGGCAGCGCCGCGTAGTGCGCGCCGACGGCCTCCCGCGCCAGCCGGCCGAGCCCCCGGCCGACGACGCGCGCGTCGATGGCCACCGCCTCGAGGGCCGTCGCCGCGGCGCCCTGCCGGGCCCGCTCCTCGGGCCCACCGCGCAGGAGGAGGTTCGTGAGCGTCATGGCGACGAGCTGCCGCAGCGACTCGCCCCTCGCCCCGCCGCGCGCCTTCGCCTCGGCGCGCATGGCGTCGGCGAGCGCGCGCGGCAGGTCGCCGTCGGCGGGCGAGGCGGCCAGGACGGCGCCCGCCACGTCCATGAGCGCCGGGCGACGGGGCGCGTAGGGGAAGGCGGCCCCGGCGCCCTCGGCGGGCTCGGCGGCGAGCGACAGCAGCGCGCGCAGGGCCTCGCGCGCGGCCTGCTGCGCGTCGCGGTCGCCCGCGGGCCAGGCGGAGAGGCCCGCGACGAGGCGCGCGCGCCGCGCAGCGCCGCGGTCGGCGTCGACCAGCGCCGCCTCGATCGCGTCCCCCGAGACGCGGGGGAGCTGCTCCAGGAGGCGCCCCGGCGACACGGCGCCCTCCTCGTCGAGCAGCTGGTGTAGCTGCTCGACATCCTCATCGAGGTGCGCGTTCGCGGCGAACCGCGTGGCCAGCGCGTCCAGGCGCTCGGCCACAGCACCTCCTGCGGCGGCGTGGGCGCGGCGCAGCGCCGCGTAGGCGGCCGAGGCGTCGGCGGTCTTGCGCGCCTCGACGGCCTCGTTGTCGAGGAGGCGCGCGACCTCCTGCAGGACCTCCGGATCGTCGGTCGGCGCCAGGGGCGCCACCGCCTCGAGCACGAAGGCGCTGGCGGGGGCGAGGTCGGAGAGGAGGCCCGCGCACAGCTTGCGGTCCTCGGCGGTCGGGCCGTCCCGGCGGCGCGCGCGCAGCAGCTCCCCCAGCGTCGGGAGCGCCCGCTGCCGGGCCACGTGCACCAGGAGGCAGAGGGTGATCCAGATCGACTGGTCGAGCGCGTCCGGCCGCGGCGCGTCCGGGGCCGGTCGGTAGCGGAAGTCGCGCTCGCGCAGCCCCTCGCGCGCCGCGTAGTAGGCGGCGACCCGCTCGCCGAGGGCGCGCTCGAGGTCGGCGCGGCGCGCGCCGTCCACGAGCCACCAGGCGAGCGAGGCGGGCCCCGCGGCCTCCACCGTGGCCCGGTCCACGGGCAGCGCGGCGTACGGGTCCTCGAGGGCGCGCTCGCGCACGTCGCAGGCCGGGGCGCGCCCCGGCGCGTCGGCCACCTGGCGCACCAGGGCGGGCGCCAGCCGGCCGGCCGCCCAGTCGTGCAGCTCCGGATCGGCCTGTCGCAGCGCGAAGAGGACCAGCGCCTCCTCGCCCACCTGCGGCGGGACGCCCATGCGCTTCACGTAGCGCAGGGCCAGCGCCTGCATCTCGTACCGCCCCGACTCGCCGCCCGGCGAGGCGAAGGGGGCGCGGAGCAGGCCGACGAGGCTCGCCCGCACCTGCCCCAGCGCCAGCGTCCTGGGCGGCGAGAGATGGCGCCGCCCCGGGACGGTGAAGTGCGGGTCGTGCTCGAGCTCGGCCGCCGGGCCGTCGAGCGAGTGGAAGGGGACGGACGTGCTGTTCTTCCTCCCGGCGGCGGTCGTGGTGCCGGCGAGGAGGTTGTTGAGGAGCGTGTCCGCCACGACCCCGCGCACGCGCGCGTCCGGGCGACCGTCGACGCCGACGGCCGCCCGGCCGGCCACGAACGTGGCCAGGGTCCGGGGCGAGCGGGCGAAGCCGAGCACCAGGTAGCCCACGAAGCGGTCGTCGGGGTGCGGCGAGCGCGCCAGCGCCGAGGCGTGCCGGTCGACGGCGAGCCGGTAATGCGCGGCCAGGTCCGCCGACCAGGCGGCCTTCCAGTCCGGGGTCAGGGCGCGCAGCGTCTCCAGGTCGCCCGCCCAGCCGGGGGGCTTCCCGTCGCGCGGGTGGTAGGTGCTCTTGCCGTCGGCCAGGCGGAAGCGCCCCAGGGCGGCGTGCAGGAGGCGCCGGGCGTACAGGTCCGCCAGCCACACGCCCACGCGCCTGCGCAGGAGCCCGTGCACGGCGGCGACCGGCTTCGACGGCAGCGGCGCGTACCAGTCGTCGCCGGGCCGCGCGTCGCCGAACAGCGTCCGGGGCGGCAGCACGCCCTCCAGGGCGAGGAGGAACGCCGGCGCGGCGTCCCGGGCCCGGTGGTCCGCGAAGAAGGCCGCGACGTGCGCGCGCAGCGCCGCCGGCGTGGTCACGGCGGGGGGGGGCGCCGCGGCGGAGGGGAACAGGCGCGCGATCGCCTCGACCTGGCCCGCGGGCGAGCCGGCCAGGAGCGAGCGCTGGCACCGGTCCAGCAGCGCCCGCAGGGCCAGCTCGGCGCCCTGCGAGGAGACCACACGCCGCGTGCTCGTGGCCACGCCGTTCCACACCCCGCGCCCCACCTCGCCCGTGAACCGGCTGGCGAAGGCGCGCGCCAGGCAGGCAGAGACGCAGCGGCGGACCGCCGGGTCGGGGGCGTGCTCGAAGGGGAGCTCCCCCAGGAGCGTGAGCGCCAGGTCGCGGTCGTTGAGCAGCCCGTCCGCGCCGCCGAAGCAGGCGCCCCGCTCGAGCATGACCCTCTGCAGGTCCAGCTGCGCCTCGGCCACCTTGCGCGCCGCGGCATCGACCGGCGGGTCAAGCGGGGTGGCCTTGACGATCTCCTGCACGTCGACGAAGCCCGTCACCCGCTGGAGCAACGCCGGGGTCAGCGTCCAGCGGGCGGGGTCTTCTCCCTCCGCCGGCAGTCCGGCGAGCAGCCTGGGCAGGACGACCACGCCCCCGGCGGCCGCCAGCGCCCCGGACGGGAGGGCCAGGAGCGCGCGCAGGACCCGCAGCTGCATCCAGGGGGCATGGTTGGCCGGCTGCCGGCGCGCGCGCTCCAGGTCGTGCGCGCCGTCCTCGTACTCGGCGAACTCCTCGGGTCGGTCGTAGTAGTCGAACCCGGCCGTCAGCGCCGAGACCCAGGCGGCCGCGGCGTCGCCCGCGGGGGGGACGAGCCGCGTCGCGAGCGCCAGGACGGCCTCGAGCGCCCGGATGAGGTCCGCCTGGAACACCGGCCAGTCGGCGCGCAGATGCGTGACGTTCAGGTCCCCCTGCGCGCCGCCCTGGCGGCGCGCCAGCCAGCGCATCCAGCCGGCGAGCCCACCGGCGCGCGTGGGGTCCAGCCGCCGCACCACGGGCGCGGGCCGCAGGCGGGCCTCGACGGCCTGCGCGACGTCCGCGCCGACGGGCCCGAGCGTGAGCTCGGCGTCGGGGTGCGCCGCGCACGCGGTCGCGTCCTCGTCGGAGAGGAAGCGGGCGCACGCCGGGCACCAGCCGCGGGCCGTCGCGGCGGCGTCGAGCGTCTCCAGGCGCGCGAGCAGCTCGCGCGCGGCGGCCGTCAGCTCGGGGGCCGAGCCCGTCCTGCCGGTCTGCACGTCGTCGCGGTTGGGGCGGCGCTCGAGCCCCCCCTCGAGCGCGGACCTCAGCCGCTCGACCTGGTCGTGCAGCGCCTCGACCGCGCTCACCAGGCGCGGCCGGTCGGCGTGCGTCTCCAGCTCGAGCGCCACGGCGAGGCGCTCGGCGCGGGACCTCTCGGCGACGGCGAGGTTCATGGGTCGGCCTCGTAGCTCCAGGGGTCCACGGCGGGCGGCGACGCCACGGGCGGGGGCGGCGGCTCGACGTGGACCACGAAGGGCCCCAGGATCGCGTCGTCCAGCAGGAGGCGCCCCTGGCCGTCGAGGGCCCCCTCGCGGGTGCTGCCGTCGGCCAGCGTGATCGAGAAGGCCGCGCCCGCCAGCGGGGCCCCGTCGGGCCCGACGTAGGCCTCGTCGATCGCCGCGGCCAGGCGCAGCAGCCGCTCGGGCTCGTGGCCCGAGCGCACGTGCGCGCCGACCCCCGTCACCTCGAAGAAGTACTCCGGCCCGCTCCAGGCCTCGCCGAGCAGCTCGTAGCGCGCGCCCCAGTCGTCGTCGTCGTCCACCCAGCGCGCGATCCACGCCGCCTCGACCCGCCCGCCGCGCGCCTCGGCCGGGAGCTCGTCGACGAGGTCGTGCGCCCCCTCGACGTCGTGCTCCCACACGCGCACGACGACCGGCCCGTCCGCCGGTAGGCCCTCGGCGAGCGCCCGCACCGCCTCCCCCGCCCGCGCCGACGTCCGCTCCCAGCGCGCGGCCGCCCGGCGGCCGATGCGCAGCGTGCGGGTCCGGTCGACCTGCACCGTCCACCGCGCCTTCTCCACGCCGCAGCGGGGACAAGGCTCGTCATCCAGGATGAACTCGACGTCGCAGTGGTCCCAGGGCACGTCCCCTCCGGCCTCTTCGGAGCGTAACGGCCAGGGCCGCCTGGGCGCCAGCCGACGCCCTCGGCGGCGGGGACAGGAACTTCCCCGCGCCGACCGGGGGGGGCGCCGCGGCGCACGTCGCCTCCCGGCGCCGGTGGCCCTGGCCGGGGGCGCCGCGCCATGCGACTTTTTACGTTTCAACGGCTTGAGCCTCTCGGGGCCGCCCCTAGGATGGGTCGACCACGCGACATGACCACCACCCCCCCCAAGCGCTTCCAGCCGCTCCCCGCCGAGCGCCCGGCCGAGGCCGAGGCCCAGGTCGCCGCCGGCTGGAAGGCCGCGCGGATCTTCGAGAAGAGCCTCGAGCGCACCCGGGGCGGCCGGCCGTTCGTGTTCTACGAGGGCCCGCCGACGGCCAACGGTATGCCGCACCACGGCCACGTGCTCACGCGCGTGATCAAGGACCTGTTCCCCCGGTACAAGACCATGCTGGGCTTCCACGTGGAGCGGAAGGCCGGCTGGGACACGCACGGGCTGCCGGTCGAGATCGAGGTGGAGAAGCTCCTCGGCCTCGAGGGCAAGCAGGACATCGAGAAGTTCGGCATCGCGCCGTTCGTGCAGAAGTGCCGCGAGTCGGTGTGGAAGTACCAGGGCGAGTGGGAGCGCCTCACCGAGCGGATCGGCTTCTGGATCGACATGGGCGCGCCCTACATCACCTACTCCCGCGACTACGTGGAGAGCGTGTGGTGGGCGCTGAAGCGCATCCACGACGCCGGGCTCCTCTACAAGGGCCACAAGATCCTCCCCTGGTGCCCGCGGGACATGACCGGCCTCTCGTCGCACGAGGTCGGGCAGGGCTACCTGGAGGTCGAGGACCCGGCGCTGACGGTGGCCTTCGAGCTGAAGGACGGCCCGGGCGCAGCCCTCGGCGGCCCGGGCGCGCACGCGCTCGCCTGGACGACGACCCCCTGGACGCTCCTCAGCAACGTGGCCCTCGTCGTCGGCCCCGAGATCGACTACGTCTTCGCGCGCCGCCTCGGGAGCGACGGACCGGGCGACGAGCGCACCTACCTCCTCGCGCAGGCGCGCCTGAAGGCCGTGCTCGGGGACAAGGTCGAGGTCCTGCGGACGGTCAAGGGCACGGACCTCGTCGGCACGAGCTACGCCCCGCTGTTCGACTACCACGGCGCGCTCGACGCCCCGGCGCACCGCGTGGTCGCGGACGCCTTCGTGACCACGGGCGACGGCACGGGGATCGTCCACGCGGCGCCCGCCTTCGGCGAGGACGACCAGCGCGCCTGCCGCAGCGCCGGGCTGGCCTTCGTGAACCTGGTCGAGCCCACGGGCCGCTTCACCGCCGCCTGCGGGCCCTACGCCGGCCGGTGGGTGAAGGAGGCCGACGGCGACATCGCCCGCGACCTCAAGCGGCGCGGCCTGCTCCTCAAGCAGGAGCGCTACAAGCACGAGTACCCGCACTGCTGGCGCTGCAAGACGCCGCTCCTCTACTACGCCCGCGAGGCCTGGTTCATCGAGACCACGAAGCTCAAGGACCGCCTCGTCGCCCTGAACCAGGAGATCGGCTGGTTCCCCGAGCACATCCGCGACGGCCGCTTCGGCGACTTCCTGGCGAACAACAAGGACTGGGCGCTGTCGCGCGAGCGCTACTGGGGCACGCCGCTGCCGGTGTGGGAGTGCGCGCAGGCCGGCTGCCCGGGCCGCGTCGTCGTCGACTCGGTCGCGGCGCTCCGCGCGCTGAACCCCGACGTCCCCGCCGACCTCGACCCGCACCGGCCGCAGGTCGACGAGGTGACCGTGCCCTGCCCCGCGTGCGGCGGGCCGGCGCGGCGGGTCAAGGAGGTCATCGACTGCTGGTTCGACTCGGGCGCCATGCCCTTCGCCCAGTGGGGCACGCCCCACGTCGAGGGCTCGCAGGCGCGCTTCGAGACGAACCACCCGGCCGACTTCATCTGCGAGGCGATCGACCAGACGCGCGGCTGGTTCTACACGCTGCACGCGATCTCGACGCTGCTGTTCGACAGGCCGGCCTACCGGCGCTGCCTGGTCCTCGGCCACGTGCTGGACGCGCAGGGCAAGAAGCTGTCGAAGAAGGACAAGAACTACAAGTCGCCCGACGAGGTGCTCGACGCCCACGGCGCCGACGCCATGCGCTGGTTCTTCCTCTCGCGCATGAGCCCGGGCCAGGGCGTGCGCTTCTACGACGAGGCGGTGCGCGAGGCGCGCGGCAAGTTCCTGCTCAAGCTGCTGAATGTCTACAAGTTCTTCCAGGAGTACGCCTCGTCGGACGGGTTCGACCCGCGCCCCGGCGGCACGCCGCGCCCGGCGCCGCGCGAGCGCGAGGCGCTCGACCGGTGGGTCCTCTCCTACCTGCACACGACGACCGGCAAGGTGCGCGCAGCCCTCGACGCCTACGAGTTCAACCAGGCGGCCACGGCGCTGGAGGAGTTCGTCGACGGGCTCTCGAACTGGTACGTGCGCCGCTCGCGCGACCGCGGCTGGCGGCAGGCCACGGCGGACGACCAGGGCAAGTGGGCCTTCTGGTGGACCCTCCACGAGGTCCAGACGACGCTGGCCCGGCTGATCGCGCCGTTCGTGCCCTTCCTGGCCGACGACCTGCACCGCGTCCTCGAGCGCGAGGTGCTCGACGGGGCGGCCGAGAGCGTGCACCTCGAGGCCTACCCCGAGCCGCTCGCCGCCCTGCGGGACGAGGCGCTCGAGGCGCGCGTGGCGCTCGCCCGGCGCGTGGTGAACCTGGGCCTCGCCGCGCGCACGAGCGCGAAGGCCAACGTGCGCCGCCCGCTGCGCCAGGCGGTGGTGCTCCTCTCGAGCCCGTCCGACGAGGACGAGGTGCGCGCGCTGGCCGACGTGATCGCCGACGAGCTGAACGTCAAGGAGGTCGCGGTCAGCCGCGAGCACGACCGCTACGTCAGCTTCGACGTGCGGGTGAACTTCCCGCGCCTCGGCCCGCGCCTGGGCAAGAAGCTCAACGCGGTGAAGAAGGCCCTGGGCGAGCTCCCGCCGGCCGAGCTGGCGCGCGCCGCGCGCGAGGGGCGGCAGGTGACCGTGCCCTTGCCCGACGGGACGAGCGAGGAGCTCCTGGCGGACGACCTCGACGTGCGCCTGTCGGCGCGCGAGGGCTTCACGGCGGCCGAGGAGCGCGGCGTCGTGGTCGTGCTCGACACCCACGCCGACGAGGCGCTCGTGGCCGAGGGGCTGGCGCGCGAGGTCCAGAGCCGCGTGCAGGCGCTGCGCAAGGAGCTCGACCTCCCCTTCGACGCGAAGGTCGAGGTGACGATCGACGGCGCCACGGGCGCGCTGGCCGGGGCGATCGAGCGCCACGGCGCGGCGATCGCGCGCGAGACGCAGGCGCGCAGCCTCACCCTCGGGGCGGTGGCCCGCGAGGGCGCCGCCCTCGTCCTGGCCCCGCTCGACCCGGGCGAGCTGGCGACCCGCCGCGCCCGTCCGCTGGTCGACGCCGTCGGCGACGCGCTGGCCGCGGCCCGCGCGGCCGCCCCGCCGGCGGCCGAGGGCGACGAGGACGCGCCCTTCCGCGCCGTGCTGGCCGGCCTCACCGCGCCGCAGCAGGCGGCCCTGCGCGGGCTGCGCGAGCGGATCAGCCAGAAGGCCGGCCGCTACGAGGCGGAGTTCGCGCCGGCGAGCGAGCGCTTCGTCAAGGCGGGCGCGGTCGAGGTCGTGGTCGACGGCCAGGCCGTCGCGCGGGCGCAGACGGACGCCCTGCGCGCGGCGGCCCGCGAGGGCGTGGCGCAGAGCTTCGAGGCGCTGGGCGCGCCGGCGAAGGGCGACGTGCTCCTGGTCGGCCTGAACCCGGAGCTCCGGAGCGACGTGCTCGCCGCCTGGGCGGACGCGCTCCCCGGCGCGCGCGTGCTCGAGCGCGCCGAGCGCGACGGGGCCACCTTCCTCCGCGCGGCGCCGCTCGACGAGTGGACGCTCGTCGTCGGCCTGAGGGTGGTCGCGTGACGCGGGCGGGGGACCAGGGGGTCTTCGTCCCGCTCGAGTCGCTCGTCGAGGACTTCCTGTCCCTCGACCGCGAGGGCTTCCTCGCCGAGCACCCGGACGCCGTGCTCGTCTTCGACGAGCTGGCGATCGGCGACGACCCCGGGTTCCAGACGCTGGCGAAGAAGCCGGGCGCGCAGGACGCGTCGACCCGCAGCGCGCGCGACCGGCTCCTCGACCGCCTGCAGGGCGACGAGGGCAAGAAGTGGGTCTTCCCGCTGCGCCGCGGGGCCAAGTTCGCCTCGATGATCACGATCGGCCGGGCGGCCAACAACACGCTGCGGCTCAACGTGCCCAGCGTGTCGAAGTTCCACGCCTACTTCACGCACGTGGCGCGCGAGGGCTGCTGGTACCTGGCCGACGCCAACAGCAGCAACGGGACGTTCATCGACGGCCAGGACCTGCCCCCGAGCCACGGCAAGGTGCCGCTCAGGGACGGCGCGAGCCTGCGCTTCGGCCCCGACGTCACGGCGCGCTTCCACGAGGCGGCGGCGCTGTGGGAGCTGCTGCAGGGCTACCTGAACACCAGCTCGGGCGTGCACAAGCTACCGTCGTCGTCCGAAGGCGGCGGCGCCGGCGCCGACCCGGCCGCCGGAGGCTGAGCGTGGCGCAGGCGCCGCAGGCCGGCAACCGGTTCGGCGAGATCGCCGTGCGCGAGGGGTTCGCCTCGCGCCAGCAGGTGCAGGAGTGCCTCGACATCCAGACGAAGCTGAAGAGCTTCGGGGTCGAGCCCAAGCGCCTGGGCGAGATCATGGTCGAGAAGGGCTACCTGCGCGACGGGGACGTGAAGGCGATCCTCGACGTCCAGCGGCTCGGCGGCTCGCGCATGGAGAGCCGCAGCGGCGTGATCAGCGACGTGGGCGCGGGCCTCCTGGCGCGCAAGGCGCGGCCGCACCTGACCAGCTCGGTCACGGGCGACGTCCCGGCGATCAAGAACATCCCCGGCTACGAGGTGCTCGAGCTGCTCGGCGAGGGCGGCATGGGCATGGTCTACAAGGCCCGCCAGAAGTCGCTCGACCGGATCGTGGCCCTCAAGGTCCTGCCGGCGCGGGCGGCCAAGGAGACGGCGTTCATCAAGCGGTTCATCTCCGAGGCGCGCACGGTCGCCCGGCTGAACCACGAGAACATCATCGCGGGGATCGACGTCGGCGAGCACGACGGCACCTACTACTTCGCCATGGAGCACGTCGAGGGCGAGTCCGTGGCGCAGCTGATCGAGCGCCAGGGGGCCCTCGAGGAGCGGTTCGCCCTGCAGGTGGTGGCGCAGATGGCGCGGGCGCTGGCGCACGCGCACAAGCACAACCTCGTGCACCGCGACGTGAAGCCGCAGAACATCCTCGTCACGAAGAGCGGGCTGGCCAAGCTCTGCGACCTCGGCCTGGCGAAGATGCAGAACGAGGCGAGCAAGGACCCGCAGGGCGTGCCGGTCGGCACGCCGCACTACCTCTCGCCCGAGCAGGCGCGGGGCGAGGCCGACGTCGACATCCGCAGCGACATCTACTCGCTCGGCGCGAGCCTCTACCACATGCTCACGGGGAGCACGCCGTTCGAGGGGCAGAGCCCGATGGTGCTCATGACGAAGCACCTGACGGAGGAGCCCTCCTCGCCGCGGAGGACGAACCCGAACGTGTCGAAGGGCGCGAGCGACCTCGTCCTGCGCATGATGGCGAAGGACAAGGAGGACCGGCACCAGACCCCGGGCGAGCTGCTCGAGGACGTGGAGCGCGTGCTGGCCGGCAAGAAGGCCGCTCCGCCGCCCCCCCGCTCCGGGCGGCGGCGGCGCAAGCAGAGCGGCCCCCACAGGGCGGCGGACTCGCAGGAGCCCGAGCCGACGGCGTCCGCGCGTACGCCCAGCGCCGAGCGCGAGGTCGTCTCGCGCCGGCCGCGCCCGCGCATGCGCTTCGTCCGCGGCGGCGGGTCGGACGTCCTGTGGATGATCGCCATCCCCGTGTTCGTCCTGGTGATGGTCGGCGGCGCGGTGTTCATCTTCAGCACGACCTCGCTGCCGCCCCCGGTCGAGCCGCCCCGCGTCAGCTCGGACCCCGAGGCCGACGCGCTGTTCAAGGCCGCCCGCGCCCGCCAGCGCACCGACCCCGAGGGCGCCCGCGCGAGCTACCAGGAGATCGTCCGCCGCTGGCCGGGGAGCCACGAGGCGAAGCTGGCGACCGAGTACCTGGCGGAGATGGACCGCTAGCGCTAGCCGGGGCGCGGAGGCCAAAGCCGAGGCCGAGCCGCCCCCGCTCCCGCTCCCGCTCCCGCTCCCGCTCCCGCTCCCGCTCCCGCTCCCGCTCCCGCCCCCGCTCCCGCTCCCGCTCCCGCCCCCGCTCCCGCCTCCGCACCCGCACCCGCCCGCTCCCGCTCCCTGCCCCGCCCTGCTCCGCCCGGCCTGCCCGCGACACGGCGCCGCCGGGGTCACGCGCGGGTGCGGGTCGGCGAGGCGGCTGCGGTCAGCGGCGCTGGAGGCCCCAGAGGAGGGCGTTGCCGGTCGAGCACCTGGCGCCACCCCGCCGAGCCCGCGGTCGAGGGGAGCCTTCCGGGTTCTGGCGACTGCCAGGCCATGTGGAGCCTGCCCGCTGGCGTAGGCCACGGCGAAGTGGTGGTCCGGTCTCGCCTGCCCGCCGCGGCCCGGCCGCGTCAGCGCGATCGATCTGGCGGTCGCCGCGCTCGTCGGCGAGCTTCGTCGGGCCTGCTGCTCAGCGGCTCGCGCAGAGGCCAGGAGGGCTGGCAGCGACCCGGCAGGAACGGTATCGAGGTCTCCTTTCGCAGTTGCCGAGGTCCTGGCGGAGCTGCCGGCGGTCGTACCCACTTCGCTTCAGGCGCGAGCCGCCGGCGGTTCGCCCGGGCCCGGCGGCAGAGTGGCTACGGGCTGCTCCTGCCGAGGCGCAGCGGCGAGCCCGTGCCGGGAGACAGGCCGGCGCGCGCCTTCCGGCAGGCGCCCGGCGCGGGCCTCGCGGCGGCCCTGTGGCCCCGCCCGTGAAGACGCTGAACGCCGCGAGTCCCGCGCCGGGCGCGCGCCCGCCCGACCACGCCGATGAGTCGTCGCCTGGCACGGCTCGCCGCCGGTGGTCGAGGGAGTGGCGGGCGCAGCCTCCGCCGAGGTCCCGGGTGAGGCCGACGGCGTCGCCGGGTGCAGGCGCGAGCCGCCGTCGGCTCCCGCCCGGACCCACCGCCGAACGAAGAGAGGATGACGGCCGGAAACCACGCTGAACGTCGCGCTCCAGCTCGTCGCCGCCGTCCGCGGGCCGCTCGAGCGGGTGCGCGCGCAGGACGCGAACCTCGCCGACCAGGGCCGCCGCGCCGCGCAGTCGATCGCCCTCAACACGGCGGAGGGCAACGGCCGCCAGGGGCGAGACCGAGCCCGCCACTTCACCTACGCCTACGGCAGTGCGCGCGAGCTGCGCGCGGTGCTCGCGATCGCCGAGGCGGACGGGCAGGTGACCGCCGCAGACCTCGCCACCGCCCGAGAGCTCCTCGACCGGGTGCTCGCCATGCTCTGGCGCCTGGTGCACCCGCGGCGCTGACGCGCCCGGCGCTGCGCGCCCGGCGCCGAGCGCGTCGGGCGCGCAGCGCCCGCGACCGAGACCGAGACCGAGACCGAGACCGAGACCGAGACCGAGACCGAGACCGAGACCGAGACCGAGACCGAGACCGAGACCGAGACCGAGACCGAGACCGAGACCGAGACCGAGACCGAGACCGAGACCGAGACCGAGACCGAGACCGAGACCGAGACCCAGACCGAGACCGAGCCCGCTCCCGCCCCCGCCCCCGCCCCCGCTCCCGCCCCCCCCCGCTCCCGCTCCCGCACCCGCACCCGCTCCCGCCCTGCGCTCCGCGACCTCCGCACCTGCACCTGCCCGCCCGCCCTGCCCGCCCCTGCTCCCGCCCTGCTCCCGCTCCGCCCCGCACCTGCTCCCGCTCCCGCCCGCCTGCCCTGCTCCCGCCCTGCTCCCGCCTCGCTCCGCTCCCGCCCGCCCGCCCCGCTCCGCCCTCGCGCGGCGACGGCGCGCCGCCGCGGCCTAGCCGCGGGCGCGGGCCCGGCGAGGCGCCGCGTCAGCGGCGCCGCCGGAGGCCCCACAGCAGGCGAGGCCGCCGGTCGAGCACCGCCGGCCCGCCGAGTCCGCATGCCTGGCGAGCCTTCCGCCCGGCGATCGCCAGGGCCATGCGGAGCTCGCCCGCTGGCGTAGGCCACGGCGCTGGTGGGTCCGGTCTCGGCCTGTCGGCCGCGGCCCTCGGCCGCGCTCAGCGCGATCGACCCCGCGGCTCGCCGAGCCCGTCGGCGAGCTTCGGGTCGTGGGCCCTGGAGCCGTCAGCGCCTGGCGAGGTCAGGAGGGTCGAAGTGCGTTGGTCTCGGCGAGGAACGGCATCGAGGTCTTCGCAGGTTGCTGAGGTCCCGGGCGGAGCCGCCTCGCGCTCCACCCCGGCCAGGGCGCGAGCCGCCGGCGGTTCGCCCGGGCCTCGGCGACAGAGGCCAGCGGCCGCCACCGCCGAGGCGCAGCGGTGGAGGAGAAGGCCCGCGCCGAGCAGGGGCTGGCGCGCGCTCTTCACAGGGAGCCTGGCGCGAGGCCTGCGAGCCCGGCCTCACGTCCGGTGAAGCATGCTGAACGCCGCGAGTCCCGCGCCGGGCGCGCGCCTGGCTCATCACCCATGCCACGGCCGCCTGTCGGGCCTGCCAGTGCTGCGGTCGGCGGAGCGGCGGGGTGCCTCCGCCGCAGGTCCGGGGCGAGGCCGACGGCGGCCTGCTGGGGTGAGGGCGGCGAGCCGCCGTCGGCCTTCGCCCTTGGGACCCACCGCTCGAACGAAGGAGAGACACGCATGCCGTTCCGCTTGCCGACCTGGCCGCGCCCGCCCGTCGCCGCTGTCCGCGGCCGCCTGGAGCGGGCGGCGCGGCACGACGCGAACCGCCGACCAGGGCCGCCGCGGCCGCAGCAGTCGATCGCCCTCAACACGGCGGAGGGCAACGGCCGCCAGGGGCGAGACCGAGCCCGCCACTTCACCTACGCCTACGGCAGCGCGCGCGAGCTGCGCGCGGTGCTCGCGATCGCCGAGGCGGACGGGCAGGTGACCGCCGCAGACCTCGCCACCGCCTCGATTCTCAACGCAGGCCGCCATGCCTGGGCGCCTGCGCACCTGCGTGAAGAGCCTGGCAGCGCCGAAAGGAGCGTACATACGCAGGCCCGCGACCGAAGCCGATACCGAAACCGATGCCGATGCCGATGCCGAGTGTCCCTTCGGTAAGCGCGCTTGAGACGCGCAGGCAAGGGAGGCGATCCTGGGCGAGGGTGGCCCCGTCTCCGCCTTGCGTGCCGCGTGCGCATCATCGACTTCCCGAATCCCGTCACAGGCTGCGGAGAGACGCCGAGTCAGCGGTCAGATGGTGAGGCCAGAGCCGCTTCGTCGCTGGCACGCCGGAGGTGTGCGTGGGGCGGCGAGCAAGGGAAAGAAGCGACGGCGGTGGTGTCGGGGCCCGGCCCACGATTACCTGGAGCGCGCCGACGGCAGCTGAAGGCGTTGACTGAGCGCGCGAGCTCGGGTGCGCTGTCCGAGGAGGAGTGGCGCTGGCTGCAGCGAGGCAGACGTCGTGCTCGTCGTGGGTGAGAGCCGGACGATGGCAACCTCACGCTGCTGGCCATGCGCCCTGTTCGGGCTGTCGTCGAGCGAGAAGCTGAGCAAGATCCTGCCGCCGGCTGGCGATGACGGCCCGCCGCAGAGGCGGTGGCTGAGCAGAGGAGGCCCGCAGACGGCCCGTGCGCGGCGACGACGAGCGCCGGCGACGAATAAGCCTCCGGAGGGGCATGGACGCAACGGCGCGGACGCCTATGCCGGGGCTGCGCGTCAACGCACCATACGAGTGCCTCCACGTTTGGGATGATCGCCTGAGCTGCAAGCCGGTAAGGCCTACGAGTTAAAGCACCGTCCGCACCTGAAAAGTGTCGAGGCTGGCGCCGCTCAAGGCGGACCGTCTACGAGCCAGCTCATGCACCAGCGGCGATTCGCCAGCGCTTCACCTGAGGGGACCGGCGAGGAGAAGATGACGCGAGTGCCAGCCAGTGATCGGCCCAAGGAGGTATGGCAATTCCGGCCCCGTTCCGTCGCCTCCAGCACAGAGCACCGGGGCATACCGCCCTCGGCCTCACGCAGCGGACGTGGTGAAGGACGTCGCGAGTAATCTGGCGTCTGCTCCGCTGAGGAGCTGCATCCGGGTCGCTGCCCAGGGGGAGGTGCTGCACAACGACGACTCGTCCATGCGCGTCCTCTCGCTCATGAAGGAGAACACGCCATCCGCGCAGCCGGACAGCCCGGCGAACGGGATCTTCGTCACGGCGTCGCCCGCCCTGTCGTCGGCGGGCGCCGCCGGGTCGCGGCGTACTTCACCGGGCGCAAGCACGCGGGCGAAAACCTGGAGGTCGCCGCTGAACGGGCTGAAGAGCTGGGCCCGCCACTGTGACATGAGCGATGGCCTGGGGCCGCACAACGCGGCCAGCCGCCGCGGAGATCGCGGGGTGTTGCCTCGCACACGGCAGGCGGACCTCTTTCGTCGAGATCGCGGAGAGCTTCCTGCGAGTGCGCACGTCCTGGAGACGACCGCAGGTTCGCAGCACGCGACGACGAGTGTCGCGAGCTGGCCCTCTGGCACGAGGAGCGGCTGTTATTCGCCGCCGAGCGCAGCAAGCCGCCCTCGACGAGCTCGGAGAGGTTCGAGCGCCAGCTTCGCATCTCGCCCTCGTGGCCGAACTCCTCGCTCGGCGGGGCCATCAACTACATGCTGAACCACTGGCAGCTGACGCTCTTCCTGCGCGCAGCCGGGCGCCTGACAACAACGGTGCGAGCGCGCCTGAAGAAGGCGATCCTGCACCTGCAGAACCTCGCTCTTCAAGAAGACGCCAGCGGCGCACCCGCGTGGGCGACGGTTCAAGAGCGATCTGGCACGACCGTTTCGACGGCGGGAACCGTTCGACTACCTGGACCGCGCTCCTCCGGCACGTCGACGACGTCGCTCGCGCCCGGCGCGGCTGCCGCGGACCTACCGCGCGACGCTCGCGGCGCCTGGTGACGAGGGCAATCGCGAGCTGATCCGGCGGCGCGGTCGCTGGAAAACCGGACGCCACAGCTGACCTGGCCGCCTCGTCGCTGCCGGCGAAGCAGCACGGCCAGCCGCGAGCCAGACCGCGCCGGCTGGCCCGCTCAGGCTGCAGTGACGGAACTGGCCCTCGAGAGGCGCTCGGCGAAATGCGCCAGGCCTGGCCGTCGTGGACGAGTGACCTGAGCGCCGCCGCTCATTGTCCTGGAACACGAACACTGCGGTCGCGAGAACGGGTCGTCCGAGGCTAACCCGACCACGCTGGCCAGGGGCTGTCGATTCCCGGCGGAAGTCGACCGCCTGATCGCCACCAGATGCCATCTGCAGGCCGCTGGATCACGCGCGGCCGCCCAGATTGCGCGCCGCGCCGACCTCGCGTACCTGACGCCCCGCAAGGACGGCCGCGGTGACGGAAGCCTGGTGGCGTCCTCACCAGCGTCGCCCTCGCGGATGCAGCAGGCCGCCTGCGGCCAGCGGCAGCTCCAATAACCGCTCCGGCACGGCAATTACGCGCCGGCGGCCTCTTCGCGCCCTGCCTCATGGTCGCCGCGCCGCTTCAGGGCCGAATGGTTAAGCCTCAGCAGCCGCGCAGTCTTCGTCGTCCCGTGCTCCCTCGCCGCTTCGACCGCCTGCGCCCATAGCGACTCCGGCAGCGGCTCGTTGCCCACCTTCTCCGCCCGCCACCGCCCGAACGCCTGCGCCACCTCGTTCAGCTTGACCTGACCCACCGCTTGCCTCCCTCGCGTCCGTGCGCGAGCCAAGCAGCGTAGAGACCGCGGCGCCGGGATTCATGCGCGCTTGCCGGAGGGACACGATGCCGAAACCGAAGCCGAAGCCGAAGCCGAAGCCGAAGCCGAAGCCGAAGCCGAAGCCGAAGCCGCACCCGCACCCGCCCCCGCTCCCGCTCCCGCCCCCGCCCCCGCACACCCGCCCCCGCTCCCGCTCCCGCCCCCGCCCCCGCCCCCGCTCCCGCACCCGCACCCGCACCCGCACCCGCACCCGCTCCCGCTCCCGCACCCGCTCCCGCTCCCGCCCCCGCCTCCGCTCCCGGCCCCGTAGAATCCACCCCCGCACCGGGCCCCGGCGCGCGTCGGGCGCGCCGAGACGTGAGGACATGGGCGAAGAGCACGGTCTCCAGCCGCTCGACGCGGGCCTGCCGCCGCTCGCCGAGCGCATCCGCGGCGTCCTCCTCGAGCCCGGGGCGACGTTCGCCCGCCACGACCCCTCCTGGGGCTGGATCGGGCCGTGGCTGGTCGTGGCCCTCGCCGGGGTCCTCTACGGGCTGGTCGTCCTGGCCCGGATCGACGTCGTGGCCGTCCAGCGGGCCGAGGCCGAGCGGGCCATGGAGCAGCTCGACCCGGCCACGCGCCGGCGCATCGAGAGCGACCCGAAGACGCAGGAGATCCTCGAGACCACGCAGCGCTTCATGGCCTTCGCCGGCAAGGTCGGCCTCATCGTCGGCCCGCCGGTCACCGGGCTCGGCGGGCTGCTCGTGGGCGGCATGCTCTGCTTCGGCGCCTCGGCGCTCCTCGCCCGGCGCCGCCCCGGCGCGCCGCGGCCCGACCTGACCCGCTGCCTGTCGCTGGCCGCGCACGTGTCGCTGGTCGAGCTCGTGGGGGTCGCGGCCCGGACGATCGGCGCGCTCGGCGGCAACCACGCGCCGAGCACGAGCGCCGTGAACCTGGTCGACGCCATCACCCAGCCGGTCGCCGCGGCGGCCCTCTCCCGCCTCGACCCGGTGACGCTCCTCTACTGGGCCGTCCTCGCCGCGGGGCTCCACGGCTCGCTCGGGCTGCCGCGCCGCGCGTCGCTCGGGCTCGCCGCCGGCGGCTACGCGGCCGTCTCGCTCGGGGCCGTCGCGATCGCCGGCCTGGGGGCGCTGGCGTCGAAGCTGGGGGCGGCATGAGCCGGGGGAAGCTCGTCCTGGGCGTCGTCTTCGCGCTCGCCACGGTCCTGGCCCTGGTCCGCCCCCCGGGCGGGTCGCCCGCCGCCCCGGCGCCGTCCGCGACCACCTCGCCGTCGGGCGGCGGCGGCTTCCGCTTCGGCGGCGGCGGCGACGGCCGCAAGCTCGAGGTGCTCGCGCCGCGCCGCGGCCCGATCGCCAGCACGATCGAGGCGCCCGGGACGGTGCAGGCCGGCTCCGAGGCCGGCTGCGGCGCGCCCTTCGACGGCAAGGTCGTCGAGCTCGTCCACGACCAGGGCGACCGGGTGAAGGCGGGCGACGTCCTGTTCCGGCTCGACCCCGCCGACCAGCAGGAGCGCGTCGTCGAGTCCGAGATCGACCTCGCCCGCAAGCGCGCCGCCCGCGACGAGGCGCAGCTCGACCTCGTGCAGGCCGAGCGCAAGCACGCCGAGGCGGCGCAGGAGCCGTCGGAGCTGACGGAGGCGCGCCTGCGGGCGCGGCAGAGCGAGCTGGAGGCCCAGCGGTCCAGCGCGCAGCTCGAGGCCGCGGCCAACAAGCGCAGCCGCTCGCGTCAGATGCTCGCCCAGGGGATCGGCACGCCGATCGACCTCGAGGCGGCCGAGAGCGAGCACCGCGTGGCCGAGATCGGCGTGCGGCTGGCGCAGGAGCAGCTCGAGCTGGCGCGCGAGACGCTGACCTTCCGGGAGCGCACGTGGGCCGAGACGCGCGCCACGGCCGAGAAGGACCTGGCCGTGTCACGCGCGCGCCTGGCGCGCGCGGAGGCCGACCTCAAGGCGGCCGACGTCGCGCTGGCGCGCGCCCGGCGCGACCTCGAGCGGACCGAGGTGCGCTCGCCGCTCGACGGCGTGGTGACCGGCCGCGGCGTGAACCTGGGCGACCAGGTGACGCGCGCCACGGGCGACGTGACCCACTACATCGTCTCGGACCTCGAGCACCTGCTCGTCTACTGCGACGTCGACGAGGGCGACGTCGCGCGCGTCGCGCAGGGGCAGCGCGCCAGCGCGCGCGTCAGCGCCCTCGGCGACGAGCGGCGCCTCCGCGGCGCCGTCTACGACGTCGGCATGCGCGCGCAGAAGAAGCAGGGCGAGGAGGTGCCCGTGTTCCGCGTGCGCGTCCTCCTCGAGCCCGGCCAGCCCGGCGCGCGCGACCTCCGCCCCGGGATGACCGCGTCGGTCGTCATCGAGACGGCCCGCGACGAGGCGGCCCTCAAGGTGCCGCTGCAGGCGGTCGTGCAGCGCGAGGTCCGCGCCCTCTCCGACGCCGCGCGCGAGCGCGCCCCGGCGGCGCTCCTCGAGGGCAAGCGGCCGGTGGACCTCGTGGACCTCGTGTTCACGGTCGAGGCGGGCAAGACCCGCGCGTGGATCGTCCGCCGCGGCCTCCAGGACGAGGACGAGGTGGCCCTGGGCGAGGGCGCGCCCCCCGAGGGCGCGGACGTCGTCGTGGGCCCGTTCCGCGCCCTCGAGAAGCTGGAGGACGGCGAGGCGGCCCGGGCGACCCCGGCGGAGGTCGCGCTCCCGCCCGACGAGGCCGCGCCGGACGGCGCGCCGGGGCCGGGGTGAGCCTGTTCGTCGAGAACCTGGCGATCGCGGCGGGCGAGCTGCGCGCCAACCCGTTCCGCAGCGCGCTCACGACGCTGGGGATCGTGATCGCCGTCTCGGCGGTCGTGGCCGTCGTCTCGATCGTCCAGGGCGCCTCGCGCTTCATGCTCGAGCAGTTCGAGGGGCTCGGCGCCAACGTGATCTGGGTCTTTCCGCAGCGCCCGCCCGGCGTCGAGGGGCGCAAGCTCGGGCGGATCGAGCTCACCTACGACGACGCGAAGGCGCTCGAGCGGCGCTGCCCGGCGCTCGCGGCCGTGGCCCCGGTCGTCCAGCGCCAGATGGTCGCGCGGCTGGGCGCGCTCGAGACGACCTGCCAGGTCATCGGGACGACGCCCGAGTACCAGCGCACGCGGAACTGGTACCCCGACGCCGGGCGCTTCTTCCTCCCCGCCGAGGTCGACGCGCGCGCCAACGTGTGCGTCGTGGGCGAGGAGGTGCTGAAGAAGCTCAAGACCTCGCGCGAGCGCCTCCTCGGGCAGCGCCTCGTCGTGCAGGGCCAGTCGCTCCTCGTCGTCGGCTTCCTCGAGCCCAAGGGGGCCATGCTCGGCGCGTCCCAGGACGACCTGATCGTCGTCCCGATCACCACCGTCCTCCGCATGGTGGGTGAGGGCGCCGGCCGCCGCCTCCTGATCACCGCCCAGGCGAAGGACCCGGCGCTGGCCGACCAGGCGATCGACCAGATCCGCTGGAACCTGCGCCTCCGCCACGGCCTCCGCGCCGACGCCCCCGACGACTTCGGCGTGTTCACGCAGGACCAGTTCCTCCAGAGCTTCCAGAAGGTCAGCGTCATGGTGACGGGCCTGCTCATCGGGATCGTGTCGGTCGCGCTCCTCGTGGGGGGCATCGGGATCATGAACATCATGCTGGTCTCGGTCTCCGAGCGGACGCGCGAGATCGGGATCCGCAAGGCGCTCGGGGCCAAGAACCGCGACATCCTCCTCCAGTTCCTGGTCGAGGCGATCACGCTCGGCGCGCTCGGCGGGGTCGTCGGCATCGGCCTCGGCTTCCTCGCCGGCCTCGTGACCCGCGAGGCCATCTCCGTCTGGGTCGACTTCCCGCCGGTGTTCGTGCCGGTGTGGGCCGTGGCCCTGGCGCTCGGCTTCTCCGGCAGCGTCGGGCTGATCTCGGGGATCTACCCCGCCTGGAAGGCGGCCCGCCTGGACCCGATCGAGGCGCTCCGGGCCACTTAGTGTGATCGCGGCTGCGGCGGAGGATGGCGGGCGCTGCCGTTCGTCGGGGCGACTTCGTCGCCCCGACCGCTCAGGCTTCCTCGGCGGCCAGGAGGCCGCCTTCGGTCGCCTTCGCGCGGCATCGCCTCGCCCTCCTCCGCCTCGCCTGGGGCTCACGCTGCGGAGGCGCGGCGAGGTGTGCTCGGGGGCGGCTGGCCGTCCGCCAAGAGGGCGGGCGTCAGCTACGTGCGATGACTGCGTGTGATGGAGCGGGTCCGCTTGCACTCCCGTGACGAAACGACGCCGCCCGGCGCCACGGATTCCCCGGATCTGGAATGACACGCAAACGGGAGGCGATGCCCTTGCAGCCGTGATGGTTACAGCGGCACGTGCGGTGCTCGCACGGCGGACATGCACATCCTCATCGGAGCCCTGGTCGGGGCCGTGTTCGCGGTCGGCATGATGGTCGGCATGAGCCTCGTCATGGGGCGCAAGCCGATCTGGAAGCACGTGGCCCTGGCCGCGCTCGGCGGCGCGGTCGGCGGCGCCGTCGCCTCCGCCACGCTCGGCGCGGGCGGCTTCGCCGGCGCGACCCTCGGCCGGCAGGTCCTGGGCATGGGCCTCGGCGGCGCGACGGGCGGCGCCAGCGAGCGCGTGGCGGAGAACGTCGTCGACGACCGCCCGCTGCACGAGGGCGTGGCCCGCTCGACCGCCGTCGGCGGCGTGACCGGTGTGGTCGGCCTCGGCGTGACGCGCGCCAACGGCGCCGTCATCGCGCGGGTGTTCCCTGGCCTCGCCGCGTCGCCCGCCGTGACGACCGGCGTCCGCGGGTTCATCCGCCGCGCCATGGCCGCGCCGACCCCGGGGACCGGGCGCGGCTTCCTCCGCGGCCTCGAGTCACGCCGCGAGGCGTGCGAGCGGGCGTTGCGGGCCGAGGAGGCGGCGCGGCAGGGCGAGGCGGCGGCCGAGAAGCCCGACGAGCCGGCCGACGAGGCGCCGGCCCCCGCGCCGACGCCCGGGTTCGCGCGCCTGCTCGGCGGCGCGTTCGAGGCCACCTCGACGAAGCCCTGACCCGGCCCGCCCGGGCGAGGTGCCCCGCCCCGCCGTCCCCGCACGACGGGGCGGAGCGCGTCGGACGCCGCTTCGCCGCGCCAGCCAGCGGGGAGCGCGGCGAACGGGAAGCTACGGCCGACGTCGGACCCGAGGCAAGGCGCGGACCGCCGCAGCGCTCGTCCGCGAGGTCGGCCGGGCCGGCGGCGGCCCGCGCCGGCCCGCGCCCTGGCCGCCCGCGGGACAGGCGCGACCCCTCGCAGCCGGCTAGCCTCGGGTCGTGGACGATCCCCCCCTGCCGACGCTCGAGGACGTGCGCGCCGCGGCCGCGCGGGTGGCGCCGCACGTCCGGCGCACGCCGCTGCTCCCGGCGACGGCCCTCCGCCGGCCCCTCGGCGGGGCGCCGCTGCGGCTGAAGCTCGAGTGCCTCCAGGTGACCGGGTCGTTCAAGGCGCGCGGCGCGGTGAACCGCGTCCTGGCGCTCGACCCCGCCGTGGCGCGGCGCGGCGTCGTCACCGCGTCGGGCGGCAACCACGGGACCGCCCTGGCCTACGCCGCGCGCCTCGTCGGGGCGCCGGCGGTCGTCTTCGTCCCCACGAGCGCGCCGGCGGGGAAGCGCGATGCGCTCGCCCGCTGGGGGGCCGACGTCGTCGTCGCGGGCGACGTGTGGGACGACGCCCAGGCGGCGGCCCTCGAGCGCGCGGAGCGGGACGGGCTGACCTACGTCCACCCCTTCGCCGACCCGGACGTCGTCGCGGGGCAGGGGACGCTCGGCCTCGAGGTCGGCGCCGACGCGCCCGACGCCGACACGGTCCTCGTGGCGGTCGGCGGCGGCGGCCTGATCGGGGGCGTCGCGCTCGCCCTCCCCGGCGTGCGCGTCGTGGGCGTCGAGCCCGCGGGCGCCCCCACGCTCCACGACAGCCTGGCGGCGGGCGCGCTCGTCACGCTCCCCCGGATCACGACGGCCGCGGGCTCGCTCGCGCCCCGGCGGAGCGCGCCGCTCAACCTGGCCCTGGCGCGTCGGCACGTCGAGCGCGTGGTGCTCGTCGACGACGACGCCCTGCGCGCCGGCGCGCGCTGGCTGTGGGAGGAGCTGGGCGTCGGCGCCGAGCTCGGCGGGGCCGCGGCGGTGGCCGCGCTCCTGGCGGGCGCCTACGCCCCGGCGGACGACGAGCGCGTGGTGGCCGTCGTCTGCGGGGCGGGGACCGACCACCCATGAAGGACCCCTGGAGCGCCGTCGCGCCCGGCTACCTCGAGCACTGGGTGCCGCGGTTCCGCCCCTTCCTGCTCGAGGCGGTCGACGCCCTCGCGGCGCGCCCGCTCGGCCCGGGGCCGCTCGCCGTGCCCGGCTGCGGCCCGGGCGAGGAGGTCCTCGCCCTGCGCCGGCGCCTGCCCGACCGCGAGGTCGTCGCCATGGACCCGTCGCGGCCCATGCTCGAGCTCCTGCGCGCGCGCGTCGCCGGCGACCCGCGCGTCCGCGTCGTCGAGGGCGCGGCGGAGGACCTGCCGGCGCACGTCGCGGGCGCCGGCGCGCTCTCCTGCTTCACGCTCCAGCTCCTCGAGCGCCCGCTCGACGCCCTGACCGCCTGGGCGCGCGCCCTGGCGCCCGGCGCGCCGCTCGTGGTCCTCTTCTGGCCCCGCCAGCCGCCCGACTCGGCCTGGGGCCGCCTGCGCCCGGCGATCGAGGCCGAGGCCGGCGCCTGGCGCGACGACTGGGAGCCGGGGACGCGCGCTGGCCTCGGCGGACGCGGCCTCGCCCTGATCGACGACCGCCCCGTGCGCGCCCCCATGCGGCACCCCTCGCCCGAGGCCGCCTGGGACCGGCTCGTCGACGCGGGCTCGCTCCAGGGCCTCGCCCGCCGGGTCGCCCCCGACGTCCTCGCCCGCTGCCGCGCGCGCTGGCTGGCCGACCACCGGCTGACCCTCGACCCGGCTGGCGCAGGCGCCGGAGACGACCACGGGTCGTGGGTCCACACGCCGGAGGCCCGCCTGTGGGTGCTCCGGAGCGAGGGCAGCGGCTAGACTCGGCCCACCGCACGCCCCCGGGAGGAGGCCCTCCATGTCGGCCGCGAGCTTCGCCGCGCCCGCCACGCTCTTCGACCTGTCGGAGTTCGAGCACCGCGCCCTGTTCGAGGGCGTCGCCCTGGCCTGGGAGGCGCTCGGCGCGCGGCTCGTCGCCTACATGGACGCGCGCGCCGCGCGCCGCCTCGACGGCACGGTCGAGCCGGGGGCGTTCGTCCAGGGCCCCGTGCTCCTGGCCCCGGGCGCGACGATCGAGGCCGGCGCCTACGTGCGCGGGCCGGCGATCCTCGGCCCGGGGACCGTCGTGCGGCACGGCGCCTACCTGCGCGGCTACGTCCTCGCCGGGCGCGACTGCATCATCGGCCACGACACCGAGGCCAAGGGGGCGGTGTTCTTCGATCGGTCCAGCGCCGGCCACTTCGCCTACGTGGGCGACTCGATCCTCGGCAACCGCGTCAACCTCGGCGCCGGGACGAAGCTGGCCAACTTCCGCATGTTCCCGGGCAACGTTCGCGTGACGCGCCCCGGCGGCGAGCCGCTCGACACCGGCCTCGAGAAGCTGGGCGCGCTCCTGGGCGACGACGTCGGCCTCGGCTGCAACGCCGTGACGGCGCCGGGGACGATCGTCGGCCGCGGCTCGCGCGTCTACTCGCTCGCCTCGGTGCGCGGGACGATCCCCCCGGGGGTGCGCGTGGCCCTGCGCCAGCCGCTCGACGTGCGGCCGCTGGGCGAGCCGTGAGGCCGGCCCCCGTCCCCCTGGCGCTGGCCGCCCTGGCGCTCCTCGCCCTCGCCGCGGCGGCGCGCGCCGACGTCACGCAGGCGGAGGCGAGCACCCTCGACCGCGCGGAGGGGGCGGTGGTCGTCACGGGCGAGCGGCTCGAGGAGGTCCTCGGCGCGCCGCTGCGGTCCCTCCGCCTCTACGCGCTCCGTGACGGGGCCCTGCGCCCGATCCCCTACCAGCTCGACGAGCGCACCCCGGAGGGCGGCTACGCCTTCACCGGGGGCGAGGAGCGGCGCAGCGACACCGACGACGGCCACCTCGACGCGAACGACGAGCTCGTGTTCATGGCCCGCCACGTGGGCGGGCGCCTCGGCGACTGGACGCCGCTCCCGGGCGAGGTCGACCGGCTCGCCTTGCACGTGACCACGCCGGAGCGCGACCGCGGCGGCTGGGTCTACCTGCTCCGCTTCGAGGGCGAGCCGCCGCCGCGGGCCAGCGAGGACCTGGTCTCGCTCACCTGGTCGGGCCCCGACGTGACCGGCTGGGCGGGCGCGCGCGCGAGGGTCGTCAGCGCGCCGTCGGCGGCCGGGTTCCTCGACCTGCGCGAGCTGCGCTTCGCCCGGCCCGGCGGGGGCTACGGGCCCGACGTCCTCGACCGGCTCAAGGTCGGGCTCGAGGCCCGTTACCTGTTCCTCGACATCGCCCGGCGCGAGGACGAGGTCCGCTCCCACGTCGTCGGCTTCCTCGACGGCCCCGTGCGCGTGATCGCCCGGGTCGTGGCCGAGACCTACCTGATCTGGGGGCACTGGGTGCGCACGACGCCGCGCACGCAGGTGGTGATCTACGAGGACCGCGTCGAGCTCGACCTCGAGGTGCGGGTCCCCGTCGCCCTCGAGCAGCGGAGCCGCTCCGGGCTGCGCGTGGCGCTCGACTTCTCGCCCGACGCCGGCGACCTCGCCGTGTGGGCCGACGCGCTGCGCCGGCCGCTGCGCCCCGGGCGCGTCACCGCCCGCGACCGGCGCGACGCGCAGGCGGCGACGCCGACGTGGGTGTGCGCGAGCAGCCGCGAGGGGTCGCTCCTCCTGCGCTTCGAGCCCGGGCCCGAGGCGGCGCGGCTGCCCCGGGCCCTCCACCTCGAGGACGGCCCGGCCCCCGACGCCCCCGAGGACGTGCCCGGCTCGCTCCTGTGCGCAGGCTTCCACCTCGACCTGACCGCGCTCCTCCCGGGGACCTACCGCGCGCGGTTCGTCCTGCAGCTCGGCCCGCCCCTCCAGCCCGGCGCCGAGGGGCGCCTGCTCCTCCCCGACGCGGCACCGCTCGCGGTCGAGGTCGGGCCGCCGTGAGCCCGCGAGACGTCGCGCCGCTGGTCCTCGCCGCCGGGGCCGGGACGCGCATGGGCCGCCCCAAGGCCAGCCTCCCGTTCGGCGACACGACGGCGCTCGGGTTGATCCTGGACGCCTGCGCGGCGGCCGGCCTTGCGCCGGCCGTCGTGGTCTCCGGCGCGGCGCCCGAGGCCGTCCGCGACGCGGAGCGCCGGGGCCGCGTCGTCCACAACCCGCGCTGGGCCGAGGGGCGCACGACCTCGCTGCAGGCGGGCCTGCGCGCCCTGCCGGCCGAGGCCGCCGCGTTCCTCCTCTGGCCGGTCGACGTGTGCCTGCCCGGCGCGGCCGTCGTCCGCGCCCTGCTCGCCGCGCGCGATGCCGCGCCCGGGCGCCTCGCGTGGGTCCCGTCGCGCGACCACCGCCGCGGGCACCCGGCCCTGTTCGCCCGCGGGGTCGCCGCGCGCTTCCTGGTCCTCGGCCCCGACGACCCCGCCCGCGACGTCGTCCGCGCGCTCGCCGCCGAGGGCGCCCTCGAGCACGTGCCGGTCGACGACCCCTTCGTGCTCCGCGACATGGACACGCCCGCGGACCACGCGGCGTTCGTGGCGGAGTGGCGCGCGCGCCGAGGAGCGTCGCCCTCGCCCTGAGCGAGGGTCGTCTCTCCGTGCACCTCAGGCATCGGCCGCCCGCGCGCGGATGGCGCGCCAAGCGCCGCGGGTGCGCCCGCTTCGCGCGCGCGGCCGGACGATCGCGCGCGCGAGCGCTACCGTGCTGGGCGTGGGGGGCCGAGAGGCCGGGCGACATGCCGCTCACCTACTCCAGCTTCGGGCTGCTCAAGGGGCTCCGTCAGGCGGCGTTCGCGTTGCGCCGCGGCGACGGGCTCCGCCAGGAGGTCGCCGTGCTCGCCGCGCGGCTCCGCCGCGACCAGGCCCGCATGCGCGCGTTCCTCGGGCGCGAGCTGCGCGACCTCGACGTCCTCGAGCTCGGGCCCGGCCAGCACTGCACGCGCTCGCGCGTGCTCGGCCTGCGCAACCGCGTCACCGCCGTGGACCTCGACGAGGTCCTCCTCGGCCTGGACCCCAGGGCGGTGCTCCGGGCCGCCCGGGCCAACGGGGCCGGGAGGGTCGTGAAGACGCTCGCCCGCAAGGCGCTCGGCGTCGACCGGGCCGTGCGCCGGGCCTGGGCCGAGGCGACCGGCGCGGGGTCGTTGCCCGACCCCCGGCTCGTCCGCGCCGACGTGTGCGCCGGGCTCCCGTTCGCGCCGGCTTCGTTCGACCTGGTCGCCTCGTGGTCGGTGTTCGAGCACCTCCCCGACCCGGCGCGCGCGCTCGACCACGTGATCGCCGCCCTCCGCCCGGGCGGCGTCCTGTGCATCGGGATCCACCTGTTCACCTCGCACACCGGGCACCACGACATCCGCGCCTTCACCGGGGGCGAGGACGCCCTGCCGCCGTGGGCCCACCTGCGCGACGGCACGCGCCACCTGGTGCGCCCCAGCGCCGTGCTGAACGGCTGGCGCCTGCGCCAGTGGCGGGCGCTGTTCGAGGCCAGCGCCCCCGGCGCCGCCGAGCTCCAGGAGCGCTACGGCGAGGACCGCCTGCGCGACGCCCTGACGCCCGAGGTGCGGGCGGAGCTCAGCGGCTACGAGGACGAGGAGCTGCTCACGGTCGACGTCTTCTACTTCTGGCGCAAGCCGCCCGCCGTCCCGGCGGTCCGACCCGAGATCCCCGTGGTCCGGGCGGTGCACGAGGCCGCGGCGGCGCACGAGCGCCCCGCCGCCGCGCCGCCGGCGCCGGTCGATGCACGGGTGGCCTGACCAGATCAGAAGGAGACGCTCAGGTCGACCGCCAGCGTGTCCTGATACGAGCGGGTGGGGAGCCCGCGCCGGCCCAGGAACACGTCGTCGGCCGTCGAGCGGTCGCGCCGCCACTCGAGGCGCAGGAGCCCCCGCTCGAGGACGACGAGGCCGAGCGTGGCGGTCGTGTCGACGAGCGCCTGATCGATCCCGGTCTTCGAGCCGCCCTGGTCCCGCCATCAGGTGACCCGCCCGGCGACATAGAGGGTCGCCGCCTCGCCCCAGGTGAACACGTCCTGCCGGACGACCAGCATGGCGCCGCCGTACTTGGCCGTGCCGCCGCGGAGGGCCGCCCCCTCCTCCTGCCCGTAGTGCAGGGCCGCGCCGAACTCGGTGGCGGTGGGGGCCCGCCAGGCCACGTCGAGCTGCACGAGCCAGCGCAGGTCGCGCTCGTCTGCCGGTCGCTCGGCCCCGACGAGCCAGTTGAGCGCCACGCGGGGGTGGTGCCGCTCGCCGCGCCAGGCGAGCTGCCCGCCGTAGCTCTTGGCGTCGTTGTCGTCGACGACGAGGTCCCAGCCGTTGACGACCCACTGGGTGTACGTCAGCCCCGGCGTGAGGTCGAAGCCCAGCGACGCCCCGGTGTGCGTGAAGGGGGTGAAGTTCGTGAAGTAGGAGAGGGACAGGTTCGGGTTGTCCGGCACGTCGAGGCTCTCGAAGCCGAACCAGCCGTACACCCGCCCCGCCCGGAGGCGGATGGGGGTGAGCGGCGTCGGCACCTGGAGCTCGGCCCAGCCCTCGACCAGGTTGATCTCCTTCCCGCCGAGGAAGTCGGGGTCAAGGGAGAACACGTGGGGGACCATGCGGCCGACGCCCACGGCCACGGCGAAGCCCACGTCCCACTCGGTCCCCTCGACCTCGCGGCGGACGCCGAGCTTGCAGTAGGGCACGCTGAAGGTCAGGTGGTCCGTGTCGTTGACCCGATAGGGGAACGCGTCCTTCCGCGCCTCGCGGGGGCGGGCCAGCCCGGCCATGAACAGCGCGTTGGCGAACCCGCTCAGCTCCACGCGGTCCAGGGCCGCGCGCACCGCCCGGGTCAGCGCCCCGTCGGCCTGCCGCTCCGCCTCGAGCGCCGCGATCCGCTCCTCGAGCGACGCAACAGGTGGCGCCTCCTCGGCCGGGGGTCCCGGCGCGCCCTCGTCCTGTGCGCCGGCCGGGACGGCGGCGAGCAGCATGAGGAGCAGCGGACTCAGCAGGGGGTGGCCGTGTCGCCCTGACATCCCCCTGTTGTCCCCAGCCGGCGGCGCGGGGGCAACCGGCAGGCGGGCGTCACCCCACGCGTCGGCGCGGTCGCGGCGCCGGCGGCGGCGCCGGCTCGCGCGCAGCCGCCCGGGCGGCCTCGGCCAGCCGCGCGCGGAGCGCCTGCAGGTCGGCGCGCTCGGGCGCGAGCGCGAGCGCGCGCCGCGCGTCGAGCTCGGCCTCGCGCAGCTTGCCCAGCTGCTCCCGGGCCAGGGCGCGGGCGTGGTACAGCTCGACCCGCACGTGGGGCGCGCGCACCTCGTCGAGCAGGTCCGCGGGTCGGGCGAGGCCGCGGGGCTCCGCGCCGACGACGAAGCAGAGGAGCAGCGTGAGGTGCGCCTCGCCGCGCTCGGAGCCGTCCTCCATCGCGCGGTAGATCCGGCGCAGCACCTGGCGGCGGACCGCCTCGTCGTCGCGCCCCGCGACCTCGGCCGCGCCCAGGCAGAACTCGACGGGCAGCGGGGGGTCGGGGCGGTCGAGGGCGCGGAGGAGGGCGCCGGTCGCGCCCTCGTCGAGCGGGGCGCCGCCGAGGAGGCGCGTCAGGCGCAGGAGGTCGATCAGCCGCGCCTGGGAGGTCGCGGAGAGCTGATGGCCGCGGCGGAGCTCATCGAGCAGCGGCTCGGCGAGGCGTCGCACGCGGGCAGCCAGGGCCAGCGCGCGCGGCGAGGGCGCCTCGCCCGCCGGAGCGTCGACCACGAGCCGCGCGGCGAGGGCCACGTCGCCGCGCCCGAGCGCCTGCTCGACGCGCGCCAGCGCGACCTCGCGCGCCGCCCCGTCGTGGTGGGCGCGGAGCCGCTCGAGCACCGGGGCGGCCTCCGGATCGCGGCCGAGCGCGAGGAGGGCGCGCGACCGCAGGAGCTCGTCGTCGCGCGTGAGCCCGACCGACGCGGCGACGACGCGCAGGTCGTCGAGGACGGCGGCGGCGCGGCCGATGTCGTCCAGGGCGTCGCGTCCGCGCGCGCGCGCCCGCCAGGCGCGCAGCTCCGGGCGCAGGACGCCGCCCTCGATCGCCAGCGACAGGTGCTCGACGGCGCCGGCGGCGTCCGCGGTGACGCCCAGGGCGGCGGCCGCCCCGAAGAGGGCGGACGCGGCGGGCGCCGGCGCGCCGGCCGCGCGCCCCAGGGCCGCGCCCAGCGCGGCGGCGATCGCCCGCGCGCCGGCGAGGAGGCCTTCGAGGACCGCGACCCCCGTCTCGGCGCGGGCGAGGTCCGGGGCGAGCACGCCGAGCGCGCGAGGCCGTGAGGCGGCCGCGCAGCGTACGCGATCGCCGGGCCGTCGGCCTGGAGCGAGCAGGGCGAGGCGAGCTGCAGGTCGACCTCGCGGGTCAGGGCGGCGGCCCGCGCCGCCAGGTCGGCCGGGTCGGGGCCGACGGCGGCCGGCGAGCGGAGGAGGAGGAGGGCGCCGCAGGCCAGGGCCAGGGCCGCCGCGACCGCCCAGGGCAGGCGGGCCGGCGGCGTGGCCGGCGCCGGCGCCGGCGGTGGGGGCGCGACGAACGGCAGGCGGTCCGAGCGCGCGCGCGCGATGTCGTCGCGCGGCGCCGCGCGGCGCGGCCGCTCGAGCAGCGCGTCGGCGTCGACGACCTCGTCGTCGAGCGCGCCGGGGGGGAGGACGACCGTGTCGGGCGCCGGGGCGGCGGCGAGGTCCCGGCCGGTGTACGGCGCGGGGAGGTCGTCGCGGTCCGGGACGGCGGTGTCGGCGGCGGAGAACGCCGGGGCCGAAGGCGTCGCGCCCGGCGAGAGCCGCGGCGCGCGCGGGGCGGGCCCGATCGTCGGGGCGAGCGCGGCGCCCTCCGCCTGCACGTCCCAGTCGGCCCCCGAGACCGCCGGGCGCCCCTCGTCGGCGCGCCGGCTCGACTCGAGCAGCAGGGCGGTGAGCGTCGCCCCCTCCATGCGCCGGGGGCCCAGCTCCGCCGTGCGCGCGAAGCTGAACCGGCCCTCCTCGAGCGCCAGCATGGCGAGCACGGCCGCGTCGTCGCGCAGCCCCTGGAAGGCGGCCGACAGCGGCCGCCCGGCCTCGAGGACGACCTGGCCGCGGCGCCGGCCCGAGGCCACCTGGAGGGTGCCGGTCCGGGCGTTGAACTCGAGCTGCTGGAGCACCTCGGCCAGGGGGACCGCGTCGATCCGGCCCGACATGGCGTGGGCGACGTCGACGGCCGGCGCCTCGTCGTCCTCGTGCTCCCAGGCGGCGGCGCGCTCCTCGTCGAGCACCTCCATGACGTAGGGGCCGACCTTGATCACGTCGCCGACCCGGAGGTCGGTGGTGGACACGCGCCGCTCGTTGACCAGGGTGCCGTTGCTCGAGCCCTCGTCCTCGAGCACGAGGTGCTGGCGGCGCACCTTGATCGAGCAGTGGTGACGCGAGACCTCGAGGTGCGGCAGGACGACGTGGCACTCGGGGCCGCGGCCGATGGTCACCAGGGGCAAGGGGCCGAGCGGAAGGGGCGGGAGCGGCCGGCAGCAGAGGAGCGCCAGCGGGGGCGCGGTCGGCCCGTCGTCGGCGCGGCGGAGCCGCGACGAGGGCGCGCCGCGCCGGTCGGCGGCGCTCCCGTGGGTCGGCGCGGCGGGCGGCGCGTCGTCGGCGGGCGCGTCGAGCAGGCGACGGCTCACGCGCCGGGTGAGCTCCT
This sequence comes from Planctomycetota bacterium, assembly GCA_023954375.1. Lineage (GTDB taxonomy): Bacteria > Planctomycetota > J058 > J058 > J058 > JAMLIC01. The sequence goes on from JAMLIC010000047.1 coordinate 64,150, forward strand.
GGAACGGGAGGGCCTCGCCGCAGAAGAGGCAGGCGCGCTCGTCGGCCGCGTTGCCGAAGCCGCACGCCGGGCAGGGCGCGAACGGCGCGCCGGCGGGCTCGGCCTCCGGACTCGGGTCGATCGTGCTCACGGCCCCCCCGGGCGCCCGCGGCCAGGCCCCGCGGTCCGGCGCGGGATCATAGCCTCCCGGGCCCCGGCCCAGGCCGCCCGGCGGCGCTCGCGCCCACGAGGCCGAGGGTCACGAGCAGCAGGGCGGGGGCAAGCCAGAGGGCGCGGCGGAGCTCGAAGGCGTCGCTCAGGGCGCCCAGGCCCGCGTGCGTGAGCATGACGCACACGCAGACGAGCGCCAGGAGCGTGCTCATGACCCGGTCGAACGCGCCCGGGAACTCGTCGGCGACGAGGGCCGAGGCCGTGGGGAAGAACGGCGCCATGGTGAGGCCGGTGAGGCACAGGAAGGTCGGGTGCGCGGCGAGGCCGAGGCCGGCCAGGAGGAACGACGCGCCGGCCGAGGCGGCGAGGACCTCGCGGTGGGTGCGGGTCGTCCGCACGACGCCGAGGAGGACGCGCCCGAGGAGGAGGCAGGCGAAGAAGGCCGAGAGCCCGAGCGCGGCCTGGTCGGGGCTCCACCCGAGCCGCTGGAGGTGCAGCGGGAGGCGGGTCGAGACCGACAGCTCGGCGGCCACGTAGACCGCCGCCATGAGGCACACGAGGAGGGCGCGGCCGGGCGGCGCCGGCGCGGCGGCGCGCGCCGGGTCAGCCGCCGGCGCGAGGGGCGGGTCGCCGAGGCGGGCGGTCAGGGCCAGGAGCGCGAGGGGCGCGCAGGCGAGGAGCTGCAGGGCGCCGCGCCAGTCGAGGCCCAGGCGCCCGCCGGCGGCGACGAGCAGCGGGGCGAGGAGCGAGGCGGCGCCGTACATGCTGTGCAGGCCGGAGAACGCGCGCCGCTGCGCGGCCGGCGGCACGCCGCGCTGGATGAGCGCGCCCTGGATGAGGCTCAGCGCGCCGAACGCCACCCCGAAGAGCGCCGAGCCGACCACGAGGCCGGGCAGGCCGCGGCTCGTCCCCATGACGTGCACGCCCGCCGCCGCGACGAGGAGGCCGCCCCACATCGCCTGTCGCGGCCGGGCGCGGGCGAGGACCAGCCGCGTGAGCAGGCTCCCCACGCCCCCGCCGGCGGAGGCCGCGGCGAAGAGCCAGGCGCCCTCGGCGTCGCTCAGGGTCAGCCCCGAGAGCACGTCCGGGAACAGCGGCGCCCGCGCGTTGTCGAGCAAGCCGATGACGAACAGGCAGCCGAATGCGGCCGCCACGGAAGACCCGTGCACTGCCCCTCGATCGGCGCGCCCCGTGGCGCCGATGGGCTCGATCCTCGGGGGTGAGGGGCGGATCGGCAAGGGCAGCATGGAACGCCAGTGCTTCGACCAGGCCGACGCCGAGACCGAAGCCGGACCGAGACCGAGACCGAGACCGAGACCGAGACCGAGACCGAGACCGAGACCGAGACCGAGACCGAGACCGAGACCGAGACCGACGCCGAGACCGAAGCCGAGACCGAGACCGAGACCGAGACCGAGACCGAGACCGAGACCGAGACCGAGACCGAGACCGAGACCGAGGCCGAGACCGAGACCGAGACCGAGACCGAGGCCGCCCCCGCACCCGCACCCGCACCCGCTCCCGCTCCCGCTCCCGCTCCCGCCCCCGCTCCCGCCCCCGCTCCCGCTCCCGCACCCGCACCCGCTCCCGCACCCGCACCCGCTCCCGCTCCCGCTCCCGCCCCCGCTCCCGCTCCCGCACCCGCACCCGCTCCCGCACCCGCTCCCGCCCCCGCGCCCGCCCCCGCA
>JAMLIC010000048.1 GCA_023954375.1 Planctomycetota bacterium
CAGCTAGAACCTCGCGGTGAACGCGAACCCGAAGTTCACGATGAACCCGCCCGCCTCCCAGTCGCCGACGGGGTCGGTGGCGGGCTTGCTCTGCTTGTGCGTCGGATGCCAGTGGAGCTGGAAGAACAGGTCCAGGTCGTAGCTGGCGTCGCGCGTGAGCTCCTGGATCGTCTGCGCCTTGGCGCCGCCCGCCTTCGCCTCGTCCGACACCCGCTCGGGCGCGCGGCCCCAGGCGAAGCCGCAGCCGAGCGTGAAGGTGTGCTTGTCGGTGTCGACGAAGTTCGTGGGCTTGCGCCGCTGGTCGGGCACGGCGCTGGTGCGGTAGGCGTAGCCGCCGCGCAGGAGCAGCCAGTCGGTCGCCGCGAACTCGGCGCCGAGGCGCGGGCTGAACGTGTCGCGCAGGTCCGACCGCACGCGCACGGGCGTCTGGGCGACGTCGCTCGTGACCACCAGGAACGCGTCGTCGTAGGCCGACCAGTTCGCCCACAGGAGGTCGAAGGCCAGGAGCAGCCGGTCGGTGACGTTGACGGCCGCGCCGGCCTGCAGCTGGTGCGGGGTGAAGAAGGTGATCGTCTCCAGCTTCAGCGGGATCGCGATCCCCTGGACGACGGCCGTCGCCGGGAAGTCGAGCTTGAACGAGAGCTCGCCCCGGTAGGTCAGGCCGAAGGAGAGCCAGTCGGTCGGCGTGAGCATGACGCCGACGACCGGGGCGGCGTCGGGCTTGAGCTTGAGCTTGAAGTCGGGCTGCACGGGCGTGCCGATCCCGGCCGAGAGGGTCGTGCCGCCCGCGGCGTCGACGAAGATCGACGCGCCGCCGCCGAGGCTCAGCCAGTCGGTGACCTTCACGGCCACCGACGGGAGGATGTGCACGCGGTCGTGGCGCGCCCCGTAGCGGAACCACTCGGGCTCGGCCGAGGGCGAGCGGGCGTCGATGTTCACCAGGCCGCGCGTGGGGAGGAACAGCCCCAGGCCGAAGGCGAACCGGTCGGGCACGTCGAAGGGCACCGTCGTCGAGACGCCCAGGGTGAACGCCGACAGGTCGGGGATGCGCTCGGCGCGGCGGTCGACCTCGCGGCCGCCGCGCTCCGACTTGAAGTCGAGGTGGTAGTCGGCGAAGGAGAAGCCGAAGCCCAGGTTGATGTGGCGCGAGAAGACGAGGCCGGCCGGGTTGTAGTAGGTCGCCGTGTAGTCGGTCGACAGCGCCGTGAAGGCGCCGGCCATGGCCTGGGCGCGCGGCCCGAAGCCGAACTCCTCGAAGTTGTCGGCGCGAGCGGCAGAGGCGAGGAGCAGGCCCGCGCAGAGCGCCCCCGCGGCGGACCGTGAGGTCCTGCGGCCTCCGCGCCGCGCTCGCGGGACGGAGCCCGGTCGCTGATCGAAACCCTCGGCGAGCGCGGACAATGTCGTTCCTCCCCCTCGCGCGGGGGGATCCTAAGCGACGCAGCGTCGCCGGCACAACGCGCTCGTGCGTGTGCGGGAGCCGCCCCGTATGCTGCGGGGGTGAGCTGGTTCGAGCGGAGCCGGATCGTCCGGTCCCACGAGCGGATGGTCGCCGTCTCCCCGTACCTCTTCGGCCCGCTGCACGCGTGGCTGCTCGTGTCGCTCCTCCTCCTCGTCGTGGCCGGCGGGGTCGTCGCGACCTGGCGCCCGGCGCGCGACGACCGCGGCGCGGCCGCCCTGGACGCGGACCTCGACGCGGCCTGGCGCGGGGCGCCGGCGCCGTCCGCGGCGACGCTCCGGGCGCGCTTCGAGGCCGCGCGCCCGCTCGGCCCGGCCGAGGTCCAGCTCCTGGCCCTCGAGGGGCTCGAGGCCGTGGCGGCGGGCGACGCGGCGACGGCGCAGGCGCGCGTGGCGGCGCTCGACGGGCGGCGGGTCGGGACCGGGCCCTACGCCCGCGCCCTGCGAGGCGCGCTGCTGGCCTCGACCGGGGACGCGCACGAGGCGGTCGACGAGCTGACCCGGGCGATCGACGCCGGGCTGGCCCACCCCGACCTGCGCGGCTGGCGCGGCGTGGCCCTGGTGACCGCCGGGCTCGCGGCGCCCGAGCGCGCCCGCGAGGCGCTCGTCGACCTCGCCGCCGCGGCCGCCGCCAGGCCCCTGCGGCCCGCCGAGGAGGCGGCCCGGGCCAAGGCCCTCGCCGCGCAGCCTGCGGAGCGCCCCTGACCGGGTAGGGTGGCGCGCCAGCGGAGGGCCTCATGTTCTTCACGGAGCGCTTCCTCGACGGGCAGGTGGCCGTGATCACCGGCGGCGGCACCGGGATCGGCAAGGAGATCGCGCGCCTGTTCGGCCAGCTCGGCGCGCGGCTCGTGCTCGCCGGCCGGCGCGAGGAGGTCCTCGCCGCGGCCGCGGGCGAGCTCGAGGCCGAGGGGCGCGAGGTGCTGACCGTCAGGACCAACGTGCGCGAGGCCGACGAGGTCGAGGCCATGGTCGCGCGCGCGGTCGAGCGCTTCGGGCGCCTGGACCTGATGATCAACAACGCGGGCGCCAACTTCGTCTGCCCGTCGGCCGCCGTCTCGCCCAAGGGGTGGCGCGCGGTCGTGAGCACGATCCTCGACGGCACCTTCTACTGCAGCCGCTTCGCGGGCGCGCGCATGATCGAGCAGGGCGGCGGGCAGATCGTGAGCATCGTCACCCCCTACGCCCAGACCGGCGCCCCCGGCCTCCTCCCCTCCTGCGCGGCCAAGGCGGGCGTGGTCGCGCTGACGAAGACCCTGGCCGCCGAGTGGGCCCAGTTCGGCGTCCGCGTCAACGCAGTCTCGCCGGGCGCCGTCGACAGCGAGGGGGCCGGCGCGCGCCTGTGGCCCACGCCGGAGGACAAGGAGAAGGTCCTCTCGGACATCCCCGCCCGGCGCATGGCCACCCCGCTCGAGGTCGCGCAGGTGACGGCGTTCGTCGTCTCGCCCTACGCCCGCTTCCTCGCCGGGGCGATCGTCGACATGGACGGCGGCCAGACGCTCGGCAAGGGCATCCTCGCGCACATGCAGTGACCGGTGCTAGCCTGGAGCGCGGCGGAGGTCACGCCATGAGCGACGTGTTCGACCCCGAGGGCAGCAAGAAGAACCAGGGCGCCGCGGCGAAGAAGCCCGGCGACGCGCCCCAGAAGCCGCCCACCGGCGAGGGCGAGCGGGGCCGCCACATGCAGTACGACAACGAGTGGGGCGCCATGATGATCGACATCCCCCCCCGCTTCGCCAAGTACAAGGCGGAGCTGGAGGAGGACCTCATGGACGCCTTCTACGGCGACACCGCCGGCGCCAAGCAGACCCACCAGACGATCAACGAGTGGGTCGCCGACTGGATGAAGAAGAAGGAGCAGGAGGACCCGTCGCTCATCGTCCCGGACGAGGACGACCCGGGGTAGGCGCGGCCCGGTGCCCTCGACCCTGACCGCGCGGCTGGAGCGCGCCCTGCTCCTGACCGAGGCGCTCGCCGCCGCGGTCGACGACCCGACGCTCGCGCGTGACATCGCGGGCGCGCCCTCGAACCGCATCGGCGACCAGTTCTGGTGCCTCGTCGGCGGGCGCGAGAGCTACGCCCGGGCGATCGCGGCGGGGGCGTGGTCGGGCTTCTCCTGCAGCCTGGGCGCGGCCGAGGCGCGGCGCGCCGAGGCCGTCCGGTCGGCGCTCGCGCGCGCGCGCGAGGCCGCCCTCGAGGCGGCGTCGCGACACGACCTGGCCGGCGACCGGGCCGGGCTGGCCTTCGACCTGCTCGAGCACGAGGCCCAGCACCACGGCCAGCTGATCCGCTACTTCTACGCCAACGGGGTCGCGTTCCCGCCGGAGTTCGCCCGCCGCTACGCCCTCTCCCAGCCTGGCGCGTGACGTCGCCGGCGGGGCGCCCTCACGCCGTGGCGGCGTTGCTCGCCCAGGTGATCCGCGGCGCGTCGGCCCACAGGTGCTCGAGGTCGTAGAAGCGGCGGGCGTCGGGCGTGAAGACGTGGAGGACCACGTCGCCGAAGTCGCCGCACACCCAGTCGGGCGCGACCTCGAGGTGGCGGGAGAGCCCCTGCTGCCGCGCGAAGCGCACCGCCTCCTCGCCCACCACCTGCGCCTGGCGCTCGCCCTGCGCGGTGGCGATCACGAAGTAGTCGAAGAGGCTGTGGCGACCGCGGAGGTCGAGGATCACGATGTCCTCGGCCTTCTTGCGGTCGGCGAGCTGGGCCAGGGACTCGGCCAGCGCGAGGGCGCGGGGCTCCTGCATGAACGGCTCCTGGGTCGGGGGGACGCCACCGGCGCCGGGGGGGTCCGGGCGTCGGTCGGGCGTTGGCGGCTCTGCCCCTCGGGGGGTTCGCACACCTCCATGTTGCCAGGACTCTACGCCGCGGCAACCCCCGACCCGGGCGGATCGACGGGCCGGGCCGCCGCCCCTGTCGCCCGCCGGCCACGCTTCAAGTACCCTCGCGGCCGTGGCGCGCCTGGTCGTGGAGCAAGGGAAGGCCCCGACGCCGGTCCGGCACCTGGGGGAGTTCCCCTGCGTGGTCGGCCGGCTCGCCAGCTGCGGGCTCCAGCTGGACGAGCCGCAGTCGTCCCGCAAGCACTTCCGGGTGGAGCGGCGGGGCGCGGGCTACGTGCTCGTCGACCTGGGCAGCACCAACGGGACCTACCTGAACCACGACCGCGTCCGGGGCGAGGCGCCCTTGCGCCACGACGACCGGATCCGCGTGGGTGACACGGTGGTCGCCTTCCACTCGGCCCCGGAGCCGCTGTCGCCGGGGACGCGGGTCGGCACGGTCGAGGTCGTCGCCGCGCGCGGCCGGAGCGAGAGCGGGGGGCTCTACCTGGGGCGGCAGGGGGCGCTCGACCGCGAGGTGCTCCTCGAGGTGGTCGACCCGGACCTGGCGCAGGACCCGGACTTCCGGCGGGCCTACGAGGCGCGGGCGCGGCAGGCCGGCGCCCTCGAGCACGCGGCGGTGCAGGCGGTGTTCGACACGGCGTCCGACCGCGAGTCGCTCTACACGGTCTTCGAGGCCTGCCCGGGCCAGCCGCTCGCCCGGCGCCTCGAGGCCGGGCCGGCCTTCGACCGCCAGGCCGCGCTCGGGGTCGTGCGCGACCTGGCGCAGGCCCTGGCCCATGTGCACGCGCGGCGGCAGGTGCACGGGCTCCTGTCGCCCGCGGCGGTCGTCCTCGACGGCGCGCGGGTCAAGCTCACCTGTCTGGGCGAGCCGCCCGGGGCCCGGCTCAGGAAGCACCGGCGGGACGCGCCGCTCCAGGCCCGCTACGCCTCGTCCGAGGAGGCGCGCGGCGAGCCGCCCACGGCGCGGTCCGACGTCTACAGCCTGGGCGCGCTCGCCCACCACCTGCTCGTCGGCCGGCCGCCCTACGAGGGCGACGACGCGGGCGACGTCCTCGAGCAGCACGCGGGCGCCGCGCCGGTGGCCCTCCCGCCCGGCCTCGAGCCGGCGGTCGCCGGCCTGCTCTCGGCCATGCTGCACAAGTCGCCGGACGCCCGGCCGGACGCGGCCGAGGTGGAGCGACGCCTCGGCGACCTGCTCGACCGTCGCAAGGGCGCCGCCGACAGCGCACGGCGGCGCGAGGAGCGGCCGGCGGCCGAGGCGCCCCGTCGTGACTCCGGGCGCCGCGAGGGCGGCCCGCGCCGCGCCGACTCCGGGATCGCCCCGCGCCTCGCCGGCCGGGCCCCGCCGCCGCCGCCGACGTTCGTGCCGCTGCGGCTGCTCCTCCTGGCCGCCGGTTACGGGCTGATCGTCCTCGCCTCCGGCCTCGCCACGCGGATCGCCCTGCGATTCCTGTGATGCGAGGAGGACACGGCGCGCGCGCCGTGTCCTCCTCCCGGATGGTCTCCCGGATCACTCCGTCGCGAAGTCGAGCGTCAGGAGGCGCCCGTCGCTCGCGTGCGTGGAGGCGACCTTCGCCGGCGTCGCCGACTCGAGCGTGGTCTCGTTCGGCTCGCCCGCGCCGTAGGTGGTCGCCCCGACGAACATGGCCTCCAGGCCGAACCCGCCGCCGGGCAGCCCGGCGATCCCCAGGGCGGTGTCGTCGCCCGTCCCGCCCTCGCGCCGCGCGAGGTTCAGGTCGCCGCCCATCGTGTAGCGGAGGACGATCAGGTCACGCCCGCCCACGGACGTGCGCGGCTGCCCGTCGCCCGCGTCGAGCTGGCCCTGGAAGTGGCCGAGGACGAGCGCCCGCGGCGCCGGACCGGACGCGATGGCGATGCTCACGCCCTCGGCCGCGCCGGCCAGCGTGGGGGTGCGCACCCAGGCGAGCCGACCCTCGTGCGTGTAGCGAGCCGTGAACAGGTTCTTGCCCGGCGACGTCCGCACGACCCAGCCGCCGCCCTCGAGGGGGCCGAAGTCGGCCCAGCCGTCGAAGGTGCCGGTGACGATGATCCCGCTACGGAGCAGGAGGATGACGTCGACCGGGATCCCGCCCATGCGCACGGCCCACACGAGGGAGCCGTCGGCCCCGTAGAGCGCCATGAAGCCCTGCGCCCCGCCGGACTGCGACGTGTTCGTCAGCGTCGTCCCGCCGTCGAAGGTCACCTCGACGAAGAAGCTCCCCAGGACCACCGTGCGCCCGTCGCGGAGGACGGCCGTGCGGGTCCACGTCCGCGACCCGCTGCCCGTCAGGTCCGTGGTCCACAGGAGGTCGGCGTCGGGCGAGAACCGGGCCACGACCACCTCGTCCACGCCGGCGATCCCGTAGGTCACGGTCGCGCTGCCGTCGGCGTGCACGAAGACCTCGAGGACGGTCACCTGCCCGCGGGCCGCGAGCTGGTCGGCGAGCGCCTGGATCGCCTGGTCGAGGTCCGAGCTCGCCTCGCCGCCACCCGGGTCGCTGGCGTCGCCGTCGGCCCCGCCGCTGCCGCCGCTGCCGCCGCTGCCGCCGCTCCCGTCGCCGCTCCCGTCGCCGCTCCCGTCGCCGCTCCCGTCGCCGCTCCCGTCGCCGCTCCCGTCGCCGCTCCCGTCGCCGCCCGCGTCGCCGCTCCCGTCGCCGCCCGCGTCGCCGCTGCCGTCGCCGCCCGCGTCGCCGCTGCCACCGCCGCCGCCGCCGATGATGCCGAGGTCGTCGTCGTTCGAGCCGCCGCTCCCGTCGTCGATGACCGTCCCGCCGCCGCTCCCGTCGTCGACGATCGAGCCGCCGTCGTCCAGGTCGCCGATCGTCCCGGTGTCCTCGAGTTCGTCGAAGGAGGCGGTCGCGAACGCCGCCGGTCGGCGGCTGCTGTCGCTGCAACCCACGACCACCATCGCCGCGGCGACCACCGCCGCGCAGCCCATCCACGCTCCGACCCGCATTCGATCGCGCCCTTCTCCTCCCCCGACTCCGGAATGACCGGCTCGCCGGAGGGCGTCCGACGGGTTCTGGAGGAGTTCGGGTGGGCCGGCCGTCCCAGACGACCGTCGCTCAGGCGCTTCGATCGACCTCCACGTCGAGCAGGCGACGTCGTTCGGCGGTTGTTCGCCAGGGCCACCCCGCGCCGAGAGCAACAAACAACTGCTGCGATAACGCTTGCGCAGGGCGACGGTGTGTCACGCGAGGCGCTGCACGTCCGACCGCGGGGCAATTCGCGCTTCGCGGGTGAGGGCCCCCGTTCGGCTGCTCGTGCGCGAACGGAGGCGATCGCGCAGGCAGCGCGCGGCGCTCCGGAAACGGAGACGGCGGAGGCCGAGGCCTCCGCCGTCCCGCGCCGCCGACCCGCGTCGACCGCTAGAACTCCTCGATCCCGCGCGCCGCCTCGACGCGCTCGAGCGCGCTGGCCCGCAGGGCGCGCGCGAGCCCGTCCTGCGGCGCGCGGTCGAGCGCGACGACCGCGCCCTGCGCGTCGCCCGAGAGCATGCGCAGGTAGCCGGCGAGCAGCCACAGGCCCTGCTGGTCGCGCGCGCGCGCCTCGACCTCGCCCAGCCGCGCCGCGAACGTGCCGTCGCCCTCGGCGTAGAGGTCGCGCAGGTCGAGGTCGGCCCGGGCGAACGCCGCGTTCAGCGCGGCGCCGGCGCGGACGTGCGTGGTCGCCTCCTCGAACGCCCCGCGCGAGAACAGCGCCTGCGCCAGGAGGTAGTGGGCGAACGGGTCGCGCCCGTCGGCCTCGAGCGTCGCGCGGAAGGCGGCCTCCGCCCGGCGGTAGTCGCCCTGGCGCAGCGACGCCACGCCCAGGCGCTCGAACGCGGCCGGGCCGAGCTCGTCGAGTTCGACCTGCCGCTGGCCGGGGGCCGGACGGACGCGGACCTCGTCGGTCCGCTCCGCCGCGCCGGGCGCGACCGCCCGCTGCTCGCGCGCCGGCCTGGGCTCGCTCGTCGCCGGCTGGCGCGGCTGCGGCCTGAGCGGCTCCTTCGCCTGCCACGCGCCGCCCGACAGGGCCGCGCGGATCTCGTTGTTCAGGCGGGTCTCGAGGAACTGGTCGCTCGCGACCGTCTTCCAGCTGTAGCGCGGCTGGAACTGGTCGGGGAAGGTCGCGACCTCGCTGTCCTCGACGGCGATCAGCACGCGGCACTCGACGTCGAAGAAGTCGCCCGCGTCGAAGATCCGCGCCTGGATCGTCCGGCGCGTCTTGTCGAACAGATGGTTGTCCTCGCCGACGAGCGCGGTGATCTCGCCGTAGCGGTACGACGCGTTCTGGATCACGCCGTAGCGGTTCAGGATGTGGTACGTCGTGTTGTAGACACGACGGTAGTCGCCGAACGCCACCTCGTGCGTGACGTTGACCGGCTGCTCCACCCGGCGCACCGGGTGGTTGTTCGCGCAGCCGACCAGGGCGACCGGCGCCAGCACGAGCGGAACGAGGAGCTTGCGACGCACGATGCCTCCCGTGAGCCTGCCGTGTGCGTCGCCCATGTCTCCCATCGGCGGACGCACCCGAGATTCCCCGCGCCGGGCGTGCGCGCGCGCCGGCGGTCAGAGGAGATGCTAGTCACCCCCCGTCCGCCGTTCAAGGAAGTGACCCCCGCGCGGGGCGCCGGGGACACGCTGGAACCGGCGGCGGCGCCTGGACGTGTACGGCGCGGGGGAGGCCCGCGCGGCGCGTTCGACGGGCGCGCCCGGCGCGTCTATACCGGTAGGAGCCCCGGGAGCCGATGACCACGCCCGTCGACCACGCCTCCGACCCGCTGCGCGCCGCCTGCCTCGTGGCGGGGATCGAGCTCCACGAGCCCCTCGCCCGGGGGCGGCACGCGACGGTGTGGCGCGCGCGCTGGCGCCAGCGCGAGGTCGCCGTGAAGGTCCTGGCCGAGGGCGGCCGCTCCGGGCGCCCGCCGCGCCGCCTCGACCACCCGGCGATCCTCGGCGCGCTCGCGACGGGCGAGGCGCTCGGCCGCCGCTACGTCGTGCTCGAGCGCTTCCCGTCGGACCTGCGCCGGCTCCTCGGCGGCCGCCCCCTGCGGCGCGCGCTCCTGCGGCCGGTGCTCCTGCCGCTCGTCGACGCGCTCGACCACGCCCACCGCCGCGGCGTCGTCCACGGCGACGTCAAGCCGGCCAACGTCCTCGTCGACCCGGACGCCCGGCCGCCGCGTGTGGCGCTGGCCGACTTCGGCGCCGGGCCCGAGCCCGACGCGGGCGACCTCGAGGCCTCGATCACCAGCCTCGAGCGCGACGAGTGGGCCGGCTCGACCGCGACGCTCGCCTACCTCGCGCCCGAGCGCGGCGCGGGCGCGCCGCCGGCCGCCCCGGCCGACGTCTACGCCTTCGGGGTGCTCGTGTTCGAGGTCCTCACCGGCCGCCTGCCGGCCGGGCTCGAGCTCCCGAGCGAGCTCTCGCCCGGCCTCGACCGGCGCTGGGACGCGCTGGTCAAGGGCGCCATGGCGCGCGACCCCGCCGCCCGCCCCGGCCTCGACGCCCTGCGCCGGGACCTCCTGCGCCTGCTCCCCCGACCCGAGGACGACGCCGCGGGGAGCGCCCCGCCCGACGACATGGTCCTCGTCCCCGCGGGCTTCCTCGTCCTCGGCGACCGCGACGACCCCGACGCGCGCCCCATGCACGAGGTCCACGTGGCCGCCTTCCGGCTCGACCGGACCCCCGTCACGCACCGCGCCTACCAGGAGTTCGTGCAGGCGACCGGCGCCGCGCGCCCGCGCACCTGGCCCGCGCGCGGGCGCGTGCCGGCGCGCCTCCTCGACCTGCCGGTCACGGGCGTCACCCACGCCGAGGCCGAGGCCTACGCGCGCTGGCGCGGCGCGCGCCTGCCGACCGAGCAGGAGTGGGAGCGGGCGGCCCAGGGCCCCGAGCACCGGCGCTACCCCTACGGCGACGCGCTCGACCTCGCGCGCATCCACTCGGGCCTCGCGCCGGTCGGGACCCGCCCCGAGGGCGCCTCGAGCGAGGGGGTCCACGACCTCACGGGCAACGGCTGGGAGTGGACGGCCAGCCCGTTCGTCGTCCCCTACGGGGCGGCGCCGACGTCGACCCAGCGGACGATCCGCGGCGGCCACGACCCGCGCCGGCCGCGCTCCGGCAGCGCGACCTTCCGCGCCGGCCTGCGGCCCGACGTCGCCGACCCGCTCGTCGGGTTTCGATGCGCGCGCGACGCCTGAGCGGCGTTTACTCGATCCTGGGAGCGGGGTAGCATGCACCGCGACCCGCCGCACGCCGCGCGGGCACCGGAGGCGGGTGTGGGCAGCGAGCGTCGCAAGGACTACACGGTCAGCAAGGGCGTCCATTACCTCTACATGGTGATCTGGATCACCTCGCTCCTGCTCGTCGCCGCGTTCGCGGTCATGGTCTACACGCTGCTGAAGGCCAACGCGGCCCGGGACGTGCCGGAGGTGCTCGGGACCAACCCGTTCATCCTCGTGGGCGGCCTGGCCTTCGTGATCGTGTGCACGTCGCTCGTGCTCGGCGTCTACGCGATCGTCCACACGCACCGCCTCCTCGGCTCGGCCTACCGGATCGGGGTCGTCCTCAAGGAGGCGAACGAGGGGAAGCCCACCCGCGTCACCCTCCGGGAGGGGGACTTCTTCGGGGAGATCGGGGAGGAGATCAACCGCCTCCTCGACCGGGTCCATGGCAAGCCGTCCCCCGAGGCGGCCGCGCCCGCCGCGCCCGAGGCCGCGCCCCCGGCCTGATCGCGGTTCGTCCCACGCCCGAGTCCCGGAAACTGAGGCGATCTGTGTCCGTCGTGCGTCGCATCGCGGGCGCGGCACCCCTGTCCGCCCCTTGGAGTTACAGCACTTGAGCCGCACGCGGCAGTCAACGGATGTTGGCACCAGGGTTGCGCGCGTCCGCGGCCGGGAGAGGGTGTCGATGCCCAGCGTGGGGGGGAAGCGTCCGGTCGGGCAGGTCGCCAAGGTCGTGGCCTTGGTCTTGCTTCTGGCGACGCCGGCCCTGTGCACGACCGTGCTGCGCTTCTCGCTCGACGAGTTGATCGAGCGGGCGGACGTCATCGTCCACGGCGAGTGCGTCGGCCTCGCGGGCCGCGAGACGCCGGACGGGGTGGTGACGGAGGTCCAGCTGCGGGTGACCGAGGTCCTCAAGGGCGAGCCCGCCCGGACCTTCACCTTCACCACCTACGGCGGCACGACCCCCAAGCGCGGGACGTTCATCGCCGGCTCGCCCCAGTTCGAGGTGGGCGAGGAGCTCGTCCTGTTCCTCGACCGCCCGAACCGCCACGGCTATCGCATGGCGATCGGCATGTCCCAGGGGAAGTACACCGTCCGCGAGGAGGGGGGGCGCAAGGTCGCCATCCGCAACCTCGCGGGGCTCCGCCTCATCGACCCCCGCACGGGGGAGGTCGAGGAGGGGAGCGGCGACGAGCAGGGCCTCCCGCTCGCCGACCTGCTGCGCACGGTCAAGGACGCCTTGGCCGCCCCGACAACCCGCCCGGGTGAGGACCGATGAACGCGAACGACACCGGCAAGTTCAAGCGCGTCTCTCGCCGCACGATCCACCGCGCGCCGATCATCGCGCTGGTGGTGGCGATCCTGGGGCTCGGCCTGTCGAGCTACGCGTTCGTCAGCCTGCAGGCGGGCGCCCTGCCCATGCACTGGCAGAACTCGAGCATCGTGTTCACGATCCACGAGGCCGGGGACCCGCGCATCACCGACGGCAGCGACTTCGTCGCCGTCCGCCTGGCCTTCCGCGCCTGGAACGAGGTCCCCTCCAGCCGCGTGGCGTTCTTCGAGGACACCGGACCGGGGCGGGGGCGCACCGACTGGCAGTCGGACGACATCCACCTGGTGATCTGGGACATGCAGGGCACGAGCGGGTTCTTCGACAGCCCGGCCGGCGGGCTCGTGGCGATCACGCCGGTCGACTTCGAGCCGTCGACCGGACGGATCCTCGACGCGGACATCATCTTCAACGGCAAGAACTACCTGTTCTCGACCGACCTGACCGGCGGGACGTTCGACATCCAGAACGTGGCCACGCACGAGGTCGGCCACTTCATCGGCCTGGACCACTCGGCGGTCGTCGGGGCGACCATGAACCCGTTCGCCCACACCGGCGACACGCGCCTGCGCTCGCTCGAGCAGGACGACATCGCCGGCGCGTCGGCGATCTACCCCAACGGCGCGCAGCCGGGCTGGATCGAGGGCCACGTGCGCATCGACGGGCAGCCGATCTCCGGCGCCCACGTGGTGGCCGAGGACCTCGACGGGACGCCCTGCTCGGCGGGCCTGTCGGACGCGGCGGGCTTCTTCCGCATCCGCGGCCTCGACCAGGGGCAGTACGTCGTCTACGCCGAGCCGCTCGACGGGCCGGTGCGCGACGTGAACTTCTCGCTGCAGACGAGCGGCCTCCAGATCCACACCAACTTCGGGACGACGTTCTGGGGGGCGAGCGGCGGGCGGAGCAACCCCGCCAACCCCGACCGCGTGGCCGTGAGCTGGGGCGCCGCGACGCGGCTCGAGCCGGCGATCTCGGCCCTGCCGAAGGGGATGAACGTCACCGGCCTGAGCTCCAGCGCGACGATCGCGCCGGGTCAGAACGGCGCCGTCACGGTGGTCGGGACGCAGCTCAACCGGGCCAACCGGATCGACGTGCCGGGCCCCGGCCTCTTCGTCGGCAACAACCCGACCTTCAGCGCGGGCTCGGCGAGCGTGTCGGTGCAGGTCCTGGCCTCGGCCCTGCCGCAGCTGCGCACCGTGCGCCTGTGGAACGACCAGACCTGGGAGTGCGCCGTGCTCACCGGCGGCCTCGAGGTCCGCCGCCCGCGGCCCATGATGGAGGGCGTGGAGCCGACCAGCGTGCAGCCGGGGCAGAACGTGCAGGTCTACGGCGAGGGCTTCCAGAGCGGCGCGCGGGCGATCGTCGGCCAGGAGGTGATCAACGCGATCGGCCAGGGCGGCCAGGTGAGCTTCACCGTCCCGGCGGCGCTGACCAACGGCACCTACACGGTGACGATCGAGAACCCCGACGGGCAGTTCGCGCGGATCAACGGGATCCTCCAGGTGAGCGGCTCGAACGCCGCGCCGGCCCCGAGCGGCGGCACGACGAACACCAGCGGCGGGCCGCAGGACGGCGGCGGCCTCCAGCCGGTCGCGCCGGCGGCGGGCGGCGCCTCGCCGCCGCCGAGCTACCCGACGGCGAGCAGCGGTGGCGGGGGCGGCGGCGGCGGCTGCGCCCTGGCGCCCACGACGCCCGCGGCGCCGCCCTTCGAGGCGGCGGTCCTGGCGCTGGTCCTCCTCGCGGTCGTGCGGCGCCGCCGCGCCGCCTGACCGGCGTGACCCGGAAGCGGCGCGCGGCCGACCGGTCCCCCGAGCCGCCCGCCACCCCGAGCTTCGGGGCCCGCGCGGCCGCCGCCGCGCCCGACGGGGGCGTCGACGCCCTCTGCCGGCGCCTCGGCTACACGTTCCGCGACCCGACCCTGCTCGAGCGGGCGCTCACCCACGCGTCGTGCAAGGACGCCGACCACCCGTCGAACGAGCGGCTGGAGTTCCTGGGCGACGCCGTCCTCGGCCTCGTCGTCGCGCACTTCCTCTACAGCGCCTTCCCCGACCTGGAGGAGGGGCCGCTGACGCGCGTGCGGAGCGCGGTGGTCTCGGCGCAGAGCCTCACACAGCTCGCGCTGGAGCTGGGGCTCGACCGGGCGCTCCGCACCGGGCGCGGCCTCCGGCGCGACGACCTCCCGCCGTCGGTGCTGGCCAACGCGGTCGAGGCCGTGATCGGCGCCATGTTCCTCGACGGCGGCCTGCCCGCGGCGCGGCCGTTCATCCTGTGGGGCCTCGAGCGGGCGCTCGAGGACGAGCTCGTCGCGCGCAGCGAGCGCAACTGGAAGTCGCTCCTGCAGGAGCTCACGCAGCAGGCCGACCGCCTCACGCCGACGTACGAGGTCGTGCAGGAGACCGGCCCCGACCACCAGAAGGAGTTCGTCATCGTCGTCCGCGTCGACGGCGCCGAGCGGGGGCGCGGCAGCGGGGCGTCGAAGAAGGCCGCCGAGCAAGCGGCGGCGCGCGACGCCCTCGAGCAGCTCGCGGCGGCCCGCCGCTTGCGCGCCGCGGGCGAGGGGTAGCGTGGACCTGACCCCACCCGTCCGCTTCCCCGGGCGCCCGCGCGACGCGCACAAGACGAGCGTCGGGACCGTGCTCGTCGTCGCCGGCGCGCGCGGCATGGTCGGCGCGGCGCTGTTGACCGGTGAGGCCGCCCTGCGCGCGGGCGCCGGGCTCGTGACCGTGGCCAGCCCCGCCTCGGTGCAGCGCGCGCTCGAGGTCAAGACGACCTGCCTCATCACCCACCCTCTGCCCGAGACGCCGCGCGGCGCCCTCGCCAGGGCCGCGCTCGACGAGGTCCTCGCGCTGGCCGCCGGCAAGGGCGCCGTCGCCGTCGGCCCCGGGCTCTCGCGCGACGACGACGCGGTCGAGGTCGTCCGCGGGCTGGTCGCCGCCCTGCCGGGCGACACCCGGGTGGTGCTCGACGCCGACGGGCTGAACGCGTTCGAGGGGCGCGCCGACGACCTCCGGCCGCTGGCGGGTCGCGCCGTCCTCACGCCACATCCCGGCGAGTTCGCGCGCCTGGCCGGCCGCCGCGTCGGCCCGGACGAGCGGCGCCCGGCGCTCGAGGCGTTCGTCGCGCGCGCCGGTGTCACGACGCTCCTCAAGGGCGCCGGGACGCTCGTCTGCGACCCGCGCCCCGGCGGCGGGCTGCGCACCTACGAGAACCCGACCGGCAACCCCGGCATGGCCACGGCCGGCGCGGGCGACGTCCTCACGGGTGTGATCGCGGCCCTCCTGGCCGCGGGGCTGGCGCCGTTCGACGCCGCGCGCCTGGGCGCCTGGCTCCACGGCCGCGCCGGCGACCTCGTGGCGCGGCGCACCGGCTGGGCGCCCATGATCGCGACCGACCTCGTCGACGGGCTGGTCGAGGCGATCCGCAACGTCGAGACGCGCGCGTAGCGCGGCGCGGGGCCGCCTGCCACCCTGCCGGGCGTGGTGCAGATCGGGCGCTACCAGACCGAGCGCGAGCTGGGCCGCGGCGGCATGGGGATCGTCTACGCCGCGCGCGACCCCGAGGGGCGGGCGGTCGCCGTCAAGCTGCTCAAGCCGGGCACCGCGTCGCGCGAGCGGCGCTTCCAGCGCGAGGTCGAGGCGCTCGTGCGCCTGCGCCACGAGGGGCTCGTGCGGCTCCTCGACGCGGGCGACCACCACGGCTGGCCGTTCCTGGTCACTGAGCTGGTCGAGGGCGAGTCGCTCGAGGAGCGGCTCGCGCGCGACGGGCCGCTCGACGCGGCCCTGGCGGTCGCCCTGGCGCGCGACGTCGCGCGCGGGCTGGCGCACGCGCACGCGCAGGGGGTGCTCCACCGCGACGTCAAGCCGAGCAACGTGCTGATCGACCGCGAGAGGCGGGGGCGGCTGATCGACTTCGGCCTCACCCGGGACACGGCCGGCCCCGGCAGCCTGACCCACAGCGGCCAGCTCCTCGGCACCCCCGGCTTCTGGTCGCCCGAGCAGGCGCGCGGCGACCGCGGGGCGGTCGGCCCGGCGACGGACGTCTACGGCGTGGGCGCCACGCTCTACGCCGCGCTCACGCGCGAGCCGCCGGCGACCGGGGACACCCTGCACGAGCTGCTCGTGGCGACGACGGAGCGGCCGCCGACGCCGCCCTCGAGCCTGCGCGCGGACGTCGACCGCGCGCTGGAGGCCCTGTGCCTGCGCGCCCTGGCCAAGGACCCGGCCGCGCGCTTCCCCTCGGCCGAGGCGCTGGCCGACGCGCTCGACGCCTGGCTGGCGCGGGGGCGGGGCGACGGCGGCCCGCCGCGGCGGACGGCCACCCTGGCCGCGGGCGCGGTCGCGGCGGTCGCGCTCGCCGGCGCCGCAGCGTGGGCGAGCGCCGGCCGGACGGCCGACCCCGCGGCGTCGCCGCCGGTCGTCGAGGCCCCGGCGCCGCCGGTCGTCGAGGCGCCGCCGCCGGCCGCGCCGACGCCGGCCGAGGTCGCCGCCGACCACGCGCGGCGCGGGCGCGAGCGCCTGGCGGCCCGCGACTGGGCGGGCGCGCGCGCGGCCTTCGACGAGGCGCTCGCGGCCGACGCGCGGCACGCGCCGGCCCTCGTCGGCCGCGCGCGGGCGCGGATCGGGCTGGGCGACGTCGACGGCGCCCTCGCCGACGCCGACGCGGCGGTGGAGCGCGCGCCGGACGACCCCGACGCCTGGTACGCGCGCGGCGACGCGCGGGCGCGCCTCGGCGTCGACGAGGAGACCGAGGAGCGGGCCCTGGCTGACTTCCGCCGCGCCCTGGCCCTCGACCCTGGACATCCGGAAGCCCTCGAGGCGCGCGGCTGGTTCCGCTTCAACACGCGCGACCAGCTCGAGGGCGCGCTCGAGGACTTCACGCGCGCCCTCGACCGCGGCCCGCGACCGAGCGCGCTGGCCAGGCGCGGCATGGCGCGCGTGCACCAGGGCGACCGCTCCGGGGGCCCCGGCCCGCGCCCCCCCCCGCGCGCCCCCGCGCCCCGCCCCCGCCCCCCCCCCCCCCCCCCCCGCGGCTCTACTTCGAGGAGGGGGAGCTGCGGCTGGCGCTGGCCGACCTCGACCGCGCGGTCGCCCTCGAGCCGCACGGGAGCCACCTCCACCTGCGCGGGATGGTCAAGCGCGACCTCGGCGACCTCGAGGGCGCCGAGCGGGACCTCGTGCGGGTGGCGGAGGGCGAGGACCCCCTGCCGCTCCACTGGCGGCAGGTGGGCGACCTGCGCCAGGCGCGCGGCGACCTCGAGGGGGCGGAGGAGGCGTACGGCCGGGCGCTCGAGGGCGCGCCGCGCGCGCCCGCCTACTGGGTGGCCCGCGGCGGCGTCCGCGCGCAGCGCGGCGACCTCGCCGGCGCCCGCACGGACTTCGACCAGGCGATCGCGGTCGCCCCCCGCGAAGGGATCGGCTGGTTCGCGCGAGGCAACCTCCATTACGCGCGCGGCGACGCGGCGGCCGCCCTCGACGACTGGGCCCGCGCCGCCGACCTCGACCCCGATGACCCCTGGCCGCCCTACAACGTCGCCAGCGTCCTTCGTCAGCGCGGCGACCACGAGGCGGCCGCGCGGGAGTACGGCCGGGCGATCGACCGAGAGCCGGGCATGGCGCCGGCGCTCGCCGGCCGCGGGGCGGCCCGCGCCACCCTGGGCGACCGGGCCGGGGCGCGCGACGACCTCAGGCGCGCGCTGGCGCTCCTGGCGCCCGGGGCGCCCGAGCGGCAGGAGGTGGAGGCGCTGCTCCGGTCCGTGTCGGACGAGTGACCACCGGCCAAAGGTAACGCTGCGTCGCCCCGCGACGGGTCGTGGCGACCGCCGAGTCGCCGCAACTCTCGCCACGGCCTTGCCTCGTGCTGCCTACCTCCCCCCGCCTGGCCGGGGCGTTACGATTCGCCCTCCCGATCCCCAGGAGGACCGCCCTTTGGCCCGCCGAGCCCGCGCCGCGCGCACCCACGGGGGCCTGATCCGTCAGGCCTGGCCCGCCTCCGTGCGGAGAGTGCCCGCGGCCGAGCTGCGCTGGACGTGCCCGCTCCGGCCGCTGCAGGCCGCGATCGAGGCCGAGGAGCAGGCGGCCCGAGACGAGGCGCGGACGCTCGTCCGCCAGGTGCCCGACGCGCGCGCGCGGGCGCGGCTCCTCGCCCGGCGCCGCCTCACCGACCGGCCGGCCCTGGCGCTCGAGGAGATCGTCGGGCAGGAGCGCGCGATCGAGGCGATCCGCACCGGCCTCGAGACGGAGGCGCCCGGGTTCCACGTGTTCGTGTGCGGCGTCCCTGGGACCGGCCGCGAGGCGCTCGTGCGCGCCGCGGTGGCCCGGAGCACGCCGCCCCTGCCGCGCCCGCGCGACCGGCTCTACCTGGCCGACTTCGAGCACCCCGACCGCCCGCGGCTGGTCACGCTCCCGCGCGGCAAGGGGCGCCGGTTCCGGCGCGACCTCGACGACGTGCTCGCCGTCCTGCGCCGCGCGGTGCCGGCCGCCCTGAACCACGAGCTCCACGTCGCCCGCTGCGACCGCCTGCGCCGCCGCTGGGACATGCAGGCCGCGCGCCTGATCGAGGACCTCGCGGCGCACCTGCGCACCGAGGGGCTGATCGTCGGCGCGATCCCCGAGGGGTTCGGGACGCCCGAGCTGCGCATCGAGGACGAGACCGGCGAGCCGCTGACGCCGGCCGTGTTCGAGCGGCGGCTCGCGCAGCGCGGGCGCCGCGTCCCGAGGGAGCTCCGCCGGCGCGCGGCGGCCTACGCCGAGGCCAGGGCGAAGCTGGAGGAGGTCTCGGGCCAGGCGCGGGAGCTGGCCCGCAAGGGGACGCTCGCCGTGCGCAAGCTCGAGGGGCGCGTGGCGCGCGGCGTGGCGCAGGGCTTCGCCGACGACCTGGCGCGCGCCTACCCGACGAAGGCCGTGCGCCGCTGGCTGGACACGTTCCTGGAGGAGATCGGCGACGAGGTGGACCTGTTCCTCGAGCAGGCCCAGCGCGACGAGGAGATCGGCAAGAACGGCGCCGAGCCCGAGCGCCGCGGCCCGGAGCAGGACGCGCTGGCGGTCTTCCGCGCGAACCTGTTCGTCGACGCGCGCGAGCACCCCGTCCCGCCGATCATCTTCGAGCCGAACCCCACCTACCAGAACCTGTTCGGCAGCCTGGACATGGGCGACCAGGGCCCGCCCGACCACCTGCGCCTGCGCGCGGGCTCGCTCCTGCAGGCCAACGGCGGCGTGCTGGTCGTCGATGCGGTCGAGCTGTTCCAGGACCCGACGGCCTGGCGGGCGCTGAAGCGCGCCGTGAAGTCGGGCTGGATCGAGGTGCAGCGCGCGGCCAACACGGGCGCGGGCGTCGCCATGCGGCCCGAGCCGATCCGCACCGCGTTCAAGCTGGTGGCGATCGGCTGGGAGGAGCTCCACGACCAGATGGCGGCCGTGGACCCCGACTTCCCCGAGGTGTTCAAGGTCAAGGTCCAGGTCGAGGACGAGCTCGTCCGCACGCCGGAGGTCACGACGTCCATGGCCCGCGCGCTCCTGCGCGTGGCCCGACGCTCGAGCCTGCGCCCGCCGGACGCGTCGGCGCTGGGGCGGCTCCTCGAGCGCTCGGCGCGCCTCGCCGGACGCAACGACCGGCTCGCGCCGCGCTTCTCCGAGCTCGTCGACGTCCTGCAGGAGGCCGACCGCCTGGCGGCCCGCGCGCGGCGCGCGGCGATCAAGGGCGAGGACGTCGAGGCCGCCCTGGCCCAGCGCCGGCGGCGCGTCGACCTCGACGAGCGGCGGATCCAGGAGCAGATCGAGGACGAGGTCGTGCTCCTCGACGTCACCGGGCGGCGCGTCGGCATGGTCAACGCGCTCGTCGTCTACGACACGGGCGACCACGTCTTCGGCCGCCCGTGCCGCGTGACCGCCGCCGTCGGCGTGGGCAGGAAGGGCCTCGTCGACATCGAGCGCGAGGCGCGCCTCTCGGGCGACTCGCACCACAAGGGCGTGCAGATCCTCGCCGGCCTCCTGCACGAGCGCTTCGCGCAGGACAAGCCGCTCTGCCTCACGGCGACCGTGTGCTTCGAGCAGTCCTACGCCGAGGTCGACGGCGACTCGGCCAGCCTGGCCGAGACGATCTGCGTCCTCTCGGCGCTCGCGGACCTGCCCGTCGACCAGGGCTGGGCGGTCACCGGCTCGCTCAACCAGAAGGGCGAGGTCCAGCCGATCGGCGACGTCAACGAGAAGGTCGAGGGCTTCTACGAGGTGTGCCTCGCCCGCGGCCTCACCGGCCGCCAGGGCGTCGTCGTGCCCGAGGCCAACGTCCGCGACCTGATGCTCCGCGAGGACGTCGTGGAGGCCGTCGCGCGCGGGCGCTTCCACGTGGCCGCCGTGCGCACGCTCGACGAGGCGCTCGAGCTCCTCACGGGCGCGCCCGCCGGCGCCCGGCCGGGGCCGCTCCAGCCCTGGCCCGAGGGCACGGTCCACGCGCGCGCCGACGCGCGGCTGACCGCCTACGCGCGGGCGGTGCGGCGCTACGAGGCGCCCGAGTAGCGCCGATCAGGCGAGCGCGCGCGCGAGCAGCGCGAACGGCGCGAGCAGGTCGATCAGGTCGTCGGTGCTCTTCGCCGTGATCAGGTCCTGCAGCTCGGCGTCGGTGCGGTGGCGGGACGCCTCGTGCTCCGCGTGGGCGCCCTCCGGCTCGACGCTCGCCACGTCGCAGGTCCGGGCGTGGAGCTGCATCGAGGCGAGGACGAGCGCCTCGAGCTCGGCGCGGTCCCTGTCGTGGAGCTTCCGTCGGATGTCGTCCAGGTTCGCCGGCTTCATCGGTGCTCCTCACCCCCCGTCGTCCGCCGCTCCCCGGCCCCGGCGCGCGCCGGCGGCTCCGGATGCGCGCGGCGCTCGTGCTCGTGGCGCTCGTGCTCGTGGAGGCTCCGCGCGAGGTCGCGCCGCTCCTCCTCGCCCCAGGCGGTCGACAGGCCGGCGACGAGGTACGGGATCGCGTAGAAGATCGCCAGGAGGACGGCGACGATCAGCAGCCGGGCGTCGTGCACGACGCTCGTCACGAGCACGCCGACGAGCACCAGCCAGAACGCCCAGTGGACGAGCGCGCGCGAGGCCGCCCGCTCGGCGGCGCCCTCCGCGTGGCGGATCGCCGCGTCGCGCTCGGGCCCCTCGAGCTCGCGCTCGGCGCGCTCGAGCGCCTCGTCCTGGTCGTGCGGCTCACGCGCATCCGCCGCGCCGGTCCGCGGCTCGGTGTCGCAGTTCATCGCGCCTCCTCGGCACGCACGCGCAACCGATGCGCCGGCCGAGCGCCTTGCTGGAGCCGCCCGCGGCGGGACGAGGCGGGCCCGGGCGGGCGCCCGCGACCGGCCCCGGCGGCCCCCCCAAGACGGAGGTTACCCGAGGGTCACCGTCCGCTCGCGCGCCGGCGGCCGGCCCGCGCAGCCGAGCACGGTGCAGCCCCCGGCCTCCGCCAGGCAGTCCCGGTGATGCGCGGTGTCGCACACCGGGCAGGCCTCGACGGCGTCGTCGCCCAGCGCGTCGCGGCAGAAGGGGCAGACGACGTGGTCGTCGACCGACCAGGCGTGCACCGCGCGCACGACCCCACCCACGCGCACCTGCACGCCGGCGCGCGGCAAGAGCGGGACCAGGCGCCGCATGGCGTCCAGCACGCTCGCGACCGAGCCCCAGCTCGCGGCGTAGTCGGTCTCGAGGACGCGGGTCGCGACGAGCCAGCCGTCGCGGACCTCGAGCGACCGCAGGCGCACGAGGCCGAAAAGGTGACTCACGGCCGCGCCAGCGGCGGCGGCCTGCGCCCCGGCGCGGCCGGCGAGCGAGCGCGCCTCGTCGGCGTCGAGCGCCAGGCGCCCCGTGACCCCGGGCGCGGCGAGGCGGAGCGTGAGCGCGGTCCGCGGGAAGACGCCGATCGGCTCGGGGTCGGCGGACAGCTCGAGGCGGACCTCGTCGTCCTGGTCGCGGCCCGCGATCACGACCCCGGCCTCGGTGCGCTCCGCCCGCCCCCCGAGGGCCGCGGCCAGGGCGGCGACCCGGCGCGGGTCGAGCTGCAGCGCGAGCACGCCGGGGAGCGACGGCGGCTTGCAGCCAGCCGCGCACGTGCCGCGGCCCCGGAGGCACCGCTCGTGCTCGGCGAGGTCGCAGGTCGGGCACGCGCGGACGTCCGGCTCGGTCGGGTCGAGCGGCTGGCGACAGGTGGCGCAGGCCCAGCCGTCGTCGAGCGGTCGGGCCAGCGCGGCGCGCGAGGCGCCGCCGGCGGTGAGCGTCACCTGCGCGCGCTCGAGGAGCGCGGCCGTCTCGCCGAGGGCGCCGAGCACGCCGCCGATCGACCTGGCGGTCAGCCCGTAGTCCGTGAGCGGCCGGGTGAGCGTCAGCCAGCCCGCCGCCACCTGGACGGGCGGCGCGGCGAGCGCCGCCAGCGGGTGGGCCCGCGCGAGCTGGCGCACGAGGTCGGGCCCGAGGGTCCGGTCGGGGCCGTCCACCCGGACGCGGAAGACGAGCTCGGCCGGCGCACGCCGCACCTCGACCCGCCGCCCGCCGCACCGGCCGGCGAGGACGCGCGCGTCGGGCTCGTTCGTGACCGTGGCGCCCTCGACGAGGTCGCGCACGGGCCGGAGCGGCCACGTCTGGTCATGGTTGGCGGGCTCGCCGCCGAACTCGCGGCGGACGAGGTCGTAGACGATCCAGCCCAGGGCGCCGAAGACGCCCAGCAGGAGCAGGACCTTCAGGAGCTCGACCGAGTTGGCTGCCACGCCCTGACCCTAGCAGCGGCGGCGTGGCCGGGCCCGCTCGATCAGTTCCGCTGGCGGGGCGCGTCGGGCGCGGGGCGGCCGAGCGCCTCGAACGCCTGCCACTGACGGAGCTGGAAGCGCGGCTGCCAGGGGCCCGCCGCCAGGCGCTCGAGGAGCGGCCGGGCCTCGGCGGAGCGCCGGAGGCGCCGCAAGAGGTCGGCGCGGCACCACAGGTACTCGGCGTTGGTCTCCTCGACCTCGAACGCGCGGGCCCAGGCCGGCTCGGCCTCATCGAGCCGGCCGTGCTCCTCGAACGCGCGGGCGAGCGTGGCCCAGGCGGCCCCCTCGTGCGGGCGCGGGGCCACGACGCTGAGGAGGTACTCCCGCGCGAGGTCGTGGGCCCCGAGGTCCTGGAGCAGCTTGGCGGCCGCCAGGCAGACCGACGCCCGGGTGTCGACGGCGCGCCAGCGGTCGATCGTGCGCAGGACGCGCGGGAGGAGGTCCGCCGGCGGCGGCTGCTCGAGGGTGCGCGCGGCGTCGAGGACCTCGCCGTAGTACAGGAGGAGGTCGGTCGTCGCGCGCTGGAGCGCCGCGAGGTCGACGTCCCCGTCGGCCTGGAGCTCGAGCTCGACCGCCCGCTCCAGCCAGGCGAGCGCGAGCAGCCGCCGACCCGGCACCAGGGTCCGGGCGGCCCACCAGGCGGCCGACGCCTCGGCGCGCGGGCCGGCGAGCCAGGCGCCGAAGAGCGGGAGGGCCCGGTCGGTCTCGCCCAGCGCCACGAGCAGCTCCGCCGCCCGGGTGACGAGGCCCGCGTCGGCCTCGCGCGGCGCACCGATGGCGTCGACGGCCAGCGTGACGGCGTACTCCCGGTCGGCGCGGCAGGCGTCGGCCAGGTCCAGCGCGGCCGAGCGCGCGCCGCGCGCGAGCAGCGCCTGCCCGGTCTCCCGGGCCCAGGCGGCGAACCCGTCACCGAGCGCCCGCTGGAGGACGCCGTCGTCGAGCGGCAGGAGCCGCCCCTGCGCGATGGCCTGCGCGTGGAGCGCCAGGAGCCGCTCGCGGTACCCCTCGACGTCTCCCGCGGCCGCGCGCAGCCGCACCGCGAGCAGGCCCGCCGGCTCGGCCAGCGCGGGCCGCTCGGCGATCCGCTCGACGACGGCCGCGAACGCCCCGAGCGCCGCCGGATCGTCGTTGACGTTCCAGGTGACCGTCTGCGCGAGGTCCCACGCGAGCGCGGCGCCGTGCGGGTCGGCGGCGAGGCGGGCAAGGAGGCCGAGCGTCTCGTTGCGGGTGATCACCGCGACCGCGCTCACGCCCGGCGAGCACCAGCGCGCGTGCAGGTGGCGGTAGAGGGCCAGCCGCCCGAGGAAGCTGTCGGGCGGCGCGCCGGCGAGCGTGGCGGGGGGGACGCTGCCACGGTGCGCCCAGCGGGCCTGCTCGAGCGCGAAGCGGACCACCGCGCTCTCCGTCGCCAGCGCCTCGGCGGCGGCGAGCAGGTGGTTGCTCGCAGGGTCCAGGACGTACCACGTGTCGCCCAGCCCGAGCTGCAGGAAGAGCGTGACGCCGCCCGGCGTGCGGGCCAGCGGCGAGCGGGCGAGCGCCTGGACCGCGGTCCACCGCTCGGAGCCGCAGAGCCCGGCGCCGACGAGGCGCAGGACGTCGTCGTCCGTGCGCTCGGGGCCTGCCGAGGAGGAGGGCGACGCGCGGAAGGGGAGGGGGAGGAGCAGCAGGTCGGGCGGAGGAGAGAGCTCGCTCCGCAGGGGGGCGGTGCGTGGGCGGAGCGGCATGCGCCAGGACACGCGCTGACCGTCGCGCTCGACCTCGACCGTCCCGTCCGGCGCGTAGCTCTCGCGGGAAAGGAGCCGGCCGTCGGCGTCGGTCCAGCGTCGCTCGACCAGGCGGCCGCCCTCGAACACCAGGACCTGCCTCGGCCGCCTGATGTCGTGCGGGACGACCTCGACCCGGCCCGCGACCGCGAGCACGACGTCGGCGCCGCGCGCGAGGTGCTCCGGAGGCGGCAGGAGCCAGGGCACGAGCGGTCGCAGGACCTCGTCGTGCTGGAAGCCGCTCCAGGCGCGCCGCGCGCCGAGGCCGAGCTCGGGGTAGAGGTGCCAGAGCGTCGTCCCGTCGCTGACGATCCGCTCGATCAGGCCCGCGCGCAGGCGGCGCTCGGCGACGAAGCGCCCGCCGCCCTCGACGTGCACCTGGCCCGCCTCCCGCCCCTCGTCGTCGAGGAGGGTCACCGTCGTCCAGGTCGCGCGCCGCGCCCGCTCGACGAGGGCGGCTGCGGCGGGGTCGACGCGGCCGGGCCCCGGGAGCGAGACCTCGGCGGCGAGGACTGCGAGGACGTCGGCCTGCGACGTGTCCATCCCGGGCGCGAAGGCCAGCAGGTCGGCCGTCAGCGCGCGGGGGTGCCGCGCGTGGGTCCAGCCGTGTTGAACGCCCGGGGTCCGCGTGACCTGCATCTCCCGCGAGTGCGTCCTCGCGCTCGACCTCGCCTGTGGGTGGAGGAACCCGCCGAAGCGCAGGTCGAGTCGGCCGAGGCCGCCGTTGACGACACCGAAGTCGTTGCCGAGGACGATGCGGCCGCGGTCCTCCGGCCACAGGAAGCGCTCGAAGCCAGGGAGCGACGGAGGATCCTCGTCGTCCTTCCAGGTCGGGTTGCCGTCGGCGTCCTCCGGCATGGTGTCGCGACGCCATTTCCAGTCCACCTCCTCCATGCGCCGGGTAGCGCGGGAGAAGATCTCCTGCCTGGGTCCTTCCTCGAGCGTCTGCACGACGTTGCCGTTGATGTCAGGCTGCGTGAGCACCCTCCGCCGCATGGCCTCCTGGGGCACCACGCCACCCTGGTCACGCCTGGCGTCCGTGTAGTTGTAGCCCACCTGCTGCGGCGGACCTCCGGGCGCGACGTCCCTGATGAGTCCCTGGCTGGGGAACGGGCCGTTGATGCGCAGGCCCTGGTCGCGGCTCTCGTCGGTGAACACGATCACGTAGTCTCCGCGTCTCAGGACGCGGCCGTCTCCTCGCCACAGGACCGTGGCGAGCACCTCGTCCACCGATCGACCGCCACCCGGCCCGGTAGGCGGCCCGGCCTCCCGCCGCACCTCGAGCCGCGCGGGCAGCGCGTAGGGCGCCCAGGGCTCGACGCGCCCCTTGGGCACGTCGAACTCCTTGTGCATGGCGTCGGTCTCGAGCACGAGGAGCGACGTGTAGGGCGAGAGCACGTGCGTCTGCTTGCTCAGGGCGACGACCTCGGCCCGGCGCTCGGGGCCCAGGGCCACGAGGCGGTCGACCTCGAGCCGGGCCCACGCGCGCGGCAGGTAGCCGGCGCCGCGCTCGACGCGCTCGAGCGGCACCTCTCGCCGCCAGGGCGCGCCGTCGAGCGTGCCCGTGACGACGAACGTCGCCGGCAGGGCGCCGCCCCGCGTGAGCCGCGCGACGGCGAGGGCCTCCTCGCCGTGCGCCAGGGCGTCGCGGTCGGTGAGGAAGGCGAGGCCCGGGGCCTCGACGCGCAGGTCGACGACGCGCGGGGCATCGAGGGCCGAGCGGGCCTCGAGCGCGCGCCAGCGCACGGGCTCGTCGGGCGTGACCTGCGTGAAGTAGCCGCCCGTGCGCGCCGCCGCGGCGCGGAGGAGGGCGCGGTTCCAGCGCTTGCCGACGCCGAGGCCGAGGACGTGCCCGGCCGGGAGGCGATCGAGCAAGGCCGCCTCGCGCCGCTCGCCGATCACCGGGATCGCCGAGCCCAGGTGCACGAGGACCGGGGCCGTCGCGCCGGCGGTGGCCTCGCGCGCCAGGGTCCACGCGGCGCCGAGGTCCAGGGCGCCCAGGAGCGGCTGCCGCTCGAGGCGCGCGAGGGCCGCCTGGACGCGGTCGGGCGTGCAGGGCTCGCGGCCGTCGGTGAGCAGGCGCGGCGTCGTCGACGCGGCGATCAGCGCGAAGGTGTCGCCCGCCTCGGCCCCCTCGAGGAGGGCCCGCGCGAGGTCGTAGGCCACGCGCGCCACGACCGGGTCGCGGTCGGCCGAGGTCTCGACGACGAGCACCCAGTCGCGCCGGCGCGCGGGCTCGCCCGCGGGTGCCCACGTGGGCGGCAGCGGCGCGGCGTTCGTCAGGCGCAGGGCGAGGTAGTGCCAGCCGTCGTGCTCCGCCAGGAGCGCGCGCACCTCGGGCGGGGGCCCGGCGGGCTCGAGCGTCAGGACGAGGTCGCGGTCGAGCGCGGCCTCGGCGTGGCGCGCCGTGAGCAGGAGGTCGTCGCCGTCGACCGTCGCTTCGAGCGCGTGCGTGCGGCACGACCAGCCGAGCTGGGCGCCGCCCTTCACGCGGGCGCGGAAGGACCAGGTCCCGCTCTGGCCGAGCGTGTGGCCGGCCGCGAAGCGGTAGGTCACGCGGCCGTGCGCGGCCGGGAGGCGCTGCGTGTAGCCGAGCACGACCCGCTTCTCCTGGCGCGGCTCGAGCGGGAACACGCGCATGCGGAAGGTGCTGCCGTCGAGCCACTCGAGGAGCGCGGGATCGCGCCGCTGCCAGCGGATCGTCTCGAACACGGTCCGCGCGCGGTCGCGCTCGACCATTCCGCCCTCCATGAGCACGCCCTCGACGTACATGGCCAGCCGCGCGATCGAGGCGTCGGCCGGGAGCGGGAAGTGGAAGGTCCCCTCGCGCTGGACGTGGTCGTGGTTGAAGTAGGTCTGGTCGACGGCCGTGCGGGCGAAGCCGTCCTCGAGGTGCACGTCGACCGCGTAGGCGCGGAGCGACAGGGGTGCCTCGCGGCCGGTCTCGTCGCGGGCGGTGAGGCAGGCGCCGTTGCGGGGGAGGAGCGGGGCCTCGGCAGCGGCGATCAGGTCGCGCGCCCAGGCGAGCGCGTCGGTCGCCCGGCCGAGCGGCGCGCGCGCGCCGTCGACGAGGGAGAGGCAGGTCCCGGCGTCGACGGCGTCGTCCCCCACGCGCACGCGGCCGTGGGTCACGGCGACCCGCGCGCCCGGGCCGTCGGCCCGGACGACGAAGGCGGTGCCGAGCGCGACGACCTCGCGGGCCGGCGTGGCGACGACGAACGGGTCGTCGGGGCGGGGGGCGACCTCGAGGTAGACCTCGCCCTGGTCGACGGTCAGGCGGCGCGGCGAGTCGACGCGCAGGCGGGCGCCGGCGTCCGCGTAGAGCGTGGAGCCGTCGGGGAGGCGGGCGCGCAGGCGGTCGCGCGGGCCGAGGTCGAGGGGGGCGCCGACGGGGAGGGTGGGCGGTTCGGGGGCCGGAGGGCGGGGAAGGGCGGCGAGAGCGGGAGCGGGGGCGGGGGCGGGAGCGGGTGCGGGAGCGGGAGCGGGTGCGGGAGCGGGAGCGGGAGCGGGAGCGGGAGCGGGAGCGGGAGCGGGAGCGGGAGCGGGAGCGGGAGCGGGAGCGGGAGCGGGAGCGGGAGCGGGAGCGGGAGCGGGAGCGGGAGCGGGAGCGGGAGCGGGAGCGGGAGCGGGAGCGGGAGCGGGAGCGGGGGCGGGAGCGGGAGCGGGAGCGGGAGCGGGAGCGGGAGCGGGTGTGGGAGCGGGAGCGGAGTCGGCGAGGACCGGGTCAGGCGTGTGGACATCCGCGGGCACGGGCACGGGCACGTGAGGAAGCGGGGCATCGCTGGCCGGCGGTGGGGACCCGGTCTCGGTCCCGGTCTCGCTCCCGGACTCGGCCTCGGCCTCGGCCTCGGTCCCGGTCTCGGTCTCGGTCTCGGTCTCGGTCTCGGCCTCGGCCTCGGTCCCGGTCTCGGTCCCGGTCTCGGTCCCGGTCTCGGTCTCGGTCTCGGTCCCGGTCCCGGTCTCGGTCCCGGTCCCGGCCTCGGCCCTCGGCCGCACGATCCCGGGAGCTGTCGCCCGGCCGAGCGCCACGCCCAAGGCGACCAGCGCCGCCGCGGCCACGGTCACCAGCGCGGGGCGCAGCCAGCGGGCCCGCCGCGCGGCCGCACGCTCGCGCGCGGCGCCGAGCGCCAGGGCCTCGACCCGCGCCACGAACGCCGGGTCGGGAGAGACGGGGGCGTAGCGGCCGATCAGCCGCTCGACGTTCTCGTCGCCCACGCCGGGCGACGGCTCGTGCTCGGGCGTCATGTGAGCTCCTGCCACGTGTCCAGGTCCCCGCTGAGCGCCACGAACGTGGCCCGGAAGGCCTCGCGCGCGCGCGTGAGGCGCGACTCGACCGCCTTCTCCGTGAGCCCCAGCGCCCCCGCGATCGCCCGCACGCTCAGGCCGCGGACGTACTTCGCCTCGAGCGCCTCGCGGTGCTGGTCGGGGAGCTGGGCCATGGTCGCGTTGACCAGGTCGCGCGTCTCCTCGCGCTCGAGGTGGTCGTCGCCGAGCGGCGACGAGTCGAGCCGCGCGTAGACCGCGAGCAGCTCCTCGTCGAGGCGCTCCCACGCCGCGTCGAGCCGCGCGCCCGGCCGCTCCCTCGCCAGCACCCGGCGCACCTCGTTGCGCGCGAGCCCGCGCAGCCACGGGCCGATGTCGCCCTGGCTGCGCGCGGGGTCATAGCGCTCGAGGTCGCGCAAGGCCCGGAGCACGGTCTCCTGCACGACCTCCTCGCACAGCTCCCGCTGCCGCCCGACCCGGTAGAAGCAGAAGCGGTAGAGCGGCACCAGCGCCCAGGCCGTGAACCGCGCCACCGCGGCCTCGTCGCCCCGGAGCGCCCGCGCTCGCCACACCGCGTCGAAGGCTGTCCCCACCGGCGCTCCGGCCTCCACCTTCCCATGTCGCGCCGGTCGGCCGATCCTTCGCCCGGGTGCGCCGTTGACGCCGGCGGCGCTCGAGCCGCAGCAGGTTGCGCCGCTATGACGTGCCCGCCGGGCGACCGGCGCGGGCGGCGATGCGCCGCAGGTCGAGGCTCCAGGGCGTCAGCGCCGCGGGGTCGGGCCCGCACGCGGGAGCGCCCGCGTCGGCCTCGCGCGCGACGACCAGGCGCTCCGCGCGCCGGCGGGCGGCCTCCTCCAGGTCGCCGGGCAGGCCGTCGTAGGCGCCGCCGTCCGGCCGCCAGTCGTGCAGGTCGAGCCGCCAGCCGGCGCCGCCCGGTCGTCGCCAGCGCAGCGCCAGGGGGCCGTTGGGCGGCAGCGCGGGGTGCAGGCCGGGCCGGGGGGCGAAGGTCCGGCGGCGGAGGCCGAGGACCAGGCAGCTCGCGTCGCTCGCGGGGCGCAGGGGGAGCCGCGCCCAGCCGGCGGCGGTCCTGACCTCGACGGCCTCGCCGGCGAGATCGTCCAGGCCCTCGCCGGGGGCGGGGTGGAGCGCGACCTCCAGCCGGGCGGTGCTGGAGTCGACCCAGCGCGCGGTGCCGCGCTCCTGGGCGTGGGCGTCGCCGACCAGGGGCCAGAACTCCAGCGCGCGGCGCAGCGAGAGCGTCCGGCCGCCGTCGTCGACGCGACCGAGCGCGCGCTCGGCGTCGTCCAGCAGCAGCGCGGCGAGGGGCGGCGCGAGGCCGAGCCCGGCGGCCTCGAGCCGCGCGAGCACGACGCGCAGGTCGGCCATGAGCTCGACGGGCAGCGCGAAGCGGTCGCGCAGGGCGCGCCCCCAGTCCACGAGCGCCACGTCGGGCGGCCCCTCCTCGCGCCCGAGCCAGGCGATCAGGGCGCGGAACAGGGCCGCCACCGCCGCGCCGTGCAGCGGGGTGCGCGTCATGCGCAGCGCGCGCAGCTCGACCAGCCCGGCGCGCCCCCGCGTCGGGTCGGGGCTCCAGAGCTTCTCGACGTTGACCTCCGCGCGATGGCCGTTGCCCAGCCGGTCGGCCAGGAACGGGGCCAGGGCCTCCCACAGCGCCTCGGGCGCCGCCGGCGGGCCGTGGGTGAGCAGGTCCAGCGCCAGCCCCAGCTCGTCGAACAGCTCGGGGGCCCCCTCGTCGGTGCGCGGCGACTGGCTGGAGCTGCCGACGTTGTCCACGGCGAACCAGTAGCCGAGCGCCGGGTGCCGGTTGAGGAGCGCCAGCAGCCGGGGCAGGAGCCGCGGCCGGCGCAGGAAGGGGCTCTCCTCGGGCGAGGGCCCGCCGAAGGTCAGCTGCCCGCCGCCCCCCGAGTCGCCGACCTCACCCGAGTAGCTCGCCCGCCAGGGCGAGAGCCCGGCGGCCGCCGCGGCGGCGTGGATCGCCTGCAGGTCGGCCAGGTGGCCCTGGAGGTCGGGCGAGGGGGCCATGTTCACCTCGACGACGCCGGGGTCGGGCGTGACCGACAGCCAGGCCACGCGCGCGTCGACCGGGGGCGGGAAGCCGGTCCACACGACGCCGATCGCCCCCCGGGCGCGGGCCGCGTCGCCCACGCGCCCGAGCAGCGCCAGCGCCTCGTCGACGCTCGCCAGGCGCGGCACCTCGATCCGCAGCGCGCCCCCGTCGAGGTCGCCGAGCCCGAGCAGGCGCACGCCGTCGGCGGCCAGCGGGTCTTCGAGGCCGGCGTCGCCCAGGGCCGCGTCGCCCAGGGGCGGCCGGCGCAGGCGCGGGTCCGCCGCCGCCGGCGCGCCGGCGCCGGGCGCGAGCGCCCAGGCCAGCCGCCAGGGGAGCGGCTCGCCCGGGCTGGTGGGACCGACGACGCGCACCGCGTGCCCTTCGGCCTCGAGCGCCGCCGCCAGGTCGGCCATCACGGCGGCCGCGAGCGGCGCCTCGGCGGGCCCGGGCCGCAGGTCGTCCAGCGGATCGGCGGGGGCCCCGGGCGCTACCGGCCCCCCGTCGCGGCGCCGGTAGAGCCCGTAGGAGAAGCGCGGCCGGTCCTCGCCCGGGTACTGCCGGCCCACGCTGCGCAGCGCCAGGTCGCCCGGGCGGCGCAGGGCGCGCAGCAGGGCGCGCGCCCGCGCCTCCTTGTCGGCGCCCAGCGCGCCGCCGAGCCAGGCGGGGTCGAGCGAGGCGCGGTCGGTGAAGGTCGGCTCGCCGCCCAGCCACACCTCCAGCCCGAGGGCGCGCACGGCGTCGTCGTGCGCCCGCACCGCGCCGGCAGCCCCGGGCGCGCGTCGGGGCGGGCGGCGGGGGCGGGCCACGGCCGCGCAGCCTCGCCGGCGGCCCTCGACCTCACCAGGCCACCTCGCGCCGCTGCGCGGGGCGGTCGCCCTCGAGCCAGCGCAGGTCGAGCGTCCGCGGCGTCTCGTCGCGCGCGCGCGCCGGGCGGGGCAGGACCG
The DNA here is from genome assembly GCA_023954375.1 of Planctomycetota bacterium. GTDB lineage: Bacteria > Planctomycetota > J058 > J058 > J058 > JAMLIC01. Next base: position 31,629 of record JAMLIC010000048.1, read on the forward strand.
GCCACTGCGCGTGTCCGTCGCGGGTGAAGCGCTGCGCGCGCCGCGAAGCGGCCTCGAACGCGGTCAGGGGCGGCTCGTCGAAGCTCCGCCCCTCGGGGTGCCACACGTGCCAGCTGCAGGCGCCGAGCGAGCGGGCCGCCCACACGTCGACGACGTCGAAGCGCAGCGGGTGGTGGATGCCGATCGTCGGCTGCAGGCAGTGGGGCGGCTGCCAGGCGCGGAAGCGCACGCCCGCCACGTACTCGCCCGCGCGGCCGGTGGGGTGCAGCGGCAGCGCGTGGCCGTTGACGCACACGACGTGGCGCTCGTCGACCATCCCCTCCACGCGCACCTGCACCCGCTCGAGCGAGCTGTCCACGTAGCGGCTCACCCCGCCGCCGCTGGCCTCCTCGCCCAGGACCGGCCAGGGCTCGAGCGCCTGGCGCAGCTCGACCACCAGCCCGTCGGTCTCCAGCCGGCCGAGCACGGGGAAGCGGATGTCGAGGAACGCGCGGTACCAGGCGTCGTCGAAGGGCAGGCCCGCGGCGCGCAGGTCGTCGAGGACGTCCTCGAGGTCGCGCCAGAGGAAGTGCGGGAGCATGAACTCGTCGTGCAGCCGCCGCCCCCAGCGCAGCAGCGGCCGGGTGTAGGGCTCGCGCGCGAAGCGGGCCACGAGCCCGCGCGCGAGGAGCATCTGCGCCGCCGCCATGCGCTCGTGGGGCGGCATCTCGAAGGCGCGCAGCTCGATCAGGCCCTGGCGGCCGGCCGGCCCGGCGGGGTCGAACAGCTTGTCGATCGAGACCTCCGTGCGGTGCGTGTTGCCGCTCACGTCGGTGAGCAGGTTGCGCAGCAGGCGGTCGATCAGCCAGGGCGGCGGGTCCCCGCCGGCGGGCAGCCGCGAGAGGGCCAGCTCCAGCTCGTCGAGCGCGTCCATGCGCGCCTCGTCGACGCGCGGCGCCTGCGACGTGGGCCCCACGAACAGCCCCGTGAACGCGTAGCTCAGCGCGGGGTGGTGCTGCAGGTAGCGCAGGAGGCTGGCCAGGAGGTCCGGCCGGCGGAGGAAGGGGCTCTCCGGCGGCGTCGGCCCCCCGAGGGTCAGGTGGTGGCCGCCGCCCGAGCCGGTCTCGCGCCCGTCGAGCTGGTAGCGCTCGGAGGTGAGGCCCGCGCGGTTCGCGGCGTCGGCGGCGCGCTCCAGCCAGCCGACGTACTCGTCGAAGCCCTCGCTGGGGGGCAGATTCACCTCCAGGACCCCGGGGTCGGGCGTCACCGAGCACGTGAGCAGGCGCGGGTCGGCCGGCGGTCCGTAGCCCTCCAGGCGCACGGCCACGCCCACGCCGCCCGCGGCGTCCTCGACCGCGGCGACCAGCTCGAGGAAGCGCTCGGCCTGGGCCAGCGGGGGCAAGAACACGTGCACGACGCCGGCGCGCGGCTCCACGCACAGCGCCGTGCGCAGCGGGCCCCACTCGCCCGCGGGCGCGGGCGGCTCGGCGTGACGGGGGCCCTGGTGGCGGACGCGCGCCGCGGCCGGGCGGGCGGCCTGGCGCGGGTCGAAGCGGAACGCGGCCGGCGCCGCCGCGCCCGCGCCGCCGAGCGCCGGGGGGCGGGCGAACGGGTCCTCGGGCCAGGCGAGGAGCGGGTCGGCGGGGCGGCCGCTGATCCGGTCCAGCGGCAGGCGCAGCCCCATGGGCGCGTCGCCGGGGGTCAAGAACAGGTGCCCGCGGCGGAACGTCCACTCGGCCGACGTCCAGCCGGTCCCGTCGTGGGCCAGCGGGAGCGCGAACCCGGCCGGCGCGTCGAGCCCGCGATCGAGCACGCGCGTGAGCCGGCGGCGGTCCTCGCTGGCGTCGCCCGCGAGCGCCAGGGGGTCCAGGTCGACCGGGAGGTTCTCCTCCAGCGTGGCGAAGACCCACGGGTCCTCGAAGCCCGGCATGACGAGCGCCGCGGGCAGCCCGAGGCGCTCGGCCAGGGCCGCGCCGAGGGCGCGAGCGCGCTCGAGGGCGCCGCGCTGGCCGGCGCGGCGCGCCTGCCGGCGGCGCAGCTCCTCGGGCGAGCGCGCCGGCTCGTCGGGGGCGGCGTCGCCGGGCGGGCGCAGGTCGAGGCGCGCCGGGTCGCGCCACACGGGGGCCCCGTCGGCGCGCCAGAGGAAGCGCAGGGCCCAGCGCGGGAGGCTCTCGCCCGGGTAGTGCTTGCCCTGCTGCTCGAGCACCAGCGCCCCCGCGGGGAGCCGCTCGCGCAGGTGATGCGCCAGGCGCAGCCCCTGCGACCACTTGGTCGGGCCGAGGGCCTCGGCGTTCCACTCGGGGGCGCGCGGGTGCTCGCGCGAGGTCCAGGTCGGCTCCCCGCCCATGGTCAGGCGCAGGTCCTCGGCGCGCAGGCGCGCGTCGACGGCGCGGCCGGCGGCGCGCAGCGCCTCCCACTGCTCGTCGGTGTAGGGGCGCCGCGGGCGCGGCTCGTGGCCCAGCCGCGTGACCTCGAGCTCGAACGTGACCGCGCTCGCGGCCGCGCTGGCGCTCCCCGTCACCGGCGCGGCCAGCTCCGGTTGCACGGCGACGCACAGGGGGACGTGCCCCTCGCCGCAGAAGAGCCCGCTGGTGCCGTCGAGGCCGATCCAGCCGCCGCCGGGCATGTAGACCTCCGCCCAGGCGTGCAGGTCGACCGCGTCGCGCGTGAGCCCGCGGGGCAGGTCGGGGATGTTCCCCTCGTCGGCCAGCTGCACCAGGTAGCCGGAGACGAAGCGCGCGGCGAGGCCGTGCGCGCGCAGCAGGTCGACGAGCAGCACGGCGCTGTCGCGGCAGCTCCCCCGGCCCAGCGTCAGCGTCTCCTCGCTCGTCTGGATGCCCGCCTCCTGGCGGATCACGTAGCGCACGTCGCGCGCCACGCGCGCGTTGAGCTCCACCAGGAACTCGATCGTGTCGCCGGCGGCGGGTTGGCGCGCCAGCCACTCGCGCAGGCGCGGGCCGCGCTCGGGCGCGCCGAGGAACGGCCGCAGCTCGTCGGCGAGCCCGTCGGGGTAGGCCCAGGGGAGCGTCCTGCAGCGGTCGTCGAGGAAGAAGTCGAACGGGTTGACCGGGCGCACCTCGAGCGTGAGCTCGACGTCCAGCGCCAGCTCGCGCGAGGTGGCGCCCACGGGGAACGTCACCCGGGCGACCCGGTTGGCCCAGGGGTCGCGCTGCCAGCGCACCCGGCAGGCGTCGGGGCCGACGCGCAGGTCGTAGGACGTGACCTCGGCGCGGGTGTGCGGCGCGGGGCGCAGGCGCACGACGTGAGGGCCGAGCGCGACCGCGCGGTCGTACGCGTAGCGGGTCCGATGCCGGACGCGGAGGTGCATGGGCCCTCGGTCGTGTTGCGGCGCCTCGTCGGCGCAGCGGCGGTGGCGGGAGCGAATGCGGGGGGTCTATGGTAGATGAACCCGCGCTGGATTTCAGCGCCGGCGGCACGAGCAGAGGGAGCAACGTGAGAGAGCGCCCCGCACGCGGGTCCGAGGTCGGCAGCAAGACCGTGCCGCTGTTCGCCGACTACCGCCCGCTGGAGGGCGTCTGGGACGAGCTGTTCGAGGGGCCGGACCGCCCGCGCGAGGAGGCGGCCTCGGTGATCCGCCTCGTGGACGCGCTGGGAAAGGCCGAGCTGCGCAGCCGGCACCGCCTGGCGGACGTGACCTTCCGCAAGGGCGGCGTGACCTTCTCGGTCTACTCCGACACGCGCGGGACCGAGAAGATCTTCCCCTTCGACCTCGTCCCGCGGGTGATCCCCCGGGCCGAGTGGACCCGCATCGAGCGCGGCCTGCTGCAGCGCGTCGAGGCGCTCGACCGCTTCCTCGAGGACGTCGCCGGTCCGCGGCGGATCCTCGCCGAGGGGCGGGTGCCCGCGGAGCTGGTGCTCGGCTCGCGGAGCTGGAGCGAGCGCCTGCGCGGCCTCCCCGCGCCGGGAGGGGTGCGGGTGCACGTGGCGGGGGTCGACCTGATCCGCCGCCCCGACGGCGCCCTCGTGGTGCTCGAGGACAACGTGCGCACGCCCTCGGGCGTCTCCTACGTGCTCGAGAACCGGGCGGTGATGAAGCGCGTCCTCCCGGGCGTGTTCGACCGCGTGCGCGTGCGGCCCGTCGACGCCTACCCGGTCCACCTGCGCGAGGCGCTGGCCTCCTGCGCCCCCGAGGGCTGCCGGAGCGCCGTCCCGCGCGTCGTGGTCCTCACGCCGGGGCCCTACAACTCCGCCTACTTCGAGCACTCGTTCCTGGCCCGGCGCATGGGCGTCGACCTGGTCCAGGGGCAGGACCTGTTCGTGCAGGACGACGTCGTGTGGGTGAAGACCACGCACGGCCCGCAGCGCGTCGACGTGATCTACCGGCGGATCGATGACGCCTTCGTCGACCCGGAGGCCTTTCGGCCCGACAGCGTCCTGGGCGTGCGCGGGCTCGTGCGCGCCCTGGTGGCCGGCAACCTGACCCTCGCCAACGCGCTCGGCAACGGCGTGGCCGACGACAAGGGCATCTACCCGTTCGTGCCCGACATGATCCGCTTCTACCTGGGCGAGGAGCCGCTCCTCGAGCAGGTGCCCACGTTCCAGTGCTCGCGGCCCGACGAGCGCGCGCACGTCCTGGCGCACCTCGACGAGCTGGTCGTCAAGAGCGTCGACGAGTCGGGCGGCTACGGCATGCTCATCGGCCCGCGCTCCACGCGCGAGGAGCGCGAGGAGTTCGCCGGGCGGATCCGCGCCGAGCCGCGCAAGTACATCGCCCAGCCGGTGGTCGAGCTCTCCTGCTGCCCCACCTGGACCCCCGACGGGCTGGCCCCGCGCCGCGTCGACCTGCGCCCGTTCGTGGTCCGGGGGCGCGGCAAGCGCTGGGTCCTCCCGGGCGGCCTGTCGCGCGTCGCGCTGGTCGCGGGCAGCTACGTGGTCAACTCGAGCCAGGGCGGCGGGTCGAAGGACACGTGGGTGCTCGGCGGCGAGGAGGGCGCTTGATCTCGCGCGTGGCGGAGGCCTGCTACTGGCTGCATCGGTACATGGAGCGCGTCGAGAGCACGGCGCGAATGCTCGAGGTGAACCTGTCGCTCGTGCTCGACGCGGGCGTCCCGGCCCTCGACCGCTGGCACCCGCAGGTGATCGTGTGCGGCGAGGCGGCGCGGTTCGAGGAGCTCCACGGGGGCGAGGCGGCGGCCGACCGCGAGGTCGTGCAGCGCTACCTGGTGTGGGACGAGCGCAACCCGGTCTCGATCATCACCTCGCTCCGCTGGGCGCGCGAGAACGCGCGCACGATCCGCGAGACGATCAGCCTCGAGGTGTGGGAGGTCCTGAACGCCTTCTGGCTTTGGATGACCGAGGGCAAGGGCGAGCGCCTCTACGCGCGCGACCGGCAGGCCTTCTACGAGCGGGTCAAGTCGCGCTGCCACGCGTTCCACGGCACGACGCACAACACGATGCTCCACGAGCGGCCGTTCGACTTCATGCGCCTGGGCATGCTGCTGGAGCGCGCGGGGCAGACGGCGCGCATGCTCGACGTGAAGTACCACCTGCTAGGGCCCACCCGGAGCGATGGAGAGAGCGCCGTCGAGGCGATCCAGTGGCTGGCGCTGCTGCGCTCCTGCTCGGCCAGCGAGGCCTTCTTCAAGCGCCACCAGGGGGCGATCACCGGCCCGGCCGTGGCCGGCTTCCTGCTCCTCGAACCGGCCTTCCCGCGCTCGGTCCTCCACTGCCTGGACCGGGCCTGGAACTTCCTGCGCCGCGTACGCCCCGACGAGGGCTCGCCGATCGGCGCCCGCAGCGCGGCGCTCCTGGCGGCGCTGCTGGAGAGCCTGCGCGGGCTGACCCCCGAGTCGGTGGTCGCCGGCGGGCTGCACGCGGAGCTGACCCGCCAGATCGGCGCCATCACCGAGGTGTGCAGCGCCGTCTCGGGCGACTTCTTCGACCCGCCCGTGCCCGCCGCCGAGCCCCGCCGCGAGGCGGTCGGGTGAGCCAGCTCCTGGGGCTCTCGTTCGACTGCACCAGCTCGCCCTCGATCGAGCTCAAGGGCATGCGCCAGGCCGGCGACACCCGCCATCGCCCCTACGGCTGGGGGTTCGGCTGGTTCCCGGGCGAGGACCGCGCGGCCATGCTGGTCAAGGACCCGACCTCGATCGGCGACAACGCCATGACGAAGGTCCTGCGCGACTGGAAGCGCTTCCGCTCGACGGTGTTCGTGTGCCACCTGCGCGGGGCCGCGCAGCGCATCACGCAGCAGGACACGCACCCCTTCCTGCGCAGCTACGGCGGGCGCGACTGGCTCCTGGCCCACAACGGCGACCTGCAGGCGGAGGCGATCCCGCTGGAGTCGGACCCCACGTTCTTCCCGGTGGGGCGGACGGACTCCGAGCGGGCCTTCTGCTGGCTCCTCGAACGCGTGCGCCAGCGCCGCGGCCGGCAGCTCTCCGACGTGGGCTGGCCGGAGCTGCACGGGTGGCTGACGGAGCTGAACGCCCTCGGGACGCTCAACCTGCTCCTGTCCGACGGGCACGACCTGGTCGCCTACCACGACCAGCGCGCCTTTCACGGCCTCACCTGGCAGCGGCGCCTGCCGCCCTACGCCCCGGGGCCGCTCGAGTCGGACGACATCAGCCTGGACTTCCAGGACGCGCGCGACGTCGCGCGCACCAGCGTGATCGTCTCGACCCGGCCCCTGTCGGGCGAGCAATGGACCCCCTTCCTGCCCGGGCAGATGCTCGTCGCCCGCCGCGGCGCGGTGATCTGGACGAGCCACCCGGCGCAAGCGACCACCCCTCCGAGCGCTCCCGGCGACGCCCCCGGCCCGGCGCCGACCCCGACGCCCCTGCACGTCGCGGCCGCCGGTCCGGCCGTCATGCAGACGTCGGCGCTGCAGGGGGCGCAGGGGGCGCCGCCGTCCCCCGACGCCGCGCGTGCGGCGGTCGAGCCGGCGTCGCCCTCGCGGGAGCGGCGCCGCTACCACGTCCTGCACCGGACCTCCTACCGCTACGCCCTGGAGGTGGAGCAGAGCACCCACCTCTACCGGCTCCGCCCGGTGCACGACCTCGCCCAGACCGTGCTCGACCACACGCTGGAGCTGTCGGTCGAGGGCTCGCGGCGTGACTTCGAGGACGTCTTCGGCAACCAGGCCACCCGGCTGACGGTGGAGCGCCCGTACCACGAGCTGGGCATCGTGGCCCGGTCGATCGTGGAGGTGACGGCGGACCTCGACGTGCAGCAGGCGCCGCGGCGCGACAACATCCCGCTGGTGTGGATGCCCTGGCAGCGGCAGATGATGTCGCCCTACCTGCTGCCCCCCGAGCTGCCCGAGACCCAGCTGCGCGAGCTCAACGACTACGCCATGAGCTTCGTCGAGCGGCAGGACTACGACCTGTTCGAGACGCTCAACGACATGAACCGCACCATCTACCGCGACTACGCCTACGTGTCCGGCTCGACCACGCTGGAGACGACCCCCTTCGAGGTGCACACCAGCCGGCGCGGTGTGTGCCAGGACTTCGCCAACCTGTTCATCTGCCTGGCGCGCCTGCTGGGGATCCCCGCGCGCTACCGGGTGGGCTACATCTTCACGGGCAGCAACTACGAGAACAAGATCCAGTCCGACGCCTCCCACGCCTGGGCCGAGCTGTACCTGCCGTGGCTGGGCTGGCGCGGCTACGACCCGACCAACGGCTGCCTGGTCGGCAGCGACCACGTGCGGGTGGCGTCCGGGCGCAACTACCGCGACGCGACGCCCAGCTCCGGCACGATCTACGCCGGCGGCGGGGGCGAGTCCCTCGAGATCGAGGTCCGCGTGGTCCCCGTCGGTGACGACGTGCGCGGCCTCGATCAGGTGTAGCCGGCGCAACGACCTGGCGCGCCTTGTCTTGGTCGTGCTCTGTCACCGCGGCGACCGCCTGTCCTGATCGACGAGTTCCGCTCCTGGTGCCCATGGGACACGAAGGCACCAAGGTAGACAGAGGCCTGGGGGCCGTGGACTTCGTGGACCTTCGTTGCCTCGTGTCCCATGTGAGTCAAGGCGCACTCCTCTCTCACGGGGCAGGCGCGGTCAGCCTCGAAGCCATCGGTTCGAGCCCCCATCGCCCGCGCTCACCACGCCGCGCAGATCCTTCGCCAAGGAGTCGCCCCGTCGCGTCAGCCCTGTCCCTCCACCCCGGACGCCCACGCGAGCCCCTGCCGGCCCGTGATTTGCGCCCGGGTCGCCCAGGAGGGCGACGGCGCGTGAACGCTCTGACCCAGGCGGGTCGCCGGACCCGGACCGGCACCCTGACGGCGCTCCTGGTCAACCTCGTCCTGGCCGCGGCCAAGCTCGCGGCGGGGGTGCTCTCGGGCGCCGCCGTGCTGCTGGCCGAGGCGGCGCACTCCTTCGCCGACGCGGTCAACCAGCTCTTCCTGCTCGCGGGGCTGCGCCTCGGCGGGGTGAAGAAGGACGACCGCCGGCCGGCGGCGCAGGGCAAGGACCTGTTCTACGGGCTGTTCCTCGCCGCCCTGCTCGTGTGCGTCGGCGCGGCGGTGGGGTCGATCGTCCTCGGCGTGCGCGGCCTCCTCGACCCGCGGCCGCTCGCGCCGGCGCGCTTCGTCGTGGGCTACGTCGTCCTGGGCGTGGCCCTCGTCGCCCAGGCCCTCGCGCTCGCGTCGAGCGTACGCGACGTGCGCGCGGCCGCCCGCGCGCGCGAGCGCCCCTTCTGGCGCCACGTCCAGGCGACGCGCGACACGTCGCTCAAGGTGCCGCTCTACGAGGACGCGGCCGGGATCGCCGGCGTCCTGATCGCCGGGCTCGCCCTCGCCCTCTCGCACGTCACGGGCGACCCGCGCTGGGACGCGGCCGGCGCGCTCCTGATCGGCGCCGCGCTCCTGTTCGTCGCCTGGACCCTCGCCGTCGACTCCCGCGCGCAGCTCCTCGGCGAGGCGCTCGAGCCCGAGGACCGGCGCCGCCTGCGCGACGTCCTGCACTCCTTCCCCGAGGTGGTCCACGTGGCGCGGGTCCTCACCATGCACCTCGGCCCGGAGGACGTGCTCGTCAACTGCGACGTGCAGGTGAGGGGTGGTCTCGCCTCGAGCGACGTCGAGGACCTGCTCGACCGCCTCAACCACCGCCTCCAGACCGAGCTCCCGGAGGTGTGCGAGACGTTCATCGAGCTCCACTCGGGCGACTCGAAGGACCGCATCCGCGCCCGCGTGGGCCCGCCGCGGCACGGGTGATCAGCGCCCGGCCGCCCGCATCAGCAGCGCGAGGGCCACCAAGGCGAGCGCCGCCACGACCACCCCGAGCCGCGCCAGGCCATCGACCCCCTGGCCCAGCGCGGCGAACGGTCCCTCGCGCGGCGGGTCGTCCCCCCCGTCGAAGGTGTGCGCGCAGCGCGAGCACTTGCGCAGGATGCGCCGGGATCGCCGCTCGTCGGCGACGAACGGCGTCGTCGTGTGGTAGCCGCAGCGCGGACAGGGCGGGCGCTTGCGCTGCGGCCCGCGCCGGGCCGCGCCGCAGCGCCCGCAGACCCTCGCCCGGACCGCGTAGGCCTCGCCGCACTCGGGGCACGCCGTCGTCACGCGCCCATGCTACGCCACCCACACCTCGGGCGGCACCGGGTGGCTGAGGAAGTGGGTCATCCCCTCCGTGAACCCGTAGGCGCCCGCGGTCCCGAACGCCAGCAGGTCGCCCGGGCGCAGGTCGGGGAGGTCGACCGTCCCCAGCCGGTCGAGGCTCGTGCACAGCGGGCCCGCGAGCGTGGTCGACGCGGTCGATCCGTCGCGACCGACCGCGCGCACCGGGAACGCTTGCCCCGTGAGCAGCGGGCGCAGGAGGTGGTTCACGCCGCCCTCGAGGATCGCGAAGCGCGCCCCGCGGCTCTCCTTCGTGCGCACGACCCGCGCCAGGTAGACGCCGCACGGGGCGGCCAGGAAGCGACCCGGCTCGAGGATCAGCTCGCCCTGGAACCACGCGTGCTCACGGAGCAGGTCGCCCAGGCCGCGGCCGAGCGCGCCGGCATCGAGCGGCGCCTCGTCGGGCGCGTAGGGCACGCCGAGCCCGCCGCCGAGGTCGATCTGCTCGAGCGTCAGGCCGTGCTCCTGGGTGAGTCGCCGGCCGAGGTCGAGGACCATGCGGTGCGTCGCGAGGAGCTTCGCCGCGTCGCGCTCGTTGCTCGCGGCGAACACGTGCAGCCCCCGCACGCGCACGTGCGCGAGCGCCGCCGCGCGCGGGAGCACCTCGGGCAGGGCCTCCTCGTCGACGCCGAACGCCGAGGGGCCGACGCCGCCGATGATCCGGTTGCTCTCGGCCACGCCGGCGGCCGGGTGCACCCGCAGGTTCACGGCGACGGGCGCGCGCGCCAGCGCGTCGAGGCGCTCGAGGTCCTCCCACCCCTCGGCCTGCACGCGCACCCCCTGCTCGAGGGCGAGCGCCAGCTCGGCCGTGCGCTTGCCGGGGCCGGCGAAGAACACCCGCCCGGGCGCCAGGTCGGCCACCCGGCGCAGCTCGCCCTCGGACGCGCAGTCGAAGCTGGCGCCGAGGTCGGCGAAGAGGCGCAGGAGCTCCGGATGCGGGTTCGCCTTGACCGCGTAGGCCAGGCGCACCCGGTCGGGCAGGGCCGCGCGCAGGCGCTGAAGGCCCGCCCGCGCGACCGCCGCCGAGTAGACGAACGCGGGCGTCCCGTGCCGCGCGGCGAGCCCGGCGAGGTCGTCGTCGCCGAAGGCGAACAGGCTCACCTGAGCGCCTGCTCCAGGGCCGTCGCGGCGTCGGTCTTGGCGTCGCGGTACTTCACGATCATGGGCGCCGACAGGTGCAGGCCGCGCTCGCGCGCGAAGTCGCCCGAGGCCGGCCGCGACCCGGGGACGACCACGGCGCCCGCGGGCACCTCGCGGCGGCGCTCGCAGCCGTGGACGAGGTCGTAGAGCACCGTCGACGCCGTGAGCGTCACGCCGGCGGCGATCACCGCCCGCGCGCCCACGCGCACCCCCTCGAACAGGCCGACGAGGCCGCCGACGAAGGCCTCGTCCTCGACGACCACGGGCACCGCCCCGGCGGGCTCGAGGACGCCGCCCACCTGCGCGCCGGCCGAGAGGTGCACCCGCGCGCCGAGCTGCGCGCACGAGCCGACCAGCGCGTGGCTGTCGACCATCGTCCCCGGGCCGACCCAGGCGCCGACGTTCACGTAGGCCGGCGGCATGACGACCACGCCCTTGCCCAGGTGCGCGCCGCGCCGCACCGCGGAGCCGCCCGGCACGAGGCGCACCTGGTCGTCGAGCGCGAAGTGGCGCGGCGGGTAGGCCGTCTTGTCGAACGTGGGGAAGCCGGGGCCCGGCTGCTCCTTCATCGCCGTGCGCCGGAACCCGAGGAGGATCGCCTGCTTGACCCAGGCGTTCGCGCGCCACGTGCCCTCGGCCGGCTCGGCCGCGCGGACGGTCCCCGCCTCCAGCGCCAGGAGCAGCGCCTCGTGCGCCTGCTCCGCCTTCGGGTCGGCGAGCACGGCCTCGGCGGGGCGGTCGTAGAAGCTGCGAAGGTCGTCGGGCGTCACGTCGTGGCCTCCAGGTGGGGCTGGGCCTCGGCCCGCGCGTGCGCGAGGGCCGCGGAGAGCCGCTGGACCGTCGCCGGCTCGGCCGGGGTCAGCGGCAGGCGCACGTGCGCGCCGCCGAGCCCGACGAGCTCCAGCGCCGCCTTGAGCGGGATCGGGTTCGGCTCGGCGAAGAGCGCGTCCATGAGCGGCAGGAGCGCCAGGTGGAGCGCCCGCGCCCGCGGCGCGTCGCCCGCCCGCGCGGCGTCGACGAGCGCCTTCATCTCCCCGGGCAGGAGGTTGCCCAGGACCGACACGAGGCCGACCGCGCCGACCGCGACGCTGGGGACGGCCAGGTTGTCGTCGCCCGAGAGGAGCTGCTTGCCCGCGGGCAGCGTCCGCGCGACCTCGGCGAGCTGGCCGAGGCTGCCCGACGACTCCTTCACGGCCACGACCTCGTCGACCTCCCACACCTTCGCCAGGCCGGCCGGCGTCAGGTTCACGGCCGTGCGCCCGGGGACGTTGTAGGCCACGAGCGGGAAGCCCGCCGCGCCCTGGGCGATCGCCCGGTAGTGGGCGGCGAGCCCGGCCTGCGTCGGCTTGTTGTAGGGCGGCGTGACGACGAGCGCCCCGGCGGCGCCGAGGGCGCGCGCCCGCCGCGTCCAGAGCGCCGCCTGCGCGGTCGAGCTCGAGCCGGTGCCGACGAGCACGGGCCGGCCGCCCGACTCCTCGAGGCAGGCGGCGACCACGAGGTCGCGCTCCTCCTCGGTGAGCGTCGACGCCTCGCCGGTCGTGCCGAGCGCCACGAGGACGTCGGCGCCGCCCTCGACGACGTGCCGGACGAGGCGGCGCAGCGCCTCGAGGTCGAGGCCGTCGTCGGGCTGGAAGGGGGTGGCCAGGGCCACCGACAGGCCCGACAGGTCGAGCGGGGTCACGGGCGCCTCCCGGGGGGCTGGAAGAGCGGGTCGATGATGTCGGCCGCCACGTCGTCCATCGTGAACACCCCCTTGCGCCCCTGCACCCAGCGGCAGGCGGCCAGCGCCCCCTGCGCGAACACGGCGGCGCTGCGCGCGGCGTGGTGGACCTCGATCACCTCGCCCGGCGCGTCGACGCCGACGACGTGCGAGCTGTAGGTCGACCCGGCGCGCACGACCCCCACGCTGAGCTGGTGCGGCGCGACCGGGCCGCCGAGCGTCCACTCGGTCTTGCGCGGGCAGGCCTCGAGCAGCGTGCGCGCGAGCATCTTCGCCGTGCCCGAGGGCGCGTCGTGCTTGCGCTGGTGGTGGTGCTCGAGCAGGTAGGGGTCGCGCTGCGGGTCGAGCGCGGCGAAGCCGCCGAGCACCCGCGTCAGGCGCGCGACGAGGGCCACGCCGAGCGAGAAGTTCGGCGCGACGACCACGGCCGCCCGGTCGCCCACGCGCGCGGCGAGGTCGGGGATCGACCAGCCGGTCGTGCCGATCACCAGCGGCACCCCGCGCGCCAGCGCCAGCTCCAGCCGCGCCTCGACCGCGTCGGCCACCGTGGCCTCGACGATCGCGTCGACGGGCCCCTCGGGCGGCGCCTGCCGGCCCACGCTCCAGGCCAGGACGCCCTGCGCCCGCGCCTCGGCGGCGATCGCGCCGCCGAGCCGCCCGGCCCCGCACACCCCCACGCGCAGCGTCACGCGCCGTTCTCCATGAAGGCCCGGTGCAGCCGCTGCACGGCGGGGGCCGCGTCCTCCTCGCGGACGACGAGGCTCAGGTTGATCTCGCTCGAGCCCATGGAGATCATCTCCACGTTGACCTCCTCGAGCGCCGCGAACACGCGCGCGCCGATCCGCGGCGTCGAGCGCAGCCGCTCGCCGACGACGGCCACGATCGCCCGCCGCTCCGCCACCTGGATCGTGGCGAACCCGCGCAGCTCGGCCAGGAGCGGCCCCAGCGGCGCGCGCGCGTCGACCGTGAGCGAGACCGAGTTCTCGGCCGTGGCCACGAGGTCGACGCTCACGCCCAGGCGCCCGAACACCTCGAACAGCCGGCCGAGGAAGCCGGCCTGGGCGAGCATGCGCGTCGAGTGGACCGTGAGCACGGTGATCGGCCCGCGCGAGGCGAGCGCCGTGATCGGCTTGCCCGTGGCCGCCGCCTCGGCCGTGATCGTCGTGAACGCGCCGTCCGGCCGCTCGGTGTGGCGCACCGTGACCGGGATCCCGGCCTCGACCGCCGGCTGCACGGTCGCCGGGTGGAGGACCTTGGCCCCGAAGGCGGCCAGCTCGGCCGCCTCGGCGAAGGACAGCCGCTTGATCGGCCGCGCGGCCGGCACGACGCGCGGGTCGGCCGTGAGCACGCCCTCGACGTCGGTCCAGATCTGGATCTCGTCGGCCCCGAGCGCGGCGCCGAGGAGCGCGGCCGAGTAGTCGCTGCCGCCGCGGCCGAGCGTCGTCGTCGTGCCGTCCTCGGTCGCGCCGATGTAGCCCTGCGTGACGACGACCCGCCCGGGGCCCAGGTAGGGCGCGACCCGCTCGGCCGCCAGGACCTTGATCGCCGCCTGCTGCGGGGCCGCGGCGCCGAAGGCGCCGTCGGTGCGCACGACCTCCCTGGCGTCCAGGTGCGTGACCGGCACCCCCTCGCGCTCGAGGTGGGCGGCGAACACGCGCGTCGACAGCCGCTCGCCCGTGCTGGCGATCGCGTCCATGGAGCGCGGCGTGAGCTCGCGCAGGAGCGCCACGCCGCGCAGGAGGAGCTGCAGCTCCGACTCCATGGCGGCCACCTGCTCGGCCGCGGTCACGGGCACCTGCCCGCCGAGCAGGTCGCGAAGCGCCTCGCGCGTGCGCTGGAACACCCCCGCCGCCTCGGTGAGGGCCTGATCGAGGTCGCCCTTCACGGCGGCCTGCCCGGCGCGGAACAGGGCGTCGGTGGTCTTGCCCATGGCCGAGAGCACGACGAGCGGGCTCGCCGGCAGGGCGGCGCGCACGACCACCCCGACCTGGCGCATGCACGCGGCGTTCGCGACGGACGAGCCGCCGAACTTGAGCACGCGGGGCTTCATGGCAACGGTTCCGCTTCCTGCGCCGCGGGCGGCGAGGCCGGCGGCGCGATGTCGAGGGCCCGAAACTCTACCGGGAGGGTCCGACGGGAGGAAGGCACGCACCGCGCGCGGGCGGCGGGCATAATGCGCCCTCTCTCCCCCGCCAGGAGTCCGCCATGACGACCACCGCCGCCCGGCCCCCGATCCAGGCCCCCCGCGGGCTGACGCTCAACGCGCGCACCTGGCAGGCGGAGGGGGCCCTGCGCCTGCTCATGAACAACCTCGACCCCGAGGTGGCCGAGGACCCGGCGAACCTCGTCGTCTACGGCGGCAGCGGCAAGGCGGCCCGCTCGTGGGAGGCCTACGAGGCGATCGTGCGCTGCCTGAAGGCGCTCGCGCCCGACGAGACGCTGCTCGTGCAGAGCGGCAAGCCCGTCGGCGTGTTCAGGACGCACCCGGACGCCCCGCGCGTGCTCCTGGCCAACTCGAACCTGGTGCCCCGCTGGGCCACGTGGGAGGAGTTCCGGCGACTCGAAGCCAAGGGCCTGATCATGTTCGGCCAGATGACGGCCGGCTCGTGGATCTACATCGGCACGCAGGGGATCCTCCAGGGCACCTACGAGACGTTCGCCGCCGCCGCCCGCACGCACTTCGGCGGCAGCCTGAAGGGGCGCCTCGTCGTGACGGGCGGCCTCGGCGGCATGGGCGGCGCGCAGCCGCTCGCGGCCACGATGAACGAGGCGGTCTGCCTGGCCGCCGAGGTCGACCCGGAGCGCGTGAAGCGCCGCCTCGACACGCGCTACCTCGACCACGCGACCGACGACCTCGACGAGGCCCTGCGCCTGGCGCAGGAGGCGCGCGAGCGCGGCCAGGCCCGCTCGATCGCCTGGGTGGGCAACGCCGTGACCCTGCTCGAGGCCATGCTCGCGCGCGGCGTCGTCCCGGACGTGCTCACCGACCAGACGAGCGCGCACGACCTGCTCAACGGCTACGTGCCCACAGGCCTGTCGCTGGCCGAGGCGAAGGCGCTGCGCCGCCAGGACCCCGCCGCCTACCTCGCGCGCGCGGGCGAGACGGTGGTCGCCCACGTGAAGGCCATGCTGGCCCTGAAGGACCGCGGCGCCGTGACCTTCGACTACGGCAACAACATCCGCGGCGCGGCGCTCGAGCACGGGCTGAAGGACGCGTTCGGCTTCCCCGGCTTCGTGCCCGCCTACGTGCGGCCGCTCTTCTGCGAGGGCAAGGGCCCGTTCCGCTGGGTGGCGCTCACGGGCGACCCGGCGGACATCGCCCGCACGGACCGCCTGGTCCTCGAGACCTTCCCCGAGGACGAGGCGCTGTGCCGCTGGATCCGCCTCGCCGGCGAGCGCGTCGCCTTCCAGGGGCTGCCGTCGCGGATCTGCTGGCTCGGCCAGGGCGCGCGCGCGCGCATGGGCCTGCTCATGAACGACCTCGTGGCGAAGGGCGAGGTCGGCCCGATCGCGATCGGCCGCGACCACCTCGACACGGGGTCGGTCGCCTCGCCCAACCGCGAGACCGAGGCGATGAAGGACGGCAGCGACGCGATCGCCGACTGGCCGCTCCTCAACGCCATGCTCAACGTCGCCTCGGGCGCCTCGTGGGTGTCGATCCACCACGGCGGCGGCGTGGGCATGGGCTACTCGCTCCACGCCGGGCAGGTCGTCGTCGCCGACGGCACGCCCGACGCCGCGCGCCGGATCGAGCGCGTGCTCACCAACGACCCCGGCACCGGCGTCGCGCGCCACGCCGACGCGGGCTACGAGGTCGCGCTCGAGACGGCGCGGCGCCACGGGCTCGTCCTGCCCATGCACCCCGAGGCGTAGTCAGGCCCGCTCTCCACGGGGTGGGCGCTCTTACGGCGACCGTCAGTCGCCAGCCCCGGGCGGGGTCTCGCCGCGGGCGGGACGCCGCGACGCCGGCGCCGTCCGCCCGCGTCCCACCCCGCCGCTCCGCGCCGACGGCGCGAAGCGGAACGGGCGTTGCGCCGGGCCGGGGCGAGAGGTGTCCCCATGCCCCGCTGCCGCCGCCCCGTCGCCCTGGCGCTGCTCGTCGCCGGCCTCCTCACCGGCTGCCCCGACGACGACCTGGACGCCTTCACGAGGCCGCAGCAGCCGCCCGTCCGGACGCAGCGCCAGCAGCCCGCGCCGGATGGCGCGGAGCTGTTCGTCGTCAACTGCGCCTCCTGCCACGGGGAGGACGCCCGCGGCGTGCCCGGACTCGGCAAGGACCTGACGACGAGCGAGTTCGTCGACGCCCTCTCGATCGACGAGATGCTGGCCTTCCTCAAGGAGGGGCGCGCCGCCGACCACCCGCTGAACGACACCGGCGTCACCATGCCGCCCAAGGGCGGCAACCCCGCCCTGAGCGACGAGCAGCTGCGCGCGATCGCCGAGCACGTGCAGGCGCTGCCGGAGGCGCCCTGATGGCCCGCAGGAACGAGGAGACGATGATGCGCCCGCCCGCGACCACCCTGCTCGCCCTCGCCGTGGCCCTGGCCGCGACGGGCTGCCCCGACGACGACGCCGACCGGAGGATCACCACCCCCCGCGCGGGCGAGACCGTGACCGAGATCGCCCAGCGCCGCGGGCTCACCCCCGACGACCTGCGCGCCGCCGCGAAGACCTACATGCCCACGGGCCAGCACGACCCGTACGTCATGTTCAGCTCGGGCGGCCACTCGGGGCAGGTGATCGTGATCGGCGTGCCGTCCATGCGCATCCTGCGCGTGATCGGCGTCTTCACCCCCGAGCCCTGGCAGGGGTGGGGCTTCGGCTCGCTCGCCTCCGAGGAGGTCCTCTCCGCCGGCGACATGCCGACCCACCAGCTCCGCTGGGGCGACACGCACCATCCGGCCCTGAGCGAGACCAACGGCGAGTACGACGGCCAATGGTGCTTCGTCAACGACAAGGCCAACGCGCGCGTCGCCGTGATCGACCTGCGCGACTTCGAGACCAAGCAGATCGTCAAGAACCCTGTGGCGATCAACGACCACGGCGGCACGTTCGTCACCCCGGACACCGAGTGGGTCATCGAGGGCGGGCAGTACGCCACGCCGCTCGGCTGGGAGTACGCCTCGATCGACGACTACCAGCAGAAGTACCGCGGGACGGTGACGATGTGGAAGTTCGACCGCGAGCGCGGCCGGATCGACGTCGAGCGGTCGTTCACGATGGAGCTCCCGCCCTACTGGCAGGACCTGGCCGACGCCGGGAAGCTCGTCTCCGACGGGTGGATCTTCCTCAACTCGTTCAACACCGAGATGGCCACGGGCGCCACCGCCCCGGGCGAGCCACCGTTCGAGGTCGGCGCGTCGCAGAGCGACATGGACTACCTGCATGTCATCAACCTGCGGAAGGCGGTCGAGGTCGCCAGGGCCGGGCGGACGATCGACGTGCGCGGGATGAAGGTGATCCCCCTCGAGACCTCGATCGAGGAGGGCCTCCTCCACTTCGTCCCCGAGCCGAAGAGCCCCCACGGCGTCGACGTGACCCCCGGCGGCGAGTTCATCGTCGTCTCGGGCAAGCTCGACCCGCACGTGACGATCTTCAGCTTCCAGAAGATCCAGGAGGCGATCGCCCGCGGGACCGCGGACCGCGACCCCTTCGGCGTGCCGATCCTCCCCTTCGACCAGTGCGTCGAGGCGCAGGTCGAGCTCGGCCTCGGGCCCCTGCACACCCAGTTCGACGACAAGGGCTACGCCTACACGAGCCTGTTCCTCGACTCGGCCGTGGCCCGCTGGACGCTGGGCGGGCCGTACCAGGAGCGGCACCCCGAGCCGGGCTGGACCCTCGTGCAGAAGCTGCCGGTCCACTACAACATCGGCCATCTCGCCGCCGTCGAGGGCGACACCACCACGCCGCGCGGCGGGTTCCTCGTGACCCTCAACAAGTGGTCGGTCGACCGGTTCGTCTCCACGGGCCCGCTCCTGCCGCAGAACTTCCAGCTGGTCGACATCGGGGTCCCCGGCGAGACCATGGAGCTGCTCTACGACATGCCCATGGGGATCGGCGAGCCCCACTACGCGCAGATCATCGTCGCCGACAAGCTGAGCCCCTGGGACGTCTACCCCGAGGTGGGCTGGGACCCGCTGAACCAGGCGCCCGACCCCAACGCCACGCGGCAGGGGGAGGAGCGGATCGTCCGCGGGGACGGGCGGGTCGACGTCTACATGACGGTGGTCCGCAGCCGCTTCACCCCCGAGCACATCGAGGTGAACCAGGGCGACGTCGTCACCTTCCACATCACGAACGTGGAGCGCGCGAAGGACGCCACGCACGGCTGGGGGCTCGGCGGGCACAACGTGAACCTTAGCCTCGAGCCCGGCGAGACGGCGAGCTGCACGGTCGAGGTGACCCAGCCCGGCGTCTACCCGTTCTACTGCACCGAGTTCTGCTCGGCCCTCCACCTCGAGATGACCGGCTACCTGCGGGTGCGGCCGGTCGAGGAGCTCGGGAAGTAACGTGGCCACGACCCTCTGGCAGCGCCTCGTCGGGCCGCGCGTGCCGCCCGACGAGCTGGCGGCGCGCCGCTGGCGCTACCGCCTCCCGACCCTGCTCCTGTTCGCCGCGGCGGTGGCGCTGATCACCACCCCGTTCCTCCCCATGTGGCGGATGCGGCTGCACGCTCCGCAGTACCCGGGCGGGCTCGAGGTGGTCGCCCACCTCACGCACCTCGAAGGCGACGTCGCGGAGGTCGACGGGCTGAACCACTACATCGGCATGCGGCCGCTCGGGGAGGCCGCCGTGCTCGAGCGGGCGGTCGGCGTCTACGCGGTGGTGGGCCTCGCGCTCCTGGTCGCCGCGGCGATCTTCATCCACTCGTGGTGGGCGGCGGTCCTCACCTTGCCGGCGCTGCTCTTCCCGGCCGTGTTCCTGGCCGACCTGAAGTTCTGGCTCTACGCGTGGGGCACGAACCTCGACCCGACGGCGCCGCTCACCATCGAGCCGTTCGTCCCGCCGGTCCTGGGCGAGGGCGTCGTGGGGCAGTTCCGGACCGTGGCCTCGCCGGGGCTCGGGCTCTACATGGCGACCCTCGCCTCGCTGCTCATCGCCATCGGCCTCTACCATCACCGGCGCGCCTACGAGCCGCTCCACGAGGACATGACGGGCGAGGCGCCTCGCGCGCCGGCCCCGACGCCCGAGGCGGCCGGTGCGCGCTGAGCTCCCCCTGGCCGGGGCGCTGGCCCTGGCCCTCGCGGGCCGCGTCGCCGCCGGCGACGAGGCGCGGACCTGGGTCGTCGGCCCGGCGGGAGGGCCGCCGCTCGCCCAGGTGGTCGCCGGGGCCGACGACGGCGACACCGTCGTCGCCCTGGCGGGCGTGCACCGCGGCCCGGTGGAGGTCACGCGGCGCGTGACGCTCGAGGGGCGCGAGGGCGCCGTGATCGACGGCGGCGGCCGCGGGACGGTCGTGCGCCTGGCCGCCGCCGGGGCCGTCCTCCGCGGCGTGACCGTCGTCGGCAGCGGCGCGTCGCTCGAGCGGGAGAACTCGGGCGTCACGATCGACGCCGCCGGGGCGCTCGTCGAGGGCAACCGCATCGTCGACTGCCTGTTCGGGGTCTACGCCCGCCGGGCGGCGGGGAGCGTCGTCCGGGGGAACGTCATCGTCGGCAAGGACCTCGACGTCCCGCGCCGCGGCGACCCGATCCGCGTGTGGTACAGCGACGACGTCACGCTCGAGGGAAACGTCGTCGAGCGCGGGCGCGACGTGGTGCTCTGGTACTCCACGCGCATGGTCGTGCGCGGCAACGTGATCCGCGACGGGCGCTACGGCCTGCACTTCATGTACTGCGACGACGGCGACATCGCCGGCAACCGCCTCGTCGGCAACTCGGTGGGCGCGTTCCTCATGTACGGGCGGCGCCTGCGAATGCACCACAACGTCCTCGAGAGCAACCGCGGCCCCAGCGGCTACGGCCTCGGGCTCAAGGACATGGACGACGCGCGCATCACGGACAACCTGCTGCGCGACAACCGCGTCGGCGCCTACGTCGACAACTCGCCCAGGGAGGTCGACAGCACCGTCGTCTTCGAGCGCAACGTGATCCTCGGCAACGACGTGGGCGTCCTGCTCCTGCCGCTCGTGCGGCGGAACATCTACCTGGAGAACAGCTTCGTCGACAACGGCGAGCAGGTCGCCGTCACGGGCGGCGGGGAGCTGATCGGCAACACGTGGGCGCTGGGCGGCCGCGGCAACTACTGGAGCGACTACGCCGGCTACGACGCCGACGGCGACGGCGTGGGCGACGTGCCCTACGAGGCGAGCCGGCTGTTCGAGCGCCTGGCGGACCGCGACCCGCACCTGCGGCTGTTCCTCTTCGGCCCGGCGACCGACGCGGTGAACTTCGCCGCGCGCGCGGTGCCGCTCGTGCGCCCGCGCCCCAAGCTGCGCGACGAGGCGCCGCTCATGGCCCCCGTCCTGCCGACGGGGCTGCCCGTCGCGCCGGTCGAGACCGCGCGCCCGCTCCTCGGCTCGTCGCTCGCCCTCGCCGCGGCCGGCCTGGTGACCGTGCTCGTGCCGGTCCTCCCCTGGCTGGCCCGGCGCCGCGCCCCGCCGGCGGCGCCGCCCCACGACGCCGCCCGGCCGCTGGTGGAGGTCGCCCGGGTGACGAAGCGCTTCGGGCGGCTGGTCGCCCTCGACCGGCTGTCGTTCACGATCCGGGCCGGCGAGGCGGTGGCCCTGTGGGGCGCCAACGGGGCGGGCAAGACGACGGCCCTGCGCTGCCTCCTGGGGGTGATCCCCTTCGAGGGGGACGTCCGCCTGGACGGGCTCGACGTCCGCGCGCGCGGCGGCCGGGCCGCGCGCGCGCGGCTGGGCTTCGTCCCCCAGGAGCTCGGGCTCCACGACGACCTGGGCGTGCGCGAGACGCTGCGCTTCTACGGGCGCCTCAAGGGCGTGGCCCCCGCGGAGGCGGACGGGCTGCTCGAGCCGCTCGGGCTCGCGCCGCACGCGCCCAAGCGCGTCGGCGAGCTCTCGGGCGGGCTGAAGCAGCGCCTGGCCCTGGCCCTGGCGCTCCTGGGCGACCCGCCGCTCCTCCTCCTCGACGAGCCCACGGCCAACCTCGACGCGCGGGCCCGGGGCGACCTCCTCGAGCTCCTCGGCGGGCTGCGGGCGCGCGGCAAGACGCTCGTCTTCTCGTCGCACCGGCTCGACGAGGTCTCGCTCCTCGCCGACCGGGTCCTCGTCCTCGAGCAGGGGCGGCTCGCCGCCGACCTGCCCTCGGGCCGCCTCCCGGCGCACCTCGGGCTGCGCTCGGTCCTGCACCTGACGCTGCCCGAGGTCGAGTGCGGCCCCGCGGTCGACCTCCTCGCGGCGCACGGGTTCGCGGCCAGCCGCTCGGGGACGACGCTCTCGGTCGCCGCGCCGCCGCGCGAGAAGGGGCGGCCGATCGCGCTCCTCGTGGCCGCGGGCTTGCACCTCGAGGACTTCGAGCTCGGCCGCGAGGCGCCTGCGCGTCGCGGGGAGGAGGCCAGGTGAGCGGCGCCCTGATCCTCGCCGGCAAGGAGCTGCGCGACGCGAGGCGCAACCGCTGGTTCCTCCTCTACACGGTCGGCCTGGCGGTCCTGGCGCTGGCCTTCGCCGGCCTGGGCGCGTCGGGCCTCGGCGAGCTGGGCGTCGCGGGCTTCGGCCGCACGACGGCCAGCCTGATCAACCTCGTCATGCTCGTCGTGCCGCTCATGGGCCTGACGCTCGGCGCCCTGGCGATCGCCGGCGAGCGCGAGCGCGGGACGCTCCTCTACCTGCTCGCGCAGCCGGTGACGACGCTCGAGCTGTACGCGGGCAAGCTGCTGGGCCTGGGCGCGTCGGTGCTCGCCGCGCTGCTCATCGGCTTCGGCCTGAGCGGCGCGCTGGTCGCCACGCGCGTGGGGCGCGCCGACGCCGGCGCCTACCTGGCGCTCGTCGGCCTGGCCTTCCTCCTCGGGCTGGCGTGCCTGTCGCTCGGGCTGCTCCTGTCCACGCTCGCGCGCCGCTCGAGCTCGGCCGTGGGGCTGGCGGTCTTCGTCTGGCTCGGCCTCGTGTTCCTGGGCGACCTCGGCGTCATGGGCACGGCCCTCGTGCTGCGCCTGGGCGTGAACGAGCTCACCGCGCTGGCGCTCGTCAACCCGCTCCAGGTGTTCAAGGTCGCCGCCGTGCTCGCCGCCGGGGGCAGCCTCGAGGTGCTCGGCCCTGCGGGCCTCTACCTTACGCGCACCTACGGCGCCGGCCTCCTGCCGCTCCTGCTCGCGCTCCTGGCGGCCTGGACCGCTCTCCCTGCCCTGGGGGGCTACCTCGTGCTCCGACGGAGGGGCGCCCTGTGACCCGCTCGCTCGCCCGCCTGGTGATCGCCCTGCTCCTCGCCGGCTGCCCCGCGCCGGACGCCGGCGCCGGCCCACCGACGATCCGCTGGGGCGCGGACGCCTGCGACCGCTGCCAGATGATCATCAACGAGGAGCGCCACGCCGCCGCCTACGTCACGGTCGACGGGGAGGCCCGCCGCTTCGACGACATCGGCTGCCTGCTGGCGCGCCCGGGGGAGACCGGCGAGCGCCCGGCCGCCGTGTGGCTGCGCGGAGAGGACGGCGCCTGGGTGGCAGGGGAGGCGGCGACGCTCGTGCGCGCCCCCGACGTGGTCACGCCCATGGGGAGCGGCCTCGTGGCCTTCGCCGACCCGGCGCGCGCGCGCGCCTTCGCCGCCGAGCGCGGCGGCGAGGTGGTCGCGCTGGCGGGGCTCTGGCCCTGAGCGCGGTCAGCGCGGGCGGAGCTGCCCCTGCGCCCGCGCCAGGAGCGCCCGGGCGCGGGGCCGGTGGGGGCTGTCCGCCGGCAGGAGCTCGACGGCGCGCTCGTAGTCGGCCACGGCCGCCCGGAAGTCGCGCAGGAGCTCGTGGACGTAGCCGCGCCCCTGGTAGGAGAGGCCGGAGGTGGGGTCGAGCTCGATGCACCGCGTGTAGTCGGCCAGCGCCCCCGCGAGCTGGCCCGCCTGGACGCGGGCCCAGGCGCGGGCGTGCACGGAGCCCAGGGTGCCGCCGTCGAGCTCGATGCAACGGGTGAAGTCCTCGATCGCGCCGCGCAGGTCCTGGAACTCGGCGCGCACCTCGCCCCGCGCGTGACGCGCCTGGAGGTGGTCGGGCGCCAGCTCGATCGCCCGGTCGAGGTCGCGGAGGGCGGCGGCCGGCTCGTCGATCGCGCGGTGCAGGAGCGCGCGCAGCAGCAGGGCCTCGACCGAGCGCGGGTCGAGCGCCAGCACGCGCTCGACGTCGTCGCGCGCGGCGCCGTAGTTGCGCGCGTCGCGCCGGGCGCGCGCGCGGAGCAGGAGGAGGTCGACCAGCGCGCGCTCGGCCCTCGCGCGGCGCGGATCGTCGGGGGCCAGCCGGGCCAGGGCCTCCTGGTAGGCGACGATCGCGCGCTGGGGCGCGCCCGCCCGCGCCTCGGCCTCGGCGGCGACCAGCGCCGTCCCGCCGGGGTCCTCGTCGGGTGGCGGCGTCGGCTCGTCGGGCGGCGGCGCTGGCCTCGGCCGGCGGCGCTGGCTCGGCCGGCGGCGCTGGCTCGGCCGGCGGCGCTGGCTCGGCCGGCGGCGGCGTCGGCTCGGCCGGCGGCTCGGCGGGCGGCGGCGCCGGCTCGGCGGGCGTCGGCGCGGGCTCGGCCGGCGGCGGCGTGACCGCCACGGCCTCCGGCGCCCTCCGGGCGGTCAGGAGGAGCGCGAGCGCGAGGGTGACGGCGACGGCGGCGGCGCCGCCGAGCGCGATGGCCAGCCCGGCCGGTGGGGTTCGGCGCCTGCGGGGCCGCGGGCAGGCGAGGGTCTCCTCGCCGCGCAGGGCGCGGCCGAGGTCCTCTGCCAGGACCTCGGCGCTCGGGTAGCGGTCGCGGGGGTCGATCTCCAGGCACTTGAGACAGATCGCGGCCAGGTCGGGCCCCACCTCGGGCCGGAGCTCGGCCGGCGAAACGGGCCGCTCCGTCGTCTTGCGGCCGATGAGCGGCAGCAGCCCGCCCCCCTCGTCGATCGGCAGCCGGCCGGTGAGCAGCTCGTACAGCGTGGCGCCCAGGGCGTAGATGTCCGCCGCGGGGCCGACGGCGGCCCGATCGCCCGCGAGCTGCTCGGGCGGCATGTAGGCGGGGGTGCCGAGCAGCTGCCCGGTCACCGAGAGCGAGGCGTCGCCTTCGGTGCGCGCGATCCCGAAGTCCGCCAGGAGCGGCTGCCCGCCCTGGAGCAGCACGTTCGACGGCTTCACGTCGCGGTGGAGGACGCCCTGGCGGTGCGCGAAGGCCAGCGTCCGGGCCAGGGCCTCGCACAGGCGGGCGGCCTCGCGCGGCGCGATGCGCTCCTCGCGCCGCAGGCGCGCGGCCAGGCTCTCCCCCTCGATCAGGTCCATGACCAGGTAGGCGGTCGCGCCGTGGATGCCGAAGTCGTGCACGCCGACCACCCCCGGGTGCCGCAGCTTGCCGGCCGCGCGCGCCTCGCGGCGGAAGCGCTCGAGGGCCGCCGGCCGCGCCCGGCCGTCGATCACGAACAGCTTGATGGCCACGGCGCGGTCGATCGCCGGGTCGCGCGCGCGGTAGACCACCCCCATGCCGCCGCGGGCCAGCTCCCCTTCGATCACGTAGCGGCCGACGGTCTGGCGCGCGCCCCGCTCCGGCTCCCTGGCGCGCTGGCCCGCGGCCGGCGCCGGCAGGTCGATCACCTCGGGTGCCTGGACGGTGGTCGCCAGGTCGAAGGTCCCCGCCAGCGCCTCGAGGTGCGCCGCGAGGGTCTCGGCGTCGGGGTAGCGGCGCGCCGGGTCGGGCTGGCGGCAGCGGCGGCGCACCTCGTTCAGGCCGGGCGGCAGGGGGGCGTCGTCGCCCGGGGGGCGGCCGGTGAGCGCGACCTGGAGCAGCGCGCCGAGCGCGTAGATGTCGGCGGGCGGCCCGCCCTGCGCGGCCCGCACCTCCGGCGCCGCGTAGCCCTCGTCCGGCGCCTCCCCCGGGCACCCGAAGCCCGTGAGCACCGGCTCGCCGCCCGGTCGCAGCAGGACGTGCTCGGGGCACACCAGGCGGTGGACCACCCCGTGAGCGTGCGCGTGATGGAGCGCCCGCGCGAGCGTGGCCACGAGCGTGGCGGCCCTCCGCGGCCCGAGCGGCCCCTCGCGCTGCAGGCGCTGCTGGAGCGTCTCGGCCTCGACCAGCTCGAGGATCATGAAGCCGACGCCGCCGTGCGCGCCGACGGAGCGGACCGGGGCGAGGTTGGGGTGGCGTAGCGCGACCAGCGCCCGGGCCTCGTCGCGCAGCCGCTCGAGGGCCGCCGGGTCCCGGATGACGCGGAGGGCCACCCGGCGCCCCAGCGACAGGTCCTGCGCTCGATGAATGACGCCGCCGGGGCCGCGCGCGAGCTCGTTGAGCACCCGGTACGGACCGACCTGCTGGATGGCGCCGCCCGCGTTCGGCTGCATGCGACGTCACGATGACCGGGACCGCGCCGCCTCACCAGTCGCCCGCGCGAGGCCGCCCGGAGGCGTCACTCCTCCAGCAGCAGCTCGTCCACGAGCCCGACGAGGACGTCGACCCGGAACGGCTTCTGCACGAACCGGTGCGCGCCCTGGTCGAGCAGGCGCTGGGCCCGCGCGTCGAGGTCGTAGCCGGAGGCGAGCACGACCTTCGCGCCGGGGCGCGCCCGGCGCAGGTGCGGGAACGCCTCGGGGCCGTCCATGTGGGGCATGTTGAGGTCGAGGAAGATCAGGTCGATCGGCCCCGGCTCGCGCCCGGCGAGGTCGACCGCCGCGTGCCCGTCGGGCGCCTTGAGCACCCGGTAGCCGGCCGCGCGCAGATGCTCGTCGAGCACGTCGACGATCGTCGGCTCGTCGTCGACGACGAGGACCGTCTTGCCCAGGCGGACGGCCGGCGTGGCCAGCGGCTCGTGAGGCGTGTTGTCCGCGAGGGCGACGAGCTGGCGCAGGTCGTGCTCGTCGGTCTCGTCGACGACGCCCGGGCCGGCGAACGGCAGGTAGACGCGCGCGACCGCCCCGGCCCCGGGCGCGCTGTCGAGGGTCAGGTGGCCGCCGTGGTTGGTGACGATCCCGTAGCAGGCCGCGAGCCCCAGCCCGCGCCCGCGCCCGCGCGTGCTGAAGAACGGCTCGAAGCAGCGGGCGAGCGTGGCCGCGTCCATGCCGGCCCCGTGGTCCTCGACGGTGAGCTGCGCGTACCGCCCCGGGACGAGCCCGGGCAGGGCGCGGCAGTAGGCCGCGTCGAGCAGCACGGCGCCCGTGCGCACGCGGACGGGCCCGCGGTGCGGCTCCGCCTCCGCCGCGTTGTGGAGGAGCGCCATGAGGACGTGCAGGAGCTGGCGCGGGTCCCCCTCGATCGACGACAGCGCCGGGTCGAGCTCCAGCGCCACCTCGACCCCCGCCCGCCCCTGGAGCAGGTCCGCCGCCCCGCGGACGAGCCCGCCGAGGTCGACGCGGGTGACGCGGTGCTTGCCGCCGCGCGCGTAGGCCAGCAGCTGGTCGGCCCGGTGCGCGACGTCGCGGGCCGAGGCCTCGACCTTCTCGAGGCGCCAGGCGGCCGGGTGGCCGTCGAGCTCCTGGCGCAGGCGCTCGACGTGCGCGAGGACGGCCACGAGCTGGTTGTTGACGCCGTGGGCCACGCCGCCGGCGAGGGTGGCGAGCGAGCGCAGCACGCGCGAGCGGGCCAGGCCCTGCTCGCGGCGCTGCGTCGTGGTCACGTCGGCGACCACGCCGGCGAGGCGGACGACCCGTCCGCCCTCGAGCGACGGCGAGAAGCTCGAGCGCACGAACCGCGTCTGGCCCTCGCAGGTGCGCACCCGGTGCTCGAGCGAGCCGGGCTCCCCGCGCAGGGCGGCGAGCTGCTGGGTGCGCACGCGGCGGCGGTCCTCGGGGTCGATCAGGTCCTGCCAGCGGACCCGCCCCGCGGTCAGGTCCTCGGGCGCGTGGCCGGTGAGGCGGCGGAGGGCGGGCGAGACGTAGGTCAGCCGGAGGCGCCGCCCCGGCCCCGCCGCGGCCTCCCACACGACCTCGTCCACGAGCGCCAGCGCCCGCGCGGCCGCGATGCCGTCGTCCCCATCCTGCTCCGCAGGCCTCACCCCCTCAGCATAACTCCAGCGGGGAGTTGGAGCACGGGGTGCGCTCGCCGAGGGGCGGGCGATCGGAGCACGTCCCGGACTGGCACGAACTGTCCCGTTCCGCCCGTCCCCATCGCTCGCTCCGGGCGGTCGCACGTCGCGGAAGGTGAAGTCCTCGAACACCTGAACCCGGCGGCGGATGGCGACTACAGGGGGGGCGGAGGGGGGCGAATGCCGAGCGCGACCGCGGTGTGGCCCTTCGAGGCGTCCGACCGCGACGAGTGCCTGCTAGACTCCACGCGGCGCCGCGCCGCCCGCTCGGGGGTCGAGCGCCGCCGGCGCGCCGGGCCCGCGGAGCCTCGTCCCAGGTTGAAGGTCGCCCGGATCATCGCGCGCCTGAACGTCGGCGGCCCGGCCCGCCACTGCGTCCTCCTCTCGGAGGGGCTGCGGCGGCGCGGGTTCGACACCGTCCTCCTCACGGGTCGGCTCGAGCCGGGCGAGGCCGGTGTCCTGGCCGACGACGCCGCGTCCACCCCCGCCGGCGTCCCGATCCGCCGCGTCCCCGGCCTGCGCCAGCCCGTGTCGCCGCGCGACGACGCGCGCGCCCTGGCCGAGCTCGTCCGGCTCCTGCGCGCGGAGCGCCCCGACGTCGTCCACACGCACACCTCGAAGGCCGGGGCCCTGGGCCGGGTCGCGGCGGCGCTGGCCGGCGTCCCGGTGGTCGTCCACACGTTCCACGGGCACGTGCTCGAGGGCTACTTCCCGCGGCTGCCCTCCGCGCTGGTCCGCCTGGCCGAGCGGGCCCTCGGGCGCCTGACGACGCGGATCGTGACCCTCTCGCCCGGCCTCAAGGAGGACCTCTCCGCCCGGTTCGGGGTGGCCGACGCCGGCCGCTTCGAGGTGATCCCGCTCGGCCGCGACCTCGCCCCGTTCCGCGCCGGGCCCCGGGGGCTCCTCCGGCGCGAGCTCGGCCTGTCCCCCGACGCGCCGCTCGTCGGGGCGGTGGGCCGGCTCGTGCCGATCAAGGACGTGCCGCTGCTCGTGCGCGCCTTCGCCCGGGTCGTCGAGCGCCGCCCCGGGGCCACGCTCGTCCTCGTGGGCGACGGGCCCGAGCGGGCCGCGATCGAGGCGGCGGCCGCCGCCCGAGGGCTCGAGCGGCGCGTGCGCCTCCTCGGCTGGCGCGACGACCTGCCGGCGATCTACGCCGACCTGGACCTGCTGGCGGTCTCCAGCAGGAACGAGGGCACCCCGCTGGCGATGATCGAGGCCTTCGCCGCCGGCGTGCCGGTGGTCGCGACGCGCGTGGGGGGCGTCGCCGACATGTTCGACGCCCCGGGGCCGGACCTGGCCGCCCTGGCGACGAACGGCGCCACCCCCCCGCCGGGCGTCGACCTGCGCGCGCAGGGGGCCCTGGTCGCCCCCCGCGACGAGGTCGGCCTCGCGCGGGCGATCGACCTGCTCCTCGGCCACCCCGACCTGCGCCGGGTCGCCGCCGCGGCGGCGCAGGCGCGCAGCGAGGTCTACGCGGCCGAGCGCCTGCTCGACGCGACCGAGGGGCTCTACCGGCGGCTGCTGGTCGAGGCGCGCTGACGCACGGTCACCGCGGCGCGGGGCGCTTGCGCACCAGCACGTCCTCGATGACGAGGTACTCCAGCCCCGAGGCGTAGAACATCTGCAGGGCGTCCTCGGGCGAGCAGATGAGCGGCTCGCCCCGGCGGTTGAGCGACGTGTTGATGACCACGGGCACGCCCGTGCGGCGCTCGAACGCCTGCAGCATGCGGTGGTAGCGCGGCGCGCGCTCGGCCGTGACGAACTGCGGCCGCGCCGTGCCGTCGACGTGCACGACCTCCGGGATGCGGTCCTTCCACTCGGGCCGCACGTCGAAGGTGAACGTCATGTAGGGCGAGTCGTGGCCGTGCGTGACGAGGATGTCGTGGGCGCGCTCGGCGAGCATCGACGGGCAGAACGGCCGCCACGGCTCGCGGTACTTGATCCGCCGGTTGATGTCATCGGCCGTGCCGCGCACCGTCGGGTTGCCGAGGATGCTCCGCTGCCCGAGCGCCCGCGGCCCCCACTCCATGCGCCCCTGGAACCAGGCGACGACCTCCCCCTTCGCCAGCAGGTCGGCGGCCGCGTCGGGGGCGTCCTCGAGGACCTCGTAGGGGATCGAGAACCCGTCGAGGACCTCGCGCACCTGGTCGGTCGTGTAGGACGGGCCGAGCGCCGCCGTGGTCATCGGGCGCACCCGCTCGCCGCGGGTCACCGCGGCGTAGGTCGCCGCGCCGAGCGCGATCCCGGCGTCGTTCGAGGCCGGCTGGACGAACACCTCGTCGACGAGCGGGTGCTCGATCAGCCGCTTGTTCAGCTTGACGTTGAGCGCCACGCCGCCGGCGAAGCACAGGCGGCCGCCGTGCTGGCGCAGGGCAGGGGCGAGCTGGCGGTCGACGAGCTCGAGCGACACGTCCTCGAGCAGCTTCTGCGTGGCGGCCGCGACGTGCACGTAGGGCTCGAGGAGGTCGTCGCCCACGCGGGCCGGGCCCAGCTCCTCGATCATCCGCCGCGAGAAGTGCTTGCCGGGGACCGCGCGGTTCTTGCGCGCGACCCACACGCGCTCGTCGTCGCAGCGGAAGCCGCCCTCGTCGGTGACGCGCACGAGCCCCGAGAGGTCGAAGCGGCTCGCGTCGCCGTACGGCGCCATGCCCATGACCTTGTACTCGCCGTCGAGGGCCTCGAAGCCGAGGTACTCCGTCATCGTCGCGTAGAAGAGCCCCAGCGAGTCTGGCTTGAGGACCTCCTTGAGCTTGCGGATCCGCCCGTCGGGCAGCCCCTCGGCGAAGAGGGTCGAGGTGACCTCGCCCTCGCCGTCGGCCGTGAGGATCGCGGCCGAGGGGAACCCCGACAGGTGGAAGGCGGACGAGGCGTGGGCCAGGTGGTGCTCGACGTGGTCGATCTCCACCTCGCGCGGGTCGATCCCCACGCCGCGCAGCGTGTCGTGCAGGGCGCCGACGCGCTTCTTCTGCTCGCCCATGAGCTTGGTGAAGGCGCGCACGGCCTTGGAGGGCTGCTTGGGAAAGACGCGGCGGGCGTACTCCCAGCGCTTCTCCTGCAGGATCGCGCCCGACCACGGGTAGGCCACGACGTCGACGTCCTCGGGGCGCAGCCCGGCCTGGGCCAGGCACCAGCGCGCGGCGTGGACGGGGTTCTGCCGCAGGGCGTGCTTGACGCGGCTGAAGCGCTCCTCCTCGGCGGCCGCGACCAGCTCACCATCGATGATGAGGGCGGCGGAGGGGTCGTGGAACGAGCTGCAGCCGATGCCCAGGATCTTCATGGCGCCGCCCCCTGCGGCCGAGGGGCCAGAGCCTAGCACGGGCTCGGAGCCGCGCCGCGTCGGCCGCGAGGCCGAACCCCCGCCCCCGTCGGGCCACCCCCTCATGGCGATCGGGTGCGATCGCCTTGGCTGAATGCAACCCGGAGCGGGCCCGTCGCTTCGGGCGGGTCATCCACGGCCTCCTCGGGCGTGCCCCGGCCCGGCGCCGGTGCTATCGTGCCGCGCCGGAGCGGGGACGCTCCCAGGGAAACAGAAGGGGAAAAGAAGATGATGGGGCAGTTGAAGGCTGGGTTCCGTGTCCTGGCGGCGCTCGCCGTCGCCGTGTCGCTTCAGGCCTGCGGCGCGCCGCAGCCGCGCGAGCGGATCGTGCTGCAGCCGGTGGACCTGATGCTGCAGGACGCGCCGAAGGTCGTCGACCGGGGCCTGACGGGCGCCACCCTGAGCTTCCCGTTCAAGGTCACCAACCCGAACGCGACGAGCGTCACGCTCGAGCGCCTCAACCTCAACGCCACGATCAACGACAAGGCGCTGGGCGCCAACACCGCCGCGCCGGCCGTGCGCATCGGGCCCAACGAGACGGTCATCGTCCCGATCAAGTACGACGTGAGCTTCATCAGCGGCGGCATGGCGGTCGTCGACGCGATCACCAACCAGAACGCCGCCGTGGCGGTCGACGGGACGGCGAAGGTCTCGAACGCGGACAACCGCTTCGACGCCGACCCGCTGGAGCACCCGTTCCAGATCAAGTAGCCGCGTCGACCAGCGACGCCGGGAGGGCCGCGCCAGCCGAGAGGCCGGGGCGGCCCTCTCGCCTTCCGGAGGACCTACCCCAGCGCCTGCGCGACCAGGTCGCCGAGTTCGCCCCGCTCCAGGAGCACCAGCCGGAGCGTCTTGACCGGCCCGTCGGGGCGCGCGGCGAAGAACTCGCGCGCGGCGCGGGCGTGAGGCGCGCGCGCAGACCTCGAGCGGCACGGCGAAGATCCCGGAGCTCACGGCCGGGAAGGCGACGGACGTCCAGCCGCGCTCGTGCGCCCGCTCGAAGGCCGCCCGCAAGGCCGAGACGAGCTTCGCCTCCTCGTCGCCCTGGCCCTGGATCGGCCCGACGGCGTGGATCACGCCCTTGAACGGCAGGCGGCCGGCGGTGGTGACGACGGCGTCACCGGTCGGGACCGGCCCCTGGGCGGCGACCAGGGCCCGCCCCTCCTCGTCGAGCGCCCGCCCGGCCGCCCGGGAGATGACCCCGGCCACACCGCCCCCGTGGGCCAGATGGCCGTTGGCCGCGTTGACGATGGCGTCGACCTCGGCCGCGAGGAGGTCGCCGACCTCCACGACGAGCGCCCGACCCGGCGCCAGCTCCGCGAAGGCGATGAGGTCGCTCATGTCAGGGAAGCGTAGCGTACAACCCAAGTCAGCGCTGGAGATCCATTCGATTCACGATCGAGTACCCGAAAGCTGAAGGTGCGTCCGCCCGTGGACAGTGTCCGTTTGTGCAACTCCTTCGGCAGCAACGCGTGCGGCCGCGGCACGCCGTGCGCTCGGAGCGTTGCACCGGAGGTCATTCGCATGCGTGTCCGTCCCCTCAGCCTGACCCTCGCCGTCCTCGCCGCGACCCTGGGTCTCTCCGCCTGTGGCGGCGGCGGCGGCAAGAAGCGGAGCTCCTCGTCCACGGCGGCGCCGGTGCAGTCGTCGGCGACCACCGCCCCGACGAGCGGCAGCACGGTGGTCCCCCCCAGCGGCCAGATCGGCGGCGGGATCTCCAACCCGTCGGGCGGCAACACCTCGAGCGGCAGCGCGAACACGGGCGCGACCGCCGGGGGCTACCAGGGCGGCACGGGCGTCTTCGTCGACGCCAGCAACCTCCTCCCGAACTCGACCGACCGCGACTGGGGCGCCGAGGCCGGCGACTTCGACGGCGACGGCCGGATCGACATCGCGATCGTCGTCAACCAGGGCGTGTCGCGCATCCTGTTCAACAACGGCGCGGCGGGCTTCGCGGAGCGGCCGGGGCACTTCCCCAACCTGACCATGGCCGCGAGCGACGTGCGCGCCGTGGACATCGACGGCGACGGCGACCTCGACCTGATCTTCTCGGCGAACTTCGAGCCGGTCCGGGTGTTCAAGAACGACGGGACCGGCCGCTTCACGCTCTCCCAGGAGTTCGACCTCAACAACGACGCCTACACCTACAAGCTCGTCCTGGGCGACGCCAACGGCGACGGCCACCAGGACGTGTTCCTCGCCCGCGCCGGCCAGAACACGCCGTCGCGCGGCCAGAACAAGCTCTTCCTCAACGACGGCACGGGCAACTTCACCGAGGCGCCGGCCGGCTCGATCCCGGTCAAGTTCGACGACTCGCTCAACGCGACCTTCCTCGACGTCAACGGCGACGGCCACGTCGACATCGTCGTGGCGAACTTCGGCACGCCGCACACCGTGCTGATCAACGACGGGACCGGCCGCTTCGTCGACCAGTCGGACGTCTGGCTCCCGCCGGGCCTGACCCGCTACGGCACGGCGATCGCCCAGGGCGACATGAACCGTGACGGCAAGATCGACCTGTTCATCTGCAACGAGGGCACGGGCAGCCCGCCGCCCGGCGAGAAGAACTCGCTGCTGCTGCAGTCGGTCGGCCGGTTCATCGACGACCCGGCGGCCGTCCCGAGCGACGACGAGGCGAGCTTCGCCGTGCGCCTGATCGACGTCGACGGCGACGGCTGGCTCGACGTGGTCGTCTCGAACCTGCGCGCGGTGCAGCGGCTCTACATGAACCGCAACGGCGTGCTCGTCGACGCGACGGCCAACTTCCCGGCGGTCAACAACGTCCCCGCCAACTCGCGCGGCCTGACGATCGGCGACTTCAACGGCGACCTCGCCCCGGACATCCTGTTCGTGCGCAGCGGCCAGAAGCCGATGCTCTTCCTGAACACGCGCTGAG
Source organism: Planctomycetota bacterium (assembly GCA_023954375.1). Lineage (GTDB taxonomy): Bacteria > Planctomycetota > J058 > J058 > J058 > JAMLIC01. Next base: position 65,378 of record JAMLIC010000048.1, read on the forward strand.
CCGACGCCGGCCCGACGCGCCGAACACGAGGCCGCTCGCCCTCCTCCGGGGGCGGGCGGCCTCGCTGCTTCGTGTGATCGACGGCTGCGGCCGCCGAC
>JAMLIC010000049.1 GCA_023954375.1 Planctomycetota bacterium
CTGAGTTCGAGAGAAATCGCGCAGCGATTTCTCTCGAACTCAGAGCTCGCCGTCGCAGTGCGGACAGCGCCGCGGCTCGTCGTCGGCCGCCCCGGCCGCGGCCTTCTCCGCGCGGCGCCGCTGCATCTCCTCGGTGAACCCGGCGGCCAGGATCCCGGCCGGGAGGGCCACGAGGCCCACACCCGAGAGCGCGATGAACGCGCCGAAGAAGCGGCCGAGCGGCGTGATCGGGTAGATGTCGCCGTAGCCGACCGTCGTGAGCGTCGCGATCCCCCACCACATCGTCGCCGGGATGCTCGAGAAGGCCGTCGGCTGCGCCTCGTTCTCGACGTAGTACATGAGGCATGAGGAGATGACGAGGACGATCGACACGGCGAAGGCCGCCACCGTCAGGTCCTCGCGCTTGGCGACCGCGACCCGGCCGAGCGTGCGGATCGTCTCCGAGTAGCGCCCGAACTTGAGCAGGCGCATGAGCCGCAGCAGGCGCAAGGCCCGCGCGAAGCGAAGGTCCGGGAGGACCAGCGGCAGGTAGAAGGGCGCGATCGCCACGATGTCGATGATCGTCAGCGGCTGGACGAGGTAGCGCAGCCGGCCGACGACCGGGTGGGCGAAGCGCGGGTCGGCGGTGCAGCTCCAGAGGCGCACGAGGAGCTCGGCCGTGAACACCGCGACGGAGACCACCTCGATCACGTGCAGCTCGGTCGCGTACTCGAGGTGGATCCAGTCGACGGTCTCGAGGATCACCGCGAGGACGTTGACCGTGATCAACCCGAGGATCGCCGCGGCGATCAGCCGCCCGGCGCCCCCGGCGCCGCGCTCGATCAGGTCGTGGACGCGCCGGCGCGTCTCCATCTCAGCGTCGCTCCATCCGCCGCTCGGCGAGGTCGAGCGCCTCGCGGCCGGCGGGGTCTTCGGGGTGTTCGGCGAGGAGGCGCCCGGCCGCGTCGCGCGCGGCGGCCCACTCGCCGCGCGCCACGAGCAGGGCCACGAGGCCGTGGTGCGCCTCGAGCGCGCGCCGGTCGCGCTCGAGCGCCAGCCGGAACGCCACCTCGGCCGCGGCCGGGCGGCCGGCCTCGGCGTGGCGACGCCCCTCCCTCGCCAGGAGCGGCGGCAGCGGCGCGGCGAGGTCGAGGGCGAGCGTCCGGTCGAGGAGGCGCCGGGCGGCGGCGACGCAGGCGTCGCGCGTGGCGGGGGACGCGCCGTGGACCTCTAGGAGGGCGCGCGCGACGAGCGTCTCGGCCGTCTCGCCGGGCGCCGCCGCGGCGTCGAGCGCCTGGCGGGCCTCGTCGACCCGCGCCAGGCGCAGGAGCGCCAGGGCGCGCGTCACGTGGACCTCGGGCGACGGGGCGACCGCCGCGGCGCGGGTGGCGGCCTCGAGGGCAGGGGCGGGCCGGTCGCGGTCGAGGAGGACGCGCGCGCGGGCGAGCAGGGCGGCGGGGTCGCCCGGGGTCGAGTCGACCTGCCGCGCGAGGAGCCGGTCGGCCTCCTCGAGGCGCCCCGCCGCGGCGCAGGCGCGGGCCGCTTCGCCGAGGAGGCGCGGGTCGTCGGGGTCGAGGCGCAGGGCGGCGAGCCAGCGGTCGGCCGCGACGGCCGCGTCGCCGCTGGCCGCGGCCACCCGCGCCTGGAGGACGCGCAGGCGCAGCGGGTCGACGGCGCCCTGGCAGCGGCGGAGGTCGTCGGCCGCGCCGCCCGGGTCGCCCAGCCGCAGGCGCAGCTCGGCGCGCTCGAGCCGCGCGGCGGGCGCGCCGGGGTCGAGCGCGAGCGCCTCGTCGAGGGCGCCCCGCGCGGCCTCGAGGGCGCCCCGCGCGACCTCGAGCCGGGCGAGTTCGACCCGCGCCTGGGCGTCGCGCGGGGCGAGCGCGGCCGCCTCGACCAGGGCGGCGCGCGCCGCCTCGAGGTCGCCCGCGCGCCGCTCGAGCGCGGCGAGGGCCAGGCGCGCCAGGGCCGACCCCGGCGCCCGGGCGAGGGCGGCCCGCGCGACCTCCGGCGCGAGCGGCTCGCGCGCCAGGGCCAGCTCGGTCAGGAGCACGGCGTCGAGCGCGGCGAGGTCGCTCGCGCCGAGCGGCGTCGCGCCCAGGACCACGAGGCGCGGGCGCGGAGGGGGACGCGACGGCGCGCGGCGCAGGAGGTCGAGCTCGACCTCGGCCGCGTCGAGGTCGCCCTGGAGGAGGCGCGCCCGGCCGCGCAGCGCCCGCCACGGACGCTCGAGCTCGGCGGGCGGCGGCGCCCCATCGAGGGCGAGCAGCGCCGCGCGCCCGTCGCCGAGCGCGAGGTGGGCGTCGGCGGCGAGCAGCCGCCCGTGGACGTCGTCCCCGGCGCCGGCGAGCACGGCCAGGGCGTCGAGCGGCCGGCGGGCGACGGAGGCGAGCGCCGCGCGCAGGCGCTCCCGCTCGGGCCCCGCGGCGGCCTGGTCGAGGAGGGCCGCGGCCCCCGGGAGGTCGCGCTCCAGGAGGGCCAGCCGGGCGAGGCCCAGGCGCGCCGCGTCGACGGCCGGCGCGCACGCCGCCGCGTCCGGCGCGACGAGCGCCGCCTGGGTAGGCGTCCTGCGCCGGGCCGCGCCGCGCGAGCACCGCGCACGCGTCGCCGCGGGCGGCGAGGCGGCCGGCGCCAAGGCTGCCCGCGCCGTCGAGGGCGCCGCGGCCAGCGCCCGCGCCGGGTCGCCCAGTCGAGGGCCAGGTCGACGACCCGGCGCAGGGCGCGCGCGGCGCGCGCGGCCTCGTCGGGCGCCGACGCCGCCGCCGCCTCGAGCCGCCGCGCCGCCTCCTCGGGTCGGCCGAGGCGCAGGGCGACGTCGGCCAGGAGCTCGAGGGCGGCCGCGTCGCGCGGGGCGCGCGCCAGGTGGGCGTCGAGCGCGGTCGCCGCGTCGGGGAGCCGCCCGAGGCTCACGAGCGCCCGGGCGCGGAGGCGCTCGACGGCGCCCGAGAGCTCCGGCTCGAGCGTCACCAGGGCCGCGTCGCCGCGCCCGAGCGCCACGAGCCCGGGGCCCGGCTCGCCGCCGCGGACCAGGGCCGCGCCGCGCGCGAGGTCGAGGCGCGCGGCCGCGAGCGCGTCCCCCTCGGGCGCGTCGGGCAGGGAGGCCGCGTCCACCCGGGCGTCGGCCAGGAGCGCCCGGCGCAGGGCGGCGTCGACGCTCGCGCGCCGCTCCGCCTGCCGCCGCGCGTGCGACCAGGCGACCAGCCGCACGCCGGCCAGACCCACCAGCGCGAGGAGGGTGAGGCCGCCGACGAGGCGCCACGGCAGCTCGCGGCGGGGCTCGCGGCGGATGAGGCGACCGAGCCTCGCGCTCCCCTCGCCCGAGATCGACGAGTCCTCATCGACGCCGACGGAGCCGCGCCCTGCGGCGCGGTCCCACTCCATCGCGGAGATCGAAAACGGCCGCTCCGGATCGGGCGCCGGCGGCGACGCGGCCTGCGGCGGTCGGGGCACCCCCGCGCCGGGCGTCGGCGCGGGCGCGGGTCGGGGCACCCCGGGGCCAGGCGGCATCGGACCCGGGGCAGCGGGGGCGCCGGGGTCGTCGACCGGCGGCGCGAGCGCCAGCGGCGAGAGGACCCCATCGAAGGTCAGCGTACGCTCGGCCGCCTCGTCGACCTCCTGCACGGCGGCCGCGCCCCAGCTCGGCCTTCGCCCGCCGGGGACGCCGCCCGACGGCGTGACCGGGTCGGGCGCCCCCGGCGGCGGCGGGGCCCGCCGGACCCGCTCCAGGTCCGCGGGCGTGACGAGCCCCGCCCCGAGGAGCAGGGCATCGAGCGGGCGGACGTCGCCGGCGGCGCGCCCGGCCAGGAGGGCCCGCAGCTGCTCGCGCGTGACCAGGCCGTGCGCGACGACCAGGCGCGAGAGGAGCGCCTCCCCCAGCGGCGCGTGCTCCGCGGCGGGCGGCGGCGGGAGGGGTAGGACCCCCCCGTAGTCCGAGGTCGTGTCGTCCTGCGCCCCGGTCACGAGCGGACAGTCTACGAGCGTCGCGCGGTCGGCGCAGCACCGGCGCGGCCGACTAGCTCGCGCCCGTGGCGGCTCGACCTGCGCGCGCGAGGACCCGGGGCGGCGGGCACGAGGCGCAGTCGGCGTGCTCGGCCCAGCACTCGGCGTGGTGGCCTGCGGCGCAGCGATCGCAGCGCACCAGCTCGCCGCCCAGCGCGTCGTGGCAGTAGGGGCAGCGGCCCCGTCCGGCGATCGGCACGAGCCGGATCCCTGGCCCCTTGGGCGGGGGTCCCCTGCGCTTGCGCGCCGGACGCACCGACCGCCGCATCAGGCGAGGGACCCCGTACCGGGCGATCAAGGCCAGCGTGACCAGGGCGAGGCCGGTCCCGAGGTGGTCGGGTGAAGCGAGCGGCACGAGCGTGCTGAGCGCGACCGCGACGTGCAAGAGCGTCTCCACCCAGGGGATCACCATCAGCGAGACCGGCGCGTCGACCTCGTAGAACCTGCGCGCCGCCGCCACGGAGCGATCGATCGACCCCAGCCGCAACGGGCGGCGACCGGCCGCCGCCTCGCTCCGGACCCGGTCGAGATGGACCTCCAGGTCGTCCTGGAGGATGGAGCTGCCCTTCCGCCACGTGACGCCCGGCGACTCGGCCGTGAGGGGCTCACGCACCAACGAGGTGAGGAGGAGGTGGCCGTCGTCGAAGACGGTGCGGAGGACGTAGAACTGACTCCGGAAGAGGCGGACCGTGACCGGCTCGTGCTCGTGCTCGAGGTCCTGGGTGACGACGTCGAAGCAAGGGCCCCGCTCCCGCACGAACCCCAGGGGCGCGAAGCCGAGGGCCAGCGCCTGCCGGAGGTGAACCCGCTCACGTCCGTCGGGCTCCACGACCTCGCACGTCGCCAGGCGACGCCACCACGGCAGCCCGGTGCGCGCCGCCGACAGGACATCGTCGTGCGCCTCCACCGGCACTCCCTCCCGGGAAGTTGCGACAGCAAGCCTCTGGCCACGCGCGCAAGTGCCCCTGGGCCACGATGACCTTCGTCGCAGCGTCCGATTCCGGACCGCGCCGGTGCAGGACCGACCCGGAGCCTGGAGCGACCAGGCGGACTCCCCGGTCGGCGGTCGGGCGCTATACTGGCGCGCCCGGGTCGAGCGCGGTCGTCGTCACCGCCGCGCCGCGCGCCCGTCAGCAGATCCAGAAGGAGCCGGCCGCCGTGGCTGATCGAGACCCCGTCGAGGTCGTCAACGACATGCTCATCCCCTACGTCATCGAGAAGACCGGCCAGGGGGAGCGGAGCTGGGACATCTACAGCCGCCTCCTGAAGGAGCGGATCATCTTCATCGGTGACGAGATCTCCGACCTGAGCGCCAACGTCATCGTGGCGCAGCTGCTCTACCTGCAGTTCGAGAACAAGAACCAGGACATCTCGCTCTACATCAACAGCCCCGGCGGGTCGGTCACGGCGGGCCTGGCGATCTACGACACGATGCAGTTCGTCACCTGCAACATCGCCACCTACTGCCTCGGCCAGGCGGCGTCGATGGGCGCCGTGCTCCTGGCGGCCGGGACCAAGGGCAAGCGCTACGCCCTGCCGCACGCGCGGATCATGATCCACCAGCCCTGGGGCGGCACGCGCGGCACCACCGCCGACATCGAGATCCAGGCCGGCGAGATCAAGCGCCTCAAGGGCGTGCTCAACCGCGTGCTGGCCCACCACACCGGCCAGACGGTCGAGAAGATCGAGCGCGACTCGGACCGCGACTTCTTCATGTCGGGCGAGGAGGCCAAGGCCTACGGCCTCGTCGACGAGGTGATCGTGTCGCCCGAGAAGAGCGCGGAGCCGGCCAAGAAGCCGTAGCCGGCGCGTCAGCAGCTGGTTCGCGGGGGCGTGCGCCCCCGCGGCCCCCCCCGCGCTCGCGCGCGCGGGCCTCTCGGGGGCTCCATCACGCACGCATCCGGCGAGCGCGGTCACCGGGCGAAGAAGCCCTTGACCACCTCGAGGGCCGGCTTGCCGCGCGGGGTGTAGCCCCGGTCGCGGCGGCCGCCCTCGCCCCACCACTCGTAGAAGAACACGCCCGCCAGGTCGCCGGGCGGGGCGTCGGCCCAGGCCGCGGCGAAGGCCGCGTAGCAGCGGCGCTGCGCCTCGAGGTCGACGCGGCCGGGGGCGGCGTAGTCCCACGGCTTCGACGCGCAGCCCTCGACGCTCGGGTAGCCGACCTCGAGGAGCACGAGCGGCTGGCGCAGGAGCCCCCGCCGCAGGCGGAAGGCCTCGAGCGCCGCCCGCTGGGCCGCCCAGGCCGCGGTCAGGTCGTCGACCGTGGGGTCCTCGGCGCGCGAGAGCTCGAAGTAGGCCGAGAGCCCGATCTGGTCGAGCGCGTCCCAGAAGCGCACCCGCTCGTAGTGGTCCCAGTTCGCCGAGTAGGTCAGCGCGCCCGAGAACTCCGCGCGCACGTCCGCGATCAGCGCCCGCCAGAGCGCCTCGTGGCCGTCGGTCGACGAGAGCTCGCTGCCGACCGCGAGCAGGGCCACGCCCTCGTCCTCGGCCAGGCGCGCGAGGTGCAGGAGCTCGCGGCGGTAGCCCTGGAACCACCCCGCCCAGCTCGGCGGGCGCAGGTTGCCCCGCCAGTCGTCGGGCGCCGGCCGCTCGAGCAGGACGCTCGGGACCAGCGCGACCTCGAGCCCCAGGGCGCGCGCCCGGGCGATCGTCGCGCGGAGGATCCGGTCCGACGGCGTGCGGAGCGGGTGGCGGCGCGGCGCCGGGCTCTGGCCGTCGCGCTGCCACAGGTGGACGAACATCGCCACGTGCGTGACGCCCAGCGGCGGGAGCTCGGCCAGGGGCGACGCGTAGTCGTGCGCAGGGTCGTAGGCGTGGAGGGGCAGCGCCATCCCGCGCATGCGCGGCGGCGCGTGCCCCGCGGCGCGTGTGGCCGAGCTGGTCGCGGCGACCGTCGGCGAGGCGACGGGGGCCACGCCGGGGTCCTGCGCGGCGGCGGCGCCGGCGAGGGCGCCGGCGAAGGCGCTGACGGCGGCGAGGAGGCACGTGCGGCGCGCGGTCACACGATGCTTATACCGCGGCGGCCGGCGCGGGTCCCGGACCCCGCCTCGAGGGCGTGGGTAAGATCGCGCCTCCAGCAGCCCAGGGGGGACCCGTGTCGAACCTCGCCCGCAAGACCGAGCTCCAGAACGCGGTGCGCACGCTCGTCGGCTACATCGACGACCTGCGCCGGGCCGGGTTCCACGACGGCGCGACGAAGCTGCGGCTGGTCGTGAACTACTGCCAGAAGGACCAGGTCATCCGGGCGCTGTCGGAGCAGCTCCGCGCGCGCATCCCGACCGAGGTCCTGCACGAGCGCACGTCCGGCGACGCCATCCGGCTGCCGCGCGCGCCGCGCGACCGCCTCGCCTTCGCCCACACGCTCCTCTACCACCTCAAGCAGGGCTGGAAGCTCGAGCTGCGCGAGCTGGTCACGCGCGCCTTCCAGGGCGCCGGGGTCGAGGGGCGCTGGGCGGCGTTCCAGCGCGAGGTCGTCGGCGCCTACGCCGAGGGGACGGAGGCGGTCCTCCGACACCTGGAGGCGCGGACCGACGAGGGGCTCGTCGACGTGGACGCGACCTTCCGCGAGGCCCTCGCCGCGCTCGGCGGCGGCGACGAGGGCGGGAGCGAGGGCGAGGACGCGCGGCCGGCGCCCGCCGACGAGGAGCTCCCCCCGGCCTCGCCCGACCTGCTGGCCGCGGTCGACCGCGCCGGCCTGCCCGAGGACGTCGCCTGCGACCTCCGGGTCGACGCGCGCCTGCTCGCGATCGAGCTGCGCAAGCGCGCCCCGAGCCCCGACCGCCTGGTCGAGCTGGAGCGGTCCTTCGTGGCCGTGAGCCCCGCCCTCGGCGCCGCGCTCCGGGGCGCCCTCGGCGGTCAGGCCGCCTACGTGCGCGAGCACGGCGGCGCGAGCGTCCGCGACGCCGACGCCCGCCGCGCCGCGGAGGCCGACGACGTGGAGGACGACCCAGCCCCGGTCGGCAAGAAGAAGGCGCCCGCGGCCAGGAAGAAGGCCGCGGCCGCCAAGAAGAAGGCCCCGGCGACCAAGACCAAGAAGGCGCCGGCCGCCAAGAAGAAGGCCCCGGCGACCAAGACCAAGAAGGCGCCGGCCGCCAAGAAGAAGGCCCCGGCGACCAAGAAGGCGCCGGCGACCAAGAAGGCGCAGAAGAAGGTCGGGCGCCGCTAGGCCCGGACGGATGCCGAGCGACGCCCCGCGGAGCGGCGCTCGTTCCGTGCACGCAGCGGCCGCTGCCGGCTCCACAGCCAGGACGAGAGAGAGCTCGAGAACGCTTCCCCCCGCCGCTCTTACTCGACCCGCCAGAGCGCAGCGTGTGGGAGGCGCGGAACGGGCCGAACGCCATCGCCCGGGGACTTGCGCCGATCGCGCCCCCCTCGCGAGCGCATCACGCATCGCAGGTCAGTCCTCGTCCGCGTCATCCCCCGCGACGTCCTCGACGTCGAGCGCGGTGTCGCCCGCCAGGCGCTCGCCCTCGGCGCGGTAGCGCTCGAGCTTCTTCAGGAGGCCGCGGCGCGACAGCCCCAGCAGCTTGGCCGCGTGGGTCTTGTTGCCGTTGCTCGCCTGCAGCGCCCGCTCGATGGTGATCTTCTCCAGCTCCTTGATGTTCAGCGTCGGCAGCGACCCGCTCTCGCCGGCCGCGTCGGCCGCGCCGACCGGGGTCGCCACCGTCGCGCCGCGGCGCTCGGGGCTGGTGATCCGCGGGTCGAGGTCGGCCAGCCGGACGCGCTGCACGCCCAGCGCCAGGAGGCGCTTGAGCTCGTTCTCCAGCTCGCGGATGTTCCCCGGCCAGTTGAAGCGGCGCAGGGCCTCGAAGGCCTCGGGCTCGACGTGCGGCGGCTGCTCGTTGGCCTCGGCCAGCCGCCCGAGCAGGTCCTCGACGAGGTGCGCCAGGTCCTCGAGGCGCTCGCGCAGGGGCGGGATCGTGACCGGGATGACGTTCAGCCGGTAGTAGAGGTCGCGCCGGAACTCGCCCTTCTCGACCATCTCCTGGATGTCGCGGTTCGTCGCGGCGATCACGCGCACGTCGACCTTCACCGTCGACTTGCCGCCCACGCGCCGGACCTCGCCCTCCTGCAGGACCCGCAGGAGCTTGCCCTGCATCGCGGGGCTCATCTCCTCGACCTCGTCCAGGAACAGCGTCCCCTTGTCGGCCTGCTCGAAGAGCCCGCGGTGCCCGCGCACGGCGCCGGTGAACGCGCCCGCCTGGTAGCCGAACAGCTCGCTGTCGAGGAGCGTCTCGGGCACGGCGGCGCAGTTCATGGGGACGAACGGCTGCTCCCGGCGGTCGCTCGAGTAGTGGATCGCCTTGGCCAGGAGCTCCTTCCCCGTGCCGCTCTCGCCCTGGATGATCACGGGGAACGCGGTCTCGGCCACGCGCGCCAGGAGCTCGAAGACGCGCTTGAGCTTGGGCGACTTCGTGACGAGGTTGCCGAAGCGGCGCACGTCGTCCTCGTCGCGGCGGCGGACCTCCGCCTCGACGCGGCGCAGGCGCAGCCGCTGCGACTCCATGCGCGTCTCGAGCTCCGCCACGTAGCGCGCGTTCTGCAGGGCGATCGCCGCCTGGTCGGAGAAGGCCTCGAGCGAGCGGATGTCGTCGTCCTGGAACACGCCCACGCGGTCGGGCTCGTCGAGGTAGATCGCCCCGAGCACCCGGCCGCGGGACATGAGCGGCGACACGGCGACGCTCTTGAGGTCCATGCTCGTCGCCGACGCGTACTCGTCGCGCTCGGTCGCCGCGCGCGCGGTGACGACCGTCTCGCGCCGGTCGATCGCCTCGCGGATCAGGTGGCGGCTGATCGCCGTCTCGGGGGTCGAGATCGTGCCGCGCTCGATGTTCCGCGCGCGGACGACCTGCATCTCCCCGCGGTCCCACAGGACGAGGAACCCGCGACGCGCGCGGCTGACCTCGATCGCCGCGTCCATGATCATGTCGAGGAGCTTGCCCAGGTCGCGCTCGTTGTTGATCGCCTTGTTGACCTCGAGCAGGCGCGCCAGGCGGGCCTCGTCGCGCCCGGCGTTCGACCCGGTCTCGGACGGCCGCATGGCGGGGAGCGGCGGGTTGGCCTTCTCCGGCCGCGCCGGCCGGGCGGCCGGCATCTTGAGCTCCTCGGTCTCCTCGTTGGGGTCGGCCGCCTCGCGCCGCCGCGCGCGCGAGAGGATCTTCTCGGCGTCGCGCGGGTTGCGCGCGAAGGCCGCCAGCTCGGCCGGCAGGGGCTCGGTGGCCTCGTCGTCGTCGCCGCCCGCGGGCCTGGCCGGCGCGGGGCGCTCGAAGCGGCGCGTCGCCGGCCGCCTGGGTCCCCGCGCGTCCCTGTCGTCCGGGCTCGCTGCCACGGGTAGACCGTATCACGCCGCCCCGACGGCGCGGAAGGAGGGAGGGACCCGGGTCACAGGAGCAGGAGCGGCCCCAGGAACACCGGCAGCGAGAGGACCATGACGAGGAGGGTGTAGCCCATGATGTCGCCCGCGCGCACGCCGCAGATCCCGAGCAGCGGCAGGGCCCAGAAGGGCTGGGCGAGGTTGGTCCACTGGTCGCCGTAGGCGAGCGCCATGACGGCCTGCCCCGGGTCGACCCCCAGCTCGGCCGCGCCGCGGAGGACGATCGGCCCCTGGATGGCCCACTGGCCGCCGCCCGACGGGACGAAGAAGTTGACCACCCCGGCCGAGAGGAACGTGAGCGCCGGGTAGGCCCACTCCGCGCCGCGCGACAGCGCCACCATGCCCTCGGCGATCGTGACCACGAGGCCCGACGCGCCCATGAGCGCCATGATCCCGAAGTAGAGGGGGAACTGGAGCACGATCCCGGCGCTGCCGGCGATCGCCTCGCCGACCGCCCGGGCGTACGCGCGCGCCGAGCCGTGGAGGGCGAGGCCGACGAGCAGGAAGGCCAGGTTGAGCGTGTCGAGGTCGAGGCGCTGGAGGACGTGCAGGGCGCCGTCGCGCGCGACGCGCAGCCCGAGGTGCCCCACGCCGAGGCCCACGAGCAGCGCGGGGACGAGGCGCGAGGCCTCGAGGCGGCCCGCAGGGGTGGTGGGCGGCGTGGTGGGCGGCGTGGCCGCCTCGAGCGGCCCGGTCGCGTCCTCGAGGGCCAGCCTGGCGAGCGTCGGGTCGATCTCCTGCAGGGCCTCGGGCGGCGCGTCGGCCGGCGGGGCCATGAAGGCGAACAGGAGCGGCACGACCACGAGGGCCAGCGCGCAGGCGACGAGGTTGGCGCGCCCGAGGAGCGTCAGCCCGAGCGGGATCGACCCGTCGGCGAAGCCCGGGGCCCGCTCCGCCACGAGCGCCCCGACGCGCGCGAGCACGGCCGGGTCGCCGACCACGGCCGCGACGTCGGCCGCCTGCGTCACCTTGAGCGGCGCCGAGCCGGAGAGGCCGCCGTGCCAGACCATCATCCCGGCGTAGCCCGCGGCCACGACCAGCGGGTAGTGGATCCGCACGCCGCGCGCCCGGCACGACGCGCCCACCTGCCGGGCCAGCAGCGCGCCGACGATCAGCCCCAGCCCCCAGTTGAGCAGCCCGGCGGCGCAGGCGACGAACGCCGTGAGGGCCACGGCGCCGCGCGACGAGGTCGGCCGGCGCGCGAGGGCGTCGATCAGCCGGCGCACCGGCCGCGTGGAGGCCAGGGCGTGCCCCGTCACCAGGACGAGGATCATCTGGAGCGTGAACTCCATGAGCGCCGGCTTCCAGATGCCCTGCTTGCCGCCCCAGACGTCCACGAGCGCGCCGGCCGGCGCGTCGCCCACGAGCAGGGCGGCGGCGAAGGTCAGCGCCGTGAGCAGGATCGCGATCACGAACGGGTCGGGGATCCAGCGCCGCGCCCAGGCGGCCGACCCCTCGCTCACCCGGCGGAGCATCGCCGGGTCACCAGGTGATCGTGTAGGGCCGCCAGATGCTCTCCTCGCTGTAGGAGCCGAACACCTGCGGGTAGGAGCGCTGGCCGAGGAGCCACTGGATGTCGAGGGCGATCCCCTTGGCCATGCCGACGAGCGGGCCGGCGGCGATCCCCAGCGGGACGAAGAACAAGACGTTGAACGGCCAGTAGATCGGGTGGCGGTCGAAGAGGACCCGGTGGTGGCGGTAGACCTCCATCGGCGCGTCCACGGCGCCCGTGAAGGCGCCCGTGAGCATCCCCGGCAGCGTGGCGCACCCGGGCGACAGGGCGAGCGCGAGCGTCAGGGCGAGGCCGAGGGCGCGCGAGCGGCGAGCGCGGGGCATGAGGGTCCTCCGTCGGGTGGGATCTTCGGCGGACCCCCGGGCGCGGGTCAAGCCCGCGGGTACACTCGCCGGCGATGCAGCGCGACCTCCGCCCGCTCCGCCCCGACGAGACCCGCGCGCTGCGGCGGCGCGTCCTGCGCCCCCACCAGCCACCGGAGGCGATGGTCTACCCGGGCGACGAGGCCCCCGACACGCTCCACGTGGGCGCCTACGTCGGGGACGACCTGGTCGGCGTCGCCTCGCTCTACCGCGAGGCGCCGCCCGGCGAGGCCGACCCGGACGCCTGGCGGCTGCGCGGCATGGCCGTCCGCCCGGAGGACCAGGGCGGCGGCCACGGGCGGGCCCTCCTCGCGGCGTGCCTCGAGCACGCGCGGACCCGCGGCGGCCGCCGCGTGTGGTGCAACGCTCGCACGACCGCGGCCGGCTTCTATGCGCGGCTCGGGTTCGAGGCCCGAGGCCCCGAGTTCGACCTGCCAGGGCTCGGGCCGCACCTGGTCATGTTCGGGGACCTGTAGGTCAGGCGCCCTCGGCGTCGGTCCCTGGCCGCTCGCCCCCGAGCTTCGTCCACGTCTCGGCCAGCCGCGCGCGCAGCTCGGCGCAGTCGTCCTGCTCGCAGGCGTCGAAGTCGAGCGCGTGGCCCTGCGCCTCGTGGGCCTCGCGCACCTGCTCCTCGAGCGCCTCGAGGTGCTCGCGCAGGTGGGCCAGCCGCGCGCGCAGGCGCCCGGCCTCGAGGCGCGCGGCCGCCTCGGCGCGGGCGCGGCGCGCGGCCTCCTCGGCCTCGGTCACGTCGGTCCGGGCGAGGTCGACGACGCCCCAGGCCGCGGCGAGCAGGAGGAGGACGCGCCACACCGTGAACGGCTCGCCCACGAGGAGGCGCCGGGCGACCATGTGGGCCACGACCGACGCCACCAGGGCGCAGCCGACCGCGCGGGCCCAGCGCACGCGCAGGAGCAGCCCCAGGCCGGCGCCGGCGAGCCCCACGCCCACGACGAGGAGCAGGAGCGCCGCGCGCGGGTCGAGCCCTCCGGCGCGAGCGCACCAGGCGCCGCCCAGCAGCAGCAGGACGCCGTAGAGGCGGCGGTTGTCGTCGAAGATGCCCACGCGCGGCTCCGCCCCGAGCGTAGCCGATCCGGCCCCGCGGCGTTGAGGACCCTCGTCGGGGCGCGGGTCCCTGGTAGCCTCTGGGCCACGACGCTGGGAGGCGCGATGGACGAGCAGGAGGTCCGGCACCGCATCGAGGAGGCGATCCGGCGCAGCGGCGCCCGCTACTGCGAGGTGCGCATCGAGGAGACGGTGGGCACGCGGGTGGTCTACCGGGGCAAGCGCCTCGACACGGCCCAGGAGCTGCTCGACCGGGGCGGCTTCGTCCGCTGCCTGGCCGAGGAGGGGGGCTGGGGGACGGCCACCTTCAACGACCTCGACCAGCTGCCGCGCAAGGTGCAGGAGGCGCTCGCCTGCGCCCGCGCCGTGCCGGCGGCGCGGATCGACCTCGCCGAGGTCGCCCCGGCCGTGAGCGTCACGCGCCCGCCGCTCGAGGAGGACTTCCGGCAGGTGTCGCTCGCCGACAAGGTCGGGCTCCTGCGCGAGCTCAACGACGTCATGCTCGGGGCCGACGCCGCGATCCGCTCGACCCGCGCGATCTACCAGGACCGCGTGCAGACCGTCTACTACGGCAACTCGCAGGGGGCGTGGATCGTCGAGGAGCGGCCGCTGATCGACCTCTACTGCGTGGCCGAGGCGGTCCGCGGCGACGACGTCCAGACGGCCACCGAGGCGCGCACGCTCGCCAGCCGCGGCTTCGAGGCCGTGCGCGGCCGCACCGACATGGCCCGCGTGGCCGCGGCGCGCGCGAAGGAGCTGCTCGACGCCGAGCCGGTCAAGGGCGGCGTCTACACCGTCGTGATCAACCCGTCGCTCGCCGGCGTCTTCGTCCACGAGGCGTTCGGGCACCTGTCGGAGTCCGACTTCGTCTACGAGAACGAGGAGGCGCAGAAGGCCATGCGCATGGGCCGGCGCTTCGGGCGGCCGCTCCTGAACATCGCCGACAGCGGCGTCGAGGTCCCTGGCGGCGACCTCCCGGGCACGCACGGCTTCGACGACGAGGGCGTGCCCATGAAGCGCACGCAGCTGGTCAAGGAGGGCGTGCTCGTCGGGCGGCTCCACTCGCGGGAGACCGCGGCCAAGCTCGGCGAGGAGCCGACCGGCAACGCGCGGGCGCAGGACTACAACCACCCGCCCCTGGTGCGCATGCGCAACACGTTCATCGAGGCGGGCGACACGACGTTCGAGGACATGATCTCGGACGTGAAGCTCGGGGTCTACGCGCTCAAGTCGCGCGGCGGACAGACCTGCCTGGGCAACTTCTCCTTCAGCTCGGCCTACGCCTACATGATCCGCGACGGCAAGGTGGCCGAGCCGGTGCGCGACGTGATCCTCGCCGGGAACCTGTTCGAGACGCTCGAGAACGTCACCGCGGTCGGCGACGACTTCAGCTGGGACAACTCGGGCCGCTGCGGGAAGGACGGGCAGTCGATGCCGGTCGGGATGGGCAGCCCGCACGTGCGGATCGAGAACGTCGTCGTGGGGGGCCGCTGACGTGAGCAAGGACCTGGGCGCGGCCGCGCTGCTCGAGCGCCTGCGCGGCAAGACGGACGAGGCCGAGGTGTTCGGCGCCAGCTCGGACGCCCTCGAGGTGCGCTTCACCGCCGGGCAGGTGAAGACGGCCGTGGCGCGCGAGTCGAGCGGCCTGGCCGTGCGGGCCAAGAAGGGCGGCCGCCTCGGCTTCGCCGGGTCGCGCGACACGTCGGCCGCGGGGCTCGACCGGCTCGTGCTCCACACGGAGCACAGCATCGACGTCGGCGACGCGAGCGAGGTGCGCTTCCCCGGCCAGGCGCCCGCGCCGGTCGAGCCGGACCGCCTCGGGAGCCACGACGAGGCCACGGCGGCGCTGGGGGTGGCCGACCTCGTCGCCTACGGCCGCGAGGTGATCGACCCGCTGCGCGCGCGCTTCCCGGGCGTCGTGTTCGACGTCGTCGTGCGCCGCGGCGCCGGCCGCGTGGAGCTCGTCAACTCCGCCGGCGCGCGCGTGGGCCACCGGCGCACCGTGTTCTCCGTCGGCGTCGAGGCCAACCGCACGCAGGACCAGGACGTCCTCATGGACTACACCTCGGTCGCCGCCCCGGCGCGCGCCGCGATCGACCCGGCCGCGGTCGCCGCGCCGCTGCTCCAGCGGCTCGCCTGGGCCGAGCGGACGGTGCCCTTCCAGCCCGGGCGCATGCCGGTCCTGTTCACGCCGCCGGGGAGCCTCGTCCTCTGGGGGCCGCTCCTCGAGGCGCTCTCGGGCAAGACCGTCATGCTCGGCACGTCGCCCCTGCGCGAGAAGGTCGGCCAGCGCGTGCTCGACCCGCGCGTGCACCTGACCGACGACGGCCTCCTGCCGGGCGCCGTCGGCAGCGCGCCCTTCGACGACGAGGGCGTCCCGCGCCGCACCACGCCGCTGATCGAGGCCGGCGCCCTGCGCGGCTTCGTCCACGACCTCGAGACGGCGCAGGCGACCGGCCAGGCGCCCACCGGCAACGGCGAGCGCGGCGGCGTCATGGGCCGCCCCGGCCCCGGCTTCAGCACGGTCGTCGTGCGCGAGGGCGCGGCGCCCTGGGCCGACCTCCTGAAGGGCGTGCGCCGCGGGCTGCTCGTACAGTCGGTGATCGGCATGGGCCAGGGCAACACGCTCCCCGGCACCTTCAGCAACCCGGTCGACGTGGCCTACGCGATCGAGGACGGGGCGGTCGTGGGCCGCGTGAAGGACGTGTCGATCGCCGGCAACGTCTACGACCTCCTCGGCCCGGCGCACCTGGGCGGCCTCTCGCGCGAGGTGGAGACCGTCTACGGGGCCTACCGGCTGCCGTGGCTGCTGGTGAACGACGTGAACGTGGTCGGGAAGGGCGGGGCGTAGCCTCGAGTCAACCACGGAGGCACGGAGGACGCGGAGGAGAGCCGGAGTGCGATCTCCACGTCCATCCTCCGTGTCCTCCGTGCCTCCGTGGTGAGTCCTGCCGACGAACGGTGAACCTTGGGCTTCCTCATCCGCCGCCTCCTCGCCCTCCTCGCCCTCGTCCTCTCCCTCCCGCGCCTCGTCCTCTCGACGGCCGTCGGGCTCGTCTCGCGCCCCGACGCCCTCGTCGTGCGCCTCACGGCCGAGGTCCCGGACCACGCGGCGGGCTGGCGGCGGCTGTTCGCCGCGCAGCACCTCCTGTCGCTGGAGGAGGCGGTCGACGCGATCGACGCCGCGCGCGACCACGCGCGGCTGAAGCTGGTGATCGTGCTCCTCGACCGCGCCGGGCTGTCGCTGGCGCAGGCCGAGGAGCTCGCCCGGGCGCTCGAGGGGGTCCGCGCCGCGGGCAAGCAGGCGCTGGTCTGGGTCGACGGCACGACGGCGCCCTGCCTGCTCGTCGCCTGCGCCGCCGACCGGGCCCTGGCCGTGCCCGAGGCGCAGCTCGAGTTCGTGGGCCTCCGCGTGCGCGCCGTGTTCCTGGCCGAGCTCCTCGAGCTCGTGGGCGTCGTGCCGGCCCTCGACCGCGAGGGGCCCTACAAGACGGCCGCCGACATGTTCACGCAGCGGAGCATGACGCCCGCGCACCGCGAGATGTCGGAGAGCCTCGGCGCCGACCTCTACGAGCAGGTCGTCGGGGCGTTCGTCGCCGGCCGCGGGCTCCCGCGCGACCGGGTGGCCGCGGCGATCGACGACGCGCCCGTCTCGCACCGCGCCGCGGTGGCCCGGCGCCTCCTCGACGGGCTGGCCTACAAGGACGAGGTCGAGGCGCGCGGCGCGGCCCTCCTGGGCCTCGACCACGACCTGCGCACGGTCGGCCCGGCGCCGCTCCTCCGGCGCCGGCGCGACCGCGACCTCCTGCGCGACGTCGTGGTCGACCGGCCCGTCGTCGCGCTCGTGCCGCTCTCGGGCACGATCGTGCCCGGGGAGACCGGCCGCGGGCTGCCGGCGCACGCCGCGGTCGCCCTCCTCGACGCCCTGCGCGAGCAGCCGCGCGTCCGCGCCGTCGTCGTGCGGATCGACAGCCCGGGCGGCAGCGCCACGGCATCGGACGACCTCTGGCGGGCGGTGCGCCGCCTCGACCAGCAGAAGCCGGTCGTCGCCAGCCTCGGCCGCGTGGCCGCGTCGGGCGGCTACTACGCCGCCGTCGGCGCGCGGCGGATCGTCGCCCAGCCCTCGACGCTCACCGGCTCGATCGGGATCGTCGCCGGCAAGCTGCACCTGCGCCCGGCGCTCGAGCGGCTGGGCGTCGGCTTCGAGGGGCCGAGCTTCGGCGCGCGCGCCGGCATGTTCGACCCCGACCGCGGCTTCACCGACGACGAGCGCCGCGCCGCCCGGCGCGAGCTCGAGCGCTTCTACCGCGTGTTCCTCGAGCGCGTGGCCGAGGGGCGCGGGCTGCCCCTGTTCGACGTCGAGCGCCTGGCCCGGGGCCGCGTCTACACCGGCCGTCAGGCCCACGCCCTCGGCCTCGTCGACCGCCTCGGCGGCGTGCGCGCGGCCCTCGACGAGGCGCGCGCCCTGGCCGGCCTGACCCGACCGCACGCGCTGGCGCGGGTCGACCTGCCGCGCGGGTGGCCGGGCCTGTTCGCGGCCGAGCGGGCGGCGGTCGACGCGGCGCTCGGGCCCGTCCTCACGCTCGCCGCCCTGTCGCGCGAGCGGGCCCTGGCCTGGTGCCCGGCGGAGGTGGACGGGACCTGACCGGGCCCCGCGGCTACACTCGCGCCGCGAGGTGCCCCGTGGACGCCGAGGACGTCATCGTCCACCTGTTCCTCCTGGCCGTCTCCGCCGGCGGCCTCCTCCTCTTCTGGCTGGCGACCGAGAAGGGGCGCGTGCTCCTCTCGAGCCGCGCCTGGCCGGCCGTGGAGGCGGTGGTCACCTCGGCGCGGCTCGTCGAGTCCACGTCCACGCGGCGAGTTTCGGACACGAGCGCGGTCCATCGCGGCCCGGACGTCGAGGTGCGCCACGACGCCTGGGGCGCCGGCGGGGACGTCAAGACGACGAGCGTCGCGCCGCACGTCTCCTTCCGCTTCGAGCTGGGCGAGGAGCACCACGTCGTGTCGAACCAGGACGCGGCCTGGAACCACCGCTTCTCCTACTCCCGCGACTCGGCGGCCGCGACCCTGCAGCGGTTCGCGCCGAAGACGACCCACCTCCTGCGCGCGAACCCCAGGGCGCCGAAGGAGGTGTTCATCGCCGCCGGCCAGTTCCCCTGGATCTGGACGCCGATCGAGTGGGTCCTCGGCTTCTTCCTGGGCGTCGCGGCCTTCGTGGCCGCCGTCAAGCCGCTCATCCTGTGGGCGGCGGGCGACGACCAGGGCCACGAGACCGCGCAGAAGGTGATGGTCGGCCTGGCCTGCCTCAGCCCGATCTACGCGGTCGGCCGCGCGGCGCTCGACGCCATCCGCCGGCGCTGACCGCGCTCACCGCTTGATCTGCGAGCGAAGCGAGCAGATCGAGCGGTGGCGCGCATCCCCGAGCGGAGGCCGCGCAGCGGCCGGAGCGAGGGCGACAGGTGCCTCACTGCGGATCGGAGCATCGAGCCGCGCGCCCGGACGTGGACATCAGAACAAGCGACGGCCGCTGTGAGTGATGCGCTCGCGCGGGGCGGGCGATCGGAGCAAGTCCCGGACTGGCACGAGCTGGCCGCTCAGCCCGTGCCCATCGCTCGCCTTGGCGGCTCGAGCACGTGCACCGGGAGGGAGAGTCCTCGAGCTCCTGTTGACCGCCCCTCACGGCAACGTCCCGGTCCGCCCCCGGCGCTTGTCGAGCGCCACCACCGTCGGCCGCAGGAGCCGCCGGATGGCCTCCTTGCCGCCGCGCTCCCGGCTCGCCCGCGCCACGTCGGCCGCGAACTCGGCCAGCGCCGGCTGCTTCTCGAGGAGCGGCAGCGCCGCCTCGAGCGTCGCGCGCGCGGCGTCGACGTCGCCGGCGGTGGCCTGGGCGTAGGCGAGGCGCACGCGCCAGCCGGCGTGCGCCGCCTGGGGGAACGCCGTCACGTGGGCCTCGAGCCCCGGGCGGACGCGCGCGACCTGGCTCGAGCGCCACGCGGCGGCCCAGGCGCAGGCGGTGGCGAGCGGGTAGTGCGCGCGGACGAGCTCGAGGCGACCGTCGACGGACACGAGGAAGTCCAGCGCGTCGTCGAGGGCGCCCTGGTCGTCTCCCGCCGCCCGACGCGCCCGGGCGCGCTCGTACCGGGCGCGGCCCAGGGCGGGGTCCAGCTCCAGCGCCGCGTCGAGGTCGTCCAGGATCTCCGCGCGCGCCGCGCCCCGGGCCAGCGCCCGCCACAGGTGCGCCTGGGCGCGGCACCCCGGCGCGACGTGGGGGCGCGCGAGCAGCGCGTCGGCCACGGCCACCGCCTCCTCGAGCCGGCGCTGCCGCATCAGGTGCTCGCAGCGGAGGGCCTCGAGGTCGTCGCGCTCGGGCCCGGGCGGCGTGAGCGCCAGCGCCCGCTCCGTCGCGCGCAGGTAGCCCGCGACGAGCGCCGGCTTCACGGCCGGCCGCAGGGCCGTCCAGGCGAGCCGCCGGGCGTGCGCCGCCACCCGCCGCTGCAGGTCGCCGTCCTCGGGCGCGCCGTCGGCGAGATGCGGGGCGAGCGCCGCGGGCGGCGCGTCGCGCTCGAGGGCGAGCCGCTCGAGCGCCTGCGCCCCGGCCCCGTCGAGCGGGGGGGCGCCGGGCCGCAGGCGCAGGATGAGGCCCAGGAGGGCGTCCAGGGCGGCCATGTTCGGGGTGCCGCGCCGGGCGCCGGGGGCGGCCTGCTCGAGCGCGCCGAGGCGCGCCCTGGCGTTGCCTTGCGCCTGCTCGAGGACCTGCCGGGCGAGGTCGGGGGAGAGGCCGGCGACCCGCTGCGCCGGGAGGAGCGCGGCGGCCTCGACGTCCTCGCCGCGCCCCAGGCGCTCGAGCGCGGCCCGCGCCGCCGCCCGCGCCTCCCAGCCGGCCAGCTCCGGCCGGCGCACGCCGGCGGCCCGGGCCGCGGCGAGGGCGTGCAGGCCGCGCGCCGGGTCACCGTCGGGGGCGAGCGCGTCGAGGCCGCCGCGGAGCGCCAGCGTCGACGCGGCCAGCGGGGCCGTGAGCGGCGCGCTCGCCGTCGCGGTCTCCGGCGGCGGCGACTCGCCGCCCGGCGCGGCCTCCTCGCCCTCGGCGTCCTCGTCCCCCGCGACCTCGTCCTCGGCGGGGGTCGCCGCTGTGGGCTCGGTCGGCGCGGCGACCTCCGGCAAGGCCTCCACGGCGCGCGCCGCGGCGGGCAGGTCGCCGCGCGCGAGGGCGACGAGGCCCTCGAGGGCCAGGGCGAGCGCGTCGACGTCGGCCAGCGCCGGCGGCGGCGCGCCGCCGCCCGCCGCGGCGAGCCCCGCCAGGGCCTCGTCACGACGGGCCCGCCACGCGGCAGGCAGCGGGGCGTCGTCCAGGAGCGGCCGCGCGGCCCCCGCCGCGTCGACCGCCTCGGCCTCGAGCGCCAGGGCCACCCGCCCGGCCTCGGTCAGGGCGGCCGCGCGGCGCCCCTCCGCCCGGGCCCGCAGGCCCAGCGCCCCCAGGGCGACGGCGAGCGCGACGGCCGCGGCCGCCGCGACGACCCGCGGCCAGCGCGGCCGGAGCGGGGGCGGCGCCGCGAGCTCCCGGGCGAGGGTCAGCACGTCCGGCGGGCGGTCCTCGGGCCGCTTGGCGAGCGCGCGCAGGCACACCGCCTCGACCCCCGGCGAGACCGCCGGGGCCAGGCGGCGCGGCGGCACGGGCGGCTCGCGCAGGACCTGCGTCAGGATCGCCAGCCCGCCGGGGCCGTCGAACGGCGGCCGCCCCGTGAGGCAGTGGTAGAGGATCGCGCCGAGCCCGTAGACGTCGGCGCGGACGTCGGCGTGGTGCCCCCCGCCCGACGCCTGCTCGGGGGCCATGTAGGCGGGCGTCCCCAGGATCGCGCCCGTGGCCGTCAGGCTGCCCTCGCCCTCGACGCGCGCCAGGCCGAAGTCGGTCAGGCGCGGCCGGCCGTCGCCGCCGAAGAGCACGTTCTGCGGCTTGAGGTCGCGATGGAGGACGCCCCGCGCGTGCGCGTGCGCGAGCCCCTCCGCCAGCGCGACGACGACGCGGACCGCCTCGTCGGGCGGGAGCGGCCCGCGCTCGAGGCGCTGCGCGAGGTCCCCGCCCGTGGCGAGCTCCATGGCCAGCCAGGCGACCCCCCGCTCCTCCCCCGCGGCGTGCACGCGCACGACGTTCGGATGCGCGTCCACGCGCGCCTGCGCGGTCGCCTCGCGGCACAGGCGGGCGCGGGCCTGCGCGCCGGGGGCGTGGATCAGCTTCACGGCGACCTCGGCGCCGGTCGGGTCGTGCACGGCCCGGAACACGGCGCCCATGCCGCCGGCGCCGAGGCGCTCGACGAGCCGGTAGGGGCCGACGCGCTCGGGCCCGCCCGGCGGCGGCGCGGCCGGCGACGCCGCCGCGGGGGCCAGCCCGAGGCCGACGAGGCGCGCGCGGACCCCCTCGGCATCGAGGACCCCGCGCGAGACGAGGAGCTCCGGCAGGCCCGGCCCGCCGGCCGCGCGCGATGCGCGCGCCTCGACGAGGAGCGCCTGCAGGGCCGCCACGTCGTGTCGGCGCTCGGCGAAGAGCGCCCGCGCGAGGGCGAGGTCGACCGCGTCGTCCATCCGCCGCCTCCTCCGCGGCCGGCGCCGCGCCTTGGCGCGCTCCGTCGCACTCGACCATACTCGCGGGCGTGCCCACCGACGACCCGCGACCGGGGACCATCGTGGCCGGCCTGCGCGTCGAGCGGCTGCTCGGCCGGGGCGGCATGGGCGCGGTGTACGAGGCGCACGACCCCCGCCGCGGCCTCGTCGTGGTGAAGTTCCTCGCGCCGGAGCTCGCCCGCGACCCGACCCTGCGGGCGCGCTTCCTGCGCGAGGGCGAGGCCCTCCGTCGCATCCGCCCGCACCCGCACGTCGTCCGCGTCCACGCCGTGCACGGCGCGGGCCCGGGCGAGGACGAGCCGCTCCTCGTCATGGAGCGGGTCGCGGGCCCGGCGCTCTCGCAGCGCCTCGCGGCCGGCCCGCTGCCGCCGGCGGAGGCGGCCCGGCTCGCGCGCGAGGTCGCGCTCGGCCTCGAGGCGCTGCACGCGATCGGCCTCGTGCACCGCGACGTCAAGCCGGCCAACGTGCTGCTCACCGCCGGGGGGCGGGCGAAGCTCGTGGACCTGGGGCTGGCGAAGGACGCCTTCCAGAGCGGCCTCACCGCGCCGGGGCAGCTCCTCGGGACCGTGGAGTACATGGCGCCCGAGCAGTGGCAGGGCGAGCCGGTCGACGCGCGGACCGACGTGTTCGCGCTGGGCGCCACGCTCTGGGCGCTCCTCGTCGGGCGGCCGCCGTTCCAGGGCGAGGACCTCGCCGACCTGGCCGAGCAGGCGGCCTCCGGCGACGTCGCGCCGCCGTCGGCGCACGCCCCCGGCGTGCCGCCCGGGCTCGACCGGCTCGTCCTGCGCATGCTCGACCCCGAGCCCGCCTGGCGGCCACCCACCGCGGCCGCCTGCGCGCTCGACCTCGAGCGGGTGCTCGCCGGCGGCCACGCCGGGGGGCCGGCGCTCGTCGGCCCCGGCGGCGCGCCGTGGCTGCCGCTGGCGCCGGGGCGCGCGTTCGTCGTCGGCGCCGGCCCGGGCGCCGACCTCGTCGTGACGCACCCGACGGTCGCGCCGCGCCACGCCCAGCTCCGGCGCAAGGCGGCCGGCTTCGTCCTGGCCTGCCTGCGCGCGCCCGGCGGGACGTTCGTGGGCGCCGAGCGCGTGGCGGCGCCGCGCCCGCTCGCGCCGGGCGACGTCGTGCAGCTGGGCGCGGCGTCGCTCACCTACACGCTCCCCGACCAGGACGAGCGGCCCGGCTGGCTCCGCGACGTCGCGCGCCGGGTCGCGCCGGGGCCGGTCGTGCAGACGCTCGCCGCCCGCGGCGACGCCCGCGCGGTGACCGCCGCGCTCGAGCGTCTGGCCCCGGACCCGCTCGACGACGCGCGCGCCCGCGCCGCGCTCGAGGCGCTCTGCGGGCCCGACGCGCCCGGCGTCCTCGCGCGGCGGCGCGAGCGCCTCGACCGCGAGCGGGCCGCGCTGCCGGCGCTCCTCTCGCGCCTGATCGGCCAGGCTCCCCCCGAGCCGGACCGCCCGCTGGACCCCGGCCCGTGGCTCGCGTGGTGGGACGGCGCGCGCACGAGCCTCCCGCCGCAGGTGGGCGAGGCGGCGCGTCCGCGCGGGCTGCGCCTGCGGGCGGCGGGCGGCGCGGCGCTGCCGCTCGACCGCGCCCCCGAGGTCGTGCTCCTCGGCCGCGACCCGCGCTGCGCCCTGCGCCTCGACCTGCCGACCGTGAGCCGCCGCCACGCCACGGTCCTGCGCCTCCACGGGCGGCTCGCCGCGCGCAACGACGACCCGGGCCTCGGCACGCTCCACCGCGGCGCCCCGCTCGACGTGGCCTTCCTCGACCCGGGCGACGCGCTCGTGCTGGGCGAGGCCGAGGTCGTGCTCGACGCCGAGCCGCCCGCGCCCGAGGTCGCGCCCGGCCGGGTGGCCGTCGACCTCCCGACCCTCCAGGCCCTCGTCGAGGCCGGGCACCCGGCGGCGGTCGCCGCCCTGGAGGCGGCCGCGCGCCGTGAGGCGGTCGCCCGCTGGGCGACCGCCTGGGCCGCCGCCCTCGAGCCCGGCGCGGCGCAGGCGGACCTTGGGCGCGCGCTCGTGGACGCGATGACCGCCTGGGTCGCCTGGGCGGGGCCGCGCCTCGGCGGTCGCCGCGCCGACGGTCGGCCGCAGGCGTGGCCGGGCGGGTGGCCGGAGTGACCGCTCAGCCCCCGAGCGTCAGGACCATCTGGTGGTTCAGGACCAGGTCCACGCGCCGGTACTTCTCGTTCTCGCGCCGGTCCGGCTCGCCATCGCGGAGCGCGTGCAGCTCGCCGAGCCACTGGAGGGTCACGTTGCCCACGCGCAGGCGCCCGAGGAACTCGCGGTCCTCGCCCTCGACGTCCACGGCCTTGAGGGTCTCGGACTGCGGGGAGCCGGAGGCGATCTTCAGCCTCTTGCCGAGGATGTCGTCGAGGGCGCGGCGCACGTTCTGGACGCGGTAGTAGGCCAGCCACAGGTTGCGGTCGAAGGTGTCGACGCGGTCCGTGTGCCCGGTGATCGCCAGCCGCGAGGCGCGGTCCATGAAGGCAGGGAGCTCGAGCGCGGCGAGCCTGCGCAGGCGCTTGAACCCAGCGGCGGAGACGATGGCGCTCCCCAGCCGCTCGAAGTGGACCGCGGCCGCCTGCTCGCGGGCCAGCGGTCCCGCCTTGCGGGTGACCTCCTCCGGGGGTCGGGTCTTCCTCATCGAGGTCTTGCCGCGCGAGACCACGCGGCCGACGAGGAGCGAGGCCTCGACCCCGAGCTCGGTGCCCGCCTTCTTCTTGGTGACCTCGAGGCTCGCCAGGTCGAGGTCCGACATGTCCAGGATGAGCGGGCGCGTCTGGGTGCGCGCGCCCTGGATGATCAGGGTCGACACGCCCTTGCTCGTCCCCGCCCCGGCCGCCGCCGTCGCGCTGGCGCCGGCGAGGGAGACCCAGCCGGTGACCTCGTCGGGCTGCCAGACGAACTCGGAGGTCCCCGCCCCGGCGCTCTTGTTGCCTTCGAGCGGGAGGCTCATGCCCGCGTCGAGACCCCAGCCAACGCCGCCGAACCAGAGCGTGTAGGTGGCGGTCCAGGGCGAGGGGCCCTCCTGGCGCAGCTCCAGCTCGGCGACGTAGCCCTTGACGCTCGGGATCCACCCGACGCTGGGCGACGAGACCCCCTCGAACACCAGCGTCGCCGTGAAGGTCGAGCGCTGCTCCGCGGCCCGGATCCCGAGCCGACCGACGACCTCCTTGATGTCGCCTGACGGGTCCCGGAACCCGTCCGTCTTCGTCTGGTGGATGGCCTTCGCCAGCCACTCGCGGTAGGGCAGCGGCTCCTTCGCGTCCACGAAGGTGGTGCGGACGTCGGAGACCCAGGCCCGCGCCGCCTGCTCGAGCTGGTCGGCGTCGATCGTGTCGAGGCCGGCGAAGGTCTGCTTCACGATGGCGTTGATCTGCCGGAGCTTCAGGTTCCGCTCGTTCCGGGGGGCGACGCTCGTCCCGGAGATGGAGAAGAACGCCTCCAGCTCCTTCTTCAGCCCCTTCCCCATGGCCGCGAGGCGCCGGTCCTTGAGGGGACCGTGGAGCGGCCAGTGCTCCAGGTTCCGCGCGAGCGTCACCTCCTGCTCGCGCCCCGACGGGGCGTCCTCGAAGGCGTGCAGGAAGTAGGACGGGCGGGGGTCGTAGCGGCGGAAGCTGAAGCTCCCCGGCTCCTTCAGGCCGAGCTCCTTCAGGAGCGACGACCCCGTCACCGTGAGCGTGAGGCCGGACGCGCTCGGCTCGATGTGGCCCGCCGCGCGCTCGTCGCGGGCCCCCACGAGCCGGCAGTCGCCGTCCACCTCCAGGTCACCCATGAGGTGGGCGACGATCCGCCCCTCGTGGACGAGCAGCAGCACCTCCACGTGGATGCCCGCCTGGTTCACGAGCAGGCGCGCGCGCGGGTGACCGCCCAGGTAGGTCGAGTCGTCCCTGCCCAGGTAGCGGCCGGTGTAGTCGTGCGCGGGCCGGTCCGGGTCGGGCGCATCCAGGCGCCGGTCGGCGTTGGCGGTGCGGACGACCGGGGTCCCGCGCCCGGCGGGCAGGTCTCGCGCCACCTTCGGGAAGGCGTCGTCCTTCAGCTCCGGCGACCCTCCGCTCATGCGTCCCCTCCCGCGGCGGCCGCCGGCAACTCGAACGGGTCCAGCAGCTTCACCCGCTGGAACGAGCTGGCGTGCGCCACCTCCGCGTACGCCAGGCCCTCGAACAGCCGCCGCGGCTCGATGCCCTCGCGCTCGACGACCAGGTCGAGGGTCGCCGACGTGGGCACGTCCTCGAACACGAGGTCCAGCCCGCCGAACTCGCGCGTGGCGTCCGTCGCCAGGGACAGCGTGCGGTCGTAGCTGCCGTCGACGGCGCGGAGCGTGTATCGGTCGCTGGCCCCGACCTCCGGGTCGGCGTCCGTGGCGACGATGATGCGCCCGCGCTCCCAGGCGCCCGGCTCGTCCTCGAGCGGCACGAGCTCGAAGGGCCAGTCGCCGCCGTAGACCGCGTCCGGGTCGGGCGGGACCTCGGGCGGCACGACGAGGACGTCGACGAAGCGCCGCGCCTCCTCGGTCGGGGGCTGGGGGAGGGTGGGCGCGTCGTGGTGGCGCGCGCCGCAGCCGGCCGCCGTCGGCTCGCCGCGCAGCAGGTCGGCGAGGACCAGGCCGTGCTTCTCCAGCCAGCGCTCGAGCTCGTGGCGCTGGACGTCGAACACGGCGCCGAGGGTCTGCTTGCCGCAGACGCCGTCGTCCTTCAGCGGCCGCTCGAAGCGGGCCGCGTACTCTCGCTGGAAGCCCTCGACCCCGCGCTTCGCCGCCGCGTCGTTCTTGGCGGTGGTGTCGCCGGGGTCGCAGTCCCAGCCGCGGCGCTGCGCCAGGTAGTGCAGGTAGCCCTTGATGTCGGCGAGGCTCGCGCGGTCGGTGGCCAGCTGGACCCAGCCCTCGCGGTCGCCCTCGACGACGGCCAGGAGCGCCCGGGCGCGCGCGTCGCTGATCTTCTGGTTCGTGGCGTCGGAGCCCGGCTGGCTCGCGTGGCCCACGAGGAGCAGCCGGTGACCGGGCCGCTCGACCAGGAGCCCGGCGGCGCGGACGAGCGCCGCGAGCGGGTGGACCCACGCGTCGGGCAGCGGCACGGGGATGACCGCCTCGTGGCGGCAGCGGGTCGCCGCCGGCTCGACGCGGAGGACCTTCGGGCGGTCGTCCTCGTCGTCGACGGGGACGACCGTCAGCTCCTTGCGCTTGC
Source organism: Planctomycetota bacterium (assembly GCA_023954375.1). Lineage (GTDB taxonomy): Bacteria > Planctomycetota > J058 > J058 > J058 > JAMLIC01. Next base: position 27,087 of record JAMLIC010000049.1, read on the forward strand.
GCTGGACCGCGACCTCGAGGGTCGGGGCGAAGCCGTCGCCCTCGGCCACGTCGACCAGGTCGAGCCCGGGGAAGGCGACCTCGTCCCAGCCATCGGGCGCCGGGCCGCGGACGAACACGAACCGCGCCTCCCACCAGCCGCCGCGCTGGAAGGCGTAGGTGCGCGCGTCGACGGGCTGGCCGGCGAACTCGACCGCGATGTCGACCTTGCGCCGGTCGTCGGGCGGCTGCCCGTGGAGCACGAACACGATGTGCGCCGGGGCGGGGCGGAGCCCCGCGCGGTGGAGCGCGGCGACGCGCTCCTTGAGCAGCGCCGGCGCCTCGTCGGTGTCGAGGAGCACGACGTCCTCGAGGTGCGCCTCGGCCGCGGGCAGCGGCTCGGGCCGCTCGCCGCGCTTCACCTCGAGCCGCGGCCCCTGCACGACGAGCGTCCGCGTGCGGTCGCCGTGCACCGTCCAGCTCGCCTTGGCGCCGCCGCACGAGGGGCAGCGCTGCTGGTCGTCGAGGGCGTCGGTCCCGCAGGTGGTGCAGCGCCAGGGCATGGGCCTCCCCCTCTCGAGGAGAGACAGACGATAGCACCCCGTCCCCGCGCACCTGCGTGCGGTGGCCGGCGCGCGCCTACCGCACACGCCCGAGCGGCGCGTCGTCCGGCGCGAAGGCCACGACCGCCTCGTCGTCGGTCGAGAGCCCCAGGTCGCGCAGCACCTGCGGCGAGAGGTCGAGGATCCGGCGCGTGCGCGTGTTCGGGCCCCAGTCGACGGGGCGCACGACGACGGCCGCGCCGGTGCGCGGGTTCACGACCAGGAGGCGCTTGCCGGCCCAGGCGCGCTTGCCGGGGGCGTAGTCGAAGCGCATGGCCACGTAGTAGTAGTCGCCCGGCCGCGCGGCGAGCTGGGCGGCCGACGGGCGGGCGACGGGGTTCAGCGCGCGCAGGCGCTCGCCCGTGAGCGTGCCGGTCTCCGTGGCCGTCACCCCCCGGTCGCTCGGGCCGCCGAACCAGCTCACCTTGCCGCGGACGAACGAGCGCCCCTGGAGCGTCGTCTGCGTCCCGTAGGGCTCGACCGCGATCCCCAGGGCGCCGCGGAGGGTGGGGTTGCGCAGCCCCGCGCGGGGGATCTCGAAGCCGCCCTGCGTGATCCCGCGATGGAGCGCCGCCCAGCCCGCCCCGCTGGCGGGCGTCGTCGGCGCGGGCGTCGTCGGCGCGGGCGTCGTCGGCGCGGGCGTCGTCGGCGCGGGCGTGGTCGGCGCGGGCGTGGTCGGCGCGGGCGTGGTCGGCGCGGGCCGGGGCGGGACGACCGTGAGCCCGCCCTCCTCGCGCGTCGTGGTCGTCGCCGACGGAGGCTGGCCCATGAGCCCGCCCACGAGCGAGCCGCCGCCCACCTGCCGCACGTGGCCGGAGTGGACCCAGCCCGCGCGGGCATCGAACTGGATCTGGACCCACTCGTCGCGCTGACCCAGGACCGCGTAGGCCTGACCCGTCGCGATCGAGCCCAGGCGCGCCGCGGCCGTCGAGGGGCCCGTCCGCACGTTGAGCGAGCTCGCGGTGACCACGACGTGCGCCGTGGCGGCCGGACGGACATGGGCGCCGAACACCCAGGCGGCCTTGCCGCCCCAGTGGACCTGCAGCCACCCCGACCGCCGGGCGGAGACGACCGCCTGCTGGCCGCGGGCGGCGCGGCCGAGCACGGGGCCCCAGGCGCGCTGGCGGACGTTCAGGTCGTCGACGGCGACCTGGACCACCTCGCGCGTCTGCGCCCGGGCCGACGCGACCGGGACGAGCAGCGCCAGGGCCACCCCGGTGAGGAGCGAGCTGCGAGCGAGCGTCGGCATGGGTGTTTCCTCCGGTGGGTTCACGGCGCCGCACATGGCGCGCCGGCGACGCCTGGCCGCGGCCTCGCATAACCCCCGGCGTGGGCGAGGTCCGCGCCTGGCCACCCCGGACACCTCCGCGGCGCTGCATCGTCCGGGTTGCAGACCGTGCGACGCACGCCGGGACGCGCCGGCCCCGGGGGCCCGTTGGCGCCGTCGGGCGCGACGGTCGACGATCACGCCGCGCGCGTCGGCCCGTACGAGTTGCTCCAACCGATCGGCCGGGGAGGCACGAGCAGGTCATCCTGGGCATGGGCGAGCTCCCCTGGCCCGGCGCCCTCCACGCGCGCATCGGCGCCGTGGGCCCTCGCCGCGGCCCTCGGGCGGCGCGAGGAGGCGCGCCAGCGCGCGCAGGCCCTCCGCGACGACCCCGAGGTCGACGCGCGGCTCCTGCGCAACGAGAGCGGCTGGGTGCGCGACCTCGTGACGGAGCACCTCGGCGACCGCGCGTTCGCGCGGGAGCTGGCGCGCGCCCTCGGGGCGGAGTGAGGTCGTGAGGTCGACCACGGAGCGCACGGAGGACACGGAGAGGAGAGCACAGAGAGAAGCGAGAGAAGAGAGAGCTCGAGAACTCTTCTCTCCGCCGCTCGTGCTCGACCCGCCAAAGCGAGCGATGGGGAGGCGCGGAGCGGGCCAGATCGTGCCAGTCCGGGACTTGCTCCGATCGCGCCCCCCTCGCGAGCGCATCACTCATCGCAGGTCTGAGCTCGAGAGAGATCGCGCAGCGATTCCTTCTCGAGCTCAGAGGGAAGAGAGTTGGATGGAGCCCGTCCAGTGACGCCCACGCTCGGCGCTCTCTTCCCTCCGTGTCCTCCGTGCACTCCGTGGTGAATCTCCGCGCGCGCAAGTCACCCGCGATCCACGCGCGCAAGCCTCGTGGAGAAGCTTGCCCGGCAAGGCCGAGGTGGTATACCTGGGCCTCGCCGCGGGCCAGGGTGGCGCGCGGCGCGGCCCGGGGGAGAGTGTGTCGCACGCCATCTTCCTCTTCCTCGCGCTCGTCGCCTTCTGGGCCGTCCTCTCCGGCCACTTCGAGGAGCGGTTCCTGGTGGGCGCCGGCCTCCTGACCGCCGCCGCCGTGACGGTCGCGATGGTGCGCCTGCGCCTCGTGCTCATGGACGAGTGGCCGCTGCGCCGCGTGCTCCGGGCGGCCGTCGTCTACCTGCCGTGGCTCCTGTGGCAGGCCGTCGTCGCCAACGTGCGCATGATCCGCATCGTGTGGTCGCCCCGGGCCGAGGTCGCGCCGCGCCTCGTGCGGGTCCCCTGCCGCCTGCGCACGTCCCTCGGGCGGGCGACCTTCGCCAACTCGATCACGTTCACCCCCGGGACGGTCTCGATCCTCGTCGAGGAGGACGCCGTCCTGGTCCACGCCCTGACGGCCGACGACGAGGCGGGCCTGCTCGACGGCAGCCTCGAGCGCCACGTCGCCCGCCTGGAGGCGCCGGCGTGATCTTCGTCGCGGCGGGGGTGGCGATCGTCGTCGCCATGATGCTGTTCGTGGCCCGGGCCCTCCTCGGTCCGACGGTCTACGACCGCATCCTGGCCATGAACTCGCTCGGCACGAAGACCGTGCTCCTGCTGGCGATCCTCCTGTTCGTGCACGACCGCCCGGAGTTCGTCGACATCGCGCTCGTCTACGCGCTGGTCAACTTCGTCGGCACGCTGGCCCTCCTCAAGCTCGTCGAGCACGCGCGGCTGAGCTGATGACCGGAACCGAGCTCCTCACGGCCGTCCTCCTCGGCGCCGGCGCGTTCGTCTCGCTCACGAGCGCGCTCGGCGTCCTGCGCATGCCGGACTTCTTCTCGCGCATCCACCCGGCGGGCGAGAACGAGAGCCTCGGCCAGACGCTCATCCTGGCCGGCCTCATCGTGGCCGCCGGGCCCGGGGGGACGGCGCTCAAGCTCGTCCTCGTCTGGGCGTTCCTGATGATCACGGCGCCGGCGGCGACCCACGCCCTGACGCGCGCCGCCTGGAAGGACGGCCGGCGGCCGTGGTCGCGCGACGACGCGCCGGACGCCGCCGACCGGGGGCCGGCGACGTGAGCGACCGCTGGCTCGTCGAGCTGCTCCTCGCGGTGGTCGTGGTCACCGCCGTCGGCGTCGTCCGGGCGCGGAACCTCCTCGTCGCGTCCGTGCTCATGGGCGCCTACAGCCTGGTCATGGCGCTGATCTGGACCGCCATGCAGGCCTACGACGTGGCCCTCACCGAGGCGGCCGTGGGCGCCGGGATCTCCACGATCCTGCTCATCGGCGCCCTCATCCGCGTCGGGAGCCGCATCGGCGGGAGCAAGGAGCGCGACGCGCCGCGCGTCGACAAGGTGGCCCTCGCCGTGGCGCTCCTCACCGGCGCCGCCCTCGCCTACGGCACGCTCGACATGCCGGCGATCGGCGACCGCGCGGCGCCGGTCCACGTGCATCCGAAGGTCGCGCGCCACTACATCGACCGCTCCATGGAGGAGACGGGCGTCCCGAACATGGTCACCGTCGTGCTCGCCAGCTACCGCGGCTACGACACCATGTTCGAGACCTGCGTCGTGTTCACGGCGGCCCTCGGCGTCATGGTCCTCCTGCGTCGCCGCCGCGACGCCGCCCAGCCGCTGCCGGAGCCGACGCCGGGCGAGATGCGCGACCAGGCGATCTTCACCGTCATGACCCGCATGACGGCGCCGTTCGTGCTCGTCTACGGCAGCTACGTGATCACCCACGGCGAGCTGGGGCCGGGCGGCGGCTTCCAGGGCGGGGTGATCCTCGCCGCGGCCTACCTCATCTACGCGCTGGTCCACGGGCTCGCGGCCGCGCAGCGGGCCCTGCCGCCGCGCGTCACCGACCTGGGCGCCGGGGCGGGCGTGCTCATCTACGCCGGCGTCGGCGTCGTCTGCCTGCTCCTCGGCGGCGACTTCCTCGCCTACGACGCGCTGAACCAGGCCGACCCGGTCAAGGGCCAGCAGCTCGGCATGACCCTCGTCGAGCTCGGCGTGGGGCTGACCGTGGCCTGCGTGATGGTCACCATCTTCAACGAGGTCGCGCGGCCATGACCCTGCTCGCCACCGGCCTCTTCAACCTGCTGAACTACTGGGTCTACGTGAGCCTGATGATGATCGGGCTCTACGCGGTGATCGCCAAGACGAACCTGGTGAAGAAGGTCATCGGCCTGTCGCTCTTCCAGACGGGGATCTTCATCTTCTACATCTCCATGGGCGTGGTGAGCGGCGCGACGACGCCGATCACGTGGACCGAGGGCGAGCGGCTGCGCCTCGGGCTCTCGCGCGCGGGCGTCCCGGCCGACCGGGCGGCGGCGGCGCTCCTGACCCTCGAGGCCGACGGCATCGAGGCGGCCCGCGCCGGGCTCGAGCCGCTGGCCCCGGCCGCCGCGGCGATCATCGACGAGGCGCTGGCGCGCCCCTACACGAACCCCCTGCCGCACGTCCTCATCCTCACGGCGATCGTCGTCTCGGTGAGCACCATGGCCGTCGCGCTGGCGATCGTCATGGAGATCAAGGCGGCGTACGGCACGATCGAGTCGGACGAGATCGTCACGGCCGAGCTCGAGGCGGCCAGGGCGGCGCGGTCGTGACGCTGACCCCGCAGGTCCCGGCGCTCGTCGTCCTCGTCCCCCTGCTCACCGGGGTGGTCGTGGGCCTCGTGCGCCACGCCGGCGCGGCGTGGCTCCTGGCCAGCCTGGCGAGCGTGGCCACGTTCGCCCTGACGCTGGCGCTCGCGGCGCGGGTGCAGGCCGAGGGGGTCGTGGTCTACGCCATGGGCGGCTGGTCGGCGCCGACCGGGATCGAGCTCCGCGTCGACGCGCTCAACGCGCTCGTGCTGGTCCTCGTCGCGGGCGTGGCGGCCGTGATCGTGCCGACGTCCCGGGCGAGCGTGTCGCGCGAGGTCCCGCCCGACCGGCACGACCAGTTCTACGCGCTCGTGCTCCTGTGCGTGGCGGGGATGCTCGGGGTGACGGCGACCGGCGACGCCTTCAACCTCTACGTGCTGATCGAGATCTCGTCGCTCACCGCCTACGCGCTGGTGGCCCTCGGCCGGAGCCGCGACCGGCGCGCGCTGACCGCGAGCTTCCAGTACGTGATCATGGGCTCGGTCGGCGCCAGCTTCCTGCTCGTCGGGCTGGGCTACCTGTTCCTGGCCACCGGCACGCTGAACATGGCCGACATGGCCGTTCGCCTGGCCGACCTGCACGGGAGCACGACCGTCCGCACCGGCGTGGCGTTCGTGATCGTCGGGCTGAGCCTGAAGATGGCGCTGTTCCCCGTCCACCAGTGGATGGCCGACGCCTACACCTACGCGCCGACGGCCGTCACGGCGCTCATGGCCAGCACGGCGACGAAGGTCGGCGTCTACATCACGATCCGCTTCGTCTACACGATCTTCGGCCACGAGCTGAGCTTCGTCGTCCTGCCGACGGACGCGTTCCTGCTCGCGTTCGCCTGCCTGGCGATCGTCGTCGGGTCGCTCCAGGCGATCCGACAGCACGACGTGCGCCGCCTGCTGGCCTACTCGAGCGTGGCCCAGATCGGCTACCTCGTGCTCGGGCTCGCGCTCGGCTCGGCCCTCGGGCTCGCCGGGACGCTCGTGCACCTCGTCAACCACGCCCTGGTCAAGGGCGCGCTGTTCCTGGCCGTGGGCGGCGTGATCCACCGGCAGGGCGGGGCCACGATCACGGAGCTGACCGGGATCGCGCGCCGCATGCCGCTCACGGCCGCCGCGATCACGGTCGGCGGCCTGGGCCTGATCGGCGTGCCGCTCACGGGCGGCTTCGTCTCGAAGTGGTACCTCGTCGCCGGGGCGCTCGAGGCCGGCCTCTGGCCGGTGGCCGTCGTCGTCCTCGTGGGCTCGCTCCTGGCCGTGGCCTACGTGCTGCGCGTCCTGCAGGTCGTCTACTACGGCGAGCCCGGGACCGTGGCGCCGGAGCCGGCCGGCGAGGCGCCGGCCGCGTTCTGGGGCCCGGCGCTCCTGCTCCTCCTGGGGAGCCTGGCCCTGGGCGTGAGCGGGCAGGTGACCGGGGGCCTCGTCACCGCCGCCGCCCGCGCCCTGACCGGGGGGACGCCGTGACGCCCGAGGTGACGCTCGTCATCCCGCTGGTCGGGGCCGTCCTCATCGCGCTGCTCGGCCGCTGGCCGAACGCCCGCGAGGCCGTGACGCTCGCCTGCGCCGCGGCCCTGCTCGCGGCGGTCGGGAGCCTCGTCCCGGCGGTCCTCGAGGGGGCGCGCCCCGCCTGGCGCGGCCCCGACGTCCTGCCGGGGCTGGGCCTCGCCCTCGAGGTCGAGCCGCTCGGGCTCATCTACGCCGGCGTCGCCGCGCTCCTGTGGCTGCCGAACTCGCTCTACTCGATCGGCTACATGCGCGGGCACCACGAGGGGCACCAGACGCGCTTCTTCACCTGCTTCGCCCTGTCGATCGCCAGCGCCATGGGGATCGCCTTCTCGGGCAACCTGTTCACGTTGTTCGTCTTCTACGAGGCGCTCAGCCTGGCGACCTTCCCGCTGGTCACGCACCACGGGACCGCCAAGGCCCTGCGCTCCGGCCGCCTCTACGTGGGCTTCCTGTTCGCCACCTCGATGGTCCTCATGCTCCTGGCGATCGTGTGGACCTGGACCCTCACCGGGACGGTCGACTTCCGCCCGGGCGGGATCCTGGGCGAGGTGAGCCCGGGCCTCACGGCCGTGCTCTTCGGGCTGTTCATGCTCGGCAGCGGCAAGGCCGCCGTCATGCCCTTCCACTTCTGGCTGCCGTCGGCCATGGTCGCGCCGACGCCGGTGAGCGCGCTCCTGCACGCCGTGGCCGTCGTCAAGGCGGGCGTGTTCGTCGTCCTCAAGGTGTCGGTCTACGTGTTCGGCGTGGACACGGTCGCCGCGGGCGTACACCACGAGTGGCTGCTCTACCTCGCCGCCGCCACGATCGTCATCGCCTCGGTCGTGGCCATGACGCAGGACGACCTCAAGGCGCGCCTGGCCTACTCGACGGTCGGGCAGCTGAGCTACATCGTCCTCGGCGCCGCGCTCGGCAACGCCCTGGGCGTCGTCGGCGGCGGGCTGCACATCGTCATGCACGCCTTCGGCAAGATCACGCTGTTCTTCTGCGCCGGGGCGATCTACGTCGCCGCCCACAAGACGAAGGTCAGCGAGCTCACGGGGCTCGGCCGGCGCATGCCGGTGACCATGCTGGCCTTCGGGGTCGGCGCCCTGAGCATCATCGGCCTGCCGCCGCTCGGCGGCGCCTGGAGCAAGTGGTACCTCGGGCTGGCCACGCTGGACGCGGGCCACGCGGGGCTCCTCGCCGTGCTCCTCCTCAGCTCGCTCCTCAACGTGGCCTACCTGCTGCCGATCCCGCTCAAGGCCTTCCTCCTCCCGCCGCCCGAGGGGACGCCCGACGAGGGCGTCCGCGAGGCGCCGCTGCCCTGCCTCATCGCGCTCGGGCTCACGGCCCTCGCCTCGGCGGCCCTGTTCTTCTGGCCCGACCTGCTCATCCGACTCGTGACCGAGGTGGCGCCCCTTGGGAGCTGAGACGAAGCACGACGAGCGCCCGCGCTGGCTCGACGACCCGCAGAACGTCCGCAGGCTCCTGCGGGTGTTCTGGGTCGTGTGCGCCCTCATCGTCCTCGTGGACGTGCTGGCGCTGGCGGGGGTCTACGACAAGCACGGCCACTTCCCCTGGGAGGAGTGGTTCGGGTTCCACGCCTTCTACGGGTTCCTGGCCTGCGTGGCGCTGGTCGAGGCGGCCAAGCTCCTGCGCCGCGCGATCATGCGCCCGATCGACTACTACGAGCGGGAGGGCGAGCCGTGATCTCCGGCCTGAACCCCGGCTTCCTGCTCATGGCCGGCGCCCTGCTCATCCCGCTCCTGCCGCGGCTCCTGCGGCAGGTGTGGCTGGTGGCCCTGCCGCTCCTCTCGGCGGTCCAGCTCCTGACCCTCGACCGCGCCGACCGCGGCGAGGTGACGCTGGCCGGCGCGACGCTCCACACCCTGTTCGTCGACGACCTGAGCTTCACCTTCGCGCTCGTGTTCCACCTGGCCCTGCTCCTGGGCACGATCTTCGCCCTGAAGGTCGAGGACGCGACGCAGCACGTCTCGGCGACCCTCTACGGCGGCGCCGCGATCGCGGCCTGCCTGGCCCGCGACCTGGTGACGCTCTTCATCTGCTGGGAGGTCGTGGCCGTCGCCTCGGCCTTCCTGATCTGGGCGCAGCGCACGCCGCGGGCGTTCCGCACCGGCATGCGCTACCTGGCCTGGCAGATCCTCTCCGGCCTCCTCCTCCTGGCCGGGATCCTGGCGCTCGTCATGGAGCGCGGCGGGCCGGCCGCGGTCGAGGGCCCGCTCGTGTTCGAGGCGATCGCGCTCGACGGGGCGGCCGGCTGGCTGATCCTCCTGGCGTTCGGCATCAAGGCCGCCTTCCCGGCCCTGCACACGTGGCTGAGCGACGCCTACCCCGAGGCCACGCCGACGGGCGCCGTGTTCCTGAGCGGCTTCACCTCGAAGCTGGCGGTCTACGCGCTCGCGCGCGCCTTCGCCGGCGAGGAGGTGCTCGTCTACGTCGGCGCCGCCATGGCGATCTTCCCGATCTTCTTCGCCGTGATCGAGAACGACCTGCGCCGCGTGCTCGCCTACAGCCTCATCAACCAGGTCGGCTTCATGGTCGTCGGCGTCGGCGTCGGCGGCCTGGGCGTCAGCGGCGCGGCGGCCCACGCCTTCGCCCACGTCCTCTACAAGGGCCTCCTGTTCATGAGCACCGGCGCGGTCCTCCACCGCACGGGGACGGCCGACGCCAACCAGCTGGGCGGCCTCTACCGGACCATGCCGTTCACGGCCGTGTGCTGCATGATCGGCGCGGCCTCGATCTCGGCCTTCCCGCTGTTCAGCGGGTTCGCGGCCAAGTCGCTGATCATGGTCGCGGTCGCCGAGGACCACCGGCCCGGGGTCTGGTTCCTGCTCCTGTTCGCCGCGGCGGGCGTGTTCCACCACGCCGGCATCAAGGTGCCGTTCTTCGCCTTCTTCGGGCACGACTCGGGCAAGCGCCCGCCCGAGGCGCCGTGGAACATGTGCCTGGCCATGGGCCTGGCGGCCGCGCTGTGCGTCGGGCTCGGCTGCTACCCGCCCGCGCTCTACGCGATCCTCCCCGGGCCGATCACCCCCGACTACCCGGTCTACACGGCCGCGCACGTGATCACGCAGCTCCAGCTGCTGCTCTTCTCCGCGCTGGCCTTCTGCGTCCTCATGCTCAGCGGCCGCTACCCGCCGGAGCTCACGTCGACGAACCTGGACGTCGACTGGCTGTGGCGGCGGCCGGGGCGCTTCGTGTGGCGCGAGCTGACCGGCCCGATCGCGGCGAACTTCGCCCGGCTCCAGGCCTTCCTGCTCGACGGGGCGCCCGGCGCCCTGGCCCGGGCCGTCATGCGCCCGCTGCGGGTCGACGGGCTGGCCGCCCGCTTCTGGGCCATGCGCACGTCGGTGCTCGTGACGGTGGTCCTGCTCCTGGCCTACCTGCTCGTCGGGGCCGTCCACGCACGGTCGCTGTAGCCGCCCCCGAGCGCCCGCTCCCAGGCGATACTGGAGGCTCGGGGGAGAGGAGCGGACGATGACGACCCCACCCCTCGAGCGCGCCGTCGTCAGCGGGGCGACGGGGTTCATCGGCCGGCGCCTGGTGAGCGCGCTGCGCGCGCGCGGGGCCCGCGTCGTCGCGCTCGCCCGCGACCCGGCGGGCGCGCGGGCCCGCCTCGGGAGCGGCGTCGACGCGCGGCTCTGGGACCCGGCGGCCACCGTGGCGCCCGTGGAGGCGCTCGCCGGCGCGCAGGTCGTCTTCCACCTGGCCGGGGAGCCGATCGCGGACGGGCGCTGGACCGCGGCCCGCAAGGAGCGCATCCGCGCCAGCCGCGTCGAGGGCACGCGCCGCCTGGTCGAGGGGCTCGGCCGGCTCGAGCCGGCGGCCCGGCCGGGCGTCCTCGTCTCGGCGTCGGCGGTCGGGATCTACGGCGACCGCGGCGACGAGGAGCTGACGGAGGCGTCGCCCCCCGGCGAAGGGTTCCTGGCCGACGTCTGCCGCGCGTGGGAGCGCGAGGCGCTCGCCGCGGCCGACCACGGCCTGCGCGTCGTGGTCCTGCGCATCGGGGTCGTCCTCGGCCCCGGCGGCGGGGCGCTGGCGCGCCTGGTGCCGCTGTTCCGGATGGGCCTCGGCGGGCGGGTGACCCTCGGCGGGAGCCAGTGGATGCCCTGGGTGCACCTCGACGACGTCGCTGGCCTCGCGCTGCACGCGGCCGGGCGGGACGACCTCTCGGGGCCGCTCAACGCGGTGGCGCCCCACCCCGTCCGCAACCGCGACTTCACCCGCGCCCTGGCCGCGGCGCTGCGCCGGCCGGCGCTGCTCCCCGTCCCGTCGCTCGTCCTGCGCGTCGCGGTCGGCGAGGTCGCGTCGGCGCTCACCGCCTCGCAGCGGGTGCTGCCGGCGCGGGCCGAGGCGGCGGGCTACCGCTTCCGCCACCCCGACCTCGAGGGCGCCCTCGCGGCCGTGCTCGGGCGCGGCGGCGCCCTGGCGCCCGACGAGGCGGCGCCGGCCGCGGCGGCGGCCGCCGCGAGCGACGCCCGTCGGCCCGGCGCGTGAGCGACGCCCGCCTGCGCGAGGCCGAGCGCCGCTGGCGCGAGAGCGGGGCGCTGGCCGACGAGGCCGCCTGGCTGCGCGAGCGCGCCCGCGCGGGCGCGCTCACGGACGAGGCGCTGCGCCTGGCCGCCTACGTGGGGCACGCCGCGGCCGCGGCCGCCCTCGCCTCGCCCCCGCTCGCCCCGGCGTACGTCCAGGCCTGGATCTACGGGCTCCAGCCGTGGGGCGTCGAGGCGTGCCAGCGGGCCGCGATCGCCGCGGCCCGGCGGGCGCTCGTCCGCGTGCCCCCGGGCACGCGCCGCGGCCGCTACGCCCGGAGCGCCCTCGCGCGGGTCGAGCGCCTCGTGACGGGCCTCCCGCCGCTCCCGCCGCTCCCCTGGGACCCGCACGTCCTCGACGACGACCCGTCGCCGCGCGAGCGCGCCGCGTTCGAGGCCGCCTGCGCCGTCGGGGAGACGGTGCACGAGGTCGCGCGCGTCGCCCAGGACGCGCGCGCGTTCGAGGCCTCCGCCCGCGCCGGGGGCGCCGTGATCCGCGCCGTCGAGGCGACCGACGAGCCTACGGTGCGCGCCGCCGTGCGGGACGAGGTCGCCGCGTGGGCGCTCGGCGAGCGCGACCCGGTGCTCTCGCGGGTCCTGTGATCAGGACCGCCGCGGGTGCGCGCGGACCTGCTCGATGATCGCCAGTACGAGGTCGGGGTCGAGCGGCTTGACCAGGTGGTCGTCGAACCCGGCGGTCAGGGCCCGCTGGCGGTCGTCGGCGCGGCCGTAGCCGGTCACCGCCACGAGCCGGATCGCGCGCCCGTCCGGCGCCGCGCGCACCCGCCGGGCGACCTCGTAGCCGTCGATCCCGGGCAGACCGACGTCGACGAGGGCGACGTGCGGGCGGACGCGCCCGATCGTCTCCATGGCCGAGAGCCCGTCCGACGCCGCGGCGACGCGGTGGCCCGCGTGCTCGAGCACGCCGACGAGGAGCTCGCGCGTGTCGGAGAAGTCCTCGACGAGGACGACGCGCAGCGCGGCCGGGTCCCCGGCCGCGTCCGCCGCCGCCGGCTCGGGGGGAACGGCGAGCGGGAGGCTCAGCATGAACTCGGCGCCCTGGCCCTTGCCCGCGCTCGTCAGGGCCAGGTCGCCGCCGTGCATGCGGGCGATCGAGCGGGCGAGCGTGAGCCCGATCCCGAGGCCGCCCTTCGCCCGGTCGAGGCTCGCGTCGTCCTGGAAGAAGAGCTCGAACACGCGGTCGACGTGCTCGGGGGCGATGCCCACGCCCGTGTCCCGGACGCGCACGACGGCCCGCTCCCCGACGACCTCCAGCCGCAGCTCCGCGCGCCCGCCGCGCGGCGTGTACTTCGCCGCGTTCGAGAGGAGGTTCCCGACGACCTGCTGCAGCCGCGTCGCGTCGCCGTCGACGCTCACCGGCGCGTCCGGCGCCTCCACGCGCAGCTCGAGCCCCGCGGCGTCGAAGGCATCGCGGTGCTGCTCGAGGGCCCGCGCCAGCACGGAGAGCAGGTCGACGGCCTCGCGCCGCACCTGGAAGCGGCCGCTCGTGACGCGGGCGACGTCGAGGAGGTCGTCCAGGAGCCGCGCCAGGTGGTCCGCCTGGCGCTGGATCACCTCCGGCGCCCGGGCGCGGGCCGCCGCCGGCATCTCCGGGCGGCGCAGCGTGTAGGTCGCGGTCACGAGCGCGGCCAGCGGGTTGCGCAGCTCGTGCGAGAGCATGGCCAGGAAGCGGTCCCGCCGCTCGACGGCGTCCTTCGCCGCCTCCCTGGCCCGCTTCCGCTCCGTGTTGTCCCAGGCGATCCCGGCGATCGCCGACACCCCGCCCGCGTCGTCGCGCAGGGGGAACTTGGTCGACAGGTACGTGCGCTCGCCGTCCGGGGTCGGCAGCACCTCCTCGACCTCGAGCACCTCGCCCGTGAGGGCGACGCGCCGGTCGGCGAGCCGCACGCGCTCGGCGGCCTCGACGGGCAGGAGGTCGAGGTCGGTCCGCGCGATCGCCTCCTCCGGCGCGACGCCCAGGTACCCGCGGCAACCCGGGTTGGAGAGGACGTAGCGACCCTGGAGGTCCTTGACGTGGATGAACGCCGGCGAGTTGTCGAGGATGCCCTGCAGGTGGCGCGCGAGCCGGCGGCGCTCCTGCTCGGTGCGCACCTCCTCCTCGACGTCGGAGACGGTCGCGACCCACTCCTCCGCCCCGACGTCCCCCGCCCCGAGCACGGGGGCCGCGCGCAGCTCCACGTGGCGGTGGGCCCGCGACGCCTCGCACCACAGCAGGGCGCGGACCTGGCACAGCTCGCCCGCCTGGACCGCCGCCGCCCACGCCTCGCGCACGCGCGCCTGGTCCTGCGGGGCGACCGCCAGCAGCCAGCCGCTCCCGCGGTAGGCCGGCCAGCGCTGCCCGGTGAGCGCCTCCCACTCCGGCTGCGGGTCGGCGACCTGCCCGTCACGGTCGCACGTCCACACGGCCGCGGCGAGGGCCCGCACGAGCGAGCGGTAGCGCTGCTCGCTGGCCTGCAGGTCCTGCTGCGCGCGCTTGAGCGAGGAGAGGTCGATCAGCGTGACCACGACGCCGGCGATGCCGTCCCGCGCCTGGTAGGGGAGGATCCGCACCAGGAAGCTGCGCCCATCGCGGTCGACCACCTCTTGCTCGACCCGGTCGCCGCCCTCGAGCACCCGGTGGACGTCCTGCAGCAGGTCGTCGTAGCGGAGCGAGTGCGTGAAGCCGTCCAGCCGGCGGCCCACGTCCTGCGGCAGCAGGTTGAACGTGTCCGCCACCTTCGGCGTGAACTTGCGCAGGCGCAGGTCGCGGTCGAGGAACAGCGTGTGCACCTCGGTGCTCGACAGCAGGTTGTCCATGTCGGTCGTCAGCTCGAGCAGCTCGGCGATCTTCTGCTGGTGCTCGGCGTTGACCGTGTAGAGCTCCTCGTTGACCGAGTGCAGCTCCTCGTTGGTGCTCTGCAGCTCCTCGTTGCTGGCGACCAGCTCCTCGTTCGTGGCCTGGAGCTCCTCGTTGCTGGTCTCCATCTCCTCGACGGTCGCCTGCAGGTTCTCCTTCGTGTGGCGCAGCTCGTGCTCGAGCCCGTCGATGCGCTCGGCCGCGAGCAGGTCCATGTCGTCGCCGCGCGCCGGCGCGTCGGGCGCCGCCACGCCGGCGCGCTGGCGCAGCGTGATGACGCAGGACTCCACGTGCTCGCCGCGGGCGAGCGGCCGCACGCCGATGTCGACGAGCTGGTCGCCGCCCTCGAGGCGCACGCGCACCGCGCTGAAGGTCGAGGGCTCGTGCCGGTCGAGGGCGCGCTTGAGGCCGTGGGCGAGCGAGAACTTGAGGTCGCGGTGGGCCAGCTCGATCACGTTCAGGCTGGGCGCCCCGTCGCGCGCGGCCAGGAAGGCGCTGGCGCCGTTGAGGCTCTCGAGCAGCGCGCCGCGGGCGTCGACGATCAGGGTGGGCGGGGCGAACTCCTCGAGGAGCGCCTCGCGCGCCAGGAGGAGCGCCTGCTCGTTGGGGTCCTGCCGCGCCAGGCGCCGGCCGCGGGCCTGGAACTCGGGCGCGGTGAGGCGCAGGTCCGTGACCAGCCGCACGTCGCGTCGCTTGCGGTAGAGCTTCCAGTGCTCGTCGACCCCCTGGAACTCGTCGCTCAGCTCGCCCGGCGTCTCGCTCGGCCCGAGGAGCAGGGCGCCCCCTGCCTTCAGGCCGAAGTGGAAGAACGAGAGCACCTTCCGCTGCGCGTGCGGCTGGAAGTAGATGAGCAGGTTGCGGCAGGTGATCAGGTCGAGCCGCGTGAAGGGCGCGTCGCGGAGGACGTTGTGCGGCGCGAAGACGATGTGCGAGCGGAGCTCCTGCCGCACGACGAACCCCTCGCCCTGCGGCTGGAAGTAGGCGTCGCGGAGGGCGGGCGGCACGGCGCGCAGGGCCTCGGCCTCGTAGCGGCCCGCGCTGGCCACCTCGAGCGAGGCGCGGTGGACGTCGGTCGCGAACAGCTTCAGGAGCGGCCGCCGGCCGAGCCGCTGCAGGGCGTCCACGATGAGCATGCCGACGGTGTACGCCTCCTCGCCGGTCGCGCAGCCGGCGACCCACACGCGCATCTCCTCGGCGGGCTCGAGGCGCTGGATGAGCGGCTCGATCGCCCCCCTCAGGCGCGCGAACGCCTCGGGGTCGCGGAAGAAGCGGGTGACCCCGATCAGGAGGTCGCGGTAGAGCGCATCGAGCTCCGCCGGCTCGCGCTCGAGCCGCTCGAGGTAGCGGGGCAGGTCCGGTGTGTCGCTCAGCGCGATCCGGCGCTGGACCCGGCGCACGACGGTGGACGGCTTGTAGTGCGAGAAGTCGATCCCGAAGTCGCGCCGGAGGAGCGCGAACATGGGCCCGAGCCCGTCGGGGTCCACCGGCGACGGGCGCGGGGCGAGGACCACCTGCGCCGGCCGGCTGCGGGCGTGCTCGACGAGCACCCCGGGGATCTCCTCGGGCGGGAGCACGTGGTCGACGAGGCCCGTGTCGAGGGCGCTGCGGGGCATGCCATCGAACTTCGCCGTCCGCTCGTCCTGCGCGACGACCAGCCCGCCGGCCTCGTGCACGGCGCGCACGCCGCGCGACCCGTCGCTCCCGCTGCCGGAGAGGATCACGGCCACGGCGCGCGGGCCCACGTCCTCGGCGAGCGAGCGGAGGAACAGGTCGATCGGCAGGGTGAGCGCCTGGTCCGGGTCGCGCTCCGTCAGGTGGAGCCGCCCGCTGGCGATGATCATGTCGGCGTTGGGCGGGATCAGGTAGATCCGGTCGGGCTCGACCAGCATCCCGTCGACCACGCGCCGGATCGGCAGGCGCGTGTGGCGGGCGAGGAGCTCCTCCATGAGGCTCTTGAAGTCGGGCGACAGGTGCTGGACGACGACGTAGGCGAGCCCCGCGTCGAGCGGCGCCTGCTCGAAGAGGCGCTGCAGGGCCTCGAGGCCGCCGGCCGAGGCGCCGACCCCCACGACCGGGAAGGTCGGCACCACCTCGACGTCGACGGCGCGCGCCACCGCCGGCTCGATCGCCGCCCCCTCGCCGCTCGGGTCGTCCGTGGCCGTCTCCACGCCTCTGCTCCCCCAAGCGCTGCCGGGAGAGACAGGCTAACGCCGCCCGCGGGGCGCGAACGCCTGGAAGTGGCCTCGTTTCCGGCCGGGAACGAGCGCGGTCAGCCCCCGAGCTGGGTCACGAGCTCCACATCGCCCGCCGTCAGACGGTCGCCCTCGGCCAGGACGCCGCCGGCCGCCGGTCGCCCTGCGAGCAGCGTCCCGTGCTGGCTCTCGTTGCGCCACGCCCAGCCGCCGACGAGCGGCGCGAGGGTCAGGTGGAGGCGGGAGACCTGCGGGCTGTCGAGGCGCACGTGGCAGCGGGCGTCGCGCCCGACGTGGAGGGCCCCCTCTCTTGGGTCGAGGACCCTGCTCACGGGCGGGCCGTCGCCGCGGCGCGCCGCGAGGGTCCAGCGCCCGGCGGCGCCCGGGCCGACCTGCGACGGCAGGTCCGCCCGGCGACCGACCCACCACGCGCCCCAGCCCGCCGCCGTCGTCACCTCGGGGGCGAGGCCGGTGCGGGCCAGCCAGGCGAGCGCGTCGGCGTCGCCCCCCGCGGCGCGCTCGATGTGCCACGCGACGAGGCGCAGGTCGCCCCGCGCCGCGAGGTCGACGAGGTCGGCGGGCGGGGGCGACGCCGGGGCGGCCGGCGCCAGCGCGCGCGCCCGCGGGTCGCGGAAGACGAGGGTCACCTCGCCCACCCGCACGCGCTGGCCGTCGCGCAGGAGGGTCGGGGCCTGCACGCGGACGTCGTCGACGAACGTCCCGGCGGCGCTGCGCAGGTCGATCAGCTCGTCGCCGGCGGGCGCCCGGCGCAGCTGCGCGTGCCGCTCGCTCACCGAGGGGTGATCGAGCACCAGGGCGCACCCGGGCGCCCGCCCGACGACCACCCGATCGGCCCCGCGGAGCGACGCCCGCCGGCCGTCGGGCGCGTGGAGCCCGGGCACCTCGACCGCGCGCCCCGCGAGCACGAGGTCGAGGTCGCCCGCCACCTCGGCCGCGCGGGCGTAGCGACGGCGCCGGTCGGGCTCGAGGAGCTGGCCGACCACGTCCTCGAGCCCGGGCGGCGGCGGCCCGCCCAGCGCCTCGGCGAGCGGCGCGTGGTCCCCCTCGGCGACCGCGTCCATCAGCTCCGCGAGGTCGGGCGTGTCGAACGGCGGCGCGCCCGTGACGAGGTGGTAGAGCACGGCCCCGAGCGACCACAGGTCGCTGCGCGGGTCGTCGGGGTCGTCGTCGCCCTCGTCGAGCCGCTCCGGCGCCATGTAGAGGGTCGTGCCGACGAGCTGCCCGGGCGCCGTGATCCCCGAGAGGAAGCTGTCGCGCGAGACGCCGAAGTCGATGAGCCTGGCCGCGCCGTCCGGACCGAGCACGACGTTGGCGGGCTTGACGTCGCGGTGGACGAGCCCCTGCGCGTGGATCACGGCCAGCCCGCGGGCGACGTCGCGCGCCGCGCGCGCCGCCTCGAGCGGGTCGAGGCGGCCGCGGGCGCGCACGAGCGCCTCGAGGGTCTCACCCGGCGCGCGCTCGAGGACGAGCGCCGGCGGCGCGGCGTCGAGCGCCACCGCCAGGAGGCGCACGACGTTCGGGTGCGGCGGCAGGCGCGAAAGCGCGTTGGGCCTCGCGCGCGAAGCGGGCGCGGGCGACCTCGCTCGACAGGAGCTCGGGCGCCATGAGCTTGACGACGACCTCCGCCCCGTCCTCCTCGCGCGTGGCCAGGTAGGCGGCTCCCATGGCGCCGGCGCCGAGGAGGGCCGTCAGCCGGCAGCCGGCGACGAGCGTCCCCAGGCGCGGGTCGGGCCGGCGCTCGCGGGCGGGCGGGGTCACGCTCAGAGCTTCACGATCGCGGTGATCTTCGTGGGCGGGGCGCCGAGCCCCTCGTGCTTGCCCTTGAAGTGCTGCAGGTGCTGGTTCACCTCGACGGCGGGGTAGACCTCCTCGGCCCAGGGGTCGACGATCACCGCCTCGGGGCCCCACGCGCGGGGGTCGGCGCACGACGAGCGCGGGGCGCGCCCGACGACGCAGAAGGAGTGGTCGGCGCGCTGCAGCTGGAACTGCTCGACCGGGTGCACCCCGCGCGCGGCGCAGGCGATCGCCGCGTAGGCGGCCTTCTCGCCGCAGTTGCCCGCCGCGTGCTCGCGGGCGATCCGGGCGATCTGCCGGATGAGCGTGTAGTTCGGGCCGGGCGCGGTGAGCGATAGCGGCGGCTGGTCGACCTCGGGCGCCTCGGCCTCGTTCGTCTTCGCCTGGTTCGAGCGCCACACCATGAGCGGGTAGTCCAGCGCGGCGCCGGTGACCAGGTTGACGAGCGTCTCGATGCTCAGCTTGTTGACCGAGCGCAGCTCCGCGTTGACGAGCGCCATCACCTCGCGCCCGGCGGCGAGGTTCTTCGCCAGCGGCGTGGGGGCGACCGGCCCGAGGTCGAGCCCGGCGCCCCACTCGTCGACGTCGCGGAGCGGCACGGTGAGCGGGTGGACCCGCCGGGCGCCTTCGGCCGAGACCTCGACCTCGTACTCGCCGGCGGGCACCGCGCCGAAGTCGAACACGCCGTCGATCGCCGTGAACCGCGGAGTGAGCGCGAGCCCCGGCGGCGCGTGCAGCACCTTCACGTCGACGTGGCGCACGCCCTGCACGAGCCGGTGCGGGTTCGCCTTCACGCCGGGCAGCCCGCTGTCGAGGAGCAGGTGCTCGTACCCGACCCAGCCCCAGAGCCGGCCCGGGCCAGCGGTCGCGGCCGCCCAGGCGCGCACGGGGAGCTCCTGCGGCTTCTTCTTCAGGGCGGCGACGCTCACGCTCGGCGCGTGCCCGCACGCGCCCGGCTCGCTCACGTCGATGACGTGCAGGCCCTCCCAGCGGGGCGCCTCGCCCTCGCCGTGGACGAACACGAGCTCGACGTCGACCGGCCCCGGGCCCGTGACCGTCGCCGGCCCGGGGACGTCCACCTCGCGCGGCTCCTGGCCGGCGTAGTGGACCGAGACCCTCAGGCCCAGGTCGGCGCCCGGCTTCGCCGTGAGCCTGGCCACGAGGACGTGCTCGGGGCCGGGGCGCCTCCCCTCCCGCGCGCGGCCGGCGGCGCCCTCGCGCGGGAGCGCCGTCGCCTCCTCGGCCGGCCGCCCGTCGCCCGTGAGGAGCTCGAGCTTGTCGCGCACCCCGCGGGTCACCTGGAAGCGGCGCGTCTGGCCCTCGTTCACCGTCCAGGCGAGCTTGCGCTCCCCGCACCCTGGGCAGGTGGAGACCGTGTCGGGGAGGTCGTCCGCCTGGCACTTGGCGCACGTCCACGGCATGAGCACCTCGGGCGGCGAGCATACCGCGCGCGGCTCGGAGCGCAGGAAGCAATCGGCTCTCGCGGCCGAGTCCTGGTGACCAGCCTTCGATCGGAGCAGCCCCCGAGGCGAGGCCGCGGTGGCTGAGGCGAGGCGGCGCCCCGGCGCGCGGCCGCGGGTAGGGCGTCGGCATACTTCTAGCCCCCCCCCCCCCCCCCCCCCCCCCCCCCGCCCCGCCCAGCATCCGCGGCCGCAGCCGTCGAGCACACCTCAGGCCGACGCGCCGGGGGCGTAGCGCCGGGCGGCGTAGCCGCGCACGAAGGCCGCCGCCCCGGCCCGGTCCGGCACGGGCTCTGGCGCCTTCTCGAGCCGGGCCGCCCACTCGAGCAGCGTCTCGGCCGGGTCCCGGCGGAGACCGTGGCGGGCGAGGGCGCGCTCGAGCCGGCGCAGGCGGGCGCGGTCGCGCTCGAGGTCGGGCGCGAGGCGCCGCACGGGCCCGCGCGCGCGGACGCGGCGGCGCCAGGCGCGGAGGGCGAGGGCGGCCGCGAGCCCCAGGAGCAGGGCCACGCGCCACCAGGCGCCGACCAGCCAGGCGACGCCCTGCGCCACGCCGCCCACGACCAGGGCCAGGAGCGCCTGCACGTCGAGGTTCAGGGCGGCGGCCTTGACCTGCTCCCAGAGCCCGGCGAGCGCGTCGAGGAGCGACTCGGCGCCGCCCGGCGGCTGCGCGGCGGGCACGGCGGAGGGCGGCGTGAGCTCGACGGTCTGCCAGCCGAGGTCGGGGTCGAGGACCTCGAGCCAGGCGTGCGCGTGCTTGTTGCGGGCGATCCACTGGTCGCCCCAGGCGTTCTTCTCCTCGCACACGAAGCCGGTCGTGTAGCGGGCCGCCACGCCCAGGCGGCGGAGGAGGAGCGCCCCGCTGGCGGCGAACAGCTCGCAGTGGCCGCGGTCCTTCTCGCGCAGGAACTGCTCGACCGGGTCGCGGCCGGGGTCGAAGGTGATGCCGACGTGGTACGTGTAGCGCGCGGCGAAGTGGCCCTGGAGCGTCCGGACCGCCGCGCGCGCCGCGTCGGGCGTCGCGCACGGGCCCGCGAGCCCGAGCCCGGCCAGGACCTCGTCGAGCGCCGCGAGCAGGGCGGGGTCGTCGGGCAGCGCGCGCCAGCCCGGGGCCTCGGCGTCATGGAACCACGCGGCGGGGGCGCCCTCGGCGTGCGCCGCGTAGCCCTCGGCGCCGCCGCCGTCGTGGCGCACGAAGGTCTCGCCCGGCCACACCTCGAGGGAGGCCGGCCCCTGCGCCAGCGTCGCGGCCTCGAGCGGCAGGAAGACGTGCTGCCGGTAGCGCGGCCCCGGGTGGAGCCGCCACGTGGGCGACCCGACGACGTCGCGCCTGCCGGCGAGCGGATAGCGGCCGTCCTCGGCCTCGCGGCGCACCGGCTCCGGGTGCTCCGCGTCGGCCGCGCTCCAGCTGCCGCCCGCGTAGGTGATGAACACGCGCGCCCGCAGGTAGCCCGGCGCGCGCGGGCCGAAGGCGCGCAGGGCGACGGTGTCGCCCTGCCGCCCCTGGAGGTCGGCGACGCTCCCCAGGTCGGCCTTGCCGGAGAAGCCGCCGGGCGAGGGCGGCCGCGCGCGCATGAAGCGGTAGAAGGCGCGGTTGAGGTCCTCGTAGGCGCCGTCGAGCCAGCGGACGCCCCCGACCGTCGAGACGCTGACGAGCAGCGCGAGCGCCAGGGTCGCGGGGCGCAGGCGCGGCCCCGCCGGCGCGGCGAGCAGCGGGCGCTCGAGGCGCGAGGCGACGAGGGCCAGGGCCGCCCAGGCGATCACCATGGGGCGGTAGGTGGCGTGCGCGATGTCGGTCCCCGCGGCGGCGAGCGACAGGCCGCTGGCGAGGAGGACGCGGGCCACGCGCCCCGGCCCGCGCGGCCCCGCCAGGAGGAGGGCGCCGACGGCCGTGAGGTACAGGGCCTGGTAGTAGCCGAGGCTCAGGTCGATCCCCCGCACCTCGACGGGCCAGAAGCGGGCCAGGAGGGCGAAGGGGAGGGCCAGATAGAGGAGGGGCATGACCCGCTCGAGCGCGCGGCGCTCGAGCGGCCAGGCCGCGCCGGCGACCACGGCCGCGCCGGCGAGCGCAACGAGGGACCAGCGCTCGGAGACGACGCCCAGCGCCCAGAGCCCGACGAGGAGCAGGGCGCCCAGGCAGGCGTCGCCGGCCCGCGCGCTCACAGGCGGTCGCCCCCGGCCCGGGCCTGCGCCGGGGTGAGGACCTGCACCGCGCCGGCGTCGGTCGTCACGCCGGTCGGGTCCACGCTGGGGCGGCCGCGGCGCACGACGACGACCTTCACCGCCACGCCGAGGTCGCGCAGGGCGCGGACGAACGCCGCGCGCTCGTCGTCCCAGTCGAGGAGCAGGACGACCGCGGAGCCGATCTGCCCCACCTGGTCGCGGAGGGCCGGGCCGAGCGCGCCGAAGGGGCTCGAGCGGCACGGCTCGATGCAGGCGAGGATGTCCAGGATCGTGTCGAGGTAGGCCAGGCTGCGCCCCGCCTGCAGGTGGTAGAGGTCGGGGCCGACGGCGAACAGGTCGACGACGTACTCCAGGCGCGACAGCGCGTCGGCCACGGCGGCGCCGAGCGAGATCGCCGCCTCGAGGTCGTCCTCGGCCCCGTTCGCCGCGCGCCAGCGCGAGACGTGCGTGTCGACGACGAGCGCGATGCGCGACAGATACTCCTGCTGGTACTCGCGCACGACCGGCGCGCCGCCGGTGCGCGCCCAGGCGCGCTGGTCGAGGTCGCGCAGGCGGTCGCCCGGGCGGAACTCGCGGCTGCCGATGAACTCCTCCGACTCGCCGACGCGGCTCACGAGCTGGAGCCCGCCCGGCTGGTGGCGCGCGCCGACGGGCAGGTCGATCGCCCCGAGCGGGGCGAAGCGCGGGTAGACGAGGACGCGGTGGGGGGCGGGGTCGTGGCGCAGCCCGTGGTGGAGCCCCAGCGGCGAGAGGCACAGGGCCTGCGGCCCGCGGAGGTCGTAGGCGCCGCGCCGCTCCGGCGTGAAGGTGTAGGCGAGCTCCACGGTCTCGCCCGGGGCGACCTCGGTCGCGTAGGCCGAGGGCCGCGCGTGGAGCGCGGGCGGCGGCTTGCGCTCGCCCACGGCGACGTCGCGGGCCGCGCGGCGGCCGGCGTTCGTCACCCGGGCGTGGACCGCCACGGTCGCGCCGGCGGCGCAGCGCGGCGGGGCGTGCCGGGTGACCGCGAGGCGCGGGCGCAGGTTGCGCGCGGCGAACAGGTCGAGGCTCCAGGCGACGAACAGGAACGACGCCACGTAGTAGAGCGGGTAGTGGATGCCGAAGCCGGCCGAGACGCTGCCGGTCGCGATGAGCAGCAGCGTGAGCGCGCGGCCGCCCGGGGTCATCGCGTCGAGCCAGGAGTGGGCCACGAACGGCAGCCGCCCCCGGAGCGCCGCGCCGGCGCGGTCGGCCAGGCGCTGGAGGGCGTCGGCCTCCGGGAGCGGCGTCACACCGGCACGGGCGCCCGCTCGAGGAGCTCGCGCACGACGCCGGCGCGGGTCACGCCCGAGTAGCGGGCCTTCGTCTCGAGCGCGATGCGGTGGGCGAGGGCGGGGACGGCGATGGCCTTCACGTCGTCGGGCTGGACGGCGTCGCGGCCGCAGCGCAGGGCGTGGGCCTGGGCCAGGCGGTAGAGGATCATCCCGCCTCTCGGCGACACGCCGAGCGCCACGCGCGGCTCGGCGCGCGTGCGGCGCAGCAGGTCGACGATGTAGCGGCCGACGTCCTCGTCGACGTGGACGCGCCGCACGCGCGCCTGGACCTCGAGGACCTCCTCGGGCGTGGTCACCGGCCGGATGCGCTCGAGCGGCGAGCCCTCGTCGTGGCTGCCGAGGATCTTCAGCTCCTCCTCGGGCGTCGGGTAGCCCATGGCCAGCTCGACGGCGAAGCGGTCCAGCTGCGCCTCGGGCAGCGGGTAGGTGCCGTGGTGCTCGACCGGGTTCTGCGTGGCGATCACCCAGAAGGGGCGCGGGAGCGCGTGCGTCGTGCCCTCGATGCTCACCTGGCCCTCCGCCATGGCCTCGAGCAGCGCCGACTGGGTGCGCGGGCTGGCGCGGTTGACCTCGTCGGCCAGGAGGACGTTCGCGAACACGGGCCCCTGGCGGAACGAGAAGGACCCCTCGCGCGGGTTGTAGATGCTCCCGCCGAGGACGTCGGCGGGCAGGAGGTCGGGCGTGAACTGCACGCGGCGGAACGTGCCGGCGATCGACGCGGCGATCGCCTTGGCGAGGGTCGTCTTGCCGACGCCCGGGACGTCGGTGAGGAGCACGTTGCCGCCGGCGAGGAACGCCGTGATGAGCAGGTCGACCTCGGCGTCCTTGCCGCGGATGACCGCGCGCAGGTTCTCGCGCAGCCGGGCGACCAGGTCGGCGCTCATTCGTCGTCGGCCGGGGCGGGCGGCGTGAAGGCCGCGTGGTCCTCGCCGCTCAGCGCGATCGACGCGACCTGGGCCAGCCGGATGCGCTCCGGAGCGCCCGGGCTGCCGGCGCGGAGGACGTCGATGAACGGCGCCCCGAGCTTCGGGTGCGGGCGCAGGTCGCGGTTCGACACGTAGGCCTCGAACGACTGACCGTCGGCCAGCGTGATCGTCACGTTGCCGCGGTACTGGAACGCCGCCTCGGCCTGCCGCTCCACGTCGGTCATGTCCCCTCCGACGCGACAGTCTACCGTTACCCCCGGGCCGTCTGCCGGGTTCAGCGACCTGACAGCACCCCGCGCGCCTCCAGGGCGGCGGCCAGGTCGGCCGTCGACGTGAAGCGCAGGGCGGGCATGCCGACCGCCTCGGCGGCGGCGACGTTGCGCGGGCGGTCGTCCACGAACAGGCACGCCCCCGGCGCGCGCCCGAGCGCGCGCGCCGCCCCCAGGTAGGCCTCGGGGTCGGGCTTGCGGACGCCCGTGCGGCAGGAGACGAACGTCCAGGGGACGTAGCGCGACAGCCCGACCGCGGCCTCGACGAGCTCGTACCAGCAGGGGTAGTTCGAGAGCGCGTGCATCTCGACCCCGCGGGCGGCGAGCCGCGCGAGCAGCGCCTCGGCGCCGTCGACCCAGCGGTAGCTCGCGGCCATGTAGGCCCGCACGGCCGCGCCGTCGACGGGGCGCCGGTCGCGGAAGAAGCGGCGGGCGTACCCGGCCTCGTCGAGCTCGCCGCGCTCGAACGCCGGCCAGGCGTCCGGGTCCTTCTCGGCGAGGAGCGCCTCCCACGAGACGCCGAGGAGCGCCGGCAGCCCGCGGAACGGGTCGACGACGAGGGTGTCCATGACGTCGAGGAGGAGGACGGTCACCCCGACAGGATACAGGGCCCGAGGACGCGAACGGGGAGTGATCACCCTCGGTCGAAGGCGGCACGGTCGTCGAGCGCCCAGGGGACGAGCCGGTCCGCGATGGCGCGGCGGACCTGCGCCGCCCCGAGGGCGCGGGCGGCCGCCACGACGGCTTCGACGAACCACCCCACCGCGCGCTGCGGGTCGGGCAGCCCCGGCGCGAGCGCCTCACGCCCGGACGCGATCAGGGCCACGTGATGCGGGCACCACCAGGCGAGGGTCGACGGCTCCGCGACCCCGCCCAGGTACGCCGCCCCGGACTGCGCGTACGAGTCCAGCACGGCCGCCTCGTGCGCGGCGGCTGCGCGGACGGGGTCCGGCCCCTCGCACCACGCCTCGGCGGCGACGAGGGCCGCCTCGACCGACGCATGAGGCGGCGGGAACAGCCGCGCGACGGCCACGAAGGCCCGGACGAGCGCCTCGCGCCCGGCACCAGCCAGGCGGCCCGCCCAGGCGACGAGATCGCCCGGCCCGTCGTCGGCCTCGCCGAGTGCGAGGCCCGCGGCCTCGTCACCCAGGTGGGCGGCCAGACGGAGCCTCTCGGGCGCCAGGGCGCCCGACCGGACGCGCTCGACGAGGAGGCGCGCCCGCGCGTCGGGGTCGCCTCGCTCGGCGTCGCGGGCGCGGTCGCGCAGGCGGTCGTCGGGCATGACGGCTACTCGTCGGGGGCGCCGGCGAAGATCCGGCGAAGCAGCCCGACGACCATGAACACCGCGAGCGTGGCGCCCACGCTGGCCACGATCGCCAGCACGACCGCCGCCGCGCCCGGGTCGACGCCGCCGCCGGCGCCGTGGACCTGCACGCCGAGGGCCTCGGCGCAGCCCTTGACCGTCGCCGTGAGGAACACGAGGACGAAGCCGAGCGCCGCCAGGACGACGGCGCCGGCGGCCGTCAGCAGGCCGGCGACGGCGCCGAGGACGCGGCCGACCGCGCCGACGGCCTGGCCCACCGGTCCGCGCGGCCGGGCGCGGACGCGCACGGCGGGGGCGTGCCTGCGGCGGGGCGGGAAGAGGGTCACCGCGCAGCCGGCGCCGAGGACCGCGGCGACGCCCGCGGCGGCCTGGGAGGCCAGCTCGAAGGCGTGGGGTGACATCGCCCCGGAGAGGCCGTAGAGCGCCGGCGCCCAGCCGGCGAGGAGGGCGGTCAGGGCCAGGGCGGCGCCGGTCGAGGTCGCCGTCCTCGCGCGGCGCTCGAGGCGGCGGAACCAGAGGAGGAACGCGGCGCCGAGGAGCGCGCCCACCTTGAGCGGCGCGAGCTCCAGCCAGCCCTCGGGGCCCAGGCGCACGGTCGTGTGCTGCGCCTCGAGGTAGGCGGCGAACGCGGCCGACGCGAGCGCGCCCAGGAGGAAGAGCCGCCCCGCGTGGTGGGCGGGGACCGGCGCCGCCGGCGCGGCCACGGGCGGCTGCAGGTCCGGCACGCGCTCGAGCGCGGCCAGCGCCTCGCGCGCGTCGCGGAAGCGGCGCTCGCGGTCCTCCTCGACCAGGCGGAACACGACGTCGTCCCAGGCGGGATGCAGGTCGGGGCGCAGGCGCGAGGGCGGCCGGATCGTGCGCGGGCTGGCGCCCGTGAGCATGACGAAGAGCGTCTTGCCGAAGCTGAACAGGTCGGCGCGCCCGTCGATCGCGGCCCCACGGAGCCGCGACGGGTCCTCCTGCTCGGGCGCCACGAACAGGGGCGTCCCCATGGGGCCGTCGAGCGTCGCGCGGGAGAGGGTCCCCGAGTGGACCAGGTCCGGCCCGCCGGCGCTGATCGTGCCGATCCCCAGGTCGGCCAGCTTGGGCGTCCCGCCCGCGTCGAACAGCACGTTCGCCGGCTTGACGTCGCGGTGGACGACGCCGCGGCCGTGGGCGAAGGCCAGGGCCTCGAGGACGCCGCGGGCGATCGCCCGCACGTCGGGCACCGGCAGCCCGCCGGGGAAGCGCTCGAGGAGGTGGTCGAGGCTGCCGCCCTGGCAGCACTCCATGACCAGGAAGGGCGCCTCGCCCTCGGCGGCGATCTGCTCGACGCGCACGATGTGCGGGTGCTCGAGCGGCGCCGTGAGCCGCGCCTCGCGCACGACCCGCTCGGCGACGTCGGGCCGCGGCACCTTCAGGGCGACCCGCCGCTGCAGCTGCTCGTGCGTGGCCTCGTAGACCCACGCCTGGCCGCCGGCCCCCAGCAGGCGCGAGATCCGGAAGCCGCCCAGGCGGTCGCCGGGGCGGTAGGGCGCCTCGGCCGGCGCGCCGAAGAGCCGCTCGGCCGCGTCGTGGACGACCGAGCGCAGCTCGTCGGGCAGGGGGAAGTCGTCGCGCCGGAGGAGCCGGTCGACGTCGCGCCGGCGCGGCTCCGGGCCGTCGTCGTCGGGCTCGTACGCCGGGGGCTGCGTGTCGGAGCGGTCCGCGCTGATCGTCACCACACCCCATTGTCTGGTCGGGCGGCGCCGCGTGGGGACGGCCACTCGAGAAATTGACCGACAAGCACTTACGCGCCGCCCAGGAGCTCGTCGATGAGCGCGTGGGCCTCCGCCAGGCGCTTGCGGATCGTCTTGCGGTCGCGCTCGAGCGCCTGGGCGACCTCCTCCTGCGTCAGGCCGCCCTCGTAGTAGAGGACGAAGCACTCGTGGGTCTCGGGGCCGAGGCGGCGCCGCACCTGCTCGAGGACGTGGGCCGCGTCGAGGGCGCGCTCGCGCGCCTCGACGCCGTCCACCCGGTGCGCCCGCGGCGCGCCGCCGCCGACGTCGGCGCCCTCGAGCTGCGCCGGCCGCCGCTCGCGCTCGCGGCACCACTGGGCCCAGACCGTGTGCGCCTTGAGCCACATCCAGGCGTTGAACGAGCGGCCGGGGTCGTACTTCCGCGCGCGGAGGCTCTCCTCGAGGAGGACGATCGTGCGGGAGAGGCAGTCCTCGGCGTCGGCCGGCTCGCGCACCATGCGGCGGAAGTAGCGATGCACGCGCTCGAGGACGCGCTCGAACAGGAGCGCGTGGGCCAGCCGGGCCCCGGGGCTCCCGGAGTCCATCGCGTCGGCGGCGAGCTGCGTCGTCGTGTGCATCGCGCCCCCGATGCTATCCGCCGCTGGCCTCGTCCGGCGGCAGCGGCACGAGGCCGAACCCCCGCCGGAAGAGGGCGTGGCCGGCGTAGATCAGGGGCGTGACCAGGACGGCCAGGACGAACTTCAGCACGTAGCCCGTGGCCGCGAGCTTGAGGACGGTCGTCATGGGGATCGGCTGGCCCGTGGCGATCGCCTTGGCCTGGAAGTAGAGGGTCGTGACGATGAGGCTGTCGACGACCTGCGACAGGACCGTGCTGCCGGTGGCGCGCAGCCACAGGAGCTTGCCGCCCGTGAGCCGCTTCATGAACCCGAACACGGCGATGTCGGTCAGCTGCGCGATCAGGTAGGCGATCAGCGAGGCCACGTACATGAGCTTCGTCGAGCCGAGCACCTCGTCGAAGGCCTGCTCCGACACGTTGAAGTCGGCCGGCAGGTAGGGCATGGCCTGCGAGATGTTGAGGACGATGAACGCGAACACCGCCATGGCCAGGGCGATGAACGTCATGCGGCGGGTCGCCCGCTTGCCGTAGTACTCGTTGACGAGGTCGGTGAGGAGGAACGTGAGCGGGAAGGTGAGCATGCCGCAGGTGTGCTCGACCGGCAGCCCGAACAGCTCCACGCGGAAGAGCTTCACGCCGACGATGTCGGCCATGATCAGGCTGGTCGAGAACAGCGCCGCCAGCCAGACGTAGAGCAGCTGCCCGCGCGTGAACTGGGGCGCCTGGGCGCCCGGCCGCTCACCGAACGTGTGCGTCTCGCTCACGGCTGCCCCCCCGGGGGATCAGGCTAGCCGTGATCGAGCGGGAGCGGAACACTCAACCGGCGGACCCTCGGCCACGCGTCGCCGACGAGCTCCTCGGTGAGCGTCTGGCTGGCGGCGTCCACGCGCGCCGCGCGCTGGCGGACTGCCTCCCGGCCGACCGTGACGCAGATCGCGCGATTCACCTTGGTCACGTCGATGCCGCGCTCGGCGAGAGCCTGCTCGCCTTGACGAGGCTCGCGTCCTCACGGGCTGGCGTCGCCCGATGCATGATGACGCCCAGAGCCCCGTGTCTCGCCCCGGCGACCCACTCCCCCGTGGGCCCACGTCACCCGCGCAGATCGTGGTGGGAACACGGCTTCCAGGAGAGGCGGTCCGCGCCCGAGACCGGTTCTTGTGGCTTCGTCGTCAACGGGGCGGCGCGAGCGTGCCACATGCGTCGCGCGGCTCGCCGGAGCGCGTCGCCCGAAAAGGAAGCGAGCGGCGGGCGCGCGCACGGCGGGCGGCGAGCGCACACAACCCAAGACACTGCCGTGACATGCCGCGAGCGGCATGCGCCCTGCTCACACCCGCGGCGAGAGGGGTGACCGGGTGCAAGCGACGACGACGGCGGCGAGCAGGGAGGTGGGGCGGGACAGCCGCTCATGGCGCGGCACCTCGCGCATCCGGGGGCTCGCCTACCACCTGCCCGGGCGGCAGGTGCAGTCGCGCTTCATCGAGGAGACCTTCTCGCTCGAGGAGCAGTTCGGCGTCCGCCCGGGCACGCTCCAGCGGACGACCGGCGTGCGCACGCGCCACCTCGCCGACGCCGACGCGGTCCCGAGCGACCTCGCCCACGCCGCCGCGGCCGAGGCGCTGGCGCGGGCCAACGTCGACCCGGCCGACGTCGACGTGATCGTCTACGCCGCCGTCTACCGCGACTTCGCCGAGCCGGCCACGGCGCACGTCATCCAGTCGCGCCTGGGGGCCGACAACGCGTTCGTCTTCGACGTGTCGAACGCGTGCCTGTCCATGGTCAACGGGCTCCTCCTCGTCGACTCGCTCATCGCCGCCGGCCGCTGCCGCGTGGGCCTGGTCTGCGGCGGCGAGCTGGCCAGCGAGGTCCTGCGCGCCACCTACGACGCCCTGCGCGGGACGACCCGCGCCGGCCTGGCGTCGCTCTACCCGGCGCTCACCTGCGGCGACGCCGGCGCCGCCGTGGTCCTCGAGGCGAAGAGCCCCGACGAGCCGCGCAGGGGCTTCGTCGCCTTCGAGTTCCTCTCCCACGGCCGCCACGCCGACCTGTGCGTGCTGCCGCGCCTGTCCGGCGAGCCCATGCTCACGGACGGCCCGGCCCTCCTCGAGGTCGGCGCGCGCCTCGCCGGCGAGGCGCTCGAGCGGCTGCTCGAGCGCAGCGACTGGACGCGCGACTCGGTCGACCTGGTGATCCCCCACCAGATCTCGGTCCCGGCCACGCAGAAGATCTTCGGCGACCTGGGGCTGCCGCTCGAGAAGTGCCACCTCGTGATCGACCGCTTCGGCAACACCGCCGCGACGACGGTCCCGCTGGCCCTGGCCCACGCCGTCGAGACCGGGCGCCTGCGGCCCGGCATGCGCGTCGTCCTGGCCGGCCTGGGCTCGGGCGTGTCGGTCGGCTTCGCGAGCCTCGTCTGGTGAGCGCCCTCACCTCGCTCGTCCTCTGGCGCCAGCGGCGCCGCCTCGAGCGCCTGCGCCGCCGGCCGGCCGCGCTCCAGGCCGACGTCCTGCGCCGCCTGCTGGCGCGGCACCGCGACACGCCGCTGGGGCGCGCCTTCGGCCTCGGGGACGTGCGCGGCCCCGACGACTTCGCCGAGCGGGTCCCCCTGCGCGGCCTCGACGAGCACCGGCCGCACCTCGCGCGCCCCCTCTACTGGGCGCTCACCACGGGCACGACCAGCGCGCAGAAGGAGGTGCCGGTCACGCGCGAGCTCCTGCGGGCCAACGCGAGCGCCGTCCAGCTGCTCCTGGCCAGCGCGCTGCTCGAGCGGGGGAGCCTGCGCCCGCTCCTGGGCAAGCTCCTGTTCCTGGGCGCCTGCACGCCCCTGCGCCCCGGCCCCGACGGCGTCCTGCGCGGGGCCGCGACGACGATCGGCTTGCGGGAGCGGCCGCGCCTCTGGCGCCGGCGGCTCCTGCCGGGCGACGCCCTCGACGAGCTCCCCACGTGGGCGGAGAAGCTCGACCAGCTCCTCGACCTCGCCCGCGGCCAGGACGTGCGCGCGGTGATCGGCATGCCGCCCTGGCTCCTGTCGCTCCGCGACCACGCCGCGCGGCGCCTCGGCGTCGACGGCCTGCGCGCCCTCTGGCCCGGCGTCGAGCTCGTCATCACCGGCGGCACCTTCGTCGAGCCCTACCGCGCCGGGCTCGAGGCCACCCTCGGCCCGGCCACGTTCCGGGCCATGTACAGCGCCAGCGAGGGCTTCTTCGGCATCCAGGACGGTCCCGCGCCCGGGTACCTGCCGCTCGCCGACTCGATCTACCTGGAGTTCGTCCCGCCCGACGAGCTGACCTCGCCGCGGCCGACGCGCCTGCGCCTCGACCAGGTCGAGGCGGGCGTCGACTACGCGCTGGTCCTCTCGTCGTGGGCGGGCCTGTTCGCCTACCCGGTCGGCGACACGGTGCGCTTCACGTCCGTCGACCCGCCGCGCCTCGTCGTCACCGGGCGCGTCCATCGCTGGGCGAACGTCGCCGGCGAGAAGGTGAGCATCTCCCAGGTCGAGGCGGCCGCGCTCGCCGCCGGCGCGCGCCTGGGCCTCGCCCTGGGCGAGGTCGCCCTCGCCGCCCCGCCGCCCACCGGCGCCCGCGCCCGGCACGTCTGGCTGGTCGAGGCGGCGCGCGGCGACGAGGCCGCCCTCGCCCGGGCCCTCGACGAGGCGCTCCAGGCCGTCAGCCCCACCTACCGGACGCGCCGCGACGGCCTGGCGCTCGACGCGCCCGAGGTCCGGCGGCTGGCCCCCGGCAGCTTCCACGCCTGGCTGACCCGCGAGGGGCGGGTCGGCGCGCACCACAAGGTCCCCCGCATCCTGGACGCGCTCCCGGCGGACCTGGTCTCCCCCCACGAGCGAGCGCTCGTCCCCGCGTGAGGTCCCCCATGAGCTTCGTCGACGAGCTGCGCGAGGCGCTGCTCCCCGCCCGCATGCGCCTGTTCTCCTCGCGCCTGTTCCAGGCGCTCGTGGCCGACGAGAAGGCGCCGCTCGATCTGTGGCGCGTCTACCTGTGGGAGTCGTACCACTACGTCAAGCACAACGGGATCAACCAGGCGCTCGCCGTCCTGCGCACCGACCCGACCGAGAAGCGGCTCATGATCCGCTACCTCAAGCACGCCCTGGAGGAGATCGACCACGACGAGATGTGCCTGCGGGACCTCGAGAAGCTGGGCGTCCCGCGCGAGGAGGTCATCGCCTCGCGCCCGCTCCCCGAGACGGCGGCCTTCAGCAGCTTCCTCTACGACTTCGTCATGCGCGACAACCCGATCGGGCGGCTCGGCTACTCGTTCTGGGCCGAGGGGTTCAACGAGGAGTCGGGCTACATCGTCGAGCGCCTGCGCCACCACTTCGGGCTGCCCGACGACCACATGCAGTTCGTCGTCGCCCACGCGCACCTCGACGCGCGCCACGGCAAGGAGTGCGTCGAGACGATCGAGCGCTTCGCGACGACGAAGGCGGACCGCGAGGCGATCCTCTACTTCGGCGTGGCTACGTGCCACCAGTTCTACTACGTGCTCGAGGCCATGTACGAGCGGAGTCTGCGCGAGCGAGCAGCGCGGGCGTGACGAGGAGCTCGCAGGCCCAGGCGGCCGCGACCGCCAGGGCCGCGATCAGCCCGAAGCGCGGCAGGTGCGCCGTGCTGCTGGCGCAGAAGACGAGGAAGCCCGCGACCAGCGCCCCGGTCATCACGGCGACCGGGCGCGCCAGCTCGGCGGCCGCCCGCTCGGCGGCCGCCGGAGGGGCGAGGCCGTCCAGGCGCGCCCGCTCGTAGCCGAGGAAGAAGTGGACGGTGTCGTCGTCGCTGATCCCGAGCGCGACGCA
The DNA here is from genome assembly GCA_023954375.1 of Planctomycetota bacterium. Lineage (GTDB taxonomy): Bacteria > Planctomycetota > J058 > J058 > J058 > JAMLIC01. The sequence continues at coordinate 60,061 of JAMLIC010000049.1, forward strand.
GGCCACGAGCACGTTGATGATGTCGAGCGCCACGCCGGCGAAGCCCATGGCGCCGAGCGTGATCAGCACCGGGAGGAGGTTCGGCACGAGCGCCAGGAGGCCGAGGCGCACGGAGCGCAGGAGCGCCGCCAGGAGCAGGCCGATCGACGCGGCGGCCAGGAGGAAGGCCTCGACCTGGCTGCTCGTGAGCCGGTCCGCCAGCGCCGAGAAGAGCTTCATGACCCCGGTCGTGCGCACGAGGAGCCCCTCGGCGCGGGCGGCGTCCTCGACCCGGCCGAGGAGCGCCAGGTACTCGGACGACGGCCGCGAGCGCACGCGGACGTGCACGCGGCCGAGGCGCCGGTCGCGGTCGAGGACCTCGCGGACGTCGTCGTCGTCGAGGAGCAGGAGCTCCTGGGCCACGGCCTCGCGCGAGGCGGGGAGCGCGAGCGTCGTGACCGCGGCCGCCTCGCCCTCCGCGGCGAAGGCGGCGTGGACCTCGCCCACGAGGTCGGGCGGCCCGTAGACGGGCCCCACGATCCCCGACGAGTCGCGGCGGACCGCGTCCTCGAAGCGCGCGATGCGCGCCAGCAGCGCCGGGTCCTCTAGGGCGCCCGGCGCGCCGCCGTCGACCACGACCTCCAGGGCGAACGCCCCGCCCAGCCGCTCGTCGACGAACGCGAACTCCTGCCGCAACGACGACGACGGGCGAAAGGCGTCGAGCCAGAACGTGTCGACCCTCAGGCGCGAGACGCCGACGGCCGCCAGCGCGGCCACCGCCGCCGCGCCGGCCAGGACCCAGGGGGCGCGCGAGACCGACCACCGGGCCACCGCCGCCAGCCGCGACGGGCGGGACACCGCCGGGGGCCGCGGCGCGCCGGCGAGCGGGGCGAGCAGGAGGGCCAGGGCGAAGCACACGAGGACGCCGAAGGCGGCGAACAGGCCCAGCGTGCGGATCGGCCGCACGTCGGAGGTGGCGAACGCGGCGAAGCCGGCGGCGGTCGTGAGCGCCGTGAACAGGCAGGCGCGCCCGTGCGCCGCGTAGGCCTCGCCGGGCGGGCCTTCGAGGACGCCGTCGACGAGGTGCACGGCGTCGGCCACCCCGACCGTGACCAGGAGCGAGGGGAGGATGACGCTGTACATGCTGATCGGCTGGCCGGTGAGGCCCATGGCGCCGAGCGTGACGAGCGTCGCGAGGACGGAGACGGTGAGCGGCACGGCGGCGGCGCGCGCGCGGCGCAGGGCGGCGAGGAGGAACAGGCCGCTGACGAGGCACGACAGCCCGAACAGCGCCCCGCCCTCGCGCGCCGTGCGGGCGTCGAAGTCGGCCTCGAACACGGGCGCGCCGGCGAGGCGCGGGCGCAGGGCCGCGAAGCGCGGCTCGGCCAGGAGCGCGCGCAGGCGGGCGGCCAGGACGAGCTTGCCCTGGTCGTCCGTGTCGGGGACGTCCGTGTCGACGACGATCGCCGCGACCGCGCCGGTCGCGTCGACGTAGGTGCCGACGTAGCGCGGGTGGCGCAGGGCGACCTCGCGCGCGCCCGGCGGCGGCGGCAGGGCGGGGAGGAACTCGCGCACCTCGATCGCCGCGCCGGAGGCCTCGACGAGCCGCGCCGTGCGCAGCGACCGCGCGCGCCGCACGTGCTCGAGCCGGCCGATCGCCGCCTCGAGGTCGCCCACGGCCGCGAGGACGGTGGGGTCGAACGCGTCGCCCCCGGGCGGCTCGAGGGCGACCACGGCGAACTCGTCGTTGCCGAAGACCCGCTTGAGCTCGCGGTAGTCGGCGACGAGCGGGTCGCCGGGGGCGAAGACGCCCTCGTTGCTGTTGTCGACCTCCAGGCGCGTGGCGCCGGCGGCCCCGCCGGCCGCCAGGACGAGGGCCAGCGCCAGCGCCGCCCCGCGGCGGCGGCCGGCCGCCTCGCCGATCCGGGCGAACGCGCCGTCCACGCGTCAGGCCCGGCGCACGAAGGTGCCCCGCCGCGGGTCCTTCTCCACGCCCGGGAAGGAGAGCACCTGGTTGTGCATGGCCACGTAGACGCCCGGGGCGAGGAGCTGCACCGCCAGGAGCGCCTCGGTCAGGTTCTGCGTGGCGTCCGTGTTGCGCAGCTCGTAGGGGCGCATGGCGCCCGTGAGGACCACCGGCACACGCGGCGTCCCCAGGTGCTCGACGATCGTCTCGCCCGTGCGGGCGAGGCGGTCCGTGCCGTGGACGACGACGACCCCGTCGTGCGCGCCCGAGAACAGCTCGACCGTCTCGGCGATCAGCGCGTGGTCGGCCGCGCTCATGTCGAGGCTGTCCTTGTTCATCAGCGGCACGCGCGTGAGCGTCACGCCCTCGAGGAGCAGCGTGCCGAGGAGCAGGTCGAGGACCGAGACCTCGTTGGTGAGCTTGCCCCGCAGGGCGTCGTAGGTCTTCTCGATCGTCCCGCCGGTGGAGATGAGCGCGATCCGCCTGGGCGCCTGGTTCATCGCTCAGAGTGTACGCGGCTGCGGCCTTGGTGTGATCGCGGCTGCGGCCGCCGATGGCGGGCGCTGCGGTGCGTCGGGGCGTCGCGCTGCGCGCGACACCCCGACCGCTCAGGCGCGCTCGGCGGCCAGGAGGCCGCCTTCGCTTGCCTTCGCGCCGCATCGCCTCGCCCTCGGCGGCCTCGCCTGAGGCTCCTGCTGCGGAGGCGCGGGGAGGTGTGCTCGGGGGCGGGAGCGGGGGCGGGAGCGGGGGCGGGGGCGGGAGCGGGGGCGGGGGCGGGGGCGGGGGCGGGAGCGGGGGCGGGAGCGGGGGCGGGAGCGGGGGCGGGAGCGGGAGCGGCTTCGGCCGGGACGCGGCCTGGCGTGAGCTCCGCGGCGAACGCCCGCGTGGAGGGCGGCCCCGGGCGGGTGCGCGCCGCGCCGCCTCCCTCGCGGTCGCTGCTCAGGAGCGCGCGGCGCTGCTCGGGCCCCGGTCGCCGTCGTCGGCGGGCAGCTCGACGAGCCGCACGGGGGGGGCCCCGTCGGCCAGGGTGCGGCGCAGGACCGGGAGGGCGACGTTGTAGACCGGGACGCCGGCGGCGGTCCTGCCCTCGGCGGAGCCGTGATGGCAGTGGCCGTGGAACACGAGGCTCGCGCGGAAGCGGTTGATCGGCTCCTCGAGGCGGCTCGAGCCGAGGAACGGGTAGATCTCGAGCGACTCCCCCTCGACGGTGCCCTTGATCGGGGCGTAGTGGAGGATCGCCACCCGCGAGCGGGTGCGCAGGCGCGAGAGGGCGCGCTCGAGCTTCAGCGCCTCGTCGAGCGCGTCCTGCACGAACCGCTTGATCGCGGGCTCGCCCCACGGCTCGAGCACGCGCCGGCCGAAGCCGCCGCCGAACCCCTTGGCCCCTGCGAAGCCCACGCCGCGCACCTCGCAGCTCTCGCCGTCGAGCACGGTGACGCCGCCGGCGTCGCGCAGGATCTCCACCACCGCCTCGGCCTGGCCCGACTCGTGGTCGTGGTTGCCGAGCACGGCGATGATCGGCAGCTTGACCCCGGCGAGGTCCTTCGCCAGCGCCCGCGCCTCCTCGGGCAGCCCGTAGTCGGTCAGGTCGCCGCAGAGCACGAGCACGTCGGCCCGCGCGATGACCTCGGGCCCGAGCGCGCGCTCGAGCAGGCCCTGCGACGAGCGGGTGTAGTGCAGATCGCCCACCGCGGCGACCCGGACCATGGCCGTGCCCCCGGCCCGCTCGGGGGCCCGCTCGGCCTGCTGGGCGGCGTGGGCGCCGCCGCTGGCCTGGATCATGCCAGCCTCCGCGCTGCCCCCCTCCGGCGGAACGGATGTGCACCCCCAGCATACCCCACAGGTGGAGTGAGCGCGGGGTGCGACCTCGGCCGCACCCGTCGATCACTCCATCCCGCAGTGGGGGCAGGGGCTCGCCTGGCCGCGCGGCTCCTGGCACACGGGGCAGGGCGCGGGGGCCCGCGCGAGCGGGTTCTCGGGCGGCGCGCCCTCGCGCAGGAGGTCGCGCGTGGTCGTCGGGCCGCCGTCACCGTTGCCCGGGAGCGCCAGGAGGCGGGCGTCGAACGGCGGCGGGAACTGCGAGCGCGCCAGCGGCTTGTCGCGCAGGTAGAAGGTCACGCGCATCACGTCGGCCGGGACGCCCACGGCGGGCGCCCACGCCTGGATGACGGTCGTGACCTCCTCGCGCGCTACGCCCGGCGTCATGGCGACGCGGGCCTCGCCGCGGTGCCCCGCGTACTCGGCCACGACCCGGCACTCGTCCGCCCGCTTCCAGAGGCGGACCACCTGGCTGCGAACGGCGACGACCGGCCGCCCCGGCTCGGGCGCGTCGGCCGAGAGGACGCGCGCGCTCGCGCGGCAGCCGGCCGAGGAGGCGGCGATCAAGGCGACGGCGAGCACGGCCAGGGCGCGGGTCATCGCAGGTCCCCTCCGGCGGGGATCCTAGAAGTCAGGCGGCAGGGGCGCCAGCGCCCCTGCCCAGGGCCTGTGCTCGACGGTCACGTCAGTCGCTGGCGTCTCTCCGAGCACACCTCACCGCGCCTTCGCAGCGAGAGCCCCAGGCGAGGCGGAGGAGGGCAGGGCGTGTCGGCCGAAGGCGAGGGAGGGCGGCCTCCTGGCCGCCGACCGAGACACCCTGTGTCAAGCCCCCTGGTCCTCGACGGACCGTTGATGGTCCACCTGGCGTGTTGCGACGCGACCGGCCGTCCTGGCAGACGGCCTGACCGCCCCCGAGCACACCTCACCGCGCTTGCGCAGCCAGAGCCTCAGGCGAGGCGGAGGAGGGCAGGGCGTGTCGGCCGAAGGCGAGGGAGGGCGGCCGTGGGCCGCCGACCGAGCCTGAGCGGTGGGGGGGGGGGGGGGGGGGG
>JAMLIC010000005.1 GCA_023954375.1 Planctomycetota bacterium
CGCCCCCCCCCCCCCCCCCCCCCCGGCCGCGCCCGCCATCGTCGGCCGCAGCCGCGATCACACCGTAGTGGCCCAGCGCGCCCGCTGGCTCGCCCAGGCGCGCAGGTGCTGGACCTTGTCGGCCATCGTGCGCGCCAGCGGCACCGTCTCGCCCACGGCCTGGAGCACGTCCTGCGTGGTGAACTCGCGGTCCTCGGGGAAGGCGCGGTACATGGCCGCGACGATCGCCTGCTCGAGCTCGGCGCCGCTGAAGCCGTCCGTGGCCTGCGCCAGCCGCTCGAGGTCGTAGCGGCGCGCCTGGCGGTTCCGCCGCTCGATGTGGATACGCAGGATGTCGAGGCGCTCGCGCGGCGTGGGCAGGTCGACGAAGAACACCTCGTCGAAGCGCCCCTTGCGCAGGAGCTCCGGCGGCAGGTGCTCGATCGAGTTGGCCGTGGCCACGACGAACACCGGCCGCGCCTTCTCTTGCATCCAGGTGATGAACGCGCCGAACACGCGCGCCGACGTGCCGGCGTCTGCGCTGCCCGAGCCCGACACGCCGGCGAAGCCCTTCTCGATCTCGTCCACCCACAGGGCGCACGGCGCGATCGACTCCGCGACGCGGAGCGAGCTGCGCAGGTTCTCCTCGGTCTTGCCGATGTAGGAGCTGAACAGGGCGCCCACGTCGAGCCGCAGGAGCGGCATGTGCCAGTAGCCGGCGATCGCCTTGGAGACGAGGCTCTTGCCGCACCCCTGGACGCCGAGGAGGAACACGCCCTTGGGCTGGGGCAGCCCGTAGGCGCGCGCCTTCTCGGAGAACGCCGCCTGCCGCTGGCGGAGCCAGGCCTTGAGCCCGTCGAGGCCGCCGACGGCGCGCAGGTCCTCGCGCTGCTCGACGAACTCGAGCACGCCCGACTGGGCGATGATCTGCCGCTTCTGCGCGGTGATCCGCTCCAGGTCGTCCTCGGTGAACTCGCCGTCGTCCTGGATCGCGCGGCGGAACACGCAGTCGGCTTGCCGCCGCGTGAGGCCGAGCGCCGCCCGCACGACCGCCTCGAGGAGCTGCTGCGGCACCTTGAACGAGCCCTTCGCGCTGGCGAGGACGCGCAGGTTGCGCATGAGCACCTCGTGCAGCTCCGCCTCGTCGGGCAGCGGCACGTCGACGAGCGCCACCTCCTTCTCCAGCTGCGAGGGGAGCTTGATCCCCGGCGCGCTGAAGAGCACGGCCCACTCCTCGCGCGCCTGGACCAGGTCGAGGAGGGCGCGGACGACCCGCGGTTCGTCGAGGGAGGCGTGCAGGTCACGCACGAGGAGGAGGAGCGGGCGGCCCCGCGCGTGCTCGCGCACCTCGACGAGGGCGTCGGCCAGGGCGGGCCGCCGCGGCGCGGGCGCGCTCTCGCCCGCGAGCTGGTAGCCCCCGGTGCGCGGGTCGAGCGGCGTGCCGTCGGGGAGGGTCCAGCCGGACGTGAGGCTCCAGACGTGCAGGGGCCGCCCGAGGCGACGGGCGGCGGCGACCGCCAGCTCCGTGCAGCGGTCCTCCTCGGCGCTCACGAGCCCCAGGCAGCGGAACGACGAGCGGACGAGGAGCTCCAGCTCGGCCAGGACGTCCTTCATGGCGCGATCATGGTCGACGCGCCCACCCGACGCCACGTGACGCACAGCGACACCACCGGTTCTCCACAGGCTCTACCCGGCGCGCGCCGCCCGCACGGCGCGCAACGGGCGGCGCCGCGAGGGCGACGCGCAGGGACTCCACAGGTTCCCCAGCGACCACGTCCGCGCCGGGCCGGTGACGTGGAGAAGTGCCGTCGGCGCAAGGGCATCGGCGCCACGGCGGAGGGCCTAGACCGCGTAGCGTCTCCGCCGGCGGCCCGCCTCCGCCGGCCTCATCTCCCGGCGTGGTGGAGCATCACCGGCGGGTGACGCGCGGCGCCGGCGGGACACACCCGAGGGCGACGATGACGAACCGTTGGCCTTCGTCGGCTTAGGGCCAGCACCCCTGGCCGGCTTTCCGTCTCCTTGATCCAGGACTACACTCCGCCCCACGCACACCGCGTCGGGGGGACAAGTGGGCGTGACGAAGGTCTGGGCCGCAGCGCGGGCGCGGCTCCAGGACGAGCTTGGTTGGATCCGCACGCGGCCGTGGCTGGACGAGCTCGCCCTGCGCTCCTGCGAGCCGGCCGAGGCCGTGCTCGAGGCGGCCAGCGCGCCGGCCCGCGACCAGGCGCTCGCGCAGCAGGCCGCGATCGCCCGCGCGCTCGCCGAGGTGCTGGGCCGGCCCGTCCCGGTGCGCGTCGTGCACCGCCGCTCGCGCGCCGCGCGCCCGCCGAAGGGCGCCGCGGAGCCGGCGGCCGACGAGCCCGCCGAGGTCCACCTCGGCTCGGACCGCGTGAGCGAGAGCTTCGAGCTGAGCTCCTTCCTCACCGGGCCGAAGAACGAGGTCCCGCTGCGCTTCGCCCGGCACGTGGTCGACGCGCCCGGCCGCTACTGCCCGGTCGTGTTCTACGGCGAGTCCGGCACCGGCAAGACGCACCTGCTCCAGGGGATCGTCAACGGCTACCGGCGCCGCTACCCGGGGCGCCGCGTCGTCTACACCTCGAGCGACCGGTTCGCCCGCCAGCTCTCGTTCATGGCCCGCAAGCGCCTCGGGGGCCGCTTCCGCGAGCTCTACCGCGAGGCGGACCTGCTGGTGCTCGAGGACGTGCAGGACCTCGCCGGCAAGGAGGCGAGCGAGCGCGAGCTGACGTTCACCCTCGACCACCTGCAGGCCCAGGGCCGCCAGGTCGTCCTGTCGAGCACCTGCCTCCCGCGGCACATCAACTACGTCGAGCGCTCCCTGGGCGACCGCCTCACCGGCGGCCTGACCGTGCCGCTCGAGCCGCCCGACCGCGAGACCCGGCTGTCGATCGTCAAGGCGCGCACGGCGGCGCTGTCGCTCCCGCTCGACGACCAGGTCCTCGAGCTCCTCACCTCCGGGCTCGAGGCGAGCGTGCGCGAGCTCCTGTGCGCGCTCACCCAGCTCGACGCGCACCGCCGCCACGTCGGCTGCCGCCTGGACCTGCCGACGGTGCGCCGGATCCTCTCCGAGATGCTCCGCGGCCGCACCGAGGTCGCCTCGCTCGACGGCGTCTGCGACTTCGTCGCCACGCGCCTGGGGATCGGCGAGGAGCAGCTGCGCGGCGGCAGCCGGCGCCCGCAGGTGGCGCGCGCCCGGCAGGTCGCCATGGCCCTCGCCCGCGAGCTCACCGGGCTCACCCTCCGCGAGGTGGGCACGTTCTTCGGCCAGCGCTCCTGCGCCAGCGTCCACGCCGCCCAGCACAAGGTGGCGGCCCTGCGGCAGGAGGACCCGCGGATCCGCGAGGTCTGGGAGGCCGCCTGCGCGCGCTTCACGCGCGAGCCGGCCCCGCAGGTCTGACCGCCATGGGACGAGCGGCGTGAACGCCGCACCCGTTCTCCACACCCGCCGCGTCGCGTCACGTTCGGGAACCCGTACGGTGACGCCGTCCACGCAAGGCATTTTGCAACATATACTTACGCACAGCGCGACGGGACGTAAGTGGCGTGGCACTTCTCTGCGAGCGCTCGTTCTCCCCGCGTTCCTCACCCCGCCCGCGGTCATCGAACGGTAAGCTTCCGCAGGAGGAGGTTCGGGTGCTCCCTCGCGAACCGGACCGCGGCCCCGTGCGGCGCGACACGCTCCTCGACGACGTGTGCTTCACCCGGCCCGACGCCGAGCGGGTGCTGTTCGAGGAGTTCAAGCTCCCCTGCTACGACTGCGAGGTCCGCTTCTACGAGAGCGTCGAGCAGGCCTGCTCCTACTACGGGATCGACCCCGACGTCATGGTGAAGCGGCTGAACGAGCTGCCGCTGGGGCCGGAGCCCGCGGCGGACGAGGGCGGAACGGGGCCCGGTCCTCACGCCTGATTCGACGCAGAGGGTGTCGAATCGTCCTCTCGCCTAGGCGCCCACCAGCCCGGCCAGCCGCTCCCTCAACGCCTCGACCTCCAGCCCCTCGACCCGCACCACCTTGTCGCGCGAGGCCTCGCCGCGGACGAGCGTCACCTGCGCGCGGCGGAGCCCGAGCGCCCGCGCCAGGAAGCGCACCAGCTCGTCGTTGGCCTTGCCCTTCTCGGGCGGGGCCTGGACGGCGACCTTGAGCGCGTCCCCGGCGACGCCCTGCACGGCCGAGCGCGACGCGCCGGGCCGCGCGGCCACCTTCAGCAGCACGCCCCCCTGCGCGTCGACGCGGAGGGCGAGGGACGTCACGGCTGCTCCGCCGCCGCGAGGTCCGTGAGGCGGCGGATGCGCCGCCCGAGCTCCGGCCGGGCGACGGCGGCCGGCGCGGCCTGCAGGCGGAGGAGGCGCTCGAGGCCCTCGGGCCGGGCGTCGAGCTCGAACGCCAGGCAGGCGGCGTCCACGCGGCCCTCGGGCGGCAGGTCCAGCGCGTCCAGGGCGGCGGCGAGCTGGGCCCAGGTGAGCGCCGTCACGGGGAAGCTCCGTCCGCGCCCTGGCTCGTAGTCGAACACGAACGACAGGCCGCTCGCCCCCTCGGTGACCTCGACCGCGGTCGCCGGCAGCCGCTTGCCGGCGAACTCGAGCTCGGCCGTGAAGCGCCGCCCGCCGCCGCGCACGTGCTCGGCGAGGGCGCCCAGCGCCCTCGCCGCGCCCTCGAGGCGCTCCGCCCGCAGCTCGAGCGCCGCGCGGACCTCGTCCTCGCGCATGAGCGCCACGTCGGCGCGCAGGGCCGTCGCGGCGCGGTCGAACGCGCGCGCCTGGCACGCCGGCGCGATCGCGTCCAGCGCGCGCCGCTGGCGCTGCCGCCGCGCGGCCGCGTCCGCCGCCGCCTGCGCCGCGCGCGCCCGCCGCGCGGCCTCGTCGACCTCCGCCTGGTGCCCCGCGAGGCGCCGCTCGAGCGCCTCGAACCCCAGCTCGCCCGCGAGCGCCTCGAGCTGCCCGCGCGCCTCGCCGAACGCCCCGCGGGCGGCGAGCCGCTGCGCCTCCGCCGCGGCGCGCTCCAGGTGCTCCTCGGCCGCGCGGCGGGCCCGCTCGAGGAGGTCCTCCGCCCCGCGGGCGGCGACCTTCGACCCGCCGTGGTCGGCGGCGAGGCCGCGCGCCCGCTCCGCCGCCAGGCGGAAGCGGTCCTGGCGCGGTCCGGCCAGGAGGTCGGACACGGCCGAGAGGGTGCGCTGGTAGGCGTCCTTCGCGGCCTCCTCGCGCTCGCGCTGCTCCGCGACGGTCGCATCGAGCTCCGCCACCCGCGCGTCGACCGTCCGCGCCAGCGCCGCGGCCCTCGACCCCGCGGCCGTGTCGGGCAGCTCGCCGGCCAGCGCCGTCAGCCCCTCGAGCGCCGCGCGCAGCCGGCGCAGCGCCGCGTCGTCGGAGGCGCCCTCGGCGGCCCGCGCCTGCGCCTCGAGCGCGGCGAGGCGCGACGCCGCGGCCGCCTCGCGCCGCTCGACCCGCCGGCGCTCCGCCGCCTCGGCCAGCGCGTCCGCCTCGCCGGCCGCGTCCTCGAGCCGCTGCTCGCGGTACTTGGCCGCCAGCGCCCGGACCGTGTCGCGCGTCTTCTCGAGCACGACGTCGTCGTCCGCCTCGGCGCCGGGCCGCGCGAGCGCGAGCTCGTGCTGGGCGGCGGCGGCGAGCTGCTGCTGGGCGCGCCGGCCGAGGAGCGTCACCCCGGCGAACGCCGCCCCCATGACCCCGAGCGCCACGAGGCCCACGCCGGCCCACAGCGCCGCGCGGCTCACGGGGGCGGCCGTGGCCTCGCCGGCCGCGGCCTCCTCGGCCGGGCGCAGGGCGGCGCTCGGCGGGTCGTCGGGCGCCGCCGCGTCGATCCGCAGGAGCACCGTCTCGCGCAGCGGGTAGCGCCGCGCCAGCGCGGCGAGGTCGGCCTGGAGCTGGCGCGCCGACTCGACGCGCTGCGCCGGGTCCTTGGCCATGAGGCGGTGGACCAGCGCCGCCACGTCGTCGGGCACGCCCCGCTCCGCGAGCGGCGGGGGCGCCTCGTGCAAATGCTTGAGGATGATCTCCCGCGGCGACTGCCCCTGGAAGGGCGTGTCGCCCGTGAGCATGTGGTACCAGCTCACCCCGAGCGCGTAGAGGTCGGCGCGGTGGTCGACCGGCTCGCCCTTGGCCTGCTCGGGGGCCACGTAGTGGGGCGACCCGCACGCCTCCTGCGCGCCCGGCTGCCACGTCGCCAGGCCGAGGTCGCAGATCTTCGTCGCCTCGTCGGCGCCGAGCATCAGGTTGGCGGGCTTGATGTCGCGGTGGACGAGCCCCTGCCGCTCGGCGTACTCCAGCCCCCGGGCGGCGTCGAACACGATCGGCAAGGAGCGCGCCACGTCGAGCTTGCCCTCCCGGCGCAGGAGGTCCTCGACGCTGCCGCCGGCCATGTACTCCATGGAGTAGAAGTGCAGGCCCTCGGCCTGGCCGACGTGGAACACGGTCACGACGTTGGCGTGGCTCAGCCGCCCGGCCGCGCGCGCCTCGCCCACGAAGCGCTCGATCAGCGCCGGGTCGCCCGTGAGCTCGCGCGCCAGGACCTTGAAGGCCACCGTGCGCTCGAGCGACACCTGCAGCGCCTCGTAGACGGTCCCCATGCCGCCGCGGCCGAGCAGGCGCCCGAGCCGGTAGCCGTCGAGCTCGCGCCCGCTGAGCTCGCCCCGGCGCACGGGGCTGGTCGCCTCCTCGCTCTGCATCTCCTCGAGCAGGTAGACGAGCGTCTCGCCCAGCTGGACCTTGTCGCCCGGGCGCAGGACCTGGCGCTGCTGCACCCGCTGGCCGTTGACCCAGGTGCCGTTGCTCGACTGGAGGTCCTCGACGACGAAGCCGTCCGCCGAGGCGAGGACCTTGAAGTGCTTCCGCGAGGCCTGGGCGTCGACCACCCGCAGCGTGCAGGAGGCATCGCGGCCGACGACGACCGCCTGCCCGGGCGCGAGCCGGAGGCCCTTGCCCTTCGAGCGGCCCTTCTCCACCACCAGGCGGTAGATCACGGGGCCGCTACTCTAACTCGGGTCGGCGGTCGCTGTCCGCTCGCCGTCGCGACCGGTCAGCCACGCCCCGCGAGCCCCTCGAGCAGCGCCCGCCCCACGCGCACCACGGTGGCGCCCTCCTCGACGGCCACCTCGAGGTCGTCGGTCATCCCCATCGACAGCCCGCCGCCGGGCAGGTGCTCGTCGCGCAGGCGCCGCAGGCGCTGGAAGTGCGGCCGCGCCTCCGCGGGGGTCCCTGCGGGCGGCAGCCCCATGAGGCCGGCCAGGCGCAGGCGCGGCAGGCCCTGGAGGCCGGCCACGAACGCCGGCAGCGCCGCCTCGTCGAGGCCGCTGCGCGTCTCGCCCTGGCCGAGGCGCACCTCGACGTAGACCTCGAGCGGCGGCAGGCCCGCCGGGCGGAGCGCCTCGAGCTTCGCCGCCAGGTCGAGGCTGTCGAGCGAGTGGAGCGCGGCCAGGTGCGCCGCGACGAGCTTGGCCTTGTTGCGCTGCAGGTGCCCGACCATGTGCCAGCGCGGCGCGAGGTCGGCGAGCGCCGGCGCCAGCGCCTGGACGCGGTCGGCCCGGTTCTCGCCCAGGTCGCGCTGGCCCAGGTCGACGAGCGCCCGGGCCACGTGGGCGCCGGCGTACTTGGTCACGGCGACGAGCGCGACCGCCGCCGGGTCGCGCCCGGCGCGGGCGCACGCGGCCGCGATCCGGCCGCGCAGGGCGTCGAGGTTGCGCGCCAGCGCGGCCCGCTCGGCGTCGGTCAGCGGCGCATCGTCGACCGGGGCGGGCCTCACGCCCGCTCCCCGTGACGCCCGGCGCCGCCGGCGAAGCGGCGCGCGCCGTCGAGCGACTCCGCCGCGAGCGCCCGCAGGCCGTGGGCGTGCTCGTTCCTGAGCGCGTCCTGGAGCGGCAGGTCGAGCCCCTCGTAGACCGAGCGCCGGTCGCCCAGGAGGCAGGTCCAGGGCGACGCGGCGACCTCGGCCGCCAGGGCCTCGGCGGCGGCGCGCGCCTGGCCGCGCGGGACGACCCGGTCGACGAGGCCGATCCGCAGGGCCTCCTCGGCCGCGACGGGGCGGCCGGTGAGGATCAGGTCGAGCGCGCGGCCGAGGCCCACGATCCGGGGCAGGCGCACGGTGCCGCCGTCGATCAGCGGCACGCCGAAGCGGCGGCAGAAGACGCCGAGCACGGCGTCCTCCTCGGCGACGCGCAGGTCGCACCAGAGCGCCAGCTCGAGCCCGCCGGCGACCGCGTGCCCGGCGACCGCCGCGATCACCGGCTTGGCGAGGAGGCGCCGCGTCGGCCCGAGCGGGCCGCGCTCGGACTCGATCCGGTTCGGCCGCCCGGCCGCGACCGCCTTGAGGTCGGCGCCGGCGCAGAAGGCGCCGCCCTCGCCCCAGAGGACGGCGACGCGCGCGGCGTCGTCGCGCTCGAAGGCGTCGAACGCGGCGTCGAGCGCGTCGGCCGCGTCGCGGTCGATGGCGTTCCTGACCTCCGGCCGGGCCAGGACGACCGTGGTCACGGCCCCGGCCCTCTCGACACGCACCGGCGTCACGGGCATCGTGGCGTCTCCATGGGCGCCGGGACCGTACCACAGCCGGAGGCCGCGCGGGGGGAGGCCCTGCGCGCGCGGGTCGAGGCGCACCTGCGCGCCGCGACGGGGCGCCCCGTCGACGTGACGGGCGTCGCGCCGCTCGGCGGCGGCGCCGTGCAGGACCTCCTGCGCGTGGACGTGACGGGGCTCGACCTCCCGCGCTACGTCCTGCGCAGCGACGCCGCCCGGCCCCTGCCGGGGAGCATCGACCGGGCGCGCGAGCGCGTCGTGATCGAGGCCGCGCGCGCGGCCGGGGTGCGGACGCCGGCCCCGCGCTGGCCGATCGCGGACCTCGTGCGCCCCGGCGCCACGGCGCTGTTCCTGGACTGGGTCGAGGGCGAGACGATCGGCCGCAAGGTCGTCTCGGCGCCCGCCCTCGCCGGGGCGAGGGCGGGGCTGGTCGACGACCTGGCCCGGGAGCTCGCCCGCCTGCACACGATCACCCCCGACGGCCGCCCGGAGCTCGTGCAGGCGCTCGGGCCCGCGCCCCACGACCCGCTGGCCGAGCAGGTGCGCGCCCTGCGCGGGATGGCCGACGCCCTGCGCGCCGCCCGCCCCGCCGTCGAGGTGGCGCTCGCCTGGCTGGCGGGGCGCGCCGCGCCGCGCCCGGCCGTGCTCGCGCACGGCGACTTCCGCACGGGCAACTTCGTCGTGTCGCCCGGCGGCCTCGTGGCCGTGCTCGACTGGGAGTTCGCCCGCTGGAGCGCGCGCGAGGAGGACCTCGCCTGGCTCTGCGTGCGCGACTGGCGCTTCGGGCAGCTCGCGCTCGCCGCCGGCGGCGTCGCCCCGCGCGAGGCGCTCTACCGCGCCTACGAGGCCGCCGCGGGGGTGACCGTCGACCGCGAGGCCGTCCGCGCCTGGGAGGTGCTCGGCAACGTGCGCTGGGCGCTGGGCTGCCTGGCGCAGGGGGCGCGCTACGCCGAGCGGCCCGACCTGGAGCTGGCGGCGATCGCCCGCCGCGCGCCGGAGATGGAGTGGGAGGCCCTGCGGCTGATCGGAGCTGCCTCGTGAGCGCGCCGGACCCGACCGACCTCCTCGCGGCCGTGGCCCGCTTCCTCGACGAGGACGCGCGGCCGGCGCTCGGCGACCCGGCGCTCGCCTTCCGCGCCCGGATCGGCGCCGCGCTCCTGCGGTCGCTCGCCGCCGAGGCGGGCGCGGCCGAGGCGCTCGAGGCGGCCGACCTGGCGCGGCTGCGCGCCGTCCTCGCCGCGCTCGACGGCCGCGAGGACCACGACGAAGGGGCTGACCTCACGACGCCGTCGGAGTCGGAGCGCCGGGCCGCCCTGCGCACGGTCGAGCGCGCGCTGTGCGACCGCGTGCGCGCGGGCCTCGCGCCGGGCGACCTCGCGCGGGTGCGCGCCGCGGTGGCCGAGGGGCTGCGCGCGCGCCTCGCCGTGACGACGCCGGCCTTCGACCTGTCGCCGGAGGTGGAGTGACCGCACCCGAGAACGCCCTGCGCCTGCTCGAGCCGCCCCCCGAGGTCGAGGCCCTGCGCGCGCGGGTGCGCGCCTTCGTGGACGGGCGCGTGCTCCCGCGCGAGGCCGAGGTCGTGGCCGAGGACCGCGCGGGGCGCCGCGACGCCCTCCTCGCGCTCCAGGCCGAGGCCCGCGCCGAGGGCCTCTGGACCCCGCACCTGCCCCCGGCGCTCGGCGGCCTGGGGGTGGGCGCGCACGCCATGTGCCTCCTGTTCCGCGAGATGGGCCGCTCGCTCGTCGGCCCGCGCGTCTTCAACTGCGACGCGCCGGACCAGGGGAACATGGACCTGCTGCTGCACGCCGGGACGGAGGAGCAGCGGCGGCGCTGGCTCGCGCCGCTGGCGCGCGGCGAGGTCACGAGCGCCTTCTGCATGACCGAGCCGGCGCCCGGCGCCGGCGCCGACCCGGCCAACCTGCGCACGCGCGCGCGCCCGGACGGCGACGGCTGGGTCCTCGACGGGCGCAAGTGGTTCGCCACCGGCGCGGGCGAGGCGGCGGTGCTCCTCGTGCTCGCGCGCACGAGCGACGACCCGGCGCGGGCGGCCACGCTGTTCCTCGTCCCCCGCGACGCGCCCGGCGTCGTGCACGTGCGCGACGTGCCGACGATGGCCGAGCCGCTCCTCGCCCACCGAGAGGCGGAGCTGCGCCTCGAGGGCGTGCGCGTCGGGCCGGAGGGCGTGCTGGGCGAGGTCGGCGCCGGGCTGAAGCTGGCGCAGCGCCGGCTCGTCCCGGCGCGGCTGACGCACTGCATGCGCTGGCTGGGGCTGGCCGACCGCGCGCTCTCTCTCTGCCGCGAGCACGTGCGCGCCCGCGTGAGCTTCGGGCGGCCGCTCGCCGAGCACCAGCTCGTACAGGAGATGCTCTGGCGCGGCGCCGCGGCGATCCACGCCGGCAACCTGATGACCGTGCACGCGGCCGTCCTGCTCGAGCGCGGCCTCGTGAGGGAGGCCCGGCCGTACTCGTCCCTGGCCAAGGTCCACGTGGCGCGGGCGCTGTGCCAGGTGCTCGACGACGCGATCCAGATGCACGGCGCGCGGGGCTACAGCGACGACCTCCCGTTCGCCGGCTGGTACCGCTTCGCCCGGGCGGCGCGGATCGCCGACGGCCCCGACGAGGTCCACGTGGGGGTGGTCGCGCGCGACGTCCTCGACGGCCGGCTCGAGCTGCTGGTGTGAGCCGGCGCGGCCTGCCAGGCTGGGGCTGATGGGAGGACCGACGGAGCCGTCGCCCGAGGACGTGGCCTTCGCGCGGGTGTGCCTGGCGCACCGGCGCGTCACGCGGGCGCAGGTGGAGGAGTGCCTCGCGGAGCGGCGGCGCCGCGCGGCGGCCGGCGAGGCCGTGACGCTGGCGCAGGTGATGATCGGCCGGGGGCTGGTCACCGCGGCGCAGTACGCGCGCGTGCTCGAGCAGCTGCGCGCGGCGCCGCCCGCCGACCTCGACGGCGTCGACCTGCCCGACCTCCCGGGGGGGCCGGTCTCGCCGGGCGAGCTGGCCGCGCGCGCGCCGCGGGTCACCACGAGCGGGCGCTACGACCCGGCGGCGGTCACGGAGGGGGTCGAGCGCACCGTGGTCATGGACCCGAGCGCGGTCCTCGCCCCGCCCGCCGAGCCCGCGCCCGGGTCCGCCGAGCTGACCGTGGCCATGGACTCGCGCCGGGTCCTGGCCCTGCCGCCGCCCGCGGCCGAGGCCGACTACGAGGTCGTCGAGGACGAGCTCGACGGGCCGCGCGTCGACGCGGCCCTGCGCCGCGCGCTGGGCGTCCCCGAGGGCGCGCGGGAGTTCACCTTCGGCAGCTACCACGTGCTGGGGCTGCTGGCGGCCGGCGGCATGGGCGCCGTCTACCGGGCGCGCTCGACCGAGACCGGCCGCCTCCTGGCCCTCAAGGCGCTGCTCAAGGCGGACGAGGCCACCGACGACCAGCTGCGCCGGTTCGTGCAGGAGGCGCACAGCGCCATGGCGCTCGTGCACCCGGGGATCATCACGATCCACGACATCGGCGTGCTCGAGAGCGTCGCCTACTTCGCCATGGAGCTCGTCGAGGGCGACGACCTCCAGGCGCACATCGTGCGCGGGACGTTCGACCGACCGGCGCTGATCGAGCTGGTGGCGAAGGTCGCCGACGCCGTCCATCACGCCAACGAGGCGGGGATCATCCACCGCGACCTCAAGCCGGCGAACGTGATCGTGCGCGCCAGCGACCAGGCGCCGATCCTCACGGACTTCGGCCTGGCGGCGACCCTGCACGGGCCGGGCGTCCGGAGCACGCCGGGGAGCGTGATCGGCACGCCGCTGTTCCTGGCGCCCGAGCAGGTGCGCGGCGAGGCGGTCGACGCGCGGTGCGACGTCTACGCGCTCGGCGTCATGCTCTACATGTCGCTCACGGGCGGGCACGCGCCGCTCGTGGCGCGCGACCGGCAGGCCCTCTACGAGAAGATCCTCCGCGACGCGCCGCCGCCGCCCAGCCGCTTCGACCCGCGGATCGAGCCCGCGCTCGACGCGCTCTGCCTGCGGGCCCTGGCGAAGGACCCCGCCGCCCGCTTCCAGACCGCCGCGGACCTGGCGGCCGCCCTGCGCGCCGTCACCCGCGGGGAGGCGCCGCCCGCGCCTGCGCCGCCGCGTCCGGCCCGGGCGGCGCCCGGGGCGCCGCCGCCGGCCGCGCCGTCGACGCCGGCCTCACCGCGCCCGGCCGCGCCGGCGCCGTCGGGCGGCGCCGCCGGGCTGCTCCTGCTGGCCGCGCTGGCGGCCCTCGCCGTCCTGGTGGTCGGGCTCGCCGTCGTCGTGGGCGCTCGTCCGCGTCGGCGCGCCCTGACCTGGCCGATCAGCGCCGCGCGCCCACCGGCTGCTGCGGCGCGGGCCGCGGCGCCGGCTCGCGCGGCGGCTCGCGGCGGGGGCCCCGCTCGCGGCGGCGCTGCACGGCGAGCACGACCCCGTAGAGGAGCGCGACCAGGACCACGCCGGCCGCCAGGCCGGCCGCGAACGGCGCGGCCAGGGTCAAGAAGGAGAGCTCGTCGCGCGTGGCGCGCGCCGCGCCCCCGGCGGCGGCGTAGCCGAGCGCCTCGACCTCGGGCGCGAGCACGGCGAGCTCCCCGCGCCGCGTGGCGAGGGCCTCGAGCAGCCCGTCGACGACCGCGCGGGTGCCGTGGCGCATGAGCTCGGGGCCCACGTCCGTGACCACCGTGTGGTGGCCGGCGGCCGCCGCCTCGAGCTCGCGCGTGGCGCCCGCGACGAGCCCCTCGGCGAGCTCGCGCGACAGCGCGGCCACGACGGCCGCGGTGTGGGGCTCCCCGAGCGCCTGGATCGTCCCGCGCGCAGCGCCGCGGCCGCTGGCCGTGGCGAGGGCCTCGAAGTCGGCCTCGGCGGCGGCCATCGCCTCGATCACCTGCTCCGAGACGGCGCGCGCGCCCTCCTCGACCTGCGTGAACGCCGCGCCGGCGACGTCGCGGCCCATGGCCCCGAGCTGCTCCTGAACGGCCACCTCGGCCAGCCCGTCGAGCATGCCCTGCACGGCCCCGACGCTGACGTCGTGGGCGACCCTCTGCAGCTGCTCGCGCTGCGCCGCCTCCTCGAGCTCCGAGAGCGTCCCCGCGGTCACCCCCTCGGCCGGCTTCTCGGCCACGGCGGTGCAGGCGGCGAGCGGCAGGGACAGGACCAGGACCCACGCGACCGGGCGGGGGGACATGGGCGCCTCCACCCTGCCAGGCGCAACCCCGGTGCCCGCCGGAGGGCGCGGCGCGCCGGGGCGCGGCGCGCCACCGGCGTCACACCCGCGGCACCCCGCGCGCCGCGAGGACGCCCTCCACCCGGGCGCGCACGTCCGGCGTGGGGGTGGCGAGCGGCCAGCCGTCGAGCGCCGAGCCGCGGAGGAGCCCCGGCCGCAGGACGAGGCGGACCCGGTCCGGCCCGTCGTCGCGCCAGCCGACCACGTCGTCCCACGCGAGCCAGACGCGGCCGGCGATCAGGTCGACGCCGTCGGGGCGGAGGACGACGCGCGAGCGCGGGAGCCCGCTCCAGAGGAGCGGCAGGAACAGCAGGCCGACGCAGCTCGCCGCCGCTACCAGCGCGAGGAGGCCGAACCAGACCAGCTCGCCGGCGCGGGCCCCGCCGCTCGGGCGGGCCGTGCGGACGACGAGGAGCGGCGCGGCACGGGGCGGCGAGGCGCGCCGGCGCCGCAGGAGGCCGCGCTCGGCGCGCGGGACGCCGGCGGCCGCCAGCGCGTCGACGAGCGCGGCCCGCGCCTCGCCGGGCGGGGCGGGGACGGCGAAGCGGCGGATCGAGCGCCCATCCGGGGCGACCCGCAGGCGCACGCAGTCGGAGGCGCGGTCGTCGAAGGTCACGACGCCCGCGAGGCGCACGACGCGCACGGCCGCGCCCGACCGGACGACGACCCGGTCGGGGAACACCTCGGCGGCGCCGGTGCGCGCGCTGGCCCAGGCGTGCGCCAGGAGCAGCAGGCCCGCGCCGCCCCCGAGGAGGGCCAGCCCGGCCACCTCCTCCGGGACGACGCCCGCGACACCCGGGGCCAGGGCGCGGGCGGCGGCGCCGCTCGCGCCGAGCGGGAGGAGCAGCCACACGTTCCACGGCAGCTCGAGCCAGCCGAGCGGACGGCCATGGAGGAGGGCCATGGGCGGCGGGACGGCGCGCTCGCTCATAGGCGCGGGACCCCCCGCGCGGCGAGGAGCGCCTCGACCTCGGCGCGCTCGTCCGGGGTGGAGGGGGCGAGGGTGGGCTCGCCGAGCGCGTCGCGCGGGAGCCCCGGGCGGAGGACGAGCCGGAGGGTGCCCGCGCGGGGGCGCCAGCCCACGACGTCGTCCCAGGTGAGCTCGGCGGACTTCTCCTCGATGAAGTGGAAGGCGAGGCTCCGGTCATGGAGGTCGACCGTCCGCAGGAACCGGCCGCCGCTCCTCGCGATGGTCGACGGGGCGAGGAGCACGAGGGCGAGCAACCAGACGCCCCAACCCCAGCTGACGACCACGACCAGCAAGAGGAGGCCGGCGCCGGCGATCACCCCGGCAGCCGCCAGGCGGCGGAGCACGGCCCCGCGCCCGGCGACGGTCACCCGGAGCGTGTCGCCATCCGGCGGCGTCCGCGGGCGCGGCGCGGCGTCCTCCCCCTCCGCGCGCGGGACGCCGAGGGCGGCCAGGGCGTCGAGCAGGCCGCCGCGGCCCTCCTCGTCGTGGGTCGGGACGTCGACCTCCCGCGCGTCGCGCTCCTCGCGCCAGCGGCGCAGGCGCACGACGTCGCCCCGGCGGTCGTCGAACGACTGCACCTCGGGCAGGAGCACCGTCCGCAGGGCGACATCCTTCGCGAGCAGCAGGCGGTCGGCGAAGAGCTCCACCCGCCCGGCGCGTCGCCGGGCCCATCGGTGGGCGGCCACGAGGCCGGCGGCGAGGAGCGCCGCGTAGAGGAGCATCACCTGCCCGCCGGCGAGCGTCGCCCACGGCGCCCAGGGCTCGACGAGCCCGGGCGCGACGAGCAGGAGGACGAAGAGCCCCCCCGGGTTGCCCCCGCGCGCGAGCCACGCCACCCAGCGCGGCGCGCGCATGACGGCGAGCGGCTGCGGGACGGCGCGGCTCACGCGAGCACGGTAGCCGTCGGCGCGAGCACGGACCAGGGCGCGTTCGGCGCTCGGGCGCGCCGGCGACCGGCCCGACAGGCTTGACCACGCGCGCCCCGCCCGCGCGCGGCGTGCGTGCGGCCCAGGGCAGGCGTGAAGGACACCCATCGCCGCGCGCGGGCGGGGCGCGCGTGACCGGCGCTTTCAACAGTTACTTAGTGCTGTTGTTGCAGCACCGCCCGCTCGATCGTCTTCACCCGGTAGTGCGCGCGCGAGCCGTCGGGCAGGCGCACGGTGGCCTGCTCGCCGGGGGCCTTGCCGAGGATCCCCTGCGCCACGGGCGACAGGTGGCTGACGATCGTCGGGTCCTCGTCGTCGAGGTCCCAGGGGCCGAGGATCGTGAAGGTCACGTCGCGGCCGGTGTCGAGGTGGTCGGCCACGACCCGCGTGCCGACGCGCACCTCGTCGGTCTCGACCTGCGCCGGGTCGATCACGACCGCGCGCTCCAGGTCCTGCTGGATGCGCTTCACCTGGTCGGCCAGGCGCTGCTGGCGCTCGCGCGCCGCGTCGAGCTCGGCGTTCTCCGAGATGTCGCCGAACTCCAGCGCCTTGCCGATCTCGATCGTGATCTGCGGCATGTCCACCTCGAGCAGCTTGTGCAGCTCCTGCTCCCGGCGCCGCTTGCCCTCGGCGGTCGTGTAGACGGTGAACGTCTGCTCCTGCTCCTCGGGGCGCGGCGCGGCCACGACCGTCGCCAGGAGCTCCGGGAAGCGGTGGACGACGAAGTTCTCCGTGGCCCGGATCACCGTCGGGGTCACCGACGGGCTCTGGCGGACGAGCTGCAGGATGCGGCGCACGTCGTCCTCGGTGCCGTTCTCGATCACGTTGCCGATCGCCCGCTGCCCCTTGTCGTTCAGGATCGCCCGCAGGCCGTCGAGCGTGGCCTTGAGCGCGGCCTTCTCCTGCTTGTCGCTCGTGGCGCGCAGGTCCAGCGTCAGCGCGTCGAGGAGCTGGATGACCTTGGCGAGGAACTCCGCCTGCGTCCGCTCGCCGAGGATGTCGCCCCGGTTGTGCAGGTGCAGGCGGGCGAGCGCCGCGTAGGCGTCGGGGTAGTCGGTCGGCTTGATGAAGATCTTCTTCGAGGCCTCGATGACCGCCTCCTCGCGCCCCAGCCGCTTGAGCCCGACGACGGCCTCGTCCCACGTGTGCGGGGCGGGGTCGAGGAGCACGGCGACGAGGGTCTCGGCCGCCGCGGCGCGCTCCTGCACGAGCGAGGAGAGCTCGACCGTCCGGCGGCGGTAGTCGGCGATCACCATGCCCTTGAGCACCGGCGGGAGGGCCTTGCCCTCGAGGCCCTCGAGCGCCTCGCGCACGGCCGGGCTCGCGCCCGGGTCGGCGACCTCGCCCGTGTCCGGGTCGAGCCTCGGCGGCGTGCTCGGCGCGGTGTCGGGGACCGCCTGCGGCCAGCGCTGGGCGATCTCGTCGCGCAGGAGCGTCAGCTCGAGGCGGCAGGCGCGCTGCTCCGACGTGCCCGTCTTGCCGTGGTTCTTCTTCAGGCTCTCGAGCACCTCCGCGAGCCAGGGCGGCGCCTCGCCCGTGCGCCCGTCGCGCCAGAGCTCCATGAGCTCGCGCCGCGCCGTCTCCAGCAGCTCGGCGAAGCCGCGCAGCCGCTTGAGCGCCTGCGTGACCTCCTCGTCGCGCGAGAGCGGGGCCTCGCGCATCGAGATGATCGAGCGCGGGGCGGGGCCGATCTCGAGGCGCGGGTCGTCCTTGGCCGCCTTCTTGGCGCGGCCCCAGAACTTCGTCCAGGCGCCCTTGTCGAGGATGTCGGTGAGCTTCTCGCGCAGGTCGCGCGCCTGCAGCTTGCCGCCCGACGACTCGAGCGCCGACTTGAGCAGCTTGAGCGGGTCCTCCTCGGCGAGGCGCCGCACGCGGTCCTTGTCGGTCCAGAGCATGACGTCGAGGTCGTCGGGCGAGCGGCGCTGGAGCGCGCTCATGGCCATGCCCGCCTCCATTCGGGCGCCGCGGTTGCGCGCGAAGTCGATCACGAACTCGCCCGCCTCCGGGTAGCACTCGACGACCTTGCCCACGCCCCAGCCGCGCGCGTGGAAGACGAAGTCGCCCACCTCGAAGCCGAAGACCTGGTCGAGCTGCTTGACGGCGTCCTGGAGCGAGCCGTCGCTGAGCAGGCCCGTCCGCGAGAGGACCACCTCGAAGCCGGGGCGGTCGCCGTAGCGCCGGCGGTAGAGCTCGACGAGCTCGTCGCGCACGCCCTTCATGCGCGCGGAGTAGAGGACGGCGCGGCGCATGACCTCGAGCAGGTCGGCGTCGCGGCCCTGCCCCTTGAGGTCGTCGCGCAGCAGGAGCAGCAGCTCCGCCGCCTTCTCCTTCTCGCCGCGGTCGGCCACCTCGCGCGCCGTGTCGAGGAACGGGTCGAGCGCGCCGACCGGGCCGGAGCCCTGCAGGTCGAGCCACATCTCCTCGACCTTCGCGATGTCGCGGGCGCGCGCGGCCCCTTGGATACGGTTGATCAGGTTCTGGTCGTAGCCCATGGTCTCCTCGATGGCTCGCCTTCAGCGTCCGGGGGGGTCGCCCCGTCGCTCCGGCGGCAGGTCCACCCTGAGGAGGGCAGGGGCCCCGAAGCCATCGCGCAGGCGAGCGGCGAGCCGCTCTCCCGCCCGACGCACGGCCTCGGGGTCCTTGTCCTCCAGGGTGACAAGCACTCGGTACGGCGCTCCCTCGTCGAAGCGAGGATAACTGCCGATCTGGATGGAGGGAAATTCCGTCTGGTGGGCGCGCAGATGCGGGGCGAGCTCGCCCTCGTCGGCGTCGAGCTCCAGGCGGCCCGCGACGAAGGGCTCGCGGCGCCAGGTCGCCTTCCAGCCGTCGAACAGGCGCCGCAGCGCCCCCGGGTCGCCCGGGAACGCGTGGACCGGGCCCACACGGATGATGGGGAGGAAGAAGGCGTCGGGGCGGATCAGCTCCGCGCCGCGCGGGAGGTCGGCCATGGCCAGGACGTCGTCGTTGGCGCGGCCGCCGTAGTAGGCCTGGATGTCGCGCTCGAGCTGCGGGTCGCGCACGCGGTCGACCCCGAAGGCCTCGGCCAGGGCCGGGATCGTCACGTCGTCGTGGGTCGGGCCGACGCCGCCGGTGGTGAGCACCGCCTCGGCGCGGGCGCGGGCGACGGCCAGCGCGTCGACGATCGCCGGCACCTCGTCGGGCACCACGAGGACGAGGCGCAGCGGCACCCCGAGCGCACGCAGCTCCTGCGCCAGGTAGTGGACGTTCTGGTCGCGGACCTTCCCCGAGAGGAGCTCGTTGCCGATCGCCACGACGGCGACCGACGCCGGCGCCGCAGGCCTAGTCGTCGTCGTCGTCGTCCTCGTCGTCGTCCTCGTAGTCCTCGTCCTCGTCGAGGTCGTCGTCGGCCTCGTCCTCGTCCTCGTCGTCGTCGAAGTCCTCGTCGAAGTCGTCCTCGTCCTCGTCGAAGCCCTCGTCGTCCTCGTCGTCGAGGGCGTCGTCGTCGTCGTCCTCGTCCTCGAGGGCGTCCTCGTCGTCGTCCTCGTCCTCGAGCTCCTCGTCCTGCTTCGCCGGGCGGCGGCTCACTTCGACGCTCCTCGGCGCGCGACCGACTCGCGCGGCGTGGCCCCGATGAAAACAGCACCGCCCGCGGGTGGCAACCGGCAGGTGCACGGAGCGCCTCGCCGGGGGACGGGACCGGGTTGCGCGCCGGCGATGATGCGTTAGAGGCCCGGCCGCAGCGGGCTGGAGCGAGGTGGGCGGCGCGGCCTCTACGGGCTCACGCCTCGATCTTCTTCAGCCGCTCGAGGACGTGGCGCGCCTTCTCGCGCACCGGGCCCTCGTCGTCCCACGTGAGGAGCTCGACGTCGGCCGCGGCCGCGCCGTCGCCGATCGCGGCCAGGGCGTCGAGCGCCTGCAGGCGCACCTGCGCGTCGGGCGCGAACAGCTCGCCCGTGAGCGAGGGCAGCGCCTTGCCGTCGCGCAGGGAGCCGAGCGCCTCGACGGCGCGCCGCTCGAAGTGGCGGAGGTTCAGGAAGCAGAGCGCCTTCAGGCCCTCGAACTCGAGCGCGAGGTCGGCCGACGGCTGCGTGCGCCGCGGCGAGAACGGCGCCTCGCGCTTCAGGCCGGCGTCGATCAGCGCGCAGATCGTCGCCAGCGGCGCGGCACCGTCGCGCAGGTGCGCCGGCGGCTCGCGGAACCGGTCGATCACGATCCGCTTGCGCCGCGCCCGCGCGCCCACGCCCCAGCTGAGCGTCAGGCACGCGGGGCCCTCCTCGCCCGTCGAGACGGCGATCGGCTCGCCGTCGATCCCGACCGAGGCGTCGAGCTGGTGCGCCTCCATGTGGTCGAGGCAGGCGTAGTTGCCCTCGAGCCGCTCCGGCTTGAGCGCGCGCAGGCGGCGCCACAGCCGGTCGGCCACGTCGAGGTCGAGGAGGCGCCCCCGCTGGCGCACGAGGTCGCGCGGCCGCGTGACGAGCTCGAGGTCCTCGTCGTAGGCCAGGCTCAGGACGAACTCGCGGGCCGAGGCGCGGCGCGCGGTGCGTTCGATCCGCAGGTGGCGGTAGGTGTACGTCAGCCAGCCGCTCAGCTCGACGTGCAGGTCGATGCGCCAGGGCGTCGCCGGGGCCCGTCTCGGGGGCTCCTCGGCCCTGACGGTCGACGTCACGTCCTTCCTCGCTCTGGGCATCGCGGCCTCGTACCTCCGTCTCGTGTCCATGTTCTTAGTCCGTCCGGAGCGGGCTCGCAAGCGACGCGCCCGGCGCGCGCGCGGCTCGGCAGGCGGTGGGCGTGGCAGAATGCGTCGCCTGGACCCCGCGCGATGACCCGCACGTCCCCCCTCCCCGACCCCGCCGCCCTGGGGCCGCTCGTCGCCGAGCGCGCGCGCGCGGCGGCCGAGGACCTCGAGTTCGACACGTTCCTCGTCGGCGTGCGGGCGCGGCGCCTCGGCAAGCACGTCCCGGAGTCCGCCCTCCTCGCCTGGAAGGGGGCGGTGAAGCGCGCCGCCGGCGGCCTCCTGGCCGACGCCTGGCCGGCGCGGCAGGTCGCCTTCGTGCGCCCCGAGGTCCTGTTCGTGTGGGACGCCGACCGCGCCGCGGTCGAGACCACGATCCGGCCGGTCCACCTCTACGGCCGCTACGTGAAGCGCGCGCGCGGCGTGTCCCAGACGCGCGCCACGTGGCCCTGCCCGGCGTGCCGCGAGCGCCGCCCGCGCGGGTGCGCGGCGTGCGAAGGGACGGGGCTGGCCTACCCCCGCTCGGTCGAGGGGCTGCTGGCGGACCCGTGCGCCGCCGCCTTCCGCGGAGACGCGGTCCGGAGCCACCTCCACGGGATGGGCCGCGAGGACGTCGACGTGCTGTGCCTCGGCGCGGGGCGCCCCTTCGTCCTCGAGGTCGCCGCGCCCCGCCGCCGGGCGGCCGACCTCGCCGCGCTCGTCGCCGAGGTCGAGGCGGGCGCCGCCGGCGCGGTGTCGCTCCCGGCGGGGCTGCGCGTCGTCGACGACGCCGTCGTCGCCCGGGTCAAGGGCTGGCCGGCGGCGAAGCTCTACCGGGCCGTCGCCCGGGTCGAGGGCCCGGTCGACCCGGCGCGCCTCGCCGACCTGCCGGCGCGCCTGAGCGGGGTGACCCTCGCCCAGCGCACCCCCCGCCGGGTCGCGCGCCGCCGCACCGACCTCGTGCGGGCGCGGCGCGTGCGCGCGCTCGAGGTGCTCTCGACCACCGTCGCCGACGACGGGCCCGGGGTCGCGGTGCGGGTCGAGCTGCGGATCGAGGCCGAGGCCGGGACCTACATCAAGGAGCTCGTCTCGGGCGACGACGGCCGCACCACCCCCTCCGTCGCCGACGCCCTCGGGGCGCCCTGCACCTGCGTCGAGCTCGACGTGCTCGACGTGGGCGCGCGCGACGAGGACGTCCTGGGCGGCGCCCCGCCTCCGGCCGCGCAGGCCGGAGACGAGGGGGACTGACGTCCGCGCCCAGGTCATCCATTGACGCGCCGCGCCCCGGCCGTAGAATGCGCCCTAACGACGCGGGGTAGAGCAGTCAGGTAGCTCGTCGGGCTCATAACCCGGAGGTCCCAGGTTCGAATCCTGGCCCCGCTAATCAGAGAGGCGCGCCCCCACGTTGCGGGCGCGCCTCTCGCCGTTTCAGCCTCTCGTCACCTCAGGCGGTCGCGTCCCGCGCGGGGCAGGCGGCCGCCGCGGGGTCCGCCCGCCCGAGCCGGCGCAGCTTGCGCACGCCGAAGACCATCCACGCCAGCGCGACGAGCGCGATCAGGCCGGCGAACACCCACAGGAGGAGCGAGAGCACCGTCACCGCGGCGCAGGCGAGGTCCTCGAAGAGCGACACGACCGGGTTGGCCACCCCGGCCGTGGCCGCGGTCGACCCGAGGCGCACGAACGACTTCGTCGCGTGCACCGAGAGCGCCGCGCCGCCGGCGACGACCCCCAGGAGCGCCGTCGCCCAGACGGGGGCCGAGGGCGTGACGACGGCCACGCAGGCGAGCGCCCCGGCCGCCGTGCGGACCGGCGCCTGGAGCAGGTCGAGGGCGTGGTCGAGCGCCGGGACCTTGTCGCCCGCGACCTCGAAGACGACCGCCGCGGCCAGCGCGATCAGCGCCGGCGTCTCCTGGAGCCACTGGAACGACTCGCCGACCGGGATCCAGCCCACGCGCGCCGCGACGCCGGCCGCCAGGAGCGGCATGAAGGCGCGCAGGCCCGCGGAGGCGGCCAGGGCCAGGCCCAGGCACAACGCGGCGAGGAACGTGATCATGCGGCACCTCTCGACACGCACTCTGCGGTCGGGGGGATTCTAGGGGAGCGGGCCGCCGGGGTCAGCGGCCCGCCGGAAGTCCTCCTTGCGCAACCCCAGCCGCCGCAGGGCGTCGAAGAGCGACCGGGGCGACAGGCCCGCGCGCCGCGCCGCCGCCCCGACGCGCCCCTCGCTGGTCGTCATCAGCCGCGCGAAGTAGCGGCGCTCGAGGTCCCGCAGCGCCGCGTCGCGGACCCGGATCCAGGGCCCATCGAGCGCCGCGTCGTCCGGAGGCGGCGCGGGCGCCGCGGGGCGTGGGCCGCTCACCTCGACCGGCAGGTCCGCCGGCGCGACCTCGTCGCATGTCGCGAGGAGCACGGCGCGCTCGATCACGTTGATGAGCTCGCGCACGTTGCCCGGCCAGTCGTGCCGGACGAGCAGGTCGAGCGCGTCGGGCCGCACGCCGCGCACCGGCTTACCGAGCCGCCGCCGGTAGTGCTCCACGTAGCGCTCCACCAGCCGCGGCACGTCGGCGCGCCGCTCGCGCAGGGGCGGCACGAGCAGGGTCACCACCGCGAGGCGGTAGAACAGGTCGGAGCGGAAGCGGCCCTGGCGCACCTCCACCTGCAGGTCGCGGTTCGTGGCCGCCATCAGGCGCACGTCGACCTCCAGGGCCCGCTCGCCGCCGACCGGCACGACGGCGCGCTCCTGCAGGGCGCGCAGGAGCTTCACCTGCAGGTGGCCGGGCAGCTCGCCCACCTCGTCGAGGAAGAGCGTCCCGCCGTCGGCCAGCTCGAAGTAGCCGCGGCGGTCGCGGACGGCGCCGGTGAAGGCGCCGGCGACGTGCCCGAACAGCTCGCTCTCGAGGAGCGACTCGGAGAGGGCCGCGCAGTTGACGGCCATGAACGGCCCGCGGCGCCGCCCGCTGGCCTCGTGGATCGCCCGCGCGAGGTGCTCCTTGCCGACCCCCGTCTCGCCGAGGAGCAGGAGCGAGGTCTCGGCGTCGACGACCCGGCGAACGACGTCGAGGAAGGCGATCATCGCCGGGCTCTCGGAGGCGAAGTCGTCGAGCCCGCTCCGCCGCTCGTCGAGCCGCGCCCGGACGCGGCGGCGAAGGTCGTCGCGGCGCCGGGCGACGAAGGCCAGGAGCGCCTCGCGGAGCGCTGCGTCGGAGACGCCGTGGTAGACGACGGCGACCGCCCCCTGCGCGAGGAGGCGCGCGCGCGCCTCGGCGTCCTCCGCCTCCACGAAGACGACCACCTCGGGGTGCTCGGGGGCGGCGCGCAGGTCCACCAGCGACGCGCCGCGGCGGCCCGCGAGCGCGCGCGCCTCGACCAGCACGAGGTCGGCGGGGACCCGCTCGAGCCAGGCGCGCAGGCCCTCCCCTGCGGGCGCGCGCGCCACCACGACGCCGCGGTCCTCGAGGGCCCGCTCCGCCCGCTCCGCCCGCCCGGCGCGGGCCAACGCGCACGCGACTCGGATGATCAGGAGCTCTACCTCCGAACAGGAGGTGTACCTCCGATCTGTAAGTTACGCCAGATCAATCGCGAAGCCGACGAAGGGGCCAACTCGTCGGGCGACAAAGCCGCTCAGATTCGGACGCACGCCTCCGAAACGGGCCGAGCCCCCGGGGCTTCGGTCGGCACCGGCCGTGCGTCGGTGTCCTGCGCGCCGACCTCAGGGAGTCGCGCGTCGCCGGTAGCCGGGCGTGGGCCCGCGCCGCCGGGCGCCCAGGCCCTGGACGAGCCGTCAAACACATGAACCCGCAGACCCCGAAGCCGCAGCAGCAGCCCAAGCCCGCCCAGCCCCAGCCGGCCAAGCCGGCCCAGCCGGCCCCGAAGCCGGCGGCCCCGGCGGGGGGCACCGGCGGCGCCAAGCCGGCGCAGCCGCCCAAGCGCTGACCGACGCGGGGCGCCTCTCGCCGCCGGCGCGGCCGGGCCACGGGGTCCGCCCGCGCCGGCGGCGCTTCCGGATCAGCGCCAGCCCTTCTCCGAGAAGAACACCCAGCCGATCTCCAGGATCGCCAGCCGCAGCCCCACGTCGACCGGGAGCACGCCCGGGGCGGGCGCGATCTTCATCCCGTCGTGCGACTCCTGGTAGCCGAGCACCTGCGCGCCGTCGTCCGAGACGACGTAGAGCCCCCGCCGCTGCTTGGCCGCCTGCACGTCGACCACGCCCAGGAACAGCTCGCCCTTCGACGAGACCTGCGGCGACCCCTTGTAGGGCAGGCCCAGACCCTCGACGTAGACCTCGTCGCCGCCGAACGGCAGCTCCACCTCGCCCAGGCCCGCGTAGGAGTACGAGTCGCTCGAGCTCACGCGCGGGCCCGACTCGGGGTCGCCGAAGTGGTAGTCCTGGTCGAGCCCCCACGACTCCTTCAGCTTGACCGGCCGCCGCGGGAGCGGCCGGTACACCCGCGTCAGCGCCTGGGCGATCATGTCCTGCGTGGGCACCGACCCGTCGCGCGGGACGGCGAGCCCCGCGCCGCGCGCCGCCACGTCGACGATCTTCGACCACTCGGTGACCTTGACCTCGCCCGCGGGCGAGACGACGTACTGGAACTGCGCCCCCACGAGGTTGCCCAGGAGCTGCCCGAGCGGCAGGAGGCTGCCGAGCGGGATCACCGAGTCGGTGTCGAGCACGAGCCCGCCGGGGAGCCGCGCGACCACGCGCGACATGACGGCGTCGATCGTGGTCCCCTCCTCCCCGGCGCTGGCGACCGTCGCCTTCCAGGAGAAGCCCACGTGGGCCGAGGCGCTCACGAGCGGCGCCTTGACCTTGGCGTAGGAGACCAGGCTCTCGGTCCGCGTCTGGCCGTCGACGAAGCGCGGCGTCAGGTCGACGACGGGTGGCGCCGAGCGGCACCCGCTGGCGAAGACGGGGAGGAGGAGCGCGGCGCCGAGGGCGAGGGTTCTCATGGTGGCGGGGAGTCTAGTCCTCCCCGCGACCCCGCGCGAGCGGGCGGAGCCGGTCGCCTCGCCGACCGTGTAACTGTCCTAGAGCACTAGATCAGCGAGAGGGCCTTGACGCGGGCCCGTCCGCCGGCTAACTGTTCTAGAGCAGTAGGACAGTGCGCCGCGGCGGGCGCGGCGGAGAGGCGGCGCGGTGGAGACGCTCCCGGTGGGCCTGACGGAGCCGCTCGACTGGTCGAGCGACGTGCCGGCCTACGAGCAGATCAAGCACCGGATCACCTTCGCGATCGCCCGCGGCGCGTTCGGTCCCAACGACCAGCTCCCGAGCGTGCGCGCGCTGGCGCGCGGGCTCGTCGTGAACCCGAACACGGTGATCCGGGTCTACCGGGAGCTCGAGCAGGGCGGGCTGCTCTACACGCGCAAGGGCGTGGGGGTGTTCGTCGTCCCGCACGCGGCGCGCCGGTGCCGGCGCGAGCGGGACGCGATCGTGGAGGACCGGCTGCGCGAGGCGATCGACCTGGCGCGGCGGGCGGCGATGGACGACGGCGAGCTGGAGGCGCTCCTGCGGCGCCTGCTGGCGGAGGGGCGATCGTGATGGTCGAGGACGCGCTGATCGAGCTGGAGGGCGTGGGCAAGTGGTGGGGCCGCGAGCAGGTGCTGCGCTCGGTCGACCTCGCCGTGCCGCGCGGGAGCGTGACGGCCCTCCTGGGCCGCAACGGCTGCGGCAAGTCGACCCTCGTCCGGATCGTCACCGGCCTCGTCGCCCGGGACGGCGGCCGCGCGCGCGTCCTCGGGCGCGACCCGGCGCACCTGGGCCCGGCCGAGCGCGAGCGGCTGGCCGTCGTGTCGGACACGTCGACCGCGTGGGCCGGGACGCGTGTGCGCGACGAGCTCGCCCTCCAGCGCCGGCTGCGCGGCTCGCGCTGGGACGAGGCGCGCGCGGCCGAGCTCATCGCGCGCTTCGAGCTCCCGGTCGACCGGCGCCTCGCGGCGCTGTCGAAGGGCATGCAGGCGCGCCTGCGCCTGGTGGTCGGGCTGGCGGCCGACCCCGAGCTCCTCGTCCTCGACGAGCCCGCCCTGGGGCTCGACCTGTTCGCGCGCCACGACCTGCTCGACGCGGTCATCGAGACGATCGCCCGCGAGGGGCGCGCCGTCCTCGTCGTCTCGCACCTCCTCGACGACGTGGAGCGGATCGCCGACCGCGTGGCGTTCCTGCGCCACGGCGAGGTCACCGTGGCCGGCGCCGTCGACGACCTGCGGGCGCGCTTCCGCCGCGCCCGCGTCGTCCTCGGACCCGGCGGCGCCCCGGCGCTCGAGCGCGCGGCGAGCGGCCTGCTCGGCGTCCGGCGCGTGGTCGCCGAGCCAGGGGACCCGCCCGGGGAGCGCGTCGTGGTCCTCGACGACCACTCGGACGACCTGCTGGCCGCGCTCGAGGCGGAGGCCGGCGTCGAGCGGCTGGAGGTGCGGCGGATGACGCTGCGCGAGGTCTACTTCGAGGTCCTGGGCGGCCGCGAGGAGGTGGCGGCGTGACCCCCGCGTGCCTGCGCGGCGTCGGCGCGCTCCTGGCGACGCTGCCGCGCCCCCTCGCCGGGGTCAGCCTCCTGGTGGGCGTGTTCACCCTCGCCATCGGCGCGGTCGCCCGGCTCCAGGGCGCCGAGGCGCTCGACCCGGTGGCGCTCTCGATCGCGCTCGGCGCGATCGCCCTCCTGGCCCCCGCCTTCGTCGGGGTGCCGTGGACGCTGTCGGTGCAGGCCAACGTCCCCCCGCGGCGCGACGAGCTGCTCCTCCTGCCCATGGGCCGCCTGGCGCTCCCGATCGCGGTCCTCGCCGGCGGCGCGCTGGTCGCCCTGACGGCGCTCGCGGTCCTCGTCGTCGGGGTCGCGCTGGCGTTCGGCCCCGCGGCGCTGGTCGAGGTCGCCGGCGCGCCCGACCTCATCGGCTGGGAGCTCGCGGTGCTCTTCGCCGGCGGGTTCTACCTCGGCGCGGTGGGAGGGAGCTCCGCGGCCCTCGTCGCGGGCTGGGCGCTGGCCCCCGGCCTCGTCCTCGCCGCCGGCGGCGCCATGGGGTACGAGGGCCCGGCGGCGGCCGCCTACGTGGCGCTCTGGCAGGGCGCGCTCGGCGCGTTCCTGCTCGTCACGCCCTTCGCCCTCTACGCCCGACCCGCGCACGTGTGGTCGGCGTCGCTCCAGCCCGGCGAGCGAGCGCCCGACGGAGGCGCTCACCAGCGCCGCGGCGCTGGTCGCCCTCGGCCTCGGCGGCGTCGGATGGCCGCTCGTCGTCGTCCTGGCGCTCGGCGGGCTCAAGTGGACCTGGGACCGCCGCCGCCACCCGGCGCGCGGGAGCGCGTCGGCGGTGCGCACGGCCCACCTCGTGGCCCTGGCCCTCGCGGCCCCGCTCGTCGTCACGGGCCTGGTCGTCGACGCCCGCGCGGGCGCGGAGCGGCCCGAGGACCTCGAGCCCGTCGTCGTCGCGCTCTCGCCCGACGCGCGCCACGCGGTCGTCGTCGCCGCCCCGCGGGCCGACGGGCGCCTCCGCCCGACCACCGCGCGGGCGCTGGTCGTCGACCTGACGGGGGAGCGCCCGCCGCGCCTCCTCCCGCCCCGCTTCGCCGGCCTGCCGGACGCCGGGGTCTGGTCGGCGGACGGCCGCTGGGCGGCGGTCCACGACCTCACGCGGGGGCGCATGCACCTGCCGTCGTTCGGCACGACGACGTTCCACGCCCGGCTGCGCTTCCTGCAGACGACGACCGCCGCGACGCTGATCTACGACACGACGACGGGAGAGCTGGTCCGCGGGCCGGCCCGCGTGGTCGCGCCCGGGTGGCGCCACCCCGACGAGCTCGTGGCGGCGCGGCCGCTGCTGGCCGGTGCGTGGGAGCTGCGGGACCAGGAGGGCCACGCCCTGCGCCTGACGGACAGCTTCGAGGTGAGCGGCTACGACGCGGGCCGTCCGCTCGTCGCCCTCGGCCTCGACCACCGCCGCCTCGACGCCCTGCCCGGCCTGCTGGTCGCGGACGGGGCGCGGCGCTGGGACGGCGAGGGCCTCGTCGCGGCCGACCTCGACCGCGGGCGATGGGTGTGGCGCGGGTGCGCCGACGCCGACGCGCCGTCGCGCGAGCGCCCGGCGCGGCTCGAGCGGGACGGGGCCGCGGTCGAGCTCGCGGCGGGCGCGCGCGTCGTCCTCGAGGCCTGCACGCCCGACGCGCTCGTGGTCGTCGACGACGAGGGGCTCGCGCGCGTGCGCCTGCCCGGCGGGGCGCGCGAGGTCCTCCTCCCGCCCGCGGGCGCCGAGCGCCTCGCCGTCCGCTGGGTGGCGCCGGGCGGGCGCCGCCTGCTGGTGCGCCGCGACGACGAGGCGTGGCGCGTCGACCTCGACGGCCCGGCGGCCCCGCTCGGGCCGCACGAGGGGGCCGCGGCCCTCCTGGGCGACCACGTCGTCGTCGACCGGCGGGGGCGGTGGCCCGCCCTGCGCGCGGCGGACGGAGCGGAGCGGGCCGCGGTCCCCTGGGCGCGGTGACGCGGTGACGTGCGGGGGCGGCGCGGATCGTGCTTGCCCGCGGCCCCCGCGGGGGTACGATCGCGGCGCCCGTGGACGACCCCTTCGACCTGCTCGAGCGCCTCGTGGCGATCCCGTCCCCGTCCGGCCAGGAGGGCGCGTACGCGGCCGAGGTCGCGCGCCTGCTCGAGGCCGAGGGGTACGACGTCCAGGCGCGCGAGGTCGCGCCGAGGCGGCCGAACGTCGTCGCCCGCCCGCGCGGGGCGCCGCCGCCGCGGGTGTGGCTCTCGACGCACATCGACGTCGTGCCCCCACACATCCCGCCGCGCCGCGACGGCGACCGCCTCTACGGCCGCGGGACCGCCGACACCAAGGGCCCGCTCGTGGCCATGCTCGAGGCCGCCCGCGGCCTCGACCCGGCCGCGCGGGCGCAGGTGGGCTTCCTCCTCGTCGTGGGCGAGGAGGTCGACCACTCGGGCGCGCTGGCCGCCGCCGGCCAGCCGGACCTGCAGGCGCGGATCATCCTCGGCGAGCCGACCTCGAACCGCGTCGTCGCCGCGCAGAAGGGCCTCCTCAAGGTGCGCCTCGCCGCCGAGGGGGTCGCCGGCCACTCGGCCTTCCCCGACCGCGGCGTCTCGGCCGTGCACCGCCTGCTCGACGTGCTCGAGGCGGTCCGGAAGGCGCCCTGGCCGCGCCACCCGGTCCTGGGCGAGACGACCCTCAACGTGGGCACGATCCAGGGCGGCGTCGCCGCCAACGTCTTCGCGCCCCGGGCCGAGGCGCTGCTGCTCCTGCGCCTCGTCGAGCCGTGGAAGGACGCCCTGACGCGCGTCGAGGCCGCGGCGGCCGCCGTCGAGGGCGCGCGCGTCGAGCGGCTGACGAGCAACGACCCGGTGACCTTCGAGCCCCCGCCGGGGTTCGACACCTGCGTGATCCCGTTCAACAGCGACGCCAGCTACCTGGCGCCGCTCGGTCCGGTGTGGCTCTGCGGCCCGGGGGCGATCGAGGTCGCCCACGCCGACCACGAGCACATCGACCGCGCCGACCTGGCCGAGGGCGCGCGCACCTACGCGCGCCTCGTGCGGGCGGCGCTCGGAGGCTGACCGTGCAGCTGTTCCTGGCCGACTGGCTCCACCGCCCGGGCACGTTCGAGAAGGACGGCGCGGTCCTCGTCGACGACGCCGGGCGCATCGTCGCCGCGGGCCCGCGCGCCGAGGTGCGGGCGCACCCGCGCGCGGCGGGCGCGAAGGAGACGAGCCTCCCCGGGCGCGCGCTCCTGCCCGGGACCGTGAGCGCGCACAGCCACGCGTTCCAGGTGATGCTCCGCGGCTCGTCGGACCACCCGCCCAGCTTCCGCGAGTGGGTCAAGGCGCACCTCTACCCGCTCGTCGAGCGGCTCGACGAGGCCTCGCTCGAGGCGGCGGCGCTCCTGTGCTTCTCGCAGATGGCCCGCGCCGGCGTGACGACCGTGGGCGAGTTCCACTACATCCACAACGCCCACGACGACTACGCCCCGCGCAGCCGGGCGCTGGCGCAGGTGGTGATCGGCGCGGCGCGGCGCGTGGGGCTCCGGATCGCCTTCGTGCGGGCCATCTACGACGTGCAGGAGCGCTTCGGCCAGGGGCGCTTCGCCGAGTCGCCGCAGGACGCGGCGCGCGCGATCCGCGAGCTGCACGAGGAGCACGCGGGGGACCCGCACGTGACCGTCCTCCCCGCGCCGCACTCGCTCCACGGCGCCACGCGCGAGGCCGTGGAGACCGGGGCGACGCTGGCCAGGGAGCTCGACACGCGCTGGCACATCCACCTCGCCGAGCAGCGCGGCGACGTCGGCTACTCGGAGCGCTTCCACGGCGGCACGCCGCTCGTCGTCCTCGACCGCTGGGGCGTGCTCGACGAGCGGACGGTGCTCGTGCACGGGATCTGGCTCACGGCCGAGGAGCGCGACCTGCTCGCGCGCAAGAAGGGCGCCCTGGTCTCCAACCCCGGGACCAACATGGCGCTGGGCGACGGGATCGCGCCGCTGGCCGAGCTCCTGGCGCTCGGGGTCCCGGTCGCGCTCGGCACCGACCTCAACGCGTCGCCCAACGTGTTCGCCGAGATGCGCACGGCGGAGATGCTCCAGCGTGTCCATCACCTGCGCATGGGCGTCCTCTCGACCGCCGGCGGGACGGCGCCCGACCCGGAGCGGATCTTCGCCATGGGCACGCGCCACGGCGCCCACGTCCTCGACGTCGACGCGGGCGCCCTCGAGCCGGGGCTGTGGGCCGACCTCGTCGCGGTCGACCTCGCCGACCCGTCGCTCTTGCCGGCGTCCGTGCTCGGCGGCGCGGCCCTCCTCAGCGCGATCACCAGCTCGATCGCGGCCGAGAGCGCCGTGACCGACGTGTTCGTGGCCGGGCGGCCGGTCGTGCGCGAGCGCGCCGTGGTCGGCCTGCCCCAGGACGAGCTCGTCGACGCGCTGCGGAAGGCGCCGGCGCTCAGGCCGCTGCAGCGGGCGTGACGCGCCTCGAGGGCCAGGTGGTCGGCCTCCCGGGCGCGGCGGGCCCGGTCGGCGGCGCGCTGCTCGTCGACGGCGGGCGCGTGACCGCCTTCCGCGAGGGGCCCGCGCCGCGGCGCCTCCTCCTCCCGGGGTTCGTCGACCTGCACGTCCACGGCGGCGGCGGGGCGGACGTCATGGACGGGCCCGAGGGCGTCCGCGCCGTGGCGGCCTTCCACCTGCGCCGCGGAACGACCGCGCTCTGTCCGACGACGGTCACGCGCCCGCTCGACGAGCTGCGCGCGTTCGTCGCGGCGACCGGGGCGCTCGAGGCCGGTGCGCTCGAGCCGGGCGCGGCGCGCCTCCTCGGCGTCCACCTCGAGGGGCCCTTCATCGACGAGGCGCGCCGCGGCGCGCAGCCGCCCTTCACGCGCCCGATCGACCTCGCGGAGCTCGCGTCCCTCGTCGACGCCGGCCCGGTGGCCACGGTCACGCTCGCGCCCGAGCTCCCCGGCGCGGTCGAGGCCGTCCGCTGGCTCGCCGCGCGCGGCGTGCGGGCGAGCCTGGGCCACAGCTCGTGCACTTACGCCCGGGCCCGCGAGGCCTTCGCGGCCGGGGCGGGCGGGGTCACGCACCTGTTCAACGCCATGAGCGGGCTCGACCACAAGCGCCCCGGCCTGGCGGCCGCGGCGCTCGAGGCCGAGGGCGCCGTGCTCGAGCTGATCCTCGACGGCCACCACGTCCACCCGGCGCTCGCCCGGCTGGCCCTGCGCGCCGCGCGCGGGCGCGTGGCGCTGGTCACCGACGCGATCCGGGCGGCAGGCCTGGGCGACGGCGAGAGCGAGCTGGGCGGCCAGCGCGTGGTGGTGAAGGACGGCCGCGCCGCCCTCGCCGACGGCACCCTCGCCGGCTCCGTCCTCACGCTCGACCGCGCCCTGCGCCTCGCGGTCGACCTCGGCCTGACCGTCGCCGAGGCCAGCCTCCTCCTCTCGCGGAACCCCGCCGACGCGCTCGGCCGCGCCGACCTCGGCCGCCTCACGCCGGGCGCGCGGGCCGACGTCGTCGCGGTCGACCCCGGGTCGCTGGCCGTCGAACACGTGTGGCTCGATGGCGTCGAGGTGACGGGCTGACCGCGAGCGCGCTCAGCGCCGCCGCGCGTCCTCGACCCGCTGCTCGAACGAGCGCGCGAGCTCGGGCACGAGCACGGCGCGCAGGTGCTCGATGCGGCGGGCGAGCGCCGCCGCGTTCTCGGGGGTCGCCGGAGCGGCCACCGGGTAGACGTCGTCGAGCGGCGCGCCGGTGCGGACCGCGCGCACCCAGTCCTCCATCAGCTCGCAGTAGGTCTGGAGCGCCTCCGCGGGCGTCGGGCTCTCGTCCAGGACCAGGTAGACCGTCGGGAGGTCGCCGACGACGACCCAGAGCCACTCGTCCACGCGGTGTCCGCGCGCCGGCTCGACGCGCGCGAGGAACGCCGCCACCACCCCGCCGACGCCCGCGCCGAGGCGCAGGTCGGCCACGGACCCGCACCAGCGCTGGGCGCGGAGGAAGGCGTCCGCCCGCCGGGCCATGCCCCGGAGGAGGCGCGTGTCGGCGGCGCCGTCACCTTCGACCTCGCGCGCTGGCCGGCAAGCCATGAGGAGGGACGGCGACGGGCCCGCGTCACCGTCGCGAGGTTCGTCGGACGGTCCCGGGCCCTCCTTCGACGTGCTCACACCGGCACTCTAGCCGGGATCATTCACGAGCACCGCAAAGCCCTGGCAGAAGAAGAATTGAACCGCCAAGACGTCGCCAAGACGAGGCTAGCGGAAGGAGGCTGCGCCCCTTCCATGAGGCCGCGGCGGCGGTCACTCCCCGCACTGGAGTCGTTGCCCGAACTCCGCGCCGAGCGCGTCGGCCATGAGGTCGTCGTGGCTGTACTCGCCGCCCGAGACCCGGTCCATGACCTCCTTCAGCCAGCCGACCGTGAAGCTGCCGGTGGCGTTGGCGCGGTGGGCGAGGATCGCGCTGCCGAAGAAGTGGGCGTACTTGTCGAACACCGGCTCGCGCGGGTCGATCCCGGGGAGCTGCGCCAGCGGCAGGTCGACGTGGTCGACGGTGAGGGCGAAGGCGAGCTGCAGGGCCTCGCGCGGGCTCGAGGTCATCGCCCGCGCCTCGGCGTAGATCATCTCCGGCGTCCACGGCGCCGGCAGGCGCTCGAGCCGGGTCCGGAGGCCGCGCGCGTCCTGCTGCGTCATGGGGCCGCGCAGCTCCTCGAGGCGCCGGCTCCCGGGCTTGAAGAAGTCCCACAGCGAGCGCCCGAGCTCCCAGGTCGCCACGCCGTGCCGCGACCACCACCGGTCGCGCGTCGGCGCGCACTCGGCCGGGACGACCGGCGCCCGCTTGCGCGCCCCCCGCAGGCTCACCAGCGCCGCGCCGCCGCCCTCGAGGCGGCCCTCGAGCACGTCGCCCGGCGCGCGGCGCACGACGAGCACCCGCGGCCCGGCCGCCTCACGACCGGCGAGCACCCCCGTGATCCCGGGCGTGCCCGGCAGGACGAAGCGCCAGCCGTCGCCGTGCCGCTCGCCGCGCAGGTCGAGGTCGCGGCCGTCGAGGCGGCCCGTGAGGCGCAGGCCCTCGCCCTCGCGGCGCAAGGTGACCTCGCCCGGCGCGCCGCCCGTGAGGACGTAGGTGAAGTCCTCCTGCGCCCACGCGGGGGCTGCCGCCAGGAGCGCCGCCAGGAGCACGACCCACCGCGTCATGACCCGCCTCCCTCTCTCCGTCGGTCATGGGAAGCAGCGGTCGCGCCACACATGGGGCTCTGACGTGACTCGACTTAGGGCGTCGCCAGCGCGGCGATGCTCGATCGAGCGGCACCCGCGGCACGCACCCGGCCCGGCCCGTAACGGGAGGACCCGATCCCCCGTAATCGTGGTGACATGTGCGCCGTGGTCTTCGAGGACGTGTCCCGGACGTCGACGCCGAGCGCGCCGACCGACGAGGCCCTGGCGGCGCGGGCGGCGCGCGGCGACGCGGCGGCGTTCGAGGCGCTGGTGCGCCGCCACGCGGGGCCGCTCCTGGCCTACTGCCGGCGCCTCCTCGGCGACCCGATCGAGGCCGAGGACCGGGTCCAGGACGCGCTGATCAGGGCGTACCGCGCGCTCGACCGCTTCGACGCCTCGCGCCGCTTCGCGCCCTGGCTGTTCCGGATCGCGCACAACGGGTGCGTCGACGCCCTGCGCGCGCGGCGCGCCTGGGCCCCGCTCGACGAGGAGGCGGCGCCCGCCCCCGCCGCGCCGCTCGCGCCCGAGCAGAGCCCGGCGATCGCGCAGGCGGTCGCCGACCTGCCCGCCCGGCATCGCGCCGTCCTGCACCTCAAGTACACGCTCGGCCTGGACGCGGCCGAGATCGCCGCGCGCCTCGACACGACGCCGGGCAACGTCCGGGTCGTGCTCCACCGCGCGATCAAGCTCCTGAGAGAGAGGCTGTCATGACCCATCCGGACGACGAGGCGCTGCTCGACCACGCGCTGGGCCTGCTCGCGCCGGGCGCGCGGGCCGAGGTCGAGGCGCACCTGGCCGGCTGCGCGCCGTGCGGCGCCCGGGCGCAGGCCCTCCGCGCCGAGCAGGCGGCCCTCGGGGCGGCGCTGGCCGCCGCGCCGGCCGACGCGCGCCGCGTCGAGGCGCGCGTGCTCGCCGCCGCGCGCCCCGCGCGCCAGGGCGGCGGCGGGCGACGGCTGCTCGTGGCGGCCGGGCTCGGCCTCGTGGCGGGCGGCCTCGTGCTCCTCGCCGACCGCCGCGAGCAGCACCACCGCCGGGCGACGCTCGTGCAGCGCGTCGAGCGCAGCGAGCGCGCCGCGCTCGGGGAGGCGCGGTGATGCGCGCCGACGCCCTGATGATCGCCCTGGCCCTCGCGCCGGCGCTGACCGTCGCCGCCCTCGCCGGGCGCAGCGACGCGGGGATCATCGTCCTCGACGACGGCGCCACGATCGTGGGCAAGTTCGGCCCGGCCGACGTGGGGCCCGAGGAGGTCGTGGTCCGCTCGCTCGAGGGCGAGCGCGGCAGCACGATGAAGGTCGAGCGCCGGCGCGTGCGCTGGCTCGACCCGGCCGCCTTCGCCCCGACCGACGCCTACTTCGAGCGGCACCTCGAGGACCCGCTCGAGCGCCGCTGGGAGCCGCTGCGCCAGGCCTTCATCGCCCGGCGGCGCGGCCCCGACCCGACGACCACCCCCACGCTCGACGAGGACCTCGCCGAGCTCCTGCGCGAGCCGCCCCTGGGCGAGCCGCTGCCCACCGCCGCGCGCGCGACCCTCCGCGTGCCGCGCGGCTGGGTCAACGGGGTCGAGGACCAGGTGACCATGTTCGTCTCGCGCCGCGGCGGGCCGACGGGCTACCCGCCGCGCATCCACGTGTTCTCCGCGGAGGCCCCGCGCGCCGGCGCGGCCGACCAGCTCGTGTGGGTCACCGAGCGCCTGCGCGCCCTGGCCGCGGACGACCGCTACGAGCACGAGGAGCTGTTCCGCCTGCGCGAGGTCCCGGGCGGCGCCGACCAGGTCATGGTCACCCGCTCGCGCGCGCGCGACGGGCGGCTGGTGCGCGCCCTGCGCAAGATCAGCTTCCGCGGCGAGCGCACCTACTTCTTCGCGGCCTACGCCGATGCGCGCGACTTCGACCAGGAGTTCGGCCGCTTCTGGGCGTCGCTCGAGAGCTTCACGCCGGACGAAGATCTTCGATGAGTGATGCGCTCGCGAGGGGGGCGCGATGGGCGCAGGTGCCCGGACGAGGGCGCTTGGCCCGCTCCGCGCCTCCCCATCGCTCGCTCTGGCGGGTCGAGCACGAGCGGCGGGAGGGACTCCGAGGCGGCGGGTCGAGCCGCGGCCGTCGTGGTCTGCGGCCGGGTGACGGCGGGCCACGAGCCCTCGTCCTGAGCCCCCGCAGGCGCCGCGCTCCCCCATCGGCTACCCTCCCCGGCGGTGGTCCGCCTCGACCCGGGGGAGCGGCTCGGCGACTGGGTGATCGTCGCGCAGCTGGCGCGCGGCGGGCAGGGGGCCGTCCTGCGCGCGCGACACGGGGCGACGGGCGCCCCGGCGGCGCTCAAGGTGCTCCTCGACCCCACGGAGGCCGCCGCGCGCCGCTTCGCGCAGGAGGCGCGCGTCCTCGAGCGGGTGGCCCACCCCAACGTCGTCCGCGCCCTCGGCCGGGGCGAGGCGCCGGGCGCGGCCTGGCTGGCGCTCGAGCTGGTCGAGGGCGAGGACCTGCTCGCCCTCGTGCGGCGGGGCGTGCCGCCGGTCGAGGTCACGGCGCGGGCGCTGGCGCAGGTCGCCCTGGCGCTCGAGCACTGCCACCTCCTCGGCGTCGTCCACCGCGACCTCAAGCCGGGCAACGTCCTCGTCGAGGCGGCCACCGGTCGGGCCGTCCTCGTCGACTTCGGGCTGGTGAAGCGCGACCCGGGGCTCCTGCACCTCTCGACCCTCGACGACGAGGGCGAGGCGCTGTCGCTCAGCGGCTCGATCAAGGGGACGCCGGAGTACATGGCTCCGGAGCAGGTGAGCCCGCGCCTGGGCGAGGTGGGGCCCGCCACCGACGCGTGGGGGCTCGGCGCGACGCTCTTCCACCTGCTCACCGGCGAGGCGCCCTTCGGCCGCGGCGCGGCCCCGATCGTCATGCGCCGGATCACGCGCCAGCCGGCGAAGGACCCGCGGGCGCTGAACCCGGCCGTGCCGGAGGCGGTGGCGCTCCTGTGCCTGCGCTGCCTGGCGAAGGACCCGGCCGCCCGCCCGTCGCCCGTCGAGGTCGCCGCGGCGCTCGCGCCGCTCGGCGGCGCGGCGCCCCCCCGCGCGC
The DNA here is from genome assembly GCA_023954375.1 of Planctomycetota bacterium. GTDB lineage: Bacteria > Planctomycetota > J058 > J058 > J058 > JAMLIC01. The sequence continues at coordinate 37,039 of JAMLIC010000005.1, forward strand.
CGGCGCGGCCGCGGGCCGCGACGCCCTCGCCGCTCACCCCGCCGTCGAGCGAGTCGCCCACCCGCCCGGCGCTCCCCGCGCGGCGACCGCAGCCGGGCGAGACGTTCGCGGGGCTGCGCCTCGTGCGCGAGCTGGGCCGCGGCGCCTTCGGCGTGGTCTACGAGGCCGCGCGGCCCGACGGCGCCAAGGTGGCCCTCAAGGTCCTGCTCGCCGCCAGCGCCGACGACGCGCGCGCCCGCTTCCTGCGCGAGGCGGCGGCCGGGCGCGCCGTCGAGCACGAGGGCGTGGTGCGCGTCCTCGGCCACGGCGAGGACCGCGGGCTGCCCTGGCTCGCCATGGAGCTGGTCGAGGGGGCGAAGACCCTCGACGCCTTCGCGGCCGGCGTGTCCTTGCGCGCGCGCGTGCGCCTCTTCGCCGACGTGGCCCGGGCCGTCGACGCCGCCCACCGCGCGGGCCTCGTCCACCGCGACCTCAAGCCGAGCAACGTCCTCGTGTCGGCCGACGGGCGGCCCAAGGTCGTGGACCTGGGCCTCGCCCGCCACCTCGACAAGGAGCGCCTGACGATGAGCGGGGCGGTCATGGGCACCGTCCACTACATGGCGCCCGAGCAGGTCATGGGAAGGGCCGCCGAGGCCGGGCCGGCCGCCGACGTCTGGTCGCTCGGGGTGATGCTCTACGAGCTGATCGCCGACCGCCGGCCGTTCGAGGGCGACACGCTCATCGAGGTCATGGCGGCGATCATCGAGGACGCGCCCGAGGACCCCTGCGCGGGCGTGCCGCTGGCGCCGCCCGGCCTGTCGCGGGTGTGCCGGCGCGCCCTGGCCCGGGAGCCCGGGGCGCGCTTCGAGCGCGCGGCCGACCTGGCCGACGCCGCCCTGGCCGCCCTGCGCGAGCGGCCGCGCGGGCGGCGCGTGCCGGCGCTCGCCGCGCTGGGCGTCACCGCGGCCGTCGTGCTGGTGCTCGCGGGCGTCCTCGGCGCCATGCGCGCGAGCGCGCGCCGCGCCGACGTCGACGAGGTGGGCCGCCGGGCGCGGGCGCTCCTCAAGGCGCCGCGCCTCCCGGCGCTCGACGAGGCGCGCGCCCTGGCCGCGGACGCGCGCGCCCTGGGGGTCGAGGCCGAGGTCGAGGACGCCGCGCGCGTCCTCGAGGGGCTCGCCGCCCTCGCGACGGGCGACGTCGCGGGCGCCGAGGCGCTCGCGGCTTCGCTCGTGGACGGCCGCCGTCCGGCGGCGCTGGCGCTGCGCGGCGGGGTGGCCGCCCACGGGGGCGACCCGGCGCGGGCGGCCCAGGACCTCACGCGCGCCATCGAGGGGGGCTTCTCGCCGGTCGAGGCGCGCGCCTGGAGGGCGCGGGCGCTCGCCCGGCGCGGCCCCTCGGCGCACGACGCCCCGCGCCTGCTCGACGACCTCGACGTGGTCGCCGCGGCGCGGCCGCTCGCCGGCGAGGAGGCGGGCTGGCGCGCGCGCGCGCACCTGGCCCTCGGCGACCTCGACGCGGCCGCGCGGGCGCTGGAGGCGCGCGACGACGCCCCCGCGGACGCGCGCTGGGCCGTGGCCCTCGCGCGCGCCGCCGCGACGCTCGAGGTCGCGCCCGAGCGGGCCCAGGCCGCCCTCGCCGGGCTGGACGGCTCGCCGCCGGCGGCGCTGGCCGACGAGGCCGCGCGCCTGGCCGAGCGCGCCGCGCGGGCGCTCGAGCGCCAGGCGGCCGCGGCCGAGGTCGAGGCGCTCGCGCCCGTGGCCGTCGTGTGCGCCGCCCTGCGCGGTCCGCTCTCGCCCACGGCCGCCGCGACGCTCGCGCGCCGGGCGGTCGGCTTCGGGGGTGACGTCACGCCCGTCCGGCTCGACCTGGCCTGGGCCGCGGCGACGCTCGCCCCGGACGACCGGGCCGTGCAGCGGGAGGTGGGCCTCCTGGTGCAGTACGTGCGCAGCGCCGAGAACAAGCGGCAGTTCCTCCCCGCCCTGCGGCGTGCCCTCTCGCTGGGCCCGACGGCGGCCGAGCGCTTCGAGGAGGAGGTGGTCCTCTGCCAGCAGCTCGGCCTGCTCGCCGCCGCCGACCGAGGCGCCGGACGGCCGGTCGCCGACGGCGAGGAGTGCCTGGCCCTCGCCGAGCGGCTGCTCGCGGGCGACCTCGAGGCGCCGCTCCGGGCCACGCTGCTGGGCGTCCGGGCGTGCGCGCGCCGCGCGCTCGGCGACGCCGCCGGCGCGCTCGCGGACCTCGAGGCCGCGAAGGCCCTGCACGGGGTGGACGTGCACACGCTCTGGCGCGCCCAGACGCTCGACGACCTCGAACGGCCGCGCGAGGCGCTCGCCGCCTTCGCCGCCTACCTCGCCGCCCAGACGGAGGGGCACATGGAGAGCGACCGGGCCGCGCACCGCGTCTGGGACCTCCGTCGCACGCCCGGCGCGGCGACCGACGTGGCCGCGGCGCTGGAGAAGCAGGCGCGCCTGCGCCCGACCACGGCCCTGTGGTGGGCGCGCCTCGCCCGCTGGCAGCTCTCCCGGGGCCAGTTCTCCGCCCTGCCGGTGAGCATGGCCCGGGTCGTCGAGGCGCTCGAGGCCGAGGACGCGCGGGCGCTCGCCGGGCGCGCGCGGGCGATGGCCGAGGGCGTCGTCGGCGAGCAGGCGCTCGACGCCTTGCTCGAGGAGCTCGAGCGGCGGCCCGAGTGAGCCGTCGGACGCTCGCCTTACAATCGCGCCCATGAAGGTCAAGGACGTCCTGGCGCAGCTCGCGTCCCTCGGCGACGACGCGCGGCGCAAGCACAACGCGAAGGCCGGCGCGCCCAGGAACCAGTTCGGCGTGAAGCTCGGCGACATCCGCGCGATCGCGAAGAAGCTCGGGTCCGACCACGCGCTCGCGCTCGCGCTCTGGGAGACCGGCAACGTGGAGGCGCAGCTCCTCGCCGCGCTGATCGCCAGGCCCGCGTCGCTCTCCGCCGACGAGCTCGACGCGATGACCCGCTCTACCACGTGCGCGCAGGTCGCGGACTGGTTGAACGCGTACGTGGTCGCGAAGCATCCGCTGAAGGACGCGCTGCGCGTCAAGTGGATGAAGGCGAAGGACCGCTGGGCCGCGCGCGCGGGCTGGAGCCTCACCGCCAGCCGCGTGAGCGAGGGGGCGGACGGCCTCGACGTCGCCGCGCTGCTCGACCGGATCGAGAAGGAGCTGCCGAAGGCCAGGCCCGAGGTGCAGTGGACGATGAACAACACGCTCGCCGCGATCGGCATCGAGCACCCCGCGCACCGCGCGCGCGCCGTCGCGATCGGCGAGCGGATCGGCCTGTACAGGGACTGGCCGGTGTCGAAGGGCTGCACGCCGCCCTACGTGCCGGTGTGGGTGCCGGCGATGGTGAAGCGCAAGGGCTGAGGGTCGGCGGCCCTCCGCCCTGACGCGTCGCGGTGAGGCTCTGACGCGCCGCGCGTACAGCTCCTTGCCCTGCCGTCGGCCAGGCCTTGGCCCGGGCTTCGCTCCCGGGGTCCGCCATGAACGACGACACCCGGGTGCTCGTGAACCCCGCCGCCGCCGGCGGCCGCTGCCGCGCGCGGGCGGCGGCCCTGAGGGCGGCGATCGACCGCCGCTGGCCGCTGGCCGCGTGGGTCGAGACGACCAGCGGCGCCGACCTCGCCGCGCGGGCGCGCGAGGCCGCCGCGCGCGCCGCGGCGCGCGTGCTCGTGGCCGGCGGCGACGGGTCGGCGCACCTGGCGGCCGGCGCGCTCGCCGGCACGACGACGGCCCTCGGCGTCCTGCCGCTCGGCACCGGCAACGACCTGGCCGCGGCGCTCGGCCTGCCGTCGGCGCCGGACGACGTCGTCGACGCCCTGGCGCGCGACGAGGTGCGCGAGGTGGACCTCCTGCGGGCGCGGCCCTGCGACGGGGCGGGCCGCGCGCGCCTGGCCGGGTGCCTCGTCGCGGTCGGCATGGACGCGGCCGCGATCGACCTCGTCGACGGCGCGCGCCTCCTCCCGCGCGGGCGCCTCCTCTACACGCTCGCCGCCCTGCGCGCGGCGCTCGCCTACCGGCCGCCGCACGTGACGGTGACCGTCGACGGCCGCGTCGTCCACGACGGCCCGGCCTTCTTCGCCGCCGCGGCCAACACGCCGACCTACGCCGGCGGCGTGCGGATCGCGCCGGAGGCGCGGGTGGACGACGGCCTCCTCGACGTGGTGGTGATCCCGCCGCTGGGGAGCCGCCTCGAGCAGGCGGCGGCCCTCGGCGCCGTTCGCCGCGGCGCGCACGGCCGCCTGCCGGGTGTGGTCCTCGCGCGAGGTCGGCGCGTCGTGCTCGAGGGCGAGCGCGCCCAGGTCACGGTCGACGGCGAGCGCACGACCCTGCGCGCGCCGGTCGAGGTCGAGGTCGTCCCGGGCGCCCTGCGGGCCCTCGGCGGGCCGCGGGCGCTCGCGCGCGCGGCGTAGCGGTTCTCCAGCCAGTTCACGGATTCACCGGCGCCCGCGGGCGCCCAGGGGAGGTCCCATGCCCACGCGGTTCGACGACGAGGCGGACGTGGTGGTGATCGGCGCGGGGATCGCGGGCCTCGGCCTGTGCTGCGCGCTCGCCTCCTCCGGCCTCGACGTGCTCCTCGTCGACGCGCGCAAGGGCCCGGGCGGGATCCACCGCGGCGACAGCCTCGTCCCGCGCTCGACGCGCCTCCTCGCGGCGTGGGGCGCGCTCGACGCCGTCCGCGCCGCCGGCGCCGTGCCGATCGAGCGGATCGAGGTTCATCACCCGACGCGCGGCCTCCTGCTCGAGGGCCCGCTCGTGCCCGACGGCGTCGCCGATCCCTACCTCGTGCTCCCGCACGCCGACCTGGAGCGCGTGCTCCTGGCCGAGGCCGTGCGCCTCGGGCGCACGCGCGTGCTCCGCCCGGCGCGCCTCGACGACCTCCTCCGCGACGACCGCGGGCGGGTCGTCGGGGCGCGTCTGGTGACGCGCGACGGCGGCGAGCGCGCCGTCCGCGCGCGCCTGGTCGTCGGCGCCGACGGCCAGCGCTCGGCCGTCCGCGAGCGCCTCGGCGTGGAGGTGCGGCGCGGGCGGTACGACCACGCCTACCTGGGGCTCGAGGCGGAGCGGCCGGCGGCCTACCGGGACGCCCTGCGCCTGCACCTGCACCCCGAGGGCGGCGTGCTCGTCATGCCGCGCCCCGACCGCGTGGGCCTGGGCGTCCTCGTCGAGGCGGGGGGCGCCCCGCGCTGGACCGGGATGTCCGACGACGCCCTCGGCCGCGCCCTCGCGGCGCGCTGCCCGCTCCTCGTCGGGACGCGCCTCCTGCGCGGGCGCAGCCACGTCTACGAGCTCACCTGGTCGCACGCGCGGCGCTACCAGCAGGGCGGCGCGGTCCTGATCGGCGACGCGGCGCACACGACGAACCCGACGGCCGGGCAGGGGATGACCAGCGCGCTCGGCGACGCCGACGCGCTGGCCCGCGAGGTCGGCCCGGCGCTCGCATCGGGCGGCGACCTCGACGCGGCGCTGGCGCGCTTCGAGCGGCGGCAGCGGCCGATCAACGCGCGCCTCGTGCGCCAGGCCGACCTGCTGGCGCGGCTCTACGCCTGGCGCGGGCCGCTCGGCGACGCCGCGAAGGTCCTCTTCGCGCGGGCCCTCGGCTCGCCCGCCGGCGCCCTGCTCGCGCGCGGCCTGACGCGCGCGTTCCTCGTGCCAGCGGAGCATGCGCTCGCGCGGGGCGGCGCCTCGCGAGCGGCCCGCTCCTGCGCCGACGTCCCCATGCGCCGTCCCCAGCGCTCGCTCGGGCGGGACGACGCCGAGCCCTCCTCCCCGCCGGCGCCGCCGGCCGCTCCCCTCCTCCCCCTCGCCCGCTGACCCGGAGCCGCCATGACCTGCCACGTCGACCCGCATCGCGTGCGCCTCCTCGAGCACCTGCGCCTCGACCGGACCTTCGTCCGCGGCGAGGGCTCGTGGCTCTGGGACGCGCAGGGGCGCAAGGTCCTCGACCTGACGAGCCAGTACGGCGCGGTCCCGCTCGGCCACGGCCCGCCGTCGCTGTGGGCCGCGCTCGACGACGTGCGCGCCCGCGCGATCCCGGCCCTGACCCAGCCCTCGCGCCCGTTCCTGGCCGAGGACCTCGCGCGCCGCCTGCTCGCGCGGGCGCCGCTGGCCGGGCCCGCGGGCGACGGGGCGGTGACCTTCGCGTCGTCGGGGTCCGAGGCCGTCGAGGTGGCCCTCGCCCAGTGCCGGGCGGCGACCGGGCGCGCGGTCGTCGTCGCCGCCGAGCGTGCCTACCACGGGCTCACGCAGGGGGCGGGCGCGCTCACGTGGTCGCGGGCGCGCCACGCGCCGTCGGACGACGTCGTCCACGTGCCCTGGAACGACCCGGCCGCGCTCGAGGCGCTCTTCGCGAGGCGCGGCCTCGAGGTCGCGGCGCTGGTCCTCGAGCCGCTCCAGGGCGAGGGCGGCGTGCACGAGGCCGACCCCGCCTGGCTGCGCCTGGCGCGCGACCTGTGCGACCGCCACGGCGCGGCGCTGGTCCTCGACGAGGTGCAGACCGGCCTCGGACGCTGCGGGGCGCTGTTCCTCGGCGAGGCGCTGGGCGTGAAGGCCGACGCGATCGTCCTGTCCAAGGCCCTCGGCGGCGGGCTCGTGCCGCTGGCCGCCTGCCTGGCGACGCGGGCCCTGCACGTCGAGGCGTTCGGGCTGTCGCACGGGTCGACCTTCGCCAACGGCAACCTCGCCTGCGCCGTGGGCCTGGCGGTCCTCGACGCGCTCGAGGCGGACGACCTGGCCCTCGTGCGCCGGGCGGCCGAGGCGGGCGCGCGGCTCAGGAGCGGGCTCGAGGCCGTCGCCGCCCGCCACCCGGGCGTCGTGCGCGGCGTGCGCGGGCGCGGGCTGCTCCTCGGCCTCGAGCTCGAGCCGGTCGGGCCGGAGCGCTCGTTCTTCATGGCGCACCTCGAGCACACGGGCGGGGCGGTCGGCCTCGCGGCCGGCTGGCTGCTGAACGCCGAGGGGGTGAGGGTGATCCCGTGCCTCGGCAGCGGGCGCACGCTCAGGATCGAGCCGTGCCTCACGGCGACCGACGCCGAGCTCGCCCGCGGGCTCGAGGCCCTCGAGGCGCTCGTCGACCTGTTCGCCCGCGGCGACTGGGCCGCCCTGGTGCGCCCGGTCCTCGACCTCCCGCCGACCTGGCCGCGCGACCTGCGGGCGCACGACCGGCCGGTCGTCTCGTCGACGCCGATCACCGAGGGCGAGCGCCCGACGCGCTTCGCGTTCCTCATGCACCCGACCGGCGGCGACGACCTGGCGCGCACGACGCCGGCGTTCGCGTCGCTCTCGCCAGAGGAGCGCGACGCGCTCGCCGCCTGGGGCGCGGCCCGGCCGAGCCACGCGCCGGTGGGCTTCCTCCCGGCCGTGCGCGGCGCGGCGGGCGCCGTGGCGCAGGGCTGGCTCGTATCGCTCTCGGACACGCCGACCTCGCTGCGAGCGCGCCCGCGGGCCGAGGTCGTCCGCGACGTGCGCGCGGCGGCCGAGACGGCCCGCCGCCTCGGCGCCGAGGTCCTGGGCCTGGGCGCCTTCACGTCGATCGTCACGCGCAACGGCGACGACCTCCACGACCTGCCCCTCGCCGTGACCACCGGCAACGCGCTGACGGTCGCGCTGGCCGTCGAGGGCCTCGACCTCGCCGCGCGCCGCCTCGGCAAGGACCTCGGCCGGGCTCGCGCCTGCGTCGTGGGCCTGGGCGCGGTCGGCTCCGCCTCGGCGGCCCTCCTCGCCGAGCGCGCGCCGGCGCTCCTCCTCGTCGGCCGCCCGGACCGAGACGAGCGGCGCGCGCTGTCGCTCGCGGGCGAGGTCTACGCGCGCGCCGCCCGCGACCTCGAGCGCGACGACACGAGGGGCGTAGCCCGCGCCCTGCGCGAGGGGCTCCGCCGCTGGGCGGCGAGGGGCCCGGTCGAGCGGCGCCGCCTGCGCGCGCTGCAGACGCGCCTGAGGGCGCTCGGCCGCGGCGTCGGCCTGGACGACCCGGCGGGCCTGGGGCGCGAGGTCGCCTGGGCCGCGTCGCTCGCCGGCCAGGCGCCGCCGGTCGCGTTCGCCCCCGACCGCCGCGCCGCCCTGCGCGCGGCGGACGTCGTGCTGACCGCGACGAGCGACCCGGCCGCCGTGATCGGGCCCGACGACCTGCGCCGGGGCGCGATCGTGTGCGACGTGGCGAAGCCGGCCGACGTGGCCGCCGCCGTCGTCGAGGCCCGCCCCGACGTGCTCGTGTTCGAGGGCGGCCTGGCCCGCTGGCCCGAGCCGCTGAGCGTCGGGCAGCACCTGGGCCTCCCGCCCGGCGTGGCGCTCGCCTGCCTGACCGAGACCGTCGTCCTGGCACTGGAGGGCGCGCGGGCGGGCCGCTTCGGCCGCGTGAAGGGCCTCGCCGACGAGGCGCGGACGCTCCGCGCGGCGGCGCGGCGCCACGGCTTCGACCTCGCGGACCTCCACCGCGGCGGTCGGGCGCTGACGGACGACGACCTGGCGGCCGTGCGCCGCGCGCGGCTCGGGAGGGCGGCCGCGTAGACGGAGCCAAGGCAGGACACGGAGGACACGGAGGAGAACGGAGGCCACGGAGACCTCCATGACCTCCGTCCCCCGCCGTGCCCTCCGTGTCCCATGAATCACCCACACGAGGACCTCACATGAACCACACCGACGACTTCCGCTTCGGCCACTTCTCGATCGACCGCTGGATGCGCACCGTGCCCGGCGGTTACCTCGCGGACACCCGCTTCGGGCGCGCGCCCGCGCGCGACGTCCCCGACCTGCTGCTGAAGGACGGCGCCCTGCGCGACGTCTACATGCTCGACCTGGCCCTGTTCGTGGCCGCCGAGCGCACGGGCGTGAAGGTCGCGGCCGGCATGGCGCGCCTGGCCGACGACGAGGCGACGGTCACCTTCCTCGCCTCGCAGGTGCTCGACGAGGCGCGCCACTTCGAGGCCTTCGCCGCGCGCGCGGCGGAGCTGGGCGTGCCGCCCGAGGTGCGCGACCGCCTGGGCCTCGACTTCATGCCCGGCGCCTACCGGACGTTCCTCGACACCGTGCTGGCCACGGTCGACGACGGCGACTTCGAGGCCGGGCTGATCGGGCTCAACGTGATCCTCGAGGGCATGGCCTTCCCGCTCTACGAGTACGAGATGCGCTACTGGGCGCCGTTCGACCCGGGGCTGGTCGAGGTCGTCGAGGGCGCCTTCCGCGACGAGTGCCGCCACGTGGGCTTCGGCGAGAAGCGCCTCGCGCACCGCCTGGCGCGCGACCCGGGCGCGCGGCGCCGCGTGCAGAAGAAGGTCGACGAGTACGCCCGGCTCATGCGCGCCGCGTTCGACGAGTTCCTGGCCACGTCGGTGGCCATGTACGACGCGGCCGTGCGCGAGCACCCGGACCTGTGCGCGCAGGTGGAGATCATCCCGGGCCGCTCGCTCCTCCACACGAGCACCGAGGACCAGGTGCGCTGGCTCGAGGCGCGGATCCTCCAGGGCCACGCCCGGCGCCTGGCGCGGATCGGCCTCGACGCCGGCCGCTTCGAGGCGGCGGCGTGAGCCCGGTCGCCGCCCCCTGGGCGACCACGCGCGAGGTCCGGGCGCCGGCGGCCACGCTGCCGACGCTCGTGCGCCTCGACCACGTGGTCGTGTTCGCCGTGTGCGCGGCCCTGCTCGTGGTCCACCGGGCCGAGGTGCAGTGGGGCTGGTTCGCCGCGCTGTTCGCGGCGATCGACCTCGTCGGCTACCTGCCCGGGGCGCTCGTCGTCCGGGCGAGGGGCCGGGCGCCCGGCTGGGCGTACCACCTCTACAACGCGGCCCACGGGGCGCCGTTCGCGCTGGCCCTGGCGCTCGGGTACTGCGCCGCGACGGGCGGCCCCGGCTGGGCGCTGCTCGCCCTGCCGCTGCACCTGTGCGCGGACCGGGGGCTGCTCGGCAACGGGTTCAAGGACACGCGAGGAGCGTTCTGAGCGATGAAGAACGGTCACCGAGGTCACCGAGGATCCACCGAGGTCGCCGAGGGCGTTCACTTCGAGCGCCCCGCAGCGCCCGAGGTCGACCTGCTCCTGCGCCACGCCGACCACCCGTCGGCGTTCCTGGCCCTGCGCTCGGGAACGTCGCGCTTCACAAGCCCGGGCCTGGACGGCCTCGTGGCTTACCGCGAGGCCGGCGGCTTCGCCTTCGTCCTCGGCGGGCCGTTCGCCGCGCCGGACGAGCGACCGGCGCTGCTCGAGGCGTTCCGCGCCTTCGCGCGCGGACGTGGCAAGCGGGTCGTCGCCGTGCAGGTGCGGCCGGACGACGTCGCGCTGTGGCGCGCGGCGGGCTTCAGGCTGAACCAGCTCGGGACCTCGTTCTCGCTCGACCTGGCGCGCTTCACCCTGCGCGGGGCGGCGTTCATGCAGCTCCGGAACAAGCTCAGCCGGGCGCGCCGCGCCGGGGTCGAGGTCGCCCGGGCCGAGCACGACGAGGCCACGTGGGCCGACCTGGCGGCGGTCTCGCGCGCCTGGCTGACGACGAAGGGCGCGCGCGAGCTGACCTTCCTCTCGGGCGAGGTCGGCCGACCCGACGAGTCCTGGCGGCGCGTGCTCGTCGCGCGTCAGGGCGACCGGGTGGTCGGCTTCGTGACGCTCACGCCGGCGCCCGGCCGGCTGGCGGGCTGGCAGCACGACCTGTCGCGGCGCGTCCCCGACGCGCCGCCCGGGGTCATGGAGGCGCTGGTCGTCCACGCGATCGAGCGCCTGCGCGACGAGGGCTGCGCGTGGCTCCACTTCGGGCTCACGCCGCTCGTCGGCCTCGAGCGCGAGCCGGACCTCGGCGGGGGCGGGAGCGCCCTGGCGAGCTGGCTCCTGCGCGCGCTGGCGCGCCACGGCGCGGCGCTCTACCCGGCGGCGACGCAGGCGGCCTACAAGCGCAAATGGGGGCCGGCGCTCGAGGTCCCGGAGCTGTTCGCGTTCGAGGGGCGCTACCGGCCGGGGAGCGCCGTGCGCCTGCTGCAGGTGACCCATGGCCAGTGAGCAGAGCCCCTGGGATCGCGAGGACGTGACGACGGCGAGGCCGCTCCCCGGCGTCACGCGGGCGCAGGTGGCCGTCGTCGGCGGCGGTGTCGCCGGGCTGTCGGTGGCCTACCACCTGGCGCGGGCCGGCGTGGACGTGGCGCTCGTCGAGGCGGGCCGCGTCGGCGACGGCGCGACCGGCCGGAGCACCGGCATGCTCGGCCCGGGCGTCGGCGACGGCGTGCTGGCCCTGCGGCGGCGGTTCGGCGACGGCGTGGCGCGAGAGATGGTGCAGGCGACGGTCGAGGCGGTCGACCTGGTCCGTGACCTCGCGCAGGCCGAGGGGATCGCCTGCGACCTGGTCCCTGGCGGGCAGGTCCACGCGGCGCTGACCCCTGCGCACGCGACGCGCCGCTGGCAGGAGGCGCAGGCCTGGCGGGCGCTCGGCGTGGACGCCGAGCGGCTGGACCGAGCGGCGCTGCGCCGGGTCACGGGCAGCGACGCCTACGTCGGCGGCCTGCGCCTCGAGCCGGCGGCGCTCGTCGACCCGGTGAAGCTCTGCAGGGGCCTGCGCGATGCGGCCGTCCGGCGGGGCGCGCGGGTGCACGAGGCGACGCGCGTCGTCCACCTGGAGCCCGGGCGCGTGCTCACCGAGCAGGGCGAGGTGCGGGCCCGCGACGTCGTCGTGGCCACCAACGCCTTCACGCCGGCGCTCGGCCTGCTCCCGGGCCAGGTGGTCGCGCTCCACGCGCGCGCCCTCGTCAGCGCGCCCCTGCCGGCGGACCTGCTGGCGGCGCTGGGCGGCGTCGGTCGCGACGCGGTGATCGACGCGCGGTCGTTCTTCCACTACCACCGGCTCACGCCCGACGGCCGCCTGCTCCTCGGCGGCGCGACCCTGCGCCGCAGGCCGCGCGACGCGGCCGACGACGCGAGGGCCTGGGCGCGCCTGACGGCCGAGGTCGAGGCGCTCTTCCCTGCGCTCGCGCCGCTGCGGGTCGACGCGCGCTGGTCGGGACCGCTCGGCTTCACCTGGGACCGCCTGCCGCTCGTGGGGGAGGTCGCGCCGGGCCTGCACGCGCTCGTCGGCTGGTGCGGCCACGGCCTGGCGCTCGGCGCGTGGAGCGGCGCGCGCCTGGCGCGGGCGCTCACGGGACACGCGCCTCTGCCGGCGTTGCCCTGGACCCGCGGGCGAGCGCCGGCGGTCCCGCCGGCGCTCGGCCGCGTGGCCGTGGCGGCCATGTCCACGGCCCTGGACGTGGCGGACGGAGCCACCTGCGCCTGGCCGCGCGCGGTGGCACGCTCGACGGAGCAGGAGGCAGCGGCATGAGCGAGTTCCTCTGGGGCACGGCGACCAGCGCCCACCAGGTCGAGGGGCACAACGTCCACAACGACTGGTGGACGTTCGAGCGGCGCTTCACGCCGTCGGGCGCGGCGTGCGACTTCGTGGGCCACCTCGAGGGCGACCTCGACCGGGCCGCGGCGCTCGGGACCAACGCCTTCCGCTTCAGCCTGGAGTGGTCGCGCGTCGAGCCACGGCCCGGCGAGCGCGACCCGGACGGCGTCGCGTTCTACGAGCGCCTGGTCGCCGGGTGCCGGGCGCGCGGGCTCGCGCCCGTGCTCACGCTCTCGCACTTCACCCTCCCGCGCTGGTGCGAGGGCGGGTGGCTCTCGCCCGCGACGCTCGAGGCGTTCGAGCGCCACGTCGCCTGGGTGGCCGAGCGCTTCGGCGGCGAGGTCGAGTGGTTCGTGACCGTGAACGAGCCGAACGTCATGGCCGGCGCGGGTTACCTGGCCGGCGTCTTCCCGCCCGGCCACCGCTTCCGCCCCGACCTGGCCGACCGCTGCCTCGAGGCGCTCGTCCGCGCCCACGGCCGCGCCTACCGCGTGCTCCACCAGGACGTCCCGCGCCACCACGGCGGCCGGCGGCCGAGGGTCGGGATCGCCCCGCACGTCGTCGCCTGGCGGGTGAGCCGCCTCGACCCGCTGGGGATCACCCGCCGGATCGGCGAGCGCTTCGACTGGGCGGTGCTCGACGCCTGCAAGACCGGCCGCCTGGCGCTCACCTGGCGCACGGCGGACGTCCCCGAGGCCGCGGGCACGCTCGACTTCGCGGGGCTCAACTACTACATGGCCCTGCCGGCCGACGCGCCGAGCTTCCTGCGCTTCGCGGGGCTCCTGCACCGCCCGCCGGGGCCGGGGACCAACGACCTGGGCTGGCCGATCGAGCCCGCCGGCTTCGAGGAGGTGCTCGTCGAGGCGCACCGGCGCCTGCAGGTCCCGATCCTCGTCACCGAGAACGGGACCGCCGACGCGGCCGACCGCCTGCGGCCCGCCTTCCTGCGCGAGCACGTGGCCGCCCTGCGCCGGGCGCGCGCCAGAGGCGCCGACGTCGTCGGCTACCTGCACTGGTCGCTCCTCGACAACTTCGAGTGGCACGAGGGCTACGGCCCGCGCTTCGGCCTCTACGCCGTCGACTACGCCACGCAGGCGCGCACGCCGCGCCCGAGCTGCGAGGTCTACCGGGCCCTGATCGCCGAGGGGGTGGAGCTCGCGCCAACGACACCCGTCACGAAGGAGGCCATTGCATGACCCCGCCCGCCGCGTCCCTCGAGCGCCCGCCCGTCCGGGCCAGGGTCGAAGTCCGGCACGTCGTGATCGCCGGCGGCGGCCTGGTCGGCTGCACGCTCGCCGTGGCGCTCGGCCGCCTCGGCGTGCCCGTGACCGTGCTCGAGCGCCACGCGAGCACGCCCGAGCTCCTGCGGGGGGAGTCGATCCTGCCGGCCGGCGTCGAGGTGTGGCGGCAGCTCGGCCTGCTCGACGCGCTCGAGCCGCACCTCGTCGCCACCGAGGGCGTCGAGCTGCGCCACCCGGCGTTCCCCGCCCCGCTCGCGCTCCTGCACGAGCGCGTGCCGGGCGGCGAGGCCCTGCGGGGCCGCTGCGGCTGGCGCCGGCCGCTCTACGAGGCGCTCCGCGCGGCGTGCAGGGCCACGCCCGGCGTCGACCTGCGCGAGGGCGCCGAGGTCGTCGCGGCCGCGCGCGGCGACGACCGCCGCGTCGTCGTGCGCACGAAGGACGGCGAGGCGCTGCGGGCCGGCGTGCTCGTCGTCGCCGACGGGCAGGGCTCGCGCGTGCGCGGGCTGCTCGGCCTCGTGCCGCTCGACGACCGCGTGACGTCCTACGTCCAGGGGCTCGTCGTGCGCGCGCCGTCCTACGCGCGGCGGCGGGTGGTCGTCGGCGCGCACCCGCTCGGCGCGGCGTTCGTGTTCCCCTTCCCCGGCGGGCAGGCGCGGGTGACGTTCGAGCACCACCCCGAGCGCCGCGCCGAGGTGGCCGAGCGGCGGCCGCTGGACCTCCTGCGCGAGGCCTTGCCGGACGTGTGGCTGGAGCTGGGCGGCGAGGCGATCGAACCGGTCACGCCGCTCCAGGTCCAGCCCGGTCGGAGCGTCAGCGTGTCGACGCTCGTCGAGGACGGCGTCGTCCTCGCCGGCGACGCGGCGGGCTGCCTCGACCCGTTCACGGGGCACGGGATGGCGCTCGGGCTCCTCGATGTCGCCACCCTCGTGCCGCTGCTCGCGGCCGGCGACCCTTCTTCCGTGACCCTGCGCGCGCACGAGCGCGCGCGCCTGGCGCGGCTGGCCGCGCGGCGCGAGGGGACCGAGGCCCTGTGCGCCGCATTCCTCGACGGCGGGCCGCTGGCCACGGCGCTCGCCGCGCGCCTCGGCGCGCGCTGGGCCGACCCGCGCGTCCTGCCCGCGGTGTGCGCGCAGGCGGCGGGGCTCGACCTCCCCGGCACGTCCACGCTCGCCGAGCGGCTGTTCGCGCTGGGCGTGCTATGACGGAGGTATGCGCGCCGTGATGCTGGAGGTCCCGCTCGCCCTGCTCGAGGAGCGCCGCCGCCTCGGCCTCGACCGCTGGGACGAGATGTGGAAGGGGGAGCTGCACATGCTCCCGCCGCCACACGGTGACCACGGCCGGCTCCTCGTCGGCCTGGGCGCCTTCTTCCGCCTGCACTGGGAGGCGCTGGGGCTCGGGCGCACGTACCTGGAGACCGGCGTGAAGCGGCCGGGCACCCGCGAGGACCCGGCGCTGAGCCGCCCTACGGACTACCGGGTCCCCGACCTCAGCTTCCTCCTCCCCGAGCGGTACGGCCGGTTCGTGGACGGGTGGATCGTCGGTGGCCCGGACGCGGTGCTCGAGGTCGTCTCGCCGGGAGACGAGAGCCGCGAGAAGCTCCCCTTCTACGCGGACCTGGACGTCCGCGAGGTGATCTTCCTCGACCGACTCACGCGCACGGTGGAGGTCCTGCGCGCCAGCCAGGCGGGCTGGGCGCAGGTGCGCGCCGGCGCGGATGGCTGGGTGCGCAGCGACGTGCTCAGGACCGAGTGGCGCACCGAAGGGTCGACGCTGCGTGTTCGCCGCTGGGACGAGCCGACGCGCGAGATGCCGATCGAGGTGTAGCCCCTCAGGGCAGGATAAGCAGGATGACCTCGCGCGCGGGCGCCGTCGGCCAGGCGTAGCGGCCGAGCGCGCCTTCGACGGCGCGCGCGCCGGGCGGCGCGGCCTCTCCGTCGGCCAGCGGCAGGGGCCGACGACCGTCGCCCTCGGCGCGCACGTGCGCGCCGTCGCGGGTCAGGGCGAGCACGCGGTGGGCGAAGCGGTGGAGGGCTCGCGGCGCGTCGGGGCGGGCCGGGTCGACGAGCACGACCTGCCCGTCGGCCGTGCCGGCGACGACGCGCCCGTCGTCGAGCGGGAGGAGGACGGCGACCGGGGCCTCGAGCGCCACGCGGACCTCGCGGCCGTCGTGCTGGAGCAGGAGCGCGGCCGGGCCGTCGGGGCCGGCCGCGATGGCGCGAACGACCGGCGAGGCGCCGCCTGGAGCATCGTTCGCCGGGACCGCCTCCGGGGCCCCGGCGTCGTCCTCACCCGGGGACGCCGGGCTGGCGGTCGAGACGACCGCCGGCGCCGCTGACGCTTCCGGGGCGGCGACCGACGCGGCCGCGTCGCGCGGCCCGCTCGGCGCGGCGTCCTGCGCCGGGTTCCGCCCGAGCAGCAGCGCCGCGCCGCCGACGGCCGTTAGGAGCGCGAGCGCGGCCACGACCCGCCCGGCGACCGGCCGCGCATGGGGCGGAGCAGGCGCGACGACGACCGCCTCGTCGAGCGCGCGCCGGAGCGCGTCCGCGTCGGGGAAGCGCCGCGCCGGGTCGGGCGCCAGCGCCACGAGGAGCGCGCGCTGGAGCGGGCGGGGGACCTTCCGCGCCTCGAGCAACAGCAGGTCGGGCCGCCCCGGCAGGGGCGAGCGGCCGGTGAGGAGGAAGTAGAGCGTGGCGCCGGCGCCGTAGACGTCGATCGCCACGCCCGAGCGCGCCGCGGCGTCGTCGCCCGTGACCCACTGCTCGGGCGCCGCGAACGCGGGCGTGCCGCCCGTGCTGACCGTGCCGTCGCGGGCGCGGCTGAGGCCGAAGTCGCCGAGGCGCGCCTCGCCGTCGGCGCCGAGGAGCACGTTGCTCGGCTTGACGTCGCGATGGCAGAGGCCCTCGGCGTGCAGGAGCGCCAGCCCCTCGAGCACCTCGCGCGTGACGCGCGCGGCGGTCGCCGCGTCGAGCGGGCCCTCCGCGCGCACGCGGTCGGCGAGCGTCCCGCCGGGCTGGTAGGCGAGCGCGACGAAGCCGCCGCCGTCGGGCAGGTCGCCGGCGGCGATCCCCTCGGCGAGGTGCGCCGAGCCGCTCCGCTGCCGGGCGGCCTCGATCCGGCGGTAGGCCTCGAGCTCCGCCTCGAAGCGGGCGCGTGAGGCCGCCGGATAGCGCTTGAGCGCCACGCGCTTGCCCAGGCCGTCGGTGCTCTCGGCCAGGAACACCTGCCCCTCGCCGCCCTCGCCCAGCGGCTCGAGGAGCCGGTAGCCCGCCACCACCTCGCCCGGGGTCACGCGCGCAGGACCGCCTCGAGGCCGCCCAGCAGGTCGACCTCGCCCTGCGCCGCGCCGCCCCGCCCGCCGGCGGCGCGCAGGCGGCGCACGAAGCCCGCGGCGGCCTCGCGCGCGGCCGCGTCGGGCTCGTCCGTGAGCGCGCGCGAGCCGCGCCGCGGCGCGCGCAGGCAGGCGCGCGCCAGGTCGGCGGCGCGCGCGATCTGCGCCGGGGGAGCGCCCGGCGGGAGGAGCGCCGTCATGACGTGCTCGAGCAGCGCCGACCGCGCCTCCTGCAGGCGGCGCTTCACCTGGTCGACCGAGAGCCCCTCGCGGCGGGCGAGCGCCTGGTTCGACAGGCCGTCCACGAGCACGCCCGAGAGCAGGTAGACGAGCTCGAGGTCGGGCGGCGAGGCCTGGGCGCAGCGGTCGTGGAGCGCCTGCGCGGCGCGGACGAGCAGCGCCTCGAGGTCGATCGCGTCCGCCTCCTCTTCGCTGGGGTCGGCGGCGAGGGCGTCGGGGTCCACGCCGGCGCCGGGGCGTCGCCGGCGCAGGTGGTCGCGCACGCGGTTGCCGATCGCCGCCACGAGGAAGCTGCGGAAGCGCCCGGCGTCGGCGCGGTAGGCGGGGACGATCCGCTCGCGCATGGCCAGGAGGACCTCCTGCAGCAGGTCCTCACGCTCCGCCTCGGGGAGGTCAGGGAAGCGGCGGCGCAGGTGGCGGCGCACCGGGTCCTCGTAGGCGGCGATGAGCGCCCAGTCGGGTTGGCCTTCGCGGATCGCGCTGCGGGTGGTGAGCCAGGTCATCGGCCGCCAGTGGACTTCCCGGCAAGAGCTTACGAAAATTCTCGCCCGCGTCGCGCCCGAGACCCGGCGGGCGCGTAACGGGGCCAGCCGACCGAGGCGGAGGGAGCCGAGATGAGCGGGACGAAGGTGGCGGGCCGGCTGGCCCTGCTGGTGATCGTGGGGGCGACGGGGGCGCGGGCGCAGCAGGCCGGCGTGCTCGAGCGCCTCGAGGGGGAGACGGCGGCCCTGCGCCACGAGGTGCGCGGGCTGGCCGAGCAGATGAAGGCGCTCGGGGCGCGGCTGGACGCGCTCGCCGGCGCTCCGGCGCCGGCCGGGCCGCCGCAGCGGCCGGCGGCCGGGCCCGCCGTCAGGGGCACGGCGACGCCGGAGGAGCTCGCGGCGCAGCTGCACGCGGCCGCGAAGGACGACGGCCTGGGGGCCCTCGTCGGCCTCCTCATCGATCCGGGGCAGCCGCGGCGGGGGCCCCCCTCCCGGCGCGAGGTCCTCGACGCGCTGGCCGCCTACGAGCCCCGGTCGGGCGCGCTCCTCCTGCCGCGCGCGGAGTGGGAGGCCCTCACGGGCAGCGCGGCCGCGCCCATGCGGGGCGAGCTGGACGCGGTCCTGGAGGCGCTGGCGCCGGTGCTGCAAGGGAGCCGGCTCCTCGGCGTCGAGGCGCTCGCGCCGGCGACGACCGGCCAGGCGACGCCGTCGCGGCGGCTCGGCCTGGTGCTCCAGGGCGCCGGTGAGGCGGTGGAGCTGGTCGACGCCAAGCTGGGCACCCCGGCCGCGCCGCTGCGACCCTACGTGCGCGGGTCGGGCGCCTACAAGGTGACGATCCAGTCGATCCGGGCGCGCGGCGTGGACCGGCCGATCTACGCGCCGGCGGACGTCGAGGCGATCCTGGGAGCGGCGGAGCCGGGCGACCGGCTCGTCGTCGTCCTGCACGACCGCGGCGACGGCCGAGACGGGGAGGTCGAGCTGGTCGTGCCCCCCGGGTTCTCCGCCCCGGCGCTGCGGCCGCTTGCGCTCACGATCGCGCCCCGGGCGGGGGAGCCGTGGCGGCTCGAGCTCACGGCCCTGCGCCTGGAGGGCCGCTGGCTGGCCGTCTCGGCCAGGAGCGAGTGGTTCGCCGCCAACGCCCGGCGCGCCCTGAAGGAGCTCGAGCCGCTCCTCGGCGACCTCGAGAAGCAGTCGCCGCGCGAGCGGACGCAGGAGGCGGCGCGCCAGCTCCAGCTCCGGGGCGTGGTCGCCGAGGCGAAGGGCGACCTGCTCCTGAGCCTGCCCGGCTACCTGCTCCGCCTCCACCGCCCGCTCGCGGCCGAGCCGACGCTCCCCGGGCTCCCGGCGCTGCCGACGGCGAGCGAGGCGCACCGGCGGCCGTCGCTGGCCGAGCGCCTGCGCGGCGGCGCCGACCCAGCGGCGCGGGCCCGCCTGTGCGACGAGGCCATCGCCGCGGACGACGATGTGGGGCTGGCGCACCTGGAGCGCGGGCGCGCGCGGTGGCTCCTCGCCCGGCGCCGCGTTCTCGAGGACGACGGGGCCCACCTCGCGGACCTGCTCACCCCGGCCGTGGAGGACCTCGTCCGCGCCGAGCGCGCCCTCGCGGGCCGTGAGCAGGCGCGGGCGCGGTTCGTGCTCGCCGGGCTGTACCGGGCCATGGAGCAGGCGGGGACCGCCTCCAGCGTGCTGAGACGAGACCAGCCCCTGGGGGTGGCCATCGACGCGCTGGCCTCCGGGAGGGTCCTCGTCACCTTCGAGGAGGCCGCCCAGGGTCCGCTCGCCGACCTGGCGCTGCCCTGGCGCGTGCGCGCGGCGTTGCTCCAGGGGAAGTACGGCGAGGCGCAGCTCGAGGCGCGCCGCCTGATCGCGCTCGCGGAGCAGGCCGGCGACCCGGTGACCTTCGCCGAGGCCCAGGGGCTCCTCGGCGAGGCGTGCTGGCGCGCCGGCCGGCGGGCCGAGGCGCTCGCGGCGGTCGACGAGGCTTTGCGCCACGACCCGACCGAGCCGCGCGCCCGCGCGCTCCGCGCCGCGCTGCGCGTCGAGCGCCCGACGCCCGAGGCGCTCGACGGGCTCGAGCCGGAGCTCGCCCTCGCCCGGCGCCTCGAGCCGGGCGAGCCGCTGGCCGACCACGTCCGTGCCTCGCTGCGGCTCGCCGCGGGTGACCTGGCCGGCGCCCGCCGCGCTGCCGACGAGGGGGCGACGATGCGAGGCCGGATCGAGCCGCAGCTCCACCTGGTCGGAGTGACGGCGGCCCTGGCGGAGGGCGACGCCGCGGGCGCGGCCGAGCGGCTCCGGCGGTGCGATCCGCAGCCGCATCCCGTGTTCTACCTCCTGCGGGGCCGACTGCTGCTCCTGGGCGCGCTCCCGGACACCATCACCGAGCCGCTCCGTCAGGCGGAGCGGGACCTCCGAGTGGCGCTCGACCGCCGCGAACTCCTCACCCCGGAGCAGGTGCGCGCGGCCGAGGAGGGGCTTACCGAGGTGGAGCGGCGCCGCAAGGCAGATGCGAGCCGCCGCCGGGATTGACGCGACGCGTCAGTGTCTGTTAGGGTACGATCGATCTGGAGGACGCCCGAGCGAGCGATGGGGACGGCCCATCGGGCCGCTCGTGCAGGAGCGGTCCTGCGCGAGGGGCCGCCCCTCGCGAGCGCATCACCGTCGAGGACCCCATGCCCCTGCCCCCCAGCTCCAACTACCTGACCGACAACGAGGACCTCCTCTGGCACCTGAAGCACACGGTCGCCTGGGAGGAGATCGTCCGGCTCGTCGAGCGCGACTTCACGCTGCCCGACGGGCCGGGGTCGGTCGAGGCGGCCCGCGAGCAGTACATGGCGATCATGGAGGAGGTCGGCCGCTTCGTCGCCAACGAGGTGGCCCCGCACGCGGACGCCATGGACGCGCACGGGACGCGCCTCGAGGACGGCGAGGTCGTGATGGCCCCGGCGTCGGTGGCCGCGTTCGAGCTGCTCAAGGACATGGGCCTGCACGGCCTGTGCATCCCGCGCGAGCTGGGCGGCATGAACTGCCCGCTCGTCCTCTACTTCGCGCTGGGCGAGGTGATCGCGCGCGCCGACTGCGGGACGATGACCCACTTCGGCTTCTTCGGCGGGATCGCGCAGTCGCTCCTGGCCTACGCCGCGAGGGAGGGGTCGCTCACGCTGCAGGACGGCGTGATCGTCGAGACGCGCTTCCGCGAGGTGATCGAGGAGATCACGCGCGGCGAGTCGTGGGGCGCCATGGTGCTCACCGAGCCGGGCGCCGGCTCGGACCTCGGCGCGATCCGCGCGCGCGCCGTGAAGGGCCCGGACGGCAAGTGGCGCCTGAGCGGCGAGAAGATCTTCATCACCTCGGGCCAGGGCCAGTGGCAGATCGTGCTCGCGCGCACGAGCGACCCGAAGGAGGGCGAGAGCGGCCTGGCCGGGCTGTCGCTCTTCCTCGTCCCGCGCGTGCTCGAGCGCGACGGGCAGAAGGTCGACAACGTCAAGGTCACGAAGGTCGAGGAGAAGCTCGGTCACAGCTCGTCGCCCACGGTCAGCCTCCTCTACGAGGACAGCGAGGCGGAGCTGATCGGCCAGCTCGGGCAGGGCTTCGAGCTCATGCTGATCCTGATGAACAACGCCCGCGTGGCGGTCGGCTTCGAGGCGCTGGGCGTGTGCGAGGCCGCCCACCGCATGGCGACCGAGTACGCCGCGCAGCGCGTGACCATGGGCAAGGCGATCAAGGACCACGAGCTGATCGCGGACATGCTCCAGGACATGGACACGACGATCCGCGGGATCCGCGCCCTGTGCTTCGAGGCGGTCAACGCGACGGAGCTGGCGCACCGGCTCGACGCCCGGCTGCGCCTCGACCCGCCGGCCGACCCGGCGGCGAAGGAGGAGCTCGAGCGGCGGCTCTCGCGGGCCAAGCGCTACGCGCGCGACCTGACGCCGCTCCTCAAGTACCTCGCCAGCGAGAAGGCGGTCGAGCTGGCCCGCATGAACATGCAGATCCACGGCGGCATGGGCTACATCCACGAGACCGGCGCCGACCGCCTCCTGCGCGACGCGCTCGTCCTGCCCGTCTACGAGGGCACGAGCCAGATCCAGGCGCTCATGGCCCTCAAGGACCGCCTGGGCGCCACGATCAAGGACCCGGCGAAGTTCGTGCGCAAGGCCACGGCCGCGCGCGCGGCGGCGACCTTCTCGCGCGGCCTCGACCGCGCCGTCCACCAGGCCGAGGTCAAGCTCTACCAGTCGATCGAGGCCGTCGTGGCGCGGATCCTCGGCACGAAGGTGAAGAGCGAGTGGCAGACGCTCACGCAGGGCGGGCTGTCGGAGAAGCTGGAGTATCTGACGAGCAAGTTCCTCCGCTCGTGGGACGCGAAGCAGGACTTCGCCCACGGCCTCGTCCACGCCGAGCGGATCACGCGCATGCTCTGCGACGTGCGCGTGGCGAAGATCCTCCTGCGCCAGGGCAAGGAGCACCCCGAGCGCCTGGTCCACGCGCGCCGCTGGATCACCCGCATGCTCCCGCGCGTCACGGCGCTGGCGCTCGAGGTCCAGTCGACCGACCTCGACGACCTGCTCGGGCGCGCGGAGGCGGAGGACGCCGAGCGGCAGGCGGAGGCGGCGACCGCGGCGCACGCGTAGGCGGCGTCAGGCCCACGCGGCGTCGAGCACGGACGCGGAGGAGGAGCGCCGCTCCTCCTCCACCTACCGGTCTTCGCTCCTTCGCGGTCCCCGCCGGGGCCGCCTGCCCTTGCCGAACTCCGCGCGCGTCTTGTCGAACCAGCGTCGCCGCTTCTCGACCTCCGTCCTGGGCAGCGAGTTCTCGACGTCCAGCGCCAGGTCGATGTAGCCGAAGTCGAGGTCGTCCTTGCGCATGGCGACCAGGTCGCGGATGTCCTTCAGATCGTCGGTCTGGAGGGCCCTGCTGCCGTCCCTGAAGAGGAGCAGCTTGTAGACGACCAGGTCCTCCGGGGTGACCACGCGGACGCCGCGTGGCCTGAGCGGCAGCGGGATCGACCTCGCCCTGCTGACGATCCTGCGGGACAGCGCCTCTCGCTCCGGCTCCGGGACGATCAACTCCACGATGAGCTTGGCCCCGTGCCGGAGCGGAAGGTCGAGCGCGGTGGCGTGGACGCGCTCGAGGTCGTCCAGCGCGGCCGTCGGGACGCCGAACCCCGCCGTCGCGAGGTCGTGGAGCAGCGCGCGCCGCTTCGACCGGTCGGGCTCGAGGAGGACGACGACGTCGATGTCCTTCGAGCTCCTCGGCTGCGACCAGAACGCCAGCGTGAACGAGCCGGTGAACGCGTACTCGACGCCGTGCGCCTCGAGCGTGTCCACGAGGGCGGCGAGCATCGCGTTGGCGGGGTCCTCCGCCTCGCGCGGATCGACCTTCGGCATGTTCCGGAGTCCTGCCTAGGCGCGACCTCGCCGCTTCGCCGCCTCCGCGCGCTGTTCGCGATCGACCGCCTTGGCGCGCTCCCACCGCTCGCGGGGGTCGTTGCCCATGGCGGCGTCGATCGCGGCCTGCTGGCTCATGAGGGCGAGGAAGGTCATCGCCCCCGCCGCGGGCTCCATGGGCTCGCGCTTGTGGGCGTCGTGGTCGTACGACCCCCTGGCGTGCGGGCTGCGCTGGCGGCGGCGACGGGTCGTCATCGGTCGAACTCCGGTTCGGGTCATCATACGCCCTCCGCGCCGCCGACAGCTACCTGGCGCCTCGCAGGTGCTCGCCGCTGGCTCAGCCCTCGCCGAGCACGATCAGCGCGTCGTCGGTGAGGAGGACGACCCCGTCCACCATCGGGGCCAGGCTGAGCTCCGCCTCCGCACGGATCGACGAGAGCACGAGGTCCAGGCGAGGCGCTCCCGTCAGAAGGTCCAGCGCCTGGACGCGCACGCGGGTCGTATCCGGGAGCGGCTCGGCGAGCCATGCGGTGTCGCCAGCGATGACGAACTCCGCGTCTTGACCGGCCAACGCTCGGGACCACCGCACCTGGCCGGCCGTACGCTCGAGCGCGAGGAGCTGCGTGCCGTCGCGCTCGGTCACCGTGACCAGGATGACGTCCTCGCCGGTGGCGAACGAGCTCCTCATCGGGAGGATCGACGTCCAGCCGCGGCGCGCGTGCTGCCACCGCGGGCGCCGGGTCCGGGCGTCCAGCTCGCAGACGACGGCCTCGCCCTTCTCGTGGTCGCTCACGCGCCAACCTCGGCCGTGCCCGCTCGAGCCCTGGACGACGAGCCCCCGCGCGTCCATGGCGACGGCAGCCCCATAGACGGAGAGGATCGGTAGGTCCCAGCGCTGGAGCCGCCACACGGTCGCCCCCGTCTCCACGTCGACGAGCCTGTGCTCGCGCTCGGGGTCGGTGCGACGCTCCACGAGCAGGTGGACCCCGTCGGTGACGAAGGCGGAGGTGCGCGCCGAGAACGGGACCGGGAGCTCCCAGGCGCGCTCGCCGAACGCCTCGGGCGTGAGGTCGACGAGGCCGAACGTGGGGCCGAACTCGCACATGGCCCGTCCTCCGGGGACCGCCACGAGCTGCCTGATCTCGTCGGGGAGCGTGGCCTCGGCCACCACCTCGCCCGTGTCCAGGGCACGAGCCGTCAGGCGCGTCGAGTCCTCGGCCGTGACCACGAGGCCGCCCAGGAGCGCTCCCGTCAGCACGTTGCAGGGCGCGCTCCACCGAGGGCCTCCGTCGGAGAGCTCGAGGGCCTCGAGCCGCGGGGCGCCGTCGTAATGCTTGACGAGCACCACGTCGCGCGCGACCGCGAGGATGAACGCCCCCTCCACCCGCGCGATCCGCGCCCGCTCCACGAGCGACCGCGGCGCGCGCGCGAGCGACCGCCGGAGCACGAGCCCGTCCGGCCCCGGCCAGGGCGACCAGGCGTCCAGCGCCTGCTGCGCGTCCGCGTCGCCCAGCCGGGCCAGCCGGCAGAGCTCGCGCGTCTGCCCGCGCGGGTCGCCCGTGCGCGCGAGGGCGGTGGCGTAGGCCCACCCGGCCGCCAGGTCGCCGGGGCGGGCCGCGGCGGCGCGGGCGAGGGCGCGGAGGTCGAGGTCGGCCACGGGCGCAGGATAGCCGGCGGGCCGGTCGGTTGCCGGGTCGTCAGCGGCGGTGGAGAATCGGCCCGCCGTGGGCGTCGACCGTCGCGACTACATGCACGAGGACCACCACCAGCGCGCGCTGTCGGGCTGGTGGACCGTGCTGTCGGTCAGCCACAAGCTCGTCGTCGTCAACATCGCGGTGTTCCTGCTCTGGCAGCTCCCCGGGCTGAAGACGTTCATGTTCGACCACTTCACGGTCGGCTGGGCGGGCGTCTTCGTCCACGGGCGGGTCTGGACGCTCTTCACGTCGGCGCTCTCGCACTTCGACCTGTGGCACCTGCTCTGGAACATGCTCTACCTGCACTGGTTCGGGCCGGACCTGGAGCAGGTCTACGGGCGGCGGAACTTCCTCGCCCTCTACGTCCTCGGCGCGCTCGTCGCGTCGCTGACGCACGCCGTGTGGTCGCACCACTGGGGCGCCGGCGTCCCGGCGCTCGGCGCCTCGGGGGCCGTCATGGCGGTCGTGGTCGTCGCGGCCCTGTTCTTCCCCCACCGCACGATCTACTTCATGATGTTCCTGCCGGTGCCGCTGTGGCTCCTCGCCTGCTTCAAGCTCGTGGGCGACCTGGCCGGCCTCTTCGGCGGCGCCGGCGGCGTGGCCCACGCGGCGCACCTCGGCGGCGCCGTCCTGGGGCTCGTGTTCAAGGTCCTCGACCTGCGCCTGTTCGCCTCTCCGGGCCAGCTCGAGCCGGAGCGCGGGCGCTGGCGGCTGCCCGGGTTCCTGCGCCTGCCGCGCGCGCGCGTCGTGTCGACGCCTCTGCCGCCGAGCGTCGACGAGGAGACGGCGCGGCGGGTCGACCTCCTGCTGGAGAAGATCAGCCGCGAGGGGATGGCCAGCCTCACGCCCGACGAGCTGTCGTTCCTGCAGGCGGCCAGCCAGCGCTACCGGCGCTGACGCCGCGGTCACGCCTCCAGTCGGAGCAGCCCCTGCCCCGCGAGCGCCACGACGGCGTCGGGCAGCGCGAGCGCGTCCACCCGGATCTCCGCGAGTGTGTGGTCGTCCGCCAGGGTGCCCTCGGCGCGCCCGTCTTCGAGACCCACGGTCGTGAGCACCAGGCGGCGACGAACGTCGTAGACGGGCTCCCTGTCGCCGTACAGGGTCCGGGCGGCCGCCTCCCGCGGGTCGTCGGGCCCGCCGCCCCACCTCGGCCCGCCAGGGCGCCGGAGCGTCCGCTCCATCTCCTCGAGGCCGAGCGCGTGGCAACGCCCCGCGGCCACGACGAGCGCCTCGCCGGCGGCGCCGACCGGGGTCGACCAGCGCCGCTGGCCGGTGCGGCGCTCGACGCAGATGAGGTCGCGCCC
Source organism: Planctomycetota bacterium (assembly GCA_023954375.1). Lineage (GTDB taxonomy): Bacteria > Planctomycetota > J058 > J058 > J058 > JAMLIC01. The sequence goes on from JAMLIC010000005.1 coordinate 63,056, forward strand.
CTCCCGGCGACGGACCGCGGCGAGGAACACGTCGCCGTCCATGGCGAAGGATTGGCCGAACGCCTCGACGTCCAGGCCCTCGACCCGCCAGCGCGGATGCCCGGTAGGCTCGAGCTCGCACACGAACGCCGTGCGGTCCTCCTCGTCCCCGCCCGCGCCATGGACGACCAGCCCGTGCGCGTCGGCGCATAGGAGCGACCAGTGCCGCGCCCCCGCGCCGGCCGGCGCGCCGGAGGCCCACACGCGGTCGCCGGTCTCGAGCCGCAAGACCTCCAGCTCGCCAGGGGCACGGTAGCTCGCCACGACGAGCCAGGGGCCGGCCGCGTCGAACGAGGACAGGTGGCCGACGGGCCGCGACCAGAGGACCCGCCCGAAGCGCGCACCGACGTCGACGAGCGCGAGGGTCCGCTCCTCGTCGCTCGACGCGAGCTCGACCGCGGCCAGGTCGACGTGCAGCGACACGGCCGCCACGGTCCCGCCGAGCGCCGCGCGCGCGACCGGCGCGCCGGCGGCGCCGTCGAGGAGCACGAGGTCCTGGCCGTCGAGCACCAGGACGTCGCCCGCGACGACGCCCACGTGGTACCAGGCCGGCCCGGAGAGCGGCGCACGCCAGCGCGGCGCGAGGTCGCGGGCGTCGTGCGCGACCAGCCCCTCGGGCGAGGCGACGAGCACCACGTCCTGCGTCGCGCCGGCCAGGACCGGCGGAGCCAGGTCCACCGGCGCGCGACGCTCCACCCGGAGCGGCCCCGCGGGCCCGAGGCGCGCGCCGAACGTCAGGCCCTCGCCGGAGCGCGAGGGCCACGGCGCCAGGCGCGCGTGGGCCTCGCGCGCCGCGAGGTCGCCGGCGCGGGCCAGCCGGGCGATCGCCCGGCGCTCGCCCCGGCGGTCACCCGCGCGGGCCAGCGCCTGCGCGAGCGCCCAGCCCGCCGCGGCGTCGTCGGGCCGGCCCTCCGCCGCGCGCGCCAGCGCCCGGAGCGCGTCGTCCACGTCAGCCGCCGCGCTTCGACCGCGCCAGGCGCAGGATCTTCTCCGCGCGCGGCGCGTGCTTCCCCTTCGGGGCGCGCGCCAGGTAGGTCTCGAGGTCCGCCACGGCGCCCTCGTGCTGCTCGGCGCGGGCCCGGGCCCAGCCGCGCAGGAAGTAGGCGTCCCACAGCTCCGGGTCGTGGCCCAGCGCCCGCGTGGCGTCGACCTCGGCGCCGACGTCGTCGCTGTCGTTGAGCTTGGCGTGGGCGCGCTCGAGGACCTCGGCCGCCTGGCGCGTGTCGCGCCCGCCGCGGGTCACGAACGCGCGCACGCGGTCGTCCTGCTGCACGATCCGCTCGGCGATCGCCCGCGCCTCGTCGATCAGCGCCGGCGGCGCGTCGGCCACGGCCAGCTTCTCGCCCAGGAAGGCCTTCTCGCTCCAGGCCAGGCCGCCCGCGTCGAGCGGCGTGAACGCGGGCAGCCGCCCGCCCTCCTGCACCTGGCAGTCGAACGCCACGGCCTTGCGGTCCTGCTCGTCCTCCTCGCGGCCCCAGCCGCCGAGGCTCACCAGCAGGCGCAGGCCGCGCTCGCGGTGGTTGATCTGCCAGCGGGCGTAATAGACCGCCCGCGCGTCGCCCTGGCTGCGCACCCAGCCCCACACCGTGCGCTCGAACGCGCCGCAGTCGGGGCAGGGCGCGCCCTCGTGGCTCTGGTCGGGCGTGACGTCGTAGGTGGCGTCGGGCACGTCGGCCTCCGCCCGCCCACTCTATCCGGCGCCGGCCGCCGCGAAGACCCGGCCCACGAGGGCGCGCGCCTCCTCCTGGATCGCCTTCAGGTGCTCGGGCCCCTTGAAGCTCTCGGCGTAGATCTTGTAGACGTCCTCGGTCCCGGACGGCCGGGCGGCGAACCAGCCCTCGTCGGTGACGACCTTGAGCCCGCCGATCGCCGCGTCGTTGCCGGGGGCCCTCGTGAGGACGGCCTTGATCGGGTCGCCGGCGAGGCTCCGCGCGTCGAGGGCGTCGGGGGAGAGCTTCTTCAGGAGCGCCTTCTGCGCCGGCGTCGCCGGCGCGTCGATCCGCTCGTAGACCGGCGCGCCCAGGTCGCGCGTGAGCGCCACGTAGCGCTCGTGCGGGTCCTGCCCGCTCGTGGCGACGACCTCGGCCGCCAGGAGACCGAGGATGATCCCGTCCTTGTCGGTCGTCCACGTGGTGCCGTCGCGGCGCAGGAACGACGCCCCGGCGCTCTCCTCGCCGCCGAAGCCGAACGAGCCGTCGACGAGGCCCGGCACGAACCACTTGAAGCCCACCGGGACCTCGACGAGGCGCCGGCCGAGCCGCGCGGCGAGGCGGTCGATCAGGCTGCTGCTGACGAGCGTCTTGCCGATCGCGGCGTCCTGGCGCCACCCGGTCCGCGCGCGGAACAGGTGGTCGATCGCGACTGCGAGGTAGTGGTTCGGGTTCATGAGCCCGCCCGAGGGCGTGACGATCCCGTGGCGGTCGTTGTCGGTGTCGTTGGCGAAGGCCACCTGGAAGCGGTCGCGGAGCGCGATCAGGCCGGCCATGGCGTGCGGCGACGAGCAGTCCATGCGCACCTTGCCGTCCCAGTCGAGCGACATGAAGCGGAAGGTCGGGTCGACGTGCGGGTTCACGACCGTCAGGTCGAGCCCGTAGGCCTCGGCGATCGGCCCCCAGTAGGCCACGCCCGAGCCGCCGAGCGGGTCGACGCCCAGGCGCACGCCGGCGCGGCGGATCGCCTGCATGTCGATCACGGCGCCGAGGTCGTCCACGTAGGCGCGCACGTAGCCGTGGCGCCGCGCGGCGGCGCGCGCGCGCGCGAACGGCACGCGCTTCGTTCCGGCCAGGCCCTCGGCCAGGAGCGCGTTGGCGCGCGCCTCGACCTTGCCCGTGACGTCCGTGTCGGCCGGGCCGCCGTGGGGCGGGTTGTACTTGAAGCCGCCGTCCTCGGGCGGGTTGTGCGACGGCGTGATGACGATCCCGTCCGCGAGCCCGGTCGTCCGCCCTCGGTTCCAGGCCAGGATCGCGTGCGAGATCACGGGCGTCGGCGTCCAGCCGCCCTGCTCATCGATCATCACCTCGACGCCGTGGCCCACGAGGACCTCGAGCGCCGTCGCGAAGGCCGGCTCCGACAGCGCGTGGGTGTCCATGCCGAGGAAGAGCGGGCCCGTGATCCCCTGCGCGGCGCGGTGCTCGCAGATCGCCTGGGTGGTCGCCAGGATGTGCGCCTCGTTGAACGACGCGCGCAAGGACGACCCGCGGTGCCCCGACGTGCCGAAGGCCACGCGCTGCTCGGGCAAGGCCGGGTCGGGGCGCTCGGCGTAGTAGGCGGTGACGAGGCGGGGGACGTTCACCAGGGTGGCGGGGTCGGCCGGCTTGCCGGCCTGCGGGCTCGTGGTCATCGCGAGGGCTCCTGAGGGCACGCATTGGAACCAGCCCTGGGCGCAGGATGAAGCCGTCACCGCGTCGCCCCGGTGGCGTCGCCCGAGCGCCCCACGGCGGGTAGAGTGCGTCGCCGGGAGGACGACGTGAGCGCCCGCCGCTTCGCCCTGGCGCTCGGGGCGCTGGCCGCCTGCGGGGCGATGGCCCAGGAGCCCGCCGACGGCACCCGCGAGGACCGCCGCCGCGAGCTGGCCGCGCGGGTGGCGCGGCTGCGCGGGCGCGCCCTCGTGCAGGCGCCGGGCGCCGGCGGCTGGACGGAGATGCCGGCCGACGGGACGCTCGCCGCTGGCGACCGCGTGCGCGCGACGGGCGGCCCAATCGAGCTCGTCCTGCCGCCGGCGGGGGCGCAGGAGGCGGACCTGTCGACCGACGGCGGCGACCGCGTCGTCCTGGCGCCCGACGCGCGCGTGACGCTCGCGCCCGAGGGCACCGACGCGCGCCTGCGCCTCGACGAGGGCGGCTGCTTCGCCGCCGGCACCGACGGCCTGCGCGTGCAGGCGGGCGGGACGACCGTGACCGTGCGCGGCGGCGACGCGGAGCTCGAGCTGTCGCGGACCGGGGCGCTCACCGTGACCGTGCACTCGGGCCGCGTCGACGTCGACCCGACGGGCGAGCAGCCCGGGCGCGCGCTGAAGGAGGGCGAGCGGCTCTCGGTGACCGCGCGCGGCGCGCCGGTCGTTCGGACGACGCGCCCGCGCCGGCCCGACTACGTCGTCGCCGTCGAGCGCGTCGACCCCGACCGGGTCGTGTTCGCCGAGCTGTTCCGCGAGTGGCCCGACCCCTACCGGCGGGCGCGGGGCGACGCCTTCCCCGAGGAGCGCGAGCGCGAGGGTCACCTGCTCTCGACGGGGCGCTGGAGCCTCTCCGCCGACCCGCCGCCCCCCGAGGACCGCCGGGCCGAGGTGCACTTCGGCCGCGGCGCCGACGCGGGCGGGCTGTGGGACCACGTCGAGGGCGCGCGGCTGCGCCTGCGCTACCGCCTCTCGGCGCCGGCGCCCCTGCAGGTGCGGCTGCGCTGCTCCACGAACGGCGAGTTCCCGGTGTTCCTCTCCGGCCCCGTCCCGGGGCGCGCCGGCGCGTGGGACGAGCTGGAGGTCCGCCCGGAGCACCTGCGCGCCGAGCGGGGCGAGCGGCGCCTCGCCGCGGGCGAGCGCGTGACCTACCTGACCGTGCTCGCCGGGACGTTCGAGGGCCCGACGCCGCGCCTCGAGCTCGCGCGCGTCCTCGTCTACACCGCGCGCCCGTGAGCTCGTCCGCCGCCCCGCGCCGAGACGACGACGCGGCGCTCACCGTCGCCCGCCGGGCGCTCGCGGCCGGCTGGCTCGCGCGCGCCGCCCTGCGCGAGGCGCTCCTCCTGCGCCACGCCCTGCGCGAGGCGGGGCGGGCGGCGCGGCTGGCGCCGCTCCTCGCCGGCCGCGTCGCGCCCGACGCGCTCGCCGCGCTCGCGCGCCTCGAGGGCGACGACGCCGCCGAGGACGAGACGCTCGTCGACGACGCGGTGGACCGCGCGGCCGAGGCGCGCGCCGCGGCGCTGGCGGCGCGCCCGCCCGAGGAGGACCCGCCCGCCGTGCGGGCGCTGCTCGCGGCCTGCGAGGACGACCTGCCGACGCAGGGATCGGCGCAGGGATCGGCGAGCGGGTCGGCGCACGGGTCGGGGAGCGGGTCGGGCGCGGCGGCGGCCCCGCTCCCGGCCCGCGTCGGCGACCTCGAGGTCGTGGCGGAGCTGGGCCGCGGCGGCATGGGCGTCGTCTACGCCGCGCGCGACCCGGCCCTCGGGCGCGAGGTGGCGGTCAAGGTGCTGCACGCCCACGGCGCGACGCCCGACGCGCGGCGCCGCTTCGAGGTCGAGGCGCGGGCGGCGGCGCGCCTGAGCCACCCCGGGATCGTCGCCGTGCACGCGCTCGGCGTCGACCAGGCCACCGGCGCGCCTTACGTGGTCATGGAGCGCGTGCGCGGCGAGAGCCTCCGCGACGCCCTGCGCGGGGGCCCGCTCGCCCCGGCCGAGGCGGCGCGCCTGGCCGAGGAGGTCGCGCGCGCGCTCGCGACCGCGCACGAGGCGGGGGTGCTCCACCGCGACGTCAAGCCGCACAACGTGCTGCTCGACGAGCGCGGGGCGGCGCGCCTGGTCGACTTCGGCCTGGCGAAGGCGCTCGACGCGGCCGACGGGCTCACGAGCACCGGGCAGGTGCTGGGCACGCCGGCCTACATGTCGCCCGAGCAGGCCGACGGCGACGGGGCGCGCGCCGGCCCGGCGTCGGACGTGTGGTCGCTCGGGGCGACGCTCTACGAGATGCTCACCGGGCGCCCGCCTTTCTGCCGGGCGAGCGTCCCGGCGACGCTCTCGGCCGTGCTCCACGCCGACCCGGTGGCGCCGGCGCGGCTGCGCCCCGGGGTCCCGCGCGACCTGGAGACGATCGTCCTCTGCTGCCTGGAGAAGGACCCGACGCGGCGCTATGCGAGCGCGCTCGCGCTCGCCGCCGACCTGGCGCGCTGGCGCGGCGGGCAGGCGATCGAGGCGCGGCCGGCCGGCGCCCTGCGGCGGGCCGCGCGCGCCGTGCGCAGGCGGCCGATCGTCGCGGCGGGCGTCGTCGGTGCGCTCGCCGTGGGCGTCGGGCTCTGGGGCGCGGAGCGGGCGGCGCGGCCCGGCCGGGCGATGGCGCTCCTGCACGAGGCGCGGGCCCTGGCGCGGCGAGGGCGCGACGAGGCGGCGCTGGTCGAGCAGGCGCTGGCGCTGGGCGGGCGCACGCCGGCCCTGCTGGTCGAGGCGGCGCTCGCCTGCGAGGCCGGCGGGCGGCTCGAGCGGGCGCGCGCGCTGCTCGAGGAGGCGGCGCGCGGCGACTCGCCGGAGGCGCTGCTCGAGCTGCACCGGCTGACGCTCCGCCAGGAGCCGCGCGGCTCGCGGATCACGCCGGCCCTGGAGCGGCTGATCGCGCTCGCCCTCGCGCGCGGCGAGGCGGACGAGTTCGGCCTGTTCGCGCGCGCCGAGCGCGCCCTCGCGGCGGGCGACGCGGCGCAGGCCGTCGCGCTCCTCGACCGGGTCGAGGCGCTGGGCGCGCGCTTCCCGTGGGCGCTCGTCGAGCGCGCGCGGGCGCGCGAGGCGCTCGGCGACCTCGACGGCGCGCGCGCCGACCTCGAGCGCGCCCTGACGCTCGACCCCGACCTCGCCGTGGCGCGCGTGAACCGGGCCGACCTGCGCGGTGCGGCGGGCGACCTCGCCGGCGCGCGCGCCGACCTCGACCGGGCGGTCGAGCTCGACCCCGGGCTGGCCGCGGCCTGGTGCCTGCGCGGGCTCGTGCGCCGGCGCGCGGGGGACCCGGCCGGCGCCGTCGGCGACCTGCGCCGCGCCGTGAGCCTCGCCCCCGGGCTGGCGCCGGCGCACCTCGCGCTCGGCGAGCTCCGCCTCGAGGCGGCGCGCCGCGAGGACCCCGCGTCGGAGCGAGCGCAGGCGTCGCTCGAGGCCGCCGTGGTCCACCTCGACCGCGCGCTCGAGCTCGACCCCGGGCTGGCGCTGGCGTGGGCCCTGCGCGGCGACGCGCAGGCGGCGCGCGGCGAGCCGGAGCTGGCCTACCGCGACTACGCGCAGGCGCTCGGGCTCGACCCGGCCCGCAAGGAGACCTGGCTCGAGCGGGCGATCCTGCACGCGGCGCTCGGCGAGTCGCATCGCGCCGAGCACGACCTGACCGAGGCGCTCGCGCTCGACCCCGGCTGGGCCGAGGCCTACTGGCGGCGCGCCGCCGCGCGGGGCGAGCAGGGCGAGCTCGAGGAGGCCCTGCGAGACGCCGACAACGCGCTCCGGCTCGAGCCGCGGAGCGTCGACGCCCTGCTCACCCGGGCGAACCTGCGGGCGTTCGTGGGCGACGAGGCGGGGGCGCGCAGGGACCTCGAGGCGGCGCTCGAGGCGCTGCCGCCCGACGACCCGCGCTCCGTCGGCCTGCGCGCTGCGTTAGGGCGCTGACGGTCGACGCAGGGTCGACGTCGATCACGCGTGCGACCGGGGGATCCACCCGCGGAGGGGGAGCATTCCCCGCCCGCGTCCCTCCACACGTTCTCCCCGGGACGGCGCCGACACGCGCTCGCGTCGGCGGGAGGTGGGCGTCCGGGGTCGGTGTGGCCGCTCGGCCACGTGGTCCGCTACCCGCGCGCCCCATGGCTGCCCGGGCACGCGGCGTGTAAGGGCCGCGCGCCCGAGGGTGACCCCGCCCGCAGCTCATGGCGGGCCGCAAGGGGCCCGGCGCCCTCGCAACACAGGTCAACGACGACGATGGAGTGCAGAGTGAAGGGACGGACGATTCTCCGGTTCGGCACGGGAGCGGCGCTGCTCCTGGGCCTCGGCCTGCCCGCGGCGGCGCAGCAGGGCCAGGGCGGCGGGCAGCAGCAGCGGGGCCGTGACGCCGAGCAGGCGGGCCAGGACCGCCGCGCCCAGCGCGACGCGCGGGTGGACATCGGCTTCTACTGCGTGTGGAACCCCGAGACGGAGCGCTGGGAGCGCGCGTTCGGCTACCACTCGGCCGCGTGGGTGGTCGAGGGGGCGGAGCTCCTGGGCCGCGCGACGCGGCGGGACATCCAGGCCGTGCGCCAGCTCGGGCCGCAGGAGCTCGAGGGCGAGGTCAAGCGGACCGTCAACGTCCAGGTGGGCGCCGAGGGGAAGCACGTCCTGGCGCTGGTCCGGACCCGTGACGGGGGCACGATCGCGGTCGACCTCGGCATGGAGGGCACGCTCCGCCAGCAGGGGCTCGACCGCCTGGAGCGCGGGACCCAGCTGATCGTGATCGGGCGCGAGTGGACGCTCATCGACGGGCGCCCGCTCCTCCTCGCCGACCGGGCGCAGACGGACCAGCGCACGGTCACGATCACGCGCCTCGAGTCGCCCATGGGCACCCTGGCCACGGGGGGCTTCGGCCAGCCCGGGATGGGTCAGACGCTGCCCGGCGGCTTCGGGCAGCAGGGCCAGACGATCCCGGGCGGCTTCGGCCCCGGCATGGGCCCCGGCGCGCTCGAGAGCGGCTTCGGGCCGCAGCAGCCGCGTCAGCAGCAGGGCCTCTACCAGCAGCAGCAGCGGCGCGGCCAGACCCAGTCGCCGCTGCAGGACCGTGACCGGCAGCGCAATCAGCGTCACCAGCCGCAGCGTCAGCAGCAGTTCGGGCAGCTCGATCAGCAGCAGGAGGGCCAGCAGTTCGGCCAGCAGCCCTACGGTCAGCAGTTCGGTGGGCAGCAGCAGTTCGGCCAGCAGCCCTACGGTCAGCAGCAGTTCGGCCAGCAGCCCTACGGTCAGCAGTTCGGTGGGCAGCAGCAGTTCGGCCAGCAGCCCTACGGTCAGCAGCAGTTCGGTGGGCAGCAGCAGCAGTTCGACCAGCAGCCCTGGGGTCAGCAGCAGTTCGGCCAGCAGCAGATGGGCCCCTTCGGCCAGCAGCAGCAGATGGGCGGGACGCTCCAGGGCACGATCCTGGGGCTGGCCATCCCGCAGGGCATCGTGCGGCTCGGCACCCCGCAGGGGATCATCGAGCTGCGCGCGACGCCGGCCCAGCTCATCGGTCTGACCCCTGGCGACACGGTCACGGCCCGCTACCAGGTCATCGGCGACCAGGCGTGGGTCGTCCCGTTCGACGGCCAGACGGCCACGAGCCGCCTCGGGCCGCAGGCGATCGGGCAGCAGGGCGCCGTGAAGGGCATCGTCTCCCGCATCGACCCCGCCCAGGGGATCGTGCTGATCCGCGGCCGGGCGTACTTCACGCACCCGCAGGTGCTCATGAACCTCAGCCCCGGTCAGCCCGTGAACGTGCGCTTCGAGCAGCTCGAGAACGTGTCCTGGATCACCGGCATCAGCCCGGCCGACCCGATGGAGATCGGCCGTGAGGCCGGCCAGCGCGGCACGATCCAGGGGACGGTCGGCGGGATCGACTACGGCCGCGGCCTGGCGCAGATCATCGGGCCGCAGGGGATCATCCTCCTCCACGCCTCGCCCGACCAGCTGGCCGACCTGACCCCCGCGGACCAGGTCAGCCTGGACTTCGCCGACCACGCCGGTCACCTGTGGATCACCGACTACGACGTGCAGGGCGCGCGCGCCGTGTTCCCGACGACCGACCGGGTCACGGGGCAGGTGACGAACGTCGACCACCAGAGCGGGATCATCGTCGTCCGCGGCCAGCCGCTCCGCGCGCATCCGGAGGTGCTGCAGGAGGTCACCCCCGGGCAGACGGTCGAGATCGCCTACGGCCAGCTGCAGAACGTCCCCTGGGTCGTGTCGCTCGAGCCCGTGCGCGAGGGGCGCGGCGAGATCGGCATGGACCCGCAGCAGCGGCAGCGCATGCAGCGCGGCGAGCTGCAGACGATCCGCGGCACGATCGGCGAGACGCGCACCTTCCGCGGGCGCAACGTGGCCGAGCTCGAGACCGAGGACGGCCAGGTGATCCTGCTCGACCTCGGCCAGCAGGACCTCGACGACCTGGGCCTGCGCGAGGGCGCGCGGGTGCAGATCCGCGGCCGCCTGGAGCAGGTCGGGCGCGAGACGATCCTCCGCGCCGAGGGCCTCGACCCGGAGCGGGGCCAGCGCCAGCAGCAGCGCTAGCCCGGTCGACGCCTCGTGTGATCGCGGCTGCGGCCGAGGATGGCGGGCGCTGCCGTTCGCCAGGGTGTCGCGCTTCGCGCGACACCCTGGCCGCTCAGGCTCGGTCGGCGGCCAGGCGGCCGCAGTCGCAGTCCCTCGCCTTCGCGCGGACACGCCGGGCCCTCCTCGGCCTCGCCTGACGCTCCTGCTGCGAAGGCGCCGTGAGGTGTGCTCGGAGGCGGCTCGGCCGTCTGCGAAGATGGGTTCGAGGAGAGGCCCCAGTACGGGTGGAACTTCAAGCTCGAACCAGGGGCGCCGGCGTGCTGGCCTCCGCTCGCCATGCTCGGCGCGGCAAGCCGCGCCTGCGCGTGGCTCGCGCCGAGCCCCACCGGCTCGCGGGCCGATCACCACTCCTTCTTCTACGTGCCCGTGCCCGCCGTGCAGGGGCCGCCGCGCCCGACATCGCAGGAGGGCGTCCCGACATCGCAGGAGGGCGTCCGTGACTCGGGGGCACGGACACGGGCACGGGCACGAAGGACTCGAGCTCGGCCCGCTCGCTCCGCCGGGGGTGCCGCCGCCCGATCGCAGGAGGGCGTCCCGTGACTCGCGGGCACGGGCACGGGCACGAGAGACTCGAGCTCGGCCCGCTCGCTCCGCCGGGGGTGCCGCAGCGCCCGAGTCGCAGCGCACCGCCTCACCGGCACCGGCGCGGGACGGACAGCGGAAGACGACCAGGGGTCAAGGATCGAGCGCGGCCCGCTACTGCCCCGTCGGCGGCGGCGGCGGCTGACCGTCTGCGGCGGGGTCGGCCTTGGGCTGCACCTGCACCGGGATCCCGACGATCATCTCGAACGTGGGCTCCGGCAGGTCCAGCCGGTCCTGCTCGGCCGCCGCGCGCTCCTCGGGGGAGAGCGCGAGCTTGAGCTCCAGCTTCACCGCGAGCGGCAGGGCCTCGGGGTTCTCCCAGGAGTCCTTCCACTGCCGGTCCTCGGGGTCGAGGAAGGTGAGCTGGAACGACTCGATCCCGCTGAAGATCTCCACGTAGTCGCCCGGGCCCTCGAGCGGGTCGCCCTCGAACGGCGCGGCGCGCCGGAAGAGGCTCAGCCCCAGCTCACGCTGCTCCGCCTCGCGCACGACGTAGCCCACCTCCACCAGCGACGGCGGGGGCCGCCCCTCCTCGGCCGGGAGGACGCGCGCGGTGGTGACGAAGAACAGCCGGTCGGCCTCCTTGCCGCCGATCGCCTTGTCCTCGCCCCTGAACGCCGGGCCGCCCAGGGCGTAGGCGTAGACGCCGGTCAGGTCGCGCCGCAGGGTGGTGAGGATCCCGTAGCCCGCCTTCTCGGTGCGCAGCATCTTCTCGATGCGCTCGGCGCTGTTGATCACCGAGATGAGGATCCCGCCGATCATCGCGAACACCGCGGCCGTGATCGCGACGGTCAGCATGACCTCGATCAGCGTGAAGCCGCTCCGCCTCGCCGCCCGCCTCACCGCGGCCCCCCGGGCTGCGCCTGGCCGTCCTCGAAGGGGAGGATGGACGCCATGGAGATCGTCTCCATGCCCGCCTCGGCGCTGGAGGAGGAGGACGCCGCCCCGCCCGCCGCGCCGCCGGCGTCCGAGAACACCGGGAAGGTGACCTCGACGACCACGACGGTCACCACCTCGGTGGCCCGCTCCGGCATGCCGACGGCGAGCTCCTCCGAGCGCGCCGACCAGCGGAACCCTGGCCGGTCCTCGAGCTCGCCGCCGCCGTCGGGTGACTCGGCGCCGGCGAGGATCTCCTCGAGCTTGGCCCGGCAGACCTCGCGCGCCGCGCGGCGGTTGACGGACGTGCCCGCCGACTGGATCGACCCGGCGACCGTCGCCTGGAGCGCGACGAGCGCCGTGGCGACGATCGCCACGGCGAACACGACCTCCATGAGGGTGAAGCCGCCCCGGCCGGTCATCCGAGGTCCGGTCACCGGAGGTCCCCCTGGCTCAGCGTACGGACGGCGGGGCGCTCCTCGTGGTACTCGATCGTGCGCGTGAGCGCGTTGAACTTGACCCAGATCTGGTCCGCCTCGGCGCCGTTCTCCAGCCGGAGCCCGACGATGTGCGTGCCGCCGGCGCCCAGGTGCGAGAAGGGCACCAGGACCTCGCCCGTGCGCTTCTCGTCGTCGCCCACGATCACCGACACGAACACGACGTCCGTCGGCAGCCCCTTGGGGAGGAGCGCCTCGCGCTCCATGCTCGTCCGCGCCGCCCGCGGGTCCTGCGGGCCGTTCGGGTCGACCGGCGGCGGGCCGTGCTCGAGGTCGTCGATCGGCCGGCCCTCCTTGTTCAGCTCGCCGGCCGGGAGTCCGCCCATGGCGGCGGCGGGGTCCTGCTGCTCGTCCTCGGCCGGATCGCGCGGCGGCAGCACCAGCCAGTAGCTGTTGCGGTCGATGCTGTAGGCGATCTGGTACTCCTTGCGGGTGCCGACGGCCTCGCTCTGGGCCAGCTCCATGAGCGACGCGACCTCGCGCGCCGCGCCGCGCAGGCGGTAGATCGGCACCAGCCCGTCGATCGCCGGGACGATCGACATGAGGATCACGCCCAGGATGAGCATGACCGCCATGATCTCGATGAGCGAGAAGCCGGCTCGACGGGAGCCCGCCTGACGCCGGGCTGCTCGTGCGGTCATGGCGTGCGCTCCCCGGCGCCCTGGCGGGCGCGGCGGCTCGGACCGGACGTCGACGGCTACTGCTGGTTGCTGTTGATCGTGCGCGACGACAGGTCGGTGCCCTCGTCGGTGCCGCCCGGCGCGCCGTCCGCGCCGTAGCTGATGATCTCGTACTGGCCGCCGCCGCTGAACTGGTAGACGTACTCGTTGCCCCAGGGGTCGACCGGCGGGTACTCCTTGAGGTACGGGCCCGCCCACTTGCGCGCGGCGTTGCTCGACGGCCGCTCCCACAGGTCCTGGAGCTGCTGCGGGTAGGTGCCGCAGGCGATCTTGAACAGGTCCAGCGCGTCGCCGATGGCGCGCATGTCCGCGCGCACGCGCTCGACCCGCGCCGTGTGGCTCTGGCCCATGACGTTGACCGTGACCACGGCGGCGAGGAGGCCGATGATGGCCACGACGACCATGAGCTCGACCAGGGTGAAGCCGCGGCGGCGGCGGACGGACGGGCGGATGCGCATGGCGGGTCCTCTCGACTGGGTGGACGGCCACCGATTCTACGTGAGCCGCGGCAGGAGGTTTAGTCCCAGGTCACGTCCGCCGGGAAACGAGACCACCCGGACCCGACACCCCAAGCTCCGGGGGTTGTTGGGCCTACGACGGCGAGCCTCCCCACGCGGTTGCTCCTGGCGGGCCGAGCGTGCTGCTCCGGGGGCGCAGCAGGCTGCGCCCCTACGGCCTCACGGCTCGGTCTTCCAGGCGCGACCGACGATCAGAACTTGAAGCCTTGCACCAGCGGGAGGACGACGGCCAGGACGATGAACCCGACGATCCCGGCCATGACGACGATGATCAGCGGCTCGATCATGGCCGTGACCTTCTGCGAGGTGATGTCCACCTCCTCGTCGTAGGTCTCGGCGATGCGCTCGAGGAGCTCCTCGAGCTGGCCCGACTCCTCGCCGACGGCGATCATGTCGCCGACGACCGGCGGGAAGACGCGCGAGCGCTTGATCGGCGTGGCGATGTCGGTGCCCTCGATGATGCGCTCGCGCACCTCGACGAGCACCTTGCCCAGGAGCTTGTTGTCCACGACGTTGGCCAGGATCTTCAGGCAGTCCGTCGCCTGGACGCCCGAGCGCAGGAGCGTGGCGAAGGTCGTGGCGAAGCGGGCGACCGACTGCTTGCGGAACAGGTCGCCCACGACCGGCAGGCGCAGCTTCCACGTGTCGCGGAACATGGCGCCCTTGTCGGTGCGCACGACGACGCTGTAGGCCAGCCAGGCGAGGATCGCGCCGCCGAGCCCCAGCCACCACCAGCTCATGAAGGCCTCCTGGATGGTGAGGAGGATCTTCGTGGGCAGGGGGAGCGGCGTGCCGCGCTTGGTGACGACGGCGACGATCTTGGGCACGACGTAGCCGAGCAGGAAGCACACGACGCCGAGGCCCATGACCATCATGATGATCGGGTAGGTCAGGGCCGCGGAGACGCGGTTCTTCATGCGCTTCTGCGCCTGCATGAAGTCGGCCAGCCGCTTGAGCACCTGGTCGAGGGCGCCGGCCGCCTCGCCGGCGCGGATCATGTTCACGTAGAGGGCGTCGAACAGCGCCGGGTGCATGGCGAGGGCGTCGGCGAACGACACGCCGCCCTGCACGCTCTCGCGGATCTGGCGCATGACCGTGCCCAGGTACTTGTCCTCGACCTGCTGGATCACCGAGGTGAGCGACCCGACGAGCGGGATGCCGGCCTTGAGCAGGGTGGCCAGCAGGCGCGTCGTCGAGACGAGCTCGTCGCGGGCGCGGCCGGCGAACATGCTCTCGAGCTGCTGCCGCAGCCCGGCGCTCTCGACGAGCCCCTGCTCCTCGACCGCGTCGGTCAGCCCGACCTCGGCGGCGGCCTTGGTCATGGCGTTCTTGCCCGTCTTCGGGGCGCGCCCGGCCGCCTTCATGGGCGTCATGTCGGTGACGAAGATGCTGCGCCCGCGCAGCTTCTCGCGCGCCTCGCGGGGGGTCGAGGCGTCGACGATCCCGGTCGTCTCCTTGCCGTTGTGGTCGAACGCCTTGTACTGGAAGACCGGCACGGGCGCCCCTTACACGTCGAGCTGCGTCACGCGGAGGACCTCCTCGATCGTCGAGTGGCCCTCGACCACCTTGCGGGCCCCGTCCATGCGCAGCGTGCGCATGCCGCGGGTCATGGCGACCTCCTTGATCTTCGAGGCGCCCGAGCGGTTGATCACCTCCTGCCGCACCTCCTCGCCGATGGGGAGGATCTCGTAGATCGCGGTCCGGCCCTGGTAGCCCGTGTCGATGCACCGCTCGCAGCCCATGCCCAGGTAGATGAGCCCGTCCTTGAGCTGCTCGCGCTTGATCCCCAGCATGTCGAGCTCCTCCTGCGGCGGCTCGTACTCGCTCCGGCACTCGCGGCAGATGACGCGCACGAGGCGCTGCGCGATCACCGCGATCACCGACGAGGCGACCAGGTAGGGCTCGACGCCGATGTCGAGGAGGCGGGTCACCGACGACGGGGCGTCGTTGGTGTGCAGGGTCGAGAACACGAGGTGGCCGGTGAGGGCCGCCTGGATGGCGATGCGGGCCGTCTCGGAGTCGCGGATCTCGCCGACCATCATCACGTCGGGGTCCTGGCGCAGGAGCGCGCGCAGGCCGCGGTCGAACGTGAGCCCCTTCTTGGCCGAGACCTGGATCTGGCTCACGCCCGACAGGTGGTACTCGATCGGGTCCTCGATCGTGATGCAGTTGATCGCGCTCGAGTTGATCTTCGACAGCGACGCGTAGAGGGTCGTCGTCTTGCCCGAGCCCGTCGGCCCGGTGACGAGGATGATCCCGTGCTGGTAGTTGATCAGGCGCGAGAGGAGCTGGTAGTCCTCGTTGGCCAGGCCGATGTCCTCGAGGTTGAAGACCTTGGCCGTCTTGTCGAGGAGCCGGAGCACCACGCGCTCGCCGTAGTTCGTGGGCACCGAGTTGAAGCGGATGTCGATCTCCGCGTCGCCGACGGTGCACGAGGCGCGCCCGTCCTGCGGCAGGCGCCGCTCGGCGATGTCCATCTTGGACATGACCTTGAGGCGGGTGATCACCGCGTCCTGGTACTGCTTGGGCACCTCGTCCTTGTCGTAGAGGATGCCGTCGATGCGGAAGCGCACGAGCAGCTTGTCCTCGAGCGGCTGGAAGTGGATGTCCGAGGCGCGCATCCGGTAGCCGTCGAAGATGACCTTGTTGACGCGCCGGATGACCGGGCCCTTGTCCTGATCGTTGATCAGGTCCTCGGCCCCGTCCTCGTCGTCGTCGACCTTGACCAGCGCGTCGTCGAGCGCCGCGTCGTCGAGGATCTCGCCGCCCTCGCCCTGCTTGCCCAGGTAGGCGCGGTTGAGGAGCGACGTGATCTCGGCCCGCCCCGCGAGGACCGGCTGCACCTCCGCCTCGAGGACCGAGGCGACCTCGTCCATGGAGTGGTAGTTGAACGGCTCGCAGGTGGCGACCTTGTAGACGCCGTCCGCGTCCACGCCGATGGCGACGAGGTTGTGCTGGCGGGCCAGGCTGACCGGGACCTTCTCCACGAACTCGGCCGGCACGTCGGCCGACCCGAGGCTGCGCTCGTACGGCCAGAACGTCTTCTGGTGGATCACCGTGAGCAGGCGCTCCTCGGTGACCCAGCCCTTCTCGCGGATGATCCGGTCGAAGCTGCGGCCCTGCTCCTCCTCGAGCTTGAGCGTCTCCTCGACCTGCCGCTCGGTCAGGACCCCTTCACGGACGAGCGCCTTGAGGATGCGACGGCGCACTCAGTCTCCCGCGGCCACGGGCAGCGGGACGCCGCCGCGGAACGGGTCGCCGCTGCCGGTCCCGAACACCTCGAACGCCTCGTCCTGCAGGTCGAAGCCGGGCGCGCGGAGGAAGCGGTCGGGCACGATCGAGGGGAGCCAGTCGCGCCGCTCGCTCTCGAAGTGCACCTTCTCGCGCAGGTAGTCGCCCAGGCGCGCCTCCGAGGTGAACGAGTTCTGGTCGAAGATCGTCGGGCGCACGAAGATGTAGACCTTCGTCTTGGAGCGGCTGCGGCTCCAGTTCTTGAACAGGTGCCCGAGGATCGGGATGTCGCCCAGGAAGGGGATCTTGCTCTCGGTCACCTGCTCGGTGTCCGACTCCAGGCCGCCGAAGACGACGTAGCGGCCGTTGCGGACGGTGACCTCGCCCTCGTACTTGCGGGTGTTCGTGCCCGGCGGGAGGCCCGGCGAGCCCGACCCCGAGAAGCTGGAGATCTCGAGCGTCAGCTTGAGGGTGAGGTTGTCGTCGGAGTTGACCTGCGGCTCGATCGTGAGCGTCGAGTTCGCGTCGACGAACTGCACGTTCTGCTGCGAGGCGACGTTGTTGACCGTCGTGGTGAGGAACGGCACCCGGTCGCTGATCGTGAACGTCGACGGCGTGTTGTCGTTGGTCACGGCGAACGGCTTGGTGACCAGGCGCGACTCGGAGAAGTTCGCGATCGCCTTCATGATCACGGGCAGCTTGTCGAACGTGTCGCGCGTGAGCACGGCGGTCAGGCCGTCGGTGATGTTCGGCACCCGGCTCACGCCGATGGCGTTGCCCTGGGCGTCGGTGCGCACGTTGATCTGCGAGAGGCCGAAGCCGGAGGCCGCGATCGGGCGCGTCGAGCCCTCGTGGGCGTTGGTGAGCGCGGCCAGCTCGAAGCCGATCGTCAGCTGGTCGGTCGGGGTGGCGATCTCCCACACCTCGGCCTCGATCAGCACGCGCCGGCGCTTCTTGTCCAGCTCGGCGAGCACCTGCAGGATCTCGCGGTAGGCGCGCTCCTCGGCCTGGATCAGGAGCTGGTTCGTCCGCTCGTCGGCGACGATGCGCGTCTCGACCTCGCCGACGCCCCCGGCGCCGCCCTGGAGGGTCACCGCCCCCATCCCGGCCCCGGGCTGCCCGCCCATGGGCGGCCGCGGCTGGCCGGCCATGCCCGGCTGACCCGGCTGCCCGGCCATGCCCTGCTGGCCGGGGAAGCGCTGCTGGCCGGTGAACAGCTCCTGGATCTTGCCGGCGAGGTCCGTCGCGTCGGCGTCCTTGCACTGGTAGACGTGGAAGCGCCCCGACGGCGGGGCCACGCGCACGTCGAGCTCGCGGATGACGCGCTCGATGAGCGGCAGGTCGATCGGGAAGGCGGCCGCGATGAGCTGGTTCGTCCGTGGGTCGGCCATCACGGTCGCCCCGCCCACGCCGCCCGGCTGGCCCGGGGCGACCACCACCGGCTGCCCGGGCTGGCCCTGCTGGCCGCCGCCGAGCTGCTGGAGCACCTGCGTGAGGATGTTGGCCAGGTCCTGCACCGGGGCGAAGTTGACCTGGAAGATCTTCATCTCCTTGCGCGGGCCGGCGACGTCGAGCGCCTCGATGACGCGCGCGTAGTAGCGGACCTTGGAGGCGAGGTCGACGATGATGATGACCTCGGGCCCCTGCACGTAGAGGATGTTGCCGATGCGGTTCGTGTCGCGCGTGAGCAGGCCGCGGACCGTGGCGAAGATCGAGTTGCCCGCGCCGTGCTTCACCTGGAAGACGGCGGTCACCAGCTCGTCGTAGTCGGGCACGTCCTGGCCGGCGACGTAGCGCCAGGGCGGACCCTCCTTCTGGTTGATGTTGCGCCGGTGGTGGGCGCGGATCACGTAGGGCCCGCCGGGCGCCGGCTGGCTCTCGACGATCACGATGTCGTAGAAGTCGAAGATCGCCTTGATCGCCCCCCAGGTGAGCGGGGTCCTGACGTTGGTCAGGAACCGGATGCGGATCGGCTGGATCTGGGGGTCGATCACCACCAGCGCGCCGAACTTCTTGCCCCACTGGGTGAGGATCTGGGACGCCTCGATGTCCGAGCCCAGGTCGGCGGCCACCTCCATGGTGGCGGAGTCGCTGGGCGGCTCCTGGCCTCGGGCCGGGGTGAGGCTCGCCAGGGCGAGGGCCGCCAGGGCCAGCACCGGGGCGCGCAGGGCGCGCGGCTGAAGCATTCTGAGGTCCCCCCTCGCCACCAGATGGGCCCGGCGAGCCGCTCTCGGCGGCGCGCCGGTCTGCTAGGTCCACCAGCGGCAAGACGTTATCGTAAGCGGCCGCGCATTCTACCGATGCGGATGCAACACCTCAACCGACAGGAGCCCCCCGGCGGGACCCCCGGACGCCCTGCCTGACGCGCGGCCCGGGCGGGGGTTCAGTCACCGGTCAGTCGGGGCGGCCCGCCCCGAAGGGGTCGCCGCTGCCGCGGCCGAAGCGCTCGAAGGCCTCGTCCTGGAGGTCGAAGCCGGCGTGCCGGACGCGCTCCGGGACGACCGGCGGGAGCCAGGCCTCGCGCTTCGCCGCGGCGTGGGCCCGGGCGCGCAGGTGCTCCCCCAGGCGGCCGTCGGGGCCGAACGAGTCCTCGGCGAAGATCGTCGGGCGGATGAAGATGTAGACCCGGGTCCGGGTGCGGCTGCGGCTCCAGTTCTTGAACAGATGCCCGAGGACCGGGATGTCCCCGACGAACGGCACCTTGTCCTCGGCCGTGCGCTCCGTCTCCTGCTCGAGCCCGCCGAAGGCCACGTAGCGCTCGTTGGGGACGGTGACCTTGCCCGCGTAGCTGCGGGTGCTGGTGCCGGGCGGCAGGGTGGGCGACCCCGAGCCCGAGAAGCTGGAGATCTGGAGCTCGAGCTCGAGGGTCAGGTAGTCGGCCGAGTTCACCTGCGGCTTGATCTTGAGCGTCGAGCTGGCGTCGACGTAGGCCACGTCCTGCTGCACGGCGACGTTGCTCGTGTTGACGCGCACGTAGGGGGTCGCGAGCGACACGGTGAAGGACGCGCTCTCGTTGTCGTTGGTGGCGGCGAACGACTTGGTGACGAGGCGCGACTCCTCGAAGTTGGCGATCATGTTCAGGATCAACGGGATCCGGTTGAACGTGTCGCGGGTGAGCACGGCCGTGAGCCCCGCCCCGACGTTGGGCACGCGCCCCAGCGACGTGATGTTGCCCTGCGCGTCCTGCTGCGGCTGGAGGGTGGACAGGCCGAAGGCCGTCGCGCCGGCCGGCCGGGTCGAGCCGTCGTGGGCGTTGGTGAGGGCGGCCAGCTCGACGCCGATCGAGAGCTGGTCGGTCGGGGTGCTGACCTCCCACACCTCGGCCTCGATGAGGACCCGCATGGGTCGCTGGTCGAGCTCGGCCAGGAGGCGCAGGACGTCGCGGTAGGCCGGCTCCTCGGCCTGGATGAGGAGCGAGTTCTTGCGCGGGTCGGCCACGATCCGGGTCGGCACCTCGGAGACCCCGCCGGCCGGGGCCGCGCCCGTCGGCCCCTGCCCGCCGCCCTCCGCCGCCAGGAGGTCGCGCAGCTTCTCGGCCAGGTAGTCGGCCTCCATGTCGCGGCAGCGGTAGATGTGGAAGCGCCCGCGGGGGGCGCCGACGCGGACGTCGAGCTCGTCGACGAGCCGGCGCACGGCCGGGAGGTCGGCCGGGCTGGAGGCGATGATGATCTGGTTCGTGCGCGGGTCGGCCAGGACCTGCGGCGGGACGGAGAACGCCGCCGGCGCCTGCCCGGGGACCTGCGGGGACAGCGTCGTCAGCGCCTGCATGACCAGCGGCGCGAGCTGCTCGGCCGGGGCGTGCAGGAGCGGGTGGACGACGAGCTCGCGCCGCGGGCCGGCCACGTCGAGGGACTCGATCAGCTGGCCGTAGTAACGCACCTTCGAGGCCTGGTCGACGACGATGATGAGCTCGGGGCCGGGGACGTGGAACATGGTCCCCATGCGCGCCCCCGGGTCGCGCTGCCACACGCGCATGACCGCGTTGAGGATCGCCTGCGCCGCGCCGTGCTTGATCGGGAACACCGCCGTGACGACCTCGCCCGTCGCCGGCGCCAGCTCGCCCTCGACGAGGCGAAAGGGGCCGGGCTCGCGGGACGGGGCGGCGTTGCGGTGGTGCGCGCGGATGAGCCAGGGGCTCCCGGGGATCGGCTGGCTCTCGACCACGAGCACCTCGTGGAACTCGAGCAGCAGCTTCGTCGCGCGCCAGGTGAGGGCCTCGACCGGCGTCACGAACCGCACGCGCACCGGGCGCAGCGCCGGGTCGACCACGGCGAGCGCCCCGAAGCGGCGCGCCCACATGGCGACGAGCTCCCCGGCCTCCACCTCCTCGTGCACGCGGAAGGCGAGGTTCGGCAGGAGGGCCGCGTCGTCGGGCGCCTCGAAGGCCCCGGCGGACGGGGCAAGAACGAGGACGGTCAGGGCGGCGGCCAGGCCAGGGCCGCCCCGGCGAGGAGAGCGGGGCATGAGGGCGTCCTTCCGGGTCGACGGCCAGCCGGAGCGGGACGGCCGGAGCCCTCCGGCCGACCCGCCAGGCGCGCCGTCGGGTCGCGCGTCCCGGGGACGCCGCCGGCGCCCCGGGGTTCACCTCGCTCCTCAACACCTTCCTATTACAAGACTTCAGCGTTCTCCCCGGGTTCTCCAGAATTCCCCCTCAAGGTCCGCCGGGGCGCCTCCGATAGGAGGGTTGGAAACAACTGCCGGTCGTCGGGCGTGCGGGAGCCGCCGGAGCCTCGAGGGAGGGGTCCGGCAGAGGCGGGCTCGCGGTCCCAGAGGGCGACACGGCGAACCCCGCGGCGTCGTGGGGTCAACCGGAAGGGATAGACCCATGTCCAACCGTTACGAGTCGAACCGTCTCCACAGCGCGTCCTCGTCCGATAGCGGTGTGTTCCTGCTCGACCCGAAGGACCGGGCCCTGATCGAGGCCGCGGCCGCCGGGCTCGACGACGTCGATGAGGAGGTCCTGCACGGGCGCTTCCTCGAGGTCGCCCGCAGGCTCCCCAAGGTCCGTCTGGAGAAGGTCATGAAGCTGCGCGAGGAGATCGCGGCCGGGACCTACGTCACCGAGGAGAAGCTCCAGGCCACCGTCGACCGGCTGCTCGCCGCCTTCCGCGGCGCCTGAGGGGCGCCCCAGCGCCCTCCGCCTCACAGCAACCTCACGACGCACGTGCTCGAACGGTCGGACCCCGGCGCCTGGCGCCGGGGTCGCGCCACGTACGGACCGGCGCGGCCGCCCGCGATCAGCCCGCCGACACCCCCTTGCGCCTCACCTTCGCCGGCCGGGTCCTCGCGCGGGCGCGCGACGCCGGCGGGGCGCCCGCCTCGCGCAGGAGCTCGCGCGCCTGCTCGCGGGCCGCGCCGGTGATCGGCGCGCCCTTGATCATGAGGGCGAGCTCGTCGACGCGCGCCTCGCCCTCGAGGCGCTCGGCGCGCGTGCGGCCCTCGGCCTTGAGGACGCGCACGTGGTGGTCGGCACGGGCGGCCACGGTCGCGAGGTGCGTGATCGCCAGCACCTGCCGCGACCGGCCGATCGTGGCCAGGCACCGGCCCACGGCCGCGCCCAGCCGCGCGCCGACGTTCTGGTCGACCTCGTCGAACACGAGGAGCGGGACGTCGGAGGCCGCGCCCGCCGTCTCCAGGGCCAGGGCCAGGAACAGCCGGGCGAGCTCGCCGCCGGAGGCCCGCTCCAGGCCGCCGAGCGGCTGGGCGGGGCCCGCCGCGAAGAGGAAGGTCACGCGATCGCCGCCGTGCGGCGCGGGGTGCGCCTGGAGGAGGGTCGCCTCCTGCGTCTCGGCCCCGGCGGCGGAGGGCGGCGCCTCGAGCACCACCGCCTCGAAGCGCGCGCCCTCGAGCCCCAGCTCGGGCAGCAGCCGGGCAACGCCCGCGGCCAGCCGCGGCGCCGCCGCCCGGCGGGCCTCCGTGAGCGCCGCCCGGCCGCGGTCGAGCGCGGGGCGCCGCGCGGCCAGCTCGGCGTCGAGCCGCGCCAGCCGCGCCTCCCTGGCGGCCGGGTCGCTCGCGGGGCCCAGCTCCTGCCAGCGGCCGCCCAGCGCCTCGGGGGCGGTGCGCAGGCGGCGGGCCAGGGCGCGGAAGCGGGCCACGCGCTCGCGCACCGCCTCGACCCGTCCCTGGTCGAGCTCGACCTGCGCCTGCGCGCGCCGCACCCCCTCCGCCGCGTCGGTCGCCAGCGCCAGCGCCTCCTCGAGCGCCTGCCGGGCGCCCTCGGCGTACGAGCCGGCCGACCTTTCGCACGAGCCGGCGCGGTCGAGCCGCGCCAGCGCCTGGCGCAGCCGATCGCACGCGGCGCCCTCGTCGTCGTCGAGCAGGGCCACCACGGCCGCGAGCTGCTGCGCCTCCT
The DNA here is from genome assembly GCA_023954375.1 of Planctomycetota bacterium. Taxonomy (GTDB): domain Bacteria; phylum Planctomycetota; class J058; order J058; family J058; genus JAMLIC01. The sequence goes on from JAMLIC010000005.1 coordinate 85,821, forward strand.
GCTCGCGCTCGCCCAGGCGCGCGGCCTCGTCGACGAGCGCCTCGTACTCCCCCGGAGACGGGGCCAGCTCGGCCAGCGCCGCCCGCTCCTCGGCCGCGCGCGCGCGGTCGTCCTCGAGCCGGGCGAGCGCCGCCGCGAGCGCGTCGCGCTCGCGCGCCAGCGCGAGCGCGCCCTCGCGGGCGGCCGCGTAGTCGCGCGCCGCGTCGCCGAGCGAGCCGGCCACGTCGAGCAGCTCGCGCTGGTGGGCCTCGGCGGTCAGGTCGGCCGCCTGCCCCTGCCCGAACACCTCCACCAGGGCCCGGCCGATCGGGCGGAGCGCCGCGAGGGCCACCGGGGCGAGCGCGCCGGGAGACCCGACCTCGCAACGGCCACGGCCCCCTCGCTCGAGCACGCGGCGCAGCACCAGCGGCTCGCCTGCCGGCGGGACGGGCGCCCCGGCCGCCCGCAGGGCGGCCTCGAGCGGGGCCGAGCGGCCCTCGACCGTCGCCTCGACGCAGGCCTGGGGGGCGCCCTCGCGCAGCCAGCGGCTCGCGCTGGAGCGGCCGTAGGGCTGACCGGCGAGGAGGAACTCGAGGGCCCGGATGACGAGGGTCTTGCCCTCGCCCGAGCCGCCCGAGAGCACGTTGAGGCCGGGGCGCAGCTCGAGCTCGAGCCGCTCGACGAGCACGAAGTCGTGGATGTCCAGGCGGACGATCCGCAGGGGGACGGGAGAGACGGTCATGGCGGGGCTCCGGTCGGCCGTGGGGCCTCGTCAGACCACGCCCTCGGCGACGAGCCGGGCGACGACGCCCTCCCAGCGCTCCGGGGTCTCGTAGGTCCCGCGCGCGATCTCGCGGCGGACCCGCTGGACGAGCGCCCAGCGGACGGGCGCCTGGCGCGGGCCTTGCGACGCCACGGCGTCGGGGGACGCCAGGCCGAGGTCGAGGGGGACGTCGTGGTGCATGGGAGCGGTCATGGGCGGATCCTCGTCGTCATGGGCTGGCCCGGACCTCCGGGCGACGTCACGCACCCTAACAGCGACCACCGACAGGCACGGACAGGCCACGAACACGCGCTCGGCACCAGCCCGCCGCACACGGACGCAAATTACGTCTGTAACACGACTTGAGCCTGCCGACAGCCGGACGATCGTCAAGTTTCACGGAGGCCCTGGCGGCCGGAGGGTGATTCGGTGAAAGTTCGTTCGGGTCCGGTGGGGTGGTTTCACGGCGTCCGTGGTGATGCTGGGTGGGCGTCCCCATGGCGCGGTAAGATCACGTGGGGTCCACGACGGGGGACGTGCGTGAAGAACGGGAAGCGGCCTCCCTTCGAGGTGGCCCGGGCCGGCGAGGCGATCTACGTCCGCGTGCGCGGGCTGGGCAGCATGATGGTCGCGCCGACCCTCGAGGCGTTCGCCGACCGGGCGATCGAGGAGGGCGTGCGTCAGTTCGTGTTCGACCTCGCCGAGTGCACGGGCGTCGACAGCACGTTCATGGGCCTGCTCCTCGGGCTCGCCAACCGGCTGCGCGACGACGGCCAGACGCACCCGATCGTGGCGATCAACGTCGACGAGCACGCGCAGAAGCAGGTCTCGTCGGTCGGGCTCGACGCGTTCATCTCGATCAAGGAGGGCCGCACCAAGCTCCCGGGCGCGCTGACGCTCACCGAGCTGGCGGTCGTGCCGGCGAGCGACAAGGAGCGCCTGCGGCTCATGGTCCGCACCCACCGCGACCTGATCGCCGCCGACGCGCGCAACAAGGCCAAGTTCGGGCCGTTCCTCGAGGGGTTGCTGGCCGAGCTCGATGGCTGACGTGACCTCCGGCGAGGCGCTGGAGGTCGGGGCTGACGCCCCCCTCGCCCCCTTCCGCTGCGCCCCGCGCTTCGTCGCGCGCGCCTGGGGCTCGGGGGAGCGCCTGCGCGCGCGCTTCGGCCTCGACGCCCCCCCCGGCACGGGCGAGGCGTGGCTCGTCTCCGACGTGGCCGGCGCCCCGAGCCCGGTCCTCGACGGCCCGTTCGCCGGCCGGACGCTCCGCGACGTCTTCACCGACGCCCGCGCCGCGCTCGTCGGCGACACGGACGACGAGGACTTCCCGCTCCTCGTCAAGCTGATCGACATCAACGCGCCGCTGTCGGTGCAGGTCCACCCGGACGGCCCGACGGCCCGGGCGCTCGGCGACGGCCGCCGCGGCAAGGCCGAGGCGTGGCTCGTGATCGACGCCGGGCAGGGCGCGAAGGTCTCGCTCGGGCTGCGCGAGCCGCTCTCGCCCGACGAGGTGGTGCGCCTCGCCCGCGAGGGCGGCCTCGAGCAGGCGCTGCGCACCGAGGCCGCGCGCGCCGGGCAGGCCTACGAGATCCTGCCGGGGACGCTGCACACGGCGCTCGACCTCGTCGCCCTCGAGGTGCAGGAGACGGCCGACGTCACCTACCGCGTCTACGACTGGGGGCGCGACCGCCCGCTGCACCTCGAGCAGGCCCGCGTGACGCTCGCGCGCACCGGCGGCGCCGCGCGACGCCCGCGGATCGTCGAGGTGCCGCCGGCCCCCGACGCCGCCCGGCGCACGGCCCTCGTCTCGGGGGAGGCGCCGTTCACGTTCGACGTCGTCGACCTGCCGCCCGGCGCCGCGGCCGACCTCGGATCCGACGGGGGGCCAGGCCCGGCGATCGCCTTCGCGCTCGACGGTGACGTCGTCCTCGAGACCCCGGCCGGCCCGGTGACCCTGCGCCGCGGCGAGGCGGCCGTCGTGCCGGCCTCGGCGGGAGGGCTCACCGCCCGGCCGGTGGGCCCCCCCGCCCGGCTGGCGCATGCCGCGGCGCGTCCAGGGGTTCGGCTCGGTCACGGAAGCGTATCCTGACGCTCCCGACGAAGTTGGCGATGGCCTGCCCGCCCGGCCCCCGGCTATGATCCCGGACGCTCCGCCGAGTCGGCGGCGACGCCCGCGGGAGAGGTCAGGACATGGCCAAGAAGTCGACGCGCCGCCACGATCCTGACCTCGAGGACGAGGCGTACGACGACGACCCGCCGCCGCGCAAGAAGGGCTCGGGCCGGGCCGAGAAGCCGAGCAAGACGTCGTCGACCGGCAAGCGGAAGTCGGCCGACGCCGGCTCCTCGCGCGAGCGCAACGGCGCGTCGTCGGTCAGCCGCAAGGGGGGCCTCAAGGACTCGGGCAAGCGCTCGGCCGCCTCGGGGCGCCGCGGCGGGTCGAGCGACGACGGCGAGATGAACAGCTCGGCGCGCCGGCGCCGGGCGGCGCCCGGGCCGAAGAAGCAGGACAACACGCTGGTCATCGGCATCTCGGTCGTGTCGATCACGCTCCTCCTGGTGATCGGGATCTTCGTGATCAACTCGCGCGGCCCGACGGGCTCGCACGTCGACCAGGTGAAGGAGTTCGACGACTACAAGAGGCTCGACCAGGAGGCCATGGCGGCCTTCCGCGAGTTCAACCGGGCCGAGAAGGCGGGCGAGGCCGGCCTCGCCCGGCAGAAGTCCACCGAGGCCCACCAGAAGTGGACCGCGGCGGTGGACATCCTGAACAAGATCCTCGACTACCACCGCGACCCCTCCACGGGCAACGTGAAGGCGGAGTACGAGGGCTACGAGGAGGAGCTGTCGCGGATCGCGCAGCACCTCGTCGACCTCGAGAAGCGCAGCACGGTCCGCTAAGGCCGTGGACGACGGGTCGGTCGCGGAGGCGCTGCGGCTCCTGCCGAAGGTGGACGCCCTCCTGGCCGACGCCGCCTTCGGCCCGGTGATCGGGGCGTTCGGGCGCGCCCTGGTGACCGACGCCGTGCGCGCCGACCTGCAGGACCTGCGCGGCGGGATCGCCTGCGGCACGTTCATGGACGAGGTCGAGCCCTACGTGCTGCCGGAGGCCTGCGCCGAGCGGGCGCGGCGGCGCCTCGAGGCCCAGCACCGCGTGCGCTGCGGCCGCGCCCTCAACGCCACCGGCGTCGTCCTGCACACCGGCCTGGGGCGGGCGCCGCTGGGCGAGGGCGCGCGGCGCGCGCTCCTCGCGGCGAGCGGCTTCGCCGTCGTCGAGGTCGACCGCGCCACGGGCCAGCGAGGGCATCGCGACGAGGCGGTCGCCGCGCTCCTGCGCGAGCTCACCGGGGCCGAGGCGGCGACGGTCGTCAACAACAACGCGGCGGCCACGCTGATCACCCTCGCCGCGCTCGCCGCCGGGCGGCCGGTGATCGTCTCGCGCGGGCAGCTGGTCGAGATCGGCGGGTCGTTCCGCATCCCCGACGTGATGGCCCAGTCGGGCGCGCGCCTGGTCGAGGTGGGGACGACGAACCGCACGCACCTCGCCGACTACGAGCGGGCCCTCGACGCGCACCCCGACGCCGCGCTGCTCCTGCGCGTCCACACGTCGAACTTCCGCGTGGTCGGCTTCACGTCCGAGGTGCCGACGGCCGACCTCGTCGCGCTCGGGCGGCGCCGCGGCGTCCAGGTGATGGACGACCTCGGCTCGGGCTCGTTCGTCGACCTCGCCCCGCACGGGCTGCCGCACGAGCCGCGCGTGCAGGACAGCGTCGCCGCCGGCGCGGGCGTCGTCACCTTCTCGGGCGACAAGCTCCTCGGCGGGCCGCAGGCCGGCCTCGTCGTCGGCCGGCGCGACCTCGTCGAGCAGGTGCGCCGCCACCCGCTCTACCGGGCGCTGCGCCCCGACAAGCTCACGCTCGCCGCGCTCGAGGCCACGCTCGTCGCCTCGCGCGACCCCGCGCGGGCCGCGCAGGAGCTCCCGGCGCTGGGCATGATCGCCGCCCCGCTCGAGGCGCTCGAGGCCCGCGCGCACGCGATCGCCCGGGCGCTCGTCTCCGCGCTCCCGTCGCTCGTGGTGGCCGTCGTCGAGGGCGCCTCGAAGGTGGGCGGCGGCAGCTACGCCGTCGAGGCGCTGCCCACGCGGCTCGTGGCCGTCGCCCCGCCCGCGGGCTGGCGGCTCGAGGTGGTCGCGCGCCGCCTGCGCGAGCGCGACCCGGCCGTGTTCGCCCGGCTCCACGACGACCGCCTCGTCCTCGACCCGCGCACGCTCCTCGGGCCCGACGAGGACCGCGAGGTGGTCGAGGCCCTGGTGGACGTCCTGCGCCGCTGATGGCGAGGCGACGGGCGGGGCGCCTGGGAGGCGACGCGTTCCTGCAGGAGGTCGTCCTGCGACCGCTGGCGGCCGAGGCGGAGTCCGAGGCCGAGTCCGAGTCCGAGTCCGAGTCCGAGTCCGAGGCCGAGGCCGAGGCCGAGGCCGAGTCCGAGGCCGAGGCCGGGTCCGGGGCCGCGCGACGCGCGGGGCGCTATCCGTTCTCGATCCCCGCCGTGCGCGCGCTGGCCGAACCGCTGGTCTTCGACCCGAGGGTCACGTTCCTCGTGGGCGAGAACGGCTCGGGCAAGTCGACGCTGCTCGAGGCGCTGGCGGTCGCCGCCGGGTTCAACGCGGAGGGCGGGACGAAGAACTTCTCGTTCGCGACGCGGCCGTCGCACAGCGCGCTCCACCGGCACCTGCTCGTCGCCTGGGGGCGCCGCCCGAAGGACGGCTTCTTCTTCCGCGGCGAGAGCTTCTACACGGTGGCCACCTACCTGGAGCAGATCGGCGGGACGACTGGCTACGGCGGGTCGCTCCACGAGCGCTCGCACGGCGAGGCGTTCCTGGCCCTGGTGACGCACCGCTTCGGCGGCGACGGGCTCTACCTCCTCGACGAGCCCGAGTCGGCGCTCAGCCCGGCGCGGCTCCTCTCGCTCCTGGCGGCGATCCACGCCCTCGTGCGCCGCGGCTCGCAGGTCGTCGCGGCCACCCACTCGCCCATGCTGCTCGCCTACCCCGGCGCCACGATCTACGCCCTCGGCCCGCACGGGATCCGGCGCACGACGTGGGCCGAGACCGAGCACGTGCAGGTGACCCGCGACTTCCTCGCCGCGCCGGAGCGCTACCTGAAGCACCTGTTCGAGGCCGTCGAGGCGCAGGAGCGCGCGGCGAGTGACGATGACGACGCCCCGCGCGGGCGACGCCGGCGATCACGGTGACATCGGCCGCCCTACGTCCCTCCAGGTCTCGTGGCATCAGGACCTCGAAGCAGGCGAGGGCAGGCGCGCGCTCCGCCGTCTCCGCAGGCGGCCGAGCCGCCTCCGAGCACACCTCGCCGCGCCTCCGCAGCGAGAGCCCCAGGCGAGGCGGAGGAGGGCGAGGCGATGCCGCGCGAAGGCGAACGAAGGCGGCCTACTGGCCGCCGATGAGCCTGAGCGGCCGAGGTGTCGCGCGAAGCGCGACACCTCGGCGAACGGCAGCGCCCGCCATCCTCCGCCGCAGCCGCGACCACACTATGGGCCGAGGGTGACCGGAAGCCTGAGCGCCCGCCCGCGGTCGCACAGGGCGCGCAGCTCGCCGTGGAGGGCGTGGCAGGCGGGGTCGACGCCCTCGCGCGCGAGCAGCTCGTCGAGGTGCAGGGCGAGCGCCTCGAGCGGGCCCACGTAGCCGTCGCCGCCGCCCGGCAGCTCGACCTCCGCCTCGCGGGCGCCATCGGCGCAGACGACGAAGCCGTCCAGGTACTTGAACGTCGAGTAGGAGGCGCTCCCGCCCGCTCGCTCGACGGCCTCGCGCACGTCGCGGGCGAGGTCGCCCGCGAGCTCGGTCACGGCGCCGTCGGGGCTCACCTCGACCGCGACGCCGTCGAACGCGTCCCGCAGCGTCGTCGAGGCCGCCCGCGCGTGGGCCTGCACGGCGGCCACCTTCTCCTCGCGCGGCGCGTCCGCTTCGAGCAGCACGCCGACGAGCCCCAGGCCGTAGCACGCGCCCATGGTCGTCCTCCCGGGGCCGATCTTCGGGCCCTGACCGCCGACATCAAGGGGGCCCCGGGGTGGCTACACTCGGGCGCGTGCTGCTCGACCTCGTGGATCGGTTGACCGCGGCGCCGGGGCGCGCCGCCCTGCGCGCGTGGGCCGGGCCGCGCTACGTCGACGGCCCGCTCGTGCGCACGCCCGTGCGCCGGGTCCTGGCGCTCGCCTGCGCGTGGCTCGGCGACACGCTCTGGGACGTGCAGGTCCTCCCCGCCCTCGAGGGCGCGCTCCCCGAGGCCGAGGTCCACGTGGCGACGCGCCCCCGCGGCGCCGCCCTCGTGGCCCACCTCCCGGCGCGACGCCGCCACGTCCTCGACCAGGTGCCGAGCGACCGGCTGCGCGAGCAGGTCGACCTCGCCGCCCTCGCGCACGAGGCGGGCCTCCTGCGCGGGCTCGGCTTCGACCTCGTCGTCGACCTGACCGGCAACCGCTACTCGGCGCTGTTCACCGCCCTCGCCCGCCCACGCGCCGCGCTGGGCTTCGACGCCGCGCCGCTCGGCTGGGCCTACACGACCCGCGTCCGGCCGCCCGCAGGCGAGCACCGCGCGCGCCGCCCGTGGCGCGTCGTCGCCCCGCTGACCGGCGACCTCGTCCCCCCGCCGCCCGCCCTGCCGCCCGGCCTCGCGGCGGGCCCGACGCCGGCGGGCCCCTACGCGCTCCTCGCCCCCGGCGCCGGGTGGCCGGCGAAGCGCTGGCCGGCGGCGCGCTTCGCCGCGCTCGCCGGGCGCCTGGCGCGCGAGGGCCTCGCGGTCGTCGTCACGGGCGCGGCGGCAGAGCGCGACCTCGTGGCCGAGGTCGCGGCCGCCGCGCCGGGGGCCGTCGCGCAGGCCGCGGACGACCTGCCGCACGCCGCCGCGCTCTCTGCGCGCGCGCGGGTCGTCGTCGCCAACGACTCGGGCCTGGCCCACCTCGCCGCCGCCGCGGGGGCGCCGGTCGTGGCCCTCTTCGGCCCCACGAACCCCGACCTCACGGGGCCGCTCGGCCCGCGCGTCACCGTCCTCCGCGCCGGGTGCGACGCCCGGCCGACCGGGGGGCGCCTCCACTGCCACGACCGCCCCGGCCACCCGTGTCCCGTCGCCTGCTGGGACCCGCTCACGGTCGACGCCGTGCACGAGGCCTGCCGCCGCGCGCTCGCGTGACGGTGAGCGGGACCCGCCCGCGCCCCGGCCGACGGGATCCGATACGATCCGGCCGAGGTGCCGCCGTGGGGATGATGCTCATGAAGTCGCCGACCCTCCCGCCCCCGCAGGCCCTCAACGCCGTGCAGTGGGGCGGGCCTGCGCGCCGGGGTCACTACGAGGTGTGGTACGTGACCGTCCACGACCCGGTCACGCGCCGCGCCTTCTGGCTGCGCCACACCCTCCACGCCCCCACGGACGGGACCCCGGGCCACGCGGCGCTGTGGGCCTTCTCGTTCGAGCCGGGCGGCGGGGGGGTCGAGGCCCGCGACGTCTACCCGCTCGAGGCGTTCAGCGACGCCGGGCCGGGCGGGATCGGCCTCGGCCCGGCGCGCTACGGCCCGCTCCTGGCGCGCGGCGAGGTGGGCGAGGGGGCGCGGCGCGTCGCCTGGGAGCTGACGCTCGAGCCCGGGCCGTTCGGCAGCTTCCGCCACGTGCCGCCGAAGCTCTACCGCGCGCGCCTCGCCGGCTCGTCGGTGTCGACGCCCTACCTGTCGCTCGCGGTCAGCGGCTGGATCGAGGCCGGCGGGGTGCGCACGCGCCTCGACCGCGCCCCGGGGGAGCAGGGGCACGTCTTCGGGCGCCGCCACGCCGACCGCTGGGCCTGGGCGCACGTCCACCGCTTCGAGGGGCAGGACGGCGTCCTCGAGGCGGTCAGCGCGCAGGTGCGCAAGGTGGGCCTCCTCCTCCCGCCGGCGAGCGCCCTGTGCCTCGAGCCGGGCGACGGGCGCCGCCTGGCCTGGTGCCGGGCGCGCGACCTGTGGCGCGCCACGAGCCGCTTCGAGCTCGGCCGCTGGGAGGTCGAGGGGCAGGCGGGCGACCGGCGCGTCCGGGCGCGGATCACGGCCCCGCCGCAGGCGTTCGTCAGCGTCGAGTACGAGGACCCGTCGGGGGAGCGCGTCCACTGCAACCACACCGAGACCGCCGACTGCGAGGTCGAGGTGCTCGCGCGCGACGGCGCCGGCTGGCGCGTCGAGCGGCGGCTCGAGGCGCGCGGGACGACCGCCTTCGAGGTCGGCGAGCGCGGCGCGCGCGACCCGCGCCCGCCGCGCCGGCTCGACCTCGCCGACGCGCGCGCCGTGCGCTGAGAGCTTGAGGACTCTTCTCTCCGCCGCCCGTGCTCGACCCGCCAGAGCGAGCGATGGGGAGGCGCGGAACGGGCCGAACGCCATGGCCCGGGCACTTACGCCGATCGCGCCCCCCTCGCGAGCGCATCACTCATCGCAGGTCTGAGCTCGAGAGAAATCGCGCAGCGATTTCCTCTCGAGCTCTGACCGCGCTCACCGGTCGATCGGCGGGCGACGCGCGCCGATCGAGCGGGACATCACGACGAGCGACGGCCGCCGTGAGCCGCGGCACGCAAGCGGGTCGAACGGACCGTCCCTGGCCACCTCGGACCGCGCCGCGAGCGCGGGGGCGCCGCCGCGAAGGCCGCCAGGGAGGCGGGACTTCGGGCGATCGGGCGCGCGCCCGCGCGCTGGCCTGCGCGTTGCGCGCGGGGCCGGCGCCACCGCGCGCGGCGATGTCGGGGCCGCGCCTCCCGGAGACACCCCCGTGACCCGCAGCCTCACCGCGCTCCTCCTGCTCCTCGGCGCCAGCGCCGCCACGGCCCAGGACGTCCCCTTCGAGACGCTCGCGAAGGGCGCCGTGGGCGGCTTCGGCGCGCCCGCGAACCACGTCGTGCGCTCGGCGATGGAGCTGCGGCGCCTGCCGGTCGCGCGCGCCGTCCCGTCGGACGCGCGCCTGGACTGGCGGAGCGACATGCTCCTCGTCGCGTCGATGGGCACCCGGACCTCGGGCGGCCACTCGATCGAGATCACGGCGATCCTCCGCCTCCCCGAGCCCGAGCCCGGCGTGACGACGCACTACCTCGAGGTGCAGGTCGCGCGGCGCTCGCCGCCGCACGGCGGGTTCACCATGCCGGTCGTGACGGCGCCCTTCCACGCGGTGAAGCTCGCGCGCACGAAGGAGCGCGTCGTCTTCGTCGACGCGCCGGGGCGGGTCGCGGTGCGCGGGCTGGTGCGCCTGGACGGCGACGACGTCCTCGTGGCCGAGCACGACGCCCGGCACTTCCGCGTCACGGGCGACCGCGCCGCGCTCCTGCGGCAGTTCGCCGGGCGCACCGTGCGGGTGGCCGGCCAGGCGGCCCCGCACCGCGCCCTCGACCCGTCGATCGAGGCGCTGCAGGTGATCGACCTCGCCGTGAGCGAGGTCCTCGAGCCGCGCCGGCGGACGCGCGAGCGCGCCCGGGTGCACGTCCTGACCCGCGATGACGTGCGCCTGCACCTCGCCGCCGGCCGCGCCCGCGCCACCGGCCCCGCGACGCCCGCGCTCCGCGGCGCGAACGGGCGCGACGTGGAGCTCGACGGCTGGCTGTTCACCGACCCCCGCGGCCGCACGGCCGAGCTGTTCGTGGACGGGGTCCGCGCGGTCGCGCGGCGCGCGGCCATCCTCACCGGGCCCGGCGGGCAGGGGACGGGCTTCGTGCGGGAGGGCGCGGCCGTGACGATCGTCCGCGTCCACGGGCCCCTGGCGATCGTGCAGGTCGGCGGGCGGACCGGGGCCGTGCGGCTCGACGCCCTGGCGATCGGCGAGGACCCGGCCGACGGCCCGTCGGCGCTCGCCGGCGGCTCCTCGCCCGCCGCCGGCGGCGCGCCGCCGCTGCCGTCCGTCACCCCCGGCCTGGTGGGCTCGGTCCCCGGCCAGTAGTCGACGGCGACGGGCGACGATCGCGCCGATCGTCGCCCCCTGCCCGTGTGCGGCCCCGCACGGCGAGACGGATCCGGGCCGATCTTCAGGGTTCGGCGCGACGCGCGGCCGCCGCACGCCTGGCGAAAGTCCTTGCGGCGTCCGGCCTCGCCCCACGCACGGGGAGCGCCACACCGCTGGCCTGAGGCTTGCGCTCACATCCTCCGAACGCGGCGCCGCTCGCGCTGCAACCGCACACCGTTCGGAGGACACTCCCGTGACCCGCTCGTTCGCCCTCTTCGGTCTCCTGCTCCTCGGGGCCGGCGCCGCCTCGGCCCAGGAGGTCCCCTTCCAGACCCTCGCCCACGGCGTCATGGGGCCGTTCGGCGCGCCCGCCAACCACGTGATCCGCTCGCAGCAGCAGCTCCAGGCGAGCGGAGTCGACCGCCTGCTCCCGCCCGGCACGCAGATCGACTGGAGCCGCGAGATGGTCCTCGCGGCCCTCATGGGCACGAAGAGCAGCGGCGGCTACTCGATCGAGCTCCGGAGCGTCCGCCGCGAGCAGATGATGACGATCCTGCCCGTGCCCGGCCCGCCGCCGTCGTTCTACCTCGAGGCCCGGGTCGAGCACCGCGGGCCGCCGCCGGGGTCCATGGTCACCATGGCGCTCACCGCGCCCTTCCACGTGGTCAAGCTCGCGCGGACGAGCGAGCGCGTCGACTTCGTGCAGGTCGCCCCGCGCGCCTTCACGCAGGTGACCTTCAGCATCACCCGCGAGCCCGGCTCGCGCGGCGGGCACGTCACGCTGGCGTCGGACGGCGAGGCGACGGTGATCCGCTCGCTGCCGCACGCGCGCTTCGCGCCCGTGCAGGGCCAGGCCACGCCGGACGAGCTCGACGCGGTCGAGCAGGCGGTGCGGCTCGCCCGCGCCCGCTCGCTGCCCGCGCAGCTGCCGGTGCCCCACTACATCATGGCGGGCGACAGCTTCTCGCTCGAGGTCGCGAGCGACCAGCCCGCCCTCGCCGGGAGCACGGCCGGCGACCCCGGCCACCTGATGAACCTCGAGGCGCGCCTGCGCCCGGCGATCACGGCGCTCGAGGCGCTCGTCGAGCGGATCGCGCCCCTGCCGCCGCCCGCGTCCGAGGCGGAGGGCGTCGTGCGCCTGCGCGGCGGCGACGTGCTCCTGGTCGAGCAGCCCGGCAAGAGCTACCGGATCACGACGCGCGAGCACGCGGCCGTCTTGCGCCACTTCGTCGGCCGCACGGCCCGGGTCACGGGCGTGATCGCGCCGCACGCCGCGGTCGTGCCGTCGCCCAGCAACCCGCTCGTGATCGACGTCGAGGTGCGCGAGATCATCTCCCCGCAGCGGCGCCTCCGCGAGGCGGTGCAGGTGCAGCCCGCCGGCGGCGGCGTGCGCGTCTTCGTCCGCGGGCGCCCGGTGCGCACCTTCGGCCCGGCCGCGCCGGCGCTCCTGCGCGCCGGCGGGCGCACCGCCGACGTCGACGGCTGGCTGCTCACCGACGCCCAGGGGTGGCCGTCGGAGCTCATGGTCGACGCCGTCCGCGCCCGCGCCCGCGCGGCCTCGCTCCTGAGCCGCAACGGCTACTGGGTGGGCGCCGTGCGCCGCGGCGAGGAGGTCACGATCCTGGCCGCCGACGCCTCCCACGCCCTCGTCCGCGCCGGCAGCCGGACGGGCTTCATCCGGCTCGACCGGCTGACGATCGGCGAGGTCCCGGTCCCGCTGCACGCGCCAGCGGCCACGCCGGGCCTGGTCGGCGCGGTGCCGGGCCAGTAGGGACGCTCAGGGGACCTCGACTCCGCGCGCCCGCGCGTCGTCGCGGAGCCACGCCTCGAGCCCGTGCGCGTCGGCGCGGACGTGGTCCCGCACGCCCACCGCGCCGTCCAGGATCCACAGGCTCGGCGGCACACCCTCGACCCCGTGCGCCTCGACGAGGAACCCGCCCAGGCGATCGAACTTCGCCGGGCGGCCGAGCGGCGGGAGGTCGCGCAGGCGACCGCGGAGCGCCTCGACCTGCGCCGGGGTCAGCTCCCAGGTGGGGTTCGGGCGGCCGCTGTAGATCGAGGCGTGGACGGCGACCGTCCCCGGGGGGCGCCAGGCCCGCTCGTAGCGCCCGACGTGCGCGGGCTGCGTGGTCGCCGTGACCTCGTCGGCCACGGCGACCAGCGCCGCGCGCACCCGGTCGAAGGCGGGCACGGCGTCGTTCTCCCACTTGGAGACCTCGCGATCGGGCCCGCCCGGGCCGCCGACGACGAGCGCGGGCCGCGCCTCGTCGGGCACCCCCGGCCGCGGCACGACGCGGGCCCGGAGGACGTCCTCCTCGGCGGCGAGGCGCAGGAGGGCGCGGGCCCGCTCGGGCGGGAGCGTCGCCTCGTGACGCGCCTCGCGCTGGGCGCGGTCGACCACCCGCACGACGACCCGGCCCGTGCCGTCGACCCGGACGTCCCTCCCGCCCCAGAGGCCGTGCACGTCGCGCAGCTCCAGCCGCGCGGCGTCCCGGCCCGCCTCGGGCCCCAGGAGGTCCGACGTCGCCTCGACCGCGTCTCGCCCGCTGGCCGCCACCGCGCACCCCACCGCCGCGACCGCGATCGCGGCCGCCTGCCGTCGTCCCATCTCGCCCCTCCGTGAAGGGGCGCTTCGACGCCCGGCGCGCCTCGTCGGTTCCAGGGCGAGGCGATCGACGAGATCCGGCGAGACGTACGCGAGACGCAGACGCGGCCTGACGATACGCGAAGGAGTTCCGGACGGCACGGGCCTCGCTCAGGGGGAGAGCACGTCACGACGCGGTGGGGACGACCGGATCAACCCCGAACAAGGACTGTCGCCCAACCCACCCCCCGGTCCAGCCGCCGCGACACGGACTCTCACTCCCTTCCTTCCTTCCGCGACCGACCCCCGGGCTTGCTCGTCCGGGGGTCGGTCGTTTCCGGAGGGCTCAGCGCGGCGCGCGGAAGATCAGGAGCGGCCGGCGGCAGGCGCGGAGGACCTTCTCGCTCACCGACCCCTCGAGCAGGCGCGCCGCGCCGGTCCGCCCATGGGTGGCCATCGCGATCAGGTCGACGTCCTCGCGGTCGGCGAGGTCGAGGACCTCGCTGGCGGGGTCGCCGTGCGCGATCTGCGTGCGGACGCTCAGCCCCTCCTTCTCCAGCGCCTCGACGTGCGGCCGGAGCGAGGCGCCGAGCTCCTCGGGCGTCAGCACCAGGGCGCGCGGCACGAGCATGGCGCCCTCGACGCGCAGGAGGAGCACCTCGGCGCCGTGGAGCCGCGCGAACCGGGTCACCAGCGGCAGGACCGCCGCCGACGTCGCGTCGTCCTCGAGCGGGACGAGGATCCGACGGAAGCGCGGCTCGACCTTCTCGTCGAGGCCGCGGGCCGTGAGCAGGAGCAGCGGCGCGCGCGCGGTGCGCAGGACGCGCTCGGCCACGCTGCCGCGCAGCCAGCGGAGGACGCCCGTACGCCCGTGCGAGCTCATGGCCACGAGGTCGGGGGCGCCGTCCTCCTGCGCGAAGACGATCTCCGCCGCAGGGTCGCCCTGACGCACCACCGTCTGCACCTTCTTGGCGCCCTTCTGCTCGAGGCGCAGGCGCACGCCCTCGAGGTGGGCCTCGGACAGCTTGCGCTGCGCGGCCGCCTGCCCCGGGACCTCCTCGGGCTCCGGCGGCGGCAGGACGGTCAGCAGCGTGACCTCCGCGGGCTCCAGGGCCAGGAGCCGCTCGACGTGCGGCAGGATCCCGTCGGCCAGGGGTGAGCCGTCGAGCGGCACGAGGATCTTGTTCATCGGTGGTCTCTCCCTCCTCGGACACCCCTGTGTCCGCAACGACCGGGCCAGCCCAACCTACTCGCCCCCGGCGGACCCGCCACGTGGGCGCGACACCGACGTCCCGCGCTCGTGACGCGCGGCCGCGCAGTAGAATCCGCGGCTCGTCCGAGCCCGGAGCCGCCGAGATGACCGACACCGCCCAGCCCGCCCGGCCCGACCCGCGCACCCCCGACCCGCGCACCGTCGAGGCCCGCCACGTGATCGGCGCCGGCGCCCGCCTGCCGCTCGAGGTCGTGCGCGGCGAGGGCGCCTGGGTCCACGACCGCGGCGGCGCCCGCTACCTCGACCTCTACGGCGGGCACGCCGTGACCGTCCTCGGCCACTGCCACCCCGAGGTCACACGCGCCGTGCAGGAGCAGGCGGGGCGCCTCCTCTTCTACAGCAGCGTCACGTGGTCGGCCCTGCGCGCCGAGGCGGCCGAGCGGCTCGTGCGCTGCTTCCCGCCCAACCTGGAGAAGGTGTTCTTCGTCAACTCGGGCAGCGAGGCCAACGAGAACGCGCTCAAGCTCGCCCGCCGCTTCCGCGACCGGCGCAAGGTGATCACCTTCCGCGGCGGCTTCCACGGCCGCACCTACGGCGCCGGCTCGGTGACCGCGCTGGCCCCCTACGACCGCCAGCACAAGGACGCCGTCCCGGGCACGATCGTGTGCCGCTGGGGCGACCTCGACGAGGTGCGCGCCAAGCTGGGCGGCGACGTCGCGGCGGTGATCATCGAGGCGGTGCAGTCGCTCCAGGGCTGCCGCACGGCCACGCGCGAGTTCCTGCAGGGCCTCGAGGACCTGTGCCGCGCGCGCGCCGCGGCGCTGATCCTCGACGAGGTGCAGACGACCCCCGCCCGCTGCGGCGCGCCGTCGGCCTCGACGCTGTTCGGGATCACGCCGCACCTGGTCACCACGGCCAAGGGGATCGCCAACGGCGTCCCGTGCGCGGCCGTGCTCGTCGACAAGGGGCTCTCGGAGACGATCCAGGGCCCCGAGGTCGGGTCGACCTTCGGCGGCGGGCCGCTGGCCATGGCCGCCTGCGCGGCCACGCTCCGCGTGATCGAGGAGGGCCGCCTGTGGGAGCGCGCCGCGCGCCTGGGCGAGCGCCTGAGAGAGCGCCTCCGGGGCGTGCCCGGCGTCGTCGAGGTGCGCGGCCTGGGCCTCCTCGTGGGCGTGGTCCTCGACCGCGAGGCCAAGCCGGTGCAGGCGGCCCTGCGCGAGCGCGCGCGCGTGCTCGTCGCCGGCGCGGCCGACCCGCACGTCCTGCGCCTGTTCCCGCCGGTGACGATCGGCGAGGACGAGCTGGACCAGGGGCTCGACGCGCTGCGGGACGCCCTGGCGGGGGCCTGACATGAGCGCCCCCCGCACCCTCCTCGGCTTCCCCGACTGGGAGCCCGCCGCCCTCCTCGACCTCGTCGACCTCGCGCGCGACCTCAAGGGTGGCCTCGCGCGCGGCCACCTCGGCGGGCGCGTGGTCGTCCTCTACTTCGCCAATCCCTCCCTCCGCACCCGCGCCTCGGTCGAGGCGGCCTGCGCGCGCCTGGGCGCCACGGCGGTCGTCCTCGACGCGGGCGCCGGCGGGGTGTGGGGCCTCGAGCACCGCGACGGCGTCGTCATGGACGGGACGGCGGCCGAGCACGTCAAGGAGGCGGCGCGCGTGCTCTCGCGCTACGGCGACGCGATCGGCGTGCGCGCCTTCGCCGGGCTCAAGGACTGGGGCGAGGACCGGACGGAGCCGCTCCTCTCCGCCTTCGCCCGCCACGCGACGGTGCCCGTGTTCTCGCTCGAGGGGAGCGCGCGGCACCCGCTCCAGGGCCTCGCCGACGCGCAGACGATCCTCGAGCGGCTCCCCGACCCCCGCGGGCAGCGGCTCGTCCTCACCTGGGCGCCGCACTTCAAGCCGCTGCCGATGGCCGTGCCGAACTCGGTCGTCGAGGCGGGCGCGCTCCTGGGGATGAACGTCGTCGTCGCCCGCCCCGACGCCATGGCCCTCGACCCCGAGGTGCTCGCGGCCGCCGACGCGCTGGCCCGCGCCCGCGGCGGGAGCGTCCGCGAGACGAGCGACCGCCAGGCGGCGCTCGAGGGCGCGCGGGTCGTCTACGCCAAGTCCTGGGGGGCGCTGCGCCACTACGGCGACTGGGAGGCCGAGAAGCCGCTGCGCGCGCAGGAGAACCCGCGCTGGGTCGTGCGCGCGGCCGACCTCGAGCGCGGGGACGACCCCTTCTTCATGCACTGCCTGCCCGTGCGGCGGAACCTCAAGGTCGAGGACGCCGTCCTCGACGGCCCGCGCTCGGCCGTGATCCAGCAGGCCGAGAACCGCCTGTGGACCGCCCAGGCCGTGCTCCTGCGCCTGCTCGACGGGGGCGTCTCGCGCCAGGGCCGCGAGCCCGAGGGCACGCTGATCGCCTAGCCTGGTGTGATCGACGGCTGCGGCCGACGATGCCGGGCGTTTGCCGTGCGTCGGGGTGGCTCGCTACGCTCGCCACCCCGACCGCTCAGGCACGCTCGGCGACCAGGAGGTCGCCTTCGCGCGCCTTCGCGCGGCATCGCCTCGGCCTCGTCGGCCTCGCCTCGCTCGTTGCTCCGTTCCACCCGTGCCCGAGGAGGATCCGATGCACGTCTTTGCTTCGAGGACTGGGGCCCTGGGCTCACCCCGGCGGCGGGGGGAGGGGCTCCGTCCGCCGTTGCATCCTCGCGTCCCGGAGTCGGGAGAGCGCGTCGAACAGGTCGTCGCGCATGGGGGCGTGTTGCGCGTCATCCATGACGCGGGCCAAGCACCGCTGGAGCGACAGGTCCGCCTCGAGCAGGAGGTCGTCGACGGCGGGCTCCCCGGTGCTCGTCGAGATCGCCCGCTCGAGCGCCTTGACGAGGGTGGCCAGCGCGTAGCGGTCGAGGCTCGCCGCCAGGAGGCGGACGGCGCCGTCAGGATCGACCCGCGCGAGGCGCGCGACGTCACCCGCGCTCCGGTCCACCCGCCCTCCTCTCCCGCGACCCGCAGCCGTCGACCCTGACCGACCTCGCCCCGGTCGCGCCAGCGCGCGTGAGCCGCTGACGGCGGACCGCCCCCGCCGCTCGCCCGGCCGGTAGGATCGGACCCCCATGGAGTCCAGCTACATCCTCCCGCTCAAGCGCGCCGTGCCCTACATCCGCCTCTACAAGGGCAAGGTGTTCGTCATCAAGGTCGGCGGCTCGGTGCTGAAGAAGCCCGAGGTGCTCGACGCGGTCGCCGAGGACATCGGCGTCCTGTCGCAGCTCGGCGTCTCGGCCGTCGTCGTCCACGGCGGCGGCCCGCAGGCGACCGAGCTCTCGCGCCAGCTCGGCCACGAGCCGACCGTGATCGCCGGTCGGCGCGTCACGGGCGACAAGGACATCGACATCGTCAAGATGGTCTTCGCCGGGCGCCTGAACCTCGACCTCACGGGCGCGCTCGAGGAGCACGGCACGCGGGCGGTCGGCCTGTCGGGCGCCGACGCCAGCTTCATGAAGGCGCGCCGCCGGGCGCCCTCGGCGCCGCCCGGGAGCGACCAGCAGGTCGACTGGGGCCACGTGGGCGACATCGAGTCGGTCGACCCGGCGATCATCTACCACCTGCTCGGCGGCGGCTACGTGCCGGTGATCTGCTCGCTCGCCAGCGACGGCCAGGGCAACGTCCTCAACGTCAACGCCGACGTCGTGGCCACCTCGGTCGCGATCGCCCTCAAGGCGGAGAAGCTCCTGTTCCTCTCCGACACGCACGGCCTCCTCGACGACCCGCAGGACGCTGAGTCGACGCTCTCCTACGTGACCCCCGAGGAGATCGAGGCCCGCAAGAAGAGCGGCCAGATCAGCGGCGGCATGCTGCCCAAGATCGACTCCTGCCTGGCCGCCGTGCGCGGCGGCGTCCGCCGCACGCACATCATCCCGGGCCTCCGGCCCATGGCGCTCCTCACCGAGGTGTTCACCAACGAGGGCTGCGGGACGATGATCCTCGGCCCCGAGGAGAGCCAGGCCTACGCGCGCGACGAGCTCGCCGAGGGCGAGGCGTCGTGACGCTCGACCCGGTCGCGCTCCTCTGCGACCTCGTGCGCGTGCCGTCGCCCTCGGGCGACGAGGGCGCCGCGGCGGCGCTCCTGCGCGAGCGCCTCGCGGAGCACGGCGTCGAGGCGCGGGTCGACGGCAGGAACCTGTGGGCGGCCGTCGGCCCGGCGGACGGACCCTCGATCCTCCTCTGCAGCCACCTCGACACGGTCCCCGTGGGCGACGGCTGGACGCGCCCGCCCCTCGAGGCGGCCCGCGAGGGCGACCGGATCTACGGCCGCGGCAGCAACGACGCCAAGGGCTGCGTGGCGGCCATGTCGGCCGCGCTCGTGCGACTGGCGGCGGCCGGCACGCGCGCGCGCGTCGTCCTCGCCGCCGTGTGCGAGGAGGAGACGGGCGGCCAGGCCGGCCTGCCGGCGCTCCTGCCGGCGCTCGGTCGCCTCGACGCGGCCGTGATCGGCGAGCCGACCGGCCTCGTGCCCGTGTGCGCCCAGAAGGGCCTCCTCTCCCTCGACGCCACCGCCCGGGGCCGGCAGGCCCACGCGGCGCGTCCGGAGGAGGGGACGAACGCGATCGCCGTGGCCGCGCGCGCGATCGCCGCGCTCGACGCGTTCGAGCTCGAGGCGCGCAGCGAGGCGCTCGGCCCGCCGACGGCGCAGGTGACGATGCTCCGCGCCGGCGAGCGCCGCAACGTGATCCCCGGCAGCTGCTGGTTCGCGATCGACGTGCGCACGACGCCGGAGTGGGACACGCCCGAGCTCGTGCAGACGATCGGGCGCGTCCTGGGGCCGGAGGTCCTGCTGAAGGTGCAGGGCGCGGGCGCGCGCGCGCAGGCCACGCCGCGCGAGCACCCGATCATCCAGGCGGCCGAGGCGGCCACGGGCCACCAGGCCACCGGCTCGCCCACGGTGTCCGACTGGGCGCGCCTCGACGACGTGCCGGCCGTGAAGCTCGGCTGCGGCGAGAGCCCGCGCTCGCACACGCCCGACGAGTACGTGACCGCGGGCGAGCTCGAGCGCGGGGCCGACGTCTACGCGCGGCTCGTCGAGGCCTGGCTCGAGCGGCGCGGCGGGTAACGTGCCGCGCGGCTGGCTCCTGGCGCTCCTGGCGCTGGCGCTCGCCGCCCGCCTCCCCGGCCTCTCGAGGAGCCTGTGGTACGACGAGCTGTTCACGCTCGTCCACTTCGCCGGCTCGCCTCGCGACGCGCTCGCCCGGCAGGTCGAGGCCAACAACCACCCGCTCGCCTCGCTCCTCGCCTGGGCCGCCGGCCAGCTGGCCGCCGACGAGGCCGGCCTGCGGGCGCCGTTCCTCGTCCTCGGCGCCCTCGCCGTCCCCGCCCTGGCCTGGGCGGCGGCGCGGGCCCTCGGGCCCGCCGCCGGCGTCGCGGCCGGCGCCCTGGCCGCGCTGGCCCCCGCGCACGTGGCCTACGCCCAGCAGGTGCGCGGCTACGCGCCGCTGCTCCTGGCGGCGACGCTCCTCCTGCACCTCGTGCCGCGCGCGCTCCGCGGTGACGCGTCGCGGCGCGAGGAGGCCGCCCTCGCCGCCTGCGTCGCCCTCGGCCTGTGGGCCCACGCGACGCTCCTCCTGCCGCTCGCGGGCTGGGCCGCCCTGGCGCTCGCCGCGCCGCGGCTCGGCCTCGCGCCGCCGGCCGGGCGCGCGGCGGCCCTGCGGGGCGTCGTCGCCGGCGCCCTCGGCGGGCTCCTCCTCCTCGCGCCCACCGTCGACGACCTGTGGAAGCACGCGCGCCGGGCCCTCCGGCCGGTCGACCGCGCGCTCGCCGGGCCGTTCGACCCGGGGCGCCTGTCGCCCGTGGACCTCCTCGACGTCGCCGGCGGCGACGGCGCCGCGTCGTCGGTCGCGGGCGCGCTGCTGGCCCTCCTCGTCCTCCTCCTGGCCCTCCGCGGCGCGCTCGCCCGCCGCCGCTCGCCCGCCGTCGTGGCCTGGTGCGTTCCGCCCCTCATGGCGCTCCTCCTCGTCGCCCTCGGCGCGCCGGCGTTCCCGCGCCTCGCGCTGTTCGCCCTCCCGGCCCTCCTGGCGCTCGCCGCCGCCGGCGTCGTCGCCTCGCCGCGGCGCGTGACGCGGGCCGCCCTCGTCGCCCTGGTCGTCGCCCTCGCGACCCTCCGCGCCTCGGCGCAGGCGGGCGCCGAGCAGCAGGACGTCCGGGGCGCCGTGCGCCTGGCCCGCGGCCTGGTCGGCCCCGACGGCGTGGTCGTCGGCGCGGGCGTGGGCGGCGGGCTCGCCCGGGTCTACGACCCCGCGCTCGTCGCCGACGAGACGTGGTCGCGCGCCGCGTCGCTCCTCGACGACGGCCCGCGCCCGCTCGCCGTCGTCGTCCTCTTCCCCGCGTGGACGCCCGCCGCCCAGCGTCGTCGTCTGGCGCAGGGTGACGGCGCGCTGCTCTCTCCGGGGCGGGTCACCCACGTGGCGGTGTGGCTGGCCCACTGAGAGGCGTGGCGAGCGCGGACCCGCTCGCGCCGATTAGGATCGCGCTGCGTGTCCGAGCGAGAGGCAGGAGGTCCGGGGCCGGAGGGGGAGGGCGAGGCGCCAACGCCCGCCCCGCCGACGCCGCCGCCGCCCGAGGGGGCTCCGCCGTCTCCCGAGGGGGACGTGCTGTTCTGCCGCATCGCCGTGCGGAGCGCCCTCCTCACGCAGACGCAGGCAGACGAGGCCCTGCTTGCGGTTGAGGCCCCGGGCGGGGTCGCCGCGCTGTGCGTGGCACGTGGTTGGCTGACGTCGGACCAGGCGCGCGCGCTGACCGGGAGCGCCGGGGCCACCGCGGAGGTGGCCCCGACGGTCGCGGGTGAGGAGGCGCGGCAGTTCGCACGGCTGGTGACGATGAAGCGACTCGCGGCGGACGGCCAGGTGGAGGCGTGCCGCGCCCTGCAGCGCGAGCTGGCGGGCGGCGCCTACGAACGGCTCGGGCTCCTGCTGATTCAAAAGGCTCAGCGCCGCGGCGGCGCGCCGACGCCGGGAATCGCATCGCGCCAGGAAGCGTTCGATCATTACGTGCGCATGAAGCAGGCGGTCCAGCGCGGCGCGCTCGAGGAGGTCCGGCGCCTCGCCGAGGCGCTGCGCGATCACCCCGAGTTCGGGCGCATGGCGCAGATGCAGTTGAACCGTGCGTTGACCCGTCACTCCCTCGGCCTCCGAGGGCGCGCGCAAGACTGCCACCCCTGTGGCGACACGTCCCAGGGGTTCACGCCTCCAGACGCCACCGATCGTGGCGCACACGACACGCCCCGGTCGAACGAGGGTGGTCTCCAAGACCACCCCTCGGAGTAGTTTCCTGTGCGTTTCCCTGCCGCTACAGTTCGACACCCGGTCGAGGGCTCGTTGGACGAAGCCAAGGTCACGTTGCAGCAGCTCCAGGTGCTCCTGGAGGTCGGCCGGACGGCCTGCGTCGGGACGACGTTCCAGGAGCGCATGGCCGCGCTCGTGCCCCTCGTGCAGCAGCTGATCCCCCACACCCGCGCGTCGGCGTCGGTGCTCGAGCCCGAGGCGCCGGCGCAGGTCACCCACGAGCCGGCCTGGTTCTTCGGCAACAGCGTCGGCGTGGTGCACCCCTACGCCGAGCGCTACATGAAGCTCGACCCCATGCGCCCGGTCTACGCCGAGGCGGACGGGCGCCCGGCGCTGCTCAGCGACACGGAGGTCGGGCGGCGCTACGGCCAGGACGCGTTCACGGCCGAGTTCCTCGCGGCGCTCGGGATCCGGCACGTGATGCTCTCGGTGCACCGCATGCCGGACGGGTCGGTGTTCGCGTTCGCCCTGCACCGCGGGCCCGACCAGCCCGACTTCAGCCGCGAGGAGCGGGCGCTCATGGGCCTGTGCGCGCCCGACCTGGCGCGCGCGGCCTGCGCCGCCGTCCTGCGACGGACGCTCCTCGCCCAGGTCGGCGCGCCGGGCGCGCCGGCCGGGAGCGTCCACGGCCTGGCGTACGACGCCGAGGGCCGCGTGGTGCACGACGACCTCGGGGCCAGCCCCCTCCTCGTGCCCGCGACCCTCGAGCGCCTGGGCATCGAGGTGCGGGAGTTCCTCGGCGGGCGCCCGCCGCCGGGCACGGCCGCGGACCGCGTCCTCCAGGCCGATGGCACCGCCGCGTTGCCGATCCGGCTCGTGGCCATGGACCGGCGCAGCGGCGTGGCCGCGCTGGCGCTCCTCGCCCACGAGGTGTCGGACTCGAGGTTCGAGCGCCTGGTGCGCGAGGCGCGCCTCACCACCCGCGAGCGGCAGGTGGCCGCGCTGGCGATCGAGGGCCTGCGCAACCGCGACATCGCCGACCGCCTCGGCGTCGGGGTCGACACGGTGAAGTGGCACCTCAAGACGATCTTCCAGAAGACGAAGGTCCGCGGGCGGGGCGGGCTGGCGGCGATCGTGCTGGGGCGCGCGTAACGTCGCACCCCCCGACGTCGAGGCAAGAGGTCCAACCACGGCGGCCACGGAGGACACGGAGGAAGAGCTGCGAGAGCGACTCCACCGAGGTCTTCCTCCGTGTCCTCCGTGTCCTCCGTGGTGATGTCCTCGCCCGGGTGGCACGACCGACGCCCCGCGGCTTACGATCTCCCCGTGAGACTCGGGGACCTGTGGCGCCGCCCTCGCCCGTCGCGGACGCGCGTGCTCCCGGCGCGGGGGCGCGCCGTGGTCCTCTCCGACCTGCACGGGCACCACGGGGACTGGACGGCGTTCCTCGCCGCCTCGCGCGCGCTCGACCGCATCGCCGCCGGCGAGGACCTCTGGCTGGTCATCACCGGCGACGCGCCCGACGTGACGCGCCACCGCGCCGTCGACCCGCTCGTCCCGGAGGACGGCGACCTCCGCATCCTCGACGACCTCCTGCGCGCCCGCCGCGAGCTCGGCCCGCGCGCGGAGCGGATCGTCTACCTCGAGGGGAACCACGACTTCCACGTGCTGCGGATCTGCCGCGAGGTGGCCCGCTACCACGCGGGCCAGCGCGGCGGCCCCATGCCGGCGCCCGGCTTCCTCCCCCGCGTCACCGCGGCCGAGATCGACGCCTACTTCGAGTACTACCGCGACGCGTACGGCGAGGCGGTGTTCGCCAACAACATCGGCCCCTACGACATGGTCCGGCGGGTGCGCCCCGAGCACCTCGAGCTCCTCGACGGCTGCCCGGTGGTGGCGCACCTCGAGGGCGCGGGCGTCGTCGTCACGCACGCCGGCCCGCCCCGGATGCAGGGCCTCGGGGCCGCCGCGCTCCGCCGCGCGGTCGACCGCTGCGACCGCGACTGGATGCGCACCGCGCCGCCCGAGGCCTACTACGGCTCCGCCTACCACCAGCTGCTCAACAACCGCTTCCGCAACGGCGACTACGGCCTGGACGACGTGCGGGCCTTCCTCGCCGCGTTCGACGCCGGGGTGCTCGTGACCGGCCACACGCCCCACCCCTACCTGGTCGACTTCCAGAAGAAGGCGCCGCTCGAGGGCTGCGCCTTCCGCGACGGCCTGGGCCTGATCGGCCGCCACCAGGTCGTCCTCTGCTCGTCGTTCGGCGCGTTCGACGCCTCGCTGAAGCGCTACCTCGAGGTCGACCTCGCGCGCCGCCACCGCGACGTGGACGACCTGTTCGAGGGCGAGCCGTCCGCCGCCCGGCCGGTCCACCCGGCGGCGACGCGGCCCGGGGCGGAGGGCGCGACGTCGGTGATGCCGGGGCTGGAGATCGCGCTGGGGGAGTGACCGGCGCTGCCGAGTGACAGCCACCTGGCCGATCATGGGACACGGAGGCGACGGAGGACGACGGAGGTCACGGAGGAGATGTGAGGACAAGACCTCCGTGACCTTCGTGGACCTTCGTTGCCTCCGTGTCCCATGTGAGCCCACACGGTCGGCCCTCGATCTCCTCTCAGCTGCGCGGCGCCGCCTCGTCCACGGTCACCAGCCACCCCGCCGGCCGCCCGTGGTGGACGAGGAGCTCGAGCGTCAGGCCGCCCGCGCCGTCCAGGTCGGCGACCCGGCGCACGACCGGCCCCGCCCCCGGCTCGACCGCCCTGCGCTCGTCGCGGATGCGCTCCTCGAACGAGGCCACGCGGGCCTCCGCCGCGGCCGGCAGCGTGGAGGCGATCACGACGCCGTCGAGGCCGACCACGGCCGCCCGCCCGCCGCGGGCGCCCACGAGGCCCAGGAGGAGCTGCGCCTGCTGGCTCAGCCGCCCCTCCACGCGGGCCGCCACGGCCTCCTGCTGGTCGAGGGCGGCGTTGAGGTGCCGGGCCAGCACGCCCAGCTCGTCGTCGTGGCGCGCCCGGAGGCGCCGGCCGCGGTCGCCCGCCGCGACCGCGTCGCCGAGCCCCTTGAGCTCGTCGAGGCGGGCGAGGACGCCGCGCTGGAGCCCCCGCGACATGGCGCCGAGCGAGAGGAGGGCGACCACGACGAGGGCGGCCAGCCCGAGGGCGAAGCCGTGCGCCTGCCGGCGCGCCGTCGCCTCGGCCCGCTGCATCTCGCGCGTGTCGTGCTCGAGCAGCCGGAGCACCTGCCCGCGGGCGGCCTGGAGGCGGCGCCGCACCTCGAGCTCGTCCGCCGCGCGCGGCGTGGGCGCCGAGAGCAGGCGGTCGCGGGCGGCGCGCAGGGCCGCCGCCTCGCGGGCCAGGCCCGCCGCGCGCTCGAGCTCCTCGGGCTCCGTCGCGCGCGCGGCGACCTCCGCGCGCCCGCGCTCCAGCGCCTCGCCGGCCGCCCGGAGCGCGTCGGCCGCCCCGCGCTCGCCCCCGACCAGCGCCGCGGCGGCCGCCGCGTGCTGGTCCAGGGCGTGGAGGACGGCCAGGGCGGCCTCCACGCGGCGGACGTCCTCGAGCAGGACGCGGTCGAGGCTCCGCCCGAAGCGCTGGAGGCCGAGCGCGGAGAGCATCGCGGTCGCCAGGAGCAGCGCCACGAGGTAGCCGTAGCCGAGGAGCAGGCGGGTGCGCAGGGTCATGCGAGGGCCGCGAGCCGGCCGAGGGCGTCGGGCGCGCCGATGACGACGAGGACGTCCCCGGGCTCGAGCGGGCCCATGCCCAGGACGTAGCTCTGGACCTTCCCCCCGCGCCGGATCGCCACGACCGACACGTCCCAGCGACGGCGCACGTCCAGCTCCACGAGCGTCCTCCCGACGAACGCCTCGGGCGCCTGGAGCTCGGCCAGGTCGGCGCCGTCGCCGAGCGGGATCTGCTCGATCAGGCTCGGGCGCGCCAGCCGCCGCGCGATGCGCTGGCCCATCTCCTTCTCGGGGTTCACGATCTCGTGCGCCCCCACCGCGACGAGGACGCGGCCGTGGAGGTCGTTGACCGCGCGCGCGATGATCCGCGGCACGCCCGCCTGGCGCAGGAGCGCCGTGGTGAGGATCGAGGCGTCCTTGTGCTCGACCCCGATCGCGACCACGACGCAGGTGGCGCGCTCGAGGTGCAGCTCGGCGATCGCGGCCTCGTCGGTCGTGTCGCAGGTGACCGCCGCCTCGACCTCGGCCGAGATCGCCTGGACCTTCGCGGGGTCGGTGTCGACCGCGAGCACCGACTGCCCGTGGCGCGCCAGGTTCGTCGCCACCGCCCAGCCGAAGCGGCCCAGGCCGATCACCACGCACTCGCCGATCATGCCGTCATCCGATCATCAGCCTGGCGTCGGGGTAGCCCACCCGGGCCTGCGCCGGGCGCCCGAGGAGGAGCACCAGCGTGAGCGGGCCGACGCGGCCCGCGAACATGAGGGCGATCACCACGAGCTTGCCCGCCGCGTCGAGCTCGCCCGTGGCGCCGACCGACAGGCCCACGGTCCCGAGCGCGCTGCAGGTCTCGAACAGGAGGTGCTCGAACGGCAGCGGCTGCGTGGCGAGGAGCGCCAGCAGCCCGGCGAAGCCCAGGGCCGCCGTGGCCAGGAACACGGCCGCGCTGCGATAGACGAGCGCCACCGGGATCGTGCGCCCGAAGAGCACGATCGGGGCCCCGCCGCGGACGGCCGAGAGGACCGTCCCCACGAGCACGGCGAAGGTCGTCGTCTTGATCCCGCCGCCCGTGCTCCCGGGCGAGGCGCCGATCACCATGAGCGCGCACACGACGAGGAGCGTCGACCGCTCGAGGCGGCCCAGGTCGACGGAGTTGAACCCGGCCGTGCGGGTCATCGCGCTCTGGAACAGCGCGTTCGTCAGCTTGTCGAGCGGCCCCAGCCCGTCGAGCGACGCGTCCCACTCGAGGAGCGCGAAGGCCGCGGCGCCGAGGACGAGGAGGCCCGCCGACACGGCCAGGACGAGCCGCACCTGGAGCGACGGCGGGACGCGCTCGCCGCGCAGGCGCAGCCACGCCGTCGCCATGACGCTGAAGCCGAGCCCGCCGAGCACCACCAGGATGCCCACGATGCCCAGGCCGAACGGGTCGCGCTGGAGCCCCTCGAGGCTGTCGCTGCGCAGCGAGAAGCCCGCGTTGCAGAAGGCCGAGACGGCGTGGAACGCGCCCAGCCAGAGCGCCTCGAGCCCCGTCGCCCCGTGGAGGGCGAAGCCGAGCGCCAGGAGGACGGCCCCCACGGCCTCGATCGCCAGCGTGGACGCGACGATGAACACGGTCAGCTGATACGCGGTGCGGTGGACCGGGAGGTCGAGCACCTGCCCGAGCGCCAGCTCCCCGCGCAGGCCCAGCCGGCGCCCGAGCGCCAGGGCGGCGAACGTCGACAGGACCATGATGTTCAGCCCGCCGGCCTGGATGAGGAAGAGGAGCACGGCGTGCCCCCAGCCGGAGAAGGCGGTCGGGGTATCGAGCACGACGAGCCCGGTGACGCAGGCGGCGCTGGTCGCCGTGAACAGGGCGTCGAGCGGGTCGACCTGGACGCCCGGCGCCGCGGAGGCGGGGAAGGAGAGGAGCAAGGTGCCGAGGAGGATGAGCCCGACGAAGCTGGCGCAGGTGAGCAGGGCCGGGTGCTCGTAGAAGTAGCCCAGCACCTCGTCGGTGACGCGCTCGCCGGCCCAGATCAGCCCGAGCGTCGCCACCTGCGCCGCGGCGATCGCCGTGAACGCCAGCCCGGGCTGGCCGGCGAGGGCGAGGACGAGGGCCAGGGCCCACGGGGCGAGCGCCGCGGCCACGAGCGCCCCGCGTGCCGGGCGCAGGTGGACGAGGAGCGGGGCGGCGAGGGCCAGGCAGCCCAGGTTCAGGGCCAGGCACACGCCCTGGGCCAGCGGCCGGGCGCTGAGGCGGAAGCCGACGACGCTGACCGTGGCCACGAGGGTGACCACGATGAGCTGGGTCGTCGCCGGGCCCCACGCGGCGCGCCAGGCGGCGGCCGGCTCGTCGGGCACGACCTCGTCCCCCGAAGGCGGAAAGAGCTGGCGCGCGACGCCGAGGAGCAGCCACGAGACGAGCGCCGCGGCGCGGACCGGGTCCGACTCGAGCGCCGGGAGGAAGGCGCCGATGCTCGCCGAGTAGAAGAGCAGGGCGAACCCGTGCGCCCAGCCGCGGCCGGTCAGGTGCGCCCAGGCGCCCGCGCCGCCCAGGAGCAGGGCCAGGGCGGAGTAGACCGCGCCGGCGGGGGTGATGACGTCGGGCGGCCCGAAGTGGCCCTGGGGCATGCCGACGGCGAACTGCGCCAGCACGCACAGCAGGGCCGCGCCGGCGATGCGCGTCGCCTCGAGCTTGCGGACGCTCCGGACGCGGCGGAGGGCCATCAGTAGCGGGGGACGCTCGGGTCGACCTCGCAGGACCACGCGTCGATCCCGCCGTCGAGGTTCTCGACCCGCTGGAAGCCGTGCGCCTGGCGCAGGAAGGCGACCACGTGGGCGCTGCGCACGCCGTGGTGGCACATGACGACGAGGGGCCGGTCGCGCGGCAGCTCGTCGACGCGCGAGGGCACCTCGGGCATCGGCACGTGCAGGACGCCCTCGAGCCGGGCCAGCGCCAGCTCCTCGGGCTGGCGCACGTCGAGGACGACGGGCGGCTCGGGCTGCGCGAGCGCGCGCTGGAGCTCGGTGGGGGTCATGGGGAGCGGATCCTAACACCGGGACGAAAGGGCGGCGTCGCGGACCCGCACGCCGTCGGCCATCAGCGCCCCTCGTCCCCGGCGCGGTCGGGGTCGTCCTCACCGGCGCCGCCGCGAGCGGGCGACCATCCGACGACGACGTCGCCGAGCCACGTCACGTCGGCCGCCACCTCGACGTGGACCGCCTCGTTCCCGACGAACTCCCCGAAGAGCTCGCTCACCTTCAGCACGACGGCGAGGCCCTCGGGCAGCTCGCGGAGCGAGAACGTCCCGTCCTCCCCGGTACCGGCGAGGGAGATCCCGTGGTCTCCCAGGACCAGGTCTAGGTTCGCGCCGGCCACGGGCCGCCCCTCGAGGTCGACCACGCGGCCGCGGACGAGGCGGCCGGCCGCCAGCGCCAGGGTGATCCGCGGCGCCGGCCCGCCGGGGGTCAGCTCGAAGGGCGGCGAGACCGCCGTCGCGTGGCCGGGGTGGTCGACGATCGCGCGGTACACGCCCGGCGCCATGTGCCGGAAGACGACGTCGGGGCCCTCGTCCTCGTCCCACCCCCGGAGCGTGTCCTCGAGGGGCTCGGCGCCGCGGGGCTCGTGGCCCGACCTCGCGCCGGCCCACGCGCCGTCCGCGCGGCGCCGCTGGAGCTCGACCCGGTGCCGCGCGTCGAAGTCGGCGGGGTCGTTCGTCGGGGGGAGCGAGACGGCCACCGCGACCTGGAGCGGGACGTCCAGGCGCAGCGCCGGGAGCCGCTCGGCGGCCACGACCTCCATCCCGGTGTCCATGAGGCCCGGGCCGGGCGAGGCCGCCGAGAGCAGGTACCGGCGACCACGGGGTCCAGGGCGTCGCGCTCGCCGCGGGCGTAGGCCCGCACGCGGGCCGCGTCATCGAGGTCGTCGCTCATCCACCCCCTACGGTGCTGCATCGTGGCGATCCGGGGCAAGAGGCCTCCTCTCGCCCTGGATATCCCGGCCGCGGCCGTCCTCATCACGAGGCCAGAAGCGACGCTCCAGCAACAGGTTGCGCTGTCCGCCTCGACGGCTACTTCGCGCCCGCCTCGAGCCCCAGCGCCGCCGCGACGTCCTCCGCGAGCGCGGCGCCCACCTCGAGCGTGGCGGCGCGCAGGGCGGTGACCACGCCTCTCGGGTTGCGCTCGGGCGCGGTGCGCTCGACCCGGTAGACGCGGCGCAGGAGCTCGACCCCGTCGCGCCGCGCCAGCGCCGCGTGCACCTCGACGACGCCGCACCAGACCTCGCCGCGGTCGACCTCCTCGAAGCGCGCGAGGTGCCCGCGCAGGACGTAGTCGGGCGCGGGGAGCGGCGGGTCCGCGCCGACGACGGCGGCTCGCCCGAGGGCGTCGCGCAGGGCCGCCACGAGCACCGCCCGCGCGGCCTCCTGCGGCGGGCGCGCCCAGCGCTGGCGCGCGTAGGCGCCGACCTCCACCTCGCCCCGACGCCAGACGAGGGCGTCGCGGTCGAGGACCTCGCTCACGCCGAAGGCGACCACCTGGAGCGACGGCGCCCCCGGCGCCGGCTCGACGGCCGCCACGGGCGCGGGCAGGAGGTCCCACTCGCGCTGCTCGTCGGGCTCCCCGGGGCCGAGGGTGATGCACGCCGGGGTGGCGACCGCCAGGAGGAGCGCCAGGGCCCTCACCGCGCCACCCCCGGGAGCGGGTCGGGGAAGGGCTTCTCGGCGGCGGGCAGGTCGTAGAGCAGGCTCGAGGGCCGCTGGCGCACCTCGCGCGCCGCGCCGCGCGCCTCGGCCGCCGTGCGGCGCAGGTCGAGGACGAGCGCCCGCACGTCGTCGCGGTTCTCGCCGGCCACCTCGGCCAGCGCCGCCGCCGCCCGCTCGAGCGCCGCGGCCACGCGCCGCAGGTCCTGCACGGCGGCCACGGTCTCCTGCCCGAGCGCCGGCCACGACGGGTCGCGCAGGAGGGTCGACGCGTCGCCGGCCGTCGCGCGCAGGGCGACGCCGGTCGCCTGCACCTCGGAGCCGATCGCCGACGCCGCCCCCTCGAGCGCCCGCGCGGCGCCCTGCCCGGCGACCAGGGTGGCCCGGAGCTCGACCAGGGCCGCCTGCACGTCGTCGCCCCACGCCTCGGCCATGACCCCCAGCCGCTTGACCGTGTCGGCGAGGTCGGTCGCCGTGCGCCCGAGCGCGCTGAACAGCGACGGCTCGACCGGGATCACGCCCCCCTCGGGCAGGTCCGGCGCCGCCGCCGTCCCGCCGAGGAGCTGGAGCGACTGGAAGCCGGTGATCCCCTGGGCCTGGAGCTGGGCCCGCGTGTCGGCCTTGATCGGCACGTCCGGGCGGATACCGACCTCGACCTCGACCTCGCCGATCGCGCCGTCGCGCAGGCGGATCGCGCGCACGATGCCGACGGGGACGCCCTTGTACTCGACCTGCCCCGAGGCCACGAGGCCGGAGACCGACTCCCGGAACACGACCAGGTAGACGCGGTCGTGCCGGCGCAGGCGGACGCCGCCGACCACGGCGACGACGACGGCCAGCGCCAGGATGGACGCGACGACGAAGGTGAGCGCCTGGCGGCGCTCCTGCGCGGTGGCGCTCAGGGGCCCTCCCAGGCGGCGTGCGCCGCGGCGGTGGCGGGGCGGGCCCGCCGGTCGAGGAAGCTGCGGACGGCCTCGTCCTTCGAGGCCTGCACCTCCGCCCACGTGCCCTCGACCAGCGCCTGGCCGTGGCCCAGGATCACCAGGCGGTCGGCGAGGCGCTCGGCCGAGGCGAGGTCGTGCGACACGACGACGACCGTGACGCCCAGGTCCTGGCGCAGCTGCGCCACGAGCCGGTCGATCCCGTCCGCGGTCATGGGGTCGAGGCCGCTCGTGGGCTCGTCGAGGAGGAGGACGCGAGGGTCGAGCGCCAGGGCCCGCGCGATCCCGGCGCGCTTGCGCATGCCGCCGGAGAGCTCCGCCGGCCGCAGGTCGATCGCGTGGAGGAGCCCCACCTGCGCCAGCTTCATGCGCACCACCTCGCGCACGAGCTCCGGCGGCAGGCGCAGCCGCGCCCGGAGCGGCAGGGCCACGTTCTCGGCCAGGCTGATCGAGCTGAGGAGCGCGCTCCCCTGGAACACGAGGCCGGTGGCGCGGCGCATGGCGTCGGTGACCGGGCCGCCGGCGACGCCCTCGAGCGGGCGCCCGTCGAAGAGCACCTGCCCCTCGTCGGGCTGGAGCAGCGCGGCGATGCACTTGAGGAGCGTCGTCTTGCCGCAGCCGGACGGCCCCATGAGGAAGAGCGCCTCGCCCTGACGGACCTGCAGGTCGATCCCCTCGAGCACGGGGCGCCCGTTGAAGCGCACGACGAGCCCGCGGGTCTCGATCACCGGTGCGCGCGAGGGGGGCGCGGTCACAGCACCCCCCGCGAGGCGTAGGTGAACGCCGCGTCGAAGAGGACCACGGCGACGATGCTCTGCACGACGGCGGCCGTCGCCGCGCGCCCGACCGCCTCGGGGCCGCCGCGCAGCGACAGGCCGCACTTGCAGGCGACGGCGGCGATGAGCGCGCCGAAGAACACCGACTTGATCAGCCCCGAGCCGATGTCCGCCAGGTAGACGGCGCGGATCGTCTCGTCGAAGTACATGCGCGGGGTGATGTCGTACTGCAGGACCATGATCGTCGCGCCGCCGACCACGCCGGCGATGTCGGCGCACACCGAGAGGGCGGGGACGCCGATGAGCAGCGCGGCGAAGCGCGGCGAGAGGAGGAAGCGGCGCGGGCGCAGCGCCATCATCTCGAGCGCCTCGACCTCCTCGTAGACGACCATGCTCCCCAGCTCGGCGGCGATCGCCGAGCCGGAGCGGGCGGCGACGAGCACGGCCGCCATGAGGGGCCCGAGCTCGCGCGTCATGGAGATCCCCACGCCGCGGGCCACGTAGATCGTCGCGCCGTAGGGCTCGAGGGTGTAGGCGGTCTGGATGGCGATGATCGCGCCGATCAGGAAGGTCACGCCGGCCACGATCGGCACGCCGCGCTGGCCCACCTCGACCACCTGCCGGGCGAGCTGCTCGCGCCCGAGCGGCGTGCGGAAGCAGTCGGCCGCGGCGTGGCGGACGCCCAGGTAGAGCGTGGCCAGGAGCACCACGGCGTGGTCGAGCGCGCCCCGCAAGCGGCCGCCGGGGACCGCCGCGGGGCCCGGGGGGTCCTCGTCGCGGGCCGCGAGGACCTCGTCGAGGCGCAGCAGCGCCGCGCGGCGGCGCACCTCGGGGTCGAGGCCCACGACGCGGACGGCGCGCCCGCCGGCGCGCAGCCCCCGCAGGGCGGCGGCCACGGCGGCCAGGCCGAAGGTGTCGGCGCGCCGGACCCGGGACAGGTCGAGCCGCGCCGGCCGCCCCGGGGGCAGGTCGGCGGCCGCGCGGAGCAGCGCCTCGCCGACGGCCGCGTCCAGCGGGTCGGCCACCGCGAGGTCGACCTCGGGCGCGGGCTCGTCCAGGGCGGGCCGCGCGGTCGGCGGACCGGCGGCGGGGCTGCGGGTCACCGTCCCTCCGGGCGTCACCGGAAGCACATGCCGGGCCCGCGCCCCGAGCCCGTTCCCGCGCCGTCCCCGTGCCGCGCCGCGGCGGGGGAGATCCCCCGCCGCCGGGGGGACGGGCGGGAGGGTCAGGGCCCCCCACATCGCAGCGTCCCCGAAACGACGACCGCGGCGATCACCAGAGGTGATCGCCGCGGCCGTGGACGTCAGTCAGACTCGGTCGGGCCGGCGGGGCCCGATCAATCCTCGTCGTCGAGCGCGCCGTTGCCGCCGTCGCCGTCGCCCAGCGAGCCCGGCGTGGCGCCGAGGCTCTGGAGCGCCTGGAGCGTCTGCTGGGCGATGTCGGCGGCGTTCTGGTTGGCGAGCTGGATCTCCTGCTCGGCCCGCTCGGCGGCGAGCTGCGCGCGCAGCTCCTCCTCCGAGACCAGCTTCTCGACCACCTTCTCGTTGTAGACGCGGTGCCCGGTGCCGGCCGGGACGAGGTGGCCGAGGATCACGTTCTCCTTCAGGCCGAGGAGCTCGTCGGTCTTGCCGGCGAGGGCCGCCTCGGTGAGGACCTTCGTCGTCTCCTGGAACGACGCCGCGGAGATGAACGAGTCGGAGAACAGCGACGCCTTGGTGATGCCGAGCAGCAGCGGCTCGGCCGTGGCCGGCTTGCCGCCGCGCCGCTTCACCTGCTCGTTGCCCTGGCGGAACTGGAACTTGTCCACCACCTGGCCGGGCAGGAACTCGGTGTCACCCGGGTCGGCGACCTGCACCTTGCGGAGCATCTGCATGATGATGATCTCGATGTGCTTGTCGTCGATCGTCACGTTCTGCGAGCGGTAGACGCCCTGCACCTCCTGCAGCAGGTACTGCTGCAGGGCCTCGGGGCCCGAGATGCGCAGGATGTCGTGCGGGATGAACGAGCCCTTCGTCAGCGGCTCGCCCGCCCGCACCCGGTCGCCCGTGTGCACGCGCAGGTGCCGGCCGTGCTGGTAGATGTGCTCGCGCTCCTCGCCCGACTCGCTGCGGACGATGATCGTGCCCTTGCCGCGCTTCTTCGGCCCGATCTCGACCATGCCGTCGATCTCGGCGATGACCGCGGTCTGCTTGGGCTTGCGCACCTCGAAGACCTCGCTCACGCGCGGCAGACCGCCCGTGATGTCCTGCGTGCCGCCCATCTCGCGCGGGGTCTTCGCCAGGAGCGTGCCGGGGACGATCTCGTCGCCCTCCGACACCTCGATGTGCGCCCGCTCGGGGATCGGGTAGCTCGAGAGCGTCGTCTCGGTCTTCGAGTCGCGCACGAGGATCATCGGGTGGTGGTCACCCTTGTGCTCGATGATCACCTTGCGCTCGAAGCCCGTCGCCCGGTCGATCTCCTTCTTGTAGGTGACGCCCTCGATGATGCCCTCGTAGGAGACGATGCCGCCCTTGAGCGCGAGGATCGGCTCCATGTGGGGGTCCCACTCGAAGAGGACCGGGTTCTTCTTCCCCTTGGGCTTGAGCTCCTCGCCGTCCTTCACGCGCACGAGCGCGCCGAGCGGGACGTCGTGGGTCTCGAGGCTGCGGCCCTTCTTGTCGAGGACGTGGATGCGGCCCTTGCCCTCGATCTCGACCATGTCCTTCTCGACCTGGGCGAGGGTGACCCGCTCGAACGAGACGACGCCCAGGTTGCCGGCGCGGATCTCGGGCTCCTCGCGCAGGCGCTGCGACACGCCGCCGATGTGGAACGTCCGCATCGTCAGCTGCGTGCCCGGCTCGCCGATCGACTGGGCGGCGATGATGCCCACGGCCATGCCCTCCTCGACGAGCTTCCCGACCGACAGGTCGGCGCCGTAGCAGAGGACGCACACGCCGATCGGCGTCTCGCAGGTCAGCGCCGAGCGGACGCGGATCTTGCCCTTCTTGCCGACGACCTCCTCGATGCGCTTGGCCTTCTCCTCGGTGATGAACTCGCTGGCGCTGATCACCGTCTCGCCGGTGACCAGGTCGGCGATCGCGTCGCACGCCGTGCGGCCCCGGATCTGCCGCCACAGCGGCACGATCGTCCGCTCGCCCGAGACCACCTGGCCCTTGGTGATGCCGCGCACCGTGCCGCAGTCACGCTCGTTGACGACGACGTTCTGCGCCACGTCGGCCAGCTTGCGGGTCAGGTAGCCCGAGTCGGCCGTCTTGAGCGCCGTGTCGGCCAGGCCCTTGCGGGCGCCGTGCGTCGAGCTGAAGTACTCCAGCACGTGCAGGCCCTCGCGGAAGTTGGCCTTGATCGGCGTCTCGATGATCTTGCCCGACGGCTTGGCCATGAGGCCGCGCATGCCGGCGAGCTGACGCACCTGCTGCGCCGAGCCGCGCGCGCCCGACCCGCTCATCATGTAGATCGGGTTGAGGTAGCGCTTGCCCTCGCGCTGGTCGTTCTTCATCTCCTCCATCATCGCCTCGCCGACCTGCTCCGTGGCCTCGGTCCAGCGGTCGATGATCTGGTTGTAGCGCTCGAGCTCGGTGATGACGCCCTTCTCGTACTGCTTCTGGATGGCGTCGACCTGCTTCTGCGTGCGGTCGAGGATCTCCACCTTCGACGGCGGCATCTTCAGGTCGTAGGTCGAGAACGACAGGCCGCCCAGCGTCGAGTAGGTGAAGCCGGCGTCCTTGAGGTCGTCGAGCAGGCGCAGGGTCGCCTCGCGGCCGAGCGTCTTGTGGCAGTCGGCGATGATCTCGCTGATGCGCGGCTTCCGCAGCGGGTAGTTGTAGAGCGGCATGCCCTGCGGCAGCACGTCGAAGAAGATGCACCGGCCGACGGTCGTCTCGACGATGCGGCTCTTGTCCAGCTTCTTCAGCTCGCGCTCGCCCTGCGGCGAGAGCTCCATGACCTTGACGCCCTCGGGCAGGCGCACCCGGACGCGGGTCTGGAGCATGACCTTGCGCTCGTCGTACGCCATGAACACCTCGTTGAGGCTGGCGTAGACCTTGTCGAGGTCCTCCCCCTTCTCGCCCTGGACGATCT
This sequence comes from Planctomycetota bacterium, assembly GCA_023954375.1. Taxonomy (GTDB): domain Bacteria; phylum Planctomycetota; class J058; order J058; family J058; genus JAMLIC01. The sequence goes on from JAMLIC010000005.1 coordinate 121,712, forward strand.
CGGTCATGTAGTAGATGCCGAGGACGATCTCCTGCGAGGGGGCGATGATCGGCTGGCCGTTGGCCGGCGAGAAGATGTTGTTCGTCGCCAGCATGAGCGTGCAGGCCTCGACCTGCGCCTCGAGCGAGAGCGGCAGGTGCACGGCCATCTGGTCGCCGTCGAAGTCGGCGTTGAAGCCCGTGCACACGAGCGGGTGCAGCTTGATCGCGTTGCCCTCGACGAGCATCGGCTCGAAGGCCTGGATGCCGACGCGGTGCAGCGTGGGCGCGCGGTTGAGCAGGACCGGGTGCTCGAAGATCACCTCCTCGAGGATGTCCCAGACCTCCTCGTCCTTGCGCTCGAGCATCTTCTTGGCCGACTTGATCGTGTCGGCGTGGCCCATCTCCTTCAGGCGGCGGATGATGAACGGCTGGAACAGCTCGAGCGCGATCTTCTTCGGCAGGCCGCACTGGTGCAGGCGCAGCTCCGGGCCGACGACGATCACCGAGCGCGCGCTGTAGTCGACGCGCTTGCCGAGCAGGTTCTCGCGGAAGCGGCCCTGCTTGCCCTTGATCATGTCGGTGATCGACTTGAGCGGCCGGTTGTTCGACCCGAGCACCGGCCGGCGGCACCGGTTGTTGTCGAACAGCGCATCCACCGACTGCTGGAGCATGCGCTTCTCGTTGCGGATGATGACCTCGGGCGCGTTGAGGTCGAGCAGCTTCTTCAGGCGGTTGTTGCGGTTGATGAGCCGCCGGTAGAGGTCGTTGAGGTCCGACGTGGCGAAGCTGCCGCTCTCGAGGAGCACCAGCGGCCGCAGGTCCGGCGGGATCACCGGGATCACGTCGAGGATCATCCACTCGGGGCGGTTGCCCGAGTCCTTGAGCGCCTTGACCGTCTTCAGGCGCTTGATGATGTCCTTCTGCTTCTGCTTCGACCGCGTCTCGCGCAGCTCGACGTAGAGCTGATCGAGCAGCTCGTCCATGTCGAGGCGCTCGAGCAGCTTCTTCACCGCCTCCGCGCCCATGCCCGCCTCGAACGCGTCGCCGTACTGCTCGCGGTTCTTGCGGTACTCCTCCTCGGTGAGGAGCTGCTTGGCCTGGAGCGGCGTGTCACCGGGGTCGGTGACGATGTAGTCCTGGAAGTAGACCACCCGCTCGAGCGACGAGGTCTTCTTGGCCAGGAGCGAGCCGAGGCGGCTCGGCATGGCCTTGAAGAACCAGATATGCGCCACCGGCGCGGCCAGGTTGATGTGACCCATGCGCTTGCGGCGCACGCGGCTGTGGGTGATCTCCACGCCGCAGCGGTCGCACTTGATGCCCTTGTGCTTGATGCCCTTGTACTTGCCGCAGAAGCACTCCCAGTCGCGCTCGGGGCCGAAGATCCGCTCGCAGAACAGACCCTCCTTCTCCGAGCGGTAGGTGCGGTAGTTGATCGTCTCGGGCTTCTTGACCTCGCCGTACGACCAGCGCCGGATGTCGTCGGGCGACGCCAGCTTGATCGTGACGCTCTTGATCTCGTTGAGCCGGGCGTAGGGGTCGACGAACGACGCGGTCGCCGCGCCGCCCCTCGCCTCGGTGCTGGCCCCGGCCGTCGTCGTCGGGAACAGAGGTGCGTCCACCATGGTGATCTCCTCCGTGTCTTTCTCTTCTCGTTCGCCGGGGTGACTAGATGGTCGGGTTCGTGGCGTTGATGCCGAGGTTGCGCCGGTTGAGCTCGATGTTGATCGCGAGCCCCTTGATCTCGTTGCAGAGCACGTCGAACGACACCGGGGTGCCCGGCTCGAGGACGTTCTCGCCCTTGACCATGGACTCGTAGATCTTCGTCCGGCCGTCCACGTCGTCGGACTTCACGGTCAGGAGCTCCTGGAGGATGTTCGCCGCGCCGTAGGCCTCGAGCGCCCAAACCTCCATCTCGCCGAAGCGCTGGCCGCCGAAGCGCGCCTTGCCGCCCAGCGGCTGCTGGGTGATCAGCGAGTAGGGGCCGGTCGCGCGCGCGTGCACCTTGTCGTCGACGAGGTGGTGCAGCTTGAGCATGTAGGCGTAGCCGACCGTGACGTCCTGGTCGAACGGCTCGCCCGTGCGGCCGTCGTAGAGGATGTGCTTGCAGGTCGTGTCACGCCAGCCGGGCCGCCCGTCGTCGGTGTCGGCCTTGGTCTCGGGGACCTCGTCGCTCCCCTCGATGACCTGGTCGACGCCCTTCATGGCGTCCTCCTTGGTCATCCGGCCGTGCCGCAGCTCCTCGGCGAGCCAGAAGATCTTGCGGATCTGCTCCTCGGACGCGCCGTCGAAGACGGGCGTGACCGCCTGGAAGCCCATGATCTTGGCCGCCCAGCCCAGGTGCGTCTCGAAGATCTGACCCACGTTCATGCGCGACGGCACGCCCAGCGGGTTCAGCAGGATCTGCACCGGCGTGCCGTCGGCGAGGAAGGGCATGTCCTCCTTGGGCATGATCTTGGCGATCACGCCCTTGTTGCCGTGGCGGCCGGCCATCTTGTCGCCGACCGACAGCGTGCGGCGCGTGGCCACGTAGACCTTGACCATCTCGAGCACGCCCGTGGGCAGCTCGTCGCCGCGCTGCAGGCGGTTGCGCTTGCGCTCGCGCTCCGCGTCGAGGTCCTCGATGCGGTCGCAGTAGCGGGTCACGACCTGGCGGAAGTTCTTCTTGCTCGGGCGGCCGTCGAACTCCAGGTCCTTGAAGGCCAGGAACCCGCGCAGGTCGCGCGGCGGCAGCTGCGCGAGGAGCTGGGCGTCGATGAGCTCGCCCGTGTCCTTGCGCCGCACGTCGCCCTGGGCGACCTCGTGCATGGCGCTGACGAGGCGCTCGATCTGCGCGTTGATCAGGGCGTCGTACTCGTCCTCGAGCCGGCGGATCTCCCGCTTGATGCGCACGCGCTCCTCCTCGGGGAGGTGCGTCTTGCGCTGGAACTTCTGCGCGCCGATGACGATGCCCGCCACGCCCGAGGGCACCTCGAGCGAGTCGTTCTTCACGTCCTCGCCCATGCGCCCGAAGATCGCGTGCAGGAGCTTCTCCTCGGGGCTCAGCTCCGACTTCGACTTCGGCACGACCTTGCCGACGAGGATGTCGCCCGGCGCCACGCGGGTGCCGACGCGGATCACGCCGTCCTCGGCCAGGTTCCGCAGCGCCTTCTCCGAGACGTTCGGGATGTCGCGGGTGAACTCCTCCTTGCCGAGCTTCGTCTCGCGGATCTCGATCTCGAACTCGTCGATGTGGATCGAGGTGTACGCCTCCATGTGGAGGAGCTCCTCGGAGACGATGATCGCGTCCTCGAAGTTGAACCCGTCGAAGGTCATGAAGGCGACGAGGACGTTGCGGCCGACCGAGAGCTCGGCCTGGTGCGTGGCCGCGCCGTCGGCGATGACCTCGCCCTTCTTCACCTTCTGGCCGGGGACGACGATCGGCTTCTGGTTCAGGCAGGTGCGCTCGTTCAGGCCCACGAACTTGCGCATCTTGTAGACGTCGTCGTTGTCGATCTCGATCACGTCCGCCGTGGCGCGCGTGACCGTGCCGCCGCGCTGGGCGGTGATGACCATGCCGCTGTTGGCGGCGACGACGCGCTCCATGCCGGTGCAGATGGCCGGCGGCTCGGTGCACAGGAGCGGCACCGCCTGGCGCTGCATGTTGGCGCCCATGAGCGCGCGGTTGGCGTCGTCGTGCTCGAGGAACGGGATCAGCGACGCCGACACGCCGACCAGCTGGCGCGGCGAGATGTCGATGTACTGCACGTCCTTCGGGTCGACGAGCTCGAACTCCCCGCGGTCCCGCGCCATGGTGTTGTCGTCGAGGATCTTCTTGCTCTTCTGGTCGATGTCCGTGTCGGCCGGCGCCAGGATGAGCTGGTCCTCCTCGTCGGCGCGCAGCCACTGGATCTCGCCCGTGAGCTTGGCGCCGCGCACGACCTGGTAGGGCGTGACGAGGAAGCCGTAGTCGTCGAGGCGGGCGTAGATCGACAGCGACGCGATCAGGCCGATGTTCGAGCCCTCCGGCGTCTCGATCGGGCAGATGCGGCCGTAGTGCGAGATGTGGACGTCGCGCACCTCGAACGAGGCGCGCTTGCGGTTGAGGCCGCCGGGCCCGAGGGCCGAGAGGCGGCGCTCGTGCGTCAGCTGCGCCAGCGGGTTCGTCTGGTCGACGACCTGGCTCAGCTCGCCGCGGCCGAAGAAGTAGTCGATCGCCGAGGAGATCGTCTTGCTGTTGATGATCGAGCGCGGGGTGAGGTTCTGCTCCTCGAGGATCTGCATGCGCTCGCGGACGGTCCGCTTGAGCTTGAGGAAGCCCTTGCGGAACTCGTCGGCGGCCAGCTCGTCGACCGTGCGGATGCGCCGGTTGCCGAGGTGGTCGATGTCGTCCAGCTCCGCGCCCGAGTTCGGGTCGCGCAGGTTGATCAGGTAGCGGATCGCCGCGACGAAGTCGTCCTCGGTCAGGACCTGCTGGTCGAGGGGCACGTCGAGGTCGAACTTGCGGTTGATGCGGAAGCGGCCGACGCGGCCGAGGCGGTACTTGTTGTCGTTGCGGAACTTGTCGGCGAAGAGCTCCTTGGCCTTCTCCAGCTGGGGCGGGTTGCCCGGGCGCAGGCGCAGGTAGATCTTGAGCAGCGCCTCCTCGTGGCTGCGCGTCCCGTCCTCCTTGAGCGTGTTGAGGATCAGCCAGTCCTTGACCTCGTCGATGACCTCGACGGTCTCGAGCTGCAGCTCCTCCTTGAGCTCGTTGGCCAGGCGCTCCGAGATCTCGCCGCCGCCCTCCAGCTTGATCTCGCCCGTCTCCGGGTCGACGATGTCGCTGACGACGACCTTGCCCTTGATCTTCTCCACCGCGTCCTTGCTGGACATCTTCACGGTGGTGGTCTGGTAGAAGCGGCGGATGATCTCCTCGTTGGTGTCGTAGCGCTCGAACAGCGCGCGGAGGAGCGTCGTCACCGGGAACTTGCCACTCTGGTCGATGCGGACCGTGAGCGTGTCCTTGCGCGAGACGATCAGCTCGATCCAGCTGCCGCGCTCGGGGATGATCCGGCACTTGTGGTGGATGCGGTCGGAGGTGTGGATCTCCTTGTCGAAGTCCACGCCCGGCGAGCGGTGGAGCTGCGACACGATCACGCGCTCGGCGCCGTTCACGATGAACTCGCCGCCGCCGATCATCTTCGGGATCTCGCCCAGGTAGACCGTCTCCTCGATCTCCTCCTCGCCGCGGACCAGGCGCACCTTGATCTTGAAGGGCATGCCGTAGGTCAGGCGCAGCATGCGGCACTCGTCGGACGAGTAGCGCGGGCGGCCCAGCTCGTAGCCGAGGTACTCCAGCTTGTTGCGCCCCTCGTAGCTCTCGATGGGGAAGATCTCGCGGAGGATCGCCTCGAGGCCGATGTTCTCGCGCTCCTCCTCGGGGACGTCGATCTGCAGGAACCGCTCGTAGCTGGCGGTCTGCAGCTCCATCAGGTTGGGCGGGGGCATGACCTCGGTCACCTTGCCGAACCGCTTGATCTCCATGAGGGATCTCCCTGGGTCGCCGGACGGGCGAGGGCCGCCCGGGCGTCGCACGAGTTGTCTTTGGTGGCGCGGGGGCGCCGCGAGGATTCAGGTGCGCCGGGTCTGGCGCACCGCGGACGGATGACGAAACAGCGGGGCGGCCGGAGCCGCCGCTCGTGGGTGCGGGACACTTCGCGGCTCGCGCTGCGCCGCCATCGTGTCGCCGTCACTCCGAGCGGCCGCGCCGACCGCGACCCGCTGCCGAGCTGCTGAGGTTGTCGGCCCCACGTCGACCTGCACGTGCGAAGCACGCGCGGGCCCGGGTGGCGCCGGGTCGGTTGCGCTGGACCGACCCGGACGTCCCCTGCGCGGAGCCCATGAGGCTACCGGAGCGACTCCCCCTGTCAAGGGGGGGCTCCCCGGCGACGGATGCAGGACCCGGTCCAGGCGGCGCGCCGCCCCCGGGGGAGCGCCGCGCCGGGAACCGACGCGAGCGCGCTCGGCCAAGCCGCGCGCGCTCCTCGTCGGAACCTGCCAGGTCGCTGTGAGCTCGAGGCGAGCTACTTGATCTCGATGACCGCGCCGGCCTCCTCGAGGACCGCCTTGGCCTTCTCCGCCTCGTCCTTGCTCATCTTCGGCTTGATCGTGACGGGCGCCTTGTCGACGAGCTCCTTGGCGTCCTTCAGGTTGAGGTTCGTGATGCCACGGACCTCCTTGATGACGGCGATCTTCTTCTGGCCGGCGTCCTTGAGGATCAGGTCGAACTCGGTCTTCTCGACCTCCTCGGCCGGCGCCGCGCCGCCGCCGCCGCCCGGCATCATGCCAGGCATCATCATCATGCCGCCGCCCGACGCCTTGACGTCGAACTTCTCCTCGATCGCCTTGACGAGGTTCGACAGGCCGAGGACCGTCATCTTCTCGACGACCCCGACGATCAGCTCGTTCTTCTCGGCGTCGGCCAGACCGTGCGCCTTCTCCAGCAGCTCCGCAACCGCCATGACTTCCTCCAGTGACCCGCGCCGCTCCGCGACCGGGTTGACGGGCCAGCGACCCGCGCTCGTTTGGGTGCCGGCCCGGAGGCCGGCGGTCTCGCGTCGCGCCCACGAGGGGCCCGGCGCCTGTCCATGACGGACGCGCGTCGTCGCGAGACGAGCGCGCCCTTATACCATCCGCGCCGAGGCGCGCCACACCGGAAACGCGGCGGCGCGCTCGACCCGCTCGCGCGGCTAGGCCGCGCCGCCGTCGGCCGGCGCCGCGTCGCCCTTGCCGCCACGCTTCTCCTCGAGGGCGTGGATGGCGTAGGCGAAGCGGGCGTACATCTCCTTGAAGGTGGCCGCGAGCTTGACGATCGGGGCCTGCAGGACGCCGGCCAGCATGGCCCGCACCTCCTGCTTGCCCGGCGCGTTGCGCAGGGCCTCGGCGTCCTTGGCCCCGAGCACCTGGCCGTCGACGAAGGCGCCCTTCCACTCGACGAGCTTGTCGCGGGTCTCGCGCTTCCACTCGAAGACCGTCTTGGCGGCGAGGATCGCGCCGCCCTCGTCCCGCGAGTAGACGAGCCCGACCGGCCCCTTGAGGACCGTCTCCAGCTCGCCCTGCTTGTAGCCCTTGCCCATGAAGGCGCGGGCCGCGATGGCGTTGCGGAGGACGGTGTACTTCAGCTTGCGAGCGTGCATCGCCTTGCGGAAGGCGTAGGTCTGCTCGCTGTTCAGGCCCTGCGTGTTGATGAGCACGCCGCCGTCGACCCCCTCGAACTTCACCTCGAGGGCCTCGCGCATGAGCGTCTTGAGCTGCTTCGACATGGTGCTGCCCTCTACTACTGCGCGGCCAGGAAGCCGAGGTCCACGGTCACGCCGGGGCTCATGGTCGAGGAGATCGACCCGCCGAGCACGAACGTGCCCTTGGCGCCCGTCGGCTTGAGCGTCTTGACGTGCTCGAGGAACGCGCCGATGTTCTCCTCGAGCTTCTGGTCGGGGAAGCTGCGCTTGCCGCAGACGACGTGCAGGTTGCCGCCGTCGTCGACGCGGTACTTGGCCTTGCCGCCGCCGAACTCCTTCACGGCCACCCCGACGTTCGGGGTCACCGAGCCTTCCTTCGGGTTGGGCATGAGCTTCTTCGGGCCGAGGACCTTACCCAGGCGGCCGACGATGCGCATCATGCCGGGGTGGGCGACGACGACGTCGAAGTCGAACCAGCCGCCCTCGATCTTCTTGGCCAGCTCCTCGCCGCCGACCTCGAGCGCGCCGGCGTCGCGCGCCTGCTGGGCCGCCGGGCCCTCGGCGAAGCACACGACCCGCTTGCTCTGGCCGATGCCGTGCGGGAAGACGAAGGTGCCGCGGACCTGCTGGTCCGACTTCTTCGTGTCGACGCCGAGCTGCAGGTGCAGCTCCATCGACTCGTCGAACTTGGCCGCCTTGAAGGTCTTGACCAGCTTGATCGCGTCGGCGACCGAGTGCTTCTTCAGCCGGTCGCCGCGGGTCGTCTTGGCCGCCCGGTAGCGCTTGCTCGGCTTGAACTTGCGGTTGAAGCGCTTCTTCTTCTTCGGCTTCTCGGCCGTCGCCTGCGTGGCCGCCTCGATGGCGGCCTCCGCCGCGGCCTTGGCCGCGTTCCGCGCGCGGATCTCGTCGCGGACGTCGTCGCTCTCGGACATTCAGCTCTCCTGCCCGGTCCAGACGCACCCGGCGGTCACCCGCCGGACGCTCCCGGGGCATGGTCCTTCGGAAACGGGTCGGCGCTAGCCGACCACCTCGATGCCCATCGACCGCGCCGTCCCGGCGACCTGCCGGTACGCGGCCTCCTCGTCGAACGAGTTCATGTCCTGGAGCTTCGTCTTCACGATCTCCATGACCTGCGCCTTCGTGACCTTGCCGATCTTGTCGCGGTTCGGCACGGCCGAGCCCTTGGCCACCTGCGCGTGCTTCTTCAGGAGCACGCTCGCGGGCGGGCTCTTGCAGATGAACGTGAAGCTCCGGTCGGCGAAGACGGTGATCTCCACCGGGATCGTCATCCCGGCGGCATCCTTCGTCCTGTCGTTGAACTGCTTCACGAACTGGCCGATGTTCACGCCGTGCTGGCCGAGCGCCGGGCCGACCGGCGGGGCCGGGGTGGCCTGCCCGCCGGGGCACTGGAGCTTGATCTTGGCCTTGACTTCCTTCGGAGGAGCCATGTCGCTCGCCTCGTCCTTCGGGCGCCCGCCGGGGCGCCGCCGCTAATCCTGCTTCTTCTCGACCTTCCAGGACTCGAAGTCGATCGGCGTGGGCCGACCGAACACCATGATCGAGACCTTGAGCATGCCCTTCTCGGGCTGGAGCTCCTCGACCGTGCCCTCGAAGTTCTCGAACGACCCCTCACGGATGACGACGTGCTCGCCGATCGTGAAGTCCATGGTCGTCTTGCCCGGCTCCTCGGCCTTGAGCCGCTCGACCTGGGCCAGCATCTTGGCGACCTCGTCCGGCCCCAGGGGCTGGGGCTTGTCGGGGTCGTCGGGGTTGCCGACGAACTTGATCTGCCCCGGCATCTCGCGGATCAGGTGCCACACCTCGGGCGGGACCTTGCCCGACTCGTCATCGACCTCGATCTCGGCCATGACGTAGCCCGGGTAGACCTTGCGCTCGACCGTGCGCCGCTGCCCGCCCTTGATCTCGGTCACCCGCTCCGTCACGACGAGGAGCTGCGTGATCTTCTCGGTGAGGTCGTGCGTCTGGACGCGCGTCCAGAGCGTCTTCTTGACCCGGTTCTCCCGGTTGGTCCCCACCCTCAGCACGAACCAGCGCTTGGCCACGGCTAGGACCCCAGGACCCGATCCCAGAGGGAGTCCCACGCGACCGAGTCCTTGGCCCACACCAGGCCGTAGTCGACGAGGCCGAGGTAGACGGCCATGATCAGCACCGTGATCACGACCACGATCGACGAGGAGACCACCTCGTGCTTGGGCGCCCAGGAGACGTTCTGCATCTCCTTCTCGGTGTCGATCAGGAAGTCGACCACCTTCGCGTGGTTGCAGAGCAGGTAGATCGACATGGCCGTGAGGAGCCCGAGCACCGCGACGAGGATGACGCGCGGGCTGATCGGGAACTCGGCCCCGAGCGCCCCGTGGGCCAGGTCGTCCTTCCAGAAGTTCCAGCCGCCGAGGAACTCGTGCAGGTGGAACAGGCCGTAGCCGAGGAGGGCGGCCAGGAGGACGCCGATCAGGCCGCGCGTGCGGGTGGCCTCCTCCGGCTTGTAGAGCTCCAGCGCCATGGGCTTCGTCCGTCCTCGGTTTGCCGCGGCCCCTCGGGGGCCGCGGGGCTCGGCCCGGCGGGCCGTGGTGCGGCCCCCCGCCGGGGGCCGCGTGTCTCTTCAGGGGCGCAGGGATTCGAACCCTGAACCTACGGATTTGGAATCCGTCGCTCTAGCCGTTAGAGCTACACCCCTTCGTATGGATCCGGGCGTGTGCGTCGGGCGTGCGCCGTCCCTGGGGACGGCGACCGGCCTACTTCTTCCGCTCCTTGTGGGCGGTGTGCTTGCGGCAGCGGTTGCAGAACTTGGCCAGCTCCAGCTTGGGCAGGCCGCCCGAGAGCCGCTTCGACGTGCGGTAGTTGCGCTCGGCGCACTCGCCGCACTCGAGCGTCACGTAGCCGCGCTGACCCTGCTTCTTCTTGGCCACGACGGGCCCTCCTGTCGTCGTCCTTCACCGGACGCCCGGGCCGCTCGACCCGGGCGTCGTCACCTCGGCCCGCGTGGGGCCCACACGACCTCGGGCCCGCGCGGTCGCGCGAGCCCGAGATCACCCTCCGGGGCGGCGGGATCCTACTCGAGGATCTTCACCACCGAGCCGGCGCCGACCGTCTTGCCACCCTCGCGGATGGCGAAGCGGAGGTTCTCCTCCATGGCGATCGGCGTGATCAGCTCGACCTCGACCTCGACGTGGTCGCCCGGCATGCACATCTCCGCGCCGCCGAGCAGCTTGGCCGCGCCGGTCACGTCCGTCGTGCGGAAGTAGAACTGCGGGCGGTAGCCGCTGAAGAACGGCGTGTGACGGCCGCCCTCGTCCTTCTTCAGCACGTAGATCTGCGCCGTGAACTTCTTGTGCGGCGTGATCGTGCCCGGCTTGGCGAGCACCTGGCCGCGCTCGATGTCCTCCTTCTTCATGCCGCGCAGGAGGAGGCCGACGTTGTCGCCGGTGATGCCCTCGTCGAGCTCCTTGCGGAACATCTCGACGCCGGTGCAGGTCGTCTTCTTGATCTCGGTCGAGAGGCCGATCAGGTCGAGCTCCTCGCCCTTCTTGACCTTGCCGCGCTCGATGCGGCCCGTGGCCACCGTGCCGCGACCCTCGATCGAGAACACGTCCTCGACCGGCATGAGGAACGGCTTGTCGACCTCACGCACGGGCGTCGGGATGTAGTCGTCGATCTGCTTGAGCAGCTCGAGGATCTGGTTCTCGGCCTCGGCGTCGCCCTGCATGGCCTTGAGGGCCGAGATGCGGACGACCGGGCACTTGTCGCCCGGGAACTCGTACTTCTTGAGGAGCTCGCGGATCTCCTCCTCGACGAGGTCGATCAGGTCGGGGTCGTCGACCGCGTCGACCATGTTGAGGGCGACGACGATCGCGGGCACGCCGACCTGGCGGGCCAGGAGGATGTGCTCGCGGGTCTGCGGCATGGGGCCGTCGACCGCCGACACGACCAGGATCGCGCCGTCCATCTGGGCGGCGCCGGTGATCATGTTCTTGATGTAGTCGGCGTGTCCGGGGCAGTCGACGTGCGCGTAGTGGCGGTTCTCCGACTCGTACTCGACGTGCGAGACGGCGATGGTGATGACCTTCGAGTCCGACCGGACCGTGCCGCCCTTGGCGATCGTGGCGTAGTCCTTGACCTCGACGGTCTTGAACTTCTTGGCCGACACGCGGGTCAGGGCCGACGTCAGCGTCGTCTTGCCGTGCGAAATGTGGCCGATGGTGCCCACGTTCACGTGCGGCTTCGTGCGCTCGAACTTTTCCTTGGCCATTACAACCTCGTGATTCCTGGACTGCCGGTTCTTGCCTGATTCACGGCGAAGCTGCTGATGGGACTCGGACCCATGACCTCGTCCTTACCAAGGACGTGCTCTACCAACTGAGCTACAGCAGCCTACCTGTGCGGAGCACCCTGCGAGGACCGACGTTCGGGCCTCGACGGGGTCAACCTCTTCTTCCTTCACGCCACGACGGGCGCCGGAGTGCGAGAGCGGGCGATGGGACTCGAACCCACGACGAACGGCTTGGAAGGCCGACGCTCTACCACTGAGCTACGCCCGCCTGTGGGCCTCGTGATCTCTTCTCTCTCGAGGGGCGTCGCGGACGCCCCGACACCTGTGTTGATGGGCCGAGGAGGATTTGAACCTCCGAAGGCGTGAGCCATCAGATTTACAGTCTGACCCGTTTGGCCACTTCGGTATCGACCCAAGCCTGTCTGCATGAGCTAGCGGCGGGACCCGAACCCGCAACCTTCCGCTTACAAGGCGGATGCTCTACCAGTTGAGCTACGCTAGCGGACCCTCTGTCATGTGCGTGGCCCATCGGGTCCCCTGCGAGAGGGGTCCCGATGGAAGGGTCCACCTATACCAGATGAGGTCCCCCACGCAAGGGGCAACCCAGCTGGCCTCCGGGCGGTTATCCGCCCGTGAGGGCCCACAAGTTACCCGAAGCCGGGGCGAGGGCAACGGGAATCTCGACTTCGGCCATGCGCGCCTGGCCGGCGGGGCAGGCCGGGCGATGGGGGCAGGAGCGGCACCCGGCGTGGGGGCGCGGCGGCAAGTCCAGCGTCCGCCTGGCCTCGACGAACTCGACCAGGAGGCGGCGGGCCTCGGCCATGGCCGCCGGTCCCAGGTCCACCCGGCTGGCGACGCCCGGGGCGAGGAACATGACCTGCGCCTCCGCCGGGGGGCGACCCCCGGCGGCGAGGGCGATGGCGTAGAGGCGGAGCTGGAGCTCGGGCTGCTCGAGCCGGCCCGGGACCTGCAGGGCCGTGACCTCGGCGGCCTTGTGGTCGACCACGGTCCAGCGGTCGCCCTCGCGGAGCAGGAGGTCGATCGTCCCCCTGAGGAGGACGGGGTCGGGCCCGAGGTCCGGGATCGCCACGAGGAACGGGCGCTCGACCTCGACCTCGTCGGCCCGCGCGACCCGCCGGCCGAGCTCCGAGCGCTCGAACTCCGCCCGGAGCTCGAGCGCCCGGGCGGCGGCGCGCTCGAGGGCGGCCCGTGACGCGGTGCGCGGGAGGAGGAGCTGCGCCAGCCGCTGCGTGAGCTTGCCCGGGAGCGGGCGGACCCCGTGGAGCCCGGCCACGACCTCGTGCGCGAGCGTCCCGGCCACGTCGGCCGGGACCTCGTCGGTCTCGGGCAGGAAGGGCGCGTCGCCCGGCGTCGCCTCCTCGGACCACGGCTCGCGGTCGCCGACGACGTGCTCGAGCAGGTGCCGGCGCGGGCAGGCCCGCCAGGTGAGGACCTCGCTCACCGTGTAGACCGAGGCGCCGAGGTCGGGGTCGGGCAGCCCCGGGGCGTCGGCCCGCGCGACGAGGCGGCGCGCCGCCTCGGCCGCCTCGACGGTCACGCCGGGCAGGCGCGGCCGCTCGGCGCGGGCGAGCGTCCGCTCGAGCGGCGCGTCGAGGACCGGGCGCGCGCCCGCGGCCGGCCCCTTCGGGCCGCGGATCGGCGTGCCGTCCACGTCGTCCAGGACGTCGAGCAGCCGCACCGTGACCCCGCCGCGCGTGGCCCCGAGCCGCGCGACGCCGCCGGCGGCCACGTCCTCGGCCACGGGCCCCTGCGCGGGGGGGGCGAGGGGTCCGCGCGCCCAGGCCAGCCAGTCGCCGGCCGCGCGCGCGCCCTGGGCGCCGGCGAGGATGAGGTGGTCCTGCGCGCGGGTCATCGCCACGTAGAGGAGGCGCTTGCTCTCCTCGCGCGCCCGCGCGCGGTTCTCGGCCGTGCGCGCGAGGTGGGAGCCCGACGTGATCGCCGCCTCCGGCCGGTCGGGGTCGCGCAGGTCCACGAGGATGCCGGCGCGCTCGCACCAGAGGACCGGCTCGCTCTCGGGCCGCGCGTGGCGGCCCATGTCGGCCACGACGACGAGCGGCCACTCGAGGCCCTTGGCCGCGTGGACGGTGAGGACGCTCACGGCGTCCTCCTCCTCCGACGAGACGTTCGCCTCGGGCTCGCGCGCGCCGCTGTGGCGCAGGTCCTCGAGCACGGCGGCCACCTCCGCCGGCCCGACGGCGCCCTCGCGCTCGAGGTCCTCGACGACGACGAGCAGCTTGTGCAGGTTGGCGTGGCCGCGCAGGTCGCCGCCGCGGAGGAGCGCCCCGTCCATGAGGCCGCAGCGCTCGAACGCCCCGGCCAGCAGGTCGCGCACGGTCGTGCGCCCGCGGGCGGCCCGCAGCCAGGCGACGAGGTCGCGCGCGCGCCGGGCGCGCTCGCCGTCCAGCGCCTCGAGGTCCGGGTCGACCTCGCCCACCTGCTCGAGGGCGTCGGCCAGGCTGGCGCGCGCGGGGAGCTCCCGCCGCCGCTCGGCCAGGACCTGCAGCGCCGTGTCGGAGAGCCCGACCGCCGGCGAGCGCAGGAGCGCGGCCAGGGCCAGGTCGTCGTGCGCGGCGGCCGCGACCGCGAGGAGGCCCACGGCGTCGACCACCTCGCGCGCGCCGTAGAAGCCGCGGCCGCTGGCCACGCGGTAGGGGACGCCGCGCTCGCGCAGGGCCCGCTCGTAGGCGGGGAGCGCCGTCGTCGCCGGGAGGAGCACGGCGCAGTCGCGATAGCGCAGCGGCTGGCCGAACGTGTCCTTGCGCAGCGGGTTCGTGCCCGCGAGCACGCGCCCCTCGATGAGCGTGGCCAGCCGCGCCGCCACGGCGCGGGCCTCGAGGGCGCGGGCGCGCTCGAGCGTCTCGCCCTTGCCGACGACGAGCTCGACCACCGCCCGGCCGCCGGGCGGCGGGCCGAAGGGCGCGCCGGCGCGCAGCGGCTGGTGCGGCACCTCGCTCCCGGGCTCCCCCCACGCCAGCGCGAACACCTCGTCGACGAACCCGAGCACCTCGGGGCGCGTGCGGAACGACAGGTCGAGCGCCACCACCTCGCCGCCCTGCGCGCGCACATCGGCCTCGAGGTCGAGGAGCCCGCGCACCTCGGCGTGGCGGAAGGCGTAGATGCTCTGCTTGACGTCGCCGACGGCGAAGAAGCCCCCGTCGTCGGCGGCAGCCGGCCCCGGGCGGCGCACGAGGTCGACGATCCGCTGCTGCAGCCGCGACGTGTCCTGGAACTCGTCGACGAGCACGGCCTGGAAGCGCCGCTGCACCTCCTCGCGCACGTCGGGCCGCGCCTCGAGCAGCTCCTTCGTGCGCTCCTCGAGGTCGGAGAAGTCGAGCGCCGACTGCGCGGCCTTCAGGGCCCGGAAGCGCGCGTCGAAGCGGCGCAGGAGGTCCTCGAGGCCGCGCCCGAGCGCCCGCGCCGGCCCCTCGGCGTAGGCGCCCGCGGCCGCGAGCGCCGCCTCGCGCAGCCCCGCGAGCTCGTCGGCCAGGGCGCCCGCGCCCTTGGCCGCGTTCGCCAGGGCCATCAGGTCGTGGTAGGCCCCGGCGCGGAACGGGCCGTCGAGGTCCACCTCGGCCAGGCGCGCCGCGGCCTCGCGCACCGCGACGACCTGACGCTCGAGGCGCACCGTGCGCCGCGCGCCGCCCGACGCGGCCAGGAAGCGCGCGCTCGCCGCGGCCAGGCGCTCGAAGGCCGGGCGCACGCCCTCGGGCCACAGCGCGTCGAGCGGCTCGTCGGCGGCGGCCGGGGCGCCCGTGAGCGACACGCCCGCCGCGCGCAGCTCGTCGTAGAGCTCGAGCACCCGGCGGCGGATCGAGGTGGCCCCGTCCTGGTCGCGCCCCCAGCGCACGCGCTCGACGAGCCCGTCGTAGGCCCCCGGCCGCTCGGCGCGGAACAGGCGCTGCGCCTCGATGAACGCCTGGCGCCGCACGCGCGCCGCCGGCACGTCGGTGAGCACCCCGAAGGCCGGGTCGACGCCCGACTCGATCGCCTTCTCGCGCAGGAGCCGGGCGCAGAAGCCGTGGATCGTCGAGATCCACGCGCCCTCGACGGACTTGCCGTCCTGCTGCAGGGCGCGGCCGATCCGCTCCGCCATCTCGCTGGCGGCCTTCTCGGTGAACGTGATCGTCAGGATGCGCTCGGGCGGGAGCCCGTCGCGCACGAGGCCGACGAACCGCTCGACGAGCACGAACGTCTTGCCCGAGCCCGCCCCGGCGGCGACGCACACGTCGCCGCCGCGGGCGGAGATGGCGCGCTGCTGGGCCTCGGTCGCGGCGGTCGTCATGGGGCTCCGGAACCCGGACCCTAGACGATGGGTGCGACAGGTCGCGCCAAGTCCTGGCGCGGCTCACCGATAGGCGCGCGCGGCCGGGTCCCAGCGCAGGCCGGCGCCGACGTCGCGCCACCAGCGGGTCCACGCGGCCGAGGCGGCCGCGCGGGCCGCCTCGTCGGCGAACGGGTCGAAGCCGAAGTCCTGCCCGCCGGTCAGGGGGACGAGGACCTCGAGGGCGAGCTCCGCCTGCACGAAGGGGACCTCGCCCCCGGTGAGCGCCCGGACGAGCGCCTCGAGCCCGCGCGGGTCGCCGAGGGCGGCGAGCGCGCGGGCGGCCGGGACGCGGCGCTCGACCTCGTCGCCGGCGGCGTGCTCGGCCAGGCGCTCGACGACGAGCGGGCCGCCGTCGAGCCGCGCGATCGCCGCCAGGGCCGCCGCGCGGACCTCCGGCTCCTCGTCGAGGACGGCCAGGAGCAGCGGCTCGACGGCGACCGGGCCGAGGCCGGCCAGCACGTCGATCGCCTCGCGGCGCGCCAACGGCGAGGGCGCATCGAGGGCGTGCGTGGCCTCCTCGAGGGCCCGGGCCAGCCCCCGCGGCGGGGCGGGGCCGACGTCGACGGGCGCCGGGGTCAGCGGCCCGGGGCCGTGGTGGTGGTGGTGCCCCGCCGCCGCGACCTCCTGCCGCGCCGGCTGCGCCAGCCACGCCGCCGGCAGGGCCACGAGGGCCGCGGCGCCCAGGGCCAGGGTCGCCCCGCGCAGGGCCGGCGCCGCCGCCGGGAGGGCCTGGCCCAGGCCTGCGACGCCGAGCAGGGCGAGCTGCGCGGCGGCGATCGTCGGCGCGACCGGCAGGTCGAGGCCGATCGCCAGGAGGAACCCCGCGAGCGACGATCCGGCGGCGATCGCCAGGGCCAGCCACGTGGCCTCGTCGAGCGTCCTGCCGAGCACCAGCCCGGCCGCCGGCGGGAGGACGAGGAACGAGAAGACGAGCAGCAGGCCGCCGGCCTTGAGCGACAGGGCCACGGCCACGGCGAGCGTCACGAGGAGCAGGCGCTGGTGCCGCCGCTCGGGCGCGCCCATTGCGCGCGCGAACTCGGGGTCGAACGAGACGAGCAGGAACTCGCGCCGCCGCGCCGCGTGGACCAGGGCGACCGCCGCCAGGCCGACCCACAGCCAGAGCCGCTCGCCCTCGCGCGCCAGGAGGACCTCGCCCGCGAGGATGTCGCGCAGCTCCGAGAGCCCGCGCGCGCTGCGCCACACGAGGAGGATCGCCAGCGCGGAGGCCGCCGCGTAGGCGATCCCGACGACCGCGTCGGGGGCGACGCGCTTCTGCGACGGCCGCGCCTGGAGACCGAGGGCGCCCAGCAGGGCCAGCCCCAGGCTGCCGACCGTGGCCCCGTGGCGCGCGGCCAGGTCGGCCAGCGGCCGCGGGGTGGCGGGGTGGTCGGCGACGAAGAACGCGCCGGCGACCCCGGCGGCGGCGAGCTGGGCCAGGGCCACGCCCGTGAACACGATCCGGCGCAGGACCGTGAACAGGCCCAGGTAGCTGCAGGCGCAGCCCATGGCGACGGTCGCCGCGTAGCTGCCGAAGAACGTGGCCAGCGCGTCGAGGAGCCCCATGGTCAGGCGCCCCCGCCGACGACGCCGGCCGCCCGGAGGAGCGCGCCCACGCGGGCGGCGGCGCCGGCCGGGAGCGGCAGCGCCTGCGCCTCCGCGCGGCGGCCGGCCCGGCCGCCGACGAGCCGCAGGCGGCCGTCGGGCGGCAGGTCGTCGCTCAGGACCCAGAAGCGCAGCCCCGGGCCGGCGTCGGCGGGCGCGGGCCACAGGAGCCGCCCGCCGGCCTCGAGCCGGGGCTCGCCCGCCGCGGACGCATCCGGCAGGTGGAGCTCGACCAGGGCGCCGCGCGGCAGGTCGAGGCGCGCCAGGTCGAGGGCGTCGTCGTGGACCTCGAGCTCGCGCGGCGCGCCGGGCTCCGCGCGCAGGGCCGCGACCTCACGCGCGAGCGCGTCGCGCGCCCCGGCCGCCTCATCGCGCTCGGCGCGCTCGGCGTCGAGCGCGGCGCGCGCGGCGGCGAGCGCGGCCTCGAGCGCGTCGCGCGCCCCGGCCGCCGCGTCGCGCTCGGCGCGCGCGGCGGCGAGGCCGGCCTCGAGCGCCGTCACGCGCCCGCGCGCGCGGTCGAGCTCGGCCCGGTCGGCGAGGGCCCCGGCGAGCTCGGCCTCGAGGCCCGTCAGGCGCGCCTGCGCGCCGGCGAGTCGGCCTCGACCGCGGCCAGGCGCGCGCGCCGCGTCGAGGTCGCGCTCGAGCCCGGCCGCGCGGCGGGCCGCCTCGTCGGCGAGCTCGCGCGAGACGTCGCGCTCGTCGCGGAGGGTGCTGCGCCGCGAGCGCATCGGCGGCCAGGCGCCGCGCGGCCTCGACGTGGCGCTCGCTGCGCCGCAGCGCCTCCTCGAGCGCCTCGCGGCGCGCGTCGAGCGCCGCGGCGCGCGCCCCGAGCGCGCGCCGGTCGTCCTCGAGCAGGTCGACCCGCGCGCGCGCCTCGGCCAGCGCCCCGCGGACGACGGCGAGCTCGGCCCCGCGCTCGGAGAGCTCCCGCATGGCCCGGGCCGCCGTCGCCCCCTCGACCCGCGCCGCGTCCTCGCGCTGCCGGAGCTGCTCGCGCAGGGCCCCCGCCTCCGCGTGCCGCGCGGCGCTCGCCGCGCGCGGCCATGAGGCCGGCCACCGTCATGCCGGCCAGGCAGGCGGCCGCCAGGCGCCACGCCAGGTCGGCGAGGCCGAGCGCGCCGGCGGCCGGGACGGCCTCGGCCGCGGCCCCGGACGCGGCCGGGGGCGCCGCGGGCCCCGGAGCGCCCCCGGCCGGAGCGGGCGAGGCGTCGTCGATCTCCGCCGCCGCCTCGGCGGCGCCCTCGCGCCCCGGCGCGACGACCGCGTGGCCGGCCAGGCGCCCGACGACGACCGGCAGCCCGTCGTAGAGCGGCGCGAGCTGCTCGGCGGTGAGCATGCGCTCGAGGTCGCCGGCGACGACGCGCCCGCCGCGCACGAAGGCGATCCGCCGCGCGTAGCGGGCGACGACGTGCAGCATGTGGCTGACCATCACCACCGTGCGCCCCTGGTCGTGGAGCGCGCGCACGAGCTCCATGACCTCGTGCTCGCCGCGCAGGTCGAGGTCGTTGGTCGGCTCGTCGAGGACGAGCACGTCGGGCGCCGAGACGAGCGCCCGCGCGACCAGCACGCGCTGCTTCTGCCCGCCGCTCAGGTCGCGGAAGGCGGCGTCGCGGCGCGCCTCCATGCCGCACGCGGCGAGGGCGCGCCGCACGGCCTCGTCGGCGTGGGCGCGGCCGCGCGCGCGCTGCTCGGCGAGGAGGCCCATGGCCACGACCTCGGCCGCCGTGAAGGGGAAGATCGGGTCGAGGGCGCCGCGCTGCGGCGAGTAGCCCAGGCGCCCGCGCGCCTCGCAGCGCCCGGCGAGCGGCGGGATGATCCCCAGGATCGTGCGCAGGGCGGTCGTCTTGCCCGCGCCGTTGGGGCCGACGATGGCGAGGAAGTCGCCGCGGCGCACCTCGAGGTCGACGTCCTCGAGGATCACGCGGTCGCGGTAGCCCAGGCGCGCCCCGGCGAGGGCGACCAGCGGCGGCGCGGCCGCGCTCACGACCCGGCGCGCCGCCGCGCGTCGGCGAGCGCGCGGAAGATCGCGTCGAAGAGGCCGAACACGTCGGCCTCCGGCCCGACCTCGGCCGGCTGCGTGGGCAGGACCACGGCCACGCCGCCGATCCGCTCGGCGACGCCCTGCGCGCGCGACGCCGGCTCGTAGGGGGCGCACACGACGACCTTGACGCCCTCGCGCGCGGCGAGCGCCTGCAGGCGGTCGAGGTGGGCGGGCGAGGGCGGGATCCCGGGCTTCTCCTCGACGGTGCCGACGACGCGCAGGCCGAACGGGAGCTCCAGGTAGGTCCAGGTGCGGTGGTAGGTGAGGAGCGGCAGGTCGCCCAGCTCGAGCGCCGCCTTCAGCCAGCCGCCCGCGAGGTCGGTGAGGGGCCGGTCGCGGTACTTGCGGTCGGCGAGGAACGCCCGCAGCCGCCCGGCGCGGTGCAGGCGCGTGAGCTGCCCGGCGCCGAGGACCTTCACCAGCTCCGGGCCGAAGCAGGCGTCGTCGAGGCGCGCCTCGAAGGCGCGCCGGCGCTGCTCGAGGGCCGCCGCGGCGCCGGGGCGCAGGCGGGCCAGGGCGCGCTCGACGTTGCTCGCGACGACCTTGAGGTTGGTCGGGTCGAGCCACACGTGCGGGTTGCCCGACGCGTGGACGTGCCCGCCCCCGGCCAGCTCCTCGGCCGTCGGCAGCTCGCGCGGCTCGATGCCGTCGGTCGCGAACAGGTGCCCCGGCTGGCCCGGCTGGACGCGCGCGTTGCCGCTGCCCTCGCGCGCGCGCGGGGTCCAGAGCTCGAGCTGCACGCCGTTCTCGACCAGCAGGTCGGCCTGCCGCAGGGCGAGCAGGTGGGCGGGGGTGGGGTCGATCGCGTGCGGGTCCTCGCCGGGGCGCGCGAGGACCTCGACGGCCACCAGGGGGCCGCCGACCTTCCGCACGACGTCGGCGAGGTAGTCGAGGGTCACGACGACGCGCAGGGGCGGCTCGTCGGCCCGGACCGAGGCGGCGGACAGGGCAACGAGGGCGAGGACGGCGAGGGCGGCGAGGGTGCGCACGGCGGGCCTCAGTGCTTGTGCCCGGGGCCGTGGTCGTGCTCGCAGCACTCGTCGGGGACGTGGTCCCCCGCGCCGATCGTGCGCCGGGGCGCCTCCCCGGCCTCCGCGTCCGCCTCCGCCCGGAGGCGGGCCGCCTCGTCGTCGGGCGGGGGCGCGTCGCTCCGCGCCGGCGCGGGGCCGGCGCAGCCGCCCAGGAGCAGGGCGGCTCCGAAGCCCAGGACCCCGGGGACTCGACGCGAGACGACCACGGCACCTCCGACCGGGGGAGCCTCCGGACGAGGTCCCCCGGGCCGGGTGTGCCGCTCGAGGTGCCGGAGTTCCCGTCAGGCCCGCGTGAGCTTCCCGTGGTCGTCGCAGTGCTGGCCGCCGTGCGGGTGGTGCAGGTGGCCGTCGACGAGGTAGTCGGTGTGGTCGCCGTGGGGCACGGCCTCGTGGCCGCAGCTCGGGCCGTGCGTGTGCGACGCGTCGTGCTTGCCGCAGGCGTGCTGCGGGGTGCAGTCGGCCGGGTTGCCCTGGCCCACGTCGACCTGGCACTCGTCGACGTGCCCCTCGTGCGGGCGGTGCATGTGCCCGTCGTGCAGGTAATCGGTGTGGTCGCCGTGCTTCACGGCCACGTGGCCGCAGTCCTGGCCGTGCTTGTGCTCGTGCTGGTCGTGGACGTGGTGCCCGTGGTGGCTCATCGCTTCCTCCTCTTGCTGCTGCGGCCCTCTGGCCGCGGATCGTCGCTCCCGCGGCCGGTGGGCCGCGGGTCTTCGTGGATGTGGTCGGCGTGCTCGAGGACCCCGCGGACGAGGTCCGCCACGTGGTCGTCGGCCAGGCCGTAGTGGATGTGCTTGCCGTCGCGGCGCCGGCGGACCATGCCCTCGGTCCGCAACACGCGCAGGCGCTGCGAGACCGTCGACATGGCGTCCCCCGACGCCTCCGCCAGCTCGGACACGCAGCGCTCGCCGGCGGACAGCATGGCCAGGAGCGCCAGCCGCGCCGGGTCACCGGCGGCGCGGAAGATCGCCGCCGCGCGCTCGACGATGGCCGGGTCGGGGAGGCGCACCGCGGCGCGCGCGTGGGCGCACGCCGCCGCCTCGTCCTCCTCGTCCTCTCCCGGCATGACTTGCACGCTCGCTCACCTGCTGGATCGTTCACTTGAATGACTGTTGAAGTGTATCAAGCTCCGGTCGGGAGCGCAAGCAGCACCCGGCCACGCGGGTTGGCCTGCAACTGAGAACGTGTTATCACTTCGCGCCCGTGAGACGTCCCCGCGTGCCTGGCTCGCTCGACCTCGTCGGCGCCCTCCTCTCGGGGGCCTGCGCCGTGCACTGCGCCGCGACCCCGCTCCTCCTCACGGCCGCGGCGAGCTACCACGACGAGGAGTCGCCGCTCGAGCTCGGCCTGCAGGTGGCGGCCGTGACCCTGGCCGGCGGGGCGGCCGCCTTCGGCTACCTCGACCACCGGCGGCGGGGGCCGCTGCTCCTCGTGCTCGCCGGCGCCGCGGCGATCGCCCTCGCGCACCGGCTCGGCGCCTGGACGCCGTGGGTCCTCGGCCTCGGCGGGCTGTGCCTCGCGGGGGCGCACCTGCTGAACCGTCGCCTCTCGCGCGCCTGCTGCGGCGAGGACGAGATCACGCACGAGCACGCCGCGGCCGACCCGCCGGTCGCCTGACGAGGCGCGCTGGCGCGGCCCGCCGGCGCCGGCCACGGTGACGTGCGATGGAGCGGATGGGGCCGTACGAGGTCCGGGAGCAGCTGGGGCGGGGCGGGATGGGCGTCGTCCACCGCGCCGTCGACGGCCGCACGGGCCGGGAGGTCGCGCTCAAGGTCCTCCTCGTCGCCGACGAGCGCGCCCGTCGGCGGCTCCTCCAGGAGGCCCGGGCCCTGGCGCGCCTGCGCCACCGGCACGTGGTCGCCCTGCTCGACGCCGGCGAGCACCAGGGCCGCCCCTGGCTGGCCCTCGAGCTCGTGCGCGGGCGCTCGCTCGAGGAGCGGCTCGAGCGCGAGGGCCCGCTCCCGCCCCGCGAGGCGGCGCGGCTCGTCCACGCGCTGGCGGCGGCCCTGGCCCACGCCCACCGCGAGGGGGTGCTCCACCGCGACCTCAAGCCGGGCAACGTCCTGCTCGACGGCGACGGCGCGCCGCGCCTCACGGACTTCGGCCTGGCCGGCGTCGCCCAGGACCCGGGCCAGAGCCGCCTCACGAAGAGCGGGACGATCGTGGGCAGTCCGGGCTACTGGGCCCCCGAGCAGGCGACGGGCCAGGCGAGCGCCGTCGGCCCCCACACGGACGTCTACGGGCTCGGCGCCCTGCTCTACGCCTGCCTGACCGGCCGTCCGCCGATCGAGGCCGACTCGCTCGTGGAGCTCCTCGCCGCGACCGAGCAGCGCCGCCCGGCGCCGCCGGGCGCCGACCGGGCGCTCGACGCGCTCGCCCTGCGCTGCCTGGAGAAGCGCCCGGAGCACCGCCCGCCCTCCGCCGACGCCGTCGCGCGCGAGCTCGCGCGGTACCTCTCGGGGGGCGCGCGCCAGGCCGGCGGGCGCCGGGCCGCGGCCGTCCTGGCGGCGGCCGGCCTCGTCGGGGTCCTGACGCTCGCGGTCGCCTGGCCGCGCGGCCGCGCCGTCGCCCGCCTCGACGCCGTCGCCCGCGCCGAGGCGCGGCTGGAGGAGGGTGACCTCGAGGGCGCCCTGGCGGAGTGCGACCGCGCCCTGGCGCTCGCCCCGCACGACGCGCGCGGCCACCGGGTCCGGGGCGTCGCCAGGGGCCGGCTGGGCGACCACGCGGGGGCGCTCGCCGACCTCGACCGCGCCCTCGAGCTCGACCCCGGCGACGCGGTCGCCTGGCGGAAGCGGGGGTCGCTGCGCGCCATGCGCGGCGAGCTCGAGGCGGCGCGCGCCGACCTCGAGCGCGCGCTCGCGCTCGAGCCGGATGCGCCGGAGGCGCTGGCGAGCCGTGGCGCCTTGAGGCTGACGCTCGGCGACCTCTCCGGGGCGCTCGCCGACCTCGACCGCGCCGTCGCGCTGGACCCGCGCGACCCGTACGCCGTGATGAACCGGGGCCTCGCCCGCCGGGACTCGGGAGACCTTCGAGGCGCGCTGGCGGACCTCGACCAGTCGATCGCGCTCACGACGATCCACGCGCCGGCCTTCGCCAACCGCGCCCTGGTCCGGGCCGGCCTCGGCGACCCCGAGGGCGCCCTCGAGGACGCCGACCGGGCGGTCGCGCTCGACCCCCGAAGTGGGTACTCCCGCCGAGCCCGCGGGATCGTGAGGACCGCTCGCGGCGATGCGCAGGGCGCCCTGGCGGACCTCGACGCGGCGATCGACCTCTCGCCCCGCGTGGCGGAGGGCTACGAGCGCCGCGCCTTCGTCAGGAGCGAGCTCCTCGGCGACCTGGCCGGCGCGATCGCGGACCTCGACCGGGCCCTGGGCCTCGCCCCGCGCGCCGCGCTCACCCTGCGGAGCCGCGGCGCCCTCAGGCTCCGGCAGGGCGACGCCCGCGGCGCGCTCGAGGACCTCGACCGGGCGCTCGCGCTCGCGCCCGACGACGCCCAGGCCCTCGCGGACCGGGGGGCCGCCCGGCTGAGCGTCGGTGATCCGGCCGGGGCGATCGCCGACCTCGACGTGGCGCTCGCCCTGCGACCGGACCACCCGCTCGCCCTCCTGAACCGCGGCACCGCCAGGAACCACCAGGGTGACCACGAGGGCGCGCTCGAGGACCTCGACCGGGCGCTCGACCTCGCGCCGGGCGTGGGGGCCAGCCACTTCCAGCGCGGCGTCGCCCGCGGTCAGCTCGACGACCCGGCGGGGGCGATCGCCGACTTCGACGGGGCGCTCGAGCTCGACCCGGACCACACCGAGGCCCGTTACAACCGCGCCGTGTCGCGGTTCCGCCTCCAGGACCTCGAGGGCGCCCTCGCCGACCTCGACCGGGTGCTGGGCAAGGACCCGCGCCACGGCGACGCGCGCTTCCTCCGCGGCGCCGCCCGGGCGCGCCTGGGCGATCCGGTCGGGGCGGTCGCGGACCTCGAGGAGGCCCTGCGCCAGGCGCCGGCGGCCCCGTGGTCGGCGCAGGCGGAGGGGCTCCTCGCCGCCGCCCGGCGCGCGGATACTCAGCCGAGGTGAGGGAGCGACCATGAGCGACGCGGACGAGGACGACGACGTGGAGGCCCCGGGCTGGGACGCGATCGACGCGGCGCTGGCCGAGGTCCACGGCGAGGTCGAGCCGCTGCACTTCGGCACCGTGCTCAAGTACTGGATGGGCGGCCCCGACCCGGTCGACGGGATCAGCGTCTACGCGGTCGACGCGCCGCGGCCGCACTGGCACTACGTGACCTACGGGTTCAGCGAGCTCTACGAGAAGGAGACCGACGACCCGGCCACGAGCGGCTACGGCTTCGAGCTCACCTTCCGGCTGGCGCGGACGACGGACGAGCCGCCGCGCTGGCCGCTGGGGCTGCTGCAGAACCTGGCCCGCTACGTCTTCCAGTCGGGCAACGTCTTCGGCGCCGGGCACCACATGGACCTCAACGGCCCGATCGCCATGGAGGACGAGGGCACCCTCGTGCGTGCGATCGCGTTCGCGACCGACCCGGCCCTGCCGGCCCGCGACACGCCCCACGGCCGCGTCGAGTTCCTGCAGGTGGTCGGGCTGACGCTCGACGAGCTCGCCGCCGCGCAGGCGTGGAACACCGAGCGCTTCCTCGAGCTCCTGTCGCGCGCGCAGCCGCTGCTGGTGACGGACCTCTCCCGCGCCTCGGCGCTCGACGACCCGGCGCTGCGGGCCGATGTCGAGGCGCGGACGGAGGCCGAGGGCTCGTCGCAGGCGGCCGCGTTCCTGTCCGGGCTCGCCTGGGAGGCCTCCGGCGACCAGGCGCGCCTGCGCGTGGGCGCCAACGGCGTCGAGAGCCTCAGGAACATGCTCCGCGGCCGTACGCCCCACGGGCGGCCGTTCGACCTGCACGGCGAGGACGCCCGGGTCGAGGTCCTCCCCGGCGAGGCCGCCGGCTGGGCGGTCGAGGACGACGCCCTGCGGGTCACGCTCACGGCCGACGTCGCGCGCGCCCTGCGCGACGCGCTGGCGCCCACGCGCGGCGAGCGGCGCCTCGACGCCCTGCCGGGGCTCGTGGTCGAGGTCACGCCCACCGAGATCAAGGACCGCGACGGCAACGTCGTGCGGGTGGTCGGCTAATCGCCCCCGGACGCGCGGCGCTCGCCTCGCGTCCGCTTGAGCTCGTCGAGCCGCCGCTCGAGGTCCTCGAGCCGCCGCGTGTCCGAGCCGAAGTCGGGCAGCGGCGGCGGCAGGTCCTCGGGGCGAGGACGGACGACCTGCTGGGTGGTCCCGGGCCGCCGGTGCGCGCCCGACAGCGGCGGCGTCGGCGCCGCCTCGCGCTCCTCGAGCGCGCGCCGCAGCGTCCACACCTCGGTCGTCAGGTCCTCGCACTGCCTGGCGAGCTCGAGCTTGTCGCGCTCCAGCTCGTCGACGCGCCGCTCGAGGTCCTTGCGCTGCCGCTCGAGCCAGCCGTTGTCGTCCTCGAGCTGCTCGAGGCGCTGCCGCAGGCGGAACGCGTCCTGCACCTGCGCGCGCTCCTCGGCCGTCAGCGACAGGTCGCGGCGCCGGATCGCCTGGTCGACCAGGTCGGCCACGATCGCCTCGATCGTGGCCGCGTCGACCACCCGCACGCGCTTGTGGCCCTGCGCCTCAAGCTTGTCGAGGTCGAGCTCCTGCGCCCTCGCGTCGAGCGACTTGCGCACCTTGCGCGTCGTCTCGCGCTCCTCGGGGAGCTCCGGGGTGGCCGGGCGCGCGGGCGCCGCGACCGGGCCACTGTCGGCCGCTCGGGTCCCGAGGAGCTTGCGGAGGAGGTCCATCCGAGCGCGATAGTACCACCGGCCGGCCTCGCGCGCTTCGATCGAAATCGCGTTTAACCACCGGGAACTCCGGATCTTCGGCCGGCACTCCCCGGAGGGACGTCATGACCGTGATCGAGACCGAGGCCCCCCGGGCCGACAGGACTTCCGTCGCTCCGGCGCACGCCGGGGCGCACCTGCTGGTGGCCATCCCCGCGCTGAACGAGGGAGCCACCCTGGGCCAGGTGCTCGCCGGCGTGCCCCGGACGCTGCCGGGTGTGGGGCGCGTCGACGTGCTGGTCGTCGACGACGGCAGCACCGACGACACCGCGGCCGTGGCGCAGGCCGCGGGCGCCCTGGTGGTCCGTCATCCGACGAACCGCGGCGTCGGGGCGGCCTTCCACACCGCGCTCGCGACGGCCGTCGACCTCGACGTCGACCTCCTCGTCACGCTCGACGCCGACGGGCAGTTCGATCCCCGTGACATCCCGGCCCTCGTCACTCCGGCCCTGGCTGGCGACGCCGACTTCGTCACGGCCTCGCGCTTCCTCGACCCGGCCCTCACGCCGCCGATGCCCTGGGTGAAGCGCTGGGGCAACCGGCGCATGAGCGCCCTGATCTCGAGGCTGGCGGGGGCGCGCTTCGCCGACGTCTCCTGCGGCATGCGCTGCTACACGCGGCGTGCGCTCCTGCGCCTGAACGTGATCGGCCGCTTCACCTACACGCAGGAGGTCTTCCTCGACCTGGCCTGGAAGGGCCTCCGGCTGACCGAGGTCCCGATCCGCGTGCATCCCCGGCGGCAAGGCGAGAGCCGGGTGGCCCGCAGCGTCTTCGCCTACGGCTGGCGCGCGTCGCAGATCATCCTCCGCTGCTACCGCGACTACTTCCCCATGCGCTTCTTCGGCGGCCTGGCGCTGGCGCTCCTCCTCCCCGCCGCCGGGCTCGGGGCCTTCCTCCTGGCGCACTACGCCCGGACCGGCGCCTTCTCGCCGCACAAGTGGGCCGGCTTCACGTCGGGGACGCTGGTGGTCCTGGCCCTGGCGCTCCTGCACATGGGCCTGATCGGCGACCTCCTCGTGCGGCACCGGCTCTACCTCGAGGAGCTGCTGGCGCTCTCCCGGCGCTCCCCGGCGGGAGACCGTCCGCGGCCCGGTGCGGACGAGGACGCGCCGTGCGGGTCCTGATCGACATCACGCACCCGGCGCACCTGCACTTCTTCCGGCACGCGATCGCGGAGCTGCGGGCCGCGGGGCACCACGTCCATCTGACCGCCCGTGACAAGGACGTGCTCCTGGCGCTCGGCCGCGAGCACGGGCTCACGCTCGAGGTCATGGGCGGGACCCCTCGCGGGGCCGTGAAGATGGCCGCGCTCCTGGCGCGCCGGAAGGCCTGGCTCGCGGGCGTCGTCGGGCGGGAGCGGCCCGACGTGATCGCCGCCCTGGGCGGGACGTTCATCGGCCTCCTCAGCAAGCTCGTCGGGGTCCCTTCGGTGGTCTTCTACGACACCGAGAGCGCGCGCCTGAGCAACGCGATCACCTACCCGTTCGCGACCCGCGTCGTCACGCCGGCCTGCTACCTCGACGACGTGCCCCGGCAGGTGCGGTACAGGGGCTACCACGAGCTCGCCTACCTGCACCCTGACCGCTTCACCCCCGATCCGCGAGTGCGTGACGAGCTGGGTCTCGCCGCCGACGAGCCCTACGCGCTGGTCCGCTTCGTCGGCTGGAGCGCGAGCCACGACCTCGGCCGCGCTCGCACCGGGGCCGGCGGTCGGATCGAGCTCGTGCGTCGCCTGTCGACGCGCGTCCGCACCTTCGTCTCGACGGAGGGACCGCTGCCGGCCGAGCTCGAGAACCTCCGCTTTCCGCTCCCTCCGTCACGCATGCACGACGCCCTGGCGTTCGCCAGGGTCCTCGTCGGCGAGAGCAGCACCATGGCCTCCGAAGCTGCGGTCCTGGGCGTGCCGAGCGTGTTCGTGTATCCGCGGGTCCGCCTGGGATACACCGAGGAGCAGGAGCGGCGCTGGGGGCTCATCCGCTGGTTCACGCCCGAGCAGCTCGCGGAGGCCGGTGCCTGCGCCGAGCGCCTCGCGGCGGGGGAGGACGGCCCCCGATTCCGGGAGACAGGGCGAGCGCTGGTGCAGGCGTCCGAGGACGTGACCCCTGTGATCGTCCGGGAGCTAGCCGAGGTCGCGCGGCGGACGGAGCCCTCGCGCCTGCGTGTGGCCGTCACGGCAGGGCTCAGCGACGACAAGCTACGCAGCAAGCTCACCGGGCTCGCCGGCAGCGACCGCGTCGAGCGGGTGGTCCTGGTGCGCCGTCGGCCCCTGTCGGCGCCTCCTCCTCGGACGGAGCAGCGGACCCCCGTCGGGCTGTGGGCGGCCACGCGTCCGACGTACGAGCTCTGGCGCCTCTGGACCCTGGGCCGTCTCGCCTGGACGGGAGAGGTCGACGCGCTGGTCGGGATCCAGCTCGTGCTTCACGGCGTCGCGGCCTCGGTCTCTGGTCACGCCGCTCGGGTGCCCGTCGTGCTCTGTCCCATCGGCACGGACCTCCACCATCATGCCCCGCGTGGGGCGCTTGGCTTCCCGCTCCGCTGGGCGCTGCGCTCGGCGAACGCCGTGGGCATCCTCGGGACTCGATCACGTCGCCGCGTCGGCGGTTACTCCAGCGCGCCGCTGGTCGACATCCGCAACCACCTGGACGCGAACCGCTGGAGTCCGACCTCTCCCGAGGAGCGACACGCCGTGTTCGTCGGCGCCCTCCTGGCGCTGAAGCAGGTCGACGAGATCGTCAGGGCCTTCGCCCGGGTCGCGCATGACCGCCGCGACCTGCACCTCGATGTCGTGGGTGACGGCCCGGAGCGCCGTCGGCTCGAGCGGCTCGTCACCCGCCTCGGCGCGAATGAGCAGGTGAGCTTCATCGGGCCGCGGGCGGATCCGTCTCCCTGGGTGCGCCGGGCGCGCTGCCTGGTCCTGGCCTCGCGCTGGGAGGGACTCCCTGCGGTCGCGGTGGAGGCCATGCTGGCCGGCGTGCCGGTCATCTCGACGCGTGTCGGCGACATCGAGGACCTCGTCGAGCACGGTGTGAACGGCCTCCTGGTGAGCGCAGAGGTCGCCACCGAGCTCGACGCGGCCCTACGGGGTGCGCTGACCGACGACGCGCTCCACGCGCACCTGCGGACCGGAGCCCTCGCGACTCGTGAGCGATGGCTGGCGCAATGGGGCCCTGAAGGTCAGCGCGCCGCGTGGTCGAGGCTCTTGGAGGCGGCCTTCTCACAGGAGGCCCGAGGAGGAGGGCCGGACGAAGCGCAGCAGACAACCGCGCGGCCGGTCTGTCTCGTAGCGATGGCTGTGACGGCCTGAGGTGAGGCGAGAGCTCGCGTGAACGACGAACTCCATGCAGGGGCACTTGCTCGCTCGATCCATTCCCTCGTGCCGTGGAGTCGACTCCTCAGCTCCCGTATCGGAGAGGCGCCGGTCGAGCGGTCGGCATCGTGATGAGCGGCCCAAGACACTCCGTCTTCGTCCTCGCGAACCACCTCGCCGAAGGAGGAGCAGAGCGGTTCGCCTCGCTCCTGGTGGCGCACCTCCCGCGGGACCGCTTCCGCCCCGAGCTCGTGCTGCTCGACGATCGACGCGGCTACCTCGTCCCGTCCGACGTTCCGACGCATGTCCTGTCGAGGGAGACTCCTCGCATGCGACGCTTCACCGCGTGGCGAGCCTTGCGCGCGCTCCTCGCGCGACGACGCCCGGACGTCCTCCTCAGCACGACGTGGCCGCTCGCGAGGCTGGTCGCCGCTGCGCGGCTCGGAACGGCCGGGGCCAGCGACACGCGATGGGTGGCGCGCGTGGCAGGTGTCCTCCGGTCCCGCCTGAGGGACCGGCTGGTCGATCGCAGGATCGCCCGCGCGGCCGATCGGGTCGTCGCGAACTCGGAGGGTCTGGCGGCCCATGTGCGGACGGCCCTGTGCCTCCCTCAGGGCAGGGTGACGACCGCCCCCAACCTCCTGGATCTCCAAGCTCTCGAGGCGCCCGGGCCGGCTCCCAGCCCGTTGAGACGGCCCCTCATCGTGGCGGTCGGGCGGCTCACGAGCGTCAAGCGGCCCGACCTGGTCGTCGAGGCCTTCTCCCGCTCTCGGCACGCCGGCGAGCTCTGGTGGATCGGAGACGGACCGCTTCGCCCAAAGGTCGAGCGGGATCTGGCGCTCAGAGGGCTCCAGGGTCGCGTGCGGCTCCTGGGGCACTTGACCCCGCCCTTCCCCGCGCTCAGACAGGCGGACGTGCTGATCCACGCGAGCGACCACGAGGGATCACCCAACGTCCTCATCGAGGCGCAGGCCCTCGGCATTCCGGTCGTCGCGACGGCCTGTCCACATGGCCCGGATGAGATCGTCCAGCCGGGAGTGACCGGCCTCTTGGTCACCCCCGGCAAGGCCATGGCCCTGACCGATTCGCTGGACCGAGTGCTGGCCGAACTGGAACTCTGGCGTGCTCGCGGACACGCGATCGCCTCGCGGACACGGTTGACATTCGACCTCGTCGCAGGCGTTGCTGCTTGGAGCCTCTGTCTGGACCAGGCGCGTGGAGGGCGCGTCGTGCTCCGGCGGGACGACGACCTGACCTCCTCAGGCTCCGGACCGACGACCCGCGGCAGCCGCCCTCAAGAGCTCCGCTAGCTGTCTGGAAACGACCTCGACAGAGTAGTTGGTCTCGACGACGCAACGTCCAGCTTGCCCGAGCCGGTGCCGGAGTCCGTCGTCCTTCGCGAGCGCACCGAGCGCGTCCAGCCACTCGGCCTCGGTCGTCGCCGACAAGACACCGCCGCGAACAGCGACCTCCACGTTCATGCCGACTGGACTGGCGATCGCGGGTATTCCTGCCGCCATGTACTGCAGCAGCTTGAAGCTGCACTTGCCTCGCTCCCATGGCCCATCGCGCAGCGGCATCAGCCCAACGTCGATGCTCGAGAGGAAGCGGGCCTCCAGGTCCGGACGCCACTGAACGAAGTCCAGGCGATCCGTCGGCACTCCCGGAAGTTCGGGACGCTCGTCGCAGAGAACAGCGACTCGTGCGCCTGGCCACTCACGAAGGAACCGGGACAGGGCCGGGGCTATCCCACGAAGGTAGATCAGGTTCCCACGACTCCCAAGCCACCCCACCCGGAGGAGCGAGCCAGGCCCCCGATCTCCTGGAGCTCGGGAAGCGACGACGGCCGTGTCGACGGCGGTCGGGACGACCGCCACGTTGGAGCCGTGTCGTGAGAACCACTCCGCCAGGTAGTGGTTCCCCGCGATCACCAGGTCAGCACGCCGGGCGATCGCCGCGGCGAATGGATTCCGCAACCAGATCGCGTCGTCAACATCGAACACCATCGGGCGCCGGAGCAACGGCTCGAGCGTGATCAAGCGCGAGACCATCTCGCGCTGGAGCCAGACGAGGTCCGTACGCTGTGCCGCGAGAGCGCCCGGGATACGTGCTCCGATCTTCGCAGCCAAGAGCAAGGGCACGGCGACCAGCCGCGACACGCGCCGAAGCGGCAAACGGTCAGGAAGGCTCGCGTCTCTGGGGACGAGCGGAATCCACTCCTGTACCTCGAGGCCTTGGCTCGCGAGGGGAGATAGGTGCTGACGAACTCGAAAGCGAGCCGAAGGAACCCTGCGTCCACCCGTCAGAGCGACCACCCGGACGGTCGTCATGCCGGCCGTGCCCAGCAGACCATTCGACCGCTCTGGCCGATCGCCCCCAGCGCCCAGCCCAGAGGCTTGAGAGCAAGGCGCCCGACGACTCCGGGACGGGCGGCGCTTTCAGTGACTGCGCGACCGACTCGGCGGCCCCCCGGCAAGGCGGACACAACATGTCCGAGGCTACCCACGAGGTTTCCTGCGGAGCTCTCGTGCCAGATCCGTTCGGCCTTCCAGCCACCTTGAAGGAGGGTGCGTCTCAGGGTCGTTGGATCGAAGTGGAACAAGTGCGTCGGCAGTTGCAGTGCATACCAGTACGAGCCGAAGATCCTCCGATCGAGAGCTCCGATGTCCGGTACGGAGACCACGAGCGCCGCGCGCGCCTTGGCATGATGTCGCAGCCTGCGGAGCACTTTGATGGGGTGATGCAGGTGCTCGAGGACCATCCAGGCGACGATCAGATCGAAGGGCGACGTCGATTCAGGCAAGTCCTCCACCTTACCCATGGTGATCTTGAGGCCGAGTCGACGAGCGCGCTCAGCGGCCAATGGTGAAGGATCGATCCCCTGGACTTCCCAGCCGGCCTTTTGAAGGCTCGAAAGGAAGGCGCCCGAGCCGCAGCCGAGTTCGAGGGCTCTTCCGGGGCGCAGGGAAGGCAGCCGATGAAGCGCCCGGCGCTGGCAAAGCAGGGCGCGAGGACCCAATCCCGAGCGCCCGGTCGGGCTCCGATGCGGCCCGTAGTCAGCCGGGTAGTAGAGGCCCATGGCGGCCGGGGTCGGTCGGGGGTTGGTCCGGTGGAGGTCGCAGGCCGTACAGCGCACGACGTTGAACTCGCCTGGAAGACCGTGAAGGCGGTCGTGACTACGAGCGACGAGAGTGTGCGCTGTCTCCCCGCAGAGACAGGGCACGTCCTCGAGCTGCACCGACTGCTGAACGGCGTGAAGGCTCGCTGGGTCACTCACAGGATCGTGCTCCGCCGGCCCCTTCAAACGCTGCCGCTGACCTGAGGTTCAGCATCAGCCACGCAGCGTTCAGGATGTAGTAGGTCGAAGACGCCAACGCGAGGCCGATGACGCCGCCGGCGAAGAAGCCCGCCAGCTTCATCACGAGTCCGAGCAGGAAGCCGATCAGCCCGATGCGCGCGACGGCACGAGTCGCGTTCCTCGCGTAGTAGGCCTGGACGAGGACTCCCCCGACGACTCCACCGATGAGGACGCCCCCCAAGCAGAGCGAGATCTGCAAGAGCCGCTGAAGGTCGGAGGAGCCCAGGCGCCCGAAACCGAAGTCAGACAGGCTGATGAGGATCGACCCACCCCCTATGCAGACGAGGGCGAGAGCTCCAAGGAGACCCGCGACCCGCGCTCGACGATGAACGAGCTCGTAGAAGCCCGCGGCGTCCTGCGCCAGGGATCTCTCCGCGAGGATAGGAGCCGCTGGCTGCACGAGCGCACGGCCCAGGATCGCGGTCATGGGGCGGTAGAGGGTCTGACCGAGATGAAAGAGCGAGAGCGCCCCCGGAGCCGCGAGCCCCGCGATGACGCGGTCGACCAACGCTTCCGTCTTCGTCACGGCCGCGAGGCCCATGAGAGGCGCTGCCCGACGCCACAGGGGAGCGAGGGCGGTGCCGCATGCAGGACTTCGGAGCTCCGCTCGCCCGCTCAGTGCAAGGACCGAAAGCTCGGTGCAGGAGCGGGCGAGGAGCGCCAGAGGGGCTGCAGCGAGACCCCACGTGCCGAACGTCGCAATGAACGCGCCGATCCCGACCGCCGCGCCGGCGATCGTCGCACCCTCTGCCAGGAGGAATCGGCGGTGCACATGCTGCAGGGCGCGGAGCGCGACGTTTGGCCCGGTGAGCGCCAGCTCGAGGACCAGAATCGGCAGGAGCGAGGCGAGCAAGTCACGTTCGGCGGCATCGAACGCCGGAGCCAGCACGAGGGCCAGCAGAGGAGCCAGTGGGCGCGTGAGGGCGAAGAGGCACAGACCGCCGACGAAGAGCCGGAGAGCAAGCGCTGCCGTCAGGGCGCCCTCGCTCGGCCGGTGCTCGACGAGCCAGGGCACGATCAGGTTCCCGAGTGGGCCCAAGAAGATGCTCAGGGCGAGCTGCGGAAGGACCCCAGCCAAGAACAGAGAGTCAGTCGCACGATTGGTCCCCAGGGTCGCGACCATCGTCAGGTGGAGCACCACCTGCAGGAGCACGGAAGCGGTCGACGCGATCGCCATCGCTGTCATGGACGAACGCACATGGCCTCAAGACGGCGTCGCGGTCCCGTGCCACGTCGATTGCCCGCCTCGTATGGCTTCACCGAAGGCGCTCGCGCTCACGGGAGAGCTCGATCACGACAACTCGCTCCTGCTCGTGCTCCGCAGCACTTCGCGCCTCGCGTCGCTCGAGCTCCGAGAGCGTGTGCAGGCTCAGCCTTACTCGCTCCCGCAGGGACGGCGCGTAGCCCACGTTGTGGGCCATGTACCCGTGATTGACCACGATGTGCGTGAAGCCGCGGGCCTCGAGCTCTGCGACCGCCGCCGCGACATCGCCCCCTTGCCGCGTCAGGAGGGTGAGCCACGTCGCGCCGTGCCAGCTCTGGTCGGGCGCGTACGGGACGAGGAGCCGGTCGCCCTTGCCCTCGGCCACGAGGAAGAGCTTCGGCGCCGGGCCGAGCTCGCCCGCGGCCGCGCGGCGGTTCAGCTCGAAGGCCGTCGGCAACCAGGCGCGGACACCGTTGTAGCCGACCTGCGAGGCCCAGCTCGCCTCGTCGACTCGGCCCGCGAACCACCCGCCGGGATCGAGCTCCCGCAGCTTGCGCCACTCGAGCCAGGACTGCAGCCCGGCGTGGCCAGACAGGGCCAGCCCCACGAGCACGAGCGGGACGCGCCGCCGGACGCCCCCGAGGGCCACGCCGGCGGCCGCGGCGAGGAGCGGGAAGGCCGGGAGCGCGTAGCGCAGGAGCGTCGTCTGCGCGCCCACGGCGACGAACATGAGCCCGCCCGCGGCCAGCAGCCACAGGCCGGACCGAGACGGGGCGAGGAGCGGCAGGAGCAAGGCCAGCGGGAAGAACACCCCGACCTCGTGCAGGGGCTTGCGGGAGAAGCGCCGCGGGCTGCTGAAGATTGCTGGCGTGAGGAGCGACCGCGGCGCCTGGCCCGCCGCGCCGGGCTCGGCGTTGGCCCACGCGTAGCGCGTGTCGGCGAGGTCCTCGTCGCGCACCGGGCGGGTGGCCACGAGCGCCGCCTGGTCGGGGGCCAGGGGTCGCAGGTTCCCCTCGCGATCCACGTAGCGAGCCTTCCGCAGGTGCGGATAGAGCGGGTCTCCGGTCGCGAGGAGGTTGCGGCCGTAGGGGAAGAGCGCCGGCGCGGCCAGCAGCACGAGCCCGAGCGCGAGCGGCCGGGCGCCGGGCAGGGCGGCGCCGCGCGCGCGGTCGACGAGCACGAGCGCCGCCCAGCAGCCGCCCAGGACCACGACCATGAGCGGCGCCGACGCCTTGTAGGCCAGCGCCAGCCCGAGCGCGGCGCCGGCGGTTGCGAGGCGTCCGGGGCACCGGTCCTGGGTCCAGCGGACGAGCGCCAGAGCGCCGGCGGTCACGGCGAAGGTCAGTCCGGCGTCGACGCGCGCGTCGAGCCCGAGCTCCCAGACGATGTTGACCGTGACGAGCACGGCGCCGGTCCACCGCCCCGCGCGCGGCCCGCCGATCGCCCGACCGATCGACACGGTCGCCAGGAGCGTGCCGAACGTCAGCGACAGGTTGTAGGCCGCGACGCCGCCGCCGGCCCCGATCGCCATGAGGGCGGCGTAGGTCAGGTGCGCGCCGAACGGGGCGGCGAAGGCGGCGCAGTCGAGGTCCACCTCCCAGGCGCGCCCCTCCAGCAGGCGCTGGGCCATGGGCAGGTGGTGGAGCGCGGCGTCCCAGTCCCAGTTCGGGAGCAGCGCCTGCGGCAAGAGCGGCAGGGCCCAGAGGAGGAGCGCGATCGACGGCACCCAGCGCCAGCGGCTCGCCTCGCCCTCCGGCGCCGGGTCGGGCGCCGGCGGCGATCCCCAGCGCGCGGCCGCGCCGAGCGAGACGGCCGCCAGCGCCACGACTGCGCCAGGCCCGAGCGCTCCGAGCGCCGCGAACACGAGCAGGCCGAGCGACCACGCCCAGGCGCCGACCGCCAGGGCGACGACGCGCCGCTCGACCACGCCGTCCGCGGGGGTCGCCGGCTCGAGGCCGAGGCGAGCCATGACCGCCGCCCCGGTGACGACCTGGAGGAGGACCAGCGCCCCTGCGGCGCCAGCCGCCCAGGTCGCGGCCGCGAGGCGCGCGACCGGGCCGGGCGCGGTGGTCAGCGCCGCCCAGCGGTCCGTCGGCCCGTCGAGGTGCGGCCAGGAGGCGCCGCCCGCCAGCACGGCGACGACCCCCGCGAGCGCGGCGAGGGCGGCCAGGACGCGGAGGCCCCGCCCGGGGAGGGCCCACAGGAGCGTCTCGCGCAGCCTCGTCACCGGTCCGACCTCATGAACGTCGCCAGGCAGAGCGCGCCCACGCCCATGGCCAGGAGGCCCACGGGCCACCACCAGGGACGGTACTCGAACACCACCTCGTGCAGGCCCGCCGGCACGCGGACGGCCCGGAACAGCAGGTCGGCGCGGGCGATCGTCGCGGGGGCCCCGTCCACCGTCGCCTGCCAGCCCGCGGCGAAGGCGTCACGGAGCACCAGCCACCCCTCGCTCGCGGCCTCGACGCGGAGGGCCACGCGCTCCGGCGCGAAGGCGACGAGCGCCACCTGGGCGCGGGCCGCCTGGCGGGGCGCACTCGCCGCCGTCGCGGTCGGCGCCCCCTCCGGCCCCAGGACGGCGTCGCGCGCGGGCACCCTGCGGCGATGCAGCACCGCCCGGACGGCGTCGTCGAGGGAGGCGACGGACTCGGTCCGGCCGGGCACGTGCGCCCACGGGGGACAGACCAGGTTCCGGACGAGGCGCAGACCGGGGTACCCCGGGACCTCGGCGACCGTCTCCACGCCGGTCGGGCCCTGGACGGCCTCGAACCACGCGTCGCGCGCGAGGAAGAACTCGGCGTCGAGGCGGGCCCGACGCTCGACGCCGGTCAGCGACTGGAACCACTCGTGCCCGAGGAGGAGCCCACGCGCGCGGCTGCCGACGGACTCGAACGCGTCGACGTCCCGCACCCCGTGCGGGTAGCCGCGGCTCGGGATGAGCGCCGCCGCGTGCAGCCGGAGGACCGCGAGGTCCAGCGCCTCGCCCGGGACCGGGGAGACGGGCAGGCTCAGCGCCGCGCCGCGGCTCTCGTAGCGGATCGGCGCCCCCGCGGGCGACCGCTCGCGCAGGACCTCGACCAGCGGCGAGGGCGCCACGACCGATCGATCGGCGCCGCGCACGCCCATGCGGGACAGCGACAGCAGGTCGAGGGCGAGCAGCCCCACGAGGGCCGCCGTGAACCACGCGCGGGGCACGCGCCCGTCGCGCCAGGCCCGCAGGAGCGCCAGCCCGAACGCCGCCATGGCGCCGGCCCGGGCCAGGGCCCAGAGCGTGGCCAGGCGCGCCGCGCCACCGAGCACCCGGCGCGGGTCCCGCGCCTCGAGCCAGGCGTCGGCCTGCTCGCCGGCGACGACGAGCGCGCCGACCCCCGCCCCGGCCACGGCCAGCGTGAGGCCGAGGACGACGAGCGCGGGCCGCAGCCCGTCGCCGCGGCTCCAGCAGGTGACCCCGACGCCGCCCAGGCGGGCCGCCCCGAGCGCCGAGAGCAGGAGCCACTTGGCGTGGAAGCGGAGGCCGAGGCTCGTCCCCGCCTCGAGGAGGCCGAGCCCGAGCCCGGCGAGGACCAGGGCGAGCCCCTCCGCCCGGGCCCGCCGGTGCGACGGCGCCAGGAGGCCCGTGACGACGGCCGCCAGGCCCAGGGCGCCGACCCCGTGGGCGCACCAGGGCTGCCAGCCGCCCCAGAACAGCTCGGCGCCCCAGTGCCCCCCCCGCTCGATCGCCCAGGCGCCGGTCAGGCCCGGGACGACGAGGTCCACGGCCAGGGCGCCGAGGGACACCCCCCAGCGCCCGTCCACCCAGCCGTCGACCGTCCGATCGACGTGAGGGAGCTCGTCGAGCACCGACAGCACCTGCGGCCCGGCGAGGAGCGCCCCGAGCACGCCGGCCGCCGCGACGAGGGCCACGCGCGTGC
Organism: Planctomycetota bacterium; assembly: GCA_023954375.1. Classification (GTDB taxonomy): domain Bacteria; phylum Planctomycetota; class J058; order J058; family J058; genus JAMLIC01. Next base: position 159,819 of record JAMLIC010000005.1, read on the forward strand.
GCGGCGCGGCCTGGCCGGGGGCCAGGGCGATCGCGCCCATGACGCCTGCCAGCATCAGCGCGCCCTGCAGCTCGCAGGCGAGCAGCACCAGGGCCAGCGCCGCGGCCCCGAGGGCGACGCCTCGCCGCGCGCCGGCCGCGGCCCACCTGGCGCCCAGGGCGGCCCAGGGGAGCCAGGCCGCCGACACGAGGTAGGGCAGGTTCACGTGCATGGAGGTCACGAACCCGCCCAGCGCGTAGACCAGGCCCGCCGCGAAGGCCGCGCGCGCCGGCGCGTCGTGCGCCACCAGCCGCCGCGCGCCCTCGAGGGCGATCGAGACGTGCATGGCGATGAAGAGCGCGCCCGCCGCGGGCGGAGCGAAGAGGGCGAAGAGCAGGTTCCCCGGGTAGAGCACCCCCCCGGCGCGGGGCCCGAACCAGGTCGCTCCGGCGGCGGCCCACGGGTTCCAGAGCGGCACCTCGCCGGCGGCGAGCCGCGCCCCGAGCGCCTCGAGCCGCGGGTACGCGTAGAGGAGCAGGTCGCCCCCGACGATGACCTGGCCGCGGAGGAGCGCCGCCTCGACCAGGGCGAGGGCGAGCGCGCCGCCGGCGACCAGCGTCAGCCTGTTGGCGGCGCCCGCCCCGGTCACGGCCGTCGGGACGAGAGGCCGAGCAGGCGCGCGCGGGCCGGCTCGAACCCGGGGTTGCGGTCGATCGCCACCTGGTAGTGGTGGGCGGCCTCCTCGAGCGCGCCGAGCCCCTCGGCCACGAGGCCCAGGTGGTAGGCCACCCGCCATCCCGGCGCCCCCAGGCGCGCGGCGACCCCGAGCTCCTGGCGCGCGGGGAGCAGCTCCCCCTGCAGGTAGAGGACGCCGGCGAGGGCCTCGTGGACCCCCGCGTGGTCGGGCGCGAGCGTGGCCTGGCGCTCGAGCACGCGGCGGGCGTGCGGGAGGTTCCCGTCCTGCACGGCGATGCGCGCTCGCAGGACGGCGCCATCGGGGTGGACGGGCTGGCGGCGGAAGAGGCGGTCGAGGTACTGCTGCGCCCGCTCGTGCTGCCCCGCGTCGGACGCGACGACGGCGTTGGCGTAGAGCGTGCCCTCGTGCTCGGGGAACTCGAGCGCGAGCCGCTCGAAGCGCGCCTGCAGGTGCGTCGGGTCGGGGACCTCGCCGCGGTCCTTCGGCTGGGTCTGCTCCTCCTTGGCCTCCTCCCACAGCTCGACGCAGCGGGCGAGCTCGCGGTCGGGGTCGCGCGGCACGTCGGCGGCGACGCAGCCGCTCAGGGCGGCGCCGAGGCAGAGGACGGCGAGGGCACGGGACACGACCACGGTCATCAACGTCCACCCCGGATCGCCGAGTCGGCGACCTGCAGGAACTGGTAGAAGGCGGGCCCGAGGGTCACGATGAAGATCCCGGGCAGGAAGCAGATCACGAGCGGGAACACGAGCTTGACGGGCAGCGCCTCCGAGAGCATGAGCGCCCGCTCGCGCCGCCGGTTGCGCAGGTCGTCGGCCTGCCGCCGCAGCGCCTCGGTCAGGCTGGCGCCGATCTGGTCGGCCTGCACGAGCGCCGACACGAGCACCGAGACCGCCGGCACGTCGAGGCGCCGCGCGACGCCGCGGAGCGCCGCCACGCGCGCCACGCCGGCCAGGGCGTCGCGCTGGTAGGCGCGCAGCTCGTCGGCCAGCGCCCGCCCGGGCGGCTGCCCGTCGAGGATCCGGTCGAGCGCGGCGTCGAAGCCGAGGCCCGCCTCGCCGAGCGTGGCCAGGAGCTCGAGCGCCATCGGCAGGTCGCGCTCGACCTGCGTGACGCGCGCCGTCCGCGCGCGGCAGACGACCGCCCACGGCGTGACGGCGAACATGGCCACCACCAGCCAGGGCGCGGCCTGCAGGATCGGCTGGACCATCTCGCCCACCCCGCCCGGGACGATCGACGCGAAGCGGACGGCGAGCTCGATCAAGCCCGAGCGCAGGACCGCCCAGGCCACCGTCGCGCCGAGGGCGGCCGCCAGGGCCGTGAGCGCCACGAACAGCCCCGGCGCCCCGGGCGCGTCGTAGCCGGCGAGGAGCAGCCAGCGGCCGAGCGCCCCCTGGGGCTCCGCGTCCTGCCGGGTCGGCGCCGGGGCCGGCGCCCCGGCGAACAGCCGCTCCCTCGCCCGCTGGCGCTGCACCCACCGGAGCGCCAGGTGGGTGGTGACCGCCATGAGCCCGAGCCAGAGGAGGAGCGCCAGCGCCGCCTGCACGTCAGACCTCGAGCCGGCTGAGGCGGGCCATCCACAGCACGCCCAGGCACTGGAGGACGACCGCCGAGGCGACCAGGCCGCCGCCGATCGACGTGGCCAGGAAGCCCTCCATGCGCGCCGGGTTGCCGCGCCACACGAGCACGCCGACGAACACCGAGAGGCACAGGAACACGGCCGCCGAGACGCGCGCCTGCGTCGACTGGGCCTCGACCCGCCGGGTCAGCTCGACCCGGTCGCGGATCGCGCGCCCCGTCGTCGAGAGCGTCGGCGCGAGGCTCCCGCCGACCTCCCAGTGGACGGCGAGCGTGAAGGCGAGCACCTGGTAGGACTCGAGCGGCACGCGCTCGGCGAGGTCCAGGAACACGACCTGTGGACCGTCGCCCAGGCGGATCCGCCCGCAGGTCTCCTCGAGCAGCGGCCGCAGCGGCGCCCGCGCCTCGCGCGCGGCGACCTCGAGCGCGTCGAGGAGGCCGGCGCCCGCGCGCAGGGCGCCGACGACGAGGTCGAGCGAGTCGGTGAGCTGGGTCTCGAGCAGGCGCACGCGCCGCACGTGCAGGGTGCTCTCGAGCATCCAGCCGACGGTGCCGAGGACGGCCGCCGCGGCCAGGGCGAAGCCCGGGCGCACGACGCCGCCGAGCCAGAGGCCGAGCCCCAGGCCCAGCGCGACGACGGCCACGACCCAGCGCCGGCGCACGAACACCGGCCGCGGCTCGGGCGCGTCGGGCAGGGCGTCCTCGGGGGCCGCCGGGCGCGAGGCCTCGAGGCGCGCGAGGGCCCGGGCGCGCAGGTGCTGCGCGCGCAGCCAGGCGAGCGCCAGGCCCAGGGCGACCAACAGGCCGAGCCCGAGGAGGGCGTCACTCACGGACGGCCCCCTTGCGGAACAGGTCGTAGCTGAAGGGGATCCCGCGGGCCTTCAGCTCGTCGGCCAGGCGCGGCACGATCCCGGTGGCCACGTACTCGCCCGCGACCTGGCGGCCCCGGCGGCCCTGGCGCTGGAAGCGGAAGAGCTCCTGCAGGAGCGGCGTCTGGCCCTCCATGCCCGTGAGCTCGGCGACCGACTCGACGCGGCGCGCGCCGTCCTCGAAGCGGCGCACGTGGACGACGAGCTGGATCGCCAAGGTGATCTGCTCGCGGATCGCCCGCGACGGCAGGTCGAGACCCGCCATGAGGACCATGGTCTCGAGCCGCGCCAGGGCGTCCCGCGGCGCGTTGGCGTGGATCGTCGAGAGGCTGCCGTCGTGGCCGGTGTTCATGGCCTGGAGCATGTCCAGCGCCTCGCCGCCGCGGACCTCGCCGACGATGATCCGGTCGGGGCGCATGCGCAGGGCGTTGATCACCAGCTCGCGCGCGGCGATCCGCCCGCGGCCCTCGATGTTCGGCGGCCGCGTCTCGAAGCGCACGACGTGCTCCTGGTCGAGGATGAGCTCGGCCGGGTCCTCGATCGTGACCACGCGCTCGTCGTGGGGGATCGCCTCGGCCAGCGCGCCCAGCAGCGTCGACTTGCCGGCGCCCGTGCCGCCGGACACCAGGATGTTCTGGCGGGCCAGGACGGCCAGCTCGAGGAACGTGACCATGTCGCGCGAGATCGAGCCCAGCCGCACGAGGTCGTCGCGGCGGATGCGCTGGCGGCCGAAGCGGCGGATCGACAGCGTCGGGTAGTCGAGCGACACGGGCGGGATCGTGGCGTTGACGCGGCTGCCGTCGGGGAGGCGCGCGTCGAGGAGCGGCGAGGCCACGTCGATCCGCCGCCCGACGCGGGCGGCGATCCGCTCGATCACGCGCAGGAGGTGCTCGGCGTCGCGGAAGCGCACCGGGGTGTGCTGGAGCTTGCCGAAGCGCTCCACGTACACCTGCTGCGGCCCGTTGACGAGGATGTCGCTCACGGCCGGGTCGGCCATGAGCGGCGCCAGCGGGCCGATGCCGAGCGCCTCCTCCTTGAGCTCGTCGGCGAGGCGGCCGCGCTCGAGGGTGTTGAGCGGCAGGTCCTCGGCCGCGAGCACGCGCGCCACGAAGTCCTCGACCGCGGCGGCGATCGTCTCCTCGGTCGAGCCGATCAGGTTCTGCTCGCCGATCTCGTCGAGGAGCCGCTCGTGCAGCCGGCCCTTGATCGCCAGGAAGTCGGCCTTGCCGGGCCCGGCCGCGCGCGGCTGGGACGTCGGCTTGCGCAGGCGCTCGGTCGAGCGGGTGTCCCCGCGCAGGCGCAGCCGCGCGACGGTGTCCTCGGTCGCCACGCGGGCGAGGCGCTCGCGCAGGTCGTCGGCGCGCAGGTCGGTGCGGGAGTCGGGGCGGTCGCTCACGCGCGTCCCTCAGGATCGTCGTCGTCGGCCTGCGCGATCCCGCCCTCGTGGTCCGTGACCTCGCCGAGGTCGGAGCCGTAGAGGCGGCCGCTCGGCGTCGGCAGGCGCCCGCTCGGCGGGAGGATCACGTAGCTGTCGGCGAGCGTCAGGCGGCCCGACTCGACCGTCCGCCGCAGCGGCCCCTCGCCGCTCTCCGGGTGCGGCGGCGGCCCCCAGCCGCGCAGGGCCCCGTTCGTCGCCGGGACGCGCCCGCCGACCGAGGGCCGCACGGCGGCGACCGCGTCGACCAGGCGGTCCATCGCCCGCGACCAGCGCCAGCCGAGGAGGCGGGTCGGCTGGAGGACGTAGGGGGTCCCCATGTTGACGGCCGTGACCTGGCGCTTGTCGTAGGGGAGCACGTGCGCCACGTCGCGGTCGAGGCGCGCCGCCACGTCTGACGGCGAGAGGCCGCCGGCGACGGTCGGGTGGTTGAGGTTCAGGACGACGCGCTGCCGCCCGGGCGGGACGCCCAGCCGGGTGAGCGTCTCGAGGAGCTTGGCCGTGCCGACGACGGTCGGGACGGTGCCGTTCGTGACCACGAGCGCCTCGTCGCTCAGGTCGAGGATCGCCATGACGACGTTGTCGAGGAGCGGGAAGGTGTCCACGACGACGTGGTCGAACGCCCGCCGGGCCAGGCTGATGATGCGGGCCATGGCCTCAGCCTCGACCTCGTACGCCTCGCCCGCGTCGGCCGGCGCGGCGAGCAGGCGCAGGCCGCAGGGGTGCGGCTCGGCGATCTGGCGCAGGAGCGTCTCGTCGAGGCGCTCGAACTCGCGCACGGCGTCCGTGAGCGTCGTCTCGGGCGCCAGGTCGAGCATGGACGCGCACGTGCCCATCTGGAGGGACGCGTCGATCAGGAGCACCCGGTCGGGCGCGCGCTTCGCCAGCGCGCTGGCGACGTTCACGGCGACGGTCGACTTGCCCACCCCGCCCTTGTTGCTCACGACCGAGACGACGCTGCCGACGCTGGTGCGGGCGCTGGGCTGCCGCGACACGCGGTCGATGAGCTGCTGCAGCTCGCCCGAGGAGAGCGGGCGGCGCAGGAAGTCCTGCACGCGCGCGCGCATGGCCTCGATGAACAGCTGCCCCTCGCCCGTGTCGCGCAGATCGTCGGGCCTGTAGGCGGCGGCGACCACGGCGTCGGGCGCCTCGGCGGCGATCTCCTCGGCGAACGTGCGCAGGGGGCGCACGTCGCGGTCCATCTGGGCGATCACGAGGTCGGGCGTGCGCGCGCGCGCCGCCTCGACGCCCGCGCGGAGGTCGCGCGCGCCGTGGGCCACGAGGCGCACGCGCCGCACACCGTCGGCCGCCGCCTCGAACTCGGGCAGCAGCGACGGGTCGGCGCCGACGACCAGGACGTGCAGGGTGCGGTCCACGCGGGTCTCCTCAGCGCGCCAGGACGGGGGCGGTGATGACGTCGGACGTCGGCTCGTCGCTGGCGTCGAGCGACAGCGCCCGATGCGCGGCGACAACGAGCGCCAGGTCGAGCGACGGCATGGGGCGGGGGACGGCGCTGGCGTTGCGCGCCGCCACCCCGCCCGGGAGCTTCTCGACGGTCAGGCTCGTCGCCGTGGCCGCGATGACGACGCGGCCGAACCCGATGATCCGCGCGCGGCCGTTGATCGTCTGCTGCACGGGCACGAAGGCCTCCACGGCCGAGCCAGGCGCGCCGGGGGCTGCCAGGAGCTCGTCATCGGGGTCGCCCCCGAGACGGTCGCCCAGGCGCACGATGCCCTCGGCGGCCGTGTACCGCTGGCCGACGACCGTGAGCGCGGCGTCCCTGACGACCCCCTCGGCGTCGACGTCCAGGTCGGTCGGCGTGCTCGGGGCGAGCGCCTGCCAGAAGGCGCGCGTGAGGGCCACGCCGGCGTGGCCCGCCAACGAGTCCGCGGGGCGGGGCGTCCCGACGACCACGACCGGCCGCAGGCGCGCGATCGCCGTGGCGCGGACCGTCAGCCCGTGGTGCCGCGGCGAGTACGCGTCCGGGTCGGTGGGGTCGGCGCCGCGGATCATGGATCCCATGCCGAACAGGAAGGGCAGCGCGGGACCGCTCGAGCTCACGGCGTCGGGGTCGGTCGGGTCCCCGGCCCGGTCGAGCGGGTTGCGGCCGTCGGTGCGCCGCACGCGCGCGAGGAGCGCCGAGCCCAGCGCCGGGTCTGCGGCCGGCGTGAAGTCGTCGCGGTCGTAGCTCGCGTCCTCGACGTGGCGCACGGGATCGCCCGAGAGCGGGTCGACGTGAAAGAACGTGCCCGACACGAAGTCGCCGTGGGGCTCGTTCGTCGGGTTCGACCTGAGGTCAGGGACGAAGACCTCCCCGTCGGGGACCTCGAGCAGGGCCGAGGCGCGCAGGTCCGTCAGCCCCGGGCCAAGGGTGACCACGCGCTCGGGGATGTAGACCATGGGGTCGGCCACGAGCAGCGCCGCGTCGCGTCGTGCCTGCACGGCGTCGGCGTCGCGCCAACGGAGCGCCTCGAGCGCGGCCAGGTCGGCCGCCGTCTGCATCTTCGACTGCGTGACGCGCGCCAGGCCGACGTCGACAGTGATCGCCGCGATCGCCATGAGGCCGAACAGCAGCATGGCCACGAACACGAGCACGTAGCCGCTTCGACGCGCGCGGGGACGACGGCGGGGTGGGGTCATTCGCCGGCCGGCTCGCCGCCCTCGGGCACGGCGAGGAGGGCCCGCCGCTCGCCGTCGATGTGGTCGACGATCGCCAGGGGCGCCGACCGCGTCGACAGCCCGGGGATCTGGTCCAGGTCGAGGCTGAGCCCGGGCGTCGAGCTGTCCGCCGGGTCGTCCGGATGACCCGACCGCGGCAGGCAGGTGATCACCGCGCCGATCGCCAGGGCCTCCGTGAGCGGGGCGACCTCCTCGGGGAGGATCGCGATCACCAGCTCCTGCACCGGCTTCGTCTGCGTGCGCGGCCCCTGCGTGAGCGACGACGTGGTCGTGGGGACCGCGCGCGTCTCCACCGGAGAGACGACCACGCCGTTCTGCACGACGACCGTCACGTGGGCGTGCTTCGTGCCCCCGGCGCGGGCGGCGATCGCCAGCTGCTGGCCGAGCACGCGCCCGTACACACCGCCGACCGGCGGCGTCGCCGCCCGCCCGCCGACCTTCGAGAGGTCCACCGGCACCGTGGACACCAGGTCGAAGCGGTCGCCGTGCCGGAGCCCGATGAGCCCGGCGACGCTCTCGGCCTTGACGCGCAGGGCGCGCCGCCCCGGCGGGATGCCGCCGACCACGCCTGGCCGCGTCCCCTCGGGCAGGAAGTCCTCCTCGTTGAAGGCGTAGCCCGGCGCCTTGTCCCGGCCGACGACGCGCAGGAGGATCCTCTTCACGTCCGTGACCATCCCCTCGGGGACGTTCTCGGGCTTGAGGAACGTGAACGCCAGGCGCCCGTTCTTCGCGTCCCACAGGTCGTCGCGACTGACCTTCGAGTAGGCCTTGATCGGCCGGGTCGCCAGCGGGACGGCGATCGTCCCCGGCGGCTGGACGAGCGGCCGCGGGCCGCTCTTCTCCTTGCCGCCGAACGCACCGCCGAGCCACAGGAGACCGCCTCCGCCGACGACGAGGATCGCCGCCGCGGGCAGGGCGTAAGTCGCGAGCGACGGCGACGCGCGCCGCCGGCCTTGGGGCTGGATCACCGGAACACCTCGCGTCGGAAGGCCGCCTGAGCGCTGATCAGCCTACGGAACGGACGGACCGCGGCGCCATGGGCGAGCTGGACGCCGAGCCCGTAGGGGCCCGCGTAGGGGCCGACGTCGCCGCTCAGCCCGGCGAGCGGCTGCGGCGGCCCCACCTCGACGACGTCCTCGTCGTCGGCCGGCAGGGGCGCGCCCAGGTTCGGCTCGAAGGGGGCGGACGGGTCCGTCCGGTAGCCGACCATCGCGGCGGCCTGGAACGGGTAGTTCAGCCGCAGGGCCACGAGGCCGCCCTGGTCCAGCGGGAACGGGTCGGGGTCGAGGGGCTCGAGCACGTCGACCCACTCGATCGTCTCGACCCCGTCGGCGTCGCGGGTCACGCGCGGGATGCGGACCGAGAGGCCGGTGGGCGAGAAGGCGTCGTCCACGAGCGCCCCCGGGTAGCGCAGGACCCGACGGTCGTCCTTGAGCGTCTCGAAGATCATGAGCGGCCGCAGGAGCCGGTTCACGACCGGCAGGCCGGCGAAGACCACGTCGAGCTCCTGGCCGTCGTCGACGCCGTTGCCGTTGACGTCGCCGGAGAGGTCGAGCACGAGGTGCCGGCGGTCGTAGATCCGCTGCTGGACGCGCGCGGCGTCCGGATCGGACACGGGCGCCTCGGCGCTCGCCGGGTCGAGCAGGAACGAGAGCGAGACCTCGGCCGGCAGGGGCTCGAGCGCGAGCTCGCGGGCGGCGACGCGGGCGACGTCCTGCAGGGCCTGGGCGCCGAAGGTGGCCCGGCCGAGCTCGATCGTGGCGGCCAGGAGCACGTAGAGCACGAGCATGACGAGCGCGAGCTCGACGATGGACTGCCCTCCCCTCCGACCCACGACGCGCACGCGCTACCCCCGAACGAACGCGGACGAGGCGCCGGCGGCCTTCCGGCCGCGGCGCCTCGCCTCACGAAGTGAACGAACCGTCGGACAGGACTAGTCGACGATCAGGTCGTGGAGCCCGGCGGCGCCGAGGTTGTTCTCGAGGCGATGCGTGTCGGTGCCGTTCTCGATCGCGCTCATGTTGAGCGCGATGAAGCCCTGCGTGCCCGCGGCGGTCGTCTCGATCAGCCTCCCGCTGAACATCGGGCCGTTGTCCTCCTCGTGCGCGCCCGGCAGGACCACCGCCACGGCGGCGATCAGGTCGTTCGTCTTGTGCCCGAAGACCGACACGGCGGCCGCGCTGACGAGCGCCACGCCGGCGATGAGGAGGCCGTACTCGACGAGGGCCGCGCCCTTGCGGCGGTTCTTCTGGATCTTCTTCACGTCTTCTTCTCCTGGTCTGACCTGTCGGGGCGACTGCTTGCCGCCCTCGACCCGTGAGTGCCGGTCGACCCCGATCGGTTCCCGATGCGCGCAACCCGGGCAGCGACCGTGGAGGACGACGGTGTGGTCCTCGACGTGAAAGCCTCTCGGCAGGTGGAGCTTGAGTTCGTCGATGCACCCGTCGACCTCGAAGGTCGCGTCGCACCCGCGGCAGTGGAAGTGATGGTGGTGGTGCTTGCCGGCGACCTCGTAGCGCGGGGGGAGGCCGGGCAGGTCGACGGCGGCCAGCCAGCCCTCCTCGACGAGGTCCTTGATCGTCCGGTAGACGGTCGCGATCCCCAGGCGCGGGATCTCGCGTTGCGCCGCGGTGACGACCTCGTTGGGCGAGAGCGGCCGGTCGGCCGCCTCGAGGGCCCGGCGGATCGCCTGGCGTTGCTTCGTGTCCCGCATGCAGATGGGCTCTCGGCTTGACGCGACAAACGATAATCGATTATCGTTCCGGGCGCGACGGGGTGGTGACGCCCCGTGCGGGGGACGCCCGGTGACGGGAACGGCGACGAACAGCGCGACGAAGCGGCCGGCGAGCCTGGGGCTCGCCTGCGGCGTCGTCCTCGCCCTGCTCGCCGTGCTCGCGCAGGTCCTCCTCCCCGCCTTCCACGCCTGGACCTGCCAGGTCGCGGCCGCCGAGCACTGCGTGGTCGCGCACGCGGCGGACGTGGACTGCCTCGACGCGCTCGCCTGCGTCGACCCCGACCATCGCCATGGTCCGACGGTCGAGGTCGGCCACGGCGACGCGGCGCACGCGTCCTGCGCCACCTGCGCGGCGCTCCAGCACCTGACCCCTTCGCTGGACCTGGCGCCGGCGATCGTCGCGACCGCCGCGGTCGCCGGCGACGCGCTTCGTTCCCCCGCCGCGACCCCGCTCGGTCGCGACGTCTTCGTCCACGGCGCCCGCGCGCCCCCGCTCGCCTAGGGCCTCGCTGTCCGGACCTCTGCGCGTGGCGCGGGGTCCACAACGAACCCAAGGGAGCAGCCCCGTGGCCGTCACCGCCTCGCGTCCGACCTCGCACCTCGCCAAGATCGTCCCCCTGGCCCAGGCCCGCGCCGGCCGCACGGGCCCGTGCGTCGAGTGCCGGGACCGCGTCCACGCCCGCCAGGACCGCGCGGACCTGACCGTCCTGCCGCGCGTCGAGCAGGCGCTCCCCGCCCTCGACCGCACGCTGGCCGTCGCCGAGCGGATCCTCGGCAGCTGGGACCTCGCCTGGGACGCCGTGCAGGAGGCGCTCGTCCGCCTGTGGCAGGAGCCCGAGACCCCACCCGACGCCGAGGGCTGGCTCTACCAGGCGGTCGTCCACCGGGCCCTGCACGCGCGCCGCACGCGCCAGCGCCGGGCGAGGTACGAGGAGGTCGCCGGCGCCCGCCGCGCCGGCGTCGCCGAGGACCCGCGGCTCCGGCTCGAGGTCGAGGACCAGGCGCGCCGCGTCGAGGTCGCGATCGACCAGCTCCCGGGCGAGTTCCGCGAGGCCCTGCGCCTGCGCGAGCTCGAGGGGCTCGACTACCACGCGATCGCCCGCGCGCTCGACGTCCCGGTCGGGACCGTGCGCTCGCGGATCCACCGCGGCCGCGAGCGGCTGCAGGCGGAGCTGGGCCTCATGGAGCACTCGGCGTGAGCACCACCCTCGCGGCGCGGCGCCTCGCGCCGCTCCTGGCCCTCCCCCTGGTCGTGGCGTCGTCGGCGAGCGCGCAGGAGCCCGAGCGGCGCCTGACCGTGATCCAGGGCGCCCACGCGCGGCTCGTGTTCCAGAAGGACGTCCAGCGCGTCGCCGTGGGCAACCCGGGGACCGTGGGCACGATCGAGATCAGCACCCGCGAGCTGCTCGTCCTGGGCAAGAACCCCGGCCAGACGACGCTGATCGTGTGGTTCGCCGAGGGGCACGAGGAGCGGCTCGTCACGGTCCGCCGCGACCTCTCGCTCCTCCAGGAGGCGCTGCGCGAGCTGCACCCGGCGATCACCGTCGAGGTGGCGCCCGACCGCGACGCGGTGGTCCTGCGCGGGGTCGTGCCGGATGTGTTCCTCTACCAGGCCGCAGAGCGGGCCGCGCAGCAGTACCTCGAGTCCGGCCCCGGCCCGATCGTGCGCGGCGGCCAGCCGGCGGCGCCGGAGCCCGACCCGTCGAGCGAGGGCCCGCCACCGGCGCCGGCCCCGCCCGGCGTCCAGGTGACCGTCGGCGGGCGCGCCGAGGGTGAGGCCCGCCGGACGGCGGTGATCAACCTGATCCGGGTGACGGAGCTGACCACCGTCGAGGAGCGCCTGGCCTCCGCCCTTCGTCCGGTGGCGGGGCCGGGGATCTTCGTGCGGCGGCTCACGATCGGGCAGGCCCCCGACGACGGGCGCGACCTGTTCATCCTCGAGGGCATCGTCCACGACGCCGCGACGCTCGGGCGCGCCCTGAAGCTCGCGGCGCGCTTCATCCCGGCGGCTCGCCTCGAGAACCTGCTCCGCATCGACGCGGCTGCGCCGCCGGCCGTGACGGCCGGCCTCGCCAGCTACTCGCTCGAGGACCGGATCCAGACCGCCCTCCGCACCGTGCCGGGGGTCGAGGCCACGGTGCGCCGGCTCCCGCGGGGGGCCGTGCCCGACGACGAGCAGGACGCCTTCCTGCTCGAGGGCCAGGTGCCCAACCAGGTCACCCTCGTGCGCGTGCTCACCCTCGCGGCGCGAGCGATCGGCGGCGACGCGGGCGGCGGTACGGGCCAGGGCGGGGGTCTGCAGAGCATCCAGGTCGTGGCGAACGAGGCCGGCGCCCTCGCCGGCGGACGCGGCGGCATGGGTGGCATGGGTGGCGGCGGCCGGGGCGGCGGGGGTGGCGGCTTCGGTGGGGGTGGCGGCTTCGGTGGGGGCGGGGGCGGCGGCCTTGGCGGCGGCGGCGGCCGAGGCGGCATGGGCGGCCTCATGAACCAGGTCCAGACCAACGTCGGCCGCGCGAAGATCCTCCAGGCGGCCGGCGGGCGCCTGGTCTCCTTCCTCGACGTCCGCGACCTCCCGCAGGTGCGGGTCCAGCTGCGCCTGTTCGAGATCAACCGCACCCTCCTCGAGCAGTTCGACATCGACGCGGCGATCCTGGGCGCCGACTTCCCGGTCGGCTCGCTGAACGTGCCGGGCAGCGTGGCCGGCTTCGAGGGCGGCGGCGCCACCCGCGTCGGCGCCGTGTCGCCTCAGGACGTGCGGAGCGTGCTCTCGTTCCTGGGCGGCGGCCTCGCGCAGGACGTGCAGTTCGTCGACCGGCGCATCTCGGTCCAGGCGGCGCTGAACGTGCTCGAGACCCAGGGGATCGCCCGCAGCCTCTCGGCGCCGACCCTCACCGTCCTCTCGGGCGAGATCGCCAGCTTCACCGCGGGCGGCGAGGTGCCGATCCCGACCGCCTTCCAGCCGGCGCTCGGCGGCGACGCCGCCAACCTCGGCGTCTTCAACTCGGTCGAGTTCCGCGACTTCGGCGTGCAGCTCGCCGTCCGCCCGCTCGTCGGCGAAGACGACACGATCACGCTCGACCTCGTGCCCCAGGTGATCCAGCCCGATCCGAACCTCACGGGCGTCCTGCGACAGACGACGGGCACCAACCAGGCGACGACCGCCTTCCAGGCCCGGACCCTGCGCACGAGCACCCGCCTCCAGGACGGGCAGGTGCTGCTGCTCGGCGGGCTCGTGACCCAGGAGCGCACGACCGACTCCGCCTACGTGCCGTTCCTCCACCGCATCCCGATCGTCGAGTGGCTCTTCGAGGACAAGCGGTCGGCGCGCAACGAGTTCGAGCTGATCGTCCTCGTCAACCCCGTGATCGTCCGCGACCCCGTGTGGAACGCCGGCCTGTGGGCCTTCCCCGACGCGCAGGAGCTCATGCGCGCCCTGCCGCTCCGCGGGGTCGAGGGCCGCGAGCGCCCGAAGCGCCCCGTCGCCGGCGCGGGCACCTACGGCGCGGACGCCGTCGACCCCACCCCGCGGCCCGAGCCGCAGCGCACCCGCTCGCTCCTCGAGGAGCCGGCCCGGCCCGCCGACGCGCCGCCGCCGCCGGCCGAGGACCCGCCCACCGACGCGCCGCCGCCGGCCGAAGACCCGGGCGCCGAGGCGCAGCCGCTCCGCCGCGTGGGGTGACGTAGACTCGCCGCGTGTCCGCGCCCCCGCCCGAGCACGACGACGACCCCACGCACCTGGCCGCGCACGCGAGCCCGCTCAAGCGGGCCGCGTTCGTCGCGCTCGGGCTGACCGCGGCGGCGATCGGCATCGTCGGCGTGTTCCTGCCGCTGCTGCCGACCGTCCCCTTCCTCGTCCTCGCCGTGTGGGCCTTCGCCCGCAGCTCGCCCTTCCTCGAGCGCTGGATCCTCGACCACCCGCACCTCGGCCCGCCGGTCCATCGCTGGCGCGAGCACGGCGTCATCAGCCTTCAGGCCAAGGTCCTGGCGACGCTCTGGCTGACGGTCTCGGTGGCCATCGCCTTCCACGCCGCGGGCCCGACCCTCGGCGGCGTGGCCGCCGCCGCCTGCGCCTGCGTGGCCCTGTTCCTGTGGACGCGCCCCTCGGCCCCGCGGGCGTGAGGGGCTCACCCCGCGGCGACCCCGGAGACCGCGACGAGCGACCCCGACGACGAGCGGGTCGAGCTCCCGCCAGGCTCCTCCTGAGCCGCGACGACAACTGCACACAGCGACGGACTCAGCTTGTGCGGCCGGCGCCCGTCCCTATACTCGCGGCGCAAGGGCGAGCGCATGCGCAACCTGTCACTCACCTGTGTCGCCGTGGCCGGGGTCCCGGTCGCCGGCTGCGGCGGTTCGTCGATCGGCCTCGCGCCCCCGTGGCGGCTGGCCGCGTCTCGTCGATACACGCCAACCGCTGACCTCGAGGGAGCCCCGTGAAGACCCTGAACGCCGAGCTTCAAGGCAAGATCACCCCCCGCGCGGCCCTGGAGCTGTTGAAGCGGGGGAACGAGCGGTTCATCAGCAACCTCAAGGCGAATCGCGACCTGCTGGAGCAGGTCAACCTCACCCGGGACGGTCAGTGGCCGTTCGCCACCGTCCTCAGCTGCATCGACAGCCGGACGTCGGCCGAGCTCATCTTCGACCAGGGGCTGGGCGACATCTTCAGCATTCGCATCGCCGGGAACGTCGTCAACACGGACATCCTCGGGAGCATGGAGTTCGCCTGCAAGGTCGCGGGGTCGAAGCTCGTCGTCGTGCTCGGCCACACGAAGTGCGGCGCGGTCAAGGGCGCGTGCGACCACGTCGAGATGGGCAACCTCACCGAGCTGCTCTCCAAGCTGCAGCCGGCGGTCTACGCCGAGCGCGAGACGGCTGACCCGAGCCAGCGCACCTCGAAGAACAGCGGCTTCGTGGAGCGCGTGGCCGCGATCAACGTGCGCCGCTCGGTCAAGAGCGTGATCGAGCGCAGCTTCATCCTCGAGCAGATGGTCGAGGCCGGCTCGATCGGGGTGGTCGGGGCGACGTACGACGTGGAGACGGGCAAGGTCGAGTTCGACCCGGACGTCGAGTTCATCCGCGACGAGAAGAACCCGTCGTTCAGCCTCGCCGACCTTCGGCACTGATCCATCGGAGGCCGGTCAGCTGACAGGGACGTGGCGGCCGGGTCGAGTCGACGACGCGACCGCGCCGCTCGCTGCCAGGCCGCGCGAGGCGCGGCCGGGGGCGCGCCGCCCACGCCGGACGACGAAGCTGATGGTCGCCGGGAGCGTGGTCCGCGCGATCCGCCCGGGCTGCTACGCTCTGACGCCATGTCGCCAGCGCTCGCCCGCTACCTCCGGGTCCGGGATCACCTCTCGGACGACCTGCTCGGGGGCCCGAAGGTCCTCAAGCTCTCGTGGGTGATCAATCTCCAGAAGGGCGGCACCCTCCCGTTCGTGCTCGCCCTGATGGCCGCCCAGGACGCGTGGACGCCGACCGCCTGGACGTACCTGGCCCTGCACGGCAGCTACGGCCTCGTGTGGCTGCTCAAGGAGCTCGTGTTCCCGGACCCGTCCTGGCAGAAGCGGGTCACCCTCGCCGGCGCCCTGAGCGCCTGGCTGCTCGTGCTCGGGCCCTACTGGCTGGCGCCGGTGCTCCTGATCTCGCGGGGGGTCGAGCAACCGCCCGAGCTCCTCGCCGCGGCGACGCTGCTCTACGTGCTCGGCCTCGTCGTCATGATCGGCGCCGACGCGCAGAAGTTCTTCGTCCTGCGCGCCAGGCCCGGGTTGATCACCGACGGGTTCTTCGCCCGCACCCGCAACCCGAACTACCTGGGCGAGATGACGCTCTACGCCAGCTTCGCGCTCGTGGCCGGCCACTGGGCGCCCTGGGTCGTCCTGGCGGTCGTGTGGACGGCCGTGTTCTTGCCGAACATGTGGCGCAAGGACGCCAGCCTGGCCCGCCACCCCGGGTGGGCGGACTACTGCGCGCGCACCGGGCTGCTCCTGCCCAGGCTCTTCCGTCGCCCTGCTCCCCTGGACGCGCCCCTCCGCCCCGGGGGGTGAGGGGCTACACTCCGGGCATGGTGCGGCGGCTGGACCCGGCGGTCGAGGAGCGCCTCGCGGCGGCCCTGGAGACCGCGACGAGCTACTTCATGGGCAACGCGGACGTGCAGGGCGCCGCGCTGGCGCTGGCGAGCCGCCTGGACGAGGCTGGCATCCCGTACGTCATCGCCGGCGCCCTGGCGCTCGCGGCGCACGGCTACCTGCGCGTCACGGACGACGTCGACGTGCTGCTCACGCGCGAGCGCCTCGCCGAGCTCGAGCGACGCTTCGTGGCTGCCGGCTACGAGCGCTCCGGCAGCAAGGGCCTCCGCGACGCGCAGCGCAACGTGAAGATCGACGTGCTCATCACCGGCGACTTCCCGGGCGACGGCAAGCCGAAGCCGGTGGCGTTCCCCGACCCGGCGCAGGTGGCCGAGCGGGGCGAGCGCTTCGCGGTCCTGCCGCTCGAGCGGCTGATCGAGCTGAAGCTCGCCTCGGGCATCAGCGCGCCGCATCGCCTCCGCGACCTGGCCGATGTGCTCGAGCTCGTCCGCGCCGGCGGCCTGCCGCGGGCGCTCGGAGAGCGCCTCGACCCATCGGTGCGCCCGAAGTTCGACGAGCTCTGGCTCGCCGCCCAGGGCGCCGACCCGACCTGACCGGCCCCCGACGCCGACCTACTCCGACGCCTCGGAAGCCCCGCCCGTCCCACGCCGCCGCGAGCGACCCTCGTAGTAGCCCATGTCGGGCTCCAGGACGGGGACGTCCGCCGTTTGACTGACCGCGAGAGCCTGCCGCACCTCCTCGGGCAGAGCGTACGCGTGGTCGGCGACGTAGTGCGTGATGAGCCTGGGGGCGCAGTAGAGGCTGCGCGGGGACGCGTGCGGGATGAAGATCACGCCGGAGGCGCACCGACGAGGATCGAACCCTGGGCGCCGCGCACAGTCGCCCAGGTTGCACTCGTGCCAGCCCGGCGCCACGGGGAGGAGAGGCTGTTCGCGGGCGCCGAGGACGCGGAGCCGCTCCACGAGCTGGGGGTCCGCGGGCGCCGTCGCGAACGGCGCGGTCGCATCCAGCCAGCCGACGGACAGCAGTCGCCAGCCCGCGACGTGCACCTCCGTGCAGGGGGACAGGTCCGGCAGGTAGGGCATCGTCGTCGTCGCCTGCGGCTACGCCGCCTTCCCGCGGCGCCGCCGGTGGACGAAGAGGAGCACCCCGACCACGCCGAGCACGCCGAACGGCTCGACCGGGATCATCACGTCCACGTCGCGCCACACGACGATCGTCGGGATCAGCTCCTCGCCCTTCGGGTCGGTCGAGAACCAGAGGTCCTCCTCGCCGCCCGGCCAGGTCGTGTCCTCGAAGGCGGTCAGCCACGCGCCGGCCGCCACGTCGGTCGCCGGGACCGCGTCGCCGAGGAGCTCCGTCAGCGGCCGCACCGGCGCGCTCGTCGCGTACTTCACCTGGCCCGCCCAGGGCTTCGCGCCGGCGTCGCCCAGGCCGCCCGACGCGCGGCCGTCGCCGACGTAGAACACGCGCAGGGTGTTGCCGCCGCCGCGCTGGTCCGTCGGCGTCCGGTAGGGGAACAGCGGCCGGTCGGTCTGGAAGCTCATGCGCAGCGACCCGGTCCCTACGCGCCCCTGCTCGCCCGCGAACTTGAACGCGGTCACGATCCACTTCGCCTGCACGTAGGGCTCGACCCACGCGCGCAGCTCCGGCCGCGCGTCGTAGCCGTTGTCCTCGAGCCAGCGCGCGAGCGCGTCGGCGTCGTCGGCGCGCAGGACCGCGGCGTCGTAGCCGGCGACGCGCGTGCGCTGCAGCACGTCGACGGCCATCAGCGTCTCCGTCGCCGTGTCGAACCCCCTGGCGAGGGACGCCGTCCCGTCGCGGGAGGCGCCCAGGAAGGAGCCGAGGACGTACCGGTTGCGGGTCTCGTACACGATCCGCGGCTCGATCTCCTCGCGCAGCCGATCGAACACCTCGGCGTCGACCTCCGCGAGCTGCGGCTCCGTGGGGGTGGGAACGAGGAACCCGAAGCCCGCCTCCTCCGAGGCGAAGCTCGCCCGTCGCACGAAGTGCTCGGTCTTCGTGGCCGCGCTCCAGGCGACGAGGATCTCCTGCTCCGCGATCTTGACCCGCGTGTCGGGCCCGGGCGGGAACGCCGGGCAGCAGGCGCGGACGCGCGCGGCGGGCGCGAGCGCGACGACGAGGGCGAGCGAGCCGAGGCTGACGACGGCGAGGCGAGTGCGCATGGTTGACCTTCCCCGTGCCATTGAACGCCCCGAGGCCAGGCCAGGTCAACGGGCCGGCGGCGCCACCTCGCGCGCGCCAGGTCAGCCCCGCAGGGCCAGGCGCAGGGCCTCCCCCAGGGCCGGCGCGAGGTCGTCGGGCGCCTCGACGACGGCCGCGCGCGGGTAGAGCGCGGCGACGCGCGGGGCGGCCAGGCCCACGCCGACGACGCGCGCGCCGCCGCGCTCGAGGTCGCGCACGACCTGCCGCAGGTGCGCCTCGAGGCGCGGGTCGCCCCTGTCGGGGGGCAGGTCGCCGCGCTCGCCCGTGTTGGGCCGGCCGTCCGAGACGACGAGCAGGAGGCGCGTGCGCCGCCCGCGGCGGGCCAGGCGCGCGCCGGCCCAGGCGACCGCCTCGCCGTCCACGTTGTTCTGTCGCTCGAGGCCGGTCGCGCGGCCGAAGGCGTGGCGGCAGGCCCGCGCCGGGCGGTCGAAGGGCTTGAGGACGACGTGGACGAGCGGTACGCCCCGGTCGAGGCCCGGCCGGGGCGCCGCCGCGGCGAGCGTGGTGAAGCCCAGGACCTCGGCGTCGACCTCGAGCGCCTCGGCCGCCAGCGCCAGGGCCAGGCCGGCCGTGAGCGCGGCGCGGTGCTGCGGCGTCGAGAGCGACCCCGAGCAGTCGAGGAGCACGCTGACCGCCGCGTCGACGCGCCGCTGCGGCCGCCGGCGGGCGAAGACGCGCGGGTCGTCACACGCCGCCCGCGCCAGACGCCGGGGGTCGAGGAGGCCCCGCGCCTGGTCGCGCGCGACGGCCGGGCCGGCGTCGGGCAGGGCCAGGCGCGCGCGGCGCGCCAGCGCCTGGCCGAGCGGCGCGGCGGCGGTCCAGAGCGTCGCCGTGCGCGGGTGCGGCGCCGTCGAGAGGACGCGCTCGCGGTCGCGCGCGCGGTCGCAGCGGTAGGGCGGCCCGGCCTCGGGGGCGGCCGGCGTCGCCCAGGCCTCGGGCCGCACCGGGGCGTCGTCGTCGCGCCGCGCCGGCGCGTCGTCGTCGTCGTGGTCGTCTTCGTCGTCGGCGGCCGCGCGGGCGTCGCCCGCGCGCGCCGCCCGCCGGTCGCCGCCGTCCGCCGCGCCCTCGCGACCGCCGGCGGGGCCGTCGCCGTCCGCGGCCTCGCCGCCGGCGTCGTCGTCGCCGGCGTCCGCGCCGGTCTGCGCCCCGGCCTCGCGCCCGCCGGCCGCCGCCGCGGCCGGGCCGCGCCCGGCGCCGCCCTGCGGACCGTCGTCGCCGGCCTGGGCGCCGCGCCCGCCGCCTCCTCGCGGGCGCGGCGCCGCCCGCTCGGCCGCGACGCGCCGCCGGTTCGTGCCGCCGTCCTCGGGCGCGCCGCGCGCCGCCGCTCCGGCGGCGGGCCAGGCCGGCCTCGCCGGCCGGCGCGCCGGCGAGGTCGAGCGCGCGCGACCACGCCCGCGACCCGGCCGCGCCGCCGTCGAGGGGAGCGCGGCGCACCGAGGCCGCGAGCGCCGCCGGAGGCGGCGCAGGGCCGGGCGTCGACCGCGCCGAGGTCGCCCGCGGCCAGGCGGGTCAGCGCGGCCAGGGCCCCGGGCCCGGCCGCGGCCCGCAGGGCGGCGAGGTTCAGGGCGCAGCCGGGGAGCGCCGCGCCGGTCAGGCCGTCCAGGGCGCCCGGGTGGCCCTCGCGCAGGCGCGCGGCGGCCCGGTCGAGCGCCCCGCGCGCCAGGGGGCCGTCGACGGGCGGCAGGTGCAGGGCCGCGCCCTCGGCCCAGGGGGCCGCCGCGTCGCGCAGGACCTCGACGGGCCGCCCGACCAGCGCGGCGGCCACGCCGGCGAGCGCCGCCGCGCTCACCGCCGCCCCGTCGCCCGCTGGTAGAGCTCGGCCAGGACCTCGCGGTCCTCGTCGGGCGCGCGGTCGAGGCACGTCGCGGCGAACGCGGCCCCCAGGTCGAGGCCGAGGTGCGCCCGCGCCGTGGCCCAGGCCAGCGCCTTGCGCACGGAGAAGGTCGTCGCCAGCAGCCGCTCGGACGCGGCGGCCCGGCGGGCCAGGCCGGCCACGCGGACGATCGCCGCCGCGTCGTCGGGGTGCACGCCGGCGCGCGCGACGAGCAGCGCCGCCTCGGCGCGCGGCGGCGGGTAGTCGAGGCGCACCACGAGGTCGAAGCGGTCGAGGAACGCCTCGTTCAGCACGCGCGTCCCGCGGTAGAGCCCGCCGCCGTCGCCGCGCCCGAGCGTGTTGGCCGTGGCCGCGACGACGAAGCGGCTCGCCGCGCCGTCGCGCCCGCGCCAGGGGTCGAGGCGCAGCGGCCGCCCGTCGGGACCGGCGACGGCGGGCACCACCACGTCCTTGCGCTCGAGCACGCGCTGGAGGCAGAAGAGGACCTCGGGCGTGGCCGCGTCGAGCTCGTGCAGGACGAGCGGGGCGCGGTCGAGCATGGCCTGGAGCGCCGGGCCCGGGCGGAAGACCGTCTCGCCGCCGCGCAGCTCCCGCGCGCCGAAGAGCTCGTCGACCGAGAGCTCGCCGTGCAGGTTCAGGGCCGCCGGCGGCTCGCCGTCGAGCTCGGCGAGCGCGCGCTCGAGGAGCGTCGTCTTGCCGCAGCCGGTCGGGCCGACGAGGAGCACGTTGAGGCGCCGGGCCAGGGCGCGCCGCACGAGCTCGCCCTGCGGCGGCTCCCACCAGACCGCGTCGGCCGCCTCGGCCGGGGCCGGGGCCGGGGCCGGGGCGATGGCGACGCTCACGCCAGGCCGTCGATCGTGAGGAGCACCCGCCGCTCCCCCGCGGCGCAGATCGGCGGCGAGCGGTGGACCGCGCCCTTCCCGTCGTTGTCGGGCCAGGCCCCGCCCTTGAGCAGCACCACGGCGAAGGTCGGGGCGCGGCGCACCACCCCGCCCGGGCGCAGCGCGTCGCCGTCGCGGGCGCCGAGCGCGCCCCGGTCGACGTCGGCCTCATCGAGGAACTCCGTCCCCGGCCCGGCGTAGGTGCAGATCAGGCGCACGAGCACCTGGTCGGCGTGGAAGCGCGGGCACATGTCCTCGCCGAAGACGTTCAGCCGCAGGCCGACGCGCGCCGCGCCGAGCAGCTCGGCGTAGACGTCGGCCAGCCAGGCGAGGTCCTCGCGGAAGGCGTCGCGCTCGGGCCCGGCCGGGAACGTGGCCACCAGGCGCGCGAGCCCGTCCTCGAGCGCCTCGGGCTCGGCGGCGAGGGCCTGCTTCGACGTCTCGGCCCGGGCGAGGGCGTCGAGCCACGCGCCAAGGGCGGCCGGGCGCGGCCGCTCGAGGACGACGACGTTCACGTCGTCCTCGTAGATCCGCGCCAGGTCGACCACCCGGTCCACCACGCGCCAGGTCGGCCCCGCCGCCACGGTCGTCGTCACCGCCGCCTCCCCTCTCGCGACGGCGCGCGCGGCCGCCGCGGATGAGCGCCGCCCGCGCGGGGCGAGTTCCCGGAACTCGCCCCGCCCGGCCGGCACCCGTCGGACAGGAGGCTCCATGCCCGCCCGGCTCCCCGTGACCGTCCTCTCCGGCTTCCTCGGCGCCGGCAAGACCACGCTCCTCAACCACGTGCTCGCCAACCGCGAGGGGCTGCGCGTGGCCGTGATCGTCAACGACATGAGCGAGGTCAACGTCGACGCCCAGCTCGTGCGCGACCAGGGCGGCCTGTCCCGCGTCGAGGAGCGCCTCGTCGAGATGAGCAACGGGTGCATCTGCTGCACCCTGCGTGAGGACCTGCTCGAGGAGGTGGCCAAGCTGGCCGCCGAGGGCCGCTTCGAGTACCTGCTGATCGAGTCGACCGGCGTGTCCGAGCCCATGCCGGTGGCCGCCACCTTCTCGCTGCCCGACGAGCAGGGCCGCTCGCTCGGCGACGTCGCGCGGCTCGACACGTGCGTGACGGTCGTCGACGCGGCGAGCTTCCGCCGCGACTGGCAGAAGGCCGACGTCCTCGAGGAGGTCGGGCTGGCCGTCGCCGAGGAGGACGAGCGGACGGTCACCGACCTGCTCGTGGAGCAGGTCGAGTTCGCCGACGTGATCGTGCTCAACAAGTGCGACCTCGTGACCCCGCGCGACCTCGGCGAGCTCGAGGCCACCCTGCGCGCGCTGAACCCGGGGGCGCGGCTCGTGCGCGCCGTCCGCGGGCAGGTGCCGCTCGAGCGGGTCCTCGGCACGGGCCTGTTCGACCTCGAGCGCGCCCAGGCGGCGCCGGGCTGGCAGCGGGCCCTGGCCGGGGAGGACCCGCCGGAGACGGAGGAGTACGGGATCTCCAGCTTCGTGTTCCGCGCCCGGCGCCCCTTCCACCCGGAGCGCTTCTGGCGCTTCGTCCACGGGCCGGACACGTGGCGGCCGGTCCTGCGCAGCAAGGGCTTCTTCTGGCTGGCCTCGGACGACGACGTCGTGTGGTCGTGGGCCCACGCCGGCGGGGCGTGCGAGTACCAGCGCGCCGGCACCTGGTGGGTGTCCACGCCGCCCGAGGAGCGCCCCGACGACGAGGAGGTGCGGCGCGAGATCGAGGCCGCGTGGGACCCCGTGACCGGCGACCGACGCCAGGAGCTGGTGTTCATCGGCCAGCGCATGGACCGCGAGGACCTGGTCGCGCGGCTGACGGCCTGCCTCCTGACCGACGAGGAGCTGGCCGCGCGCGCCGCGGGCGTCCTGGCCCTCGACGACGACCCGTTCCTGGGCGCGACGGCGCCCGAGGAGGAGCTCGCCGCCGAGTAGGAACTCGCCGGCGTCGGCCGGCACACGGGAGGGAGGAGCACCCATGCGCCGCCGCCCCGTCGTCTCCAGCCTCGTCGTCGCCTGGGTCCTGTCGCTCGGCGGGTGCGCCGGCCATGGCCACCACGACCACGACGGGCACGAGCACCACGAGCACGACCACGGCGCGGCCGGCCAGGGGGTGCAGGACCCGGCCCTCCGCGACGCGGTGGCGCGCTTCAAGGAGCGCGCCGGGGCCGACCACGAGGCCATGCACGCCGCGCATGAGGCGGCGAAGAAGCAGCAGGCCGTCTGGGCGGCCGACGCCGGCCGCGCGGACCTCGCGGCCGAGCACGCGGCGCAGGTCGTGGACGCCTACGGGCCGCTCTTCGACCGCGACCACGCCGTGTTCCGCGAGTTCAAGGCCCTGCGCGCGAAGCTCGACCAGCCCGGCGCCGACGCGGCGGCGCTGCGCCGCGACCTCGAGCGCCTCGAGGCCGAGCACGCCGCGGTGATGAAGGAGTCCGACGCGCTCGCCGGCCGGCACCGCGCCTTCGAGCAGCGCGCCGGCGGCGGGCCGGGCTGACCCAGGCGGCAGGCGGGGCGCCGGGCCCGGAGGCCGCGGCGGCACCGGCCGCGGCTGACGACGAGCAGGCGCACGTCGGGCGCGAGCTGGCGCGCGCCCTGTTCTTCGGCGCGCTCCTCGGCGTCGGGGCCCTCGTCCGCGCGACCGGCGTCTACGCGGTCGAGGTGGGCGACGCGGTCTGCGCCGTGGCCGCCCTGCTCCTCGGCGCGCCGATCGTCCTCGGCGCCCTGCGCAACGTCGCGCGCGGGACCTACGACCTCCACGAGCTGATCGCGCTCTCCGTGGCGGCGGCCTTCGCCCTCGAGGACTTCGTCACCGCCGGCGTGCTGGCGCTCCTGGCCACGCTGGGCGAGCTCGTCGAGCACCGCACCGCCCTCGGGGCGCGGGCGGCGATCGAGGGGCTCGTGCGGCTTGCCCCGCCGCGGGCGCGCGTGATCGGGGCGGACGGCGCCGAGGAGGAGCGCGACGCGACCGACGTGCGGCCGGGCGAGCGCGTGCGCGTGCGGCCGGGCGACCGCGTGCCGGTGGACGGGGCCGTCGTCGAGGGCGCCTCGACGCTCGACGAGGCGGCGATCACCGGCGAGTCCGTGCCGGCGGAGAAGGGCGTCGGCGCGGCGGTGTTCGCCGGGACGACGAACCTGACCGGGGCGCTGGTCGTCGAGGCCACGCGGGCGGGCGACGACACGACCCTGGCGCGCGTCCGCGCGCTGATCCTCGCGGCCGAGCAGGCGCGGACCCCCGTGACGCGGCTGATCGACCGGCTGGTGCGCAGCTACCTGCCGATCAGCCTCATGCTCGCCGCGGTCGTCCTGTTCCTGACGCGCGACCCGACGCGCGTGATCGCCCTGCTCGTCGTCGCCGGCCCGTCGGCCCTGGTCCTGGCCACGCCCACGGCCATGGTCGCGGCGCTCTCGGCGGCGGCCCGCCTGGGCGTCCTGGTCAAGGACCCGCGCGACCTCGAGCTCGCCGCCGGCCTGACGCGCGTCGTCTTCGACAAGACCGGCACGCTCACCCGCGGGCGCCTCGAGGCGCGGCGGCTGGTCCTCGCCGACGACGCCGGCGACCCGGCCCGGGTCCTGGCCCTGGCCGCCGGGGCGGCGGCGGGCTCGTCGCACCCGGCGGCGCGGGCGGTGGTCGCGGTCGCCCACGAGGCGGCGCTGGTCGCGCCGCCGGCCGAGGACCTGCGCGAGGCCCCCGGGCTCGGCGTCGCGGCGCGCGTCGACGGCCACGAGGTGCGCCTCGGGCGCGCGGCCCTGCTCGAGCGCGAGGGGATCGCCCCGCGCGCCCTGGACCCGGCGCTGGAGGCGGCGGGGCACACGCTCCTCCTGATCGCGATCGACGGGCGGCACGCGGCGACGCTGGCGCTCGACGACGCCGCCCGGCCGCAGGCGCGCGCCGCGCTGGCCGCCCTGACCGGCCAGGGGGTGCGCGTGGGCATGCTCACGGGCGACCGGCGCCAGGCGGCGGCGCGCGTCGCCGCGGAGGTCGGCGTCGAGGACGTCGTGTCCGAGTGCCTGCCCGAGGAGAAGCTGGAGGTCGTGCGGCGCGCCCGCGCGGCGGGCGAGCGCGTGGCGGTCGTCGGCGACGGGGTCAACGACGCGCCGGCGCTGGCGGCGGCCCACCTGGGGATCGCCATGGGCGGGGGCGGCGCCGACGTCGCCCTCGCCAGCGCGCGCGTCGCGCTGCTCACCGACGACCTGTCGCGCGTCCCCTTCCTGGTCGCGCTCGCGCGCCGCGCCCGGGCCACGATCGCCGTGAACCTGGCCGTCGCGGTGGCGACGATCGTCGCCGGCGTGACGCTGGCCG
The DNA here is from genome assembly GCA_023954375.1 of Planctomycetota bacterium. Taxonomy (GTDB): domain Bacteria; phylum Planctomycetota; class J058; order J058; family J058; genus JAMLIC01. Next base: position 185,114 of record JAMLIC010000005.1, read on the forward strand.
CCGCGGGCGCGATCTCGCCCGTCGTGGCGCTCGTGCTGCACAACGCCGGCGACCTGGCGATCGTCCTCAACTCGGCCCGCCTGGTGCGCGAGGGCGAGGAGCTGGGCTGACGTCAGGCGGGGAGGGCGCGCAGGACCGCGTGCACGAGGTCGAGCTTCAGGAGGAGGCGCGGCGCCGAGGGGGTGGCCGGCGGCGAGCGGTGAATGACGCCCCGCGCCTCGTTGCCCGGCCAGGCGGTCCCCTTGAGGACGACCACGTCGCCCGCGCCGGCGCGGCGCGTCGCCGCGCCGTGGCGGGAGACCTCGGCGTTGAACCGCTCCAGGTCGCCGGGCGAGCGGCAGGGCAGGCCGAGGAGGAGGGACCGGTCGAACTCGCCCTCCTCGAGCCACTCGGTCCCCGGCCCGACGTAGGTGCAGAGCAGGCGGAGGCCGACGCGGTCCGCGTGGAACTTGCGGCAGGCCCCGTCGTCGATCACGCAGAGCGTGGCCTTGAGCTCGGAGGCGGCCGTCAGGCGCGTGAAGCGGGTCGCCAGCAGGCGCGCGTCGCGCTCGAGCGCCTGACGCGCGGCCCCGGGCGCCAGCGGGGCGACGAGCCGCTCGAGGCCCTCGCCTCTCGGCCCGATCAGGGTCACGTGGTCGCCGGGCTCGCCGAGCGCGGCGGCGAGCGCCGCCGGCAGGTCCGGGTCGAGCGCGCGCCGCGCCACGACCGCGTTCACGGACGGTGCGAGCACGCGCTCGAGGCCCTCGAGTCCGTCGACCTCGAGGCTCGACCGATCGACGGCGACCCCGGCCACCTGCTCCCCGCTCACGCGCACCTCCCTCGCCCCGAGAGCGCCGCCCGCGCGTCCGGCGTTCCCGGACGCGGAGCGGTTCAGGCGGGGCAGGTCGCGCAGCAGCCGCGGAGCGCCCGGGCGTTGAGCGCGTGGGCGCCGACGAACCCGACGCACGACGTCACGAGCAGGCCGAGCTGCCCGGGCGGGAGCGGGTCGGCCCCGCAGCAGCGGTCCTGGGCCCGGAGGAGGGCCAGGGCGGTCAGGCCCATCGCCAGGGGCAAAGAGCGTGTGCCAGCGCTGATGACGCGTGGCGCCGCGGACGAGCACGATGGCGCTCAGCGTCACGAGCCCCGCGCTCAGGACGGCCTCGACGGGACCGGAGGCGAGCGCCGGGGTGACCGCGACGAGGAGGGGCGCGGCCGCGCAGTGCGCGGCGCACAGGACCGACAGCCCCCCGGCGAGCAGGTCCCACCGCGGCGTGGGCGCTCGCTCCCCCGGGCCCGGCCCGCCTCCAGCTTGCAGCGTCACGAGCGGGCCGCTCTCCTCTCTCCCGTGTGCCGCCCGGACGGCGCCGGTTCCCGCGGCGGCGATCGTCCACGGGGCCCCGGGTGAGCGGGTAAGGTCGTGCCGCGGGAGGCGACGACATGCACGAGCACGACACCAGCGCCTGGACCCACGACCACGCGTTCGGGCAGGACCGGCAGCGGACCGGCGAGCTGCGCACGCGGGTCGTCGTGGTCCTCACGGCCGTGTTCATGGTCGTCGAGGTCGCCGCCGGCCTGGCCTTCGGCTCCATGGCGCTCCTGGCCGACGGCCTGCACATGGGCTCGCACGCCGTGGCGCTCGGGATCACGCTCGTGGCCTACGTGGTCACGCGCACCTACGCGCGCGACCCCGCGTTCTCGTTCGGCACGGGCAAGGTCAACGCGCTGGGCGGTTTCACGGGCGCCCTCCTCCTCGCCGTGTTCGCCCTCACGATGGCCTTCGAGAGCGTCCGGCGGCTGGTCACGCCGGTCGAGATCGTCTTCGACCAGGCGATCGCCGTGGCCGTGGTCGGCCTCGTGGTCAACGGCGTGAGCATCGCGATCCTGGGGCACGGGCACGGACACGACCACGCGCACGACGATCACGAGCACGAGCACGATCACGATCACGAGCACGCGCACGCGCACGGGCACGGGCACGAGCACGAGCACGGGCACGGGCACCACGACCACGCGCTGCGGTCGGCCTACCTGCACGTCCTCGCCGACGCGCTCACGTCGGTCCTGGCGGTCGTGGCGCTGCTCGTGGGCAAGTACTTCGGCGTGACCGCGCTCGACCCGCTCATGGGCCTCGTCGGCGCGGCGCTGGTCTCCCACTGGTCGTGGGGGCTCCTGCGCGACTCCGGCCGCGTGCTCCTGGACCACCAGGCGCCGGCGCCCGTCCAGGCGCGCCTGCGCGAGGCGATCGAGCGGGCCGACGACGCCCGCGTCGTCGACCTCCACGTGTGGTCGATCGGCCCCGGGGTCAACGCGGCCTGCCTGACGATCGTCAGCGGCCACCCGCGCCCGGCCGCGGACTACCGCGCGCGGCTCCCCGCCTCGCTACGCCTCGCGCACGTCACGATCGAGGTCCACGCCTGCCCCGAGCACGCGGGGGCGGTCAGCGCGGCCTGACCGCCACGACCTTGCCCGCCGCGCCGGCGACGGCCAGGAGGTCGCCCTGCGGGCGCCAGGCGAGCCGGCTGACCTCCTCGCCTAGCGTCCCGCCGCCCCGGGGCCGCCTGGGCTTCGTCACGTCCCAGAGCATGACCTCGCCGTCCAGCGCGCCGGCGGCGAGGACCGTGCTCGTCGGGTGGAAGGCGAGGTCCGCCACGCGCGCCTCGAGGCCGACGCACACCTTCGGCCGCGTGCCCTGCGGGCCCTTGCCCGAGAAGTCCCACACGGTCGGGTCGTCGCCGCCCCCGGTGGCCAGGAAGCGCCCGCGCGCGTCCCAGCTCAGCTCGCGGGGCTTCACGGCGTAGCCGGACATCTGCATGTCCTCGCCGCTCGCCGCGATCCACACGTGCACGCTGCGGTCCTGGCAGCCGCAGGCCACGTGCTTGCGGTCGGGGCTCACGGCGAGCGAGACCATGGACCCCTTCCACTCGTAGCGCCGGACCGCCTCCGCCCCCGCGCCCCACAGGGTCACGCCGCCGTAGTGCGAGGCGGCCAGCTCCTCGCGCCCGCTGAAGCGGGAGGCCAGCCAGGCCACGCCCGTGAGCGTGCTGGGGTGCGCGGGGAAGCTGCGCTGCAGCTCACCCGCCGCCGACCAGCGCCGCAGCGTCTTGCCGGCCGTCGTCGCCAGGACGTCGGCGACCGGCGACCAGGCCAGGTGCTCGACCCAGCGGCCGCCGCCCTCGAGGACGCCGCGCGGCGCCCCGGTGGCCGGGTCCCACAGGCGCGCCTGGCCGTCCTGCCCGCCGCTGGCCAGGAGGCGGCCGTCCGCCGAGAAGGCGACGCACAGGGCGCCGCCCGCGTGCCCGGGCAGCGACAGGCGGACCTCGCCCGTCGCGCCGTCGAGGACGGTCACCGCCCCGTCGCTCGTGGCCGCCGCCAGGAGGTCGCCGCCCGGCGACCAGGCCAGGGCGGTGACGTAGTCGGGGAGCGGGGCCGCCTTCCACACCAGGTCCACGTGCGGGACCGCGACGCGCTCGGTGGTCATGCGAGGCAGGCCTCGAAGCCGGCGGTCAGCTCGGCGCGGTCGAGGTTGCGGCCGATGAACACGAGCTGGTTGCGCCGCGGCTCGCCCTGCTTCCACGGCCGCTCGGGGGCGCCGTCGAACAGCATGTGCACCCCCTGGAACACGAACCGGTTGTCGTCGCCCCGGATGTTCAGCACGCCCTTGCTGCGGTAGATGTCCACGCCCTTCTCCCGCAGGAGCTTCGACAGCCAGGGGTTGAGCTTGTCGGGGTCGACCTCGCCCTCGCGCTCGATCCCGACCGACGACACGGCCTGCTCGTGGGTGTGCGTGGGCGTGAACGTCCGGCCCTCGCGCGCGTCGACCTCGCGCCCGGCCGGGTCGAGCAGGCGCAGGGCGAACTCCTCGGGCCGGTGCTGCGTGGCGAGCAGGTAGGCCCCCGGGCGCTCGACCTCGAGCGTGAAGCGCTTCTCGCCCCGCGCCTCGAGCTGCAGCTCGTAGAGCGTGGCGCCGGGCCGGACGCGCCTGTCGCCGCTCACCCGGACCATGCCGGCGCGGTCGGCGAAGAGGATCGCCAGCTTGTCCTTCGTCCCGTCGATCGCCTCGAGGCCGGGGGCCTCGACGGGCCAGGCCATGAGGCGCAGGGCCGGGTCGGGCCCGTCCTGCAGGACGAGCGTGTGCGCCCCCGCATCGAGCTGGTAGGCGCCCAGCCACTCGAACGGGTACTCGGGCTCGAGGAACGTCGGGCGCATGTCGACCGCGCGCGCGAGGTCGAAGCCGCCGACGTCGAGGACGTGCTTCAGGTCGATCGACGCACCCTGCGTGCGGTGGATGCGCGCCATGGCGTTCATGCCGCGCACGCGCGTCTCGAGCTGCTTCAGCGCCGCCTCGTCGACGAGGTCGGTCTTGTTGAGCAGCAGCACGTCGGCGAAGGCGATCTGCTCCTGGCACTCGCGGCTCTGGTCGATGTGCTGCCAGACGTGGTGCGCGTCGACGAGGGTCACGATCCCGTCCAGGCGGACCTTCTCCTTCACCTCCTCGTCGACGAAGAAGGTCTGGGCGACCGGGGCCGGGTCGGCCATGCCCGTCGTCTCGACGAGGATCGCGTCGAACTTGTCGCGGCGCTTCATCAGGTTGCCGAGGATGCGGATCAGGTCGCCGCGCACGGTGCAGCAGATGCACCCGTTGTTCATCTCGAAGATCTCCTCGTCGGCGTCGATGACGAGGGCCTGGTCGATGCCGACCTCGCCGAACTCGTTCTCGATCACGGCGATCCGCTTGCCGTGCTGCTCGGTGAGGATCCGGTTGAGGAGGGTCGTCTTCCCCGCGCCGAGGAAGCCGGTGAGGACGGTGACCGGGATCCGGTCGTCCCGCGTGGTGGTCATGGGCTACTCCGGGGTGTCGTGGTGGGGGTGGTGGTGGTCGCCCCGGGCCAGGGCGAGGACGTCCTCGCGCGTGACCTCGGACATGGGCTTGTGGACCTTGCGCTGCTCCTGCTGACCTGGCCCGCGCAGGATGGCGAAGACCGTCTCGATCGGCGGGCAGCCGGGCTCGGTGCAGGTGAGCTCGCTGACGAGGATCGTCACGTCGTCGTCGAGGCCGAGCGCCTCGCGCGCCCAGGCCTTGAGCTCGCGGGCGCGGCCGGCGCCGCCGCCGCGCGCGGGGCCGAGGTTGGGGCCGAGCTTCATGGCGCCTCCGGGTCGGGGACGAGGGCGGCGGCGCGCAGGGCGTCGGGGGACAGCCCCGCCGCGCGCGGGCCGTCGAAGACGACGCGGCCGCCGCGCAGGAGGACGACGCGGTCCACCCCGGCGGGCAGGGCGTCGAGGTCGTGCGTGGCCCAGACCACGGTGAGCGCGCGGGCGCGGGCCGCGGCCTCGAGCGCCGCGCAGAGGGCGCGGCGGGCCGCGGGGTCGAGCCCGCTCGTCGGCTCGTCGCAGAGGAGGACCTCGGGCTCGGTGGCGAGGGCCGCGGCGAAGGCCACCCGCTTGCGCTCGCCGAGGCTCAGGCGGTGGACCGGCCGCTCGGCCAGGTGGCCGACGCCGAGCGCCTCGAGGGCCCGCGTGGCGCGGGCGCAGGCGGCCTCCTCGTCCAGGCCGCGCCGGCGCAGGCCCCACAGGACGTCGTCCCGCGGCGTGGCCCCGAGGAGCTGCTCGTCGGGCTCCTGGAAGACGACGGCCACGCGGGGGTCCACGCGGCCGGCGAGCGCGCGGGCGTCGAGCGGCGCGCCGAGGCGCTCGAGCCGGCCCTCGGCCGCCGGGAGCAGGCCGGCCAGGGCCCGCAGGAGCGTCGTCTTCCCCGAGCCGCTGGCGCCGGCGAGCGCCACCCACGCGCCGCGCGGGACCTCGAGGTCGACGCCGGCGAGGCCGGGCGTCCCGTCGCGATGACGGACGACGAGGCCGCGCGCGCGGAGGGCCGGGCTCGCGTCGCCGGCGGCCGGCGCCGGGGGGACGGCCGCCGCGCGGAGCGTCCGCGCCTCGTCGAGGCGCGCGCCGCGGTCGAGGGCCCGGTCGATCCCGCCGGCGAGCACCAGCCCGCAGGTCTCGACGCGCGGCTGGCCGCGGGCGAAGCCCTGGCGCAGCGTGGCGACCTCCGCGCGGCGGCGCAGCTCCTCGCCCAGGACGAGCGCTTGCGCCAGAGCCAGGTCGACGGCGTCGAGGAGGCCGGGGGGCGCGCCGGCGCGGCGCAGGGCCGCCAGGAGGTCCGCCCAGCCGACCGTCGCCGCGAAGTGCGCGCACCAGACCGCGCCGGCGCCGGCCCGCGCGAGCACGAGCAGCCCGTCGTCGGGCGAGGCGCCGCGCAGGGCGAGCAGGCAGGCCACGAGGAGGCCCTGCCCCGCGGCGGCCAGCGCGAGGAGGACCGGCGCCAGGCGGCGCCCCTCCACGAGGAGGGCCGCGAGCCCGACGGCCCCGAGGACCGCGAGGGCGCGCGTGTCCCGGAGCCCCGCGTTGAGGGTCAGCGCGGCGGCCAGGGCGAGGGCGCGGACGAGCGGCCCGCGCCCGGCGCCCGAGAACAGGGCGTCGCCGGGCTCACGGTGCACGGGGGGCCCCCGCCGCCAGCGCGGACCAGGCGCGCTGGGCCAGCGCGCCGGCGACGAACGAGGTGAGGATCAGGAGCCCCGCCGCGAGCTCGCCCTCGGCCGCGACGAGCAGGGGCGCCCAGGGCGCGGCGCCTGCCTCCTGGGCGGCGCGCTCGAGGATCGCCGCGTCGGCCGGCTCGAAGGCGCGCGCGGGGGCGGCGCTCGCCAGGAGGAGGAGCAGGAGGAGCGCCGCCGGCGCGGGCGCGGTCGCCGGCGCCGCCGCCGCCGGCGGGGCGACCAGCCACGGCGGGGCGAGGCCGGGGCGGCGGGTGAGGAGCGCGCCCAGGACGACCGCCGAGAGGGCCCCCTCGACGAGCGCCAGCGGCACCTGCACGGGCGCGAGCGCCACGAGCAGCGCGCCGACGTCGGCCCCGAGCGACCGGTCGCCCGGGAGGGCCGCGGCGAGGATCGTCGCCGCGGCCGCGTAGACGGCCAGGCTCGCCGCGCCGCAGGCGAGCGCCGCGGCCGGGCGCGGGCCGAGCCCGAGGCGCCGGAGCGCCCGCGCCGCGGCGACGGCCACCGCCGGCCCGACCACGCCCAGGGTGACGACGTTCGCCCCGAGCGTCGTCAGCCCCCCGTGGGCGAGGAAGGCGGCCTGGACGGCCAGCACGAGGGCCGCGGGGACGACCAGCGCGCGCGCGCCGAGGAGCAGGGCGAAGAGGGGCGTCGCGCACACGTGGGACGTCAGCCCCACGCCCGGCACGGGGACGGGGAGGACCGTGGCCGCGAACGTCAGGGCGCCGGCGAGCGTGAGCAGCGCCCGGCGCTCGGCCGGGTCGTCGACCGGCGCGGCGCGCCGCGCACCGGCCGCCGCGCAGAGCGCGGCGACCCCGAACCACGCCCCCGCATGCGGCGCAGGGAGCAGCCCCTCGGCGATGTGCACGCCGACCTCCCGCCGCGCTCCGCGGCCGAGAAGGGCCGTGCGGCCCCGTCGCCTCGGTCGGAGGAGCGGGCCGGGGTCGATGCGCGGTGTGTCCCGCGGAGAGTGCCGTCGGGTCGCGGCGAGTTCCCGGCGCCGCTCACGCCGGCCGTGGGCGCAGGTCGCCGGCTCGAGTATCGCGTCCAGCCAGGGCGTTACCTGGTCGTGGCCCGCCCGGACCGCGAGGGGCGTCCGACCTTCGCGGCGACGCAGGACGAGGGGGTCTACCAGAGCCCGGGGCCGGCCGGCCCGACGACGCCGGACTGCCGCATTCCGACAGGGATGACCCGCTTCCGCTGAGGGGCGGGCGGGACCTCCCGGCGCAGCGGCTCCTCGTGGGCGAGTCCGGCGACGACGGCTACCGCAGGCAGGCGAAGGTGCCGGGCGGCGACCTGACGCCGCTCCTCGAGGGCCGGAGCTCCCTGCTCATGCGAGACCTCGAGGCGGTCCAGGTGACGAACCCGCACGACTGACGTTCGCACGCCTCGACGGCGCGGCGCCCGGGCGTAGGCTGGTGTGCGGGGTGGGTGGAGGTGGCCATGGCCGCCCGAGCCGCGAGCGCCGCGACGGCGCTCCTCCTGGGCGCTCACGACGTCGCGCGGGCCTGCACCGTCTGCGGCAGCGAGCGCGGGGCCGACCTGCGCGCGGGGATCCTCGAGGGCGACCTCCTGGTCGCCGCCGCCGGCGTCGTGGTCCCCTTCCTCGCCCTGCTCGGCGCGGCGGCCCTGGTCGGGCGAGGCGCGCCGCCGGCGCGCGGAGGTGGCGCGTGATCGTCGAGCCGGCGCGTCGGCGCCTGCTCGCCGCCGCCGTGCTGCTCGGCGTCGGCCTGGGCGGGTTCTTCGACGGGATCCTGTTCCACCAGATCCTCCAGCTGCACCACATGCTCACGACGCGCCGGCCCGCGGAGACGCTGACGGCGGTCGAGGTGAACATGTTCTGGGACGGCATGTTCCACGCCTTCACCTGGCTGGTGACGGTGGGCGGACTGGCGGCCCTCTGGCGCGCCCTGGCCGACCCGTCCGCGCCGCGCCCGCCCCGGACCTTCGTCGGCGGCATGCTCCTCGGCTGGGGGCTGTTCAACCTCGTCGAGGGGGTCGTCGACCACCACGTGCTCGGCCTGCACCGCGTGGTCGAGGGCGCGCCGCACCCCTGGTGGGACCTCGGCTTCCTCGCCTCGGGCGTGGCGCTCATCGCCATCGGCACCTGGCTCGTGCGCGCCGACGCGCCCCGGCCCGCGCCGGCGCCCAAGGCCAGGCCGCCTGCCGTCGCCACGCGCTGAGCCGCCGCGACTCGCCAGCATTCCGCCACGACGCCGGGAACCGGGCGACCGCTGCCCCCAGCCTGCCCCCCCATGCCGCTCGTCCGCGGCACGCGGGGTGCAAGCGCGAAGCCTCCTCAGGTCGCGACGCGCGAAGAGGTGGGCATGCGTCGACTCGTCCCTGTCGCCCTCGTCCTCCTGCTCGCCGGCGCCGGGCTGGCCCGGGACGCGGTCCGCTACGCGTGGGTCGTCGACCTCGGCCGGCGCACCGTCGCCCCCGTCCCCGCGGGGGCCCCGCCGCCCGCCACGCCGCCGGACCTGGAGGAGGACCGGCCGGGACGACGCTCACGGCCGTTAACGCTCGGGCCGCGGCCTGCGTCTCCCGGGAGGGCCGACGTCACAGAGCCCCCGGAAGGAGCCTCATGACCGCCGTATCTCCGTCGCTGCGCGCCGCGTTCCTCTCCCTGCTCCTGGCCACCCCCGCCCTCGCCGGCGCCCCCGGCGTCTGCTGGCCGATCGACGACCCCGCCGAGTCGCTCCCGTGGGGCGCCGACGACGGCGCGCGGACGGAGACCATCCCTTCGCCGCTCGCAGCGACTACGACCTGCGCCGGCTCGTTCCGGACGTGCTCCGCCTCCTCGACGCCGACGCGCCGCTCCTCGCGCGCATGGAGACGCTCCGCCGCGCCACGATCTACAGCAGCTGGCGGCAGGCGGGCTCCGAGCTCGGCGGCGCGCTGCGGCGGGCGCTCGAGGCGCGGGCGCTCGAGCGCGACGCCACGGGCGCGCCCGAGCGGCTGCGCGCCGTGGCCTGGTTCGACGCCGGCTACCTCGCCGAGTGCCAGCGGCACCTGGGCGTCAAGGCCAGCGGCTACGGCTGGATGCTCCGCGCGCGGGAGCTCGGGCTGCGAGGCCCCGAGCTCGAGCTGGCCTGCGCGATCGTGACGTTCATGGGCGACGTGGGGGGCGCCCACGAGCGACACCTGCGCGCGGCCGCCCCCCGCCGGCGTGACCCGCGAGGCCGCGCTGCGCCTGGAGCCCGCGGCCCTGGAGGCCTGGCGCGTGGCCCTGGGCTGGAGCTGGTGACCCTCTCCCGCGCCGAGCCCCGCTCGCTCGCGGCGCTCTCCCCGAGGATGTAGCCTGCCATGTCGAGTGACCCGCCGGGGCGGGCCGACGAGAGGGTCTCGTGGACGAGCAGGCCGAGTTCGAGCGTGCTCCGCGGGGCTGGCCTCCGCTCGACGCGACGGCGCTCGTGGTCCACGGCGCGCTGCTCGTGCCCGTGCTGCTGCTCGCCCTGGCCGGCGGGCTGTCGGCGCTCGGCGAGACGATCCGGGTGGGGGCGAGCCCGTGGCCGCTCGGGCTGCCCGTGTGGCTCGGGCTGCTCGGCGTCGTCGCCGCCATCGAGGTCCTGCGCGTCGCGAGCTTCAGGAGCACGGTGTACGTGATCTCGCCCGGCCGGGCGCGCGTGCGCCGCGGGATCGTGTCGGTTCGCACGGTGCTCGAGCTGCCGCTCGCGGGCGACGTGCGTGTGACGCTCGACGACGGCGACCCGTGCATCGACGCGGAGACCGGGTCGCTCACGCTGAAGGGCCTCGGGGCCGCCGAGCTCGACGCGGTGCGACTCGCCCTGGGGCTGCCCGCCGAGGGCGCGCCGCCGGCCCCCGCCCGCCGGCGCCGTGGCCTGGTCGCCGTGGTCACCGCCCTCGCGCTGCTCGCCGGTGCGCAGGCGTTCGGCGCGGTCGGCAACCGCGCCCGGGCCCGGTTCCAGGCCCTCGAGCTCGCCGTGGGCGGCGCGGTCGCGACCGCCGAGGGCCGCGTGATGCAGGGGCGATCGGACCTGCACCGGGGGGGGAGCAGGTCCGGGATCGGGGGGATCCTCACCGACCAGCGCGCGGAGTTCCGCTCCGTGCTGCACGACGTGTCACGCCGCGAACCGGGCCAGCCGAGGCAACCGCTCACCGTGGCGACGGCCTCGGTCGACTGCCGCATGCCCTGGGGCCCGCTCGTCTACGGCGAGCCGCGCGTCGTCGTCACGCAGGATCGACCCGGCGAGGCGAACGAGGAGCTCCTCCGCGAGCTGCGGGCCGCGTTCGCCGCGGCCGGGATCGAGGCGACCTGGCCGGCGGAGCGCTGACCGGGAGCGTCAGTCCTCATCGTCGTCGAACACCGCCCGCAGCGCGGGCGTGTCGAGGTCGTCGAACTCGCCCTGGCGGATCGCGCGCACGCAGGCCCACACGAACAGGCCCGCCATGACGAGCGCCAGGGGCAGCATGACGAAGATCACGTTCACGCGTCGCCTCCCTGCCGGGTGGAGCTGAAGATCACCGTCAGCGACGAGAGCGGCATGAGGAGCGCCGCCATCCAGGGCGTGATCACGCCGCCGACGGCCAGCGCGGCGCCGACGACGTTGTAGGCGAGCGACAGGCCGAGGTTCCTGCGGATCGTCGTCAGCGCCCGGTCGGCGCGCCCGAGCAGGTCGGCGACGGGCGCGACGCCCGGGCGGGTGACGAAGACGTCGGCGGCCCCGAGCGCCGCCTCCGCGCCGCCGTGGACGCCGACGCCCACCGTCGCCGCGGCCAGCGCCGCCGCGTCGTTGACGCCGTCGCCGACCATGACGACCGGGCCCTCGCGGCGCGAGCGCTCGACGAGCGCCGCCTTCTCCTCGGGCGAGAGGCCGCCCAGGCACTCGTCGGGCAGGAGGCCGAGCGCCTGGCCTGCGGCGCGGACGACGTCGGGGTGGTCGCCCGAGAGGATCCCCACCTGCCAGCCGCGCGCCACGAGGCGGTCGACCGCCGCGCGCGCGTCCGGGCGCAGGCGGTCGCCGAAGCTCGCCGCCGCCACGACATCGCCGTCCCTGGCGACGAGCACGGGCGTCCTGGCGAGCGCCACCTGCGCCTCGACGAACGGCTCGATCCACGAGGGCGCCCGCGCGACCTCGAGCACCCAGGCCGGCGCGCCGACCCGCAGGTCCGCGCCGCCGACCCGCCCCTCGAGCCCGGCCCGGCCGCGCGCGACCGGCCCGTCGAGCGCCGCCGGCGCCAGGTCGGGCCAGGCCTCGCGGAAGCCGCGGGCCAGCGGGTGCGCCGAGTGCGCCTGGAGGGCCAGCAGCGCCGGGCGCACGGCCTCGTGGCCCCGGAACTCGAGCAGGCGCGCGCGCCCCTCGGTGAGCGTGCCGGTCTTGTCGAGCCACATGCGGCCGGGCCGCGACAGGCGCTCGAGGACGTCGCCGCCCTTGACCACGATCCCGCCGCGCGCGGCCCGGCCGACGGCCACGCTCACGGCCAGCGGCGTGGCGAGCCCCAGGGCGCAGGGGCAGGCGACCACGAGCAGGGCGACGGCGTGGTCGAGCGCCAGCTTGGGGTCGACCGCCCACCAGGCGGCCACCGTCGCGACGGCGAGGAGGAGGACGACGGCGACGAAGCGCCCGGCCAGGCGGTCGGCGACGCGCACGATCGGCGCGCGCCGGGCGGCGTGCTCCTCGACCAGCCGCGCCAGGCGCCCGACGCGCGTGGCCTCGCCGGCCTCGGTGACCTTCACCACGAGCCGCGCCGTCAGGTTGAGCGTGCCCGCGTGGACGCGCTGCCCGGGCGCGACGGGCTGCGGCGCGCTCTCGCCCGTGAGCAGCGACAGGTCGAGGTCGGACGCGCCGGCCTCGACGGCCCCGTCGACCGGCAGGGCGTCGCCCGCGCGCACCTCGACGAGGTCGCCCGGCGCGAGCGCCTCGATCGGCACCTCGCGCACCTCGTCACCGCGCACGAGCCGGGCCGACGTCGGCGCCAGGGCCGCGAGCAGCTCCGCCGCGTCGCTGGCCCGCCGGTGGGCGCGGCGCTCGAGCCAGCGGCCGGCGAGGAGGAGGAAGATCAGCACGGCGACGGCGTCGAAGTAGACCTCGCCCGACCCGGCGACCGTGTTCCACACGCCGCCGACCGTGCCGGCCGTGAGGCCGATCGCGATCGGCAGGTCCATGTGCAGGGCCCGCGCGCGCAGCGCGCCCAGCGCCCCCTTCAGGAACACGCGGCCCGGCCCCAGGTAGCTGGGGACCGTGAGCAGGAGGCACCCCCAGCGGAAGAAGGCCTCGAAGCGCGCCTCCATGCCGCTGAACGCCCCGCCGTAGAGGGCGAACGAGAGGAGCATGACGTTGCCGGCGATCGCGCCGGCGAGCGCGATCCGGGAGAGCGCCGCGCGGTCCTCGCGCCGGCGCGCCTCGCGCGCCGCGCCGGCCCGGTGCGGGTGGACGGGGTAGCCGAAGCCGTCGAGGCGGCGCGCCACCTCGGAGAGCGCGACGACCGCGGGGTCCCAGGTGACCGTCGCCACCTGCCGGCCGAGGTCGAGCCGCGCCTCGAGCACGCCCGGCAGGACGCGCGGCAGGCGCTCGACGAGCCACACGCACGCGGCGCAGTGGACGCCCTCGAGGTAGAGCGCCGTCGTCGCCGCCTCGCGCCGTCCGACCTCGACGCGGCGCACGTGCCGCGCGGCGAACGACGCCTCGTCCAGCTCGGCGTAGGTGCGGTCGCTCGGGCGCGCCGGGACGGCCTCGCCCTCGCTCCGCGCCAGGACGCGGTAGTAGCCCTGGTCGAGCCCCTGCGCGCGGAGGATCTCGTGCACCGTGGCGCAGCCGGCGCAGCAGAACTCGCCCTGGCCGGGCGGCACGGGCGCGCGGCAGTGGAGGCACTCGGCGATCGGCGGCGCGGCGGACGGCTGCGCCTCGAGCAGGTCAGGGGGCATCGTGGCCCTCGCAGCAGGGGAGCGGCGCCGCCCTGGCCCGCTCGACGGCGGCCGGCGTGGCCGCCGGGGCGGCGGGCGGGGCGAGCGTGAGCGTGGCGCGGCCGGTGAGCGTGAGCGCCCCGACGACGAGGAGCGTCACGCCGCGGACCCACGGGAGGTGGCGGCGCAGAGCGCCGGCGGCGGCGAGGCCGAGCCCGAGCCCGAGCCCCAGGAGCGCCGGGACGGTCCCCACCCAGAAGGCGCTCATGACCGCCGCGCCGCCGAGCGCGCTGCCCGTGCCGGCGGCGGTGGCCGCGAACAGCCACAGCCACCCGCAGGGCAGGAGCGGCGTCAGCGCGCCCATGAGCAGGGCGCGCGCGCGCGGGCCCAGGCGGGCGACGGCGCCGAAGGCGCGCGTCAGGGCGCCCGACGTCGGGGCCGACGGGAGCGCGGGGAGGAGCCCGCGCCAGGCGAGGAGCGCGCCCAGGCCCCACAGGAGCATGGCGACCCCGGCGACCGTCGCCGCGACCCGCTGCAGGCCGCCGACCGCGCCGAGGCGGTCGACCCCGGCGCCCAGCGCGCCGAAGAGGAGGCCGACCGCCGCGTAGGAGGCGCCGCGGCCGGCGTGGTAGAGCGCCTGGTCGCCCGCGCGCCCGCGCGCGGCCGCGCACGGCCCGCGCCCGGCGGCGACGACCGCGACCAGCCCGCCGCACATGCCCACGCAGTGCAGGCTCCCGACGAGGCTCGCGGCGACGACGGCGAGGAGCAGCGCGGTCACGACCGCTCCGGCGCGAGCGTCACCTCACGACGCAGCGTGCGCCGCGTCCGCTCGCCCGCGCGGCGCACGTCGACCGTGAGCTCCCAGGCGCCCGGCCGGTCGAACGGCAGCCGCGCGCCGTAGAGCCCGGGGCCCCGCCAGGGCAGGCCGCCCTGGCAGGGCCGGTCCGGCCGCGCGGGGTGCAGGGCGCGCACCTCGACCGTCGCGCCGTCGAGCGGCGCGCCGCCCGCGTCGAGCAGGCGCACGCGCACGTCGCCCGCCGCGACCTCGACCTCGACCTGCCAGCCGAGCGCGGCCACCCGCCGCTCCTCGGCCTGCCGCTCGTCCCAGGCGAGCCCGGCCTCGTAGTAGTGCGGCTCGACCGCCAGCCCCGGCTGGCGGCTCGACGAGGTCACGAGCGCCGTCTGGATGGTCACGCAGAGCCCGAGCAGCAGCGCCGGCGCGAAGGGCCACGGGTTGAACAGGATCACCTGGCACCTCCGGTCGGGCCGACGAGCGGCGCCACGAGCTCCTCGCGGAAGCCCTGGCCGTCGTCCACGACGACCCGCGCCGTGGCGCGGCCGCCCACGAAGCGCTCGCGCGGCGCGCGGATGCCGAGCACGGCCGTCCCTGCCTCGTCGGGTCCCAGCGCCAGCGGCGCCACGGGCGCGAGCGCGAGCCCGGGCTCGACCAGGGCGATCGCGTAGACCCGCGGGGCGTCCGTGCGGTTGTGGACCTTGACCCGCAGGTGCAGCTCGACCTCGTCCCCGCGGTCGACGAACGGCACGCCGATCGTCCTGAGCAGCGTCACCTCGGCCGGGCGCCGCGTCGACACGACGGCCACGAGCGCGACGACGAGCCCCGTGACCACGGCGGCGTAGGCGAGCACGCGCGGCCGGAGGAGGCGCCTGGGCTCGCCCGCCAGCTCGGCCTGCGACGAGTAGCGGATCAGGCCGCGCGGGCGCTTCAGCCGGTCCATGATCGCGTCGCAGGCGTCGATGCACTGCGTGCAGTGGACGCACTCCATCTGCAGGCCGTCGCGGATGTCGATCCCGGTCGGGCAGGTGATCACGCAGGCGTTGCAGTCGACGCAGTCGCCCACGGGCGGCGCCTTGCTCACCTTGCCCCGCGGCTCGCCCCGCGCGCGGTCGTAGCCGACCACGAGCGAGTGGCGGTCGAGGAGCACCGACTGGAAGCGCCCGTACGGGCAGACGACCAGGCAGGTCTGCTCGCGGAACCAGGCGAAGTCGAAGAACACGGCGGCCGTGGTCAGCGCCATGACGGCGAACGCCGTCGGGTGCTCGGCCGGCGAGCCGCGCATCCACTGCCCGAGCTGCTCGGCGCCCACGAAGTAGGCCAGGAAGGTGTTGCCGAGGACGAAGGCGAGGAGGAGGAACACGACGTTCTTCAGGACGCGCCGCACGTCCGGCCCCTCGCGGTCGCGGCGGCGCTGCTCCTGCGGGCTCCCCTCGAACAGGCGCTCGATCGGCCGGAAGAGCAGCTCGAGCCACACCGTCTGCGGGCAGCCCCAGCCGCACCACACGCGGCCGAACAGCGCCGTGAGCAGGAACACGCCCACGAACACCGCCAGGAGGAACAGCATGAGGACCGGCGTCTCGGTGGGCGTGAAGGTCAGCCCGAGGAGCGTGAAGCGCCGCGCCGGGACGTCGAGGAGCATGGCCGGCTTGCCGGCCACGGTCAGGTGCGGCAGGGCCAGGAACAGCGCCATGAGGGCGTAGCCCAGCGCCCGGCGGCGGTCGAGGAAGCGCCCGGGCGAGAGGCGGGGGCGGATCCAGCGCCGGTTGCCGTCGTCGTCGAGCGTCGGCAGGACCCGGCCCCTGGGGCGGGGCAGGAGGCTCGGCTGGTCGGCGGCGGGGGTGCTCACGTGAGGGCCTACTTCGTCCGGTTCCTGGTCGTGGGTCGGCGTGACGCGGCTCCCGGCCGCGCCGCGGGTCCTACTTGCTCCCGGCCTTCTCGCCCTGCGGGCCGAGGCCGGGCACGTTCGTGCCGCGCATGGCCCCGACGTAGGCCGTCACGCGCTTGAGGTCGTCGGGGCCGAGCATCTTGCCCCAGGCGATCATCCCCTTGTCGGGGACGCCCTGGTCGATCACCCGGAAGATGTCCATCAGCTCGCCGCCGTGGAGCCAGTAGTCGTCGGTCAGGTTGGGGCCGATCCGCCCCTCGCCCTGGTCGCCGTGGCAGGCGACGCAGTTGCTGCGGAAGACGGCCTCGCCCTTCGCGAGCGTCGCCGCGTCCACCATGAGGGCGGCGAGCGACGCCTCGTCGACCGCGCCGCTCTCGAGCGCGCGCCGCGCCTCGGCCTCCTGGAAGGCCTGCACGTCGGCGGCGTACTCGTCCGCCACCAGCGGCCCCTCGCCGTAGTGGTAGTAGGCGATGTAGAGCGGCGTGAAGGCGATCGTGACCCAGAAGATCCACACCCACCAGCCGGGGAGCGGGTTGTCGTACTCCTGGATCCCGTCGTACTCGTGGTCCAGGATCGGGGCCTCGTGCCCCTCGGTCAGCGGCGCGGGCGCGGGCGCGGGCGAGGGCGAGGGCGGAGGCGGCGGGGCGGTCGCGGGCGCCAGGGGAGCCGCCTCCCCCTTGATCGTCTTCGGCAGCTCGGGCGCGACGCTCATCGGGACACCTCCTCCTTCGACGTCGACCGGGCGCCCGCGGGCGGCGCCTCCTCGAGCGGCAGGCGGGCGTCGTGGCGCCACCGCGGGCTGCGCCGCTCGAGGAACATCTGCACGAGGATGAGCACGAAGGCGGTGAAGGCGACGACGAGGGCCACCTCGCCCAGCCAGGCGTACTCCGTGAACAGCTCCTTGATCACTTGGTGCCTCCCGGCGCCGGGGCCTTGCGGGCGTCGGTGCCCAGCCGCTGGAGGTAGGCGACCAGCGCCACGATCTCCTTGTCCTCGAGCCCCTCGGGGCCGCCCTGGGCGACGATCTCGCGGCCGATGCGCTCGGCCTGCTCGCGCGCCAGGTCGTCGGCGCGGGCGATCTCCTCGTCGGAGTACGGGACGCCCAGGCGCCAGAGCGCGGTCACCCGCGGGCGCGCCTCCCCGAAGTCGAGCGACCGCTCGAGCATCCACGGGTAGGCGGGCATGATCGAGCCGGGCGCGATCCGCCGCGGGTCGCGCATGTGCTCGACGTGCCACAGGTGCGGGTACTTCCCGCCGACCCGGTGCAGGTCGGGGCCGATCCGCCGCGACCCCCACAGGAACGGATGGTCGTGGACGAACTCGCCCGCCTTGCTGTAGTCGCCGTAGCGCTGCGTCTCGGCGCGGATCGGGCGGACCATCTGCGAGTGGCAGGTGTAGCAGCCCTCGGCGATGTAGAGGTCGCGGCCCAGCACCTCGAGCGGCGTGTAGGGGGTCACCGAGGCGATCGTGGGCTGGTCGCGGCTCTTGAGCAGGAACAGCGGCACGATCTCGGCCGCCGAGGCGATGACCACGGCGCCGGTGGTCGCGGCCGTGAAGGTGAAGGGCAGCCGCTCCCAGGTCCGGTGCCAGGCCGCCTGGGCGAAGCGCTCGATGGTGTAGGCCACCTCGAGGACGTGCGCGCCGGACCGGCGCAGCGGCGAGGGCGCCGGCGCCGGCGCCTCGTAGACGGGCGAGAGCGCCGGGGCCTCGTGCACCGGCTCGGCGTAGGTGGCCGGGCGAGCCCTCCAGGTCATGACCAGGTTCACGGCGCAGAGGAGCGCGCCGAGGAGGTAGAGGCTCCCGCCGACGACTCGCACCCAGTACATCGGGAGCAGCCGCACGACGGTCTCGACGAAGTCGGGGTAGGCCAGGCGCCCCGCGTCGTCGAGGGCCATCCACATGAGGCCCTGCGTCAGGCCCGCGGCGTAGATCGCCACGATGTAGAGGAGGATCCCGACCGTGCCGCTCCAGAAGTGGGCCTCGGCCAGCCGCGTGCTCCACAGGGGCGCCTGGAACAGGCGCGGCATGAGCCAGTAGATCATGCCGAAGGTCATGAACCCGACCCAGCCGAGCGCGCCGGCGTGGACGTGGGCGATCGTCCAGTCGGTGTAGTGCGAGAGCGCGTTCACGCTCTTGATCGACATGAGCGGGCCCTCGAAGGTCGCCATGCCGTAGAAGGTGATCGCGACGACGAAGAACTTGAGGACGGGGTCGGCCGCGACCTTGTGCCAGGCGCCGCGCAGGGTGAGGAGGCCGTTGATCATGCCGCCCCACGAGGGCATCCAGAGCATGACCGAGAAGAGCATGCCCAGCGTCGAGGCCCACTCGGGCAGCGCCGTGTAGTGCAGGTGGTGCGGGCCGGCCCAGATGTAGATGAAGACCAGCGTCCAGAAGTGCAGGATCGAGAGCCGGTAGCTGAACACCGGCCGCTCGGCCGCCTTGGGCATGAAGTAGTACATGAGGCCCAGGAACGGCGTGGTGAGGAAGAAGGCCACCGCGTTGTGGCCGTACCACCACTGCATGAGCGCGTCCTGGACGCCGGCGTATGCCGAGTAGCTCTTGAACAGCCCGGCCGGCATGGCCAGGTTGTTGCCGATGTGCAGCAGGGCGACGGTGACGATGCTGGCGATGTAGAACCAGATCGCCACGTAGAGGTGCCGCTCGCGGCGCCGCGCGATCGTGCCGAACACGTTGATCGCGAAGGCGATCCACACGACGGCGATCGCGATGTCGAGCGGCCACTCGAGCTCGGCGTACTCCTTCGACTGGGTGAAGCCCGCCGGGAGCGTGACCGCCGCCCCGAGGATGATCGCCTGCCAGCCCCAGAAGTGGAACGACGAGAGCCCGTCGCTCCAGAGGCGCGTCTTCAGCAGGCGCTGGATCGAGTAGTAGCAGCCGGTGAAGAACGCGTTGCCGGCGAAGGCGAAGATCACCGCGTTCGTGTGCAGGGCGCGGATGCGCCCGAACGACAGCCAGGCGGTGTCGGCGTTGTAGGCCGGGTCGGCGAGCTGCAGCGCGCAGAGCAGGCCGACGAGCATGCCGATGATCCCCCAGGCGAGGGTCGCCAGCAGGAACAGGCGCGGCGTGCGGTCGTCGTAGGTGAAGCGTTCGAGCGTCGTGCTGGGCTCGTGGCTCGAGCTCATCTCGTGAGTCCCCCCGTGGTGTCGAAGCTACTGGCGCGCGGTGTGGTCGAACATGCGGCGAGATGTCGCGCGGCGTATCGCCGCACCGGGGCCCGAGTCTTCTTCGTGCCTGCCCGCGCCGAGGGCCCCCGCCCCGTCTTCTCTGTCGTGCCCGTGCCCGTGCCCGTGCCCGTGCCCGCCCTGCAGGGGGCGCCGGACTCGACCCGGCGGGCACGGGCGCGAGCCGCCTACGCGCGCGGCCCCCAGCTGTAGAACGAGTGGAACTCCGCCGCCCTCGAGCGGTCGACGAGGTCCACGCGCCACCGCTCGCGGTGCACGTGCGGCGCGTGCGCGAGGTCGTCGCGCGTCTTGCCGTGGTGCTGGAGCACGAAGGACTGGTCGCCCGCGCGCCAGTGGAGGTGGTCCCAGGGCACGGGGAAGAGCTTCTCCCCCACCCCGAGCAGGCCGCCGAAGCCCAGGATCGCGTAGGTCACGCGCCCGGTGGCGGCGTCGATGGCGAGGTCCTCGATCGTGCCCAGCGGCTCGCCCACGAGGTCCTTCACCTTCGCGTGCAGGAGCTCGCGGACCGAGAGCGTCGCCACGGTCGGTGTGTCGGTCCTGGTCGTCGTCATGGGTCCCCCCTCTCTCTTCAGCCCCGGGCGCCGGCGGGCGCCGGCGCGGCGTCCGCCGGGTCGCGGCGCTCGCTGCCCTGGTGGACCCGCCGCACGAGCAGCGGGCGTGTGCAGTGCCGGATCACCTGCTCGGCGACCGACCCGAAGACCCACCGCGACAGGCCGCGGCGGCCGTGGGTGCTCATGGCCACGAGGTCCGCGCGCTCGCGCTCGGCGGCGTCGAGGATCTCCAGCGCCTCGGGGCCGTAGGCGGCCAGGGCGCGGGCCCGGATGCCCTTCTCCTCGAGGCGCCGGCGGGCGGGCTCGAGCGAGGCCTCGACCTCCTTCGGCGGGCGCAGCGTCGCGACCTCGGCCGGGTAGGGGGCGGCGGCCACGGGCACGGTCCACTCGACCCGCATGAGGACGACCTCGCTCTCGTAGAGCCGGGCGAAGTCCTCGACCAGCGGCAGGATGCCCAGCGAGACCTCGGAGCCGTCGAGCGGCACGAGGATCCGCTTGAAGCGCAGCTCCGCGCCGGCGGCGTCGAGGGCGCGCGGGTTGGCCACGAGCACCGGGGCCGGGCAGGCGCGGACGACGTGCTCCGTGACGCTGCCGCGCACGAAGCGCGACAGGCCGCTGCGGCCGTGCGTGGCCATGGCGACGAGCTCGGGCTGGAGGCGCTCGGCGTGGAGGACGACCTCCTCGACGGGGTCGCCGACCACGACGCGCACGCTCGCCACCGCGCCGCGGTCGACGAGGGCGTCGCGCACCCCCTCGAGGTGGTCGCGCGCGTCCCTCAGCCGCTCCTCGCGCGCGGCGAGGTCGGCCTCGGGCTCGACGACGCCGAGGAGGACGACCTCGTGGTCCTTGCGCACGAGGAGGCGCTCGACCTGCCGCACGATGCGGTCGGCGAGGGCCGAGCCGTCGAGGGGGACCAGGATTCGCTTCTGCACCGGAACCTCCGCGTCGCCGGGCTAGGCGCCCGAGCGACCGACGTGGGTGATGACCTCGCGCACGCGCCGGAGGAGGTCCTCCGGATCGAACGGCTTGCGCATGTAGTGGAGGACGCCGAGCTGCCGGCAGCGCTCCGCCGACTCCCTGCTCGGGTAGCCCGTGATCACGATCACCGGCAGCGTCGGGTGATCCTGCCGGATGTGCTGGAGGAGGGTCAGCCCGTCGACGTGCGGCATCCGCAGGTCGAGGAGCACGAGGTCGTACGCGCCGTTGCGCTGGAACGCCTCCACGCAGCGGCGCGGGTCGCGCTCGGCGATGACCTCGACGCCGAGGCGCTGGAGCGTGTCCTGGTAGACCTCCAGCATGGCCTCCTCGTCATCCACGACGAGGACCAGCGCCCGGCGCTTGGTGGAATCGGCTGCGGCTCGCGGCTCCAAGGCGTCCTCCCCCGGGGCTCGCCCCGGGACGAAAGGATCCGACGCAACCTGCGGGCCGCCTCCCTGTACGACCAGAACCTCTGCCGTCGGAATCGCTTGCGGCGGCGCGCCCGCGTCCGAGCCGCAGGACAGTCACACGGTCGCCGTCACGCGGGCGTGACCGGACGACGGGACGAGCGCGGTCGGGCCGGGTCATCGCTGTCCCCGCGCGTCCCGTCGCGTCCGGGCGACGGCGCCGCGGCGCCCCGTCGCCGCCGGATGACGGGCTCGCCGCGCGGGCGGGACTTGCGACCGTCAGCCGCGGCAAGCCGGTTGCAGTCCTCCCTCGTGACGGGGGGCCCGCGGCAGACGGGGCTCGACGGGAGGACGCGATGAACCATGTGCAGGAGCTCCGCGTGGAGCAGGTGATGACGCCGGCGCCGGTGTGCCTCGAGCAGGACTGCTCGCTCGCCGGGGCGCTGGCCTTCCTGGTCCGCGAGCACTACCAGGCCGCCCCGATCGTGGACCGGGCGGGCGCGCTGGTCGGCGTCGTCACGCGCGCCAACCTCCTCGCCTGGCTGAACGGGCTCATCGAGGGCCCGGGGCGCGACCTGACCCTCGAGGAGCTCATGTCGCTCGGGATCGGGCCGGCCATCGACACCGACCCCCTGCGCTGCTCGGCGGGGATGCAGCTGAAGGAGGCCAGCAAGGCGCTCGTGCGCGACCACGCGCCGGCCATGCTGGTCGTCCGCGACGGGCGGCTCGTCGGGATCCTCACCCTGCGCGACGTCGTCCGGGCCATGGCCTTCGGGGACGAGCGCGTCCCGAGCGACCACGTGGGCCACGGGCGGGGCGGCTGCTTCTCTCCCACCGGCGCGCCGGAGAACCCGCGCGGCAGCGAGGAGGAGGACGCGCTGGCCGAGCGCCTCGAGGGGTGGCTCCCCCGCCGCTAGTGTGATCGACGGCTGCGGCCGCGGATGCCGGGCGATGCGGCGCGGGGGGGGGGGGGGGGGGGGGCGGGAGCAGGCGATCGATACGACCCGCGCGCGCGCCGCCTCGCCTCGGCCTCCGCAGCCTCGCCTCGCTCGTTGCTTCGTTCCACCCGTGGCTACGGACTGGCCCGTGCGGGTCTCTGCCTCGAGGACAGGCCCTCGTGTGATTGAGCTGTCATGTGATGACGAGTCCGGGAGGGGACTCGGTGCCGCGCTGCGCTGCACCCCTGCTAACCCCGGAAGTCGTTCGCCTTGAGCGCGTGGTTCTTCATCAGCCGGTAGTAGGTCCCCCGGGGGATCCCGGCCTCCTTCGCCGCGGCCGTGACGTCGCCCTGGTGCTGCTCGAGCATGGCCGCGAGGTACTCCCGCTCGAACGCGGCCATGCGCCGGGCGCGCTCCTCGAAGAAGCCGCCGCCGCCGAGCGCCGGCGCGCCGCCGCCGCCGGCCGCGACGCCGGCGGCCGCGCTCGCGACGAGCCGCGCGCCCTGGTCGCCCGAGGCGATGACGAGCGTGTCGGGCAGGTCCTCGATCCCGATCTCGTCCGCCCGCGTCATGGCGATCCCGCGGCGGACCACGTTCTGCAGCTCGCGCACGTTGCCCGGCCAGCGGTAGTGCGTGAGCACCTCGACGGCATCGGGCCGGATCCCCTTGACGTTCTTGCCCATCTCGCGCGCGTGGCGCTGGACGAAGTGCTGGGCGAGCCGCACGACGTCGTCGCCCCGCTCGCGCAGCGGCGGGAGCTGGATCTTCACCACGTTGATGCGGTAGAGCAGGTCCTGCCGGAACGTCCCCTCGGCGACCATCTTGTCCAGGTCGCGGCCGGTCGCGGCGACCACGCGCACGCTCACGGGCGTCTCGGTCTTGCTGCCGACGCGGCGGATCCGCCGCTCCTGCAGGGCGCGCAGGAGCTTGGCCTGGAGCAGCGGCGGGAGCTCGCCGATCTCGTCCAGGAAGAAGGTGCCCTTGTCGGCGAACTCGAGCAGGCCGATGCTCCGGTTGTTCGCCCCGGTGAACGCGCCCTTCTCGTAGCCGAAGAACTCGCTCTCCAGCAGGTGCTCCGGGATCGCCCCGCAGTCGACCGGGACGAACCGCTCGGTGCCGCGCCGGCTGCGCCGGTGGATCGCGCGCGCGACGAGCTCCTTGCCCGTGCCCGTCTCGCCGACGACCAGCACGTCCACGTCGGTGTCGGCCACCCGGCGCACCGTCTCGAAGACGGCCTCCATGGAGGACGAGGTGCCCACGAGGTCGTCGAACGCGTAGTCGCGCGAGACCTGGCGCCGGAGCAGCCGGTTCTCGTCCGCGAGGCGGCGCTCCTGCAGGAAGCGCTTCACGTTCGCCAGCAGGTCGTCGGGCAGGAAGGGCTTCGTCAGGTAGTCGACGGCCCCCAGCCGGAGGCACTCGACGGCCGTCTCGATCGTCGGGAAGCCCGTGATCATGAGGACGGGCAGGTCGGGGTCCTGCTCGCGCGCCTTGCGCAGGAGGGTGACCCCGTCGACGCCGGGCATGCGGATGTCCGTGACCATGACGTCGAACGACTCGTCCTTGAGCCGCTCGACCGCCCGGGCGCTCTGCCGCTCGACGACGACCTCGACGTCGTCGCCGAGGCGCTCGAGCGTCTCCTGGCAGACCTCCAGCATCCCCTCCTCGTCGTCGACGACGAGCACGCGCGGCCTAGGCATCTCCCGCCCCCTCCTCGTACGCGGGGAGCCGCACGATGAAGCGAGCCCCCCCGCCCGGCGGCGTCTCCAGCCGGATGTCGCCGCCGTGCCCGCCTATCAGACCATGGCAGATCGCCAGGCCAAGCCCCGTGCCGCCCTTCCCGGACTTCGTGGTGAAGAACGGCTCGAAGACCCGGCCCTGGATCTCCTCCGGGACCCCGGGGCCCGTGTCCTCGACGGCGATGACCACGGCCTGCCGGCCGTCGACGAGCCGCCCCCCCGGGCGGCTGGAGATCGTCACCCGCCCGCCCTCGGGCATGGCGTCGATCGCGTTGAGCAGCAGGTTCAGGAACACCTGCTGCAGCTCGTTCATGCTCCCGCTGATGAGCAGCGGGCCCGGCGCGAGCTCCTGCACGACCTGGACGCCGTGGCGGACCGCCTTGCTCCCGGTGAGCGACAGCGCCTTGCCCAGCGGCTCGTGGAGGTCCAGCCGCTCCTTCTGCTCGACGGCGGGGCGGCAGTAGTCGAGGAGCCCGCGGGTCAGCCGGCCGATGCGGTCGCACTGCTCGACGATCTTGCCCAGCTCGCGCGACACCTTGGGCGAGAGCTCCTCGCGCCCGGTCAGGAGGAGGCGCGCCTTGGCGCCGATGATCCCGATCGGGTTGTTGACCTCGTGGGCCACGTTGCCGGCCAGCTCGCCCAGGGCGGCCAGCCGCGCCGCCTGCTGCAGGTTGCGCTCGAGGGCCCGCATCTCGGTCACGTCGCGCACGATGCACGCGCGCCCCGACGGCCGCCCCTCCGCGTCGAGCGCGCGCCCGAGCGCGTCGCGGACCTCCGAGCAGGTGACCGAGACCTGCACGCGCCGGCCGTCGCGGGTCACGTGGGTCATCTCGAGGGCCTGCCCGTCCTCGAGCCGCGCCCCCGGCTCGAGCAGGCGGCTCACGGCCTCGTTCAGCACCTCGCCCGCCTCCCAGCCGTACAGGCGCGCCGCGCCGGCGTTCCAGCTGGTGATGCGCCCCTCCGCGTCGAGGCCGAAGATCGCGTCCTGGCTGGAGGAGACGATCGCCGCCAGCTCCTGGAGCTGCTCCTGGTCGCGCTTGCGCTGGGTGATGTCCGTGCGGATCGCCACGTACTGGGTCACGCGCCCCTGCTCGTCGGCGAAGGGGACGATCGTCGTGTCGACCCAGTAGTGGCGGCCGTCCTTGGCCCGGTTCTTGATCTCGCCCCGCCACACCTGCCCGGCCGCGATCGCGCGCCACATGTCGTGGAAGAACTCGCGCGGGTGGTGACCGGAGTTCAGGATGCGGTGGTTGCGCCCGAGCAGCTCCTCGCGCGTGTAGCCGCTGATCAGGCAGAACGTGTCGTTGGCGTAGGTGATGTCGCCCGCGCGGTCGGTGATGGCGACGATCGAGTGCTGGTCGAGGGCGAACTTCTGGCTCTCGAGCTCGCGCGCGATCGCCCGCGCGCGCCGGGCGGTCTCGCGGGTCTCGGTGATGTCGGCCCCGAAGCTGAGGGTGCCGAGGACGCCGCCCGCGAGGTCGCGGACGACCGTGTTGCTCCACATGACGGCGATCTCCTCGCCGCCCCGCGTGAGCACGGTGTTCTCGAAGCGCGGCACGTTCGTGCCGCGGAGCATGTCGGCCAGCACCTCGGCGACGCGCGGCCGGTCGGCCTCCGGCACGAACTGCTCGAGCCAGGGCCGCCCGAGCACCTCGTGCTCGGCGCGGCCGGTGCGCTCGAGCAGGTGGCGGTTGGCGTAGACGACCCGGCCCTCGCGGTCGAGCTCGACGATGAGCAGGTTGGCCGTCTCGACGAGGCGCTGGACCGCCCGCTCGAACGGGCCCTCGCCGCCGCCGAGGTCCTCGAGCTGCAGCCGCTGCCGCAGGACGCGCACCTCGGCGACGAGCTCGTCGCGGCTGAGCGCCTCGGGCGCGGTCAGCGCCTCCTGCGCGGCATCGTAGTTCCTGCGGAAGGGCACGCGGTCCTGGCACCTCGGGGCGGGTCGCCCCCGTCGCATTGTGCACGGCCCCCGCGGGGTGAGGAGGGGGCCGGCGTCTCCTCAGCGCGCCTTGACCACGAGCACGCTGCTGGGCACCGCGCGGATCACGCGCTCGGCCGTGCTCCCGCTCCAGAGGTGGGCGAGGCCGGTCAGGCCGCGCGTGCCCATGACCAGGAGGTCGCAGCCGACGAGGCCCGCCGCCTCGACGATCCCGGGCGCCGGCTTGCCGGCCCGGACGAGCACGCGCGTCTCGACGCCGTGGCGGTCGATCCCCTCCAGGCGCCGCCGCAGCGCCTCCTCGCCCCGGGCGACCGCCTCCGGCAGCCCGCTGGCCTCGCCCGCCCAGGGGCGCGCCGCCCCCGGGTCGGGCACCACGGTGACGAGGGTCAGGTCGGCGACGAACGTGCGGCAGAGGTAGACCGCCGCCCGCAGCGCCTCGTCCGACTCCTTCGCCTCGAGGTCGCCGTCCAGCGCGCAGAGGATCCGCCGCACCTCGGGGTGGGCGCGGCCGGGCCGGACGAGCCACACGGGCGCCGGCGACTCGCGCACGACGCGCTCGGCGCAGGAGCCCAGGAGCACGCGGTCGAGCGTCGTGCGCGCGCCCGCGCCGAGCACCACCAGGTCGACCTGCTCGCGCCCGGCCACCGCCAGGAGCACGTCCGCCGGCCGCCCCTCCTCGACGACCACCCGCGCCGCCTCGGCGCCCACGTCGACGGCGAGCTGCCGCAGCATCGCCTCCGCCTGGAGGACGACCTCCTCGCGCTCCGCGCGGACCGAGGTCGTCTCGGGCACGGCGTGCGCGAGGACCAGCCGCGCCCCGAACGTGCGCGCCAGGGCGCACGCCTCGCGCCACGCGTCCATGGAGGCGGGGCTCCAGTCCATGCCCACGAGGATCGTCTGCAAGCGCATCATCCGGGTCGCTCCTGCCGGCCGTCATAGCAAACGCGCGCCCGCCGGCGACCGGCGTCGGGTCGGGCGGGGGCGTCACGTTCGCATGACGGGAGGGCATGCGTCACGTCCCGATGACGCCGGCGCGAGTGGCTCGCGTGGGACACCGGTCAGTAGATCGTCCGCGCCAGCTCCGACCGGTAGCGGTCCGACAGGGGGTCGCGCGCGCCCAGCGCGTAGAACACCTGGACCATGGCCTCGCGCGCCTTGCCCGCGCCGAGCTTCTTGTCGCGCCGCGCGGCCTCGAGCAGCGCCGCGAGCGCGTCCTCGTAGCGCCCCTCGGCCGCGAGCCGGCACCCCTCGCGGTAGCTCGCCTCCGCCGGCGAGGCGGGCGGGGCGCCGTCGCCCGCGGGCTCCTCGCAGGTCCGGCCCAGCGCGCGCAGGGCCAGGGCGGCCTCGAGGCGCTCCACCTCCTCGCGCGCCTCGACCCCGGGCGCGACCCGCCGCAGGAGGTCGCGCGCCTCGTCCTCCTGGCCGCGCGCGAGCGCCAGGCGAGCGAGGGTCACGGCGGCGCGCTCGTGCCGCGGGCGCGCCTCGAGGACGCGCCGCAGCGCCGCCTCGGCGCCGGCCGGGTCGGTCGCGGCCAGCGCCTGGGCCTCGAGCGCCTGCCGCTCGACCTCGTCGGGCGCGACGCGGTCGAGCCAGCGGCGCAGCTCGGGGAGGGGCCTGGCGCCGACGAACGACTCCGTCGGGCGCCCGTCGCGGAAGGCGGTCACGGCCGGGACCGAGCGCACCTCGAAGCGCGCGGCGAGCCCGGGGCTCCGGTCGATGTCGACCTTCGCCAGGACGAACGCCCCCGCCCGCTCGCGGGCCAGCCCCTCGAGCAGGGGGCCGAGCACGCGGCACGGGCCGCACCACTGGGCCCAGAAGTCGACGACGACCGGGACCTGCCGCGAGCGCTCGACCACCTCCCGCTCGAACGCGGCGTCGTCGACGTCCGTCACCCAGGGGTCGCCCATCAGGTCCTCCGCGCGCCTCGCCCCCGCCCCGGGCGCTCCCCGTCCATCCTATCGCCTGCTCGCCCCGGGGCCGGGCCGCCGCGCCCCCGCGCGAGGCGGGCCCACAGGCGCTTGAGGTCGCGCGGGAGCGGCGCCTCGAGGCGCAGCGGCGCGCCGGTGGTCGGGTGGTCCAGCGCGAGCCGGTGGGCGTGCAGGGCCAGCCGCGGCGCGCGCGGCCCGGCGCCGCCGTGGCGCGCGTCGCCGAGCACGGGGCAGCCGAGCGCCGCGAGGTGCAGGCGCACCTGGTGCATGCGCCCCGTCTCGGGCCAGGCGCGGACGAGCGCGGCGGCCGGCGCGCGCTCGACGACCTCGTAGCGGGTGCGCGCCTCCTTGCCGTCGACCGGGTCCGTGACCTCGCCCGCGTCCGAGGGCGGCCCGCCGGCGACGAGCGCCAGGTACTCCTTCGTCACGCGCCGCCCGGCGAAGGCGGCGACGAGCGCCTCGTGCGCCGCGGCGGAGCGGGCCACGAGCAGGAGGCCCGACGTGTCGCGGTCGAGGCGGTGGACGAGCCCCCACTCGCGCTCGGGGCCGAGGGCCAGGAGCTCCGGATGGCGGCCGACGAGCGCGTTGAGGACCGTGTCGGTGCCGTGCCCCGGGCCGGGGTGCATGGCCAGGCCGGGCGGCTTCCAGATGACGAGCAGGTCGGGGTCCTCGTGGACGGCGCGCAGCCGGAGGCGCCGGTTGGGCGCGGGCGGCCGCGCGGCGGCGGGCGGCGGCGGGAGCACGACGACCTCGTCGCCGCGCGCCACGCGGTCGCCGCGCGCCAGCGCCCGCTCGCCCACGCGCACGCGCCGCTGGCGCAGGAGCTTGGCCGCGTGGTCCGCCGAGGTCGGCAGCCGCCGCGCGAGCACCCGCTCGATCGCCCGCCCGTCGTCGGCGGGGCCGACGACGACCCGCCGCGGCGCGGGGACGTCCTCGCCGGTCATCCGAGGCGCCGGATCGTGGCGTCGAGCTCGCGGCGGTTGATGAAGCTCACCACCTCGAGCTCGCCGCGCGCCGGCTGCAGCCGGAACAGCAGGCGGTGATGGATCCCCACGCGGGCGGAGCACAGGTCCGCGCGTCGGCGCAGGCGCTTCACCTGCCCCCACACCTGCGGGTCGCCGCCGGCCACGCCCGAGACGACGCGGAGGGCGGCCCGGCCGAGCGCGCGGTCCGCGTCGCGGATCGCCGCCGCCGCGCCGTCGCTGAACACCGGCACGAGCGCCGGCCGCCGCTCGTCGGGCGCCTCGAGCGCCGGGCCCTCGTCCTCGTCGTCGTCCTCCCGGCGCCGCTCCACCTCCGTCGTCGGGCGGGCGCGCGCCTCCTCCTCCTCCTCGCGCGCGGCGCGCGCCGCCTCCAGCTCGCGGCGGAGCGCCCGGCGCTCCTCCTGGCTCTCGGCGAGGAGCGCCTTGAGCTCGTCGACCTTCTCGCGCAGCCGCGCCGCCTCGGCCGGGTCGCCGGGGCCCGCGGCCCGCGGCCGGGGGGCGGCGCCCTCGTCGCGCGCGCGGCTGCGCAGCCGGCGCACCTCGTCCTCGAGCTCCGACGCGCGCGTCGCCGCCTCGCGCAGCCGCTCGCGCAGCGTGTCGGCGTCGGCCTCGGGCTCGTCGCTCGTCTGCGTCGCGCGCCGCGGCTTCTGCTTGCGCTGCGCCTTCGCCTCGGCCGCGGCCCGCTCGCGGGCCGCGCGGTCGCGCACGAGCGCCTCGAGGACCTCCTGGTAGGGGTCTTCGGGCGGGAGGAGGAGCCGGTCGCGGACGCGCTCGACCTCGTCGAGCACCCACGCGCGCCGGTCGATGTCGGCCGGATCGAGGGCCGCGCGCGCGAAGAGGGCCCCGAGCGCGGGGTAGCGCAGGAGCACGCGCAGGGCGACCACGTCGGCCGCGCAGTCGGGCACGTCGTCGCGGAGGGCCGCGGCGGCCGCCTCCTCCAGCGAGGCGAGCGCCGCCGGGGCCGGGGCGGCGAGGGCGACGAGCAGGCGCATGGCCGGCGCCTCACGCAAGGCCGGCTCCATGCGCGCGACCTGCTCCTGCACCACGTCGTCCGCGCCGGCGTGCAGGGCGGACATGACGAGCTCCATGCGCCAGGCATCGGGCGGGGGCGCGCCGTCGCCCTCGACGGCGCCGGCCGCTCCCTCGTCGCTCGCGCCCGGGCCCTCGCCCGGGCCGCCGCCGCGGGCGCGCTCGACGAGCGCCTCCGCGAAGCGCGACGCCGGGCCCCACAGGCCGTGGTCGACGCACGCGCGGTAGGCCTCGGCCAGGGCGTCGACCCCGGGCAGCCGGTCCAGCTCGAGCCGCGCGACCTCATGGACGCGCAGCGCGCGGACCGCGTCGACGGTGAGCGCCCCGTCCGGGGCCGCCGGGGCCGCCGGCGCGGCCGCTGCGGCCTTGCCCTCGCAGCACTTCTTGAACTTCTTGCCGCTGCCGCACGGGCACGGGTCGTTGCGCCCGACCTTGCCCTCAGCCCGCAGCGGCGCCCCGTCCCCCTCGACCACGACGGGCGCCTCCTCCTCGGGGAGGAGCTGGAGCGGCGGTCCGCTCACGCGCCGGCGCAGGGCCACGAGGTCGAACGGCGCCTCGCCGGCGCGGTCGAGCTCGTGCAGCCAGCGCTCGGCGACGAGGTTCAGGTGCGGGTCGCGCAGGGTCCGGGCGCAGGTGGCGACCATGTCGCCCGACTCGGCATCGAGCTCGTCGCGCGCCAGGAGGCGCAGCTCGACCAGGAGCCCGGGGGGCGGCGCCGCGCCCTCGAGGAGGGCGGTCGCCAGGAGCAGGGCCAGGGCGCTCCCCGCCGCGTCGAGGCGCCGCGACCCCGCCGCCTCGACGAGCGCGGCCACGCGGTCGCCGGTCGCGGCGGCCACGAGCGCCTCGAGCGTCAGGTCGTCGACGAAGGGGAGCGCCGGGGCCACCCGCCGCGCGTCGGGGCGGCGCCCGGCCGCGGCCGCCGCCAGGAGCAGGGCGGCCGCGGCGTCGCCTTCGGCGCCGGCGAGCGCCGCGTCGATCGCCGCGTCGATCGCCGCGGCGTCCCCCGGCGCGGCGGCGACGCGCCGGCCCAGGTCCTCGATGGGCATCCGGATGAGCGGCGCCGCCCGCCCCAGGTCCAGCCACTGCGTCGCGTCCACGGCACGACCATGCCACGACCGGGGCCCGGGCGGGAGGGATGGTCGTGCGCCGTCGCTCAGCCCTTGCGCGACTTGCCGGCGGGCGAACGCTTGCGGGAGGGCGCGCGCGTGCCCGAGGCGGGCTCCTTGCGGCTCGCGGCCTTCTTGCTGCGCGCGCCGCTGGGCTTCTTCCTGCGCCCGCCCGACGCCTTCGACTTCGCCCGCCCCGCGCTCGCGTCCTGCTTCGTGCCCGGGCGCCGCGGCGCCTTGCGCTCGCCCTGCCCCGACCCGGCGCGGCGCTTCGACGCCGCGGCCTTCTTGGTCGTCCCGCGCCGCCGCCGCTGGGCCCGGGCGGGCGACGCGCCGCCCTCCTCCTGGTCCGTCCCACCGGCCGCGGGCGCGTCGAGCTGCTCGTCGCGCGGGTCCACCTTCCGCTCCCCGCGCCGCTGCTCGGCCCCGCGCGCCCGCGCCGCCGCCTCCCGCCGCTCCACCTTCGTGGCCACCGTCGACTCCACCGCGCGCCCGAAGCGCGCCGCTCGGGTGCCCCCCTTCACGGAGAGTCTAGAGGTCGCCGCGCGCAGGGCAATGGCCCGCCCCCGCGGCGCGCGGGGGGCGTCGCCCGCTCTCCCGCCTGCGGAGCGGAGTCCCGCCGCATCAACGCCGCTCGAGCGCGCCGACGAGCCCGTCGTTTGCGTAGGCGCGCGCGCCGCGCCGCGTCGGGTCGGGCGCGAGGAAGCGGCCCAGCCCGGGCGCGTAGGGGCGGCCGCCGACGAGCACGAGGCCCGCCGCGCGGTCGACCTCGCGGCCCGCGAAGAAGAGGGGCAGCGGCGGGCCGGGGTCCGCGAGCGCCTCCCCGCGCCGGCCGAACGCGGCGCGCGCGACGAGGCGGCCGGCGGCGTCGGTGTAGGCCACGACGCTCCCGCGCCCGTCGTCGTGCAGGAACAGCCACGCGCCGTCGACCCGCGAGGCGAGCGGCGGCGCCGCCTCCGGCGCGTCGGGGTCGAGGACGTCGATGCGCGCCCGCCCGCCCGGCCCGAGCGTCGCGCGCACGAGCCAGGGCTCGACCACGCGGACGAGGCCCGCCTCGTCCGCCCTCGACGCCGGCCGCCCCTCGTCGGTCCAGCCATAGGCGACGACCTCGACGCTCGCGCCGCGCCGCTCCGCGCGCGCGAGGCGGCCGGCGGCGTCCCAGGCGTAGCGCACGACCCAGGCCGGGCCCGCGTCGCCGGGCGGCCCCTCGACCTCGACCACGCGGCCGGCCGCGTCGTGGCGCAGGCGCAGGTCGCCCGCCGCCACGAGGCGGCCGGCGGCGTCGACCGTCCACCACGCGACGGCGTCGCCGCGCGCGACGCGTCCTCCGTCCGGACCGTCGGCCAGATCGTCGTCCGGGTCCGGCTCGTCGTCGCGCCGCGGCGCCGGCGGGAGCGGCCCGCCGGGGCCGATGTGCGTGACCGCCGGCGCGCCGTCCGCCTCGTAAGCCAGCGTCGTGCCGACGCCGTTGCTGCGGGCGACGCCCACCCGCCGGCCGCGCGCGTCGCGCGTGAAGACCACGCGGCCGAACGGCCCCGTGACCTCGCGCGCACGCCCGGCGGCGTCCCGGGTCACCGCGAAGTCGCCCCAGGGCGAGGCGAGGGCCAGCCCGTCGGGCGTGGCGCGGGCGAGCGCCCGCTCGCCGGGGCCCCAGGCGTGCTCGACGCCCTCTCCCCGCCGCCACGTCCAGCGCGCGCCGTCGTCGGTCTCCGCCGCGGCGCCGGCGTCCCACCACGTGTAGCGCCGCGCGCCGCCGGGCGCCTCCAGGCGCGCGACCCGGCCGCGCGCGTCGCGCCGGACGGCGAGGAGGCGCCCGGTCGCGCCGGCGACGCTCGTCACCCGCCCCTCGACGACCTCGTACGCCCGCGCGCGGCGGCCCTCGACGTCGACGCGCGCCAGGTCGCCCCGGGCCGTGTAGGCGTAGCGCACGTCGATCAGGTGCCCGCGCGCGCGCGCGACCCGGCCACCCTCGAGCAGGAGGTCGACCGCGGCGTCGTCGGGGGCCCACACCCGCACGCGGCCTGCCGACCACGCGGCGCGCAGGGCGCCCCACGCGATCGGGCGCCCTGCCGCGTCGAAGCGCGCGCCGGCGAGGCCGTCGCCCGGCCGCGCGTCGAGCCACGTGCGCCACCCGCGTCCGAAGAGCCCCTCGCGCGCGTCGCCGTCGACCCGCGTCCGCGCGAGGGCGAGGTCGCCGCGGCGCAGGTCCTCCTCCTCGAGCGTCAGGGCGCCGTCGAGGGAGACGCGCGCCACGAGGCCCTCGCCGGGGCGGAGAGGCGGCAGCTCCTGCGCGCCGGCGGTCGAGCAGAGCAGGACGAGCGGGACGAGCACGCGCACGGAGCACCTCTCGCGAGGCCTCCGGAAACACGCGAGGGGCCGCCACAAGCGACGGCCCCTCGGTGGAGATGGGCGGGCGGCGCCCCTCGCGGCGCAGGCCGGCGGGCAAGGGCTGCCCGCCGGCTCGGCTCAGATCCTGCCGCGCGACGTGCGGCCGCGCGTCGGGGACGCGTGGCGCGGAGCGGGCGGCGGGGGCGGGGCCGCGTAGCGCGGCGCGCGCGGCGGCGCGACGACCCGCGGCGGCGGGGGGCACGGGGCGACCACGCGCGGGCGGGGCGCGACGACCACGCGCGCCGGGCGGGCCACGACGACGCGGGGCCGGGGCGCGACGATCACCGGCGCGAAGAAGGCGCAGCCGCGGCCGCACAGGTGGCGCATGTGACCGTGGGGGTAGGTCGCGCACGGGTCCGCGCCCAGCCGCAGCTCGAAGCGGCCGCTGCTCGAGCGCAGGTAGAGCCCCTGGCAGCCCGAGAAGCAGCGGTGCCGGAAGTGGCCGTGCGGCCAGGCGTAGAGGCTGCAGCTCGCCGCGCAGACGTGGCGGGCGTGGCCGTGCGCGTAGACGGTCACCTGCACGGGCTGCGGGGGCGGCTGGTAGTAGACCGGCGCGGCGGTCGAGGCGACGTAGGTCGGAGGCGGCGCCGTCGACGCGGCGTAGGTCGGCGCGGGCGGCGGCGGGGTGTAGGCGGGCTGGGCCGGCCGCGGCGAGAGGACGTCGTGCACCTCGTCGACCGTGAGCGAGCGCCGCGTCGTCGTCGCGGGCGCCGCGTAGGCGTAGTCGCGGGCCGGGGGGCGCGCCGGCGCGTAGGCGCCGCAGCTCGTGTCGCAGCGGTGGTCCGCGTGCCCGTGCGGGTAGACGTCCGGCCAGTAGGTGTCGCAGCGGGCGTCGCAGCGGTGGCGCGGGTCGCCGTGGACGTAGGCCGCGGCCGGGAACGCCTGGGGCCGGGGCTGACGCGCCGCGCGGCGGCCGGCGACCGGCTCGCTCTGCATGTGGACCTCGTAGGCGACGCGCTGCGTCCGGCAGCCGGCGGTGCACAGGGCGACGACGGCGAGCGCGACGGGCCAGCGGGACATGGGCGCCTCCAGGGGTTAAGCGCTCGACCCTCCCATCCTATTCATCTCGGCCCGGCTCTGCCAAAGCGCTGCTCGGGAGTGACTTGCGGTCAGCCGTCAGCGCCCGACGGCCAGGATGCGCTCCGCCGTGCGGCCTCTCCTCACCGTGACGAGCGCCACGAGGCGCCGACCCGGCGGCGGCCTGCGGAGGACGCACAGCCCGCCGATCGTCCCCTCGTCGGAGAGGTCCGCCACGACCTCGGGCTCGCCCGGGCGCGGCCCCGAGACGTGGGACAGCCGCAGGCGGCCCTCCTGGAGCAGGACGATCGCCGGGGTCGGCTCGAGGCGCAGCGCCACCTCGTCGCCCTTCGCGGCGGGCGCGACCTCGAACCGCTCGAACGCCGCCGCGCCGGCCAGCCGTCGCGCGTAGCGCGCGACCCCCGCGGCGGTCCACACCGCGTGCACGGTCCCCTGCGCGTCGACGTCGGCCGTGAAGTCGATCGTGGTCGCCCCGTCGAGGTCGAGGGGGCCCTCGGGCGCCCAGTCGAAGTCGTCCCAGCGCCGGTAGCGCAGGGCCCCGGAGCCGCCGCGCACGGCGGGGACGCTGTAGACGAAGTGCAGGCCGCCGCCGGGGTCGTCGAGGACGGCGACGAAGCCGGTCGGCTCGTCCGAGATCCTCTGCAGCGGCGTCCAGCCGTTGGGGCCCGCGCGCCGGAAGAGCGAGCGGCGATGCTGGGTGGTGCCGACGACGACGGGGCCGGCGGCGCTCCCGGCGACGACCGCGTCGAGCCAGCCGAACTCGTCCGCGTGAGGGTCGAGCGCCGGCGCGAGCGGCTCGAGC
The DNA here is from genome assembly GCA_023954375.1 of Planctomycetota bacterium. Taxonomy (GTDB): domain Bacteria; phylum Planctomycetota; class J058; order J058; family J058; genus JAMLIC01. The sequence goes on from JAMLIC010000005.1 coordinate 220,210, forward strand.
CACGCGCCGGTCGTCGGGTCGATCGCGCCGAACCAGGCCCCGAAGCGCCGCGTCGTCAGGTCTCCGCCGTGGACCAGGACGCCCAGGCGCCCGCCCGCGAGGAGCGCGAGGCCGCCGTTCAGGGCGGTCGGCACGACCCCGCGGGAGGTCGCCACCTGCTCCCAGGTCCGGCCCGCATCTCGCGAGCGCCGGACCTCGATCACCGAGTCGAACCCGACGGAGCTGCTCACCCGCACGGCCGCCCACAGGTCGTCGCCCACCCGCACGAGCGCCTCCTGCCGCGTGGGCATGGTGGCGCAGCTGCCTGCCCCCTCCACCACGGCGCCGAGGATGGGGCTGTCCGGCAGGGGGATGGGCGGCGGCGCGGTCGACGGCGCCGTCGACGGCGCGGGCGCCGGGTCGGCGAAGGCGGGCGGCGTCGTGCGGCGGGCCACGACCGCGACCGCGACCGCCGCGACCACGGTGACCGCGCCGGCGGCCGGCCCGACGAAGGCGCGGCGCCGCGCGCGCCGGGGACGCTCGCGGCGTGCGCGGTCGCCCTCGCCGAGGGCCTCGTCCAGGGCCCGGGCCATGGCCTCGCCGTCGGGGAAGCGCCGCGCCGGGTCCGTCTCCAGGGCGCGGGCGCACGCTCCGGAGATCGCCTCGGGCACCGTCGGATCGAGCGCGCGGGGCGGCGACACCGGCTCGCGCACGCGGACCGCCATCTCGAACAGGTTCGAGTCCGCCGGGAAGGGCGCCGCGTCGAGGAGCGCCTCGTGGAGCATGACCCCGAGCGCCCACACGTCGGTCGGGGGGCCGATCCGGGCCCGGTCGCCGGCGTACTGCTCGGGCGCCATGTAGAGCGGCGTCCCGACGACGATCCCGGTGTTCGTCAGGCGGGTGAGCCCGCGCGCGGTCGCCAGGCCGAAGTCGGCCACGCGCGGCGTGCCCCCGAGGTCGACGAGCACGTTCTCCGGCTTGAGGTCGCGGTGCACGACGCCGCGCGCGTGGGCCGTCCCGATCGCCCGGGCCACGTCGCGCACGAGCGCCACCCGCTGCTCGCGGGGCCGCTCCGGGAGCACCTCGCGCAGGGTGCGCGCCCCCTGGACGAGCTCGAACGCGATGAACGGCACCCCGCCGGCCTCGCCGGCGTCGAGCACGCGCACGATCCCGGGGTGGTCGAGGGCGCGCGCGACCTCGGCCTCGCGCCGGAAGCGCTCCTCCCGCACGAGCTCGGGGCCGGCGCCGCGGATGAGCTTGAGCGCGACGACGCCGCCGGTGGGGAGGTGCCGGGCGCGGTGCACGACCCCCATGGCGCCCTGCCCGAGCGCGCCGAGGAGCTCGTAGTCGCCGACGACGCTCCGCCCTCCTGCCCCGGGCCCTCTCATCGGAGGCATCGTGCTCGGCGCGCCGGCGGCGCGCCAGCGCGGGGGCGCTCACGGCGCGTGCAGCTCCTCCCAGGTCTCGCGCAGCGCCGGCCAGATCACCTGGTGGACGAGGAGGCCGCTGAAGGCGCAGCCGAGGGCCAGCGCCACGAGGGTCAGCAGCAGGGCGCGGCACGCGCGGGGGCGCTCCTGCGGCGGCTCCTCCTGCCGGGGCGGCGCGCTCACGATCCACCTCCGCGCCCCCCGCCCGCCGTCGGCCCCGGGGCGGGAGGCGCCGCCGGCTCGCGCGCGGCGCGCCTCCCGCCCCACGCTGGCGCGGCGCTCAGGGGCGCGCCGGGTGACGACGGCGCGCCGCGACCTGCTGCCGCTTCTTCTCCTCGGCCGCGTCCTCGACCGACGCCAGCCACACGGGCATGCCGAAGAGCGCCATGTAGGCGACGACGATGACGGCGCCGACGCCGAGCAGCTGCGGGTTGAAGACCGCCGCGGCGAGCGCCAGGGCCATGACGAGGATGATCGCGGCGATGCGCCCGATCACCTTGATGCCTGCGCGCTGCGGCGCCGTGAAGAGCTCGGCGCGCCCGACCTCGCCCTCCTCGAGCGCGGGCCCGGGCCCTGGCACCGCCGCGCCGACCGGCGGCAGCGGCTCGGTCGTCGCCCCGGCGCGCCGCGCGACGCCCTCGTGGTCGACGGTCGCGTCGCCGCGGTCGTCCGTCGCCGTCGACTCGTCGCCCGCGACCACGTGGAACCCGACCTCGCCGTGGCGCGGCGCGGGCGCGGCGTGGCGGCCTTGCCAGCGCCGCCGCTCGACCCACGTGACGAGCATGAGCCCCGCGTAGGCGAGGGCGGCGAAGACCGCCGGCAGGAGCAGCGTGCCCAGCAGCGGGAACACGGCGAGGACGGCCGTGAGCGCGAGCGAGATCACGAGGACGACGCGGAGGACCTGCCGCAGCCCCTCGAGGGCCGGCGCCTCCTCGCGCTCCTCGGCCGTCGGCGGGATCTGCCGGACCGGCGGACGTTCTGCGACCCTGGCCATGACTCCCTCTCCTCTCGGGTGCGAAGAGAGGTGCAAGGGGCGAGCCGCGCCGCCGGGCGACCTCTCCGTCGACCCGCGCGCCGCGCGCGTCCCGTCGCCTGGCGGCCGGGGCGCGCGCGGGCCAGCGCTGTCACCGGCCGTGGTCCCAGGCGATCAGGTGCAGCCGCCACGCCCACGCCCCGGCCGCCGCCAGGGCGAGCGCCGCCGCGCCCCACGCGCGCGTCCGCCAGGGACCGGCCCCGCCGAGCAGGGCGCCGACCGCCGCGGCCGGCCAGAGGAGCAGGACCTCCCAGGCCAGCACGGGCAGCCCGTGCGCCAGGAAGCCGACGAGGCCGATGGGCGACACCGGGATCGGCTGGCGCGGCCAGAAGTGCCGCGTGTCCGAGAACGGCACGAGCAGCCCGACGCCCTCGCCGCCGTCCGTGAGCATGTCGAGGAGGCCGTGCGACGCGGCGGCGACGACGAGGAGCGCGAGGTCGAGGCCGCCGGGCCGCGCGCCCTCGACGCCCCGGAGGAGGCGGCGCAGGAGCAGCCACGCGCCGAGGCCGAGCACGACGGCGCCGAGGAGCGAGTGGCTGGCGCCGCGGTGGCCGAGCGGGTGGGCGTAGGGGATCCCGAGCGTGAACGCCAGCACATCGAGGTCGGGGAGCATGGCCACCACGACGCAGGCGCGCTCGCGCGCGGCGGCCAGCGCGGGGGCCGGCGAGCGCGGCCGCGCGGCCCGCGCGAGCCCCCAGGCGACGGCGGCGTGGGTCATGACGGTGGGCACGGGTCCTCTTCCAACATCATAGAATCCCCCCGTGGAGACGCTCCTCGTCGGCAACCCCACCGCCCAGTCCGGCCGGGCGGGCGCGTTCATCGACCGCGCCCGCGCCGGCCTCGAGGCGCGCGGGCTCGCCACGCGCTTCCTGCCCACGCGGCCGGCCGGGGGGACCCCGCAGGCCGTGCGCGACGTGCTCGAGCTCGCGCCGGTCGAGCAGGTGGTCGCCCTCGGCGGCGACGGGACCTTCGCCGAGGTCGCGCGCGGCCTCCTCGCGTCCGGCCGCGACCTGCCGCTCGGGCTCCTGCCGGCCGGCACGGCCAACGACCAGGCGCGCTCGCTCGGGATCGGCCTGGGCCCCGACGCGCTCCAGGCGAACCTCGACGTCATCGCCCGGGGCCACTGCGTGCGCCTCGACGCCGGCCGGGTCGAGCGGCTCTCGGCCGACGGTGCGCTCGAGGAGGCGCTCCTCTTCTTCGACTCGGTCGGCTGGGGCATGCACCCCGACGTCCTGGCCCGGCGCAACCGCGACCGCGCCGTCGTCGACCAGCTCCCCCTCGTGCGCGAGCTCTACCGCGACCAGGCCGTCTACGCCGGCGCCGTCCTCAACCGCTACCTGGCGTCGTGGATCGAGCCGACGAAGTTCGACGCCGTCGCCGTCGTCGACGGGCGCACCTACCGCCTCCAGGGCCTCACCGACCTGATCGTCAACGCCACGCCGATCTACGCCGGCGCCTGGGTCCTCGCGCGGGACGCCCGCTGCGATGACGGCCGCTTCGAGCTCGTGCCCATCCAGGGCCGGCGCGACTGGTTCCTCAAGGCGGTCGCCGACCTCGCCGCGCTGCCCGTGCTCGGCGAGCAGCTGGACGCCATCGGCGTGCGCAGCACCGGCACCGTGCAGGGCACGACGTTCGAGCTCGCGCTGTCGCGCCCGGCGCGCCCCGCCGTGACCGCGCAGGTCGACGGCGAGGAGTGGGGCGCGGGCTCGCGCTACCGCGTCTCGGTCCTCCCCCGCGCCCTGCGCGTCCTCGCGCCCGAGGGCTGGACGCCGCCCTGGCAGGCGGGCCGCGCGTGAGGGCCGCCCCGCTCCTGGCGCTCGCCCTCGCCGCGTGCGCCGCGCACGCGCCGCCCGCGCCGCTCGTCGAGAAGGACCTCCCACGCCGCGCCGTCCACGACGGACGGCGGCCCGTGACCGTGACGACGCTCTACGACTCGGCCCACCAGACGGTGAACCTCCTGCGCGTCGACGGCCCCGTGCCGCTCCACCGCCACGAGCACAGCGAGGAGACGATCTACCTCCTCTCGGGCAAGGGCGTCCTCGAGCTCGACGGCGGCACGCGCCCGCTCGGGCCGGGCGACCTCGTCGTCGTCCCGCGCGGCGCCCCGCACGGCTTCACCCCGCTCGACGGGCCCGCCGTGGTCCTGTCGATCTACGCGCCCGCCTACCGGGCCGGCGACCGGGTCCCGGTGGACCGGTGAACCCGGTCTTCCGCCCGCCGCGGCTGCTCGCCCACCCGCACGTGCAGACGCTCGTGGGCAACCTCGTGTCGCTCGCGCGCGCGCCGCGCTCGGAGACGCGCCTCGTCGACCTGCCCGACGGCGACCGGCTGGCGATGGAGGTCTCGACCCCGCCCGGCTGGCCCGACCACGGGCCGACGGTCGTCCTCCTGCACGGCCTGTGCGGGAGCCACCGCTCCACCTACATGGTGCGCGTGGCGGCCAAGCTGGTCGCGCGCGGGGTCCGCGCGGTCCGCGTCAACCTGCGCGGCAACGGCAGCGGCGCCGGGCTCGCCCGGCGCCCCTACCACGCCGGCTGCTCGGACGACCTGCGCGCCGCCCTCGAGGCCCTGCGCGCGGGGTGGCCCCGCTCGCCCATGTCGCTCGTCGGCTTCTCGCTCGGCGGGAACATCGCGCTGAAGCTCGCGGGCGAGCTGGGCCCCGCCGGCCCCGACCTCGTCCGGCAGGTCGTCGGCGTCTGCCCGGCGATCGACCTCGAGGCCTGCTGGCGCCGCCTGCTCGGGCAGCCCCTCTACGAGCGCCACTTCGTGCGCCTGCTCCTGGCCGAGATGCGCCGCCGCCACGCCGCCTCGGGCGAGCCGGCGCCGGCCTTGCCGCCCACGATCTCGCTCTTCGACTTCGACGACCAGTACACCGCCCCGCGCGTCGGCCACGAGGGCGCCCTGGCCTACTACCGCGCGGCCAGCGCCAGGCCCGTCCTCGGCGCGATCGCCGTCCCCTGCCGCGTGCTCCTGGCCGAGGACGACCCGATCATCGACCCGGCCTGCTTCGAGGCCGCGCCCTTCCCGGCCGCGGCCGAGGTGCTCCGCTCGCCGCGCGGCGGCCACCTCGGCTTCGTGGGCGCCCTGCCCGCCTGGCGCTACATGGACGACGTCGTGCTCGGCTGGGTCACGACGACGCCCGCGCGCCGCGGCCTGTGGGAGGTCGCGGCGGCGCGGCTCAGGCCCGCGTCTCTTCGTAGCGCAGCGGCACCGCCGCCTCCGGTGTGAGCAGCCGGAAGGTCAGGCTCTCCTCCAGGTAGAGGCGCACGCGCTCGCGCGTGTGCGAGTCGTAGCCGATCGCGATGTCGCGGCCGGAGACGAGCTCGAAGTCGCCGCCGCGCAGGCTGAGGACGAGCGCCCCGTCGAGCGCGGGCGCCCACACGACGGGGCCGTCGATCAGCTGCTGGCGCACGTGCCGGAGCACCGGGTAGCCGCCGGGCCCGGTCGTGCGCGCGAGGTAGGTGTAGCAGCGCGGGCCGAGCGCCATGGCGTAGGGCCCGCTCACGCCCGCCTCGCGCAGGGCCTCGATCGCCTCGGCGATCACGCGCGGGTAGACGTCGGCCTGGTCGCGGACGGCGAGCGGGCGGTGCGGCGAGCTGCTGACGATCCCGCGCACCGCCGCCACGGGCAGCCCGTGGAACACGACGTCGTCCTCGGCGCGCGCGAGGTGCGCGGCCGCCTCCTCGAGCGGGGCGAGGTCGGGGTCGGCGGCGCCGCGGTCGACCGCGTCGAGCTCGTCGCGCGACAGCTCGAACGGGACGCGCAGCTCGACCATGGGCTGCACGTAGCGCACGCGCAGCTCGACGCCGTTGAGCGGCCCCTCGCTCGGGCGCGCCGTGCGCCCCGTCGGCTCGGCCGGGTGCGCCCAGCCGAGCGGGCCGCGGAAGTCGACCAGCTTGCGCGCGGCCAGCCGGTCCTCGAGCGAGCGCTTCGCCTGGTCGTCGATCTCGCGCCAGGCCGCCCCGGTGACGGGCGCCAGCTCGCGCCGGAGGTCGTTCACGCGCTCCTCCCGCGCAGGCTGCCGATCCCCAGCGAGCCGTCCTCGCGCCGCGGCGCGGCGGCCGCGGGGGCCTCGGCGTCGTCCTCGAGCGCGGTGATCGACCCCTCCGTGAACAGGTAACGCCGCAGGTGGCGGTCCAGCGTCGCGTCGTGGCGCCGCAGCCACTCGAGCGTCATGGCGGCGTGCTCCTTCTCCTCGTCGCGGTTGTGGGCGAGGACCGCCTTGAGCGCCTCGTCGCGGCTGGCGTCGACCCGCTGGTCGTACCAGTCGACCGCCTCGAGCTCCTCGATGATCGAGCGCACGGCGCGATGGCGCTCGATCGTCTCCTGCCGCAGCTCCTCGCGCGGCTCGTGGTAGGCGTCGGTCATGCGCAGGACCCGCCGTCGAAATGCATGCCAGAGCTCCAGGGTGGGGCCAGGGGTGGTTCGCAGCGACGAGCGAGGCGAGGCCGTGGAGGCCGAGGCGAGGCGGCGCGCGCGCCGGCGCCAACGATAGCCCGGATCCTGTCGCGCGCGCCGCCCCGCCCGGCATCCGTCGATCACGCTAGGCGGGGCTCGTCCCGGCGTCGCTGCGGCGAGCCGCCCGGCGCCGCGCGAGCTCCCAGTAGCCGAGGCGGAGGAACTCGCGGATCGACAGGTCGAGCGGGCCCGGGCGCACCACCGTCCGCGCCTCGAAGCGCCAGGCGCCCGAGGCACCGGTGCGCACCTGCTCGAGCGCGGAGAGGCCGACGAGGTCGCCGCACGCGGCGTCGACGACCCGGCCGCCGTCGAACGTGATCGCCGCCGCCTGCCCGTCGACCACGAGGCGCAGGACGCCGGTGCGACCGGCGGCCTCGAGGCCGAGGAGCACGTTCTTCAGCCACACGCGCGTCGCGAACAGGCCGTCGTCCTGCGCCGGCGGCGGGCAGAGGAGGTCGATCGGCTGCGCCTCGGGCAGCTCGAGCGCCGCGCTGCGCACCATGGCGACGCGGAGGTCCCCGACGCCCTCGATCGAGAGCACCTGCCCGTGCCGCAGCGGGATCGCCCCCAGCACCGGGCGATCGTCCAGGCGCACGCGGCGCCAGCCGCGGCGCGCGGAGAGGAGGGGCGCGCGCTGCGCCGAGGCCCACGCCAGCTTCGCCTCGAGCTCGGCCGCGTCGTCGAGCTCGACGACGAGGTCGCTCGCCGGGTGGGTGCCGATGTGCAACGTGCAGCCGGGGCGGAGCTCCCACACCCGGCCGTCGTCGGCGTGCAGGCGCAGGAGGTCGTGGACGAGCGTGGCGCGGCCGCGGCGGTACGGCCCTCGGGACTTGGACAAGCGCGCGTCTCCTCCGCCCCCCTGGGGCCTCGGCAGGCCCACCCTCGCCGCTGCTCGCAACCCGCGGGCCCGGCGCGGGCTCGACGCCCCCCGGGCGGTTGCGCCCGCGGCGAGGGACCCGGGCGGCGCGCCGCGGGAGACGCCGGCGCCCCCCGCGCGCGCGAGCGTCCCGCCCGTGAGCACGCGGACCTTGACCGCGGCCGCCCGGGCGGGGAGGTTCCTGCCGTGGACGCGCTGATCGCCGCCGAGGGCTTCGAGGACGCCTTGCGCGAGGAGGTCGCGGCCGTCGGCCTGCGCGCGACGACCGCCGCGCCCGGGGTCGTCGTCGTGGACGACGCCTGGCCCGAGGGCCTCGACCCCGTCTTCGCCCGCCAGCGCCTCCCCGGCTGCGCGCGCGCCGCGGGCGACTCCGTCGCGCGCCTCGCGAAGGCCACGTTCGACCTGCTCGCCCTGCCGCTCGACTCGTGCGACCACTGGTCCCTCCACGCCTTCGCCTGGCCCGGCCCCGACCCGGCCGACCCCTCGAAGGGGCGGCCCGCCCTCGTGGCCGGCGCGCTCCTCGACCTCGTCCACCGCCACCGGCGCCGGGCGCGCCGGCGCTTCGTGCCGCTCGACGACCTCACCCCCGAGCAAGCGGCCGACCTCTCGCTCGCGCAGGTCCTCCTGCTCGACCGGGGGGCGGCGCTCGTGTCGCTGGCGCGACCCGCCCGGCTGCCGGTCGGGCTCGACCCGGACCCGCGCTGGCCGGCGGGCGTCGTCGCGGTCGCGCCCGATCGGCGCGCGCCCTCGAGCGCCTACCGCAAGGCGGAGGAGGCCTACGCGCGGCTGGGTCTCGCGCCGCGGCCGGGCGAGCGCGTGGTCGACCTCGGCGGCTCGCCTGGCGGCTGGACCTGGACGGCCCTCGCGCGCGGCGCGCGCGTGCTGGCGGTCGACCGCGCCCCGCTGGCGCCGCCGGCCGGCGGGCACCCGCTCCTCGAGGAGCGGCGCGGCGACGCCTTCCGCTTCGAGCCGGACGCGCCGGTCGACTGGCTCCTGTGCGACGTGATCGCCGCGCCGGAGCGCACGCTCGACCTCCTCGACCGCTGGCTCGCCGGCGCGTGGTGCCGGCGCTTCGTCGTCAACGTCAAGTTCAAGGGGACGGCGCGGCAGGCGCCGCTCGACGCCCTGCGCGCGCTGCTGGCGCGCCGCGGCGCGCGCGCCCGCGTCAAGCACCTCGTGCACGACAAGAACGAGGTCACGGCGTTCGGCCTGGCGTGAAACTCCCCTACGATGGGTGATGCGCTCGCCAGGGGCGGGCGATCGGAGCAGCCCGGGATCGGCACGAACCGTCCCGTCCCGCCCGTCCCACATGCTGCGCTCTGGCGGGTCGAGCACATGCAGCGGAAGGAAAAGGTCTTACGCTCTCCCTCCGCGGCGGCGCGCCTTTCCGCGCCGGCCGGGGCCGCGGTCTCGACGCTGCGGGGGTGACGTCTCGTCGCCTGCACGCCCGGCGGCGAGCACCGAGCGTGCCGGCGGGCTCCCGACCCCGTCGCGGGTGAGGCCCGCCAGGAGGATGCCCGCGGCGACCGAGACGTTGAGCGACTCGACCGCCCCCGTGCCGGGGATCGAGAGGCGGCGGCTGCAGGCGACGCGCGCCGCGGGCGTCAGGCCCTGGTCCTCGGCCCCCAGCACGAGGCAGCACGGCCGCGGCAGGGGCGGGCCCACGAGCGGCGACTCGCCGGTCTCGGCCTCGGCGGCGACGAGCGTCACGCCGGCCGCGGCGAGCTGGCGGAGCGCCGGCACGAGCGCCGGCACGCCGACGACGGGGACGACCTCGGCGCCGCCCCGGGCCACGCGCACGGCCGCGGGCGAGAGCGCGGCCTGCCGCGGGTCGTCGAGGGGGAGGACCAGCCCGGCTGCGCCGAACCACGCGGCGCTGCGGAGGATCGCGCCCACGTTGTGGGGGTTCCCCACCCCGTCGAGCGCCAGGAGGACCCCGTCGGCGGGGAGCGCCCGGAGGAGCGCCGGCAGGGGGACGTACTCGAGCGGGTCGGTGACGACGACGACGCCCTCGTGGTGGACCGTCCCCGCCACGGCCTCGAGCTCCTCGGGCGCGACCTCGTTGTAGGGGCGGCGGAGCGCCGCGGTGTGCTTGAGGAGCGCCCCGAGCTCGTGGCGGCGCGAGGCGGCGTGGTAGACGCGCCGGATCGCGCCGGGCCGGTGGCGGAGCACGGCCAGCGCGGCGTGCAGGCCGCAGACGATCGTGGGCCGCTCGCGCGTCGTCATGAGGACCTCAGGAGCTCGAGCACGTCGGCCGGCCGCTCGACGACGACGTGGGCCCCCGCGGCCTCGAGCTCGTCGCGCCCGCGGAAGCCCCAGGCGGCGCCGGCGGCGATCATCCCCGCGGCGCGGGCGGTCTCCACGTCGACGTCGCTGTCGCCCACGAGGAGCACGTCGCCCGGCGCCGCGCCGAGCGCGCGCGCGGCCTCGAGGGCGCCCGTCGGGTCGGGCTTGCGCGGCAGGCCCGGCCGGTCGCCGATCACGGCGGCCCACCGCCAGGCGCCGAGGAGGCGCTCGACGAGGGCGCGCGCGGCCGGCTCGGGCTTGTTCGTGAGCACGGCCGCCGGCACACCGCGCGCGGCGAGCGCGTCGAGGAGCGCGGGGACGCCCGGGTAGGGGCGGGTGCGCTCGACGAGGCGCTCGGCGTAGCCCCGGCGGAAGGCGTCGACCGCGCGCGCGGTCAGGGCCGGGTCGTCGTGGCCCAGGGCGCGCGCGGCCAGGACGCCCACCCCGCGGCCGACGAACGCCCGGTAGGCGTCGACGGCGTGCGGCGGGCGGCCGAGGGCCACGAGGGCGTCGTTCATCGCGAGCGCGATGTCCTCGAGCGAGTCGACGAGCGTCCCGTCGAGGTCGAAGACGACGGCGACGGCGGCGGCGGGCGGCATGGGCGGCACGTTGCCCGAGCGCCACGCGGCGGGCAAGTCATGGTCGTGCAAGCTCCTTGATACCCCCTTCACGGGCCGGCCCGCGACGAGCAGAATGCGGTCTCCGCCCGGGCGGGCAAGGAGGTGTCGAATGGTCGACACGCGCACCATCGAGAGGCTGCGCCGCGCGCCGATCCGGACCGTCAAGACGGTCGTGGTCAAGCTGGGGGCGGCCCGCCTCCTCGAGGAGGGGCCGCTCCGCGAGGTGAGCGCGCTCGTCGCCGACCACTGGCGGGCCGGCGAGCGGGTCGCGCTCGTGCACGGGCACGGCGAGGGGGCGCAGGTCCCGCCGGGGCTCGCGCCGGAGCAGGCGACGACGCTCGTCACCCGCGGCCTCCTCAACACGACGCTCGTCGGCCGCCTCGTGCGCGACGGCCTGCCGGCGATCGGCCTCGCGGGGGTCGACCTGGGCCTCGTCCACGGCGCGAGCGGCGCCTGGCTCGACGGGCCGCGGCTGCGGCGGCTCCTCGACGAGGGGCTCGTGACGGTGCTCGCCCCGGTGGCGCTCGACGCCGACGGGCGGCCGACCCCGGCCGACGCCGACGACCTCGCCACGGCCGTGGCCAAGGGGATCGGCGCCGACAGCCTGGCCCTGCTGGGCGACGCGCCGGGGCCCGCCCGGCACATCGAGGAGGCGCGCGCCCGCGCCCTCCTCGAGCGCGGCGACCTGTCGCCCGACCTGCGGGCGCGGCTCGGGACGGCGCTGGTGGCGCTCCGGCAGGGCGTGCGCGACGTGCGCCTGGCCGGCCTCGAGGGGCTGGACGGCTGAAGCACGACCGCCGCGAGCACGACGACGACGCGTGCCTGCGCGCGCTGGCGCGCCTGGCGCCGGCCCGGGTGGAGCTCGAGCTCGCGGCCTGGCTCGGCCACGCGCCGGCGCGCGAGGCGCTCGACGGGCCCGACGACGCGCCCGCGGCGCGCGCCACGACGCCCGCCGACCTCGTGGCGACCCTCGTCGCCCTCTGCGACTGGGAGGTCGAGGCGCTCGCCCGCGCCGCCCTCGGGATCGGCGAGCTCGCCCGACCCGTCGCGGGCCCCGCCCCCGCCCTGGCGGCGGCGCGCGCGTTCGTCGACTGCCCCTGCCTGACCCACGCGCGCGCCGGCGTCGCCGCGGCCGGCGGCGGCGCCGCCGACGGCCCGGCCGCGCAGGTGGTCGACCTCGCCGCGCTCCTGACCCTCCGCGCGCGCGAGGCGCGCCACGTCCAGGAGCTCGAGGCGCTCGTCGGCCTGCTCGTGGGCGCCACGGCCGCGGCGGGGGTCGGGCTCGAGGAGATGCTCGGGGCGGTGAGGGAGAGCGTCGTCCCGTGGGCGCTGACGCGGGCGCGGATGGTCGGGGAGGTGTGCCAGGGGCCGGGCTCGTGATGTGGCGCGCCGAGCACCGGCCCTATAATGCCCCCCACCAGGACCCCACGCGATGAAGCGCGCCTACGTCGAGACCTACGGCTGCCAGATGAACAAGCTCGACTCGGAGCTGGCCGAGCAGGCCCTCGCCGAGGCGGGCTTCCTGCCCGCGGACGACCCGGCGCAGGCGGACCTCGTGGTCCTCAACACGTGCAGCGTGCGCGAGCACGCCGAGCACCGGGTCGTCTCGCGCCTGGGCCGCCTCAAGCCGGGGAGCCCTCTGCGCAAGCCGGGGAGCGTGCTGGCGCTCGTGGGCTGCATGGGGCAGCGCGAGGGCGAGCGCCTGTTCCAGGTGGCGCCGCACCTCGACATCGTGACCGGCACCAAGGAGTTCGTGCGCCTGCCCGAGCTCTACGACCAGGCGCGCGCCGGCCGCTCCCGGCTGGCGGCGCTCGACCTCTCCGAGGACTTCGAGTACGCGCGCGACCCGCGCCACCGCAGCGACCGCCACAAGGCGTTCGTGTCGATCATGCGCGGCTGCGACCTCCACTGCACCTACTGCATCGTCCCCACGACCCGCGGCGCCGAGGAGAGCCGCCCGCTGGCGCAGGTCGTCGACGAGGTGCGGCGGCTCGTCGACGATGGCGTGGTCGAGGTCACGCTGCTCGGGCAGACGGTCAACTCGTGGGGCAAGCAGCTCCCGGGCGCGCCGGACCTGGCCGACCTGCTGGCGGCCCTCGACGAGCTGCCCGGGCTCCTGCGCACCCGGTTCATCACGTCACACCCGAACTTCTTCCGCGACCGCTTCTGGGAGCGGGTGCGCGACCTGCGCACCTTCTGCCCGTTCGTCCACGTGCCCGCGCAGAGCGGCTCCGACCGCGTGCTCAAGCGCATGGCGCGGCTCTACACGACCGACCAGTACCGCGACATGGTCGCCGAGGCGCGCGCCGCGATCCCCGACGTGGCCCTGGCGAGCGACTGGATCGTGGGCTTCCCCGGCGAGACCGACGACGACCACGCGCAGAGCCGCGCCTTCCTGCGCGAGGTCGGGTTCGTGCAGAGCTTCGTGTTCAAGTACTCGCCGCGCCCCGAGACGCCGTCCGAGCGCCGCTTCGACGACGACGTGCCCGAGGCGGTGAAGGACGCGCGCTGCAACGACCTCCTCGCCATCCAGGACGAGCTGGCCCTCGCGCAGAGCGCGCGCGAGGTGGGCCGGACCCTCGAGGTGCTGGTCGACGGCCCGTCGAAGACCAACGAGGCCCGCCTGTCGGGGCGCACGCGGCGCAACAAGATCGTCGTGTTCGAGGGGCCGGCGCACCTCGCCGGCCGGCTCGTGCCGATCACGATCGAGCGCGCCAGCACGCAGACGCTCTACGGGCGCGTGGCCGACGGCGCGGCCGAGGACGCCGCGCCCTCGCCGCCGGCCGCGCCGCGCCGGCTGCCGCTCGTCCAGGGCTGACCCGGGCCCGGCGCCGTTCCCCCCGCCGCCCGGCTGACCGGGCTCCCGGGGGGGTTACGATCCCGCCGTGCCGGACGACGAGCCCTGGATCGAGGACGACCGCCGGGCGATGGAGCGCGCGCTGGCCCTGGCCGCGCGCGGCGACTGGCGCACGCGGCCCAACCCGAAGGTCGGCGCGGTCGTCGCGCGCGGTGGCGAGGTGCTGGGCGAGGGCTGGCACGCGCAGGCCGGCGGCCCGCACGCGGAGGCGGCGGCCCTGCGCGAGGTGGCTGCCCGCGGCGGCGACCCTCGCGGCGCGACCGTCTACGTGACGCTCGAGCCGTGCGGGCCGTTCCCGGGCAAGCGCACCCCGCCCTGCGTCGACGCGCTCCTGGCCGCCGGTGTGGCCCGCGTCGTCGTGGCGCAGGAGGACCCGCACCCCGAGGTCGCCGGGCGCTCGCTCGAGCGCCTGCGCGCGGCGGGGGTCACCGTGGAGGTGGGCCTCCTCGAGCGCGAGGCGCGGCGGCTCAACGGTCCCTGGAACGCGTGGCCGCGGCTCGGCCGCCCCTACGTGACGGCGAAGTGGGCCATGAGCCTCGACGGCAAGATCGCCGCGCGCACGGGCGACTCCCGCTGGATCTCGGGCGCCGAGTCGCGGCGCCGGGCGCACGCCCTGCGCGGCGAGGTGGACGCCGTCGTGGCCGGGATCGGCACGGTGCTCCAGGACGACCCGCTCCTCACGCGGCGCGACGCCCCGGGCGGCGACCCGCTGCGCGTCGTCGTCGACTCGCGCGGGCGCCTGCCGCTCGAGGGCCGCCTGGCGCGCACGGCGCGCGAGCAGCCGGTCCTCCTGGCCACGACGGCGGCGGCCCCGGCGGAGCGCCTGCGGGCGCTCGCGGCGCTCGGCGTGGAGGCCGCGACGCTCCCCGCGGACGCCGCGGGGCGCGTCGACCCGGCGGCGCTCGTTGAGGCGCTCGGCGCGCGCGGGGTCCGGCACGTGCTCGTCGAGGGCGGCGGGGCGCTGACCGCGGCGCTGTTCGAGCGCGACGTCGTCGACCGCGTGGTGTGCTTCGTCGCGCCCAAGGTCCTCGGCGGCGATGCCGCGCCGGGGCCGGTGCGCGGCCTCGGGGTCGACCTGGTCGCGCGCGCGCGCGCCCTCGACGCGCTCGAGGCCTCGCCGAGCGGCGAAGACGTGATGATCACCGCCTACGTCGACCGATGACCTGGCGCGCTCGCGGCGATCAGGTCGGCGGCGGCGTGGCGCGGCCGGGCGGCGCGACGGCGCCGCGGCGGGCGGGCTCGGCGAAGAGCTGGTGGCGGTAGAAGTTCAGCTCGGCGATGGAGCCCTTGATGTCGTAGAGGGCGTCGTGGGCCTCGCCCTCGAGCGCGACGGGGCCGGGGTACCACTCCTTGATCGTCTCGTCGGTCTTGCGGTACTCGCGGTCGGGGCACCAGCGGCGGGCGATCTCCTTGAGCGTGGTCACGTCGAGGAGGCGGAAGCTGAGCAGGTTCTCCAGGCGCGGCATGTGGTGGCAGATGAAGCGGTAGTCGCCGTGGACGGAGTTGCCGCAGAGGAGCGGGCGGTCGCGCTTGTTGGCCGGCACCTCGCAGGCCGTCAGGAGGTAGGCGACGAACAGCTCCTCGACGCGGTCGACCGGGACGGCCTCCTCGCCCTGCGAGCGGCGCAGCTGCTCCGCCTGGTTCTGGCGCACCCAGTCGGACGCCGTCGCCGCCTGCTCGGCCGACAGGTGGACGTCGAACAGGAGCCCGCCGACCTCCTCGGGGATCCCCGGCGGGGGGATCGGCACGAGGTCCGGCGTCGTGATGATCATGGCGGCCTGCATGATGAAGGCCGCCGCCGGGTCGAGGTTGGTGAACTCCAGGTCGATCCAGATCAGGTTCTCCGCGCTGCGCGTGGGGCTCACGACACCTCCGGGACGGTACGAGGACCCGCCAGGATACCTCCCGGGGACGCGCGGGGCGGCCCGTTGCTCCGCCCCGTAAGTCCTGGCGCCCGAGGATGGAGACGGGATGGTGCGGCGCGGCAGGAGTGCGCCTGGCGCACCGCGTGTAAGCCGTTGCGCGCTGGCGGGCGCTCCAGGGGAGCGCTATGCTTTGTCGATAAGCCGATGGTCTGGGCGGACCTCGGCGGGTCGCCGCGCTCGCGCGGCAGGAGGATGGCGCCATGCGCGCTTCGACGACCTCGACGCTCCACGTCCTCGCGCTCCTGACCCTCTCCGGCGCCGCCGGCTGCGCCGCGCCGAACATCGTCGACCGCGCCCTCCTCGAGGCCGAGGACTCGCAGCGGCGCATGCGCGCCGACGAGCTCGAGCGGCTGGCGGTCGCCCGCGCGCAGCGGCTCCGCGAGTACGAGGCGGCGATCGCCCAGCAGGAGGAGCGCTACGGCGAGCTCGTCCTCGACAACCGCAAGAAGAAGGGCCAGATCCATCACGAGCAGATCCAGCTCGCGTCGCTCAACGCCGAGCTGACCCAGCTCAGCGCCGAGCGCACGGTCGTCGGGGGCCGGGTCGAGGAGACGCGCGGGCAGGTGGCCGCCCTGAACGCGGAGCGCGAGCGGCTCGGCGCCGAGGCCGAGGTCCAGCGCGCGCAGCTCGCTCAGTTCGCATCGCAGCGCGAGGAGCTCGCGACGGCGATGGCGGGCCAGCGGCAGGAGCTGGCCCGGCTGCAGGCCGAGCGCTCGACGCTCGAGGAGTCGCTGGCGACGCGCCGCGGCGAGCTCGCGGCGCTGTCGGCGCAGAAGGGCGCCCTCGAGGCCGAGCTGGCGCACGTGCACGCCATGCGCGACCAGATCAAGGCCACGGTCGACGAGCAGCGCGACGTGCTGGCGCGCATCCAGGCCGAGCGCGACGCGTTCCACGACCAGGTCGCGCGCCTCGAGACGGAGAAGGGCGCCATGCAGCAGCAGAAGGACGCGCTCCGGCGCGCGCTGGTGCAGGGCGAGACCGAGATCGCCGCCCTCGATGAGCGCATGGGGATCCTGCGCGAGCGCACGACGTCGGCGCGCGCGCGCAAGGACGCGCTCGAGCTCGAGCTGGCGCGCGTCGAGACGGAGCGGCAGGAGTCGCAGAGCGCGATCGAGCGGCTGAGCCGCGAGCGCCAGCAGGCGCACGAGGCGCTCGTGCGCGCCAACGAGCTGCGCCAGCGCGCCGAGGCCCTCGGCCAGGAGATCGTGCGCCTCGAGTCCGAGCTGCTCGAGCTCGGCACGTCGCGCGACGCGCTCCAGCAGACCCGCGAGGCGGCCCTCGCGGCCCTGCGCGCCAAGCCCGAGGGCATCGACACGCCCCCGACGCCGCCCAGCGGCCAGTGAGCGGCCGTCCGTGACGCCCGACCCCTCGGACCGCCTCCCGCAGCAGCCGTCTGCGGACGACCTCGAGGGGATCGACGTCGACATCCTCGAGGACGGGACCGTGCGCCTGCACGCCGTCTGCAAGCCGGGCGAGGACCCGCGCGAGTGCGCGCGGAAGGTGCGCTTCCTGGTCGAGGCGCTGGGGCTGCCGGTGGACCAGGTGGTCACCGACATCGAGCAGCGACCGACCTGAGTTTCAGCAGCCTCTCCCGTGCCCACGCCGCCTCTGCGTCGGGGCGCCCCGCTCGGTTCTGACGTGCCCGTGCCCGTGCCCGTGCCCGTGCCGGCCGATGCAAGCGACGCCCTCCTCCTCGGTGTCGAGAGCGGCGACACCTGGAGGCGTGCCCGTGCGCGTCAGGGGCTTCAACCGACTGGCCAGCTCAACGTGGCGGCACGGTCCCTCAAGCCTTCCCCTACCCCCGCCGATACACGGGGGGATGACGACCTCCACCACCCTGCGCGCCCTCCTCGCCGGGATCGCCCCCCGGCTGCCCGAGGCCGACCCGCCGGTCACCGGCGTCGAGGCCGACTCCCGCCGCGTCGAGCCCGGACAGGTGTTCGTCGCGCGCCGCGGGGTCAAGCAGGACGCGGCGGCGTTCGCGGCCGAGGCCGTCCGGCGCGGCGCCGTGGCGGTCGTCGCCGAGCGCGACCTGCCGGGGCTCACGGCGCCGGTGGTCGTGGTGCCCGACGCCTCGGAGGCGCTCGGGCGACTCGCCGACCGGCTCCTGGGCGAGCCCTCGCGCGACGTGCGCGTGGTCGGCGTGACCGGGACGAACGGCAAGACGACGACGACCTTCCTCGTCCACTGGATCCTGGAGGTCGCCGGCCGGCCGTGCTCGCTCCTCGGGACGGTGAAGAACCGCGTCGCCGGGCGCGAGGCGCCGGCGGCGATGACGACGCCCGACGGGCCAGCGCTCCAGCGCGCGCTGGCCGAGACGCGGGCGGCCGGCGGGCGGGACCTGGTCATGGAGGTCTCGTCGCACGCCCTCGACCAGCGGCGCACGGCCGGGGTGCGGTTCCGCTGCGGGGTGTTCACCAACCTGACGCGCGACCACCTCGACTACCACGGCACGCTGGAGGCCTACGGCGACGCGAAGGCGCGCCTGTTCCAGGGGCTCGACGCGGACGCCGTCGCCGTGCTCAACGCCCACGACCCGTTCTCGGCCGACCTCGCCCGGCGCACGCGCGCGCGCGTCGTGCGCTACGGGTGGCACGCGGCGGACCGCCCGCAGCCCGGGGCCGACGTCGTGGCCAGGCTCGAGGCCACGTCGCTCCACGGCAGCCGGCTCGTCCTCGACCTCGGCGGGGAGGCCCTGCCGCTGTGGCTGCCGCTCGTCGGGCCGTTCAACGTCGAGAACGCGCTGGCGGCGGCCGCGGCGGCGTGGGCGGTGGGAGTCCCGCCCCGGAGCGTCCGCGACGCCCTGGAGGCCAGCCAGGGCGTGCCTGGGCGCCTCGAGCCGGTCCGCGGCGGGCCCGGCGACCCGCTGGTCCTCGTCGACTACGCCCACACCCCCGACGCCCTGGAGCGCGTGCTCTCGGCCCTGCGCCCGCTCGTCCCGGGGCGGCTGCACGTCGTCTTCGGCGCGGGCGGCGACCGCGACCGCGGCAAGCGCGCGCCCATGGGCCGGGCGGTCGAGCGCCACGCCGACGTCGCCTACCTGACCTCCGACAACCCGCGCTCGGAGCCGCCGGCGCGGATCCTCGCCGACGTCCTGGCGGGCTTCGACCGGCCGGGCGCGGCGCGCGTGCTCGAGGACCGGGCGGCGGCGATCGAGGCGGCGGTCCGCGCGGCGGGGCCGGACGACGTGGTGGTGGTCGCCGGGAAGGGGCACGAGGCGGGGCAGGTGCTCGGCGACCGCACGCTCCCCTTCGACGACCGCGTGGCCGCGCGGGTGGCGCTCGCGGCCCGCCGCGTCGCCCTGGCCGGCCGGGCGGCCTGATCGCGGGCGGCCCGGCGCGCTACACTCGCCCGGGATGCCGGAGCCGCCCGTCGAGCCCGCCGCGGAGGTCAGCCTCGGCCAGCTGGCCGTGGCGCGGGGCGTGATCTCGGTCGCCCAGCGCGACCGCATGGGGATCGAGCTCCTGCGCCGCGCGACGGCGAAGCGACCCACGTCCATGACCCGCCTGCTCCTGCAGGGCGGCCTCACGGCCCCGGCCGTCCAGGCGCTCCTGGCCAGCGGCGCGACGTGCCGGGCGGTGCGCTGCGACGCCTGCGAGCTGGCGATCCCCCAGTCGACGCTGTCGGGGCGCGAGGAGCGCCCGTGCCCGCGGTGCGGGTGCCTGGTGATGAGCTTCGCCGCCTACGCCGGCGCCGCGCCCGCGCCGGCGCCGACGCCGGCGGCGCCGGGCGACGCGCTCGACGAGACCGAGCGCTGGCGCGCCGTCCTGCCCCTGCCGGGCGCCGACGCGCGGGTCAGCGCCACGACCGATCGCTGGCAGGGCGTCCTGCCGCTCCCCGACGCGCCCGCGCCCTCCCCGACCACGCCCGCCGCCCCTGGACCGGCCGATGGACCGGCCGACGGCGAGCGCACGATGGCCTTCGGCGACGTGTTCCTCCTCCCCGGTGGCGCCGCGCGGACCGAGGCCGAGGTCGCCGACGAGATGCACACCCTGGTCGCGCCGCAGGGCTTCGCCGCCCTCGCCGCGGCCGAGTCGGCGTCGGGCGACGCGCTCCCCGACGGCTTCGACCCGGGCGCCGTCACGGCGCCGATGGACCGCGAGGAGATCGCGGCGACCCTGCGCAAGGGGCCGCCTCCCGGCGCCGCCCGGGCGCCCGCGACCCCGCCGCCGGCCGAGCCGACGCCGCCGGCCGAGCTGACGATCGCGCCGGGATACGCGCTGACGGGCGGGGAGGCCCTCGTCCCGGTCGCCCCGCCCGAGCCTGCGCCGCGGCCGACGGCGCGTCGCCGGCGCGCGCCGCCGGCGCCCCACGGCCGGCCGCGCTGGCCGTGGGTGGTCGCCGCGCTCCTCGCGCTGGGCGCGCTCGCCGCGCTGGGCGCGTGGACGCTCGCGCGGGCGTGACGCTCGCCTACTTGCCCGGCTGACACAGGCAGGGCGACGGCACCTCCATGTCGGCGCGCTCGCGCAGGGGCGCCAGCTCCCGCTCCACCTCGCGCGCCCGGTCGAGCTTCCCCTGCGCCCGCAGCGCCGTGGCCAGCCCGGTGAGCGACCAGATGTTCCGCGGGAAGCGCCGCAGGTCCTCGCGCGCCGCCTGCTCGGCCTCGGTCGGCCGGTCGGCCGCCAGCAGCGTGGCGGCGAGCGTGTGCCGGACGGGCTGCATCCAGTCCGGCGGCTCGGCGTAGGTCAGCGTGTCCTCGGCCGCGGCCGCCTCGCGCAGGGCCGCGATCCCCTCGTCGGTCTGCCCCCGGCGGAACAGGAGCTCCCCCTCGAGGACCTCGAGCGGCACCAGGAGCACCTGCTTCGCCGGGGTGTTGCCGATCGGCCGGTCGTCCATCGTCGCGGCCGCGCGCGCGAGCGCGTCGAGCTCGGCCTGGGCCTCGTCGAGCCGGTCGAGCGCCGCGAGGGCCACGCCGCGCGCGTAGTGGCGCACGGCGTTGGCCGCCAGCAGCTCGGGGGCGAACGGC
This sequence comes from Planctomycetota bacterium, assembly GCA_023954375.1. Taxonomy (GTDB): domain Bacteria; phylum Planctomycetota; class J058; order J058; family J058; genus JAMLIC01. The sequence goes on from JAMLIC010000005.1 coordinate 240,638, forward strand.
GGCTCGGCGAGGACCTCCTCCCACCGGCCGAAGCGCACGAGGGTGTGGAGCACGACCGGCATGAGCCCGTCGACCGCCGGCCCGAACGGCCCCTTCAGGAACTCGTCCGGCACCTGCGCGACCATCTCGCGCGCGGCCTTCAGCGCGACCTCCTGGCGCCCCTCCATCATCGACGCGAAGGCCAGCATGTGCCGGTTGTGGGCCATGTAGACCTGGTAGAAGCCCGTGCGGGGCGTCGCCGCGCCGTGCTTCTCGTCGGCGGCGATCGCCCGCTCGTTGGCCTCCGACGCCTCCTGGAAGCGGCCGGTGAGCACGTCGATGTGCGAGGGCATGTGCACGAGGTGGCTGGCGCCCGGGGCCGCGTGCCGGAGGCGGTCGGCGGCCTCGATCGCGCGCTCGGGCGTGCGCGACGCCTCGACCGCGTGGATGTAGAGGTGGTTGGCCTGCGGGTGGTCCGGCGCGAAGGCGCGCACGGCCTCGAGCGTGGCCACGATCTCCAGCACGTCGTGCTTGGGCTGGCCGTCGTGGGTCCACAGGTCCCACGGGTTGACGTTCATGAGCGACTCGGCGTAGAGCACGCCCACGTCGCCGTCTCTCGGGAACCGGCGCCACACGTCGGCCATGGCCGCGCCGTAGGCGCGGTCGAGCGTCTTGCGATCGGCCGACGGGTCGGGCGAGAAGCGCGCCCCCTGCGCCTCGATCAGCGCCACCTCGACCTCGGCCAGGCCCTCGCAGGCGCGCGCCCGCTCGAGCGCGCGCAGGGCGACCTGCGCGCGCCGCGGGTCCTGCACGGGCAGGTTGATGTGCGGCCCGCTGGCGTAGGCGATCCCCCACCAGGCCATGCCGCAGTTGGGGTCGATCGCCGCCGCCTCCTCGAAGGCGAGGAGCGCCTGGTCGTGGTTGAAGGCGTAGCTGAGGATCAGGCCCTGGTCGAAGTAGCGCTGCGCGTCCGGCGAGGCCGTGGTGACCGGCCGGTGGAACGAGCCCAGGTCGTCCCAGAGCGGCACGCGGCCGGACGGCGGCCGGGTGGGGCGCGGCGGGTCGACGAGCGGCCGGGGCTCCGGGGTGCAGGCCACGACCGCCAGGGCGGCGGCCACGGCGACGCTGGCGCGGATCGATGAGCGGGTCACGACGGCTCTCCTCGGCCCCCCGAGCGGGTCAGGTCCAGGAGAGCATCCATGGCGCGGAGCACAAGGTGACCGGGAGCCACCGTCTTGCCGACGTCCGGGCAGAGGACCAGCCGGGCGGCTCGTGATCCACCCAGGACGCCGAGGACGGGAAGTGTCGCAGAAGAGACGGGGGCGGCCGACGCCGGGGCTCTACCCGTGGTCGCGCCCGCCGCCCTCCATGCCGCCGCCGCCCTCGCCACCGTCGAAGCCACGACGGGGGCCACGGTTGCGGCCGCGGTCCAGCTTCCGCTGCGCCCGCTCCTGGGCCTTCTTCTCCGCGCGGCGACGGTTGCGGATCGCCTTGCGCAGCTCGCGGCGGCGCGCCTCGCTGGGCTTCTCGTAGTAGCTCTTCGCGCGGACGGCCTTGCGGATCCCCGCGTGCTCGCAGAGGCGCTTGAAGCGCTTCAGCGCGCGCTCGATGCTCTCGTCGCGCTGGACGACGACGGAGACGTTCGGCTTCGTCGACATGCCGGACTCGATCCTTCTTCTCTGACTGCGACCTGCCGTGGAACGCCGGCGGCCCCAGCGCGGGGCCGCGACGTCACGGACCGTGTTCGTGAACGGAGCAGGATACGGCCGGAGCCCCGCTCCGGCCAGCCCCATCTTCCGGCCGGGATCCTACCACCCGCCCGTCGGCCGGGGCGGGGGCGGCAGGCAGCCGCACCTCGAACCTGGTCCGGGGCCCGCCCGGCACGTGGCGCACCTCGCCGCCGTGCTCGGCCAGCAGCGCCCGCGCGCCGGCGAGGCCCAGGCCCGTCCCGCCGGGCCGGCCGCTGACGAACGGCGTGAACAGCCGCGCCAGGACCTCGCGCCGGACCCCCGGTCCTGTGTCCTCGACCGCGATCACCACCTCGCCGGCCTCGCGGCTCGAGCGGACGACCACGGCCCCGCCGCTCCCGGCCGCGGCGCCTGCGTTTCGCACGAGGTTGCCCAGCGCGCGCAGGAGGTCGTCGCCGTCGACCCGGGCCCGCCCGCCGCCGGCGGCCACCTCGACCTCGAGCGTCGCCGGCGCCGCGGCGCGCCGCAGGTCGCTCCCCCAGGCGGCGAGCGCCGCGTCGACCTCCACCGGCCGCGACGGACGCGGGCGCCGGTGGAGGATGCGCCGGGTCAGGCTCATCGCCCGCAGGAGCGCCTCGTCGAGCGCCTCCACCTGCGACCGGGCGCCGGCGGGGAGCGGGGCGGTCCTCAGGAGCAGGGTGCACTGGGCGCTCGCGACCGTGAGCGCGTTGGCCAGGTCGTGCGCCGCCGCGCAGGCCAGGAGCCCTCGCCGGAGGAGCCGCGCCTCCTCATCGCTCGCGGGCGGCGGCGGGGTCACGTCGCCGCCCCGGCGACCGTCACGACGACGGGCTGCCCCTCGCAGCTGAGGGCGACCTCCACGACCACGGCCCGCGTCGGCGCCCGGGCCGCCTGCTCCTCGTCGACCGCGGGGAGCGACAGGCGGCAGGGCTCCGGCAGGAGCGCCTTGATGTTCCCGCCGAGGACGTTCGTCAGCTCGCCCACGACATCGCGCGTCTGGTCCGGCGCGGCGGCGTTCGGCGTGACCCCGAAGAGGATCGAGGCCGCGCGCGCGGCCATCGCCGCCGGGCAGCGCAGGGTGACCTGCCCCTCCCAGGCGCCGCTGATCCCGACGCGGCCGACGACCGCGGGCCCGTTCGCGGCCGGGACCGACGCGAGCGGGCGAAGCTCCAGCCCCAGGATCATGGACCACACCCCCTGCGCGATCGACACCACCTCACGCTCGAGCGACTGCACCGGGAGCCTCCCCGCCCGGGCTGACCCGGAGCCGGTAGTGACCGCCGCCGCACGCGGCGGGGACCCACTCGAACGCGTCGTCCACCTGGAGCGGCGTCTCGGCCGCGCCGAGGATCAGCGCCCCGTCGGGGCGCAGGACCTGGCGCAGGCGCTCGAGGACGGCGCGGCGCGTGTCGAGGTCGAAGTAGATGAGCACGTTGCGGAGCAGGGCCACGTCGACGGGCGGCAGGTCGTAGCGCCGCGCCTCGACGAGGTTCAGGCGGCGGACCTCGACGAGGGCCCTGACCTCGTCGCGGACCACCCAGTCGAGCCCCTGACGCACGAAGTGCCGCAGGAGGTGGGCGGCCGGGAGGCCGCGGTTGACCTCCAGCTGGCCGTAGCGGCCCGCCGCCGCCCGCGCGAGCACGTCACGCGCGAGGTCGGTGGCGATCACGCGGACCGGCCGGCCGACGCCGGCGAGGGCCTCCGTCAGCGTGATCGCCGCGCTGTAGGCCTCCTGCCCGGTCGAGGCCGCCGCCGACCACACGACGAGCGGCTGGCCGGCCGGGCGGCGGGCGTGCAGGGCGGGCGCCAGGACCGCGCGCAGGACCTCGAACGGGGTCACGTCCCGGAAGAAGCTCGTCTCGTGGTTGCACAGCGCCTCGACGGCCCGCTCGGCGCACGCAGGGTCGGCGGCCACGCGGCGGGCCAGGGCGTCGAGCGACTCGAGGCCGAGCTCCGCGGTGAGCGGCTCGAGCCGCGCCTCGAGCAGCGCGCGCGTGTCGGGCTCGAGCACGACGCCGCAGCGCGCGCGCGCCTCGTCGCGCAGGACGCCGAAGCCCTCGTCGCTCAGGCGCACGGGGCCCCCCGCCGCGCGACGGCGCGCACGATCGCCCCGGCCACGTCGCCGAGCGGCAGGACCTCGCTGGCGAGCCCGGCCCGGACGACGTGGCCCGGCATGCCCCACACGACGCTCGTGGCCTCGTCCTGGGCGATCACCCGGCCGCCGGCCGCGCGCACGGCCTCCGCCCCGCGCAGCCCGTCCTGGCCCATCCCGGTGAGGACGACGGCCAGGGCGCGCGGGCCGTAGGTCGCCGCGACGGTCCGCAGGAGGACGTCGAGCGCGGGCCGGCAGGCGTTCTCGGGCGGGCCCTGGTGCACGACGGCCCGCGGCGGGCTGCCGTCCACGGCGAGGTGCCAGCCCGCGGGGGCGATCAGGGCCCGCCCCGCGACGAGCGGCGCGTCGGGCGTGGCCTCCGCCACGCCGAGCGCGCACCGGGCGTCGAGGGCCTGGGCCATGAGCGCGGTGAACGGCGGCGGCATGTGCTGCACGACGAGCACCGGGGCCGGCAGGTCCCCCGGCAGCGCCGTGAGGACCTCCTGCAGGGCGTTGGGGCCGCCGGTCGACGCGCCGATCGCCACGACCTCGACCCGGCCGGCGTCGCCCGCGGGCGCCGCCGCGGGGGGGGCCGGCGCCCTGCCGCGCCGGGCCGTCACGGCCTTGAGCTTCGGGATGAGGTCGCCGCGGATCGCGTCCGCCACCGGCCGATCCGCGCCGGGCTTCCAGGCGTAGTCGGCCGCGCCGCCGAGCAGGGCGTCGATCGTGGCCTCGTCCCCGCGGCGCGTGTGGGCGCTGAACATGATCACGGGCACGTCGGGCGCCTGCTCGCGCAGGCGCGCCAGCGCCTCGATCCCGCCCATGCCGTCCATCTCGACGTCGAGCGTCACGACGTCGACCGCCTGCTCGGCGACGCGCGCCAGGGCGGCCGGGCCGCTGGCCGCGCTGGCGACGACCTCGAGGGCGGGGTCCGCCGCGAGCTCGCGCGCGAGCAGCCGCCGGACCGCGGCCGAGTCGTCGACGATGAGCACACGGATGCGGCCCACGCTCAGCTCAGGCCCAGGAGCTCGAGCTTGCCGGCGATGACGTCGCGCGTGAACGGCTTCATCACGTACTCGTTCGCCCCCGCGGCCAGCGCCCGGCCGACCTGCGCCGCCTCGGTCTCGGTGGAGACGACGACGACCCGCACCGGGTCGAGGCCGCGGTCGGCCCGCACGGCGCGGACGAACTCGAGGCCGTCCATCACCGGCATGTTCCAGTCGACGAGCACCAGGCGCGTGTCGCGCGCGTCGCGCAGCCGGTCGAGCGCCTCCTGGCCGTGGCCCGCCTCGGCGACGTCGAAGCCGAGGTCGCGCAGGATCTGGCCCACGATGAGCCGCATGGCCCGCGAGTCGTCGACGACGAGCGCGCGCCCCCGCGCGCCCCGGGCGCTCACGCGAGCCTCGCCACGAGCTTCATCAGCTCGCCGGCCATGGTCGCCAGGTCGGCGGCCGCCTTCTGGGTGTCGCCGGCCCCGCCCGTCGTGGCCTGCGCCGCGGTGGCCACGCCGGAGATGTTCTTGGCGATCTCGCGCCCGCCCCGGGCCGCCTCGCTCACGTTGCGCGCGATCTCGGCCGTGGTCGCCGTCTGCTCCTCGACCGCGCCGGCGATCGCCGTCTGCAGCCCGTCGATCTTGCCGATGATCGCGCTGATCTCGCCGATCGCGCCGACCGCCCCGCGCGCGTCGGCCTGGATCGCGTCGATCTTCTGGCCGATCTCCTCCGTCGCCCGGGCGGTCTCCTTGGCCAGCTCCTTGACCTCGTTGGCGACGACCGCGAAGCCCTTCCCTGCCTCGCCGGCGCGCGCGGCCTCGATCGTGGCGTTGAGCGCCAGGAGCTTCGTCTGCTGCGCGATCGAGGTGATGACCTTCACCACCTTGCCGACCTCGCCGCTGCTCTCCCCCAGCTTGCCGACGGTCGCCGTGGTCGCCGTGGCCACCTGCACCCCGGCGCCGGCCACGCGCGCCGCCTCGCCCGCGTTCTTGGCGATCTCCTTGATGCTCGCGCCCATCTGCTCGGCGCCGGCGGCGACCGTCTGCAGGTTCTTGCTCACCTGGTCGGCGGCGCTCGAGACGACGCTCGCCTGGACGCTCGTCTCCTCGGCGGTGCTCGCCATCTGCCGGCTGACCTGCGTCAGCTGCTCCGACGCGCCGGCGAGCGTCTGCGCGTTGAGCGTGATCGCGTCGGCGAGCTCCTTCGCCCGGCGCTCCGCCTGCACCTTCTCCGTGACCAGCTCCCAGCTGACCATGGGGCCCAGGTAGGTCTTCTGCTGGTCGTAGATGGCCGTGACCTCGAAGCGGACGTGCTCGGGGCCGAGCGCGAACGTCGTCCGGTGGGGCAGGTTGGCGGGGTCCGAGACGATCCGCCGGATGCGCTCGGGGCTCCTGTGGAAGATGTCGATGCTCTGGCCGACCACCTGGTCGGCCTTCACCGGCAGGTGAGCCTCCACCCCGCGCAGCGTCCGGAGCGATGCCGGGTTCATGTAGCGGATGACCAGGTCCGTGTCGGCCGCCATGACGTTCGCCGGCGAGTTCTCGACCATGCAGGTCGTGCGGTTGAGCTCGGCGAGGCGGCGCATCTCCTCCGACACGTCCTCCCAGGCGACGACGTAGCCGAGGAGGTCGCCCTCCGGCGACCAGGCGCCGTTGATCCGCGTCTTCAGGGTCACCTGCCCGAAGCGGAACACCGCCTCGTGCGGCAGGGCGGAGGGGCTGCGCAGGATGCGCTCGACCCGCCTGGGGTCGCGGTGGAAGCGGTGGATCGAGCCGCCGAGGAGGTCGTCGATGCCGACCCCGAACACGGCGCGCACCTCGCCCTCGATCCGGAGGAGCGTCGAGCGGGCGACCTCGTTCATGTAGACCAGGGTCAGGTCGAGGTCGGCCACGAAGACGTTGGCCTGCAGGGCGTCGAGGACCCCGCGCAGGCCGACGGCGCGGTCCATGAGCCCGACCGGCGGCCGCGTCGCCGGCGCGCTCCGCAGCCGCGCGTCGGGACGGGGGTGCGCGGCGCTGGCCGACGGGCGCGGCGCGGCGCCGCTCGGGCCGGGGCGGCCGCGCGCCCCGCTGAGCGCCAGCGCGCGCGGCCGCACGTTGACGACCTTGGTCCTCGAGGGCGGCGACCGCGTCGAGCGTCTCCGCCACCTCGGCCGGCGCGACCCCGGCCGCCTCGAGCGCGCGCCGCAGGTGCCCGGCCACGGCCTCGAAGTGGCGCGGCTCGATCGCCAGGCGCGCGTGCGCCTCGACCAGCGTGGGCCCGTCCCAGGCGACCGGCCCGCCGAGCGCGTGGGCGAAGAAGCGCGCCTGGCGCGCCTCGAGCCAGGCGGCGTCGACGCCCTCGAAGAAGCCGGCCAGGAGCGGGTCGGCGAGGACGCGCTCGTAGAAGTCGTGCACGACCGCCTCGATGGCCGCCTGGCCGCCGAGCCGATCGTGGAGGCTCGCGGCCCCGCCGTTCCCCGCCTTGGTCGTCGTCTGCACCGGTGACTCCTCCCTCATGGCTCCAGCTCCAGGGCCCTGGCCGTGTCCAGCACGAGCAGCAGGCGGTCGCGCAGGGCGTGGACGCCGCGCAGGAGCGCCCGCACCCGCGGCGCCAGCGTCTCCGGCGGCGGCTCGGGGGCGGCCCCCGGCTCGAGCACGTCGCCCACGTCGTCGACGAGCAGGCTCGCCGGGCCGTCGGGCGAGCGCACGACGATGGTCATCGCCTGGGGGCCGCTCGCCGGCGGCAGCCCGAGGCGGCGGCGCAGGTCGACCGCGGCGATGAGCTGCCCGCGCAGGTTCACCAGCCCGCGGACGACCGGGTGAGCGCGCGGCACGGGCGTGAGCCCCTGCACGCGGACGACCTCCTGCACCTCGTCGACCGGCACGGCGAGGAGCAGGCCGTCCAGCTCGAACGTGCACAGCGCCGCGCTCACGCCCCGCCCTCCAGCGCCGCGGCCACCAGCTCCGGGACGTCGAGGACCTGCGTCACGCGCCCGGCGATCACGGCCGTCCCGGCGACCCCGCGGCGGCGGGTCGCCGGCGCGGCCGGCGCCGCGGCCCCCTCGAAGACGTCCAGGACCCGGTCGACGGCGAGCCCGACCGCGCCCATGGGGCCGGCGACCATCACCAGCGGCACGGGGTCGGGCGGCGGGCCCGCGGCCGGCGCGCCCAGCGCCCGGCCGAGCGCGACGAGCGGGACGACCTCGCCGCGGTGCTGGACGACGTCGCGCCCCAGCGCCCGCTCGAGCGCCGCGCGCGGGAGCTCCTCCAGCCGGGCGACCGCCTCGAGCGGCAGGGCCGCCCGCTCGGCGCCGGCCTCGACGACGAGGAGCGCCGCCCCGGCCGCCGGGCCGGACGGCGCCGCCGCGGCCGTGGCGTCGTCGCCCCGGCGCTCGCTCGCGCGGGCGACCAGGCCGGCCACGTCGAGGATGAGCGCCACGCCGCCGTCGCCGAGGACCGTCGCGCCGGCGAACAGCGGGTGCCCGGCGAGCAGGGCCCCGAGCGGCTTGACGACGATCTCCTCGGTGTCGTGCACCTCGGCGACGAGCAGGCCCAGGCGCCGCCCGTCGGCCTCGAGGACGACGACCGCGGCGTCGTCGCCCGGCGCGGCCGCGGCGGCCGCCGGGTCGTCGGGCCGGAGCTCGGCGTCGAGATGGACGAGCGAGAGGAGGCGGCCGCGCAGGCGGAAGACGGGGGCGCCGAGGACGCGCTCGACGCCGGCGTCGACGCGCACGACCTCGAGCACGTGCGCCTGCGGGAGCGCGAAGCGCTGGCCGCCGCTGGCCACGAGCAGGGCCGGGATGATCGCCAGCGTGAGCGGGATCACGAGGCGCACGGTCGTCCCGCGGCCGGGCGCGCTCATGAGCTCGACGGCGCCGCCGACCCGCTCGACGCTCGTCTTCACCGCGTCCAGGCCGACGCCGCGGCCGGAGAGCGCGGTGACGGCGCCGGCCGTGCTCAGGCCCGGGCGGAGCGCCAGCGCCAGGAGCTCGCGCTCGGGCAGCCGCCCGGCCTCCTCGCGCGTGAGCTGCCCGGCCGTGACGGCGCGGTCGGCCAGCGCGCGAGGGTCGAGGCCCGCCCCGTCGTCGTGGACCTCGATGACGACCTTGCCGCCCTCGTGGCGCGCGCGCAGCGCGATGCGCCCCTCCTCGGGCTTGCCGGCGGCGCGCCGCGCCGCCGGCGGCTCGAGGCCGTGGTCGATGGCGTTGCGGACGAGGTGACCGAGGGGCCCGCGGACCGCCTCGATGAGGGCGCGGTCGAGCTCGGTCTCGCCGCCCTCGACGTCGACCCGCGCCCGCTTCGCCAGGGCGGCGGCGAGGTCGCGCGCCACCCGGCGCAGCGGCCCCCAGAGCGTGCCGATCGGCTGGAGGCGGGTGCGCATCACCTCGCCCTGGAGGTCCGACGTCACCTGGTCGAGGCGCTGCGAGGCCGCGACGAGCGGCCCGGCGACGGCGCCGGCGGCGAGCTGGAGGAGCTGGTTGCGCACGAGGACGAGCTCGCCCGTCAGGTCCATGAGCCGGTCCATGGCGGCCACGTCGACGCGCACGCTCGCCTCGCCCGCCTCCCGCCCCGCCTCCGCCCCGGGCGCCGCCTGCGCGGCCGGCTCGAGCGCGTCGAGGCCCGCCCGCAGGCGGTCGACGAGGCCGAGCAGCGTCCCCACGGGCTCGCCTGCGAGCTCCAGCGCGCCGGCGCGAGCGGCCGCCAGCAGCTCCTCCCCCTCGTGGGCGAGGGCCTCGAGCGCCGCCAGGCCGAGGAAGCCGGCGGTGCCCTTGAGCGTGTGCAGCGCGCGGAAGGCCGCGTCGACGCGTGGCCGGGCCGTGGGGTCGCGCTCGAGGGCCAGGAGCTCGGCCTCGACCAGGGCGAGGCCCTCGCGGCTCTCGGCGAGGAACTCCTGCAGGGCGAGCCGCTGCGCGGGGTCGGTCACGCCACCGCCCCCCGCCCGCCGATGTGGAACGCGGCCCGGATCCTCGCCGCGCCGCCCGGCGCGGCCTCGTCGACCTCGAACTCGTCGGCGATGTGGCGCACGTGCCGGGGGCTGAGCCAGGGGGCGGACCCGACCCGCACGTCGTCCCCCCGCCGGGCGGCGCCCGGGCCGAGCGTGGCCACGGCCACCAGCCCCCGCGGCGCCGCGAGGACGACGCGGAGCTCCAGGCGACCGCCCCCCGTCGCGGCCACCGTGCGCGCGCAGTCCTGGACGACCAGGGCCACCTTCGTCCGATGGCCAGGGCTGAAGCCAAGCTTGGTCGCCAGCGCGACGGTCTCCGCCCGGGCGAGCTCGGCGTCGTCCTGCGCGCGGATCGCGAGCGTCAGGTCGCGCGGGAACAGGTGGAGCGCCTCGCCGGTGGCCGCGTCGAGCTCCCTCAGCAGGTCGAGGGCGGCCTCGCCCAGGCAGATCCAGGCGTTGAGCACGACGAGCCCGGCGACGGCATCCACCTGCGGGCTGCCGGCGCTGGGACGGGCGGGCAGGGCCTCGACGACGCGGCGCAGCGTCGGGGTGACGAACATGCGGCGCTCGAGGGCGGCCAGGAGGCGCGCGGCGTCGGTCGTCCCGTGCTCGAGCTCCATCCACCCCCCCGCCCCTTCGTGCGAGGGGAACGTAGACGTTTCGATCACTGACAACAATCCTGATGAAAACACCATGGAGGCAGTGCAATTTCGTCATGCTGAAGGCTGCCAGCTAACGCAGGTGGATCATGGAAGGGAGTGGACTCGTGGTTACGGTTGGGCAGGAACGGGTCGGGAGGGCGATGGGCGAGTGCAGAGTGGTGACCTCCAACGGTTGACGGCCGCGATCGACGGCGCGGCGTTCCTGGCCGACCCCGAGGGGCACATCGAGGCCTGGAGCGCCGGGGCGCAGCGGCTGCTCGGCTACTCCGCCGACCAGGTGCTCGGCCGCCCGTGCCACGCCCTCTTCGACGGCCGCGACCTGTTCGGGAACCGCTACTGCGTGCCGGGCTGCCCCATCCTCCACGCGTGCCGCGCGGGCGACGCGCCGCGCCCGCACGAGCTGTCGCTGCGCCGGGCCGACGGCTCGTACGCGACCTACGTGTGCGTCGCGACGCGGGTGCGCGAGTCGCCGGCGGCGCGGGCGCACCTGCTCTATCAGCTCTTCGAACGCGCCGCGCCGGTCGAGGCCCGCAGGCCGGAGCGCGCGCCGTCGCCGAGGCTGCCGGCCGCCGCGAAGACCCCCCTCGACCGCCTCTCGCCGCGCGAGCGCCAGGTCCTGACCCAGCTCGCGCGGGGCGCGAGCACCCAGGACGCCGCGACGACGCTGCGGATCAGCCCGACGACGCTGCGCAACCACGTGCAGGCGATCCTGCGCAAGCTGGCCGTCGGCTCCAAGCTGGAGGCCGTGGTCCTCGCCTACAAGCACGGGCTCGCCGGGCGCGACCCGGTGTGATCGCGGCTGCGGCGGAGGCTGGGGCGCTCGCTCGCTGCAAAGACGCGGTGGGGTGCGCTCGGAGGCGGCCTGGCCGTCTGCGAGGACGGCCGAGCGCGCGCAGAGAGGCCACCGGTCCTGACCCGCGCTCAATGTTGACACATTCTGTACGCATACGGTACACTGCTGAGGTCGCCGAGGACGTGGAGCGTGGTGGACTTCGAGGTCGGTGCGGTGGACGGGGTCCGGGGGCTCCTGCGCCGCGTGCGCGGAGCGGTGTTCATCGCCGACGCCGACGGGACCATCGTCGCGTGGAGCCCGGAGGCGGCCGCCCGGCTGGGGCACGCGGAGGCGGCGGCGCTCGGGCGGCGCTGCGGCGACCTCCTCGGCTGCGACGGCGACAGGTCGTGGGCGGTCGACGGCCCGCTGCTCGGGCCCGTGCACGCGGGGCGCGTGCCGGCGCCGCAGGCGCTCGCGCTCCGGCGGGCCGACGGAGCGCGGCTGCGCGCGCTGGTCGGCTGCACGGTGCTGGTGACGCCGGTCCCCGGGCGGCCATGGCTGCTCGTGCAGCTGCACGAGCCGGGGCCCGCGGCGGGGCCCGCGGCGCGCGGCGAGGGGCCCGCGCTGTCGCGGCGCGAGCGCGAGGTGCTCGCGCTCCTCGCCCATGGCGCGCGGGGCGAGGAGATCGCGGCGCGCCTGGGGATCGCCCGGGCGACGGTGCGCAACCACGTGCAGCGCATGTTCCGCAAGCTCGACGTCCGCTCGCGCGTCGAGGCGGTCGCCCGCGCCTACCGCGACGGGCTGGTGTGAGCCGCCCCGAGCTCGTCGAGGACCGCCGGGGCGAGGACGACCGGTCGCGGCGCAGGGCGCCCGCGAGCGCGCGGCGCGCCGGGTCCGGGTGCTCGGCCTCCAGCCGGCGCAGCGCCGCGCCGGCGCCGGCCCAGGCCAGCGCCGCCAGGGCGCCGCGCGCGGCCTCGTCGGGCGCCTCGCGCGCGAGCGCCTCGAGCCGCGCCAGCGCCTCGGGCCCGGCCGCTCGCCGAGCGCCCGCAGGGCGGCGCGCTGGACCGCGGGCCGCGGGTCGTCGAGGGCGAGGCCCACGCGGCGGAGGGCGCCGAGGACCCCCAGCCCTCGACCGCGACCGCCGCCCGCGCGGCGTCGGGCGCGTCGACGTCGGCCGCCAGCGCCTCGGCCGCCGCCCCCGGGTCGAGCGCCGCGAGCGCCTCGGCCGCAGCGCGCCGCGCCGCGACGGGCGCGGCGGGCGCCCGCGCCGCGCGCAGCAGCGGGGCGACCAGCGCCGGGTCGTCCACCCGCGCGGCCAGGCGGGCCAGGTCGGGCGTCGGCCCGCCGTCGAGCGCCCGCCCGAGCGCGCCGACCTCGCCTGCGCCGGGCGAGAGCGCCTGGAATGCGAGCAGGTCGAGGGCCGCGTCGGCGCGCACGCGCTCGGCCGCCGGGCACGCGGCGCCGGGGGCCTCGAGCTGGCGGAACAACGCCCGCTCGAGCGCGCGCGGGTCGCCGCCGATCGTCGGCGCCCGGCTCGCGACCGCCTCCTTGATCAGCGCGAGCGCGCCGTCGTCGGGGAGGCGCACCGCCTGCCACACGCTGACGGGCGCCTCGACGCCGTCGCGCCCGAGCGCCAGGAGGAGCAGCAGCCGCTCCCCCGCCCGGGCGCGGAGGTCACACGCGACCTCGTGCGACAGGTCGAGCCGCAGGGCGTCGGGCGTGGCCGGCCCGCGCAGGCGCTCGAGGACGGTCAACCCGAGCGCGTCGCCGCGCGCGTCGTCGACGCGGACGACGAGGGCCAGGTCGAGGTCGTCGACCAGCCTGCCGAGGGTCACGGCGTCGCGGTCGACGAGCGACGCGCCCGCCGGCGGCGCGGCGACGAGCAGGAGCGAGGCGACGAGGCCGAGGTGCGTGCGCATGGGGGAGTCCTCCGGCGGCTCAGCGCGAGCGGCCCAGGTTGCGGTCGAGCAGCGCGGCGCTGGAGGCGCTCATGCGGCTGTTGCGGTTCGAGAGCAGCTGCGCGCCGGTGGCGGTGCGCATGACCCCGATCGAGTCCGTGTCGTCGTGCGGCAGCCCGACCGAGTGGCCGACCTCGTGGGCGATCACCGCGCCGAGCGCGTGCCCCCAGTCGGCCGCGGCGGAGAGGATCCGCTGCAGTCGCGCGTCCTCCTGCGCCGTGCCGTCGCCCAGGGCGTAGCTGCCGTCGAGGTAGCGCCGGTCGCGCGCCGTCAGCGCCGGGTCGAGCACCGAGCGCTGGCCGAAGATCTGGCGCGAGAACACGCCCAGCCGGCCCGCCGTCGAGTTGTCCTCGCGGCCGCGGTTGCCGGCGTCGTAGATCGAGACGCCGAGCGTGCTGCTCGTCGTCGCGTGGCGCCCGCCCACGGCCTGCCGCGAGTGGGTCCGGCCGGGCGTCCCGCCCGGGCTCGTGGCGGTGAACGAGATCCGCCAGCTCCGCCCGGCGACCGGGCGCCCGTCGGACGTGCGCAGGTACTTCTGCGCGCACCACGAGATCGCCTGGCCCACGATCAGGTCGCGCGCAAGTCGGTCGGTCGTCGCGTCGCCGGAGCGCAGGCCGTGGCGGGCCATGTCGTCGAGGAACGTCGTCGCCCGCAGGTCGAAGTCGATGTGCCACACGTCGGTGTTCGGCTCGGGCTGGAAGGCCGAGGGGCGCACCCCGGGGGGCGTCGCGGCAGGAGCAGGAGCGGGAGCGGGAGCGGGAGCAGGAGCGGGAGCGGGAGCAGGGGCCGGAGCAGGGGCCGGAGCGGGCGCGGGCGGCGGCGGGGCCGCGGCGGGCGCGGTCGATGAGGTCGGCGTCGCGGTGGGCTGGAACCGGCCCTCGAAGACGGCGTCGGGGATCGCGCCGAGGAAGGAGAGGGCGGCGCCGCCGGCGCCGCGCGCGAGCGGGGCGCCGTCCTGGTCGAGGACGCCGCGCGTGAGGACCAGCCGCACCTCGCGCCCCTCGCGGAAGGCCCGCCGCGGGGTGAAGGCGACGCGGGTGCCGGCCGCGTCGAGCGCGCTCACGTCGCCGTCGAGCGGGGCGAACGAGCCGCCCGGGTTGGTGTCGGTGTCCTCGAGCGCGACGAGCGTCGCGCCCGGCCGCACGGTCGAGAGGTCGACGGGCCGCGAGAAGGTCAGGGTCAGCCGCGGCGTCGACGCCGCCGGGGCCCGGTCGGGCGTCAGGTCGACGACCTCGAACGTCGCGCCCGTCGCGGCCACGGGCGCGGCGGTCGCGCCGGCGCCGCCGCCCCCGCCCGACGAGCCGCCGCCGCACCCGACGGCGGCGATCCCGAACGCGACGACGCTGATCCCGACGACGACCCGGCGCATGGCGTCCTCCCTCGTCTTGCGCCGCACCTGGGCAAGCGGCGGTCCGCGCCCGCTCGAGGCGCCTCAAGTCGAGGCGGATCGGCGACATCCGGCGTGGCTTTTGCCCCCGGCTGACACGTGACAGAGGCGCGACACGCCGCGACCTCATGCGTGCGCACGTCGTGCGCGCAGGCCCGCGCACGACGTGCGCACACTGCGCGCGGCGTGCGCAGCGGCGTGTGTCACGCGACCGTCAGGAGCGCCGCGGTATCGTGCCCCCATGAACTGCACCTCGCCGTGGACCCTCGACCCGACGATCGACTTCCTCAACCACGGCTCGTTCGGGGCCTGTCCGGCCGCCGTGCTCGCCGCGCAGGACGCCCTGCGCGCGCGCATGGAGCGCCAGCCGGTGCAGTTCTTCGTGCGCGACCTCGAGGCGCTCCAGGCGGAGGCCCGCGCCGCCCTCGGCCGCTTCGTCGGCGCCGACCCGGACGACCTGGCCGCCGTCCCGAACGCCACGACCGGCGTGAGCACCGTGCTCCGCGCGCTCGACCTCGCCCCGGGCGACGAGCTGCTCACGACCGATCACGCGTACGGGGCCTGCAAGAACGCCCTCGACGCCGTCGCCGCGCGCGCGGGCGCGCGGGTCGTCGTGGCGCGCATCCCCTTCCCGCTCGCCTCGGAGGACGACGTCGTCGAGCCCGTCCTCGCGGCCGTGACGCCGAGGACGCGCCTGGCGCTCCTCGACCACGTGACGAGCCCGACCGGCCTCGTGTTCCCGGTGCGGCGCCTCGTGGCGGCGCTCGCCGCGAGGGGCGTCGACGCGCTGGTCGACGCCGCGCACGCGCCGGGGATGGTCGACGTCGACCTCGACGAGACCGGCGCCGCCTACACGACCGGCAACTGCCACAAGTGGCTCTGCGCGCCCAAGGGCGCCGCCTTCCTGCACGTGCGGCGGGACCGGCAGGCGGCCCTGCGGCCGCTCGTCGTCAGCCACGGGGCGACGCGCCCGCTGGGCACGAGCACCCGCTTCCGGCTCGAGTTCGACTGGACGGGCACGAGCGACCCGACCGCGTTCCTCTGCGTCCCGGCCGCGCTCGAGCACCTGGGCGGCCTCCTCCCGGGCGGCTGGCCGGCCCTGCGGGCGGCGAACCGGGCCCTGGCGCTCGAGGCGCGGCGGACCCTGTGCGCGGCGCTCGACGTCGCGCCGCCCGCGCCCGAGGCCATGCTGGGCTCGCTCGCCGCCGTGCCGCTGCCCGACGCGCCGCCGGGCGCCCGGCCCTCGCGCTGGGGGACCGAGCCGCTCCAGGAGGCGCTCCTGGCGCGCTGGCGGCTCGAGGTGCCGGTGTTCCCCTGGCCCGCGAGGCCGCGCCGCCTCGTGCGCGTCTCGGCGCAGCGCTACAACCACCCGGCGCAGTACGAGCGCCTCGGGCGGGCGCTGGTCACGCTGCTGGCCGAGGAGGGCGCGTAGGAGCGCAGCCTGCAGCGGCCCCCGGGGCGCGCGTCACGGCTCCGCCAGCGCCCAGCCGGCCACGAGGCCCCTCGCGAGCACGTCGACCTCGGCGGGATCGTCGACCACGTCGAGCGCGGCGCGCAGGGCGGCCGCCGGCGCGCGCGCTCCCAGGGCGCAGGCGAGCGCGGCGCGGAGCGCCTCGAGCGGGTGCACCGCCCGGTCCCCCGGCGCGGCGCGGTCGAGCTCGCCCGGGGCCAGGTCGTCGGCGCAGGCGGCCACGCGCTCGCGCGCCGCGGCCGTCGGCCGCTCGGCCCACTCGCGCAGGGCGTCGCAGGCGTGCTGCGCGCGCTGCACGACGTCGCCGCGCACCGCGTGGCCGCGCGGCGTGGCGGGCGCCAGGAGCCAGGTCGTCATCAGCGGGGTCCGGAGCAGGTGGCCGGCGACGCCAGCCGCGGCGCGCGCGGCCAGGGCCGGACGGAGCTCTGCGAGCCCCTCGACCCACGTGACGACGTCGACTGGCGGCACGGGTGGGAGGTCCAGGGCCGCCGCCGCGCCCGCCTCGCCCGCGTAGGCCGCGAGCCCCAGGCGGGACCGCGGCACCTCGCCCTCGCGCAGGCGCGCGCGCAGGTACGCGCCGACGCCGTCGGGCGTCTCCGGGCCCGCGGGCGCGTAGGCGTGCCCCGGGCCGAGCGCCCACGCGAGCACGGGGGCGACCACGGCCGGGAGGGCCGCGGGCCAGGGGAGGGTCCCCTTGCGCGCCGCGTGCGTGACCCGGCGCAGCGCCGCGCCGACGCTCTCCGGGTCGGGCGCGAGGGCGAGGAGGCAGCCGTCGCTCAGGCAGATCGCGACGAGCGCCCGCTCGAACAAGCCCCTCTGCGCGGTCTGGAGCTCGAGCGCGGCCACCCCGTCCCGCGCCGCGCGCAGGGCGCGGCGGTCCTCGTCGCCCGGCGTCGCCGGCCAGCGCTCGAGGAGGTCGCAGGCGTGGGCGGCGGCCGGATCGGGCTCGGCCGCCGCGGTCAGCCCTGCCCGCGCGGCGGCGACGAGCGCCCGCAGGAGCGCCCGGCGGCCCTCGGCGTCGACCGCCGCCACCCACGACGACCAGGGGACGTGGTCGCCCGCCGGCGCGGCGTCGCCCAGCGCCGCGCGCGCGGGCCCGTGGCGCAGGTAGGCGGCGACCTCGACGCGCGGGCGCGCGAGGCGCCCCGCGCGCAGGGCCTCGGCGAGGTAGCGCGCCTCGTCGTCCGGGTGCCCGCTGCGGCGCCAGGTTCGCTCCAGCGCCCTCAGCGCCTCGTCGCTCACGGGTCCCCCGGGCCGAGCGCCCAGCGCACGAGCGGGTCCGCCGGCGCCCCGGCGTCGCGCAGGGCGAGGAGGCAGGGCTCGAGGGGGTCCTCGCCCCAGGTCAGGCCGGTGAGCGCGCCCGCCCCCCGGGCGGCGTCCCGCGCCGCCCGGGCGAAGGCCGCCCGCTCGGGCGAGGCGCCGCCGCCGGCCAGGCCCGCGAGCTGCGGCTCGACCATGAGCAGGGTCGCCGCGTGGCCGTCGCACGGGCACGCGCTCCAGGCCTCGAGCGCCGCGAGCGCCTGCGCCAGGGCGGCCCGCGGGCTGGGGACGTCGGCCCAGCCCGCGCGCAGGCGCGCCACGGCCGCGCGGACCAGCGCCAGGCGGCCGGCCTCGTCGAGCGCGGCCACCCAGGCCGCGCAGGCGTCGCCCGGCGGCACGCCGAGCGCCTGCCGCGCCGCCGCGTGGCCGAGGAACGCGGCCAGCGCCAGCCGCTCGCGCGCGAGCCGCCCCGCGCGCAGGGCGCCGGCGAGGACGCGCGCCTCGTCGGCCGGGTCGTCGCCCTGCCGCAGCCGCCGCTCGCGCTCGCGCTGCGCGTCGTCGCTCACCGGGCCTCCTCGGCCGGGCGCAGCGCCCACCAGGCGACCTCGCGGCGCAGGCTCGCGAGGCGCTCGGCCGCGTCGGGGCAAGGGACCGCGGCGCGCCGCACGAGGTCGACCGGGTCGCCCTCGCCGGCGCAAGCCAGGCGGATCGCCTCCTCGAGGAGCGCGAGGGCCGAGGTCGTGGGTCCGCCGGCGGCGAGCGCCGCCCGGACCTGCGCCACGCGCGGGTCGGCGGCCAGCGCGGCCAGCGCGTCCGCGTGGGCCTCGAGCGCGCGCCGGGCGTCGTCGGCGGGCGCGTCGGCCCAGCGCCGCACGGCGTCGCCGGCCTCCAGGAGCGCGCGCGTGCCGTGGACGAACACGTCGCCGCCCTCCTCCGCCGTGCGCTCGAGGAGGTGCCCCCACTCGGTCCACGGGTCGACCGCCTCGACCACGTACCACGCCGCGGCCCGCGGCGCCCAGCCGGCGCCCCAGCGCGCGAGCCCGGCCACCCACGCGTCGGGCGCGGTGACCTCCGGCGCGGCGGCCTCCTGCCCCTCGGCGCCCCCGTCGCCCTGGATCACCAGCGCCGCGCGGGCCGCCGGCGCGAGGGCGTACGCGGCGAGCGTCACGGCGTCACGGGCGAGGTCGCCGCGGGCGACGCGCTCGAGCAGCCAGCGGGCCTCGGCCTCGAGGTCGTCCCGGGCCGGCGCCGGGGTCAGCGCGTGCGCCGCGCCCAGCGCCCAGCGGACGAGCGGCTCTAGGCCCAGGCCCACCGGCCCGCGCCGGCGCGCCGCGCCGAGGAGCCCGCGCATGAGGAGCCCGAGCGGGTCCTCGCCGAGGACGGCGTCGGCGCGCTCGCCCGCGGCGCGGCACACCGCGCGCAGCAGGCTGGCCGCCCGGAGGAGCGTCGGCTCGCCGCCCGTGGGCTCGTCGAGGCCGGCCGCGTCGTAGGCGGGATGGCCGAGCGTCTCGGGCGGCTCCGCCTGCTCGACGGCCCGGGCGTGCTCGCCGCACGGGCAGGCGCACCACGCCTCGACCGCCCGCAGAGCCTCGGCGAGGCCCGCGTGGCGCTCCTCCGCGACCGCCCTCGCGAGGTCGAGCTGCACCAGCGCCCCCAGGAGCAGGGCGGCGCGGCCGGGCGCGTCGAGCGCGCGACGCCACCGCGCCCAGGGCACGAAGTCCCCCGCCGGCGCGCCGTCGCCGAGCGCCGCGCGCGCCGGGCCGTGGCCGAGGTAGGCCGCGAGCTCCAGCCGCGCCGGCGGGAGGCGCCCGCTCCGCAGCCGCTCGGCGAGGACCCGCGCCTCGTCGGCGGGGTCCTCCGTGGCGCGCCAGCGCCGCTCCAGCTCACGCAGGGCCGTGTCGGTCACGCCCCCACGATGCCCGATCCGGGCCAGGTCGTGGTCCGGGAGCGGCGAGGGCACGTCCGCGCCAGACGGACCTACGGGGGGCCGATGACCTCGCGCACGGCCGCGAGCAGGCGCGCGACCGTGACCGGCTTGGCGAGGAAGACCCGCGAGTCGCCCACGAGCGCCTCGGCCGACGCGCGCGCCATGGCGCTCATCACGATCACCGGGATCGCGCCGAGGGTCGGGCTCTCGCCGAGGCGCCGCAGGAGGTCCACGCCGCTCATGGTCGGCATCATCAGGTCCGTGATGATGAGGTCCGCCCGCGCGGCGTCCAGCCGCTCGAGCGCCTCGACCCCGTTGGACGCGGTGACGACGGCGTAGCCCTCGTCCTGCAGGACCGTCCCGATCCCCCAGGCGAGCGCCGCCTCGTCGTCCACGACCAGCACGGTCTTCATCCCGGCGGCGCCGCCTCCCCGGTCGGGGTCGACACGACGTCGGGCGCGCTGGTGCGCAGGACGCCCTGCAGGATCGCGCTCGCCCGCTCGGGCGTCGCGTCGACGTGGACGCCGCGCGGCGTGATCGTCAGCTCGCGCAGCGCCGCGTCGTGGGGGTCCTGGCCGATCTTCGTCACGCAGAGCAGCCGGTGCGTCTGCGAGCCGACCTCGACCAGGCGGAGGTGGACGATGTTGTCCACGAGGGCCGAGACCCCGCTCACCGGCAGGGGCGGCTCCTCCGAGGCGATGTCGCGCGCCTCCATCGTCAGGACCACGGCGACGTCCATCCCGCGGAGCGCGTGGAAGAGCGTGCCGAAGAACTGCGCCGCGCGCGCCGGGTAGACGAGCGTGCTCATGAGGCTCCCCAGCCCGTCGATCACGAGGCGGCGCGCCCCCGAGCGGCGCAGGGCCTCGAGCAGCGCCTCGGCGTGGGCGTCGGCGAGCTCCTCCGCCTCGGGGCGCCAGAGCGCGGTCACCCGCCCCTCCTCGAGGGCCGCCCCGAGCGGCAGGCCGACGCCAACCGCCTTCTGCGCGAGCCGCGCCGGGCACTCGTGCAGCCCGAAGTAGAGCCCCCGCTCGTCGGCGTCGCCGCCGACGAGGAAGCTCAGCCCGATGAGCGTCTTGCCGACGCCCGCCGGTCCCTTGAGCAGCGTCACCGACCCGGCGCGCAGGCCGCCGCCGAGCACGGCGTCGAGCCCCGCGACGCCGAGCGAGAGCCGGCGCGACGGGTCCGTCGGCTCGCGCCGCGGGATGAGCCCGAGCGCCTCGGTCCGCGGGTGGACGACCACGCCGTCGTGGTTGATCCGGTAGACGTGGCGGCCCGTGAGCTGCTCGCTCCCGCGGTGCTTGACCACCTCGAGCTCGCGGATCGAGCGCAGGTCCACGGCGGTGGTCGCCAGCAGGATCAGCCCGTCGACCATCGTGCGCTCGGCGTAGTGCGCGTCGGGGTGGTTGGTGCCCGTGAGCAGGATGCAGGTGGCGCCCACGAGCTCGACGACGACCTGCAGCTCGTGGATGAACTTCTTCAGCTCGAGGTCGGACGGGGCCACGGCGCCGGCCGTCGGGACGCCGTCGAGCACCAGGAGCGACGCCTGCGTCTTGCGCAGCGTCGTGCGCAGGACCTCGAGCAGCCCGCCGAGCCCGGCGCGCTCCAGCTCGCCGTAGGCGCTCACGTAGTGCAGCGACGCGCCCACGACGCTCCGGTCGAAGAACGAGAACGTCTCGAGGAGCGCGAGCATGCGCCCGTGCGACTCGGTGAGCAGCGTGGCGTAGACGGCCCGCCCCCCCGATCGGGTGTGGTGGAAGCAGACCTGATTCCCCAGGGTCGTCTTCCCGCTGCCGGGCCGACCCATGACCATGTAGATCCCGCCCCGGAGCAGGCCGCCGCGGAGGATCGTGTCGAGGCCTGGGACACCGGTGGTGACTCGTTCCATGGCGTTCACTCCCGTGGCGTTCGGGTTTCACGGGAGTTTCGCAATGTCCCCCTCCCCGGGCGAGGGGGGTTGGTCACCGCTTCACGTGCGTCTCGACGGCCTGGAGCAGCGCTTCGAGGGACAAGGGTTTACGCATGATCTGCACCACGTTGGCGCCCCGGAGCGCGGCCCGAGGCGCGTCGGCCCCGGTGGTGACGACCACGGGGAGGTCCGGGCCTCGTCGGCGCAACCAGGCCAGGACCTCGAACCCGTCCATCACGGGCATCATGAGGTCGAGGAGGACCAGGGCCGGCCGCGCACGTTGCAGGTGCTCGAGCGCCTGGCGTCCGTCGCCGGCGACGAGGACCTCGTGGCCCTCGTCGAGCAGGACCTGCTCGAGGACGTCACGGACGATGACCTCGTCCTCGACGATGAGGATCGGGCCGCCGCGCGAGCGTGACGGCGGCGCGGGGCGGATCCGGGGCAGCTGGAGGCGCGACGGAGGGCTCGCGGGGCGCGGCACACGCGCGCCCTCGGTCGATGGACGCACCGAGCGTCCCCTCCCCCTCCCCGACTCCCGCCGCACGCACCCTCCCCCTTCGGCGTGGCGGCGCCAGCAAGTTCAGAGCCGGCAGACTCGGGACTGTTCAGCGAGGGGTTACGTCCCCGCGGGTGCGGAAGACACCGCGCGCGGAGCGCGTCGCTCCGCGGGGAGTTCCGCGCCCCCGGGATTCATCCCACCAGGAGCGAGCGCCGCCACAGGCCGCGCAGCTTGCCCGGCAGGACGCGCTCGAAGACCTCGCCGAGCTCCGCCGGGTCGGTCATCGGGGCGCCGTCCTTCGTCACCTCGAGGCGCTCGGCCTGCGCGGCCTCGACCAGCGCCGCGGCCAGCGCGGCGTGGTCGCGCGCGCCGTCGCAGGCGCGGAGGAGCTCGCGCTCGAGCCGGTCGAGCTCGTGCGGCTCGTGGCGCGCGTTGGTCACCACGAGGCCCGCCTCGGCGTGCAGGCGCGCGAGCGGATGGCCGCGCGGGCGCTCGGTCACGCGCTCGGCCACCGCGGGCTGGCGCGGGCGCAGCTCGAGGTGGTCGTCGGCGAACAGCTCGAGCACCTGCTCCGTCAGCCGCGCGCGCAGCGTGGTCGGGTCGCCCCCCTCGTCGCCCCCCTCGACGCCCCGAGCCGTGGCGGCCTCGAGCTCGTCCCAGGCGAGCGCGCGCGGCCAGGCGGCGTCGAGCGCCTCGAGCGCGGCCACGACCAGCGGCAGGTGCACGCGCACGACCTTGCCCGCCAGCGTCATGAACTCCGGCCCCGGCGGGGTGTCGGGCGGGGCCGGCGGGTCGTCCTCGCGCGGGGCGCGCCGCTCCGCGCGCGCGGCGACGAGGAAGCGCGTCACGTCCTCGGGCGCGGCGACGGCGCGCAGGGGGCGGTCCGCGCGCACGAGCATGCTGGTGCGGAAGGAGCGGTTGATGACGAAGTCGCGGTACTGCTCCACCTGCACGGCGGCGGGCGACCCGCGGCCCACGTCGTCGGCCAGCTCCGGGGAGAGCGTGCGGCGGGTCTCGCCGAGGCTCGCCTCGCCGAGGTAAGCCAGGCCCGCGGCCTCGGCGCGCTCGACGAACTGGTGCAGGTAGAGCGGCTCGTTCGTGGCCTCGAGGTGCTCGTGGAACAGGTAGGCGTCGGACTGCCGCCGCAGGAGCGAGAGCTCGTGCTCGAGCAGGGCGGCGTAGGGGCCGCGCGCGTCGGCGGCGTTCTTCGCCAGGTAGTCGAGCAGCCGCCGCGCCTGGGCCACGGCCGTCCGCGGCTCGTCGAACTGCCGGGCGTGGTAGCGCATCATGTCGCGGATCATGCTGCGCATGCGCCAGCCGGGGAACGTGTTGTAGCTGACGTACGCCACCCCGTCCGGCGCGAGCTGCCGCCCGCACAGGCCGAGGATCGCGTCCTGGACGTGGCGCGGCACCCACGAGTAGACGCCGTGGCAGACCACGTAGTCGAACGTGCCCAGCCCGGGGCCGAGCTCGGCGATGTCGCCGTGCAGCAGCTCGCAGTTCTCGAGCCCCAGCGCGGCCACGACCGCCCGCCCCTCGTCGACCTGGCGGCGCGACGCATCGACGCCGACGCAGCGGGCGCCGGGCAGGTCGACCGCGATCGGGATCAGGTTGCCGCCCGCCGCGCAGCCGACCTCGAGCACCCGCGCCCGCTCGACCGGCGCGGGTGAGAGGCCGGCGAGGCTCGCGAGCACGTGCAGCCGGTCGGGGTGGGTGAGCGCGAACGGGTAGCTCGGGTAGGGGAGCGCGTCGTACGAGTCGCCGGCGGTGGTCACGCCCCCCAGGATACGCCCCGCGCCCACACCAGCGCGGCCACGAGCCCCACGTTGGCGACGAGGGCGTAGCCCTCGACGAGGGGGCGCAGCCGGGCGGCCCGCGCCGGCGTCGGCCGGAGCGACAGGCGCAGCGCCGCGCCGGCGACGCCGAGCGCCGCGGCGCCGATCACGCCGGGCGCGGCCGGGCCGAGGTCGGCGGCCCAGGCCACCCCCGCGAGGCAGGCGGCCGAGAGGAGGACGAAGCCCCCCGGGACGAGCGCCGCCGCGCGCAGGCCGAGCACCTTCGAGTAGGTCTGGTAGTCGGTCTCCTCCTCCGGCGTGCGCAGCTTGCGGCTCGTCTCCCAGGCGGCGACCGGCGTCCACAGCCCGACCAGGAGCGGCGCCGTCCACGGCCCCAGGGCGTCCACGCCGCGCGCGCCGGCGAAGGCGGCCACGACCACGGCGGAGATCGCCAGCGACAGCGGGTTGTGCGTGACGAACGCCAGGAGGATGTTCGTCGAGATCGGCGGCCAGAAGAACCAGCGCGACGAGAGCCAGCAGAGGCCGAGCGCCGCGGCGAAGACCCCGAGCGCCAGCGGGTCGCGGAGCGCGAGGGCCGCCGCGACCATGAGGACGAGCGTGATGTTCCGGAGGAGGACGAGGTCGCCCTCCTGCACCGCCCCCGTGACGATCGGGCGGTCCTTGTAGCGGGGGTCGCCGGCGCGGCCGAGGCGCAGGTCCGTCTCGACGTCCTTGAGCTCGTCGTAGACGCGCAGGAGGAGCATGAACAGGAGCACCAGCGCGGCGCAGAGCGCGGCGCGCGGGCCGAAGCGCAGGGTCGCGTCGCCGGCGAGCGCCTGCAGGGCGCCGTCGATGCACAGGACGTTCACGATCGCCGAGGGGACCATGAAGGCCGGCGGGAACATCACCGGCAGCCAGGCGGCGAGGCGTCGGGCCGCGCTCATCGGTCCTCCAGGGTCACGGGGGCCCCGCCGGCCGGCGTGAGCACGATCGCGTGGCGCGCGGCGCGGCCCGTGAAGGGCGCGGCCGGGCGCAGCCGGACGGCCTGCAGCAGCGTGGCGAGGATCAGCTTCATCTCGAACAGCGCGAAGGCCATCCCGATGCACACCCGCGCGCCGCCGCCGAAGGGGAAGAAGGACCGCGGCGGCGGGCGCCCGCCGAGGAAGCGCTCCGGGCGGAAGGCGTGCGGGTCGGGGAAGACCTCGGGGTCGCGCTGCGCCAGCCAGATGCAGGGCGCGACGCGCGTGTCGGCGGGGAGGTCGTGGCCCGCGACGCGCGCGGGCGCCGCGAGCTGCCGCACGGCGATCGGCACGGGCGGGTCGAGGCGCAGGGCCTCCTGCACGACGGCGTCGAGGAAGGGCAGGCGCGGGAGGTGCTCGGCCGAGGGGTCGGCCCCGCCGACGACCTCGCGCAGCTCATCGGTCACCCGCGCCAGGGCCGCGGGCGCCGCGAGCAGGCGGACGAGGGTCCAGGCCAGGCCCGTGGCGGTCGTCTCGTGGCCGGCGCCGAGCAGCGTGAGCAGCTCGTCGCGCAGCTCCTCGTCGGTGAGCGGCTCGCCCCGGGCCTCGCTCTCCGCGATGAGGCGGGCGAGGATGTCCTCGCCGCCGGCGCGGCGGGCGCGGGCGATCGCGTCGAGGAGGATCGCGTCGAGCTCGGCCCGGCAGCGCACGAAGCGGCCCCAGGGGCTCCACGGCCCGAGGTCGAGGCGCAGGAAGGGCACGAACGCCAGGAGCGCCGACGCGCGGCCGGTGAGCCGGGCGACGAGGCCGGTCAGCCTGGCCATCGTGGCCGGGTCGGTCACGCCGAAGACGGCCTCGAAGATCGCGTCGAGCGTGAGCGCCTGGAGGGCCGCCGCGAGCGAGAGCGGCCGGCCGCGCGGCCAGCGCGCCACGTGGCGGCGCGTGAGCGCCACGAGCAGCGGGCCGTAGGCGCGCATGCGCTCGCCGGCGAAGGGCGGCACGAGGAGCCGGCGGTGGCGGCGGTGCTCGGGGCCGTCCAGGGCGAAGAGCGAGTGGCGGCCCATGAAGCGGGCGAAGGCGGCGTTCGCGCGGCCGGCGAGGAGCAGGTCGGGGTCGGCGGTGAACACCTCCCGCACGTGCTCGGGGCGGGTCACGAACACGAAGTCGCGCCCGCCCACGAAGCGCAGCCGGAACGTCGGGCCGTAGGCCGCGCGGCAGCTCGTCATGAGCCGGACCGGCCGGCGCACCCAGGCCAGCGTCTGCAGGAGCGCCGACGACGACGGGCCGGGCGGGAGCACGCGAGGAGTATAGAGGAGCGGGGGGCGGGGCGCTCAGGCCCCCGCGAGCGCCTGGAGCGCCCGCAGGAGCTCGTCGGCCTGCACGGGCTTGGTCAGCGCCCGGTCGAAGCCGGCGGCCGTCACGCGGTCGGCGTGGTCCGGATCGCCGTAGCCGGAGAGGGCCAGCAGGGCCACCTCGCGCGTGGCCGGGTCGGCGCGCAGCGTCCGGGCCAGCTCGTAGCCGTCGAGCCCCGGGAGGCCGATGTCGCAGACCACCACGTCGGGCACGAGGCGCCGGGCGGCCTCGAGGCCCTCGGGGCCGGTGTGGGCCAGCGTCACGCGATGCCCGCTGAGCTCGAGCAGGTCCTTGAGCACCTCCGCCGCGTCGATCGAGTCCTCGACGAGCAGCACCTGCAGCCCCGCGGCGCGCCCGTGCGGCAGGCGGCCGCTCGAGGCGCGCCGGCGCTCGTCCTCGGCGGCGAGCGGGACGCTGACGACGAACTCGGCGCCGCGCCCCTCCCCCTCGCTCGTGGCCGAGACCTCGCCCCCGTGCAGCTCGACGAGCCCCTTCACCACGGTCAGGCCGAGCCCCAGGCCGCCCTCGCTCCTGGCGAGCGACTGCTCGGCCTGCGCGAAGGGGAGGAACAGCCGCTGCAGCACGTCGGGCGCGATCCCGACGCCGGTGTCGCGGACGGCCACGCGCGCGCGCTCGTCGTCGGCGGCGACCTCGACCGAGACGGTCCCGCCGGCGCGCGTGAACTTGGCCGCGTTCGCCAGCAGGTTGCCGACGACCTGCACCAGGCGGGTCCGGTCGCCCGAGACCAGGACCGGGCCCGGCGGCGTGGTCACGGTCAACGTCACAGCGGCGGCCTCGAACGTGGGCCGCCGGTCCTCGGCCACCTCGCGGCACAGCTCGGACAGGTCCAGCCGCTCGAGGGCGAGCTGCAGCTTGCCGTGGGTGAGCCGGGCGGCATCGAGGAGGTCGTCGACGAGGCGCCGGAGGTGGCTCGCCTGGCGGCGGATCATCTCGCGGTAGCGCGCCACCTTCGGCAGGTCCGCCTCGTGGCGCCGCATGAGCTCGACGCCCGTGACGATCGGCGTGAGCGGGCCGCGGAGCTCGTGCGCCAGGACGCCGAGGAACTCGTTGCGGCGCTCGGCCTCGGCCAGGCGCGAGAAGGTCGCCGCCAGGGCCAGCGCCTGCCCCATGTAGGCCCCGAGCGCGCGGCCGAACGCGAGCAGGTCCTGCCGCGTGATGTCGGCCAGGTCGGAGCCGAGGAACAGGACCCCCAGGCGCAGCCCGCCGCCCACCAGCGGGACGAGCAGCGCGGAGGTGACGCCCGCCCGGGCGAGCAGCTCGTCGGCCGCCCGGCCGCCGTCCGGGGCGAGCACCATGGCGCGCTCCTCGCGGACGACCGCCTCGAGCAGGTCGAGCCGGCCGAACGCCTGCGCCAGGTCCGCCTCCTGCGCGGCGTCGAACCCCGCCCGCTCCGTGAGCGCCAGCCGGGCCTCCGGGTCGACGCGGAACACCGCGCCCTTCGACACGCCGCTCGCCTCGAGGCTCCGCGTGAGGAGCTCCCGCAGCGCCGCGTCCACGTCGGCGGCCCGGGCGAGCGTCTCGGCGACGACGTCGAGCATGACGAGCTGCCGGGCCTGGTTGCGGCAGCGCTGCGCCAGCGCGGCGTTGATCGTCACCTGCCGGTCGAGCTGCCGCAGCAGCCGCCGCTCCCGCTCCTCGCGCACGGCGGCGAGCGTCGTCTCGACGGGCGGCGGGGTCCAGCCGCGCTCGGTGAGCGCGCAGGCCTCCGTCACGAGGCGCGGGTAGCCGCCGCCGCGCACCACGAGCGCCGACGCCCCGACCTGCCGCGCCGCCTCGGCGTCGGCCCCGTCGGCGACGGGCGTGAGGAGGAGCACCGGCGTCGCGGCGAGCGCCGGGTCGAGGCGCAGGGCGAGGCACAGCTCGAACCCGTCCGCCCCGGCCGCCGCGACGTGGGCCACGACCAGCGCCGGCGGGCGCGCCCGCGCCGCCGCGAGGGCGGCGGCGCCGCCGGCCACGGCGACGACCTCGAAGCCCGCGTGGGCGAGATGCTGCACGCCCAGGCGCCGCTGCACGGGGTCCTCCTCGACGAGCAGCACGAGCCCGCTCCCGCGGCACGGCGAGGCGACCCCGGGCGCGGGCGGCAGGTGCGCGCGCAGCGTCTCCACGAGGTGCTCCGCGCCGACCGGCTTGACCAGGAAGGCGTCGACGCCCGCCGGGAACTGGGCCGGGTCCTCGATCATCGGGTACCACCCGGTGATCGCGACGATCGGCACCTCCTGCATCCCGGGCACCGACCGAAGCAGGCGCGCGGCCTCGCTCCCCTCGGCGTCGGGCAGCAGGAGGTCGAGCAGGACGACGTCGGGCAGGCGCGCCGTCGCGGCCGCGACCGCCTCCCCGGCCGACGCCACCTCGCGGGCCGTGAACCCCTCGCGGCGCATCGCGTCGGCGTAGAAGCGCCGGGTCGCGGCGCTGTCCTCCACGATGAGCAGGTCCGGGGCGCGCATCACGGCCGGCGCCTCGGCAGCCGGAGCCAGAAGCGGCTCCCCACGCCCGGCGTGCTGTCGGCGCCCACGACCCCGCCGTGCGCCTGCACGACCTCGCGCACGATCATGAGCCCCAGGCCGGACCCGGCCACCGGGTGCTGCGGGTCGACCTCGCGCACGAACCGGTCGAAGACCGTGGCCAGGGCCTCGGGCGCGATCCCGCGCCCGGTGTCCTGGACGGCCACCTCGACCGCGTCGTCGAGGACGGCGACGCGCGTGCCGACCGTCCCCCCCGCCGGCGTGAACTTGATCGCGTTGGCGACCAGGTTCGAGACCACCTGCCGCAGCCGGCGCGGGTCGCCGCTCACCAGGGCCGGGGCGCCCGGCCGGGTCGGCGTCCACGCGAGCCGGTGGAGGTCGAGGAGCGGCGTGAACTCGTCCACGACCTCGTCGACCACCGCGCCGAGGTCGACCTCCTCGCGGCGCAGGGCCATGGGGACGCCCTGCAGGCGGGCGAGGTCGAGGAAGTCGTTGATCATGCCCACGAGGCCGCGGAGGGTCCCGTCGACGCGGCGGACCTGCTCGACGAGCTGCGGGGCGAGCGCGCCGAACCTCCCCCTCAGCACCAGGTCCAGGCGCAGGAGCGCGGCGGACAGGGGCGAGCGCAGGTCGTGGGCCATGATCGCGTAGAAGTCGAGCCGCCGCGCGTGCGCTCGCCGCGTCTCCGTCACGTCGCGCAGGATGATGGTCGTGTTCACGGTGCCTGCAACCGGGGCCGACCGCAGCGCCGGCTCGAAGAGGCGCTCCCCCAGGCGGACGTCGGGCAGCGGGAAGAGGCTCTCGCCCGGGCCCACGTTGATGTTATCACGCGGCAGGTCGGGGATGACCTCGGCGATCGGTCGGCCGAGCACGTCGCCCAGGACCGCGCGGGCCTCGTCGTTCTGGAAGGTGACGCGCCCCTCGGGGTCGACGGCCAGGATCGCGTCGGGCGCCCGCTGGAGCAGCGTCTGCGCGAGCGCCTCCGCCGCCTCGGCCCGCTCGCGGAGCGCCTTCGACCTGACGAGCGCCCCGACCCGCGCGCGGAGCTCGTCGCCGTGGAAGGGCTTGGCCACGAAGTCGTTGGCGCCCGCCGCCAGCCCCTCCACCACCTGCTGCGTCTCGGCGCGCGCGGTGAGGAGCAGGAGGCCCAGCTCGCGCAGGTGCGGCCCGCCGGCGCGCACGAACTGGCACACGTCGACGCCCGACACCCCGGGCATGACCCAGTCGAGGACGATCACGTCGGGGAGCGCGCCGTGAGCGAGCCGCTCGAGCGCGTCCGACCCGTCCGTGAACACCTCGGTGTCGTGCTCCGGCTCGAGCACGCGGCGCACGCGCTCGGCGTCGACCGGGCTGTCGTCGACGATCCAGACCTTCCGCCGGTCGCTCACCTGCGCGCCCTCACGTCGTGTCGGTATACCCCCTGTCGCGCAGGGGGCGGCCCGGCGCGCCGCGCGGTGACGTGCGCGCGTGGCGGCGCGGGAACGTGGGGCTCTCCTGGGCGCCGCCGCGCGCGCGAGGCGCTACAAACGAGGCGCCTCCGCAGGAGGGCGCGATGGAGCTCCTCGTCGTCGACGACAGCAAGGTGATGCGGGAGATGATCGTCGCCTGCCTGCGCGGGCAGGCCGGGCTCGCGTTCACCCACGCCTCCAGCGGGCTCGAGGCGATCGAGCGCCTGTCGCTCAGGCCCTTCGCCCTCATGCTCCTCGACCTCAACATGCCCGACATCGGCGGCTTCGAGGTGCTCGAGTTCGTCCGCGGCCACGAGCGGCTGAAGGACCTGCCGATCATCGTCATCACCACGCGGGGCGACGAGGCCTCGCGCAGCCGCGCGCTCGCCGCGGGCGCGACGCGGTTCATGACCAAGCCGTTCTCGCCCGAGGAGCTCCTGACCGAGGTGCGCGCCCTCCTGGGGGTCGACCGGCAGGGCGGCCCCGCGTGACCGGGCGCCTCGACCGCGAGGAGTTCCTCGCGGGGTTCCTCGCCGAGGCCGACGAGCTCCTCCGCGGCGCGACCTCGAACCTGCTCGCGCTCGAGGCGGCGGCGCGCCGCGACGAGCCGCAGGGCAAGCTCGTGCGCGAGCTGTTCCGCGCCCTGCACACGCTCAAGGGCCTCTCGGCCATGGTCGACGTGGAGCCGGTGGTCGCGCTCGCCCACGAGATGGAGGGGGTGCTCCGCGACGCGGACCGCTCGGGGCGGCCGCTCTCGCCCGGGGCGATCGACCTGCTCCTGGGCGGGCTCCGGGCGATCGAGCCGCGCGTGCGCGCCGTCGCCGGGCGGCAGGTCGTGCCCGCCGCGCCGCCGGCGCTCCTGGCCGCCCTCGTCGACCTGCAGGCCGGCGCGCCGCCCGCCGCGCCGCCGCCGCCGCCGCCCGTGGCGCTCGAGCCCGCGCTGGCGAGCAAGCTCACGCCCGCCGAGCTCGAGCAGCTCCTCGGCGGCGCGGCCCGCGGGCGGCGCGCCGTGCGGCTCGAGTTCGTCCCCTCGCCCGAGCGCGCGGCGCGCGGCGTCACGATCACGAGCGTGCGCGAGCGCGTCGGCCGCCTGGCGGAGCTCGTGCGCGTGCTGCCCCGCGCCCTGCCCGCGAGCGAGGCGGCGCCCGGCGGGCTCTCGTTCGTGCTCCTGCTCCTGACGGACGCCGACGACGCGGCGCTCGCGGCCGCGGCGGAGGCGGCGCCGGCGGCCATCGAGACCCTCGTCCCCGCCGCGCCGGCGCCCGTCGCGCCCGCCGCGGCCGCCGCCCCGCCGCTCCCGCCGCTCGACCTCGAGGAGGAGGAGCCCGCGCCCGGCCGCGCCCGCGGCAGCTACGTGCGCGTCGAGGTGGCCCGCCTCGACGACGCGCTCGAGCGCCTCTCGGACCTGGTCGTCACGCGCTTCCGCCTCGTCCGCGCCGCGGCCGCCCTGCGGGAGCGCGGGGCCGACGTCCGCGAGCTGGGCGCGATCCTGCAGGAGACGACGCGCCAGCTGCGCGACCTGCGCGCCTCGATCATGCGCGCGCGCCTCGTGAGCGTGGGCGAGCTGCTCGAGCGCGTGCCGCTGCTCGTGCGCGGCCTCGGCCAGCGCACGGGCAAGGCGGTGCGCCTCGAGCTCGACGCCGGCCGCGCCGAGCTCGACAAGGCCGTCGCGGAGCGCGTGTTCCCGGCGATCGTCCACCTGGTCCGCAACGCCGTCGACCACGCCCTCGAGCCGCCCGACGAGCGCCGCGCCGCGGGCAAGCCCCCCGAGGGCCTCCTCCGGGTGACCTGCCACCGCCGCGCCGACGGGTTCCTCGAGCTGAACGTCGCCGACGACGGCCGCGGCATCGACGCCGCCGAGGTCGCGCGCCGCGCTGGCGCCGCCCGGCCGCAGGACGACGCCGCGCTCCTCGACCTCCTCTGCCGCCCGGGGCTCTCCACCCACGACGCCGCGACCGAGACGAGCGGCCGCGGCATGGGCATGGACATCGTGCGGCGGGTCGTGCAGGGGCTCGGCGGCGAGGTGCTCCTCGCCACCCGGCCGCGCGCGGGGACGACCTTCACCCTGCGCGTGCCGCTGTCGATCTCGATCCTCGACGCGTTCACGTTCGAGTGCGCCGGCCAGCCCTTCGTCGTGCCCGTGACCATGGTCGAGGAGATCCTCGCCGTGGAGCCGGCGGCCCTCGTGGCCGCCCCGGGCGGCGGGGCCCGGCTCCTCGAGCGCCGCGGCGAGGTCGTCCCCCTCGTGCCGCTGGCGCAGGTCTTCGGGTTCGGCGACGGCGGGGCGCCCGGCAAGGCGCTCGTCGTGCGCCGCGCCGGCGCCCCCTGCGCCTTCGCCGTCGACCGCATGCTCGGCCAGCAGGAGGTCGTCCTCCGCCCCATCGACGACCCGCTCGTGCGCGTGCGCGGCGTCGCCGGCACCACGGACCTCGGCGACGGCCTGCCGACGCTGGTCCTCGACCTCGTGGCGCTCTCCGGCGGCGGCGCCCCGGAGGCCGCCGCGTGAGCGCCCTGCACGTCGTGTTCGCCGTGGGCGAGGTCGAGTACGCCATCCCGGTCGGCGAGGTGCTGCACATGGAGGCGTTCTCCGGCGCCACCCGCGTGCCCGGCGCCGCCCCGTGGGTGGCCGGGGTGATCCAGACGCGCCGGCAGGTCGTGCCGGTCGTCGACCTCCGCGCCCGCTTCGGCCTGCCCGCCGCCGCGCCGACGCTCGACACGCGCGTCATCGTGGTGCGGCTCGGCGACCGGACGATCGGCCTGCTCGCCGACCGCGCGCGCGAGGTCCTGACCCTCGGCGACGACCAGCTGCAGGCGCCGCCCGAGGTCGTGACCCGCGGCGCCGCCGGGTTCGTGCGCCAGGTCGCGCGCGCCGGCCCGCGGCTGCTCATGCTGCTCGACACCGCCCGCGTCGCGGGCGAGGAGGCCCTTCGTGGCGACGAACGGTAGGTCCGACGGGGGCGAGGCCCTCAGCCGCTCGCAGGCCCTCTCGCGGGCGCTGCAGCGTGCGGCGACGCGGACGCAGCAGGCCGAGCCGCTGGCCGGCCGGCTGGCCGCCAGCACGGGGGAGCAGGCCGCCGGCGCCGAGCGGCTGCGCGCGCTGGCCGACGGGCTCGGCGCCACGGCCGAGCAGGCCGCGGCGGCGCTCGAGGCGGCCGCGCGCGGGCAGCAGCAGGCGGGCGCCGACGCGCAGGGGACCCTCGACTCGCTCCAGGAGACGGCGTCCGGGCTCACCGAGATGGCCGCGTCGGTCGAGGGCGTGCGCGCGGGCACCGAGGGCCTCGCGGCCTCGGCCGAGACGACGGCCGCCACGCTCGAGGAGGTCTCCCGCTCGATCAAGGGCGTGGCCGGCAACGCCAACGACCTCGCCGCCTCCGCCGAGGAGCTCCTCGCGGGCGCGACCGAGACGAGCGCCAGCGTCGCCGACGTGAGCGCGCGCGGCGAGGCGAACGCCACGGCCATGCAGGAGGTCGCCGCGACGATCGAGGAGATGTCGACCGGCCTCGGCCGGCTCGCCGGCGACGCGCAGGGGGTCGCCGACCAGATCGCGTCCGTCGCCGCGGGGATCGGCGGGGCGACGACGGCGCTCGACCGCGTGGCCCGCGACGCGGCCGAGATGGCGAGCGCCGTCGAGCAGACCGCGGCCACCGCGGAGCAGACCTCCCGCACGGCCACCGGGCTGGCCGACCAGGCCAAGGAGCTCGAGGCGGCGACGGCCGCGACCTCGACCACCCTGGCGGAGCTGGCCGCCTCGGTCGAGGAGGTCGCGGCCACGGCCGACAAGAGCGCCGGGGTGATCGAGACGAACGCCAGCGCGACGGAGCAGGTCGCGCGCTCGTCGCAGGCCGTCGCCCGGAGCGCCGAGCAGGTGGGGGGGCTGGCCACGAGCGCGGCCAGCGCCGCGGGCCAGCTCGAGGCGTCGACGCGCCGCATCACGACCGTGGTGCAGGGCGCGCGGCAGACGGCCGACCGCGTGCAGACGGCGGCGCGCGAGGGCGGGGCCACCGTCACCCGCTCGATCGCCGGGCTGGGGAAGGTCCGCCAGGCGATCGTCGACTCGTCGGGCGTGATCCGCGAGATGGGCCGGCGCGCGGAGGAGATCGGCGACATCGTCCAGACGATCAACCTCCTGGCCGACCGGACCAACCTCCTCTCGCTCAACGCCAGCATCGAGGCCGCGCGCGCGGGGGAGCACGGGCGCGGCTTCGCCGTGGTGGCGGAGGAGATCCGCGCCCTGGCCGACCGCGCCGCCTCGGCCAGCGCCGACATCGCCCGGATCGTCCGCGGCCTCCAGGGCACGGCGCGCGAGGCGGTCGGCGCGGCCACCGAGGGGGTCAAGGTCGCCGAGGAGGGCGGGCGGCTGGCGGAGGAGGCCGAGCGGGGCCTGGGGCACATCCTCGGCGGCGTGGAGGAGCTCGGCGGGGCGGTGCGCGAGGTGGAGCGGGCCGGGCTCGAGCAGGCGCAGGCCGCCCAGACGGTCGTCCAGGCCACGGCCCGGCTGGGCGAGGAGGGGCGCGCGATCGCCCGCGCCGCCGCCGAGCAGACCCAGGCCATGCAGGCGCTCTCGCAGGGGTCGGTCGAGGTGCGCCGGATGTCCCAGCAGACCAAGGACGCCGCCCTCCAGCAGGCCAAGGCCGTGCGCGACGTCGTGAAGAGCAACGGGCAGGTGAAGGCGGCGGTCGAGCGCGTGTCGCGCGCCGCGGCCGAGCAGGCCGGGGGCGCGGGCGAGCTGGCGCGGGCCGCCGCGCGCATGCGCGCCCTCACGCAGCAGACGACCGCCGCGGTGGCCGAGCAGACCCGCGCGCTCGGCGGGGTCTCCGCCACCGCCCAGGACGTGGCCGCGAGCACCCAGCGGACGATCCAGGGGCTCGCCGAGCAGGCCCGCGGCGCGGCCGAGGTCGCGCGCACGGTCGACGCCGCGCGCAAGGAGGCCGCGCTCACGGCGCGCGCCGTGGGCGAGCAGGCCCGCGCGGCGCGCGAGATCGAGGGGGCCTCGCGCGAGGTGGCCCGCCTCTCGGCCGAGGTGGCCCGGGCCGCGGGCGAGCAGACGATGGCGCTGGGGACGCTCGCGCGGGAGGCCGACGAGGTCCGCCGCGGGGCGCGGGGCACGGCCCGCGCGCTGGCGGAGCAGGCGCAGGCGACGGGGGAGCTGGCGGCCACCGCCCAGCGCCAGACGACCGCGATGACGCGCGTCGTGGCCGCGACGACGGAGCAGGCGGCCGCGTCCCGGCAGGCGCGGGAGCTCGTCGCCGACCTGGGGGCGCGCGGCCGCGAGCTGGTCGGGCTGGTCGCGGCCCACGGGCGCGGCGCGCAGGACGTCGCCGCGGGCGTGCAGGAGGTCGCGCGGGTCCTCGAGGAGGTCGGCGCGACCTCGGCCGAGCAGGCCGACGTCGCCGCCGAGGTCGCGGGGCTCCTCGGCGGCGCCGGCGCGAGCCGCCGCCCCGGCCGCAGCGGCAAGCAGCCGCGGGGCGGCAAGGCGTGACCCGCCGCGACGCGCCGCTCTGGCTCAGCGACGCGGAGCGCCAGCGGCTCGAGGCGCTCGACCGGCAGGTCGCCGCCGAGGGCGCGGCGGCCCTCCCGGCCCTGCTCGACCGGCTCGTCGAGCCGAGCTGGGCCGTGCGCCGCGCCGTGGTCGCCGCGCTCGCCGCCCTCGGCGACGCGGCCGTGGCGCCCCTCTGCGACCTGCTCGCCGCGCGCCGCGACGACGAGGCCCGCATCGCCGCCGCGGTCGATGCGCTGGTCGCCTCGACGGGCGACGCCGACCAGGGCGCCCTGCGCCTGCTCGACGACCCGCGCCCGGCGGTGATCGCCGACGGCGCCCAGGTGCTCGGCCGGCGGCGCAGCGCGCAGGCGATCCCGGCGCTCCGGGGGCTCATCACCCACGCGGACGACAACGTGGCCGTCGCCGCGATCGAGGCGCTCGGCCGGATCGGCGGCCGCGCCGCGGTCGACGCGCTCGTCGCGGCGGTCGAGTCGCGGCGCTTCTTCCGCACGTTCCCCGCGATCGACGTCCTCGGGCGCAGCGGCGACCCGCGGGCGGTGAAGCCGCTCGCCGACCTGCTCGGCGAGCCCGTGTACGCCCACGAGGCCTGCCGCGCGCGCGGCCGCACGGCCGAGCGCGCGGCCGCGGCGCCGCTGCTGAGCTTCCTCGCCGCGCAGCCGGAGGCGAGCGTGCGCGTGGCGGCGGTGGCCCTGGCGGAGCTCCACGCCGCCTACCGCGAGCGCTTCGGCGGGGTCGCCGCGCTCGAGGACGCGATCCGCCGCGCGGCCAGCCCGGACCTGGTGATCCGCCGCCTGGCGCAGGCGCTGGGCGGGGCGGACGCGCCGGAGCAGGCGGCGATCTGCCTGCTCCTCGGGATCATCGGGACCGACGCCGCCGTGCCGGTGCTCACCCCGCTCCTCGACGCGCCGGCGACCGTCGACGCCGCGGCGGCCGCGCTCGACGCGATCGACCAGCGCTCGGCCGAGCTCCAGCTGCACAAGGCCCTGCGCGAGGGCGACAGCCAGCGCCGGCGCGGGATCCTCCCCAGGATCACCAGCCCGACCGGCGTCGACGACGTCGCC
The DNA here is from genome assembly GCA_023954375.1 of Planctomycetota bacterium. Classification (GTDB taxonomy): domain Bacteria; phylum Planctomycetota; class J058; order J058; family J058; genus JAMLIC01. The sequence goes on from JAMLIC010000005.1 coordinate 276,754, forward strand.
GCCTGCCTGACCGACCCGGACCCCGGCGTCCGCGCCCTCGCGTGCGACGCGCTGGCGCGGATCGGCGGGGCGCGCGCCGTGCCGGCGCTCTTCGGCCTGCTCACCGACCCCGACGCGCGCGTGGTCCAGGCGGCCACGGGCGCGATCCAGTCGCTGGGCAGCGACGAGACCGAGCGGCTGGCGCTCGAGGCGGCGCGCGCGCCGGCGGCGACGGTGCGGCGGGCGGCGATCCGCATCCTCTCCTACTTCGGCTTCGCCCGCGCGCTCGAGCCGCTCCTCCAGGCGCTCGGGGACCCCGACCCCCGGGTCCGCGCGACGGCGATCCAGGGGCTCCCGTTCATCGACGACCGGGCGGCCGTGGAGCGGCTCCTCGAGCTCGCCCGCGCGCCCGACGAGGCCGCGCGCGCCCCGGCGGTGCGGGCGCTCGGGCAGTGTCCGCCCGACCCGCGCGTCACCGCGAGCCTGCTCCGGGCGCTGGGCGACCCGGCCCCGTGGGTGCGCTACTACGCCTGCCAGTCGCTCGGGCGGCTGGGGGAGGAGCAGGCCGCGCCGGCGATCGCCCCGCTGGTGCGCGACCCGGCCGGGCAGGTCCGCGTGGCGGCGATCGAGGCGCTGGCCCACCTGAAGAGCCCCCTCGCGGCCGGCCCCCTGCAGGAGGCCGCCGCCGACCCCGACCCGGACGTGCGGCGGGCCGCGCTGATCGGGCTCGGGCTCCAGCGCCGGCCGGAGGGGCTCCCGCTGCTCCTCCAGGCGGCGACCTCCCCCGACACGGCCACGCGGCTGGTCGCGCTCTCCGCCCTGGCCGAGGTCGACGGCGCCGAGGGGCTCGAGGCCCTCGAGCGCGCGGTCGCGGACCCCGACGAGGGGGTGCGCACGGCCGCGATCGGCTTCCTCGCCGCGGCGCCCGGCCCCGCCGCGACGCGCGCGCTCGCCGGCCTCCTCGCCGACCCCGCCCTGCGCCAGCAGGCCCTCGCCGCCCTGGCGACGCCGGGGGAGGACCGCGCCCCCGCCCTGGTGGCCGCCCTCGACGCCGCCACCGACGAGGTCGCCCCCTGGCTCGCGTCGGCGCTGGCGCGGCTCGGCGGCCCGCCGGGCGCGGCCGGGCTGCAGCAGGCGCTGGGCTCCGCCAACCCGGCCGCCCGCAAGGCCGCCGCGACGACGCTCGCGGCCGTGGCGCCCGACGACGCGCGCGCGGCGCTCGAGGGGCTCGCCCGGCACGACCCGGACCCCGAGGTGCGCCGCCTCTGCCAGCTCCTCCTGGCGCGGTGACCCGTGGAGCCGCTCCCGCTCACCCCGCCGGTGTTCTCGATCCTCTCCGCCCTCGTCGAGGAGCGCACCGGCCTGCACCACGGGCTCGACAAGCGCGACCTGCTCGCCGAGCGCGCCTCGTCGCGCGCGCTCGAGCGCGGCCTCGACTCGCTCCTCGACTACTACTACCTGCTCCGCTACGACGACCCCGACGGGGGCGAGCTGCAGCAGCTGGTGGAGGCGCTCGTGGTCCAGGAGACGTTCCTCTTCCGCGAGCTCGACCAGCTCGAGGTCGCGGCGGACCTCCTGGCCGAGCGCGCCCGGGCCGCCGGCGGGGCGCGCGCCTGGTCGGCCGCCTGCGCCACGGGCGAGGAGCCGCTGAGCCTGGCCATGCTCCTGGCGGCGCGCGGCGCGCTCGACCGGGTCGAGCTCGTCGCGACCGACGTGAGCGAGCGGGCCCTGGCCCGCGCGCGCGAGGGGCGCTACGGGCCGCGCGCCCTGCGCGCGGCGCCGCCGCGCGCGCTCGACCCGTGGGTGGAGCGGGCGGGCGACCGGCTCGTCGTGCGGCGCGAGCTGATCGAGCGCGTGCGCTGGGGGCGGCTCAACCTGCTCGACGCGGAGGGGCGCCGGGCGCTCGGGCGGTTCGACGTGATCCTCTGCCGCAACGTGCTCATCTACTTCGCCGACGCGACCGCCCGGGGCGTGGTGCAGGGGCTCGTCGACCGGCTGGCGCCGGACGGGGCGCTGTTCGTGGGCGTCTCGGAGTCGCTCCTGCGCCTCCGGCTGCCGCTCGAGTGCGTCGAGCGCGGGGGCGTCTTCTACTACCGCGGGGCGCGCCCGTGAGCATCCGCGTGCTGGTCGTCGACGACTCGGCCTTCACCCGCAAGGTGCTGCGCGAGGTCCTCACCGCCGCGCCCGGGCTCGAGGTCGTCGGCGTGGCGCGCGACGGGCTCGAGGCGCTCGAGAAGATCGAGCTGCTCCGCCCGGACGTGGTCACGCTCGACCTGATGATGCCTGACCTCGACGGCCTGGGCGTCCTCCGCGCCCTGCCGCCGGCCGGGGCGCCGCGCGTGGTCGTCGTGAGCATCTCGGACGCCGAGAGCGCGCTGGCGGTCGAGGCCTTCCAGCTCGGCGCGGTGGACCTCGTCCGCAAGCCGACGGCGCTGGCGACGAGCCAGCTCTTCGAGGTCGCGGAGGACCTGGTCGCCAAGGTGCGCGCGGCCGCCGGCGCCCGGCCGCGGCCCTGGCCCGCCGGCGCCGAGCGGGCGGGGGCGGCGGCGCTCGAGCCGGGCGCCGCGTGGACGCGGCAGGTGGTGGTCGTCGGCACCTCCACGGGTGGCCCGCAGGCGATCACGCGCCTCCTGGGCGCCTTGCCCGCGGGCCTGCCCGCGCCGGTGGTGATCGCCCTGCACATCCCGGCCGGCTACACGGAGTCGCTGGCCGCGCGCCTCGACGAGGCGTCGCCCCTGGGCGTGCGCGAGGCCCACGACGGGCTGGTCCTCCGCCCCGGGACGGCGGCGCTCGCGCCGGGCGGGCAGCACCTCACCATCCACCGCGGCCCCGAGGGGCCGGTCGCGCGCGTGGGCGCCCCGCCGAGCGACTCGCTCTACCGCCCGTCCGTCGACGCGATGTTCCAGAGCGCGGCGCTGGCCTACGGGCCGGGCGTCCTCGGCGTCGTCCTCACCGGCATGGGCGACGACGGGCTCGCCGGCGCCCAGGCCATCCGCGCCGCGGGCGGCGCGGTCCTGGCCGAGGCCGAGGCGTCGTGCGTCGTCTACGGCATGCCGCGGCGCGTGGTCGAGGCCGGGCTCGCCGACGCCGAGGCGACGATCGAGCGCATGGCGGCGGCGATCGTGCGGCACGGGGCGCGGTGAACCTCGTGCGTCACCGCCGGCGCGCCGCCACGACGACCACGACGAGCGCCGCCCACGCCGCCAGGCCGACGGCGACCCCCGCGCCACGGAGGGGCGCCTCGTAGCGGAGCGTGACCCCGTGGCGGCCCGCCGGGACCGGCACGCCGCGGAAGAGCGCGTCGGCCGGGAGCAACGGCGCCGGGCGGCCGTCGACCTCGGCGCGCCAGCCGCGGCCCCAGCCCTCACGGACGACGAGCACGCCGCCCGGACCGGCATCCACCTCGAGGACGACGAGGTCGTCGCCGAGGTGGCGCGGCGTCGCGAGGCCGAGCGGCCGGGGCGCCGGGTCGGCGACGAGGGGCGGCGCCCCCTCGAGGACGCAGGCGCGCCCGGGGACGAAGCCGGGCGCCGTGACCGCCGCGACGGCGGCGCGCGCGTCGTCGGCCGCGACGACCTCACGGTGGACGGCGGCCCACGGCGGGGCGGCCTCCAGCCGGGAGAGGACCCAGGGCCCGAGGGTGCCGATCGGCGCCGCGTCGGCGGCGACCGTCGCGTCGTCGGCGGCGTGGACGACGAGCCCCGCCCCGAGCAGGCGCAGGTAGCGCGGCATGGGGACGTCCGCGGCCGCCGCCCGCAGCGCCACCTGCCGCGCGGGGACGAACGAGCTGAAGCCGCTCGCCGTGCGCGCGCCGACGCTCATCGCGGTGTTGGGCAGGAGCGCCTCGCGCCAGCCCCGCTGCGCGGCGGCCTCCGGCCCCACGCCGGGCCCCGGCGCGACGCCCCGCGCGGTGAAGGCGCTCTCGAGCGTGGCCACCCGCAGGGGCGCCCCGGCCGCCCCCTCGGCCGCCGCGACGTGGCCGAGGAGCGCGGGCGGCGCCGAGTAGAGCGCGGCCGGGGCGACCTCGATCACGCCGCGCGCGGCGAGCCCGAGGTCGAGGAGCGTGAGCAGCACGAGCCCGCCGCGGAGGGCCAGGCGCGGCCGCGCCCGCCAGAGCACCAGCGCGGCCAGGGCGACCGCGGCGGTCGCCGCGGCGCGCCAGGCGAGCGGCGTCGCGCCGCGCCACGCGGCGGCCGCCGCCGCGGCGAGGGCGAGCGCGGCCACCAGCGCGAGGGCCGCCTGCAGCGGGCGCGCCCGCGCCCGCTCCAGGCCGACCCCGACGAGGAGCGCCGCGCACAGGGCCACCGGCAGGAACGCCTTCGCCGGGTAGCGGAACGAGCGCACGGCCGGGACGTGCTCGAACAGGAGCGGGTGCAGCGGGCCGTGCTCGCCGAGCGCGTAGAGGAGGAAGGGCGCGGCCGCGACCAGGAGGAGGCGGGCGCGCGCGTCGCGGCGCGCGGCGAGCGCGCCGAGCGCGAGCAGCGCCGCCGGCGCGGCGCCGACGTACAGGCTGAGGAACCAGGGGCGGCCGACGTGGCCGACCTCGGCGGGGGGCAGCCCGCCCCCGGCGAACGGCTGCGGGACGACGAGGCCGACGAGCTCGAGCGGATGCAGCGACCAGCGGGCCGCCTGCGCGTAGCCGAGGCCGGCGGCGCGGTCGGTCTCCCCGGCGACGGCCAGGAAGGGGAGCAGCGTGCTCGCCGAGAGCGCCGCGGCGAGCGCCGCGATGACGAGGAGCCCGCCCGTGACCCGCGCGGCGCGTGCGACCCTGACGGTCAGCACCCACGCCAGGGCGCCCGCGAGGGCGGCCGTCTCGGGCGACGCGGCCAGGTAGGTGAGCGCGAACGGCGCCGCGGCCACGAGGAGGCGCCCGCGCGGCGCGCCGGGCGCGAGGGCCCAGCGCGCGCCGAGGACGCCCCACGGCAGCCAGGCCATCCCGAGCAGGAGGCAGGGGCCGTGGACGTGCGACTGCGCGACGCCGCCGCCCGCGTAGACCACCCCCGCCAGCGCGGCGGCGCCGGGGCCCAGGCCGAGCGCGCGGGCCAGGCGGTGGGCGCCGGCGTGGGCGAGCGCCAGGTGCAGCGCGAGGAGCCAGGCCAGGGCGCCGGTCGGTGGGAGCAGGAGGAGCAGGGCGTGGCCGGGGTAGTGCGCGGCGAAGGCCGGGTCGGCGAGGAAGGGCTGGCCGAGGCCGACGTGCGGGCTCCAGCCGGGCACGTGGCCGGCGCGCCAGGCGCGGGCCAGCGCCTCGAGGCGCGGCAGGTCGAACGTGAACAGGTCCGCCCCGACCAGGGTCCGCCCGCCCTGGAGGGCCGGGCCGAGGAGCAGCAGCGCCAGCGGGAGGCCGAGCCACGCGAGCCGGCGGTCGGCGCGGGTGGTCTGCGTCGGTTCGAGGTCCAGGACCCGCCCTCCGCGCGGGCCCGCGCCCGCGCCGGGCGGGAATGCTACCCGCCGAGGGGCCCGCGCGAACGCCCGCGTGATCGCCCCGGCGCCCCTTGCGCGCGCGCCGGCCCGCCGCGCATCTTCGGCGCATGCTCACCGCCGCCGACGTCATCGCGGGCAAGCTCCTCGTCCAGCTCGGCGACGTGACCGCGGCGCAGGCGCGCGCGGCCATGCGCGCGGCCGCGGCGGACGACTCCACGCCGCAGGACCTCGTCGCGCGGCTGCAGGCCGAGGGGCTCGATCAGGCCAAGGTGCGGCGGATCCGCCGCTACGTGGGGCTCTACGAGATGGTCCGCGCGGAGGCCGTCTACCTGACCCTGCTCGAGAAGCGCCACGGCTTCCCGCGCCACGAGGCGCACGACCTCCTGGCCCGGATCGAGGCCGACGTCTACCGCTCGCGCCTGGGGGCCGCGCTGGTGGAGGCGGGCCGCCTCACGGAGGAGGAGGACGGGGCGCTCGTCCAGCGCGCCCGCCAGGCGATGGCCGCCGAGGACGCGAAGGTCGTCGCGCGCTACCTGCGCGACGACTTCGAGGGGGTGGCCCGGCCGCTCGTCCGCGCGGCCCAGGTCACCGCCGCGTCGTTCACGGCCTCGACGATCTTCCGCTCGCCCGAGACGGCGCGCCTGGTGAAGGCGCAGGTGGAGCGCCTGCGGGGGCTGGCCGAAGCGGTCCCCGGGGGCGGCATCGAGGTCGACTTCGCCCCGCCGGAGGCGGTCGTCGCCCAGGCGAACGCGCCCGGCGCCGCCGGGCTCGACCTCGAGCGCCTGTCCCGCGCCGACACGGCGCGGATCCGCCACGCGGAGCCGGAACCGGCGGCGGGCGACCTGGTCGGGCGCCGCGCGATCGGGCCCTACGAGGTCGTGGAGTGCCTGGGGCAGGGCGGCATGGGCGCCGTCTACCTGGCGCGCGACCCGGAGTCGGCCGGCGCGCTCGTGGCGGTGAAGGTCCTGCAGACGGGGCGCGCCGGGCCCGACGACGTGGCCCGCTTCGGCCGCGAGGTCGCCGTCATGCGGCTCGTCGACCACCCCGACGTGGTGACCCTGATCGACGAGGGCCGCACGGACGACGGGCTCGACTACGTCGTCCTCCAGGCCTTCCCCGGCCGCCCCCTGCGCGCGCTCCTGCGCGAGGGCGGGCCGCTGCCGCTCGGGGACGGGCTCCGCCTCCTCGAGCGCCTCCTGGAGGCGCTCGCCGCCGTGCACGCCGCCGGCGTGGTCCACCGCGACGTCAAGCCCGAGAACGTGTTCGTGATCGCCGGGCCCGAGCGGGCGATCAAGCTGCTGGACCTCGGGATCGCCCGGCGCATGGACGACGACCGCCCGGCGGCGGAGCGGCTGTTCCGCACGCGCGCCGGCGTGATCTCCGGCTCCCCCGCCTACGTCGCGCCCGAGACGATCACCGACGACCCGATCGACGGGCGCACCGACGTCTACTCGGCCGGGGTGCTGGCGTTCGAGGCGCTCACCGGCAAGCTGCCGCTCGTCGCGGGCTCGCCCTACGAGCTCCTGCGCGAGCACCTCCTCGGCGTGCCGCTGACCCTCGGCCAGGCGCGCAAGGACGTGGCCTGGAGCCCGGACCTGGAGCGGCTCGTGGCGCGCATGCTCGCCAAGGAGCGCGACCAGCGCCCCACGTGCGCCGAGGTCCTGGACGCCTTGCGGGGCGGGCTGGCCGCCGAGGCGGTGCGCCACGCCAAGGCGCCGTCGCCGGCGCCGGCGCCGGGCGGGGTGAAGGGCCTGTTCAAGCTGCTGAACCGCGCCACCTGGACCTAGTTCGATCGCCTCGACTCAGCATGGGACACGAAGACAACGAAGCTCGAGGGAGGTCACGGAGGTCCTCCTCATCGCCTCCGTGCCCTCCGTTCATCTTCGTTGCCTTCGTGTCCCATCACTGTCCCATGGCCGGACACCGCCCCGTCGCCAGGTGATAGCCTCCAGCGTGTGACCCGGACCCGCCGCGTCGCCCTGCTCCTGCTCGTCGCCCTGGCCGCCCCCGCGGCCGCCGACGACGGCCGCCTGCGGCTCGAGCGGGTGACCACGGCGGTCCCCTGGCCGCGCGGGCTGGCGTTCCTCGACGACGGGCGGCTGGTCGTGCTCGCGCGCGGCCGCCATCGCCGCGCCGGCGGCCCCGACCCGCGGATCGCAGACCGCGCCGGGTCGCTGTTCCTCGTCGACCCGGAGGTGGCCGAGCCCGCGCGGGGGCCGGCCGGCGACGCGGTGGCGAAGAACGCCCGGCTCCTCGCCGCGCCGACCGCGCCGCCGTTCCGCCTGTGGGACCCGGCCACGCCGCCCGGGGACGACGCCCTCATGGACCGGCCCTACTGCACGCTCGCCTGGGACCCGGCCTCGCGGAACCTGTTCGTGTGCGCCTTCAGCGGCGTCGACGGCGCCGACGGCGCGTTCCGCAAGAACGCCACGGACGCGCTCTTCCGCCACGACCTGCGCACCGGCCGCTGGGCCGTCGTCGAGCAGCACCGCCCGGACGTCGTGCCCCTCGCGGCGCTCGGGCCGGACGTGTCGAGCGAGCACTACCCCCACCACGACCCCGCGAGGAGCCCGCCGCCGCACGGCTGGCTGAACGGGCCCGACGGGTGCGCCGTCGCGGGCGAGTTCCTCTACGCGGTCGCGAAGGACAACTCGGTCCTGGCGCAGTACGACCTGGCGGCGCTCCGCCGCGACCCCGACGCCCCGCCGCCGCCCTCGCGCGTGGTGCTGGGCGACGAGGTCGTCCTGCGCGACGGCAGCCGGCTGCGCGTCGAGGGCCACAGCGCGCTGGCCGTCGGAGAGGGCTGGCTCTACGTCGGGTTCCGCACCACCTCCCAGGTGATCCGCCTCCCGCTCGACGGGCGGGGCGACCTCGTCCGGCCCGTCGTGGGCGAGCTCATCGCGCGCTTCGCGCCGTGGGACCCGGCCGCGCGCCGGAGCGACGACCTCATGGACCTGGCGCTCGCCCCCGACGGCGCGCTGTTCGTCGCCACGGCGCGCACGGGGCGGGTGTGGCGGGTCGTGCCCGACCCGGCGCGGCCGTTCGAGGCCCGCGGCGCGGCCCCCTGGCTCGACCTGCGGGCGCTCACGGGCGACCCGGCCGCGAGAGTGGGGAACATCGCGTTCGACGCGCGCGGCCGGCTGTACGTGTGCTCGGGCAGCTACGCGGGGGGCGACGGGACGGCCGGGGTGGTCTACCGGGTCACGGAGGTCGAGTGAGGCGCGAGCTCCTGCGCATCGGCGGCGCCCTGCGCGCGGGCGCGCGCCTCGAGGCGGTCACGAGCCCGTGGTCGGGCGAGCAGGTGGGCGAGGTCGCCGTGGGCGGGCCCGCCGACGTGGACGACGCGGTCGCGGCGGCCGCGCGCGCCTTCGAGGAGACGCGGCGCCTGCCCACGCACCGGCGGGCGGCGGTCCTCGAGGGCGCGGCGCGGGCGGTCGAGGCGGGCGCCGACGACCTGGCGCGGCTCATGGCGCTCGAGAGCGGCAAGCCGATCACGCAGTGCAAGGCCGAGGTGGCCCGCGGCGTGATCACGCTCTCGCTCGGCGCCGTCGAGGCGCGGCGGCTCGGCGGCGAGGTCCTGCCGGTCGACCTCGAGCCGCGCGGCGAGGGGCGGCTGTGCCTCGCGACCCGCGTCCCGCGCGGGCCGGTCGCCGCGATCTCGCCCTTCAACTTCCCGCTGAACCTCGTCGCCCACAAGCTCAGCCCCGCGGTGGCGGTCGGCGCGTCGGTCGTCCTGAAGCCGCCGCCCCAGTGCCCGCTCACGGCCTTCGCGCTGGCCGCGCTGCTCGACGAGGCGGGGCTCCCGCCGGGCGCCTTGAACGTCGTCCACTGCCCGCCCGACGCGGCGCAGCGCATGGTCGAGGATCCGCGCATGAAGGTCGTGTCGTTCACGGGCAGCGACGCCGTGGGCTGGCGGCTCAAGGCGGTCGCGGGCAAGAAGCAGGTGCTGCTCGAGCTCGGCGGCAACGCGCCGTGCGTCGTCGACGAGGACGCCGACCTCGAGCGCGCCCTGCCGGCGATCGTCGCCGCGTCGTTCCAGAACGGCGGGCAGGTGTGCATCCGCATCCAGCGGCTGTTCGTCCACCGCGCGCGCTTCGACGAGGTGCTCGGCCGCTTCGTCGAGGCGGCGCGGGCCCTGCCGGTCGGCGACCCGCTCGACCCGCGGACCGTCGTCGGGCCGCTGATCGAGCCGCGGCACGTCGAGCGCGTGCTCGCGTGGGTGCGCGAGGCGAAGGACGGCGGCGCGACGGTCCACTGCGGCGGCGAGGCCGCCGGCCAGGCGGTCCTGCCGACGGTCCTCACCGGCGCCCCGCGCGACGCGCGCGTCTGCCGCGACGAGGTCTTCGGCCCGGTGACCGTCGTCGAGCCGTTCGACACGTTCGACGAGGCCCTGGCCCGCTGCAACGACACGCGCTTCGGGCTCCAGGCCGCGGTCTTCACGCGCGACCTGGGCAAGGCCCTGCGCGCCCACCGCGAGCTCGACTACGGCGGCGTGATCGTCAACGACGCGCCGACGTTCCGCATCGACAACTTCCCCTACGGCGGCACGAAGGACTCGGGCTTCGGCCGCGAGGGCGTGCGCTACGCCATGGAGGAGATGACGGAGGCCAAGGTCCTGGTGCTCGGTTGATCGCGGCTGCGGCCGCCATCGTCGGCGCCGCCTGAGGGCTCTGGCTGCGAGACGCGGGGAGGTGTGCTCGGGAGCGGAGAGGGGGGACGTGGGCGTCAGGACCGCTCCACGTCGCGCCACATCGCCGAACCGGAGTGGCCGAAGGTCCCGCCGGGGACGTTGGTGGACGTTCGACGCCCAGGGCCCGGGCCTACCCGTCCCCGGCGCGCAGGGCGAAGCGCGCCATGGCCGCCGCGACCAGGTTGCCCGCCACCGCCGCCGCCTCCTCGAGGACGGCGCGGCGCTCCCCCGCGTCGGGGGTGAGCGTGCCGAGCTCGGCCAGCGCTCGGGTGCGGACGTCGAGGTCGCCGTCCTGGACGGCGAGGCCCCGCCGCAGCGCGGCGATGGCGTCGGCGGTCCGCTCGAGGCGCCGCAGCGCGGTCCCGTGGAGCAGGTGCAGCCGCGCGACGTCCGGGTGGGCCTCGAGCGCGGGCGGGAGGTCGGTCAGGACCTGCTCCGGCGCGGCCCCCTCCTCGAGGCGCCGGAGGAGCAGGAAGGTCTCCTGGTCGATCGCGCCCGCGGCGAGCCGCTCGGCGAGCCAGAGGTTGGCCCGGACGTGGAACCACCCGGGGGCGCGCTCCTCGGCGGCCTGGTAGCGGGCGACCGCCTCGAACGGGCGTTCGAGGTGCAGGAGCGTCACCCCGGCCTGGTAGTGCGGGTGGGGGTCGTGCGGGTCCGCGCGGCGCGCCTCCTCGAACGCCTCCAGCGCCTCCTCGTAGCGCTCGCGGCCGCCAAGCTCCTCGCCCCGGCCGGTCCAGACCTCCGAGGCGAGCAGGCGGAGGCGGTCGCGCTGGAACACGCACCGCAGGCTCGTCGCCTGCGGCGGGGCGTCTTCCACCTCGAAGCGGCGGCCGTCGGGGAGGTCGAACACGACGCGGTTGGGGGGCTCGCCGGTCCGGACGATCCGCGCCTGGACCTCGAACCAGGGACCGTCCGGCGCGCCCGCCTGCGCCAGCGCGCCGGCCAGGCGCTCGGCGCAGTCCGCCGCCTCGACGCGACGGCCGAGCCAGCGATGGACCTCGTAGAGGTTCGAGAGGTACGCCCGGACCCCCTCCAGGTCGCCCTGCGCCTCGCACAGGGCCAGCGCCCGGCGGGTCGGCTCCTCCGCGTCTTCGGGTCGCCCCTGCTGCATGCGGAGCTCGCCGAGGGCGCCGAGCGAGACCGCCATCAACTCGTCGACGGCGGTGCCACGCACGTCGCGGTGGTCGATGAGCGCCTCCTCGAGGCCGCTCGCCGCCTCGGCGAACCTCAACTCGGCCCGGAGGGCGCGGGCGCGTCCCAGCGCCTCGCGCCAGGCGGCGAGGGGGTCGTCGCCGCCCTGCAGCGAGGCGAGCGGCCCGGACACCCCCAGGGCGTCGAGCGTCGCCGCGACCGCGATGAGGCCGTTGGCGTAGCGCTGGAGCGCCGCGGGCTCCGTGCGCACCTCCGGGGGCACCCTGGCCCAGGCCGCGAACGCGTCGCAGATCGCCGCCTGATGCTCGCTGCACAGGCGCTGGAGGACCCCGCGGTCCCCGGCGGCGGCGGCATCGAACAGGCGCTCGCGCAGCGCCGACGGGTCGAGCGGTCGACGCCCGAAGAGCAGGTCGAGGAGCCCCACCGTCCACCTCCCCGTGCTTGATCGTCGCGCGTCACCGGCGGCCGATCGCGTCGGCGTCGCCCTCGCGGGCGAGCCACGCGGCGAGCAGCGGCGCCACCGACCGGACGGTCACGAACGGGCCTTCGACCTCCCGCGCGCGCGGGTGCGTGTCGGTCCCGGCGAGGCCGTCGAGGGCGCCTGGCCCGCGCAGGCGCTCGACCGCGTCGCCCGGGAGGACGAGGTGCGTGACGACGGCGAACACCGCCCGCGCCCCGCGGGCGCGGAAGGCGCGCGCGGCCTCGACCAGCGTGCTGCCGCTGCGGACCATGTCGTCGTAGATCACGACCGTCCGCCCGGCGACGTCGGCCTCGACGCGGGCGACCTCGGTCACCGCGCCCGAGCGGCGGCGCTTGCTGACGAAGGCCGTGTCGGCGCCCAGGTCGGCCGCCAGCGACTCGACCCACGCGGCGCGGCCGGCGTCGGGCGCGGCGAGCACCAGGTCGGCGCCGCCGAGCGCGCGGGCGGCCTCGAGCGCCAGGGGCTTGGCGTAGAGGTGGAACGCGCCGACGTCGTCGTCGAAGTAGTGGGGCAGCCCCGCCGCGTGCAGGTCGACGAGCAGGACCTGGTTTCCGAGCGGCGCGCGCGGCACGGCCGACATGAGCCGCGCCCGCGTCTTGGCGGCCACGACCTCGCCCGGCCGCGCCGCGCGCTCCATCGTCTGGTAGCCGAAGTAGGGGCACACCCAGGTGAGCCGCGCCGCCCCCTGGCGGACGACGGCGTGGGCGAGGTCGTACGCCAGGAGCGTGTCGGCGTCCGTCGCCGTCCCGGCGAGCAGGACGACCTCGCGGTCGCGCACGTCGCAGGCGAGGCGCTGGTAGCGCTCGCCGTCGGGGAACGTGCGCCGCTCCACCTCGCCGGTCTCGAACCGCCCGACGGCCGCCAGGCGCGCGGCCAGCGGCTCGTAGGAGGGGATCGAGAGCAGGACCGGCGGCGCGCTCACGCGGCCAGTATCGCTCGCGTCGAGGGCGGCGGCGAGCGCGCTCACCCGTCGCGGTCAGTCCTCGTCGTCGACCGGAGGCGGCGGCGGGGGCGGCGGCGCGGCGCGCTTGGTCGGCGGCGCCTCGGTGGCCGAGGGGCCGTAGGTGGTCGGACCGCCCGACGACGTCGTCGACGTCTGCTGCGACGCCCCCGCCGAGGCGGTCGGCCCCTCGGGCTCCGCCCGGGGCTGCGACGGCGCCGGCTGCGGGCCGACCTCCGGCTCGTCCTCCGCGAAGAGCGGGGCGATCGGGTTGACGCCCATGCGGAGCTCGAGGAACGTCAGGGCGACGCCGAACTCCAGCGCCCAGCGCTCGGCCGGCGGGTCGTCCGAGAAGACGAGCCCCGTGGGGCCGGGCATGATCCCGAGGCAGCTGTGCTCGATCGCCGGCCGGAGCGTGCCGTCGGCCCGCGGCTCGAACTCCATGCGGGTCGAGTGCAGCGGCCCGAGGACCGTGTAGCCGGTCTTCGAGTAGCTCCCGCGCCCGTAGTTCGGGCCGTACTCGTGGTAGCGGCCGATCAGGAAGCCCATGTGCTGCATGCCGAGGACCTGGACGTCGGCGCCGACGCCGATCCCCAGGCCGACCTGGGCGCGGAAGGCGGAGCAACCCGGACCGACGAGGAGGAGGCCGGGGAGAAGGAAATGGAGGAAGTAGGTCCGGTTGGTCATCGCCCCGGAGACTACACGAACGAGTAGCCCCCTCGCCAGGGCTCCTTCGCAGGGGTCCGGCGCGAGCGCCTGAGCGTTGGCCGCGCGCGCGGGCGCCCCGCCCGGGAGGGTGGGGCGCCCGCGCCGGCGGGGGCCGAACCGATCCCCTACTCCCCGTAGACGATGATCGTGAACTCGGAGTAGATGCCGAAGAAGTTCCGGGTGTGGTGGTCGATGTGGTGGATCCGCGTGATCCCCGCCTGGCGGGCGGCCTCGTGGATCGAGCAGTCGCCGAAGGCGGCGATCCCCATGACCGACTGCGCCGTGGCCTCACCGCGCTTGAGCGCGGCGAGGTCGATGCGGCCGAGCATCGGCTGGGCCTGCTGCTGCTGCTGCTGCTCCTGCGGCGTGCCCGCAGGGAGGGTCGTGGTCCCCTGCTGGCCGACCAGCGTGGGGTAGTTGCCCTGGAAGGGGCCCTTGACGTCGGTGTAGAAGCCCCAGATCGGGGTGGCGGCGCTGGCGCAGCCGCTCACGAGCAGGCCGCAGATGAGGGTGGCGCCGAGACCGCGCAGCGTGCGCATGGCGTCTCTCCAGTCGAGTCGAAGCTACCCCCCTCTCTCCTGCTCGACCGTAGTCGCCCTCCCCTGAGAGGAGAAGCCCTCGTCGGCTAAGCATCGCCGACGCGACAGGTTCGGGCTTCGTTCAGCGCACCTCGACCGTGACCTCCGCGCGCGCGGCCCACAGGTCCTTCGACGCGACCCAGACCGTGAGGCGCACGGTCCCGGCGGCGGGGGCGAGCAGCTCCCAGTGACCGCCCACGTCCACCACGGCGACGTCGTCGAGGCTCTCGAACAGGACGTGGTCCGCGGCCGGCCCGGCGGGGTCGAGGTCGAGGTCGACGCGGGCGGGCGCGCCCGCCCGCGCCGGCGCGACGCGCACCCCGAGGAGCCGCGGCCCCGCGGCCTGCCCGGGCTCGAGCGGCCGCGCCGCCAGGACGAGCTGGTCGAGCGCCAACGCCAGCCCGCGCAGCCCGTCGTCGGCCGGGACGCGCTCGCGCTCGCCCGCGACCCGGAGGAGGGAGCGGACCTCCATGAGCACGTTGCCGCGCACGGCGTGCACGAGGACGAGGCGACCGTCGACCGCGGCGCCGAAGGCGACCTCGCCCACGCCGGGGACGGGCTCGAGGGGGCGCTGTCCGGCGCCGAGGCGGCGCAGGAGCGCCGCCCGCGCCGCGGCGGGCGTCTCGAGCACGCGCGCGCTCAGGGCCACCTCGGCCTTCGACTCCGCGTGGACGAGGCGCAGGGTCCCCTCGCCGCGGGCCGGGTGGACCGTGTAGCCGTCCGCCACCCAGCCGGGCGCGCGCACCCCCTGCGGGGCCACGCCCGCGCGCGCGGGTCCCGGCGCCGGCCAGGCGGCGAGGCGGTAGACCTCCGCGGCGCGGGCGATGGCGTCCTCCTGGGCGAGCGCGACGCCGGGCAGGGCGAGCGCGGCGAGCGCGGTCAGCGCGGCGAGGTGGCGCGTCACGGCGTCCTCCGTCTAGCGGACGGTCGACCGGCCGAGGCCGGTGACCCGGAAGGGGTCGGGGCTGAGCTGCTGGCGGTAGCGGGCGAACGGCATGCCGACGGGGAGCCGCTCGACGTGCGGCGCCGCGTCGGGGCGCGCGTCGTCGTCGACGCTCAGGCAGGCGTCGTGGATCGTCGCCGCGCGGTCGATCGTGGCCACGGCGTGGAACGAGAAGGCGTGCCAGCCGCCGAACAGGTCGTTGACGAACCGCTGCCCGCCGATCCCGCGGATCCAGTGCAGGGAGAAGTTGTCCCCCACGGTGCACACCTCGGCCGAGGCGCCCACCTGCGCGGCGAGGGCGGTGACGAGCGCGGCGCAGTCGAGGCAGTTGACGACCCGGCCGCGCGTGCGGTGCAGCCAGCCGTCGAGGTCGAGCTCGGGCTCCCACAGCTGGTTGCCGTCGCTGTAGGCCGGCGCGCCGAACCACGTGTCGTAGACCAGGCCCTCGGCCTCGTAGACGCCGCGGGTGATCACCTCGAGCGCGCCCGCCACGTCGCGGGCGCGGCCGGCGCTCCACTGCGCGACCTTGTCGACGACCGCCACCCACGGGCGGCGGACGTTCGCGCCGGTCGGCGGGCGGCCGAGCAGCGTGTAGACGCGGTGGGTCGTGCGCACGCGGCCGGGCACCGGGCTCCAGCCCTGGCCGTCCCACACCTCGAAGCGGAAGTCGAGCGCGAGGTCGTGGCGGCCGATCCCCTGCGGGAGCGTCGGGCCGCGCAGGACGACCTCGCCGCCGGGCGCGAGGTCGGCCGACGCCTCGCCGCCGAGCACGAGGCGAACGGGCGCGCCCGGGAGCGGGTAGCCGCACGCGACCGCCTGGCCGCCGTGGCCCCCCGCGTCGCCCATGCGGATGCGCAGGGTCGGCCGCGCGCCGGCCGCGTAGGCCACGGGCAGGCTGCGCCCGCGCGTGAGCACCCCCCCGCCCGCCGCGCGCGGCGGCGTGTCGAGGCGCGCCCAGGGCGCGGGCACGGAGAGCGGCGCGCCGTCCGGGTGGTCGAGGGCGCCGTCGCCGAGCAGCGAGCGCTCGACGGTCCACGCCGGGCCGACGGCGTCGACCGAGAGGCGGCTGCCGGCGACCCCCGCCTGCGCGCGGTGGAAGTCGAGCGGGACGCGCGCGCCGCCGGCGCCGGCGTCGTCGAAGGCGATCGACACGAAGCCCAGGCGCACGACGGCGACCGTCCGGTCGACCGCCGCCGTCGGCTGCCCCGGGCGCGCCACCTCGAGGCGGAGCGTGTAGGCGCCCGGCGCGACGAAGCGCCCGGCCGGGTCGCGCCCGTCCCAGGCGTCGACGTGGTCGGCGCCGGCCTGGCGCGCGGCGCCGGCGACGAGCGTGCGCACGACGCGCCCGGCGGCGTCGCGGACCGAGAGCGTCGCCTCGTAGGCGCCGCCGCCGTCGAGGCGCGTCCGCACGTCGAGGCGCGCGCCCTCGAGGCGGGGGTCGAACGCCGGGCCGGCCTCGAGGAGGGCGGCGCCCGTCGACGTCACGACCGCCGGGGTGACGGCGGCCGGCGCGGCGCCGGCGCGGACGACCTCGACCGCGTAGGTGCCGCGCCCCTGCGCAGCGTCGTAGTGGACGACGGCCAGCCACGAGGCGCCGCTCACCTGCGGCGTGTAGTCGATCCGGCTGGCGAGCGTCCCCGCGTGGTCGTCGTTGCGGCCGACGAACAGCCCGCGCGCGTCCCACAGGCCGATCACGGTGTCCATGCCGGGGCCGAGGCGGGTCGTGCGGACGACGTAGGACTCGCCCGCGACGACCTGGAAGCGGAACCAGTCGACGTCGCCCGGGACCTCGATCTCGCCGGCGGTGGGCGGCGCGCCGACCGCGATCGGCGTGGCCCCGGCGGGCTGGTCGGCGTGGTCGTCTGCCCGCGCCGCAGGCGCGAGGCACGCCAGGCCGACGAGGAGCGACGCTGCCCAGGCGGAGCCACGCATCGGACCCTCCCACCCCGCTCCTTCCGAGAGCGAGGGGGGCGATCCTAGGCGGAGGCCTCCAGGTTCGCGTCAGGGTCCTGCAACTTTCGATGATGAGTGATGCGCTCGCGAGGGGCGGGCGATGGGAGCGCGTCCCGGACTGGCACGAACTGTCCCGTTCCGCCCGTCCCCATCGCTCGCTCGGGCGGATCGAGCACGAGGCGAGGGGCGGGCGATGGGAGCAAGTCCCGGACTGGCATGAACCGTCCCGTTCCGCCCGTCCCTGCGACGAGTGATGCGCTCGCGAGGGGCGGGCGATGGGAGCACGTCCCGGACTGGCACGAACTGTCCCGTTCCGCCCGTCCCCATCGCTCGCTCGGGCGTGCAGCGCTCTGGCGGCTGGCTGCGTCACCGTCAGACGTGGTTCCGCAGCATGAGCTCGCGCGGGTGGGGCTCCAGGTAGGTCTGGCCGAGGAGGTAGTCGACCTGCTGGCGGCGCACGTGGTGGCGCAGCAGCACCAGCGGCACGACGAGCGGCACGAGCCCCGCCTGGTACTCGGCGATCGTGCGATGCAGCTCGGCCCGGTCGCCCGGGTCGAGCCCGTCCGAGACGTAGCCGGCCATGTGCTGGAGGACGTTCACGTGGCGCCCGGTCGTCGCGAGCTCGCCCAGCGCCTGCATGAACCGGGCCTGGTAGTCGGCCGCGAGCGCCTCGCGCGGCTGCGCGTGCGGGGCGGCCACGAGCCGGCCGAGCGCCTGGTAGCCCGCGGGCGAGTGCGCCATGAGGAGGAGCTTCTCGCGCGTGTGGAAGGCGACGAGCCCGCCCGCCGTCCACTCGCCCTCGAACAGCGCCCGGAGGCGGCGGAAGGCGAACACGCGCTCGAAGAAGTTCTCGCGCAGCCGCGGGTCGTGGAGGCGGCCGTCCTCCTCGATCGGCAGGAGCGGGGCGCCCGCCCCCAGCGCGGCGGCGAAGACGCCCGCGCCCGTCCGCGCCGGCACGTCGTTGCGGTCGTAGACGCGCACGCGCTCCATGCCGCAGGTGGGGCTGTCCTTCTTGAGGACGAAGCCCGACAGCCCGAGCGCGTCGAGGGCGGCCACCTTGTCGGCCGACCAGCGGGTCATCGCGTCGGTGTGGTCGAGCCCGCTCGCCGGCGCGACGAGACGGCGGCCCTGCCCGCGGTCGACGAGGCGCAGCGTCTCGCGCGGCGCGCCCAGCCCGAGCTCCATCTCCGGGCACACGGGCACGAAGGTGACGAACCGCTGGATCGTGTCGGTCAGGTAGCGGTCGCGGCGGTGCCCGCCGTCGAAGCGGACCGGCTCGCCCATGAGGCAGGCCGAGACGCCGATCCGGACCTCGTCGGTCACGACGTGAGGTCGCGGCGCGTGAGCAGGGCGATCAGCTCGACGCCGGCCGCGGCAAGGGCCTCGCGCCCGCCCGCCTCGCGGTCGACGACCGTCAGCGCGCCGACGACCTCGCAGCCGACCTCCTGGCGCACGCGCTCGACCGCCTTGACCACCGAGCCGCCCGAGGTCATGACGTCGTCGACGAGGAGCGCCCGGTCGGCGCGGGACAGCGGCGGGCCCTCGATCGCCTTCTGCAGGCCGTGCCCCTTGGGCTCGGGCCGCACGTAGAAGAGCTTCAGCGGCACGCCCTCCTGGGCCGCCAGCACGCCCGCCGCCGAGACCATGGGGCAGGCCCCCGTGACCGGGCCGCCGAGCGCCGTGACGCCGCGCGCCCGCACGACCTCGAGCACGGCGCGGCCGAGGAGGAGCGACCCCTCCGGGCTCAGGGTCACGAGCCGACCGTCGACGTAGAAGTCGCTCGTCTTGCCGGAGGCCAGCGTGACCGGGCCGCGCGCCACGCAGGCGGCGACGAGGTCCTTCAGGCGCGCGCGGTCGTCGGAGGTCATGGGGGGCGTCATGGGCCGCCCTCCTCGGGCGTGGGGCCGGATCGTAGCAGGTAGGATCCCCGACAGCGGAGCCGCCATGACCCACGCCACCCTGGCCACCTCCACACCGCTGCGGCGCGCCGACCACGTCGAGCTGGTCGAGCTCGCCGGCGTCTGGGTGCACAGGAGCCTCCCGGCCCTCTTCCAGCGGCGCGTGGCCGAGTTCCCTCACGACCTGTGCGAGTTCCGCAAGCAGGCCGGCGCCTGGCGCGGGACGAGCGCGGCGCAGGCGGGGCAGCGCGTGCGCCGCCTGGCGCTCGGCCTGCTCGAGCTCGGCGTGCAGAAGGGCGACCGCGTGGGGCTCGTGAGCGAGACGCGGCCCGAGTGGGGGCGCGTCGACATGGCGACCCTCCACCTGGGCGCCGTGACCGTGGGCGTCTACCCGACGCTCCCCGGCGACGAGGTCGTCTGGCAGCTCCGCCACGCCGAGGTGAAGGTCGTCGTCGTCGAGGACCGGGCCCAGCTCGAGAAGGTCCGCGCCGGGCGCGCCGACCTGCCGGGCCTGGAGGCGGTCGTCGTGATCGACGCGGGCGGCGTCGACCTCGGCCCGGGCGAGCTGACGCTCGCCCAGCTCGAGGCGCGCGGCGACGCCGCCCTCGACGGCGCCGCGAGGTTCGAGGCCGCCTGGCGCGCGGTCGGCCCCGACGACCTGGCGACGATCATCTACACGTCCGGCACGACCGGGGCGCCCAAGGGCGCCATGCTCACGCACGGCAACCTGACCTTCACGGCGCACGCGGCGGCCTCGGTCATGCCGCACCGGCCCGACGACGTGTCGGTCGTGTTCCTCCCCCAGGCCCACGCGCTCCAGCGCCTGGCGGGCTACGCCGGGCTGCTCACGCGGGCGACCGGCTACTACGCGTCGTCCCTCGACGCGCTCATGGACGAGCTCAAGGAGGTCGAGCCCACGGTCCAGGTGAGCGTGCCGCGCCTGTGGGAGAAGCTGCACGCGCGCCTCCTCGCCGTGGTCGCCCAGGCCCCGCCGCACCGCCGGCGGATCTTCGAGTGGGGGCTCGAGGTCGGCCGGAGGGCCGCGCCCTACCTGAAGGCCGGCCAGCGCCTCCCCCTGCGCCTCTCGGTGGCGCACGCGCTCGCGCGGCGCGCGGTGCACGAGCGGCTCAAGGAGCGCGTCTTCGGCCGGCGCCTGCGCTTCCTCACCTCGGGCGGCGCGCCCGTGTCGGTCGAGCTGCTCGAGTTCTTCCAGGCCCTCGGGATCCTGATCCTCGAGGGCTGGGGGCTGACGGAGACGGCGGCGCCGGCGACGCTCAACACGCCCGACGCCTACCGCTTCGGCACGGTCGGCCGCCCGCTGCCCGGCACGCAGGTGAAGGTCGCGCCCGACGGCGAGCTGCTCGTGCGCGGCCCGGGCGTCTTCCGCGGCTACTTCAAGGACCCGGCCGCCTCGACCGAGGCCTTCACCGAGGACCTGTTCTTCCGCACGGGCGACCTCGGCGCGGTCGACCCGGACGGCTACGTGCGCATCACCGGGCGCAAGAAGGAGCTGATCGTCCTCGCCAACGGCAAGAAGGTCGCGCCGCAGAAGCTCGACCACCACTTCAAGCGCGTGACGCTCGTCAGCCACGCGCTCATCGTCGGCGACCGCCGCCCCTACCTCGTCGGCCTCTTCGCCCTCGACCCCGACGAGGTCGGCCGCTGGGCCCGCGCGCAGGGCGTCCCCGGCGCGCCCCCGGGCGCCGCGACGCCCGAGGACATCGCGGCGCTGCTCGCGGGTCCGCTCGGCCCGCACCTCGAGGCCGCCCTCGGCGAGGAGAACCGCAAGCTGGCGCGCTTCGAGCAGCTCAAGGCGTGGGAGGTCGTGCCCGAGGTGTGGTCGACCGCCGACGGGGCGCTCACGCCGACGCTCAAGTTGAAGCGGCGGGTGCTCGAGGAGCGCCACCGGGCGGCGATCGAGGCGCTCTACGCGCGGTGATCGTCGGGCCACCGCCGCGCCTCCCCCTCCGGGCGGGGCCGTCCGGCCCCCGCGCCGCTCGCCTGGCCCGGCGCGAGGCGCCATACTCGTGCCCGTGCCGACCCCCGCGCGCATCGGCCGCTTCATCGTCGATGCCGAGCTCGGCCGCGGCGGCATGGGCGTGGTCTACCGCGCGCACGACCCGGCGACCGGCGCGCGCGTCGCGCTCAAGGTGCTGCTCCACGCCGAGGCGGAGGACCTCCTGCGCTTCGAGCGCGAGGCGCGGCTCCTGGCGCAGGTGCAGCACCCGGACATCGTCCGCCTCCTGGAGCTGGGCCGCGAGCCGGGCGGCCGGCCGTTCGTCGCGCTCGAGCTCGTCGAGGGGGAGTCGCTCGCCGCCCTGCTGAAGCGCGGCCCGCTCGAGCCGCTGGAGGCGGCGCGGCTCTTCGAGCCGCTCGCCCGGGCCCTCGCCCACGCCCACGCGCGCGGCGTGGTGCACCGCGACCTCAAGCCGGACAACGTCCTCATCGACCGGGAGGGGCGGGCGAAGCTCTCGGACTTCGGCCTGGCCCGCCGCACCGACGCCGGCGCCTCGCGCCTGACCGCGACGGGTACGCTCCTGGGCACCCCGGCCTACATGGCGCCCGAGCAGGCCGCCGGGGGGCCGGTCGACGCGCGCGCGGACGTCTGGGGGCTCGGCGCCACCCTCTACGCGGCCGTCACCGGCGCGCCGCCGTTCCGCGCCACGAGCTTGCTCGACAGCGTCCGCGCCGTCCTCGAGGACGAGGTCGTCAGCCCGGACGCGCGCGGCGTCGCCCTCCCGCCGGACCTGCGGCGGGTGATCATGACGTGCCTCGCGCGGGACCCGGCGGAGCGGTTCGAGTCGGCCGACGCGCTCGCGGACGCGCTGGCGGCGTGCCTGGTGCGCCCCCGGCCGCGCGCCCGCTGGCGGCGTCCGCTCCTGCTCGGGCTCGCCGCCGCGACCGGCCTCGGCGCCGTCGCCCTCGCGGCGCGGCCGCGCGAGCCTGCGGCGGCCGCCGCCCCGCCTCCGTCCGCCCCACCAGCCGCGGCGACGAGCGTGGCCGAGGCCGACGTCCCGTCGGACCGCGCGACCCTGCGAGCGGCCGCGGCCGCCGCCGAGGCCGAGGGCTGGCCCTACGCAGCGGGCCGCGCCGCATGGGAGGACCTCGCCGCCCGCGGCGACGCCCACGCCTGGGCGCGCCTGGCGCGCATCCATCGCCGCATCGACGGCCACTCGGTGACGGCGCGCGAGGCCGTCGCGCGCGCCCTCGCCGCCGACCCGGGCGAGCCGCTCGCCCTCGTGGAGGACGGCTATCAGGCCCACTTCGGCGGCGACCGGGTGCGCGCCGCCGCGCTCCTCGACGCCGCGCTCCGGGTCGCCCCCGACCTCGCGGACGCGCACGCCCTCGCCGCCGCGCTCGAGCGCTCAACGCTGCGCGGGCCCATCGCGCCCGAGGGGGCCGCCCGCACGCTGCGCCTGGTCGACCGCGCCCTCGCGCTCGACCCCGCGCAGGTCGAGGCGGCGATCATCCTCGCGGTGACCCTCCCCGACGACGACCTCGCCGACGTCCAGCGGATCGTCGACGTCCTCGACCGCGCCCTCGAGGGCGCGCCGGGCAACCCGCTGCTCCTCGGCCAGCGCGGGCGCCTGCGCGTGCGCCTCGGCCACGTCGGCCCCGGCCTCGACGACCTGCGGCGGGCCACGGCGCTCCTGCCCGAGGACCCGGCCTTCGCGGGGGACCTCGCCCTCGCCCTCCTGCCGCTCGAGGACGACGAGGCGGCGCTCCTCGCGCTGGACCGCGCCCTGGACCTCTCCCCGAACCAGGCCGAGCTCCTCCTCGGGCGCGCAGAGGTGCACCTCCGGCGGCGCGACCTCGAGCGGGCGTTCGCCGACGCGAACCTGTTCATACGGCTCGTCAGGGACGCCGGCGGCGAGCCCGCGCTCACGTCCCGCGCGCTCCTGCTCCGCGGGCTGACCCGCTACCTGATGGGCGAGCCCCGCGCGGCGATCGAGGACGCGCGCGCCTCGATCGCGGAGTTCCCGCTGGCGCTCTCCTACGCGCTGTGCGTCTGGGCCTGCCTCGAGGTCGACGACCTCGACGGCGCCCTCGCCGCGGGCGAGGAGGGCGTCGCGCGGCATCCGGCGATCCCCGAGACGCTGGCCGGCCGCGCCCGCGCGCGGCTCGCCGCGGGGCAGGTGGACGCCGCGCTCGCCGACGCGACCCGCGCGGCGGCCCGCCCGGAGGCGACGGGGCAGGTCCTCGTCGTCCACGCCGCCGCCCTCCTCGCGGCGGGGCGCGTCGACGAGGCGCTGGCCGCCGCGCGGCGCGCCTGCGAGGAGGCCGGGGCGCGGAGCCACGAGGCGCGGCTCATCCTCGGGCAGACGCTCGCCCGCGCCGGCGAGCGCGCGGCGGCGCGCGAGGCGCTGCGCGAGGTGGTGCGGGGGGCCACGTCGCAACGCATGCGGGTCGCGCGGCTGGCGTGGGATGCGCTCGCCGCCCTCACCGAGCAGGACCCCGGCGAGGCGGCGGCGCACGAGGCGCGCGCGCGCCAGCTCGTCCGCGAGGGGCGGCCCCTCGAGGCGCTCGAGGCGTGGCTCGATGCGCTCCTGCGCGGGCCGACGGCGACCCGCTGGACGGCCCTGGGCACCTTCGCCCGGCGGCACGCCGTCCTCCTCGACTGGACCGACGCGGCGCTCGAGCGGGCGCTGGCGCTCGACCCGTCCGAGCCCGCGGCGCAGGCGGCCCGCGCGCTGGCGGCCGTCCGGGACGGGCGCCCCGCCGACCTGGACGCCCTCCCGCCCGAGCTGCCCGACACCCTGCTGGCGCGGGCCGACCAGGCGGTCGGCCGCGACGACGGCGAGGCGGCGCTCGCCCTCGCCGCGCGGGCGAGCGCCGCGACCCCTCCC
Source organism: Planctomycetota bacterium (assembly GCA_023954375.1). Lineage (GTDB taxonomy): Bacteria > Planctomycetota > J058 > J058 > J058 > JAMLIC01. The sequence continues at coordinate 300,344 of JAMLIC010000005.1, forward strand.
GAGGAGGACGTCGACGCCCGCGTCCGTCAGGCGACGCTGCTCATGCGGCGCGGCCGTCAGCGCGCCGACGCCGCCGACCTTCGCCGCGCCGCCGAGCTGCTCGAGGAGGCCCTCGCGGTCGACCCCGCCTGCTCGTTCGTCCACTGGCACCGGGCCGAGCTGCGCCTCCTCGACCGGGACGTGCCGGGCGCGATCGCCGACCTGGAGCGGGCGACCGCGCTCGCGCCCGAGGTCCCCCGGTTCGCCGCCGCCCTCGCCGCGGCGCTCGAGCAGGCCGGGCGCTGGGACGACGCGGCCGACATGTGGGGCCGCGTCGGCGCGGTCGACCCGGCGGGCGGCACCGTCGCGCTCGCCCGCCGCGCCGTCTGCCTCGCGCGCGTCGGGCGCGCCGAGAAGGCGCGCCGGCTCGCCCTGGCCGCCCTGCTCCGCGCCCCGTGGCTGCCGCCCGCCGAGGCGGCGCGGACCCGGGCCGCGCTGGAGGGGCTCGACGACGACGAGGTCCGTCGCGCGCTCCGGGAGGGCCGCTGAAGCTGCCGCCTCCGCTTCCTGCGCGCCCCCCACGCCGCTACCATGCCTCCATGACGCTCCGGGTGGGGGTGGTCGGCGGCGGGGTCGCCGGGCTGGCGACGGCGTGGTGGCTCGCCCGCCGCGGACACCGCGTGACGCTCGTCGAGCGCGAGGCGGGGCCCGGCGTCCACGCCAGCGGCCGCAACGCCGGCCTCGTGCGCCACGTCGTCACCGACCCGGCCGCCCTCGAGCTCGGCCGGCGCGGCGCGGCGCTCCTCTTCGACCCGCCGCCCGACCTCGCGCCCGCGCCGCTCGCGCGACGCACGGGGTCGGTGCTCCTCGCGGGCAGCCGCGAGGCGCCGGCGCTCCTGCGCGCGGCGGCCGACGCGCGCGCGGCGGGCGTCGCGGTGGACGTGCGCGAGGCCTCGGGCGAGGCGCCGCACGGGGTCGCGCCGGCGCCCGGGATGGTCGCCGTGTCGACGCCGGGCGACGGGCTGGCCCGGCCCGAGGCGGTGGTCGAGGCGCTCCTGCGGGCGTGCGCGCGCGCCGGCGTCGACGCGCGCCTCGGCCGCGAGGCCAGGGTCGTGACGGCCGCGGGGCAGGTCGCGGGGCTCGCCGCGGGCGACGACGAGGTGGCCTGCGACGTCGTCGTCGACGCGGCCGGGCCCTGGGCGAGCGCGCTCGCCGAGCGGGCGGGCGGCGCCGCCCTTCCGCTCGCGTCGCTGCGGCGGCACCTGTTCGTGGCCACCGGGCGCCCGCCCGCGCCGGCGCCCTGGGTGTGGGACACCGAGCGCGGCCTCTACGCGCGGCCGTGGACGCTCACGGGCGCCGGCGACGCGCCGGCGCTCCTCCTCTGCGCCTGCGACGAGGACCCGCGGCCCCCCGAGGACGCGCTCGTCGAGCCGGACGCCCGCGCGCGCCTCGCGGCCACCCTCCAGCGCGCGGCGCCGGGCCTGCTCGACCTCGAGGTGCGCCTGGCCTGGGCCGGCCTGCGCACCTTCGCGCCCGACCGCCGCTTCGTCGTGGGCTGGGACCCGCGCCTCGCGGGCCTGTTCTGGGTCGCGGCCCTCGGCGGTCACGGGCTCACGAGCGCGCTCGCCGTGGGCGACCTCGCGGCGCGGGCGGTCGAGGGCCAGGCCGGCGACGACGCCGCGCTCCTCGCCGGCCTCTCGCCCGCGCGCCTCGTCGCGACCCCCTGCCCGGCGGGGGCGCCGTGAGCGAGCGCGAGGCCACCGCCCTGCAGGTCCTCGCCGAGGGCTTCAGCCCCCCGCTGGTGGGTCTGTGCGTGGTCGCCGGCGTGGTGCTCGCGCTCGCGGGTCGCGAGCGGCCGCCCGTCGACCCCGACCCCGCGCCGCCCCCGCGGACGACCGACGCCCTCGGAGTCGACGACCCGGGCGCGTCGCCCGCCGCGCCCGGCGACGAGGGCGACCCGCCCGGGCCAGCCACGCCCGCCGAGGTGGCGGCGCTCCTCGACGCGGGCGACTTCGCCCGCGCCGAGCGCCGCGCGCGCGCGGCCGGGCTCGACCTGCTGGCGGAGCGCGCCCACCTCCTCGAGGTCCTCACGCGCGGGGTCAAGCCGGGGCCGCTCGCGGGGGCGGCCCAGGTCGTGCGCGTCACGACCGTCGAGGGCGAGGCCCTGATCGGCGTGGTCGCGAGCGAGGCGGCCGACCGCGTCACGCTCCTCCTGCGCGACGGTCGCGAGCAGACCCTGCCGCGGGCCCAGGTGCGCCAGCGCGAGGCGCTCGCCCCCGAGGCCGCCCGCCGGGCGCTCGACGAGGCCCTGCGCCGCGACCGCGCGACCCTCGGCCCACGGCCGCCGGGGCTCGCCCTCCACCGCCTGGCGCACCACGCCCTGGCCGCCGACCTGCGCGGCCTCGGCGGGCGCCTCCTCCTGGAGGCGCTGCGCACGCCGGAGGGGCAGGTGATCGTCGACATGTTCGGCGTGGGCGACGTCGACCGCCTCCAGGCGGCGCGGCGTCGCCTGGCGGAGGCGCCGGCGCCGCCGCCCGACCCGGGCGAGGAGACCCCGGGCCCGATCGCGGCGTTGCCCGAGCCGAGCCCGGCGCCCGCCACGCCCGCGCCGACGATCCCCGCGCCGGTCACCCCGCCGCCTCGGCCGCAGCCGCCGCCGGAGCCCGAGCGCCCGCGGCAGGTCGACCGCGAGGCCATCCACGCCCACCCCAGCTGGCGCGCCGCCGACACGGCCTACCGCACGGGCCTCCAGCTGTACCGCAGCGCGTTCGACGCCCCGGAGGGCGCCGCCGCCCCCTCGATCCGCGCCGCCATGGCGCAGTTCCGGCAGGCGCAGGACCTCCTCGACCGCCTGATCCGCGAGCTGGCCGACGCCGCCGACAGCTACGACGTCGAGCGGCGCGCGGTCGAGCTCAACGCGCTGGTGCTCGACTGCACCAAGCGCCTCGGGACCCACTGACCGGACGGAGCACGGCCATGCGATCCCTCCCGCTCGCCTCCCTCGTCGCCCTCGCCATCGCGTCGACCGCCGCTCCCGCCCTGGCTGACGACACCGAGGCGCAGCGGCTCCTCGCGCAGGCCTACGAGCGGTGGCGCGACGACACGCCCGACCGCTGCCTCGAGCTCGCCGAGCAGGCCCTCGCCGCGCCGCCGAGCACGCCGCTGGTGCGCGGGCAGGTGCTCCTGTTCCTGGGCAGCCTGCACCAGGTGAAGACCGGCCGCCTCGACGACGCGCTCGCCTGCTACGACGAGGTCGAGGCCCTCCTGCAGGACGACCCCGGCGAGCCGGCGCGCCGCCTGCGCGTGCAGGCGCTCACGCGCAAGGCGAACATCATCTACGCCGAGAAGGACGACCACGCGGCGGCGATCGAGCTCTACCGCCAGGCCCAGGAGGTCCTGCACCTGGCCAGCACCGCCGACACGGCCTCGCAGCTCTGCTACCGCGTGGGTCGGGGCGCCGCCGACCCCGCCGAGCGCGCCCGCTGGCTCGACATGGCCCTCACCCTCGCGCAGGAGGCGGTCGACTCGGTCGAGCAGGTGCGCGCGCGCCGCGACGGTCAGCAAGGCGGCCGGCAGGGCGGGGAGGGCGCGCGGGGCGGCGCGCGGAGGGGCGCCTTCGCCGCCAAGTTCCGCGTGCAGCTCGTCCTCGTGCTCGAGGCGCTCGAGCGCAAGGAGGAGGCGGCCGCGGTGTGGGCGGAGGTCGCGCCGGACGACCTCGACGACAACGCGCAGTATCAGCTCGCGCTCCTGCGCGCGCTCCGGGGCGACCTCGACGGGGCCGCCGAGGCCCTCCGGCGGTCGATGGCCACCCGCCCGACCGCCTCCACGCGCAACCAGCTGCGCAAGTACGTGCGCACGGAGCCCGACTTCCAGGCCGCGCTCGAGCGTGAGGGCTGGCAGGACCTCGTCAAGGACGAGTGAGGTGTGCTCGACGGCTGCGGCCGACGATGCCGGCCGCGGCGGCGCGCGCGCGGGCTCGAAGTAGGTCGCTACGTCGTCGCCCGCACGCATCGCCGCCGCGGCTCGGCCTCGTCGGCCTCGCCTCACTTGCTGCTCCGATCGAGGGCTGGTCACCAGGACCCGGCCGCGAGCGTCGATTGCTTCATGCGCTCTGACCCGTGACAGCGGGCTTCATTCGAGTCGATGGGACGCAGAGGCCGCAGAGGAGGCGCAGAGACCGCAGAGGGGGGAGGAACAGGACCCGCTCTCTGCGTCCCATGAGTACCAAGGCGAGGAGGGGACCGGACCCGGCGAATCCGCGGCCGTCGCCCACACCTCGGGCGCGGGTGTCTCACCGGCGTCGCTCCCGTCGCCTCCCCGCCTGGCGCGCCGCTTGCGAAGCGGGGGACCAGGAGGTCGCCATGGGCTTGCCCTCGGCGGTCGCGCGGCGCGCGCGCGGCGTGTGGGACGCGGTGGCGGAGACGTTCTCCGAGTTCTGGGCGGACGAGCCGTTCGAGATGTCGGCGGCGCTGTCCTTCTACACGCTCCTCTCGCTCTCGCCCCTGCTCCTGGTCGTCGTCGGCGTGGCCGGGTTCGTCTTCGGCGAGGACGCCGTGCGGGGACGGATCCTGCACGAGATGCAGGTCCTCCTCGGCGACCAGGGCGCGCGCGCCGTGCGCACCGTGATCGACCGCACCGACCTGGCCGCGAGCGGGTGGGTCTCGACCCTCGTGGGCCTGGCGACGCTGCTCTTCGGCGCGACGACGGTCTTCGTGCAGCTCCAGAGCGCGCTCAACCGCATCTGGGACGTCAAGGCCGCCCCGTCGCGCGTCAAGGGGGCGCTCCTGACCTTCCTCCGCCAGCGCCTCCTGTCGCTGGCGATGGTCCTGGCGATCGGCTTCCTCCTCCTCGTGTCGCTGACGCTCAACGCGGCGCTGGCGGCGGTCGACGCCTACCTGGCCCACGCCCTGCCCGACCGCGCGGCCCTCTGGCGGCTGCTCAACTCGGGGGTGTCGTTCGCGCTGGTGACCCTGCTGATCGCCATGATGTTCAAGTTCCTCCCCGACCGCTACATCGCCTGGCGCGACGTCTGGTTCGGGGCCCTGCTCACGGGCGTCCTCCTGGCGCTCGGGAAGTACCTGATCGGGCTGTACCTCGGCCAGGCGACGTTCGCCTCCGCCTTCGGGGCGGCGGCGTCGGTCGTGATCTTCATGGTGTGGGTCTACTACGCGTCCATGATCCTGTTCTTCGGGGCGGAGGTGACGCAGGTCTACTCCCGCCGCTCGCATCACGGGCGCCTCCCGGCGCCCAGCCCGCACGCGGTCGACGAGCCGAGGTAGCCGGCGGGCCCCGCGTGGCGCGCGGCGGGGACGAGCGCGACTCGCCCGCACGGACGGCGCTGGGGTCACGGGCTGGAGCGGCCTTTGCCTCCTGGCGGAGTGGGCGCCGCCCGCGGGCCGCCGCGGCCCCCCCACGGAGGAGCGATGATCCAGCAGCAGCGCAGGTTCGAGGTCGAGCGGCGAGCCGAGGCGGAGGCGCCCGGGGTGAGCGAGGCGATCTCGCGCGTCGCGGAGGCGAGCCAGAACCTGCTCGCGGACCGCCTGGACCTGATCCGGGTCGAGGTGCGCACGGCCCTCGACGAGAAGATCACGGCCGCGAGCGAGGCGGGCAAGTCGCTGGGCCTCGCCGCCGCGGGCGCCTACGTGGCGCGCGCCGGCTGGGTGGTGCTCATGGTCGGCGTCACCTGGTGGCTGTCCCGGGCCACCGGGATCCCGGGCGCGCTGGCGATCGTCGGCGGCATCCATCTGCTCGCGGGCCTGGCGATGCTCGCGGCGGCCCAGAGCAAGCGGAAGCAGGCCGCGCGCGCGGCGAGCGGCCAGATGCGGGCGGAGGCGGCCCACCGGCGTGAGCCGGCCGAGCTCCGGTGAGACGAGGAGGCGCGTGGTGGACGCACGGCTGATGGACGAGCGCAACTACCTCCGGCGGGCGATCGACCGCGACCGGGAGGAGCTGCGACAGGCGCTCGAGGGGCTGCGGGTGGCGACGATCGAGCGGGTCGAGACCCTGCGGGTCGGCCACCACATCGCGCAGCGCCCGGCGCCCTGGCTCTTCGGGGGGTTCCTCTTCGGCCTCTGGCTCGGCTGGAGCCGGACGGAGGACCTGTGATCGACGGAGGCAGCGAGACGCCCATGGTCGAGTCCGGACGGATCCCCATCCGCGGGCAGGAGCTTGCCCGCACCCTGCAGCATCAGGGCGAGCGGCTCAAGGAGCAGATGGAGACGATCGACGAGCGCACGCGCGCGTTCGTGCACGATCACCCGATCATGGCGGTCGGCCTGGCGGCGGTGTGCGGCTACGTCGTGGCCCGCATCGTGAGCCGGTGGTGAGGGAGCGCGCCGTGGTGGACGACCGGAGCCAGGGGCGCGAGGGCCGCGACGGCCACGCGCATCGGAACCGCATCTTCGAGCACACGGCCGAGCTGAAGGAGGAGGCGCAGGACCTGGCGAGCTCGATCAAGGACATCAGCGCGGACGTGAGCGTCATGCTCAAGGAGCAGCTCGACCAGCGCCCCTACGCCGTGCTCGGCGTGGCCGCGGCGTTCGGCTACGTGATCGGCGGCGGGCTGCCGTCCCGGATCACGCGGGCCGGGCTGAGCATCGGGCTGCGGCTCGGCATGGGCATGCTCATGCGGCAGTTCGTCGAGGGCCAGATGTCGGCGATGACGAGCGGTGGTGGTGAGTCGGGACAGGTCGAGGGGTTCGGTCAGGGCGGGTCGTAGCGGTCCGCCCGCACTACACGCGAGGGAACAGGAGCGTAAGTATGGCGATGCTCGGCAAGAAGCGCGTCAAGGACATCTTCAACAAGGACTACTCGGACATCACCGGCGACGACCTGCTGGAGGTCTTCGGCCTGCAGCGCGCGCCGATGGCCGGGGCCTACGTCCTGCCGGCGATCGGGCTCTTCGGCGTCGGCGTGATCGTGGGCGCCGGGCTGGGCATGCTCTTCGCCCCGAAGTCGGGCGACGAGCTGCGCCACGACCTGTCGCAGCGCGCGGGCGACCTGGGCCGGCGCGTCGGCGTGGGCCACGGCCAGGGCTACGAGGGTCGCGGCTACGAGACGACCGGCCAGGGCTACGAGGGCGCCGGGATCGGCACGAGCGGCGTGATCGGCTCGAGCTACGAGGGCAAGGGCCCGTACCCGGGGTCGTCCCAGGGCGGCGCCTAAGCCTCCGGTCTCGCTCGCGCGCCCATGACGACGGCCCGGCTCTTCACCCACCGCCTGGCGTCGTCATGGCTCGGCCCGCCGATGTGCCTCCGAGCACACCACCGTGCCGAGCGTCGCGCAGCGTGAGCCTCAGGCGAGGCCGAGGAGGGCGAGGCGATGCGGCGCGAAGGCGAGCGAAGGCGGCCTCCT
>JAMLIC010000050.1 GCA_023954375.1 Planctomycetota bacterium
CGGCCGGGGCCTGGGCGGCCGCGCGCCCCGCCGCGCGCCGCCGCTCCTGGCGCACCTGCAGCGCCGCCCGCTCGTCGTGCCGCGCGCCGAAGGCGCGGCGGTGCTCGTGCGCCTGGCCCAGCTCGAGCGCGTCGTCCCGCTCCAGGTCCCGCCCGGCGCGGCGGGGCCCGTCGTCGACGCCGACGCCCGGCCGCGCCTGGTGCTCGAGCCGCGCGGCCGCCTCGAGGACGGCCTGCGCGCCTCGCTCCGCGTGCGCCCGCTCGACCTCGCCCGTGAGGGCGAGGCGGCCCCGGCCGACCCGGGGCCGCCGGCCGTCCCAGGCGAGGGGCGCGCCGAGCTCCTGTGCCTCGCCGGCGGCGGGCTGGCCCGCGCGCGGCGCGACCTCGCCGCGGAGGTCGAGCGCGCCGAGGTCCTCGCCGCCGCGCTCGGGCTGGCCGACCGCGAGCCCGCCGGCCCGTGGGCCTGGGAGCTCGACCTCGCCGCGTCGCTCGCCCTGCTCGAGGCGGCGCCGGCGACCGGCGCGCCGGTCGAGTGGCCGGAGGGCGAGCGCCTGCGCGTGTCGCGCGAGGTGGGCCTGTCGAGCTTCCACGTGGCCGTGCGCGACGCGCGCTCGTGGTTCCAGCTCGACGGCGCGCTCGAGGTCGACGGCGAGCGGATCGAGCTGGCGCTGGTCCTCAACGCGCTGCGCGGCGGCGAGCGGCACGTGGCGCTCGGCGACGGCAGGTTCCTGCGCCTCTCGGCCGCGCTCCGCGAGCGGCTCGAGGCCCTGCGCGGCGCGGTCACCGAGCGGCGCGGCAAGCTGGAGCTCGACGTCACCGCCGCGCCCGTCGTGGCGCCGGCGCTCGACGGCGTCGCCGAGGCCGACCTCTCGCGCAGCTGGCGCGAGGTCCTCGCCCGCCTCGACGCCGCGCGGCGCGTGTCGGTGCGCGTCCCGCGCGGGCTCCGCGCCGAGCTGCGCGGCTACCAGCGCGAGGGCTGGGCGTGGCTCAAGCGCCTCTCGACCTTCGGCGCCGGCGCCTGCCTCGCCGACGACATGGGCCTCGGCAAGACGGTCCAGGCGATCGCCGCCCTGCTCGACCGCGCCCCGCTCGGCCCGGCGCTCGTCGTCGCGCCCACGTCGGTAGGGCCGAACTGGGTGCGCGAGGTCGAGCGCTTCGCGCCGTCGCTGCGCCCCCGCCTCCTGCGCGACACCGACCGCGACGCCGGCGCGCTCGCCGCGCTCGGCCCGAAGGACGTGCTCGTCGCCAGCTACGACCTCGCGCGGATCGACGCCGCGCTGCTCCAGGGCGTCGGCTGGGCCACGCTCGTCCTCGACGAGGCGCAGCGGGTCAAGAACGCGCGCACGCTCACGGCCGAGGCCCTCGCCGGCCTCGACGCCGGCTGGCGCCTGGCGCTCACGGGCACGCCCGTCGAGAACCGCCTCTCCGACCTGTGGAGCTTGTTCCGGATCGTGTCGCCCGGCCTCCTCGGCAGCTGGGAGGGCTTCCGCGAGCGCTTCGCCGCGCCGATCGAGCGCGACCGCGACCCCGAGCGGGCCCAGGCCCTGGCGCGGCTGCTCCGCCCCTACGTGCTGCGGCGCACCAAGGAGCAGGTGCTCACGGAGCTTCCGCCCCGGAGCGAGTCGACGCTCGACGTCAACCTGTCGAGGGGCGAGCGCGCCCTCTACGAGGACGCGCGGCTCGAGGCGGTCGCGCGGCTCGAGCGGCTCGTCGAGGCGGGCGACCGCGACGCGCGCTTCCACGTCCTCGCCGCGCTCACGCGCCTGCGCCAGCTCGCCTGCCACCCGGGGCTGGTCGAGGCGTCGTGGCGCGGCCCCTCGGCCAAGCTCACGCAGCTCCTCGAGGTCGTGCGCGACCTCGTGCAGGGCGGCCACCGCGCGCTCGTCTTCAGCCAGTTCACGGCGCACCTCGCGCTCGTGCGCGCCGCGCTCGACCGCGAGGGCCTCGCCTACCACTACCTCGACGGGCGCACGCCGACCCGCGCGCGCCAGGCGGAGATCGACGGCTTCCAACGCGGCGAGCGCCCGCTGTTCCTCGTGTCGCTCAAGGCGGGCGGCGTCGGGCTCAACCTGACCGGCGCCGACTACGTGCTCCACCTCGACCCGTGGTGGAACCCGGCCGTCGAGGACCAGGCCACCGGCCGCGCCCACCGCCTCGGCCAGCGGCGGCCGGTGACGGTCTACCGGCTCGTGGCCCGCGGCACGATCGAGGAGCAGATCCTGGCCCTGCACGCCGACAAGCGGGCCCTGGTCGCGGCCGTCCTCGACGGGAGCGACCGCGCCGGCGCCCTGTCGACCTCCGAGCTGGTCGCGCTGATCCGCGGCGAGGGCGCGGCGCCGCGCGCCCCGGCGACCCCGCCGCGTGAGTCGCCGCCCGCCAGGGCCGTGGCGCCGCCGCCCAGCGTCGACGACGTGGCCGCCCTGCGCGCGTACCTCGGCCTCACCCAGCGCCAGCTCGGCGAGCTCGTCGGCGCGGCGCAGCCCACCGTCTCGCAGTGGGAGCGCGGCACGCAGAGCCCGCGCCCCGAGGCGCGGGCGCGGCTGGAGCGGCTCGTCTCGAGGCCGCCCGCCGAGCTCGTGGCGGCGACGGGGGCGGCGCGACGCCGGGCTGCGCGCTAGCGCCTCAGCGCGCCGCGTGCCGACCGGGACGCGCCGCGGGGGCGGGAGGCTTCGGGGCCCGGGCGCCGGAGCTCGCGCGTCCGACCCGTCCAGCGGGGGCGAAGACGTCCTCGAGGCGCTCCGCCGTGAGCACATGCTCGGCCCACGCCTCGAGCGTGGAGGCGTCGGCCGTCCGGAGGCGCCGGCGCGCGGCCGGGGTGAGCGCTCCGAAGCGGACCCGCAGCTGGCGCTTCAGGACTCCTCTGACCCCTTCGGCCCAGCCCTGGTCGAAGAGCTGCTTCGCCGTGGTGCCCATATCCACCTCGCGTGTCGAACCGGCCCGCCCCGGGCGTCAGCGCGCCTTCCTGCGTCCGCGCCGCTTCGGCCGGGCCGAGCCGGCAGTCGTGAAGACGTCCTCGAGACGCTCCGCGGTCAGCACGCGCTCGGCCCACGCCTCGAGCCTGCTCGGGTCGGCCGCCTGCAGGCGCCGCCGCGTCGCGGGGGAGAGCTCCCCGAAGCGGGTTCGGAGCAGGCGCTCGAGGACGCGCCTCGCGCCCTCTGCGTTCCCCTCGGCCCGCCCCTCGGTGCGACCCTCGGCCAGCCCCTCTGCCCGCCCCTCGTCGATCAGCTTCTGCGCCGTGCTGCCCATGACCACCTCGCGTGCTCTCCGGCCGAGGACGCGCTCCAGGCGCTCCCCCACCGCTTCGAGGTCGAGCCCACGCCTCACCGAGAGAGCATAGCGCACGACCTCGCCCAACGCGTCGTGACCGCCCGGGTCGCGGGCCACCGCGCGCACGTCCGCCGCCCCGCGCTCGAAGACGTCCAGGAGGTCGGCCCGCGGCTCGGCGGCGAGCTTCAGGGCGGCGAGCGCGAGCCGCGCCAGCGGCGGGCCGGGCAGGCGCTGGAGCGCGGCGAGCGTCGTGGTCGCGAGGTCGAGCAGCGGGAGGTCGAGCGCGGGGAGGTGCGGCCCCAGGCCGCGGCGCAGGTCCGGCGGGAGGTCGAGCAGGTCCGAGAGCCGGCGCTCGCCGCGCCACGGCCGGCGTCCCTGGTGGAGCACGAGCGGCAGCACCGCCGGCAGGCGCCTGGACCGCGGGTGCCGCCGCTGCCATGCCTCCAGCTCGCGCGCGGCGTAGCGCAGGGCGCGCAGCGGCATCCGCGCCTGCTCGCGGCGCTGGTGCTCGATCAGGAGCCGGAGCGACCCGCGGCCCCGGAGCCGCGACGAGAAGACCAGGTCGCGGTGGACCTCCGTGAGCCCGTGGCCCACCGCGCTGCCCGGCGCCGGCCTTAGCCGGCCGAGCCCCTCGACGACCCCGGCCGGCAGCCCGGCCCCGAGCAGCAACGCCCGCGCGTTCGCCGGGACCGAGAAGACGGCCTTGAACAGCCGGTCGTGAGGGTTGGGGGACCTCCGTCGCATGAGGCGGAGCCTACGACACGCCACCGACACGGCGGATCGGGTTGTGTTCGGGTTGGCCTCCCTGCTCGCCGCGCTCGTCACGTCTGACTGCGAGCGGTCGCCCTCGCTCAGCGCCAGCGGAGCCCGGTGCCCGCGAGGGGGTCCGGGGCGGCGCGGAGCGCATCGCGCGTCGGGGGCCTGACCCCCTGCCACCAGACCCGGTAGGCGGCGGCCGCGCGCGCCTGCGCGTCCGGCGGCGCGTCGCCGGTCGACGCCGCCAGCAGCACGGGCAGCGTGTGGGGGCGCTCGCGCCCGAGCCGGATCGCCTCCACCAGGTAGAGCGACACGACCCCCTGGGTCGGCGGAGGCGCCGCGATCAGGGACGACCTCGGGTCCATGAAGGCCGACCCCTGGTACGCCGCCATGCGGTCGGCCCCCTCCTCCAGCAGGAACGGGATCGACGACGTCCCCCGGTGGAACAGGTCCATGTACGCCGCGTCGGCGAGGCGCGGGTCCGGCCCGTAGAGGTCTGCCACGGACCCTTCGACGGGAGCGCGCTCTTCGGTCGTGCAGCCCACGAGCGACGCGCTCCATGCGACCAGACCGCAGATCATGGCTTCGCGAAGCACCTGACGACCCTCTCCTGGCCGGGCGGCACCGGGTAGTGGCGGTCGAGGAAGCCCCCTGGATCCGCGATCCCGACCCAGAAGCCTGCCTGGCCGTTCTTGCTGGACCACTCGCCGCCGAGTCGCTTCATCGCATGAACCCACGACGCATCCGGCGGCAACGCGCCCGCGGGCAAGGGAGGTGCGCCGGCTGGCACGTGCCAGATCAACTTGATGACATGATCACCCGGGCTTCGGAGACGCCAGAACGCGAACGGCCCGGCGTCGAAGCGCCGGGCCGTCGGAAGCTTGTGGTGGGACTCGAACCCACAACCTCATCTTTACGAAAGATGTGCTCTACCGATTGAGCTACACAAGCCAGTCAGTCCTCGAGGAGCACGCCCAGGGACAGGTGGAACTGCCCGTCGCGGAAGTCCTCGAGGCGCGCACTATACCGGATCGTCTTCTCCACCTTCAAGCCAGAGAGGTCCTGGTCGCCCTTGAACTGCACCACCGCGGTGGCGCGGCCGCCCAGGCCGTCGTCGGCCAGGCCCATGATACGGGCGGACGGGTCGATGTCGACGATCACGCCCTCCCACTGGACGAAGCGGCCCTTGTGCTCCGAGTCCCAGATCTCGCGGCGCCGCTGCTCGGGGGCGCCGCCGCGCAGGTAGATGCGGCCGAGCTCGTGCGGCTTGATCGTGAGGGGGGTGTCGCGCCCGGGGTCGGGCGGGGTCTGGTGCGCGCGGACGAAGGCCACGACCAGGCCCACGAGCGTCGCCGCCAGGACGAGCCCGAACACGGTCCAGGCGATCGGGACCCAGTTGGCCCGCACGTTCGTGCGCTGCACGACCCGCCCGCACTCGTTGCAGCGCATGGCGCGCGCGGAGATCTGGGCCTGGCAGAACGGGCACTCGACCTTCGGGCCGCCGCCGGTCTTGCCCTCGACGTTGCGCTGCTCGATCGTCTCGGCGCCGCCCTCGCCGCGCTGGATCTCGGTCCCGCACTTCCAGCAGGCGCTGGAGTCGTCGGGCACGTCCTCGCCGCAGTAAGGGCACATGTTCATCGCTTCGGTCTCAGCCGCGCTGGCGCGTCGTCACGCGGCCGGCGATCTTCACCCGCTTGAACTTCTCCAGGTGATGCTCGGCCGTCTCCCGGCTCACCCCCTTGAGCACGGGGATGATCGTCCGGTCGGTCAGCCGGCGCGCCTCGTCGATGCTGCAGCCCTTGACCTCCGCGATGATCTCGGCCGCCTGCTCCTTCTTCTCCGGATCGGCGATCCGCGAGAGGACGAGGCCGTGCTCGCCGTCGCCGGACGGCGGCGGCGCGCCGCCGCCCGCGCGCTTCGACGGCGCCGCCGGCGCGCTCGGCTTCGGCTCGGCGCGGGGGCGCTCGACCGCCCCCGAGGCCTCGGCGCCGCGTCGCTCGCGCTCGCCGCCGGCGCCGGCGCCGCCGCGCCGGTCACGGTCGCGGTCGCGCCCGTCGTCCTCCTCGAGCATGCGGCCGCGCGCGCGCGCGAACGGGTCGGTCTTCTTCTTCTGCGGCCGGCCGCTGCGCGAGCTGTCCTCGAACAGGTCGACGTCCTCGTCGGTCGCCGGGAACGGCACGCCGCGCGACTTCTTGCCCGGCCGACGCTCCTGCTTCACCTCGCTCAGGATCGCGCCGGCCTCGGTCAGGTCGAGCTGCTCGAGCCCCGAGGGCTCGTCGCGCGAGTGGCGCCCGTTCGCCCCGCTCGCCGAGCGGCCCTGCGTCGAGGCGGCCTCGCGCCGCCCCGGCTTGGACGTCTTGATGATCTCCAGCGCCTCGCCCGGGTCGAGCGGCTCGAGGATGTCGCTCAGCTCCGGGTCGAAGCCGGCGCCGCCGGCGGCGGCCCCGCCGCGCGCCGGCCGGCCCCCGCCGCCGCGCGAGGGCGGCGACAGGTCGAGCGGCGCGGGCTCGAGGCCCGAGCCGTCATCGAGCGGCGCGTCGTCCTCGGGGCCGAACATGTTCAGGACCTCGTCGAGGTCGGGCGACCGCGCCCCGCTCGTCCGGCCCCCGCTCCCCTTCCGCTGCTTCGGCGGGGGCGGACGGTCGTCGCTGTCGAGGAGCTGCAGGTCGTCGCCGCTGGCCAGGAGCGGGTCCCGCGCGGGCGCCGACCCCCCGCGGCGCGCCGCGGGGGCGGGCGCCGGGGCCACGTCGGAGGCGTCGAGGTCGGCGCCGTCCTCGAACAGGTCGAGGTCGCTCTCGAAGCGCTCCCCCCCGGGCCGGCTCGCGTCGCTGCGCCGGTGCGGGGGCGGCTCGTCGAGGATGTCGCTCCCCGAGTCCTCGAGCGGGTCCTTCCCGCCACCGCCCCCGAAGCCCGAGAGGTCGTCGAGGATCCGCGAGTCCTCGAACGGGTCCAGGCCGGAGCTGCTCGCCCGCGACGCCGAAGCCCCTGCGCGCGCCGGCGACGAGGCGAACGGGTCGCTCCGCACGACGGGCGCCGGGTCGAGCCCGCCCAGCGAGTCCTCGAACGGGTCCGGAGCCTTGCCCCGCCCCGCGCGCCCCGACGGGGGCGGCGGCGCCTCGACCGGCGGCGGCGCCGCCGCCGCGCCCGGCCGGCGCGCGCTGCTCGTCGCGGGCGCCCGGCCGCGTGGCTCCTCGAAGACGTCGGAGTCGAGCAGCTCCGGCGCCGTCTCGGTCATGGCGCGTCGGGCCTCGGCGGCGGGGCGCCGCGGCGGCTCCTCGAAGATGCCGGAGTCGAGCAGCTCGGGCGCCGTCTCGGGCATGGCGCGCCGGGGCTCGGTGGCCGGGCGCCGCGGCGGCTCCTCGAAGACGTCGGCGTCGAGCAGCTCCGGCGCCGGCTCGGGCGCGGCGCGCCGCGGCTCGGCGGCGCGCCGGCGCGCCTCCTCCGCCTCGGCCGGCTCGAGCTCGCCGCTGTCGCTGAACGAGACCTCGAGCACCTCGGAGGCCGTCGCCTGGCTCGTCGTCCGCGAGGGCTCCTCCGCCCGCCGGTACGCCAGCAGCGCCGCGTCGTCGAAGCGGCCGCTCTGGCGGCGACCGCCGGCCGGCGGCGCGGCCGCGGGGACGGCGCCCACCGGGGGGCTCAGCCAGTCGTCGTCCGCGACCGCCGGCTCCCGCGCCGGCTCCCGCGCCGGCGGTGGCGGGGGCGGCTCGTGCGCCCGCGCGCGCGAGGCGGGCTCCGGCTCGCGCCTGTTGACCTCGTGACCGCGCGCCCCCCCGCCGGTCGGCGGCGACGCGCCGCCGGCGATCACCTGCAGCCCGCCGCCGCAGTGCGGGCACGAGAGCCCGCCGCCCGCCCGGTGGCCCGCGTCGCCCTCGTCGGCCGCGCGCTCCACCCGGGCGATCGGCGGGAGCTGCGGCCAGTTCACGCGCGGGATCGTGTCGGTCACCTCGTCGGTGATCACCACGCGGCAGCCGGCCTCCCGCAGGCCGTGCAGCCGGTCGCGGACGACGCCGGCCGCGCGCACGTCCAGCCCGTCGAGGATGACGATCGGCACCGCCGAGAGGATGTTCGACGCCGTCTCGTCGTCGAGCTGGAACAGCCGCCCCAGCTCGTTGCGCACCCGGGCGGCCGTCGGGTCGCCGAGCGTGTCCGGAGTGGAGTTGCGCTCGAGCGCCGACAGCACGACCTTGAACGGGCCCGGGAGCACGCCCACCCTCCGCTCCTCGGCGTCCCCCCGGCGCCCGCGCGCGCCGGAGGATCCGGACCGAAGGCCGGTCCGGGCGCCAGGTTCTCACTATCTTCAGGCCGCCAGAGCGTGTCAAGCCGAACGGGCCGAGCAGGTTCGGCGGCTCGCCCCCTTGGACCCCCCGGACCCGGGACGGTCACCCCCCTCCTGGACGCTCGGCCACCGGCCGCGGTTCAGTCAAGCCGCCGGAGCGCCAGAGCGAGCGATGGGGACGGGCGGAGCGGGACCGTTCGTTCGAGTCCGGGACTTGCTCCGATCGCCCGCCCCTCGCGAGCGCATCACTCACCGAAGGTCCGGGCGTAGACGGCGACGAGGTGGGCGGCCGACACGTGGGCGTAGACCTGCGTCGTGGCCAGGCTCGAGTGGCCGAGCAGCTCCTGGATCGCCCGGAGGTCGGCCCCGTTCTCGAGCAGGTGGGTGGCGAAGCTGTGGCGCAGCGTGTGCGGCGTGACCCAGGTCAAGCCGGCCCGGCGCGCCGCGGCGACGACCACGCGCGAGAGGCCGCGCACCCCCAGCCGCCCGCCGCGCCGGCTGAGGAACAGCGCCGCGCTCACCGGCCGCGGGGCCAGCTCCCGCACGAGGGCCGCGCGCTCGCCCGCGAGGTAGGCCTCGAGCGTGGCCGCCGCGCGCCGGCCGACCGGCGCCAGCCGCTCCTTGCGCCCCTTGCCGCGCACCCGCACGCACAGCCCCTCGTCGCCCGGGACGAGGTCGCCCGGGTCGAGCCCCGCGACCTCCGCCACGCGGAGCCCCGCGCCGTAGAGGAGCTCGACCACCGCGCGGTCGCGCACCGGCGCGGGCCCCGCCGGCTCCTGCACCGCCGCGAGCAGGCGCTCGACCTCGTCGCGCCGCAGGAAGCGCGGCAGCGGGCGCCGGCGCGGCGGCGAGCGCACCTGCCGCGTGGGGTCGCCCCGGCAGCGCCCCTCGGCCCTGAGGAAGCGGTAGAAGGTGCGCAGGCCCGCGAGGCGCCGCTCGATCGAGCTGCGGGCGAGGCCGCGCGCCTTGAGGCCGGCGAGGAAGGCGCGCACGGCGCCGCGCTCGACGGCGTCGGGGTCGAACGGCGCGTCGAGCGCGCGCAGGTGGGCGAGCAGCTCCCGCACGTCGGCCGCGTAGGCGCGCAGCGAGTGCGGGGAGAGGTTGCGCTCCACCCGCAGGTGCTCGACGAACCGCGCCACGAGCTCCTCGCCGGTCGCCACCCGCGCCTCCCTGCCTCTCTTCGGTGCGCGCCGGGTCTTGCCTTTGGGGCGTCGCGGTGGCGAGGCGCGGGGCGGCCCTCTAGGATCGAACCACCACGCATCCGAGAGCCGTGCCGAGCGCAACGACCGCCCGAAGACGACCCGCGACGCCCCCCGCCTCGGCCCCGGGTCTGCCCCGCCCCGGCGACGTGGCCGCCGCCCTGCGCGCGGCCGGCGTCCCGGGCGTCTCCGTCCTGGAGAGCGCGCTCGACCAGGACGGCCTCGGCGGCGCGTCGTTCGTCTGCCTCCGCCCCCGGGCCCTCGCGCGCGCCGCGCCCGGGGGCGACCTCGAGGTGGTCGAGGGCCCGCGCGGGCTGCCCCGCCGGCTGCCCGGCGACCCGATCGCCGCCGCGCGCGAGCTCCTGCGCCGCCTCCGGCCGGCCGGCGCCCGGCGCCCACCGGGCCCGTTCCCGTTCGCCGGCGGGGCGCTGGTCGCGCTCTCCTACGACCTCGGGCGCCGGCTCGAGCGCCTCCCGGGCGGGCCGCCCGTCGAGCCCGGGCTTCCGGACCTGTGGGTCGCCGTGCACGACGGCGCGCTCGCCTTCGACCACCGCGGCGGGTGCGCCCGGTGGGTCGGCGCCCCCGGCCCCGCGCGCCACGAGGCCCTCGCCGCCCTGCGCGCGGCCCCCTGGTCGCCCGCGCCGGAGACGCCGGGCCCGGCCGCGGCCCGTCCGAGCCTCGACCCCGCCGCCTACCGCCGCGCCGTCCGCACCGCGCGCGCCTGGATCCGCCGCGGCGACCTGTTCGAGGTGAACCTCTCGCGTCGCTGGGAGGGGCCGCCGGTCGACCCCGACCGCTGCCTGCGCGCCCTGCGCGCCGTCGCGCCCGCGCCGTTCATGGCCGACCTCGAGCTCGCGCCGGGCGTGCGGCTGCTCTCCGCCTCGCCCGAGCGCTTCCTCTCGCTCGACGCGCGCGGCGTGGCCGCGAGCTGGCCGATCAAGGGCACGCGCCCGCGCGGGGCGACCCCGGCCGAGGACCGGGCCCTCCTGGCCGACCTGCTGGCGAGCGACAAGGAGCGCGCCGAGCTGGCCATGATCGTCGACCTCGTGCGCAACGACCTCGGCCGCGTGGCGCGCCCCGGCAGCGTGCGCGTCGTCGACCCGCGGCGCGTCCAGTCCTGGCCGCAGGTCCACCACACGGTCGCCGTCGTCGAGGCCCGCCTCGACCGCGGGCGCGACTGGGCCGACCTCGTCTCTGCGGCCTTCCCGCCCGGCTCCGTGACCGGCGCGCCCAAGGTGCGCGCCATGGAGGTGATCGACGCGCTCGAGCCCGTGCGCCGCGGGCCCTACTGCGGCGCCTTCGGCTGGGTGGGCTGGGACGGCGCGCTCGACCTCGCCGTCGCGATCCGGATCGTCGTGGCCACGCCGACGCGCACCCTCGTGCACGCCGGCGGCGCCGTCCTCCTCGGCTCGGACCCGGCCGCCGAGGAGCGCGAGGGGCGCGTCAAGGCGCGCGCCGGCCTGCGCGCGCTCGCCGCGGCGGCGAGGGGCGGCTAGCCGTGGGCGAGCGGATCGCGTTCGTCTCGGACATCCACTCGAACCTCGAGGCCCTCACCGCGGTCATGCGGGACATCGAGGCCAAGCGCTGCAAGCGGATCTACTGCCTCGGCGACCTGATCGGCTACGGCCCGAACCCCAACGAGTGCATCGACATCGCGATGCGCAGCTTCGAGCTCGTGATCAACGGCAACCACGACGAGGCGATCAGCTACAAGATCCCCAAGCGCTTCAAGCGCCTCGCCGCGAAGGCCGCCTTCTGGACGCGGCGCCGGGTGAAGCCGGGCGGCAAGTTCCCCGGCGCCAACGGCCCCGAGCAGCGCCAGCGCTGGGCCTACCTGCGCGACATGCCCGACACCTACGCGCTCGGGCCGTGGCTCCTCGCGCACGGGTCGCCCGAGTCGAACCTCGACTACGTCCACGACGCGGTCGGCGCGCTCGACGTCTTCCAGCGCCTCATGGGCCCGTCGCGCCTGTGCTTCCTCGGCCACACGCACGTGCCCGGGATCTTCCTCCTCGACCGCACCGACGTGCACTACGTCGAGCCCGAGGAGGGCAAGCGCTACGCGATCAACGGCCACCGGGCGATCGTCAACGTGGGCTCGGTCGGCCAGCCGCGCGACGGCGACCCGCGCGCCTGCTGGGTCCTCGCCCGCGAGGACGGCAGCTTCTCGTTCCGGCGCGTGGAGTACGACATCGACGCGACGGCCGACAAGATCGTCCGCGCGCGCGGGCTGCACAAGAGCCTCGCGGAGCGGCTGTACCTCGGGGAGTGACGGCGGGCGCGCGCTCGCCGGCGGTCAGCGGCGCCGCGCCACGACCCCCATCACGTCGCCCAGGTCGAGGCGGATCGTGGCTCGACGCGCGGGTCCTCCCGCGAGCCGGAGCGCGGCGGTGAGCGCCCCGGTCGCGCCGCCGCGGTGGAGGTACGCCAGCCGATCGAGGACGTACCCCACCCGGTAGAAGTGCCCGAGCGAGCGCCGCTCCAGCGGCGCGAAGCCGGCCCGCTCGAGGAGCAGGCCCAGGCTCCGGGCGTTGAACAGCGCGAGGTGCTGAACGGGGTCGACGTAGTGCCAGCGCCCGCGCAGGAGGCGCGCGACGACGCTGCCCGCGTCGGGGGTGGAGAGGAAGAGCAGCCCGCCCGGCCTGAGGACGGCCGCGAGCGCCTCGAGCGCCTCGCCGGGCCGCGGGACGTGCTCGATCACGTCCCACAGCGTGACCGCGTCGTGTGGGCCGGCCAGCGCCGGGGGGATGGCGTAGACCGAGCCCACGTGGTTCTCGACGGCGAAGCGCTGGCGGCTCCACTCGACCGCCGCCGCGCTGAGCTCGAGCCCTGCCGCCGCGTACACGGGCCGGGCGACGCTCAGGAAGTGCCCGAAGCTGGCGCCCACGTCGAGGAGCCGGGCCCCCGGCGGCACGAGGGTCCGGACCCAGGCCAGCTTCTCGCGGCAGGAGCGCGTGTTCGTCTCGTCGAGGTAGTACTGCTCGTTGCCGTCCTGGAGGAAGATCGGGCGCTCGCCCTCGTAGATCGTCGCCCCCTGCTCGTCGAGGAGGAGTCCGTCGGGGACCCAGATGAGCCCGCAGGCCTCGCAGCGGACCAGGTCGCGGCCCGCCCGCCTCGCCCAGTGGCGCCCCGACCCGCCGCACGCGACGCAGCTCGCCCTCGAGGCCGATGGCCCGAGCCCGCTCACACCAGGAGCCGCTTCATCTCCCGCACCGCCTCGCGCAGGCCGACGTAGACCGCCCGGCTGACGATCGAGTGGCCGATGTTCATCTCGGCCACGTGCGGCAGGTCGCGCACGAGCACGACGTTGCGGTAGTCGAGGCCGTGGCCGAGCGCGAGGTGGAGCCCGAGCTCGTGCGCCCGGGCGCCGGCGCGGCGCAGGCGCTCGACCTCGTGGGCGACGTCGCCGGCGCCGCGGGCGAGGGCGAACTGGCCGGTGTGCAGCTCGACGTGCGTCGCGCCGCTCTCGCGGGCCGCCTCGACCTGCGCCGGCTCGGGGTCGATGAACAGCGACACGGCGACGCCCGCCGCCGCGAACCGCGCCGTCGCGGCCCGGACGGCGGCCAGGCCGCCGACGACGTCGAGGCCGCCCTCGGTCGTGACCTCCTCGCGCCGCTCGGGGACGAGCGTCACCTGGTCGGGGCGGACGTCGAGCGCGATCGCGATCACGTCGGCGCTGACCGCCAGCTCGAGGTTGAGCGGGGTCTGGACGGTCTGCCGCAGGAGCCGCAGGTCGCGGTCCTGGATGTGCCGCCGGTCCTCGCGCAGGTGGACGGTGATCTGGTCGGCGCCCCCCAGCTCGGCCTCGTGCGCCGCCGTGACGGGGTCGGGCTCGCGCCCGCCCCGCGCCTGGCGGATGGTCGCCACGTGGTCGACGTTGACGCCGAGCCGGATCACGGCTCCTCCGCCCGCTCGCGGCTGGCCGAGATCGGCGCGCCGGGCTGCGGCCGCGGCGCCGGGGCCAGGCTCGCCCCGGCGGAGACCCCCGCGGCCGCGGCCACGGGGACCGGCTCCGGCTCGGGGGCCGGCGCCGGCTCGGGCGGCCGCCGGCGCAGCTCGCGCCCGGCGATCAGCGCCTGCACGTCCTCGCCCGAGAGCGTCTCGTGCTGCATGAGCGCCTCGGCGATCCGCTCGAGCGCCGCCCGGTGCTGCTCGATCAGCGCCCGCGCGCGCTCGAACTGCTCGTCGGTGATGCGCCGCACCTCGCGGTCGATCTCCTGCAGCGTGTGCTCGGAGTGGACGCGCGTGCGGTTGACCTCGCGCCCGAGGAACACGGTGTCCTCGTTCGTCTCGTACTTGATCGCGCCGAGGAGCTCGCTCATGCCCCACTCGGTGACCATGCGGCGGGCCATCTCCGAGGCCTGCTCGATGTCGTTCTGCGCGCCGGTCGAGAGCTCGCCCGTGAAGACCTGCTCGCCGATCCGACCGCCGTAGGCCATGCAGATCCGCGCCAGGCACTGCCGGCGGTTGAGCGAGTAGCGGTCCTGGTCGGGCAGCGACATGGTCAGGCCGAGCGCGCGCCCGCGCGGGATGATCGTCACCTTGTGGACGGGGTCGCAGTCGTCGAGGAGCGCGGCGACGAGCGCGTGGCCGGCCTCGTGGAAGGCCGTCGCGCGCAGCTCCTTCTCGAGCATCTTCTGGCTCTTCTTCTGGCGCCCCCAGCGGACCTTGTCGCGCGCCTCCTCGAGGTCGTGCATGGAGATCGCGTCGCGGTCGGCCATGGCCGCCATGAGCGCCGCCTCGTTGATCAGCGCCTCGAGCTCCGCGCCCGAGAAGGTGGGCGTCGCCTTGGCGAGCGTGTGCAGGTCGACGTCGAGCGCCAGCTTCTTGTTGCGCGCGTGGACGCGCAGGATCTTCTCGCGCCCGGCCACGTCGGGCATGTCGATCGCGATCTGGCGGTCGAAGCGGCCCGGCCGCAGGAGGGCCGGGTCGAGGATGTCCGGCCGGTTCGTCGCGGCCATGACGATGATCCCGCGGTCGGTGTCGAAGCCGTCCATCTCGACCAGGATCTGGTTGAGCGTCTGCTCGCGCTCGTCGTGGCCGCCGCCCAGCCCGCTGCCGCGCCGCCGCCCGACGGCGTCGACCTCGTCGAGGAAGATGATGCAGGGCGAGCTCTCCTTGGCCTTCTCGAACAGGTCGCGCACGCGGCTGGCGCCGACGCCGACGAACATCTCCACGAAGTCCGAGCCCGAGACGGAGAAGAAGGGCACCCCCGCCTCGCCGGCGGTGGCCTTGGCCAGGAGCGTCTTGCCGCAGCCGGGCGACCCGACGAGGAGCACGCCCTTGGGCATGCGGCCGCCGAGGCGCGAGAACTTCTGCGGGTTCTTGAGGAAGGCGATCACCTCCTCGATGTCCTGGCGCGCCTCCTCGATCCCGGCGACGTCCTTGAGCGTGACGTCGGTGCGGTTCTGCGCGACGCGGTGGCGGCTCTTGCCGAAGCTGATGAGCGAGCCGGGCGAGCCGGGGCCGCGCATCTGGCGGAAGATCAGGAAGTAGAGGACGCCGACGAGCAGGAGCGTCGTGAGGAACCAGCCCAGGAGCTGCGTGAGCAGGGCGTTGGTCGGCTCGGGGTGGACGACCGTCTGGATGCGGTCGGGGCGGTCCTCGGACGAGAGCTCGCGGATGAGCTTGATCTCCTCCTCGACGCCCTCGGGCGAGTTGAAGTGGACGAGGTGCTTCGTCCCCTCGGGCTCGCCGCGCAGGTTGCCCGAGCGCAGGGTGATCTGCGCCTGGAGGTCCTTGAAGCGGACCTCGGAGACCTCGTTGCGGCGGAGGAGGCGCTCGAACTCCATCAGGTCGAGCGGCTTCTGGCCGAAGCCCCCGCCGATCCCGTCGCGCGAGGCGAAGGTCAGGATGAGGAGGAGCCCGCCGAGCAGCAGGAGCACCAGGAGCCCCCGCGGCGGGCGCTCCGACCGTTCGTTGTCGCGGTCCCGCCGCTCGCGTCCGTCGCCTGCTGCCAACGCCCCCGCCTTTGCTCGTGCCTCGGCGCGCCCGCGGGCCGCGAGGGGCCCCGCTCGAAGTGCAGGCGCGCGCACGTGATGTGGTGGAGCGCGCGTCGGGGCGCGCTCGCGCGGACAGATGCTAGGCCGCACGTGCAGGAGTGTCAACGTTAGCGACTTGCCCCGCCGCGGGGCCCGGGCGGGCGGATCGGTTGCCGTCCGGGGTCCGGGCCGGTAACCTGGACCTCGTCCGATGAACGATCCGTACCCATCAGCGATCGCGGCGGCCGCCGCTCTCTCAGTCACCTGCTACCTGTCGCTGGTCCTCGGCGCCTTGCGCTCCTACTCCCTGGCGCGGTTCGAGGAGCTCCTGCCCGACGACAAGGCGCGGCTGGCGCGGCTCCGGACGCTGCTCGAGGACGAGGATCAGCTCGTCCTGACGGTGACCGCGCTGCGGGGGATCGCCTCGACGCTGGGCCTGGTGGCGCTCACGGCGACCGTCGTCGCCGCCGCGGGCGGCGGGCTCGCCGCGTGGGCGGAGGCGTTCGGCCTCGGGGTCGCGGTCTTCGTGGCGCTCGGCCACCTCGTCCCGCACGCGATCGGCGAGCGCCGCGCCGAGCCGGTGATCATCCGCTGCCTGCCCTCGGTCGACGCCATGCGCCTGGTCGCGACGCCGCTCCTGTGGGTCTTCACGGGCCTGAACCGGCTGGCCCTGCGCGCGGCGAACGTCGACGAGGAGGACGAGGCCGAGGAGATCAAGGACGAGATCCTCTCGGCGGCGCTCGCCGGCGAGAACGAGGGGGTCATCGACGAGCAGACCAAGGACGTCATCAAGAACCTGATCGAGTTCCGCGACGTCTCGGTGGGCGAGGTCATGACCCCGCGCCCCGACATCGTGGTCGTCGACGTCGGCGAGGACCTCGACGCCGCGCTCGAGAAGGCCCTCGAGCACCAGTTCTCGCGCCTGCCCGTCGTCGACCGCAGCCTCGACCGCGTGGTCGGGATCGTCATGGTCAAGGACCTGTTCCGCGCCGCGCTGGAGGAGCGGCAGGTCGACCTGCGGAGCATCGCGCGGCCGCCCATGTTCGTGCCCGAGACGAAGAAGGTGGCCGACCTGCTGAAGGAGCTCCGCGCCCGCAAGACCCACATGGCCATGGTCGCCGACGAGTACGGCGGCACGGCCGGCCTGATCACGATCGAGGACTGCATCGAGGAGATCATCGGCGAGATCGAGGACGAGCACGACACGGCCGAGCGCCCGCCGATCCGCCGCGTGTCGGAGGTCGAGGCCGACCTCGACGCGAAGGTCCCGATCGACGAGGTCAACGAGGAGCTCGGCACGAAGATCCCCGAGGAGGAGGAGGTCGAGACGATCGGCGGGTTCATCACCATGCGCCTGGGCAAGATCCCGGTGAAGGGCGACAAGGTGGCGCTGAACGGCTACCTGTTCACGGTCACCGACGCCGACGAGCGCAGGGCGCGGCGCGTCCACCTGCGCATGAACGTCCCCGCCGTCGCGGCCGCGCCGCCCGCGTGATCCCGCGCGTCGCCGTCGCCTCGCACCCGTTCGGCGAGGGCGACGACGCGCCCCTGCGCCTCCTCCGCGAGGCCGGGGCCGAGCTGGTCGTCAACCCGGTCCGCCGCAAGCTCCGCCCCGACGAGCTCGTCGAGCTCCTCGCGGGCGCCGTCGCCGTGGTCGCCGGCACGGAGGCCTACGACGCGGCCGTCCTCGACCGCGCGCCCGGGCTGCGCCTGGTCGCCCGCACCGGCGTCGGCCTCGACAACGTCGACCTCGACGCCTGCCGCGCGCGCGGCGTCGCGGTCACGTGGACCCCCGAGGCGCCGAGCGACTCGGCCGCGGAGCTGGCGGTCGGCCTCCTCCTGGCGCTCGCCCGGCACGTGCCCGCCGCCGACCGCCTCGTGCGCGAGGGCCGCTGGGAGCGGAAGGTCGGCGTCCTCCTGCGCGGCCGGACGGTCGGGGTCGTCGGCCTCGGCCGGATCGGCGCCCGCGTGGCGCGCCTCCTGCGGCCGTTCGGCTGCCGGCTGCTCGGGACCGACGTCGACCCGGCGGTCGCCGCCCGCGCCGCCGACCTGGGCGTGACGCTCGTCGGCCTCGACGAGCTCCTCGCGGCGAGCGACGCGGTGACCCTGCACGTCCCGCTCACGGCCGCGACGCGCGGGCTGATCGGCGCGCGCGCGCTCGGCCTGATGCGCCCGGGCGCGCTGCTCGTGAACACCGCCCGGGGCGAGGTCGTCGACGAGGCCGCCCTGCTCGCGGCCCTCGAGGCCGGGCGCCTCGAGGGCGCGGCGCTCGACGTGTTCGCCGAGGAGCCCTACGCGGGCCCCCTGGCGGGCCGCGACGACGTCGTCCTCGCCTGCCACATGGGCTCGTGCACGCGCGAGGGGCGGCTGGCCATGGAGCTCGGCGCCGCGCGGGCCGTCGTGGGGTGGCTCAGGGGCGAGCCGGCGGGGGAGCGGGTGGTGTGACGACGGCCGCGCGCTGACACCGGAGGCGGAGGCGGTCGAGGCCGCCGGTCAGCACCACGTGCCCGACGAACACGAGGAAGAACGCGAGGAAGCCGTGATACGCGACCAGGTGCGTCGACACGATCAGCGCGGCCTCGAGGTAGCACAGGGCGGCCGTCAGCCCCAGAGCGCCGAGCAGCTCGCTCCCCCCGCGGGGTAGCAGCCCGGCGCGCGCGCTCGACCAGGCCGCGGCGATCACGGCCGCGACCAGGAGGACGAACAGGAGGCCGTGCCGGACCCCCAGGACCGGGAGCGTCCCCATCCGGACGAAGAAGCTCCCGACGCTCCGGTCCTGGAAGGCGCCGCGGCAGTGCGCGAGCGTCGCGGCCCCCGCGGTGCCGAGCTTGGCGGCGTAGGTGCGCACCATGTCCCACGTCCGCTCACGCCACAGCCGCCGGTAGTAGGAGAACAGCGCGGCCTCGTAGCCAGGGCGGAGGTAGCGCGCGCCGGGGTCCTCGCGCCGCGCGAGCACGATCCCTCGGAAGTCGTCCCACGCGATCCCCTCGCTCCGGGCGAGGTCGTTGGGCGGCAGCGCCAGGCTGAGCACGAGAGGGTGGGCGACGACGTGATGGTGCGCGTTCAGCTCCGAGCGCACCTCCCGCGCCGGGCGGAAGGCCACCCGGTCGAGCGCGAGGCCGCCGAGCGCCACGCCGAGCCCCCACGCGACTGCGGCGGCGAGCCTGCGCCGCCGGCTCGCTCCTCCCGTCCAGGCCCGGAGGTCGAGCGCGGCGCTGACCAGGACCCACGCGAGCAGGGCCAGCACGACCGGCGCGTAGCTCGTGCGCAGGTTGATCACGAAGGTCGCCCAGACGCCGCACGCGACCGCCCACGCGGCGCCGACGGGCCCACGACGCCAGACCCGCGCGCCGATGAGGAGTGACGCGCCGCCGGCCGTCGCGAGCAAGGCCGGCAGCAGCCCCGCATAGAGCGCGACCAGCGACGGCTCGGCGATGGCCTCTGCCAGGAGACGCGTCGCGGCGAACAGCGACGCGAGCACGAGCAGCGGGCTCGCGCCGCCGCGCGCGAGCGCCATCGCGAACAGCCACAGCCAGCCGAGCCTGAGGGCGTGGAGGCCGGCGAGGGCGTCCTGCAGGGTCGAGCCGGGCCGCGCGCGGAGGAGGAGCTCGACCAACCACGTGATCGCGCTCTCGTTGTGCGCGTAGGGGACGAGCCCCGCCGCGTGACGCTCCAGCGAGCCGGCCGTGGCGGCGGGCAGCTCCAGGAGCGGGCCCGTCGGGAGGCCGAGGCGGAGGCGTTCGTTCAGGCTGCCGGACAGCAACGGCCAGGTGTCCTCGAAGGTCAGCGTCGGGTCGTCCCCCGCCTCGAGCCAGCGGCAGACGCGCTCGTCGACGTGCGAGGCCCGGCCGAGGGCGACGCGGTTGATGGCGACCTCCAGGCTGATCGCGGCGTGCATCGACCAGCGATCGAGCGCCGTCGGGGCGGCGAGGGCGGCCGGGGTGAGGAGGAGAGCGATGCCCAGCGCGCTCGAAGCGATGACCGCCGCCATCCCCCGACCGAGCGGCCCCTCGTCGGCGGCGGGGAAGCGGAGGAGCCCGCGCAGGACGGCAGCGAGGCGGCGACGAGCGCGCGCGGTGGCCGGACGCCGCGTCATGACCCTGCCCGCCCCTGCAGATCGGCCCCGTCGTCGCCCAGGCCCTCAGCCGCCGGAGCGCCGCCGCGGGACGCAGCGACGTCGAGGAGCGCGTGGCTCTCCGGCGGGGCGGCAGGCGCGCCCTCGAGGCGGAGGCGGTGCCAGGCCACGAGCAGCGCGAGCCCCCAGACCTCGAACCCGAGCGCGGCGCCGCTCATGTGGGCGTCGAGGACCCGGCTCACGGCGACGGGATCGAGCGCGCCGCACCTCGCGACGGAGGCGGGCGCCAGCAGGTCGCCCACGACCTCGCGCAGCGGCCCCCGGATCCAGGCGTGGATCGGGACGCTGAACCCCTGCTTCGGCCGATCGGCGATCGCCGGGCCGAACACCTGCCGCGCGGCGGAGCGGAGGAGCCGCTTCGACGCCCCGCCCGGCCCCAGCTTGAGCGGGGCCGGCAACCCGAGCCCCCAGGTGGCGAGGTCGACGTCCAGGAAGGGGGCGCGGACCTCCAGCGAGTGGGCCATGCTCATCCGGTCCACCTTCGCCAGGATGTCGTTCGGCAGGTACTCGCTCACGTCGGCCCGCTGGAGGTCCAGCAGCGCGCAGGCGTCGCCGAGCCCGTGGCGGGCGCACAGGGCCTCGAGCGCCCGCCGGGCCGCCGCGCGCGCCGTGGCGGGCCGGAGCAGGCGCGCCGCCTCCTCGGGGAGCCAGCTGCCGTTCCAGGTGAAGTGGGCGGCGCTCGAGGGGAGCGCCGACGCGCGCAGGAACCGGGCTGCCTTGTAGGAGGTCGCGACCTTCCGCTCGGCGATCGGGAGCAGCGCGCTCGCGCGGACCAGCGCCCGACGCACCGGCAGGGGGAGCCGGCGCACGAACCTGGCGTGCAGCGCGGTCGCCCGATACGTCAGGTACCCGGCGAACACCTCGTCGCCCCCGTCCCCGCCCAGCGCGACCCTGTGGCCGCGCGCGACGGCCCTCGAGAGCGCGCCGACCGCCAGGGCCGACGAGTCGCCGAGCGGGTCGTCGGCGTGGGCCGCGACGGCGAGCAGGTCGTCACCCGTCGGCGGCGCCAGCGACACGACCTCGAGGCGCAGGCCCAGGCGGCGCGCCACCTCCTCCGCGGCCGCCCGCTCGCTGAAGCCGCCGCCGGGCACCTCGAGCACGTACGCGTGGCTGACCCCGCCTTGCCTCGCGGCCGACTCGGCGATGAGCGACGAGTCGAGGCCGCCCGAGAGGAGGACCGCGACGGGGACGTCGCTCGTCAGCGCGCGGCGGACCGCCGTGTCGAGCCGCGCGCGCAGCTCCTCGAGCGCGGGCCCCTCGTCCGTCGGCCCGGCCCGCTCACACGCCGGGGGCGTCCAGTAACGACCGCTCGTCACTCGACCGGAGGCGTCATGGACCCGCCACGTGGCCGGCGGCAACCGCTCGACTCCGGCCGCCAGCGTGCGCTCCCCCGGGACGTAGTTGAGGACGAGGTACTCCCCGAGCGCTCGCTCGTCGAGCTGACGCGAGAACCCTGGCAGGGCCGTGAGCGGCGCCAGCTCGGAGGCGAAGGCGAGCAGCTCGGGCGTCCTGAGCAGCAGCAGCGGCTTCTCGCCGAAGCGGTCGCGCGCGAGGAAGAGCTCGCCGCGGTCCGCATCCGCGATCGCGAAGGCGAACGGACCCACGAGCCGTCCTGGCAGGTCACGCCCCCACTCGCGGAACCCGTGCAGCAGCACCTCGGTGTCGCTCATGGTGCGGAACGTGTGCCCGCGCGCCTCGAGCAGCGCGCGGAGCTCGCGGTGGTTGTAGATCTCCCCGTTGAACGTGACCGCGAGGCCGCCGTCCGGCGTGCACATGGGCTGGTGCCCCGACTCGGCGTCGATGATCGCGAGCCGCCTGTGCGCCAGGAGGAAGGGCCCGCGCCGCCACTGGCCGCCGTCGTCCGGTCCTCTGTGGAGCAGCAGCTGCGCCAGGCCCGCCCAGCCGGGGTCAGGGTGCCCCGGGCCGAAGGAGAAGAGCCCGAAGATCCCGCACATCAGCCGCGCTCGTCCGGGGCACCCGCGCGCTGGACCTTGGCCGCCAGCTCGCGCCGCAGGACGTACGTGCGCTGGCCCGAGTGGGCGTAGTGGACCCGGATGAGGATCTCCGCGAGGATCCCCGTGAGGATGAGCTGGAGCCCGGCCAGGATGAGCATGACCGCCATGAGGAACCAACCGCTGCGCTCGCGCACCATGGCGACGCCGTGGACGAACGAGAGCGCCACGAGCGTCGCGACGATCGCCGCGCCGACGGACGAGACGAGCAGCCCGAGCTTCCCGAACGCGCGCATGGGTCGATCGAGGTAGCGGACCAGGAACCAGAGCAGGATGATGTCCAGGAACACGCCGACCGTGCGTCCCAGGCCGTACTTGCTGCGCCCGTGCGGTCGCTCGACGTTCTCGATGGGGAGCTCGGCGATCCTGGCGCCGCACAGGGCCCCGAGCACGGGGACGTAGCGGTGGGACTCGCCGAACAGGCGGAGCCGCGCCGTGAGGTCCGCCCGGTAGGCGCGGAAGGTCGTCCCGACGTCGTGGATCGTGAGCCCCGAGACCGCGCGGATCAGCGCGTTGGCCGCCCGTGACGGGAGCCGCCGGAGGAGCCCCTCGCGGCGGGCGTGGCGCCAGCCGCACACCATGTCGAAGCCCTCGTCGAGCCGCCGCAGGAACGCGGGGATCTCCTCCGGGAAGTGCTGGAGGTCCGCGTCCATCGTGATGATGACCTCTCCCCTGGCGGCGTCGAGGCCCGCCTGGAGCGCCGCGGTCTGGCCGTAGTTCCGGCTCAGCTCCAGCACGCGCACCCGCGGGTCGCGCTCCGCGCACGCGGCCATGATCTGGAGGGAGGCATCGCGGCTCCCGTCATCGACCAGGATGAGCTCGAACCTGCGCTCGCCCTCGAGCGCGTCGGCCACCCGCAGCACGCGGTCGACGAACTCGCCGATCGCGTGCGCCTCGTCATGGACGGGCGCGATCACGCTCACGAGCGGGGGCGGCGGCGCGCTCAGACGGTCGCCTCCCGCCGAGCGACGAAGCGGCTCGCCCACCCCAGCCGGCGGATGACGGGGACGCGCTCGAGCGCCGCGTCGAGCCCCAGCAGGGCGCGACCGAGGAGGCGGCTCCGCGCTCCCTCCAGCAAGGGGAGCAGGTCGGTGTTCCCCATGAGCGGGTAGGCGACGAACCCGAACACGTCGTAGGTGGCGAGCCGCAGCCCGTGGGGGGCCATGGCCAGCTCGAGCTCGCCGCGGGTGAACCCGTCCTCATCGGGGTCGTGCCCCTGGGAGGTGGAGCGCGAGTACTGCCAGCGCCGCACGCGGCGGACGAGCGGGTGGTCGTTGGCGGGCTCGGACGCGACGAGGACCCCGCCCGGGCGCAGCACGCGGGCGACCTCTCGGAGGATCCGGGCCAGCTCGGGGCGGGCGTGGTGGAGCCCGCCGATGATCACGACCGCCGAGGCGCCGCCGGCCGCGACCGGCAGCGCGGTCGCGTCCCCCACGGCGACGGTGACCCGCCGGTCGTGCGCGAGGTCGCGGGCGGCGACCTGCGCGGCCTCCGGGTCGCGGTCGACCGCGAGCGCGGCGCGGACCCAGGGCGGCAGGCGTCGCGAGAGCTCGCCCTCGCCGCACATGAGCTCCACCAGCGCGCCGCCGTCGCGTGGCACCTCCGCCAGGAGGCGATCGACCCAGGCGTCGTAGTACATCCGGGTGAGGACGCAGGCGCGCCTGACCCGCGAGTAGTCGTCGCGCGCGCGCGAGCGCTCCGCGCGCGCCGAGCGCGCGGCCTCCCAGCCATCGGGGTCGAGGAAGACCGGCACCCCCTCGTGGACGGGGAACGCGCGCCCGCAGGCCTCGCAGCGGAGCGGGCCGCTGCCCAGCGGACCGTGGCAGCTCGGGCACACGAGCTCGAAGGCACGACCCAGGCTCTCGCCGACCGGCGGGGTGTCAGCAGACTTGCTCGTCGTCACGTGCGCTTCGCGGCTCATGGTAGAGGACGGGTCCGTGGGCGACAACCGCCGCGCCAGGGCGTCAGAAGACGTACGGGCGGGAGAAGAACCGGTCCAGCGCCTCCCGGAGCGCGGCGAGGACCGGCGCGCGGCGCTCGATGCGCGTGAACGAGGCGCCCACGCGGAAGTGGAAGCACCACACGAGCAGCACCAGCACGACCCAGGAGAGCGCGGCGCGCTGCGTCCACCGGCTCGTCGACTGCGTGTCGCTCATCGCGCTCCGATGACGCGGGCGGGCACCCCGGCGACGATCGCGCCGGCAGGCACGTCCCGGGTCACGACGGCGCCCGCGCCGACCTGCGCGCCGCGGCCGACCGTCACGCCGGGGAGGATGATCGCCCCGACCCCGATGTCGCAACCATCGTCCAGGTGGATGGGGGCGAAGGCGAGCTCACCGCTCATGATCGGGGCGCCGGCGTCCTCCGGGAAGCGGTGGGAGGAGGTGAGGAGCCGCGCGCCCGGGCCGAGCCCCACCCGGGCGCCGATGACGATCCCCCCCGCCGAGTGGAGGAAGCACTGCTGGCCGATCCAGGCGCCGTCCCCGATCACGAGCCGGTTGCGGTGGTAGGCCTTGAGGATCGCCTGGTGACCGACGTAGACGTCGTCGCCGATCTCCACGTTCTCGGGGTGGAAGACCAGGGCCCCCTCCTCGAAGACGACGCCCTGGCCGCAGCGGGCGAGGTCCTCGGGCCGGAACCGGCCGCTCCCGTGCGAGCGCGCCATCAGCGCCCCCGCGGCCCGCGGACCGACGCGTAGAGCGCCGCCGTCCGGGCGGCCACGGCCGACCAGGAGAAGCGCTCGGAGACGGTGCGGCGCGCGTTCGCTCCGATTCGCGCCCGTCGGGCGTCGTCGTCGAGCAGCCCGATCAGCTCCTGCGCCAGGGCCTCGGGCCGCCCGGCCTCGACGATCACCAGGTTCTCGCCGCTCTGGAGCACCCCCGGTCCGTAGGAGTCGACGTTCGCGGCGGCGAGGATCGTCCTGCCGAGGCTCATGGCCTCGAGCGACGCCACGCCGAGCGACGTCCTCGACGGCTCGTCCTGGTTGAGCCAGTGCGCCTCGAGCTCCGCCAGCCCCAGCAGCGCGGAGACCTGGCGCCGCGGCTGCGCCCCGGTGAACACCACGTGGCCGTTCAGCCCGAGCGACCGCGCCAGCCGCACCGGGCTCGGGTCGGCCACGTCGCCCACGATCACGAGCGTCGCCTCCGGGACCGCCGCCACGACGCGCGGGAAGGCGCGGAGCAGGTCCGCGCGGTTGCGCAGCGCGTGGACGTGCCCGACCGAGAGGACCACGCGCTTGCCGCGCAGCCCGAACTCGTCGCGCGCCCGCTCCACCTCGTCGTCGGCCGCCGGGTCGAGCTGCACGCCGTAGGGGATGATCTCGCCCTCGCGCCCGAACCGGCTGCGGAGGTAGGCCTGCACGTTCACGTCGGGACACACGACCGCGCTCGCCTGCGCCAGCACTCGCGGACCCAGGAGGAGGCGGTCCGGCAGGCGGAGGAGGAGGTCGTAGGCGCGGTTCGGGTGGCGGATGATCGTGTGGAGCGTCACCACCATGGGCACCCCGAGCGCCCGCGAGACCGCGGCCCCGCCGAGCGCCAGGTCGAACATGTGGTTGTGGACGTGGATGACCTCGGCCCCGTGTCGCTCGACGAGCGCCCGCAGCCTGCGCCGGTTCGCCGGGGTCTGGGTGACGCTCAGCCAGGGGAAGTTCAGCGCGATCCCCATCGCGGGCAGCCGCACGGCGGGCAGGCGGTGGATCGTCACCCCGCCCTCGGTCGCCTGCTCGGGCGCGTCGGGGGAGAGCCGCGCCGTGATGACCAGCACCTCGTGGCCCTGCGCGGCGAGCGCGCGGGCGAGCCCCTCGCACTGGGTGGCGGAGCCGCTCACCACCGGCGCGAAGAGGTTCGACAGCATGCAGATCTTCATGCGCTCCCGAGGATTATCACACGGGGAGGCGCGGAACGGGCCGAACGGCGTCGCCGCCAGAGCGAGCGATGGGGAGGCGCGGAAGGGGCCAAACGCCGTCGCCCGGGCACTCGCGCCGATCGCGCCCCCCTCGCGAGCGCCGCTGCACGTCGTCGACCCGCCAGAGCGAGCGATGGGGAGGCGCGGA
The DNA here is from genome assembly GCA_023954375.1 of Planctomycetota bacterium. Taxonomy (GTDB): domain Bacteria; phylum Planctomycetota; class J058; order J058; family J058; genus JAMLIC01. The sequence continues at coordinate 25,680 of JAMLIC010000050.1, forward strand.
AGGGGCCAAGCGCCGTCGCCCGGGCGCTCGCGCCGATCGCGCCCCCCTCGCGAGCGCATCACTCCTCGCAGGCAGGCGCGGAAGGGGCCAAACGCCGTCGCCCGGGCACTCGCGCCGATCGCGCCCCCCTCGCGAGCGCATCACTCATCGCAGGTCGCCCGGGCGCTCGCGCCGATCGCGCCCCCCTCGCGAGCGCATCACTCATCGCAGGTCAGAGGCGCGCCCGGTAGTACTCCGCCGTGCGGCGGATCCCCTCCTCGAGCGAGACGCGGGCCTCGAAGCCGATCAGCTCCCGCGCCTTCTTCACCGAGGGGACGCGGAGCTCCACGTCCACGTAGTCCTTGCGCACGAACCTGATCTCGGAGCTCGATCCGAGCACGCGCACGACCGTGTTCGCCAGCCCGTAGATCGTCTCGACGCTGCGGACGCTCCCGATGTTGAAGGACTCGCCCACCGCGCGCGGATGCCGCGCCGCCAGGAGCACCGCCTCGATCATGTCGTCGACGTAGCACCAGGCCCTGATCTGCGTGCCGTCGCCGTGGATCTCCAGCGGCTCGTTCCGGATCGCGCGGTTCACGAAGGTGCGCAGCGCGCCCTCGCCGACCTGCCCTGGCCCGTAGATGTTGAACGGGCGCAGCACGACGGCCGGCAGGCGTCGCTCCTTCCAGTAGGCGATCGCGAGGTGCTCCTCGGCGAGCTTGCTCACGGCGTAGGTCCAGCGGGCCTCCCCCACCGCGCCGATCACGGTCCGATCGCTCTCGGACGAGCTCAGCGCGTGCTGGCCGAACACCTCGCTCGTCGAGAAGCAGATCACCCGCTCGCATCCCGGCAGCTCGGCCGCGAACTCGAGCGTGTTGGCCGAGCCGACCATGTTCACGCGCATGGTCGTGATCGGGCTCTTGATCACCGTGTCGATCCCGGCGATCCCCGCCAGGTGGAACACCATGGTGGCGCCGTCCATGGCGCTGCGCAGGTGCTCGCGGTCGAGGACGTCGCCCTTGACCGCCTCGAGGTTCGGGTGCCCCCGGTGCGGGCTCGCCGAGAGGGCGTCGCGGGCGAACGTGTCGTAGACGACGACGCGGTTGCGCTCCACGAGCCGCCCGACCAGCGTCGAGCCGATGAACCCGGCCCCCCCCGTGATGAAGATCCTGTGCCCCTCGAGCTCGAGCGTCATCGCGGCACCACCTCCCAGATCCCGGGCCGCGCCTCGACGCACACCACCCGCGGGTCCGGCGCCCCGGGGCCGGGTCGAAGCGCGAAGAGCGTCAGCGGGGTCCCGGCCAGCGCGGTCTCGGAGACCTGGAGCCAGGCCGGCGCGAGGCCCGGATCAGGTGTGACCTGGAGCCGCGGCAGGTGCGTGGAGCGGTCCAGGACCAGCGCCCGCGCGCCGAGCTCGTGCAGCCGCGACCAGAGCGTGACCGCGTCCTCCGCCGCGAAGACCCGCTCCGCCTCGTCGGGCCGCAGGGCGCACTGGAGCCGCGTGGCGTCGTGGTCGTAGCCGTCATAGCTGGCGAGCAGCCAGCGCTCGCCGGGCGCGACGTGCTCGCGCACCCAGCGCGCGACGACGGCGCGCGCCCCCCCCTCGCCCTCGAGATGGGAGCGGCGCACGGCCGCGGAGACCATGCGGTAGTCGACCACCGTGAGGCCCAGGACGGCGAGGGCGGCGGCAGGTGCCCCGACGCGCAGGAGCGGCAGCGTCGGCGCGGCGGCGAGCCGCTCGGCCACCCAGGCCACGCCGACGAGCCCGACGAGGAGGGGGGGGAAGACGTACCGCGGGGCCAGGATCGAGGGTCTGGCCGCCACCCACGCCGCCAGGGCGACCGCCGCCGCGCCGGTCACGACCCACAGCTCGCGTCGGGCGGGCGGGCCGCCCCGGCGGCAGAGCAGCGCCAGCGGCGCGAACGCGGCCACGAGCGGGGAGAGGTTCCCGTACTGCATGGGGTACTTCCCGAACACGAGGGCCAGCGGGTAGGTCGCCACGATCCAGCGCGTGTTCTCCGGCGAGTACCACTCCTGCGCGAACAGCGCTCGCACCCGGAGCACCGCCGCCGGGTCGCCGAACACCAGCCAGTTCTTGAGCGCGAGCGGCGCGAGGCCGACGGCGGTCCAGCCGACGCCGACCAGGGCCGCCGCGACCACCCGCCGGGCGCGCTCCCCGGCCGGCGCCGGCGCCGGCGCGACGCGCCAGAGCGCGATCAGCGCGAGCAGCGGCGCGAGCACGGCCGCGTGCGAGAGCTTGGCCGCGATCGACAGCCCGGCGAAGAGCCCCGCGAGCGCGAGGGCGCGTCGCCCGACCGGCTCGGCCTCGAGCGCCCAGGAGACCGCCGCGATCCCGAGCGCCGCGGCCAGGAGCTCGGACTTTCCCGAGTAGAGCACGTTGAGGATCGCGCTCGAGCTGAGGAGCAGCGCCAGCGCCATGATGCGGCCGCGGGTCCCCAGGCCGACCTGCGCGCAGAGCCACGTGAGCGCCAACGCGAGCGAGGCGAGCGCGGTCCAGGAGAGCGCCTTCGCGCCCAGCTCACCGTGCAGCAGGTAGCCGAGGGCGAAGTGCATCTCCGTGGCGAACCCGATGCGGGCGAACTGCTCGTACTCCGGGAGGAGCGTGAACCGATGGGTCTCGGCCACCAGCTTCGCCTGCGCGAGGTAGTAGGCGAGCGCGTCGCCCTCGGGGGGGTGCGCGGTGAGGAAGAGGCACCACAGGAGCAGCGCCGCGAGCGCCCCCGCGAGCAGCTGCCAGCAGGGCGCCTCCTCGCGCAGCTGGGCGAGCACGCGCGCCGCGCCGCGGCGCGCGTGCCGCGCCACCTCGCGGGCGGCCCGCCAGCCAGGCAGGGCGGCGGCGAGCGTGGTGAGCAGCGCGGCCGTCGGGGTGAACGCCTCGAGCGCGGCCTGCGTCTGCCAGAGCGCCCCCAGGAGCCCCTGGCCCAGGACCAGCGCGGAGGCGAGCAGGCCCGCCGCGGGACGGGGCGCCCAGCCTTCGGCCCGCACCCCCAGCAGCGACAGCGCCCCTGCGCCCACGCACAAGCAGGCGGCCGCGTGGGCGGCCAGGAGGGCGAGCGCCCCGGCGAGCTCGACCCGGCGCGCCAGGAGGAGGACGAGCTCGGTCGCGGCCCAGACCACGGGGAGGATCGTGAGCAACCTACCAGCCAACGACGTTCGCTCCGGATGCGCCACGTGCTCCGAGGCCGCCGCGCGCGAGTATACGCCCAGCCCTCGCCTGCACTCAGCGCCGGTCCCGCGCCCGGAGGCGAAGCACGACGCGGCGCAGGCGGGGCGAGCGGTCGGCCAGGCGGTCGCGAGCGCGGCGCAGGGCGGTGTCCAGCGGCCCCACGGCCGGCCCGAGCGCCGAGCGCGCGACGAGGGCGGCGCGCCACAGGAGCGCGGGGAGGTCGTCGGGCGGACAGTGGCCGAGGGCCAGGAGGTTGTAGCGGAGCCGCGGCAGCCAGGTCGCCCGCGAGAACCCGCAGGCCGTCGCGGCCTGCAGGTAGGCGCACGACCGCGCAGGCGCCTCGAGCTCGCGCACGGCCGCAGGGAGGTCCGGCATGGCGAAGAGCTTGTCCGCGAGCCGCAGGTACTCCGCCGCCATGGCCAGGCCCGCCTCGGCGAGCGTGGCCTGCGCGCCGTGCACCCGGTAGCGCGCCACCGTGCTCGGCACCCGCGCCAGCGGCCCCGTGAGCGCCACCCGCAGCCAGAAGTCGAAGTCGGCGATGTAGCGGAACGCCGGGTCGCGGCCCTGGACGACCTCGAGGACGCGCCGGCGGAAGAAGGCGCCCGGCCCGCCGGGGAAGTTCATGAACCCGGCGACCATGCGGCCGAGGTCGAACTCCGGCGCGGTGACGTGACCGCAGGGGCGTCCGGCGAGGTCCATGAGCGCCCAGTCCCCGTAGACGCCCGCGAGCTCCGGCGCGGCCTCGAGGCGCTCCACGGCGACTCGCACGGCGTGGGGCTCGAGGGTGTCGTCGGAGCTCAGGACGCTCACGACCTCCCCCTCTGCCAGCGAGAAGCCGCGGTTCACCGTCCGCGACTCCCCCATGTTGGCGTGCGCGTAGGCGCGGAGCCGCCCCGCGTAGCGGGCGAGCACCTCGGCCGTGTGGTCGGTCGACCCGTCGTCGAGGACGATGAGCTCGACCCTGGGGTAATCCTGCGCGAGGACGCTCTCGATGGTCTCGACGAGGAGGTCCGCCCGGTTGTAGGCGGGCGTGACGATCGTCACCAGCGGCCCGGCGCTCACCGCGTCCCCCGCGCCCGGGCGGCGATCCGTTCGTAGCAGGCGACCACCTGCGGGCGGATCAGGCGCTCGTCGAGCCTCGACTCCACCACGTCGGCGTTCAGGACCGCCGCCCGGTCGACCAGCGCGTCGTCCGTGAGGGCCCGGCGCAGGGCGCGCGCGACCGCCTCCGGGTCCTCCGGCGGGACGAGCAGGCCCGACTCGCCATGCGTGAACCACTCGCCCGCCGCGCTGGTGTCGGACTGCACCGGGAACGAGCCCATGACCATCGCCTCGAGCGCCGACGTGCTGATCGCGTCCCCGATGCTCAGCCCGATCGACACGCGGGCCCGCCCGTGGGCGCCGAGCACCTGCGGGTGCGAGGACCGCTGCTCGAGCACCTCCAGGCGCATGCCCGTCTCGAGGCAGAGGAGGCGCGCCGCCAGCACGACGTCGTCCTCGGCGGAGTAGAGGGCGAGCGTGCGCCCGCGCAGCAGGTCGGCGCAGCGGCGCAGGGCGGCGAGCGCGACCAGCGCGCGCCCGGCCCAGCCCTGGTAGCCCTTGAGGGCGATGACGTCGCGGGTGGAGGGGGGGCCGCCGCGGAGCGCGCGGCAGGCGGCGAGGTCGTAGCCGCCGGCGTTCGGGAGGACGGGCAGGACCTCCTTCGTGAACCCGAGCTGCCGGCCGAGCTCCACGTCGCGCTGGCATTCGCAGTCGTAGTAGTCGCACGCGGCCAGGATCCGCCTGAGCACGGCCTCCTGCTCGGGCAGGCGACCGAGCAGGTAGATGTCGCTGCCCCAGTTGGTGGCGATCCACGGGGGGAAGCGCCCGCCCAGGCGCTCACGGGCCTCCAGGGTCAGCCGCCCCGCCTGGTTCAACTCGAGCGAGTGGACGATGTCCGGGCGGAGGCGCACGATCGCCCGCGCCAGCAGCCGGGCGCGATGGGGGACGAGGCGCTCGAGGTGGTGCTCGAGGCCGCCGCCCATGGAGAGCGGGAACCAGAGCCCTCGCTGGCGGACCGACGGGTGATGCCGCACCAGGAGGCCGCGCGGGAAGCGGAGCTCCGCTCGCGGCAGGAAGGGGGGCTTGCGCAGCAGGCTGTGGACGGTCACCTCGCGCAGGGCCGGGTGCGCCTCGCGGCCCGACGACGAGAGCAGGTGCAGGTCCCAGCCCCGGCCCGTCAGCTGATTGATCCACCGGGCCGTGTGGATGCTGCTGGCCATCGCGACGAAGAGGATGCGCACGGTCGGAGGGTAACAGTCAGAGGGGAATCGGGGCGCGCCCGGCGGTGAGCGCGCCGAGGAAGGCCGCCCTCGCGGCCGGGAGGGCGAACTCCTCGGCCGCGGCGCGCGCGCGCGCCGCGAGGTCGGCGGCGAGGCCCGGCTCGTCGCGGAGGCGCCGCAGCGCGGCCACGAGCGCGGCCGGCTGCGGCCGGTCGACGACCAGGCCGCAGCCGCGCTCGCGGAAGAACCGCGCGACGAACGAGTCGGCGGGGGCGTGGACCAGGATCGGCCGCCCGGCGCGCAGGTACTCCCCCAGCTTCCCGGGGGCCGACGTGCGGATGACCTCGGGGATCCGGGAGCGGAACGCCAGCGGGAGGAAGAGCACGTCGGCCGCGCGCTGCGCGCGGACTGCCTCCTCCGGCGCGAGCAGCCCGTGCGTGCTGACCGGCCCCGTGAGGCCGGCAGCGCGGAGCGCCGCCGGGGCCGCCCCGGTGTACAGGTGCAGACCGGCGCCGGGGACCTCGGCCAGCGCCGCCGCGAGGCGCCCGAGCTCGTCGAGCTGCGCGTGGTACACCGATCCGGTGTAGACCACCCGGAGCCCCTCGGGCGCGGGCGACGGCGCCGGGGGCTCCTCGTCGTCGTGGAGCGCCGGGTCGAAGGGGTTGCGCACGATCACCGGCCGGAGCCCGTGGCGGCGCTCGTAGGCCTCCGCCATGAGCTCGTTGGGCACGAGGACGCCCGCGGCGCCCCGCAGGGCGAGCGCCTCGGCGGCGCGGGCGAACAGCCGCCGCCGCCGCGACGCCCACTGGTGCACGTAGTCGTCGAACATGTAGGAGAAGAAGGGCAGCCGGAGCCGCCGGCTGGCGAGGGCCGCGGCGGGGATGTCGTGGAGGTCCCCGCTGCAGGCGACCACCGCCGCGCAGCCCTGCTCCAGCGCCATCCGGGCGATGACCTGCGCGCGGGCCGCGAGCGCCTCGAGGTGGGCCACTCCGCGCAGCCCCGGGGGGCGCCAGGGGGCGGGGGCGAAGCGGGCCGTTGGCGCCGGCAGGGGCGGCAGGTCCCCGTCGGCCGCCGGCGCCTGCCCCGTGAGGAGGCAATAGCTGGTCGGCGGGAGGTCGCGGAGCAGCCGGGCCAGGACCACCGACTGCCCCGAGCAGGCCGGCGGCAGCGCGTGCGAGACGAGCGCGAACTTCGCGCCTGTCGGGGTCCGTGGGCTCACGAGCGCTCCTGCACGACGGAGCGACTCTAACGCGCGCGCGCGCCGCGGCACGCGGGGGCGTGAATGGCCACCTCGCTCGCCCGCGGGTAGACTGCGCGCGGGGTGCTATCGATGACGGCCTCGTCCAAGGCCCTGGAGGGCAAGCGGATCCTCGTCACGGGCGGCACCGGCTCCCTGGGCAAGGTGCTGGTCCGGCGCCTGCTCGGCGGCGAGCTGGGGGCGCCCGCCGAGGTCGTCGTCTTCTCCCGCGACGAGGCCAAGCAGCACTACATGCGCCTCGCCTACCAGCGGCTACGCGTCGCGACGGACGAGGTGATCTACCGCGGCGGCCAGGACCGGCTGCAGTTCCTGATCGGCGACATCCGCGACCCCCGGGCCGTGAGCCGCGCGCTGAGCGGGGTCGACGTGGTCTTCTCGGCCGCCGCGCTGAAGCAGGTGCCCACCTGTGAGTACCACCCGTACGAGGCCGTGCTCACGAACATCGAAGGCGCGCAGAACCTCGTGCGGGCGATCCACGAGCAGCGGTGGCCGGTCGAGCTCCTCGTCGGCATCTCGACCGACAAGGCGGTCAAGCCGGTCAACGTCATGGGCATGACCAAGGCCCTCCAGGAGCGCATCGTCCAGGCGGCGAACATGTTCCTCCCGGGCACGCGCTGCGTGTCGGTGCGCTACGGCAACGTGCTCGCCTCGCGGGGGTCGGTGATCCCCCTCTTCCACGAGCAGCTGCGCGCGGGCGGGCCGGTGACGATCACGCACCGGGAGATGACCCGCTTCTTCCTCACGCTCGACGCCGCGGTGGACACGGTGTTCGCGGCCGTGACCGGGGCCCGCCCCGGGGAGACCTACGTGCCGCGCGTCCCCGCCGCCCGCATGGTGGACATCGTCGAGGCCCTCGCCGGCGCGCGCGAGGTGGAGCTCCAGTTCACCGGCGTCAGGCCGGGCGAGAAGGTGCACGAGGTCCTGATCTCGGAGGAGGAGGTCGCGCGGACCCACGACCGCGGCGCCTACTACGCGATCGCCTCGATCCTCCCCGAGGTCCACCGCGGCGACCTCCCCGCCCGTCCGCCGCTCGCCGGCGAGTACAGCTCCGCGGCGTCGCTCATGAGCCCACCCGAGGTGCGGGCGTTCCTCGAGCGGCACGGCCTGACGCTCGAGCAGGCCCAGGCCGGCGGCGCGGAGGAAGAGCTCCTCCGGTGAGGGTCGTCGTCCTCGGCGGCTCCGGCATGCTGGGCAGCGCCCTGCTCGGCGTCCTCACCCGAGAGCCCGGGCTCGAGCTGCACGCCTCGGCGCGGACTGCGTCGGTCGCCCGGGCCATGGCCGCGCGCGCCCCGGACGTCCGCTGGTTCCTGCTCGACGCGGCGGCGCCCGCGCTCGACCGGCTGCCTGCGGGCGTGGACTGGGTCATCAACGCGGTCGGCGTGATCAAGCACCTCATGCGCGCCGACGACCCGGCCAGCATCGAGCAGGCGATCCTCGCCAACGCGCTCTTGCCTCACCGGCTCGCGGCGTGGAGCGCGGCGGCCGGCGCGAGGGTGGTCCAGATCGCCACCGACTGCGTCTACTCGGGCGCGCGCGGCGAGTACGCCGAGGACGCCCCGCACGACGCGCTGGACGCCTACGGCAAGACGAAGAGCCTCGGGGAGGTGCGCGGGCCGGGGCTCCTGCACCTGCGCTGCTCGATCGTCGGCCCCGAGGCGCGGGGGCGGCGGTCGCTCCTCGAGTGGCTCCTGGGACGGCCGCCAGGGGCGACCGTCCCAGGGTTCACGAACCACCGCTGGAACGGTGTGACGACCCTGCACTTCGCCCGCCTCGTCCGCGGGCTCCTGCGCGGCGGCGACGGCGCGCCGGAGAGCGGGCTGCAGCACGTGGTGCCGGCCGACACGATCACCAAGGCCGACCTCCTGGCCGCCTTCGCTTGGCGGCTCGGCCGGAGGGACCTGACGATCGCCCCTGGGCCGGCCGAGGCCGCCGTGGACCGGACGCTCGCCACGCGCGCGCCGGAGCGGAACCTGGCGCTGTGGCGCGCCGCCGGCTACGACCGGCCGCCCTCGATCCTCGCCATGCTCGACGAGCTCGCCGCCTGGGACTACCCGTTCCGCGGGCTGGAGGCGCCGCCGTGAAGGTCATCACCGTCCTCGGCACCCGGCCCGAGATCATCCGGCTGAGCCGGATCATCCCCGGGCTCGATGCCGCGTGCGAGCACACGGTCGTGCACACCGGCCAGAACCACGACCGGGCCCTGAACGAGGTCTTCTTCGAGCAGCTCGGGCTCCGCCGACCCGACGTCCACCTCGACGTCCGCGGGGCGAGCTTCGCGGAGCAGGTCGCGCAGATCCTCACCCGCTGCGAGGCCGTCCTGCGCGAGCGGCGCCCGGACCGCCTCCTGGTGCTCGGGGACACCAACAGCGGCCTGAGCGCCTACGTCGCCAAGCGCCTGCGGATCCCCGTGTATCACCTCGAGGCGGGAAACCGGTGTCACGACGACCGCGTCCCCGAGGAGGTCAACCGCCGGGTGATCGACCACTCGAGCGACGTGCTCATGCCCTACACGGAGCGGAGCCGCGACAACCTGCTCGCCGAGGGCTTCCCCGGCCGGCGCCTCCACGTGGTCGGCAACCCGATCTTCGAGGTGCTCGAGCGCCACCGCGCGGACATCGACCGGTCGGGGGTCCTCGACGCGCTCGGGCTCGCGCCCAGGAGCTACCTCCTCGTCACGGCGCATCGCGAGGAGAACGTCGACGACCCGCGCCGGCTCGGCGCCCTGGTCGAGGGGTGGCGCCTGCTGCGCCGAGAGCTCGGGCGCCCGCTCATCGTCTCCGTCCACCCGCGGACGCGGCGCCGCCTGCAGGAGTTCGGCCTCGCCCCGGGTGACGAGCAGGTCCGGCTGATCGAGCCGCTCGGGCTCTTCGACTTCGTGCGCCTCGAGCGCGACGCCTTCTGCGTCCTGAGCGACAGCGGCACCGTGCAGGAGGAGTGCTGCATCCTCCGCGTCCCCAACGTGACGCTCCGTGACTCGACGGAGCGGCCCGAGACGATCGACTGCGGCAGCAACATCCTCTCGGGCGTCGAGCCGGAGGCCGTCCTGCGCTGCGCCCGGCTGGTGACGAGCCAGCCGCCGCGCTGGACGCCCCCGCCGGAGTACCTGGCGGCGGAGGTGAGCGCGACGGTGTGCAGGGTCGTCCTCGGGGCGCCGCCGCTCTCCTGAGCTCGAGAAGAAATCGCTGCGCGACTTCTTCTCGAGCTCAGACCAGCGATGAGTGATGCGCTCGCGAGGGGGGCGCGATCGGAGCAAGTCCCGGACTGGCACGATCTGGCCCGCTCCGCGCCTCCCCATCGCTCGCTCTGGCGGGTCGAGCACGAGCGGCGGAGAGAAAAAGTTACGAGCTCTCTGAGCTCGAGAAGAAATCGCTGCGCGACTTCTTCTCGAGCTCAGACCAGCGATGAGTGATGCGCTCGCGAGGGGGGCGCGATCGGAGCAAGTCCCGGACTGGCACGATCTGGCCCGCTCCGCGCCTCCCCATCGCTCGCTCTGGCGGGTCGAGCACGTGCGGCGGGAGGATGAGTTCTCGAGCTCAGACCTGCGAAGAGTGATGCGCTCGCGTGGGGGGCGCGATCGGCGTAAGTGCCGGACCATGGCGTTCGGCCCGTTCCGCGCCTCCCCGTCGCTCGCTCTGGCGGGTCGAGCAGGTGCAGCGGGATACGCGCCGAGCGGTCGACGTGATCGGCTACGTGCCCCCCTCAGGTCGCGCGGCCGGGGCGCCGTGAGACGCGCCAGGGCAGGGAGGGCAGCACGACGCCGGGCGGGAGCCGGCCGTCGTCGAGCGGCACGTCGACCATGCTCCCGTAGGCCGAGGTGGCCCGGAGCTTGAACCGCAGCGCCTGGTCGGCTCGGAAGACCTGCTCCTCGGTGACCGGCACGTCCGCGACGATGTGCAGCGCGTAGTCGCCCGGCATGAGGAGCTTCGCCGGGACGTCGCACGCGCTCACGTACCGGCCCGCCGGGCGCGGGCCCGGGCCCCACTCGGGGTCCTCCACGTCGGCGGCGTGGAACACGACCAGGCCGTCGGACTGGCGGACCAGGTGGAAGCCGACGCTCAGCCCGAGCACGTCGGACAGCACCTCGTACTCGAGCTCGATGCGGAAGGGGCGCGCGCCGTCGAGCAGCGCGGCGGGCCCGCCGGTGTGGTCGAGCAGCCTGACCGCCTCCAGCCGCGCCTTGTCCCGCCCCGGGCGCTCGTCCCCCGCCCACTCGCGCGTGGGCCAGTACCGCTCCTCGCCCGGGCCCGTCGCCATGAACTCCATGTAGCTCGCCGCCACGTCCTCGGCGCGCCCGAAGCCGGCCAGCCGGCCGGCCTCGAGCCACATGCCGAGCTTGCACAGCCGCGTCATCGCCGCGATGTCGTGGCTGACGAAGATCACGGTCCGCCCCTCGCTCGCGACCGCCTCCATGCGGTCGAGGCACTTGCGCTGGAAGGCGATGTCGCCGACCGCCAGCACCTCATCGGCGAAGAGGATCTCGGCCTCGAGGTGCGCGGCGACGGCGAAGCCGAGGCGCACCTGCATCCCGGTGGAGTAGCGCTTGAGCGGGACGTCGATGAAGGGCGCCAGCTCCGCGAACTCGACGATCTCGTCGAACTTCCGCGCGATCTCCGCGCGCTTCATGCTCAGGAGCGATCCGAACAGGTAGACGTTGTCGCGGCCGCTCAGGTCGGGATGGAACCCGGTGCCGACCTCGAGGAGCGAGCCGCAGCGGCCGCGCGCCTCCACCCAGCCCTCCGTCGGCGGCGTGATCCGCGACAGGATCTTGAGGAGCGTGGACTTCCCCGAGCCGTTGCGCCCGACGAGGCCGACCACGTCGCCGCGCTGGAGCTCGAAGGAGACGTCGCGGAGCGCCCAGAGCGCGTCTCGCCCGGGGGCCGCGGGGGCGCCGTCCGCCCGCCCGAGGAGGCGGCGGAGCGGCGACCGGAGCGCCTCTTCGAGGAGGTCCTTGACCCGCCCCGCGCCCAGCCCGGGGGCGAGCGAGTAGCGCTTCCCGACGCCCGACGCCCGCAGGACCACGTCGCCACCCACGGCCCCGATCACACGACGTCCGCGACGGTGTGCTCCACCCGACGGAAGAGCGCGAAGCCGGCCAGCGTCACGGCGGCCGTCACCACCAGCGAGATCGGCAGCGCCGGCGAGAGCGGCGCGCGCTCCGGCCCCAGCAGCGTCCAGCGGAACAGCTCGACCACGCCGGCCATCGGGTTGACTCCGAGCAGGGGGCGCCAGCGCTCCGGGACGAGCTCGGCGGGCCACATGATGGGCGTGGCGAACATGAGCAGCTGCCCGAGCAGCGGCGTGGCCGCCCGGAAGTCCCGGAACCTGACCGTGAGGGCCGCGAGCCAGAGGGAGACGCTCAGGCTCGCGGCCAGCGCGAACAGCACGGCGACCGGCGCGACCAGGAGCGTCGGCCCGGGCGAGAGTCCGAAGGCAGCCATCAGCAGGAGCGCGAACGGGAGCGCCATGAGCACGTCGACCACTCCGGTCGTCACCGCCGCGATCGGCAGGACGGCGCGCGGGAAGTAGACCTTGTTCAGCATCGCCTGGTTGAGCACGAGGCTGTTCCCCGCGTCGAGGCCGCGGGCGAAGAGGGCCCAGGGGATCAGGGCCGTGTAGACGAAGACGGGGTAGGGCACCCCGCCCGTCGAGACCCTGACCAACAGCCCGAGGACGACCGTGAGGACCGCCGCGCTGAGCATCGGCTGCAGCAGGACCCACGCGCTACCGATCACGGTCTGGTGATAGCGGGCCTTCAGGTCGCGATAGACGAGGAAGTAGAGGACCTCGCGGTACCTCCACAGGTCCCGGACCCCCTCCCTCAGGCCCGTCGCGCTCCCGTCGATACGGACGACGAGGTCGGAAGCAGCGCTCTCGGACGGGACCGTCGGCATGGCTCGGGCTGCGCGCAGGATAGCCGTCGGCGGCGCGGGGTCAACAAGCGAGGCCGCCGTGGTCGCGCCGCGCGCCCAGCGCTACACTCCCGCCCAGAGGGGACCGATGGCAGGGCGTGGCCTTCGCTGGCTGGGGCGACGCGTGCGTGATGAGCTGAGCAGGCCGCTCCTCCCTCACCTCGGGCGCCTCGTCGGGCACATGGCGCGCTCCGGCTGGGGGACCTCGGAGTGCCTCGCCGCGGGCAGCCTGCCGCTGCCCGTTCACTTCTACTCCCCCGTGCCCGACCTCGGGGACCTCGATGCGCGCGATGTGTGGCGGCGCAGGAGCGACCTGGCGGGGGTCGACCTGAGGAGCGACGAGCAGCTCGTGCTCCTGCGCGAGCTCGGCGGGGCGTTCGCCGACGAGTGCGCCTGGCCGCTGTCGGCGTCGGGCGACGAGCACGCCTTCCACCTCGACAACCCCGCCTTCTCTTTCGGCTGCGCCGCCTCGACCCACTGCATGCTACGGCGGCTGCGGCCGCGCCGGGTGATCGAGGTCGGCTCCGGCTTCTCGTCGCGCGTGATCTCGGCCGCGCTGCTGCGCAATCAGTCGGAGGGCGCCGGGGCCTCCGACTACACGATCGTGGACCCGCACCCCGCGGCGTCGACCCGGACCCTCCCCGGCCTCACGCGCCTCATCGAGGAGCGGGTCGAGCTCCGCCCGCCCGGGGACTTCGACCGGCTCGAGGCAGCGGACGTGCTGTTCATCGACTCGGGCCACACCGTCCGCATCGGGGGCGACGTCAACTTCCTGATCCTCGACGTGCTGCCTCGCCTCGCGCCGGGCGTCGTCGTCCACTTCCACGACATTCCCCTGCCCTACGAGTACCCGCGCGCCTACTACGCGAACCCCTCGTTCCGGGCGCTCTGGACGGAGGCTTACCTGCTCCAGGCCTTCCTCGCCTTCAACGCGGCCTACGAGGTCGTCCTCGCCCTCGCCTATCTGATGACCGAGCAGCGTGAGGCCTTCCACGCCGCCTTCCCGTCGCGGCCAGACCCCCGCGGGCTGGGCGTGAGCGGGAGCTTCTGGATCCGACGCACCCCCGCGTAGCCGTGCGCCGCTACCTCCTCTCCCTGGTCTCCGAGCGCCCGCAGCCCACCGGCATCGGCACCTACGCGCTCGAGGTCGCCCGGGCGATCGGCCCGCTGCTCGGGGCCGACGAGCGCCTGGTCGTCGTGCGCCACCGCGACGCTCCCGCCTGCGCGCGGGAGGCCGTGGAGGAGGTCGCGCTCGCCTTCCCGGCCGGCCGGACGGCGTGGCGGCGCGTCGCCGAGCAGACGCTCCTCCCGCTCGTCGCCGCGCGCGCGCGGGCGACGCTCGTGCACGCGTTCAACTACGCCCTGCCGGCCGCGTGGACCGGGCCGACCGTGCTCACGCTCCACGACGACCGCGCCCTGCGCGAACGCGCCGCCGGAGGCCGGCTGAACCGCCTCATCGCCGCCGGTCTGCGGCGCAGCGTCCGCCGCGCGACGCGCCTCACCGCCAACTCGTCGCACACGGCGGCGCGCTGCGCGGCGACCTTCGGCCTGGACGCCGCCCGGATCGTGATCGCCCCGCCCGGCGTCGACCACGCCGCCTTCGCCGCCGTCGACGACGCCCGACGCGCGGCCGTCCGCGCCCGCCTCGGCCTGGGCGACCGGCCGGTGGCGCTGTTCGTGGGCGAGGTCGAGCCGCACAAGAACGTCCCACGCCTGATCGACGCCTTCGCCGCCGTGGCCGCCCGCGACCCGGCGCCGCTCCTGGTGGTCGCCGGCGGCCGCGGCGCCGACCTCCCGGTCGCGCAGGCCCGCGCCGCGCCGCTCGGCGAGCGCGTCCGCTGGCCGGGCTACCTGCCGCGCGCCGACCTGGTGTCCCTGATCGCCGCGGCCAGCGTCGTCGCCCTCCCCTCGCTCGACGAGGGCTTCGGCATGCCCGTCCTCGAGGGGTTCGCCGCCGGTGTGCCCGTCCTCACGTCGACCGCCGGCGCCCTGCCCGAGACGGCCGGGGACGCCGCCCTGCTGGTCGACCCGGCCGACGGGGACGCGATCGCCGCCGGCCTCGAGCGCCTCCTCCGCGACCACGGCCTGCGCGCCGCCCTCATCGACCGGGGCCGGGCGCGGGCCGCGGAGTACACCTGGAGCCGCGCCGCCGCCGCGGTCCTCGACCTCTACCGACAGGTGGCCAGCGGCGTACCGGTTGCCCCCCGGGAACGCCGCCGGTAAGATCGCCCCTCCTGGAGAGGTGCCAGAGCGGTCGAATGGGCTGGTTTCGAAAACCAGTGAGGCCTCACGGCTTCCGGGGGTTCAAATCCCCCCTTCTCCGTGACTCGCGACGACACACGACGAGACAGTTGGCGTGTCTGTTGCATACTGGGGCGTCGGGGTCCTGGCCATTCGCCGGGGCGCCGACGCCTCGGTGTGTACGGCCTTGAGGGGGACCCATGCGCGTCTTCTGCCTGAACGCGCCCTTCCACCGCAACTACAGCTCGCACCAGCGCTCCCCGGCCGTCACGAAGAGCCGGACGCTGTACTATCCGATCTGGCTGGCCTACGCGGCCGGGCTGCTGGAGGCGGAGGGCTTCGACGTCAAGCTGGTCGACGGCCCGGGCGAGGACATCTCCTTCGAGGAGGCCGTCCGGCGGGGTCGCGAGTTCGACCCGCAGCTCGTCCTCGTCTCGACCTCCACCCCCTCGATCGACAACGACATCAAGGCCGCGCAGGCCCTCAAGGAGGCCACCGGCGCCTACACGGTGCTCGTCGGCACGCACATGACCGCCGAGCACCAGGGGGTCCTCGAGCGCGCCCGGGAGGTCGACGCCGGCACCCGGCAGGAGTACGACTGGACCGTCCTCGAGCTGGCGCAGGCCCTCGAGGGCGGCCGGCCGCACGACGAGGCCGGGCGGGGCATCCTGGGCCTGACCTGGCGCCAGGGCGACGCGCTCGTCGTCGAGCCCGACCGCCCCTACCAGGCCGACATCTCCGGGCTCCCGCACGTCGCGCGCGTCTACGAGCGGCACCTCTTCGGCCACTGGACGCGCTACTTCTACGCGATCACGCGCCACCCGGTCGTGACGATCATCACCGGCCGCGGCTGCCCCTACCGCTGCAACTACTGCCTCTTCCCGCAGACGCTCACCGGGCACAACTACCGGCGGCGCCCGGTCGAGGCGGTCGTCGACGAGTTCAAGTTCATCGAGCGCCACTTCCCGGGCGTGCGCGAGGTGTTCGTCGAGGACGACACGCTCACCGTCGACAAGAAGCGCTGCCGGCGCCTGGCCGAGGAGATGATCCGGCGCCGGGTGAAGGTGCGCTGGACGGCGAACGCCCGCTGCGACGTCGACTACGAGACGCTGCGCCTCATGCGCGCCGCCGGCCTGCGCCTCCTGTGCGTGGGCGTCGAGAGCGCCGACCAGCAGATCCTCGACAACGTCGAGAAGAAGCTCGAGGTCGGCCAGATCAGCCGCTTCTTCGACGACGCGAAGAAGGCCGACGTCATGGTCCACGGCTGCTTCATGGTCGGGAACCAGGGGGAGACGCGCGACAGCCTCGAGCGCACGCTGGCCTTCGCCAAGCGCCTGAACCCGGACACGGCGCAGTTCTTCCCGCTCATGGTCTACCCCGGCACGCGCGCCTACGAGTGGGCCGACCAGGCCGGCATGCTCGAGACGCGCGACTGGTCGCGCTGGCTCACGCCCGAGGGCCTGCACCGGAGCGTCGTCGTCCGCCCCGACCTGCCGTCCGAGGACCTGCGGCGCTTCTGCGACCGCGCCCGCCGCGAGTACTACCTGCGGCCGGGCTACATCGTCCGCAAGGCCCGGCAGGTGGCGACCGACCCCTACGAGGCGGGGCGGACGCTCAAGTCGCTGGCCACGTTCGCGCGCTTCCTCCTGCATCGCGACGGGGGCGCGACGGTGGTCCCGGACGCCGCGCGCGCCGCCCCTTGAGCGGCGACGCCGGGGCGCCGGTGGTCGATAATCGCCCGCCCGTCATGACCCTCGCCGCGACCGTCATCATCCCGGCGCGCGACGCCGCCGCGACCATCGGCCAGGCGGTGCGCGCGGTGCGCGACCAGACGGCCGCCGACGGCCGCGGGGTCGAGGTCGTCGTCGTCGACGACGGCTCGGTCGACGCCACGGGCGAGGTCGCCCGCGCGGCCGGCGCCCGCGTGCTGCGGGGCGCCGGCGACGGGCCGGCCCGCGCGCGGAACCTCGGGCTGGCGGAGGTCGCGACGCCGCTCGTGATCTTCACCGACGCCGACTGCGCCGCGCGCCCCGGGTTCGTCGCGGCGCTCCTGGCGCCGTTCGCCGACCCCGCCGTCGGCGGGGCCAAGGGGGCCTACGAGACGGAGCAGCGGGCGCTCGTCGCGCGCTTCGTGCAGCAGGAGTACGAGGAGCGCTACGCGCGGATGTCCCGCCGGCCGTCGATCGACTTCGTCGACACCTACGCCGCCGCCTACCGCACGGACCTGCTCCGGACCCTGGGCGGCTTCGACGAGCGCTACCGCCGCCCGTCGACCGAGGACCAGGAGCTGTCGTTCCGCGTCGCCGCGACGGGGGCGCGCCTCGTGTTCGTCCCCGGCGCCCGCGTGGCCCACCTCCACGCGGCCACGCTCGGCGCCTACGCGCGCAAGAAGGCGAAGATCGGCTACTTCAAGGTCGCCACCCTGCGCCGCCACCCGGGCAAGGCCGTCGACGACGCCCACACACCGGCGACGCTCAAGCTCCAGGTCCTCCTCGCCTGGCCGGCCCTCGCGCTCGCCCTGGCCCTGGGCCCCTGGCTCGCCCTGCGCCCGGCGCCGC
Organism: Planctomycetota bacterium; assembly: GCA_023954375.1. GTDB lineage: Bacteria > Planctomycetota > J058 > J058 > J058 > JAMLIC01. The sequence goes on from JAMLIC010000050.1 coordinate 43,073, forward strand.
CCGCCTGGGGCCTGGCGGCGCTCCTGCCCGCGGCCGCGTTCGCGCTCTCCGCCCTGCCGCTCACGGCGCGCTGCCTCCGGCGCGACTGGCCCGTGGGGCTGTGCGCGCCGGCCCTGATCCTGGTCCGGGCATCGAGCCTCGCGGCGGGCCTGGCCGCGGGCCTCCTCGCCGAGTGCCGCGGCGGCGTGCTCTCGAGGGCGGCGAACGTCGCATGATCCGGCCCTCGCGCGGCGAGTCGCTCCTGCTCGGGCTGATCGACGTGGCGATCGTCGTCCTCGCCTTCGTCCTCGCCTACGAGCTGCGCTTCTCGCTCGACGTGGGCGCGGTGACCCTCGCGCCGGCGCCGTTCGAGCGCTACGCGGAGGCGCTGGTCGTCGTGGTCGCGGTGGTCCTCGTCGTCCTGCGCAGCCGCGGGCTCTACGAGCACCTGCCGCCGCGCGGGATCGACGTGCTCGAGGACACGCTCGGCGCGGTCACGCTGGCGTCCGTGGTCGTGCTCGCGGCGAGCTTCTTCTACCGCGACTTCAGCTACTCCCGCTCCGTGTGCCTCCTGGCGTGGGGGCTCCTGGTCGTGGGCCTCCCCGCGCCGCGCCTCCTGCTCATGGTGCGGCGGCGCCGCCGCTACGCCCGCGGGCTCGACCTCGTGCCGGCCGTGATCGTGGGCGCCCCCGGCCGGGCCCACGACCTCGCCCGTCGCCTCGGCAGCCACCGCCGCTACGGGCTCGACGTGCGCGGGGTGATCACGCCGACGGGCGAGGCGCCCGCCGCGGCCGGCGACGCCCCCCCCTGGCTCGGGCCGCTCGGCGACCTCGCCCTCGCCGTGGGCCGCGCCGGGGCGCGCGAGGTGCTGATCTGCGACACGCTCGAGCGGCTCGAGCTCCTGGGCGTCCTCGAGACCTGCGAGGCGATCGGCGTCGAGGCGCGCGTCGTCCCCTGCGTCTACGACCTGTTCACGACCGCGCGCGACCTGACCGAGCTCCACGGCGTGCCGTTCATCGCCGTCCGCGAGCGCCGCTTCGAGCTCCTCTCCCGCGCCGCCAAGCGCGCCGTCGACCTCGTCGTGGGCGGCGCGCTGCTCGTCGTGGCCGCGCCGGTGATCGCGCTCCTGGCCTGGCTCGTGCGCCGCGAGAGCGCGGGGGCGGCGCTCTTCGTGCAGCGGCGCGTGGGCGAGGGCGGGGCGCCGTTCCGCATGTGGAAGCTGCGCTCCATGGTCGACGACGCCGAGGCGCGCCTGGGCGACCTCGTCGACCTCGAGCGGCTCGAGGCCCCCGTGTTCAAGCTGGAGGACGACCCTCGCGTCACGAGGGTGGGCCGGTTCCTCCGCCGCTGGAGCCTCGACGAGCTGCCGCAGCTGTGGAACGTGGTGAAGGGCGACATGAGCCTCGTCGGCCCGCGGCCCGAGGAGGAGGCGATCGTCGCCCGCTACGACGCGCACCACCGCCGGCGCCTCAAGGCCAAGCCCGGCCTCACGGGGCTGCAGCAGCTCGAGGCGCGCGGCTCGCCCGACCTGGACGAGCGCGTGCGCCTGGACGTCTACTACATCCGCCGGCGCACGCTGCTGTTCGACCTGTGGCTCCTCGCCCGGACGCCCTGGGCGGTGCTCCGCGGCAGGGGCGCGACGTGACACGCGGCCAGGAGCGGGCCGCGCTGCTCGCGCTCCTGGTCCTCGGCGCCGCCCTGCGCCTGGCCCGGCCCGGGGCCGACGTGCCCATGGCGGTCGAGGCGACCGACGCGCCGGTCCAGGACGCGCTCTGGTACCTCGAGGCCGCCACGTGGGAGGCCGAGGGCCTCCCGCGGGACCTCGAGCCGGTACCCCCCTACGACCCGCCGGTGTGGGTGGAGGTGGGGCGCGCATGGTTCGCCCTCGCGGGCGGCGTCTCGCTCGCCTCGACCCAGGCCCTGGGCGCGGTCGTGTCGCTGCTCACCGCCCTCCTCGCCTGGCGCGTCGCGCGCGCGGCGCTTGGGCCCGCCGGCGGGCTGACGGCCGCGGGCGTCCTCTGCACCCTCTACCCGTTCGTGTGGCTGTCTCGGACCACGCTCGTCTATGGCCCCGCCGCCCTGGCCCTCACGGCGGCCGGCCGGGGCTCGAGGTCGCGGCCTGGCTGGCGCTGGGGCTGGCCGCGTGGGCCAGCCTGCGGGTGGCGGCCGCCGGGGCGGGCGGCGACCTCGCCGCCGCCGCGCTCCTCGGCGGGTGCCTCGTCGGATGGTGGCGCCTGCGGCGGGTCCGGCCCGACCTCGCCTGGCGGACGCTCCTGATGACCGCCGCCTGGGCGGTCGTCGTCGTGACGACCCTGGTCTTGCGGCCGCCGGCGGCCGTCCTCGCCGGCGGCCTGGCGCTCGTCCACCTGACGCGCGCGCGGCGGCCGCTCCTCGCGCTCGCCGCGCTCGGGGCGGGCGCCGCGCTCGTGCTCTCGGCGCTGCTCGCCTGGGACCCCGGCGCGATCCACGTCCACACCGTCGACCGGCTCCGGCGTTACCTGGGACCCGACCTCGACGCGGCGTCGCTCGCCCTGCGCGCCCTGCGCCTGGGCGGCGCGCCGGCGCCCGACGGCAGCGGGAGCGGGTTCCTGGCCCTGGCCCCCGGGGCGGCGCTGGCTGGCTGGCTGGGCGCGCTCGCGGCCGCGGGGCGCCTGCGCGAGCGCCCGGCGGGCGACCTCGCCGCCGTGGGGCTCGGCTGGGCGGGGCTGTTCCTCGCCGGCGCCGTGCTCGTCGACTACCGCCCGCTGCGCTACTTCGCCGTCCTCGCGCCGGCCCTGGCCCTGCTCGCCGCCATCGGGGTGGCCGCGCTCGCCGCCGATCGTCCGCTCCTCGGACGCGGGCGCTCCGGGACCCTGGCCGCCGTGCTCCTCGGCGGGGTCGCGGCGCCCCATGCGCTCGACCTCCTCGTCGGCCCGCGCCTGCTGCCGGACCTGCTCCTGGCGGCCGTGGCCGGGGCGTTGGTGACCTGGCTGGCGGCCCGGGCGGTCCGCCTCGGGCCCGGGGCCCGCCGCGCGCTCGCGCCCGCCGTCGCGGCCGTGGCGGTCCTGCCGGGCGCCGCCGCCTGCGCCTCCGACCTCGCCCGGCCGACCTGGAGCGCCAGGGACGCGGGCCGGGCCGCGGTCGCCGCCCTCGGCTCCGGGGCCTCCCTCGTCGGGCCTCACGCCTCGGCCCTGGCGCTGGGCACCGGGCTGTCGCGGCGGCGCGCCCCCTGGATCGACGCGGCCCCCGGCCAGATCGACGGCACGATCGCGCGCCTGCGGGAGGTCGGCGCGACCCACGTGGCCCTCGGCGTCCAGCAGGCGCAGTCGAGCCGCCTGCTCCATGCCCTGACCGAGCGTGGGGTGCAGCCGACCCTCGTGGGGATCTTCCTCGCCCGCGGCATCCCGGTGCTGGTGGTCCGGCTGCCCTGGGCCGAGGACGAGGGCTACGTCCTCTCCGGGTTCGAGCGCCGCCGCCTGGCCGACGCTCGTGGCGATCCTCCCACGGGGGAGGTCGAACTGCTCCTCCTCCCCCGGGTCCGCGCCCTGGCCCTCGAGGGGGCGTCGGACCGCGCCGCCGCCGTGGCGGCGATCTCGGGCATTGCTGCTGAGGAGCTTACGGCGGCCGTCTGGCAGGCCATCGCCGCCGGCGGGCTGCGCTGAGGCGACTCTCCCGCGCGCTTGATTCAGCGGGGCCGATTGGTATAAATCCCGCCTGCGGGGCGCCTCCCCTGCCCATCTTCGTCATGTCGGGTGACGTTCAGCGTCACCGGGCTCGGACGAAATGGGTGAAGGGGCTTCTGTGGTGCAAGGGGCTGGAGGCCCCGTCCCCGGGCATGAGGTTTGTTACGGGGGCGAGAGACCTCCCGAGACCACGTGGACGTCGTCGACCGGACACACGAAAGGAGACCGTTCTCTTGAAGATCCAGAAGAAGAGGGGCTTCACCCTCATCGAGCTCATGATCGTGATCGCGATCATCGCCATCATCGCGGCGATCGCCATCCCGAACCTGATCGAGGCCCGTAAGCACGGCAACGAGGCCGCGGCGATCGGTGCGCTCAAGACCATCAGCACCTCGCAGACGGTGTTCCGCGAGGGCGACAAGGAGGGCGACGGTCGTCTCGACTACGCCTTCAGCCTCGCCGAGCTCTCGAACACCAACCTGATCGACCCGGTCCTCGGCTCGGGCACGAAGCAGGGCTACATCTTCGCGACCGGCCACGCGACCCTGACGTCGGAGTTCCTCTGGTTCGCCACGGCGAACCCGGTCCAGCCGACCACGACCGGTGACCGCTACTTCGCGACGAACCACTCGGGCGTGATCTACTACACGGGCCTCCAGGCCAGCTCGATCTCCCTGAACACCACCACCTGCGTCATCCCCACGACGATGCTGCCGGTGGGCAAGTAGCTCGACCCCGCCCCGCGACCCGGGGCGGACGCGTACGAGACGACGGCGTCGCCCCTCCGGGCGGCACGGACGACAACGCTGGAACGCGGCGGCGGGCCCTTGCTCGCCGCCGCGTTCTTTTCGTCTCCTGGCCCCTGGTCCGCGGGGACGGCGCGTGCGGTAAGCTGACCCGTCATGCGACAGGCTCTGCTCCAGGCGCCGGGGCGCCTCGAGCTCCGCGAGGTGCCCGACCTCTCGCCCGGCCCGGGCGAGCTGGTCGTCCGCATCGACGTGGCGCTCACGTGCGGCACCGACCTCAAGACCTACCGCCGCGGCCATCCGAAGCTGCCCATGCCCACCCCGCTCGGTCACGAGTACACGGGGGTCGTGGCGGCCGTCGGCGCCGGGGTGACGCGCTTCCGCCCGGGCGACGCGGTCGTGGCGGCGCCGTCGGCGCCGTGCGGCGCGTGCGGCGCCTGCGTCACGGGCGTGGAGAACCTCTGCGACCGGATCGACGGCACGACCATGGCCTGGGGGGCGTTCGCCGACCAGATCCGGATCCCCGCCCACGTCGTGCGGCGCAACGTGTTCCTCCGCCCGCCCGGCCTCGCCCCGAGCGAGGCCGCCCTGCTCGAGCCGCTGGCCTGCGTCGTCAACGGGGTGGCCCGGCTCGACCTGGCCCGCGCGGAGACCGTCGTCGTCCTGGGCGCCGGGCCGATCGGGCTCCTGTTCGTGGCCCTCCTCCGCCGTCGCGGCGTGCCGCGCGTCCTCGCGGCCGGGCGGCACGCGCCCCGGCTCGAGGCGGCCCTGGCCATGGGGGCGCACGAGGTGATCGACCTCGGCGCCGACGCCTCCGACCCGGACGCCCTCGCCCGGGCCGTGCGCGCCCGGGCGCCGCACGGCGCCTGCGCCGTCGTCGAGTGCGTCGGCCGGCCCGAGGCGTGGCTCGGCGCGATCGCGGCCACGCGGAAGGGGGGCGAGGTGCTCCTCTACGGCGGCTGCGCCGCGGGGACGACCGTGCCCGTCGACGCGCACCGGCTGCACTACGACGCCCTCACGCTCAAGGGGGCCTTCCACTTCACGCCGGCGGACGTGCGCGTGGCCCTCGACCTCCTCGGGCGGCGGGCGCTGCCGCTGGCGCGGCTGATCTCCGCGGAGGTGCCGCTCGAGCGCCTGCAGGACGCGCTGGACGCGCTGTGCCGCGGCGAGGCCCTCAAGCTGGCGATCGTGCCGGGGAGCTCCGCGTGAGGGTCGCCAGGACGCTGTCGTTCGAGCGCACCGAGGTGCAGGAGGCGCCCGTCCCCGCGCTCGAGCCGGGGGACGCGCTCGTGCGCGTCGAGGCCTGCGGCCTCTGCGGGAGCGACGCCTCGCGCTGGTACGTCGAGACGAAGGCGCCGACCGTGCTCGGCCACGAGCCGGGCGGGGTCGTCGTCGCGACCGGGCCGGGCTGCGCCGTGCGCGAGGGCGACAGGGTCTTCGTGCACCACCACGTCTCGTGCGGCGAGTGCCACGCCTGCCGGCGCGGGGTCGAGACCAGCTGCGCCCTGTTCAAGCGCTCGCGCCTGGACCCCGGCGGCTTCGCCGAGCTCGTCCGCGTCCCGCGCGACAACGTCGAGCGCGACACGCTGGTCCTCCCCGACGACGTCAGCTTCGAGCAGGCGACGTTCATCGAGCCGCTCGCCTGCAGCGTGCGCGCGGTGCAGAAGCTGCCGCTCCGACCCGGCGACACGGCGCTGGTCATCGGGCTCGGGGTCATGGGCCTCATGAACGGCCGGCTCCTGCGTCACGCCGGCGCCGCGACCGTCCTCGGCACCGACCTCTCGGCCGTGCGGCGCGCGCGGGCCCTCGGCTGGGGCTTCGACCTGGCGCTCGACCCCCGCGACGACGGCTTCGCGGCCGCCGCGCGCGAGGCGACCGGCGGCCGCGGGCCGGACCACGTCATCGTGGGCCCGGCTAGCGCCGCGGCCCTCGAGCAGGCCCTCTCGGTCGTGGCCCCGGGCGGCACGGTCGTCCTGTTCTCGCCCTTCGCCCCGACGCCGCCGCTCTCGCTCTCGCTCCACCGCCTCTACTTCGCCGAGGTGAGCCTCACGGCCTCCTACTCCTGCGCCGCGAAGGAGACCCGCGCCGCCCTCGAGCTCATCCGGACCGGCGTCGTCCAAGTCGACCGGCTCGTTTCGCATCGCCTGCCCCTCGACGGCGTGGGCGCGGGCATCCGCGAGACGGCCGCCGCCGGCGACCACTGGCTGAAGGCGCTGATCTATCCGTACGGTGTGCCCCTCAGCGTCACGTCCTGACGTGGAACGTCACTGCGCGGGTCGCTCGCTCTTTGAACCGTCGGTTTGGGTGCGGGGGCCCGCATTTGTTAAGCTGCACGCCGGGGTTCAAGGCGTGTCAAACAGGCGAGCCGCGCCAGCCGGCTTCACACTCATCGAGCTCATGATCGTCCTGGTGATCATCGCCGTGATCACCGCGATCGCGATCCCGAACCTGCTCAGCGCGCGCAAGAACTCGAACGAGTCGGCGGCGATCGGCAACCTGAAGACGATCGCCAACTGCCAGAGCATGTACCGCGAGAACGACAAGGGCGGCACCGGCCAGTTCCACTTCGCGACGCTCGTGGAGCTGAGCAACACGAGCCTGCTCGACCCCTCGCTCGGCACGGGGCAGCGGACCGGCTACCTCTACGACACCCGGCCGGGCTCCCTGCAGCCGACGTTCCTGTGGTTCGCCCTGGCCAACCCCGTCGCGCCGGCGCAGACGGGCGACCGCTACTTCTGCATGAACCAGCGCGGCCAGGTCTTCTACACGACCCTGGAAGCGGTCACGATGAACTCGACCGACTGCGTGATCCCCACGGGCATGCAGCTCGTCCGCTGAGGTCGTCCTCGCGGCTGCGGCCGACAGCTCGAAGTGAGTCGCGACGCCGTCGCCTGCGCCCTTCGCCGGGGCGGCTCGCCTGTGCCGCCCCGGGGGCCGCCGCGCTCGCCTACAATCCCGGCGAGGAGGACGCCATGCCGCGCGCGGTGATCGTGCTTGCCGAGGGGTTCGAGGAGATCGAGGCGATCACGCCGATCGACGTGCTCCGGCGCGCTGGCGTGGAGGTGGTCACCGCCGGCGTGGGCGGCCGCCGCGTGGTCGGGTCGCACGGGATCGCGGTCGAGGCGGATGCGACCGTCGGCGAGGTGCCCGAGGACGTCGACGTGGTCGTGCTCCCGGGCGGCCTCCCCGGCGCCGAGAACCTGGGCAAGAGCCCCGAGGTGCGGGCGCTCGTCGAGCGCGTGCACGCCGCCGGCCGGCGGGTGGCCGCGATCTGCGCGGCGCCCGCCGTGGCCCTGGCCGGCACGGGCGTCCTCCGCGGCCGTCGGGCCACCTGCTACCCCGGCTTCGAGGAGCGCTTCGGCGCCGACGTCACCCGCAGCGAGGAGCGCGTGGTCGTGGACGGCACCGTCGTCACCAGCCGCGGCCCCGGCACGGCGCTCGAGTTCTCGCTCGCCCTCGTCGAGCAGCTCGTCTCGCGCGAGAAGGCCGAGCAGCTGCGAAGAGGCATGCTGGTGTGACGGCGCCCGCCGGTTGATGTGATGAGGGCCGACCGTGTGGGCTCACATGGGACGCGGAGGCAACGAAGGTCCACGAAGGTCGAGGAGGTCGTGTCCTCACGTCTCCTCCGTGACCTCCGTTCGGCGCGGGCCGCTGGTGGTCCGTCAGAGGTGAGTCCATCGGCTCGCCTCTGACTGATCACTCCGGGCCCGGAGGGCCCGGCGCGAGCGGGCGCAGGCGCGGCTTTGCCGCGCCGAGCACCGCGAAGCGAAGGCGGGAGGACCCGCGCAGCGGGTCCTCCCAGCTCGCCGACTCCGAGTCGACAGGTAGTCCTCTGTCGGGCTCGAGCCGATAGGATCGAGCCTGACAGAGGACTAGGGACGCTCGAGCGAGAGCCGCGCGCGGAGCCGAGCGTTCTCGACCGCGAGCGCGATGTGGCGCGCGAGCGCGGCGAAGAAGGGGAGCGCGCCCTCGCGGATCTCCTGCGCGCCCTTGCGCGCGTCGACGTAGAGGCAGCCGATCCTCCCCGCGTCGGCCAGGAGCGGCGAGCAGAGCACGGTGCGCAGCCCGAGCTCGCGCATCGACTCCGACGTCGGCGCCGGGCTGTCGGACGTGACCACGAACACCGGCTCGCCGGTGCGCAGGACGCGCTCGGGGACGGAGCGGCTGAAGCGCTCCTTCAGCTCGAGCGGCGCGCGGTGGCGCCCCCGCGCCACGATCGTGCCCAGCGCCCCGGCCTCGTCGGCGAGCATGATCGCGCCGCGCTCCGCGTCGCTGGCCTCGATCGCCTTGTCGACGGCGAGCGTCAGCAGCTCCTGCACGTCGTGGGTCTTGCTGATCGCGTCGAACGTCTCGACCAGCAGCGCCACGTTGTTGTAGTCGCGCGCGTAGTTGCCGGTGATGATCCCCGCCAGCCGGTCCTCGCGCGGGGCGATCGCGCTCAGCTCGGGCGACCACACCTCGAGGCGGTTGCGCCCGCGCTCCTTGGCCCGGTAGAGGGCCTGGTCGGCCTTGCGCACCAGGTCGGCGCTCGTCGTGGCGTGCGCCGGGCAGGTCGCGGCCCCCAGCGAGCCCGCCACGCGCACCCCCTCGCCGAAGCGGTGCTCGGCCAGCGCCCGCCGCACCTTCTCGGCCGCGATGTGGGCGCCGTCGGCGTCGGTCTCGGGCAGGACGACCGCGATCTCGTCGCCCCCGTAGCGGAAGCACAGGTCGTCGCCGCGCACGACGCCCACGAGCAGGTCGGCCACCTCGCGCAGGACGGCGTCCCCGAGCAGGTGGCCGTGCTCGTCGTTGATCTCCTTGAACCGGTCGAGGTCGATCATCACGAGCGAGTAGGGCGCCCGCGCCGCCTCGAAGCGCCGCTCCTGCTCCTCGAGCGTGCGCTCGAAGTGCCCGCGCGTGAACAGCCGCGTGAGCGGGTCGGTGATCGCCTGGCGGTAGAGCCGCTCCTTGAGCAGCGCCGTCGTCGCGTGGTTGGCGAGGATCAGGAACAGGTAGAGGTCCTCCTCGCGGAAGCTGTAGGTGTTGGCGTTCGAGTCGAGGTAGATGCAGCCGAGCAGCTCGTCCTTCGCCTTCTCGGTGTGCCGGCGCCGCTCCGGCCCGGGCTCGGGGTCCCCCTCGCGCCGCGGCGGGCTGGCGTAGGAGGTGAGCGGCACGCACATGGCGGAGAGCAGCCCGAGGTTGCGGACGCTGGCCCCGAGGCCCGCCTGGCGCTCGGTGATCGTGGGCAGGAAGATCGGCTCGGCCTCGTCGACGGCGCGGTCGACGATCGAGCGGGGGTAGTCGTGGGGCGAGGGGAGCGGCTGCCGGCGGTGGTCGCGCCCCAGCCGCACGTCGAGGCCGCCGTCCTCGTTCTTCAGGAACAGGAGCCCCCGCCGCGCGCGCGTGAGGGAGATCGCGGTGTCGAGGACCGTCTCGAGGACCGCGCCGAAGTCGTTGCGAACCGTGTTGAGCAGCGCGCTCGTCTCGCACAGGCGCCGCCAGCGGTCGATCAGGTCGGGGGACACCGCCGCCGCGGCGCGCTCGGCCCGGGCGGGCGCCGCCGAGCCGGCCTGCGCGAGCACGCGGTCGAGCCGCGAGATGACCGTCTGGAGCTCGTCGCCCGCCACGCGACCCTCCCCTGGGCTGATCTGGGCCGAAGAATGGGCCACCATACCCCGAGGGTCCGTCGTCCGCGCGCGGCGGCGCGGCGCCGGGCCCGCCGCTTGGGGGCGAGCGGCCGGGGGCGGTATGATCCCGCCCCATGCCCGGCAGGCGCTGGATCGGTGCGGCGACGCCTCCGCGAGCCTCGCGCCCGCGGCGGGGCGCCCCGGACGACGTGCGCGCCGGTGCGAAGGGCGACCGTTTCGTCCCTGCTCTGGACCGTTCCCCCTCGCGGCGACACGGGCGATGCAGGGGAGAGCGAGAAGAGTCCCACCTTGACGGGACTTATGCGCCGGTCTCGGCCTTGCTCTGGCGACGCGCGGAGGCGTCGTGGCTCCACCTCCCGGAGCAGGATCCGTCTCACGGCGGAGCGCCGCGGTCGCCGCGGGGCCGGAGCTCGGCACGTTGAGCGGAGCCGCGGAGGACGAGCGCGTCGTCCGGGCCCTGCTCGAGGGCGCGCCGGGCGCGTGGGACCACTTCGTCGAGTGCTACGCCGGCCTCGTCCAGGCGGCCGTGCGCCGGGTCCTGCTCGGTCGGGGGCTGCGCCCGGACCCGGCCGACGTCGACGACCTCGCCGAGAACGTCTTCGTCATGCTCCTCGAGCGCGACGGCGAGCTCCTGCGCCGCTACGACCCGCGGCACCGCCTCAGCGCCTACCTCGCCGTCCTGGCGCGCACGTCCGTCCACCGCTGGCTGCGCCGCCAGAAGGCCCGCGTGCAGCTCCCCGACGAGGTGTGGGGCGACGCCATGCCCGACGAGCCCGCGCTCACGATCTCCGACCAGACCACGCACCGCGAGATCTGCGGCGCCGTCCGCGAGTCGCTCGAGGGCCTCACCGAGCGCGAGCAGCAGGTCCTGCGGCTCTACTACTACGAGGGCCAGGACTACCAGCAGATCGCCGAGGCGCTGGGGGTCTCGATCAACTCCGTGGGCGCGGCGCTCTCGCGCGCGCGCAACAAGCTGCACGACGTGCTCAAGCGGCACGAGGACCTGACCGAGTCGGACTTCCGGTCAGTGTGATTCGCGATGTGACCTCATGACCCCAGCAGCCGCTCGACCTGCTCGATCAGCTCGAGCGGGCTGAAGGGCTTCGTCAGGTAAGCGCAGGCCCCGGCGTGCTCGCCGGCGGCCCGCGTCTCCTCGCCGCGGAGGCCCGTGAGCAGGATCACCCGGGGCGCGGCGTGCCCGCCGCGGAGCCGGCGGCACACCTCGATCCCGTCGAGCTCGTCGTCGAGGTTCACGTCGAGGAGCACGAGGTCCGGCCGCGCGTCGCCGGCCGCGGCGAGCGCCTCGCCGCCGGTCGCGGCCGTGCGGATCTCGTGCGCGTCCGCGGCCAGGGTCTCGCGCACGAGCTCGCGGATCACCGGCTCGTCGTCGACCACGAGGATCCTCGCCACCGGGCACCTCCCGCCGACGCCGACGCACCGCCCGTGCCCCACCTTCCGCCGCGGCGGGAGCGAGACTTGGGCCCCGGGGCGCGTCGCGTTCGTCGACGGGGCGTCGAAGGCTCAGGCGCTGCGGCCGAGCGCGGCCGGGTCGCGGCGCACGAGCTCGACGCGCCCGCCGTCGAGCACGGCGCGGAAGAGGCGCCCGTCGGGTGCGTGGACGACGGCCAGCCACACGCGCCGGCCGCCGCGCGCGCCGGGCACCGGGGCGCTCACGCGGGCCCGGTCGCCCAGGCGCAGCTCGACCGTGAGGCGGAGCGCCGCCGCCGCCTCGTCGCGGGCGGGCGCCCGGGGGACCGCCCGGCCGCCCGTCCGCTCCCAGCCGACGAGCTGCCCCGAGCGGGCGTGGAGCGTGACGACGACCGCCACGCCGCCGGCCGCCTGGTAGCGCACGCGCCAGAGCCGCCCGATCGGGCGCTCGAGCAGGCGCGCGCGCACGGGGCGGGCGCCGTCGGGAAGCGGCGGCGCCTGCTCGCGCGCCCGCGCCAGCGCGGTCATGCGCCCGAGCGCCGCGCTGCGCCGCGACCCGCGCAGGAGCGGCAGGGCCAGCAGGCCCAGGCGCTCGCCGGTCTCGGGGTCGAGGTCCAGGGCGAGCTCGCCGTCGGGGCGGGCCCGCTCGACCGCGACGACCACCTCCGCCCCGCCGCGGACCTGGCGCCAGAGCGCGAGGCGCGCGCCGAGGGCGTCCTCGGGGATCGAGCGGCGCGCCGCCGCCAGGGCCGCCTCGAGCACGAGCGGGCGCGCGGGCAGGTCGTCGGGCAGCGGCGCGAAGCCCGGCGCCTCGAGCTCCCCCGCCGGGAAGACCACCTCGCCCGGCTGCCCCCCCGGGCCCAGGCGCACGCGCGCCGCGCCGGCGAGCTCCCAGGCGCGGAAGCGCGCCCGGTAGGAGGCGCGCCCGCTCCGGTGCCGCCGCGGCCGCTCCTCCGTCAGCTCCACCCGCCAGCGCGGCCCCGGCAGCACCTCCGCCGCCCACGCCTCCGCCCGCCGCCTCAGCTCCCCCGTCGTGACCACGCGCACCTCCGGGCGCCCCGACCGCCCGCCGTCGCCCGCGCAAGCCGCCGGCCAGGCCCGGCGACGGCCGCGCCAGGAGATCGCGCGCGCTGCCGGCGCGCCGTGCGCGGCGGCGGGCAAGAAGTGCCCGGCCCGGTCGCGCGCGTTGAACCCGTCCGGGGTCGGGGCTAGAGTCGGCGTTCCATGACGCTCGCAGCCCCCGCACGGACCTCCTGGAGCGCGTCGTGAGCGGGGACGACCCGGGGACGGACGAGGCGGGCACGTCGTGGACCTTCGCGATCGCCGGCCCGCGCCGCCGGGCGCGGCTGCGCCTGCGGGGGTCGTTCTTCGTCGTCGGGCGCGGCGAGCCCTTCCCCGTGTTCCACGACGACCCCATGCTCTCGCGCGAGCACCTGGCGGTCGTCGCCGTGCCCGGCGGCGTGCGCGCGCGCGACCTCGGCTCGCGCAACGGCGTCCTGCTCAACGGCGAGCGCCTGGGCCGCTACGCCGAGGTGAGCCTCCGGCCGGGCGACGTGCTCGTCGCCGGCCAGACCGAGCTGCGCTTGCTGACCGAGCGCGAGGCCCAGGGCGAGGACGAGGCGGGCGCGGGGGACGAGCACGCCGTCGACGAGCAGGGCCGCACCCGCGCCCTGCGGCTGGCCGCGCCGCCCCCGTTCGCGCCGACGGACGAGCCGGCGCCGGTCGACGCGTCCTCCGACGACGCGCTGGTCACCGCCTCGGGCGACCTGCCGCCCGAGGACGACCTCCCGGGCGACGCGACGAGCGAGCTCGACGTCCCGGCCCTCCCCGCGCCGGACGCGGCGCCGACCGGCAGCGTGGCCCTCCCCGACCAGCCGACGGCGCTCGAGGTGCCCGCGGCGGACGAGACCGACGACGAAGAGGACGAGCCGGAGGTGCTCGAGGGCTGACCTGCGATGAGTGACGCGCTCGCGAGGGGGGCGCGATCGGCGTAAGTGCCCGGGCGATGGTGTTTGGCCCGTTCCGCGCCTCCCCATCGCTCGCTCTGGCGGGTCGAGCACGCGTGCAGCGGGAGGAAAGTTCTCAAGCTCTCTGAGTTCGAGAAGAAATCGCCGCGCGATCTCTCTCGAGCTCAGACCTGCGATGAGTGATGCGCTCGCGAGGGGGCGCGATCGGCGTAAGTGCCCGGGCGATGGTGTTTGGCCCGTTCCGCGCCTCCCCATCGCTCGCTCTGGCGGGTCGAGCACGTGCAGCGGGCGAAGAAGGTCGCAGGCTCTCTCGTCCGGAAACGCGCGCGGCCGGCCCTGTGGACAGGGCCGGCCGCGTCGGCGTCGCCGCTCGAGCTGGCTACCTGGGCGCGGACGCCGGCAGGCTGGGCTCGGTCGAGCGCTTGTGCAGGAGGACCTCCACGCGCCGGTCCTTGGCCTTGTCCTGACCCATGGGGCGGTTCGGCCCCCAGGCGCTCAGGTAGACGCGGTCGGTCGGCACGCCCTGCTCGATCAGGAACCGGCGCACGCTGTTGGCACGCAGGGCGGCGAGGTCGTGGTTGTCACGGTAGCGGTCGGCCGTCCGCGTGATCGGGTCGCGGTCGGTGTGGCCGGCCAGCTCGACGTCGTAGTCGGCGTACTGCTGCTGGGTGAGCGTCGTCACCAGCCGCGTCAGGGCCGCCTTGCCGGCCGTGGTCAGCTCGTGGCGGCCCGAGCCGAAGAACACGCCCGAGTCGAGGACGACGCCGCCGTAGGGCGAGATCTGCGCCCGCTCCCCGGGCGTCCCGGCCGACTCCGACAGCTCGGTCAGCCGGTCGTGCAGCCCCGAGTCGAGCTTCGTGCGCGCCTCGCGCAGGGCGTCGTAGGCCAGCGCCAGGCGCTCCTGCAGGACGCGGGCGTTCTTCTGCGCCAGGTCGAGCTCCTTCTCGGCCAGGCGCTTGTCGACGGTGGCCTGCTCGGCCGCCTGCTCGGCGGCGTCGAGCTTCCAGAGGATCGCCCGGCGGTCCTCCTCCCACTTCTCGGCGTTGGAGCAGCCCGCGGCCAGGGCGAGCGGCAGGATCGCGATGGTGAAGCGGCGGCGCATGGTTCCTCCCGAGTGGCTGCGCGTTCACCGACCTATCGGCCGCGCGGCGCCCGGTCTTGAGTCACCTCCGCTGCCGCTCCCAGTAGTCGCGCCAGGCCCGCACCGCCCGCGAGTGCTCGGGCGAGAACAGCGGCGCCCCCTCGTCCTCCTCGGGCCCGGAGCCGGTCGGGCGGCGGCGCCGGAGCTCCGCGCCGGCCGCGCGGCGCACGCCGCTCTGCCGGTGCTGGAGGAGCCCCAGCGCGAACGGGACCGCCGCCGCGTCGTCCAGCGCCCGCGCGTAGGCCAGGGCCGCCAGGGCCAGCTCCGGGTCGGGGTCCTCGGCCACGAGCGCCAGCACGCGGGCCGCGTCGACCGGCGCGACGAGCCCGAGGCGCTCGCTGGCCCGCGCCCGCGCCAGCCGCTCGGCCGTCGAGCGGGCCGGGCGCGCGAGCGCCGCCGAGAGCGCCGGCCCGCTCTCGGGGTCGGCCCAGGCGCCGAGCGCGTCGAGCGCCGCGCAGCGCAGGGCCGCGTCCCCTCGTGCTCTGGGCCGCCGCCTCGAGCGCCGCGCGCGCCGCCTGCGCCGCGCGGTGGGCGCGCGCGGCGGGCGCGGGCGGCAGCTCCCCAGGGCGGCGGCGGCCGCGCGCCGGAGCACCGTCTCCTCGGCGCCTCGGCCTGCGCGGCGAGCACCTTCGGCGAGCGCGTCGAGCGCCGCCGGCCCCCCCGCGCGGCCGAGCGCGAGGACCGCGAGGTGCCGCCCCGCCCAGGGCGCGTCGGCGCTCCGGGCGAGCTCGGCCAGGGCGCCGGCGTGCGCGCCGGGCTCCACGGCGCAGACGAGCTCGAGCGCCCGGAGCCGCCGCTCGGGCTCGGGGTCGCCCAGCGCGCCGCGCAGGAGCGCCTCGCGCCGCTCGGGGGTGAGGGCGAATAGCCCGTCCGCCCCGTCCTGCGCCTCCGGCCCCCCGGCCAGCGCCGCCTCGAGCAGCGCGCGCTCCAGCTCCGGCTCGGCGCCGCCGAGGCGCGCCAGGGCGGCGCCGGCGGCCGTGGCGAGCTCGGCGCCGCCGCGCAGCTGCATCTTCAGCCAGGGGGCCGCGCGCTGGTGCGCCTCGCGCGCCGCGGGGGCGCGGGCGAGCCCCCGCGCGGCGAGGGCCTGCGCCCCCTCGCGCGTCGGGGGCGAAGGCCCGCCGGCAGAGCGCCTCGACCGCCTCGCGGCTCAGGAGCAGCCCGACGGCGTCGGCCGCCGCCCGGCGCTGCGCCTCGTCCTCGCAGCCGCCGCCGCGCGCAGCGCGCCGGCGACGCCTCCGCGACCGCCTGCGCCCGGCCGCGCGCGGCGAGCGCCTCGAGCGCCGCCTGGCGCGCGTCGGGGCGACCGTCGCGCGCCGCCGCGACGAGCACCTCGTCGACCGAGGGGTCCGTCGGCAGCGCCCCGACCACCCGGACGGCGGACGCCGCCCCGGGGAAGAGCGGGTCGCGCGCGAGGTCGATCGCCGCGTCCCGCACGTCGGCGTCGAGGGCCGCGGCGACCTGCGCCGCCAGCGCCGGCGTCGTCACCCCGGCGAGCGCCTCGACCGCCCGGCGACGCGCCCACACCCGGCGCAGGGCCTGCTGCACGTGGACCGCGAGGCGCGGGTCGTCGTGCTGCAGGTCGACGAGGGTTTGCAGCGCGACCGGGTCGTCGCCCGTCGAGCCGAGCAGGGCCACGGCGCGCTCCCGGTCGCGCAGCGGCCGCCGGGGGTCGAGCGCCACGCGCGCCAGCCCGCGCGCCCAGCCCTCCTCGTGGCGCCAGGCGACCACGTCGGGCTCGTGGCGCTCCAGCTGCGTCGAGCGCAGCCACGCCGGGTCCTGGGCGCGCGCCGGCGCGGCGAGCGCCAGCGCCGCGAGGGCGGCGACCCGGAGCGCGTGACGGGCGGCGAGCATGGCGCCGCGCATTGTGGCCTGGCGGGGCGGCCCGCGCATGCGCGGCCGCGCGGGGGGCTCCGCTCGACGCCGATTGCCCCGCGCCTGGCCGTGAAGCATCCTGGAGGCCGAGAGGGACCTGCGCCGGTGGACTCCGACCTCCGCCTCGGGCACATCGCCGTGCGCATGGGCGTGCTCAAGCCGCAGGACCTCCCCGCGCTCCTGCGGGAGGCGCGCGCCGGGCACGCCGAGGAGAGCGCCGGCGGCGCCAGCGCGCTCGGGCAGGTGCTCCTGCGGCGCAAGCTCTGCTCGGTCTCGGACTACGTCCACATGGCGCGCCAGGCGCGCGAGGAGGAGGCGGCGGCCGCCGCCGCCGACTCCATGGAGGCCCTGCAGCAGGCGTTCGGGCGCCTCGAGTCGGGCGAGCTCGACCCGACCGAGTTCGAGCACCTCCTCGCCTCGTCGGCCGAGCCGCTGCCGCGGGAGCGCCGGGCCCCGGCGCGCTTCGGCCGCTACGAGCTCCTGGCCGAGCTCGGCCGCGGCGGCATGGGGATCGTCTACCGGGCGCGCGACACGCAGGGCGGGGCCGTGGTGGCCCTGAAGGTCATGATCGAGGCCGACGACGACGAGGTGCGCCTGCAGCGCTTCGAGCGGGAGGCCGAGCTCGCCGGGCTCCTCCAGCACCCCGGCCTGGTCAGGATCCACGCCGCCGGCCGCATCGACGGCATGCCCTACTTCACCATGGACCTCGTCGAGGGCGACGCCCTCGACGCGCTGCTCGAGCAGGGGACGCTCTCGCGCGACGAGGTCCTGCGCGCGCTGGCGCAGGTGGCGCGCGCCGTCGACCACGCCCACTCGCGCGGGATCGTCCACCGCGACCTCAAGCCCGGGAACATCCTGATCGACCGCAAGACCGGCCAGGCGCGCGTGACGGACTTCGGCCTGGCGCGCGACCTGGCGCGGGTCACGCGGCTGACGCAGGTCGGCCAGGCGGTGGGCACGCCCTACTACATGGCGCCCGAGCAGGTGCGCGGCGAGCGCGACGTCGACGGGCGGTGCGACGTCTACGCGATCGGGGTCATCCTCTACGAGGCGCTCACGGGCGACGTGCCGTTCGACGCCGACTCGCCGCTGTCGCTGTTCAAGAAGATCGACCGCGAGCCGGTGGTGCTGGAGCTCGACCCGGCGCGGGGGATCGACGCGCGGATCCACAAGGTCGTCTTGCGGGCCCTGGCCAAGGAGCGCGACGAGCGCTACGGCCGGGGCGAGCTCCTCGCGCGCGACCTCGAGCGCTACCTGCGCGGACAGGAGCCGCGCGCCCTGCCGCGCGCGCCGCTCGACGAGCTGCGCGCCCGCTGGGCGAGCAACCGCGCCGCGCTGGCGGCCGGCGTCCTCGGCGCCGTGGCGCTGACCGTGCTCGTCACGGCCGGCGGCCTGGCCTGGCGGCGCCTCGAGGACCGGCGCGCGCGCGACGCCGGCCGCGCGCAGGTCGAGGACGAGGTCGCGGGCGCGCGCCGCGCCCTCGACGACGCCCGGCGCGCGCTGGAGGCCGGGCGCGCCGACGAGGCGGCGGCCCTGGCCGAGCGCGGCGTGCGGGCGCTGGAGGAGGGGGCGCGCCCGCTCGTCCACGCCGGGGGCCCCGCGGGCGAGGGCGCCCAGGAGGCCTGGGCGCGCCTCGACACCGCCGCGCTCGGGGGCGAGCTCCAGGCGGCGCTCGCGCGGGCCCTGTGCGACGAGGCGGCGCGGCGCCCGGCCCTCCGGGCGCGCGCCCGGCAGGCCCTCGAGCGGGCGGTCGAGGCGCGCCCGAGGGACGTCGACCTGCGGCTCCTCCTCGCCCACCACCTCGAGGAGGACGACGCGCTGGACCTCGCGGCGGCGGAGCTCGTCCGGGCGCTCGAGGTCGACCCGGGGCGCGTCGACGCGCTCCTGCGGCGCGGGCGGCTGTGCCTGGTCCTCGGGCGCTACATGGAGGCGTCGCTCGCGCTCTCGGACGCGCTGCGGCTGCGCCCGCGCGACGTCGACGCGCTGGTGCTCCGGGCCGAGGCCTACGTGGCGCTCGGGCGCCTCGACGCGGCCCGCACCGACGCGAGGGAGGCCGGCGCGCTCGACCCGCGCCGGGTCGAGCCGCAGCTCGCGCTGGGCCAGGTGGCGCGGGTCCGCGAGCAGGCGGCCGAGGCGGCGCAGGCCTTCCAGGCGGCCGCGCGCCTGGCGCCCGACGACCCGCGCCCGCACCGGCACCTGGGCGAGCTGCACCTCGCCCGCGGCGCGTTCGAGGACGCGCGCGACGCCTTCGCCCGCGCCCTCGAGCGCGGCGACGGGCCGGCCGCGAGCCTCGGCCAGGCCGCGGCGCTGGCCGGCCTGGGCGAGGTGGCGGCGGCGCGACACGCCGCCCAGGCCGCCGCGGGGGCGGCGTCCAGCCTGCCGTCCGCCACGCGGCCGGCCATGCGCGGCCGGGCGCTGGTGGCCCTGGGCGAGCTGGCGCTCCTCGCGGACGAGCCGGCGGCGGCCGCCGAGGCGTTCGGCGGCGCGCGCGCGGAGGCCGGGCTCGAGCGGCCTGAAGGGGGCGTGGCGACGCTCTGGCTGGCGCGGCTCGCGGTCGAGGGGGGCGACGCCGCGCGGGCGCGGGCGCTCCTGGGCGAGCTGCCGGCCGACCGCGCGCGGGGCGACCCGGACGCGCTCGAGCTCGCGGCGCGGCTCGCGCTCGACGCGGGCCGCCCGGCCGAGGCGCGCGAGCGGGCGGAGGCGGCGCTCGCGGCCACGGGCGGCCAGCGCCACCCGCGCGCGCGGCGGGTCCTCGCCCTGGCGCGGCAGGCGCTCGGCCTGGACGAGGCGGCGCGCGCGGCGTGCGCCGCGGCCTGGGAGGACACGGCCCGGGGCGGCGACCTCGCGTCCGAGCACGTGCGGCGCGCGGTCGAGCTGGCCGCGCTCGGCGCGGCGGGGGGGGCGCGCGTCGAGGCGCTCCTCGAGCCGGCCGCGCGCCTGCTCGAGGGCACCCTGCGGCTCGACCCTCGCCAGGCGCGCGCCTGGGCGGCCCTGGGCCAGGTGCGCGCGGCGCGGGGCGACGCCGACGGCGCCTGGGCGGCGCTGGCGCGCGCCCGTGACCTCGACCGCCTCGAGCCCGACCTGGCCGTGGCCGTCGCCCGGGCGGCCCTGGCGGGCGGCGACCCGGTCCGGGTGGCCACCGCCGCCGAGGGGCTCGACGTGGCGCTGCGCCCCGGGGCGAGAGGCGTCGAGCCGCTGGTCCTCCTCGCGCGCTGCCGCGCCCGCCTGGGCCAGGCCGAGGCGGCCCTCGCCGCGGCCGAGCAGGCCGTCCGCGCCGGCCCCGACCGCGCCGAGGCGCACGAGGCGCTGGCCCTCGCCCTCGAGCAGGCCGGCCGCCCCGACGACGCCCGCGGCGCCGCCGAGCGCGCCGCCGCCTGCCGCGCGCGCCTCGACGCCCTGCTCGCGCGCGCGGCCGACCCCGAGGCGCCGCGCGAGGAGGCCCTGCGCGCCGCGAAGGACGCCCTGGCCGTCGGCGCCGTGGCCGGCGCGCTGAAGGCGGCGCCTCTCGAGGAGGACCGGGTCGCCGCGCTCGAGCTCCTCGCCCGGGCGGCCGTCGAGCCCCAGGCCGCCGCCCTCGACGCCCTCGACGCGGCGCTCACGCCCTCGTGGCGCGCGCCGCTCGCCGAGGACCGCCGGCGGGTGCTGCTCCTCCAGGCGCGCGACGCCCCGCCCGACGCGCACCTCGCCGTGGCCCTGGCCGCGCTCTTCGACGGCCTCGTGGGCGAGGTCGACCCCGCCTGGCCCGCGCAGGCCCTGACCCACGCCGACGAGGCGGCCCGCGCCGTCCCCGGCTCCCACGCCGCGCACGCCGCGCGCGCCTGGCTGCGCGTGCGCACGGGCGACGCGGCCCGCGGCCAGCGCGAGCTCGAGGCCCTGTGCCTCGCCGCGCCCACCTCGCCGCTGGCGCGGTTCCTCCTGGCCGAGGCGCTGGCCGCCCAGGGCCAGACCGCCGGCGCGCGCGAGGTCCTCGCCCGCTGCCGCGACCGGCTGCCGCGCTACGACGAGCGGGTCAGGGCGTCGCCGTATCTGCGATGAGGCGGCGTGCGGGCGTCGGGTCGACGTGGGACCGCCAGCTCGGGAGGACGCGCGTCGGCGTTTCGTCGACGAAGACCGGGCAGGCGGGTGCCCGTGAGCACGTCCTCGTCGGTCGACGGCGTCGCCGGGGCGTCGACGAGGACGGGGCTGGCTCGTGCCCGTGAGCACGGACACGCGGGAGGACCACGCCGGCCGGGGTCGTCGACGAAGGCGGGGGCCGCCGGGTGCCCGTGAGCACGCCCTCGGGCTGTCGCGAAGGTTCGTCGCCGAAGGCGGGGGAAGGCTCGTGCCCGTGAGCACGATCACGGGGGAGGCACGGCGCCGGCGGTTCGTCGACGAAGGCGGGGGCAGGCTCGTGCCCGTGAGCACGGCCTCGTGGGTGGACGCCGCCGGCGGTTCGTCGACGAAGGCGGGGGAAGGCTCGTGCCCGTGAGCACGGTCTCGTGGGTGGACGGCGCCGGCGGTTCGTCGACGAAGGCGGGGGCGGGCGGGTGCCCGTGAGCACGACCTCGCCGGTGGACGGCGCCGGCGGTTCGTCGACAAGGGCGGGGGCGGGCGGGTGCCCGTGAGCACGACCTCGCCGGTGGACGGCGCCGGCGGTTCGTCGACGAAGGCGGGCAGGCTGGTACCCGTGAGCACGGTCGCGGGAGAGGACTGCGCCGGCGTTCGTCGACGAAGGCGGGCAGGCTCGTGCCCGTGAGCACGATCGCGGGGGACGACGCCTCCGACGTTCCTCGACGAGGCGGGGGGGAGGCCTCGTGCCCGTGAGCACTGTCTCGTCGGAGGACGGCGCCGGCGGTTCGTCGACGAAGTCGGGGCAGGCGGGTGCCCGTGAGCACGAGGGGTGTCGGCCACCACGCCCGTCGCGGCGTCGACGGTCGGCTCCGACGCCTGAGCGACGGTCGACGAGCCACGGAGCGCACGGCCCGCCGCGACGAGTCACATAATGCACACATTTGAAATTCGCAATGTGATACAAGGCCCGGTATTCTTGAGTGTTGGCGTGGCACGCCAGGCCGATCGGCCGGAGCCGCCGCCCTCTCCCACGAACCACCCAACCAGCTCACAGGAGGCCCCGTGAAGACGACCTCGCGCCGAGGCTCCGCCTCGTCCCAGCCGCTCTCAAAGGCCGAG
>JAMLIC010000051.1 GCA_023954375.1 Planctomycetota bacterium
CCCCAGGCGCGGCGCCGCGCGGCGGGGCGCGCGCCCGACGAGGACCAGGCCGGCCGCCGCGTCGTGCGCGACGCACGCGCCGTCGGCGGGCTCGGGCGGATAGGCGAGCGGCAGGTGTCCGACCGCCGCCTCGAGGCGCAGGCCGTCGGGGTCGGGCAGGAGGCGCACGGCGACCTCGCCGCGCACGACGCGCAGGTGGCGGTCCGGCGCGTCGGCGTCGACGACCCCCGGCGCCCCCTCGAGCGCCTCGAGCGCGCGGCGGCCGTCGACGCCCATCTGCAGGCCAGGGCCGAGGTACTCCACCAGCCGCCCGACGGCGCGGACGTCGGGCGACGGGCGCACGCGGGCGTAGTAGGAGAGCTGCTCGAACGAGACCCGTCGCCCGGCGGTCCAGGAGCCGTCCGCGCGGCGCTGCTGCTCGTAGGGCTCGACCACCGGCAGGGCGACGCCCGTGAGGCGCGCGCGCCAGACGATCCGCGTGGTCCGGCCGTAGCGGTCGGCCGCCTCGGGCTCCGCGACGGCCGCGGCCGCGTCGAGCAGGCGCGCGAGCTCCTCGACGGGGGAGGCCGCGGTCGGCGGCGCGACCTCTGTCTGCAGGCAGGCCAGCAGACGGTCGGCGACGGCCCACACGTGCTTGCAGTCGCCTTCGCTCGCGGCGTAGGGGCACGAGCACTCGGCGAAGAGGTCGCCCGGCCCGTCGAGCCGCAGGCGCACCTGGTAGGGGCGCGCGGCGCGCCCCTGGACGGTCGCCGCGACGACCTCGGCCGACGTGACGCGCAGCTCGCCCACCCCGTCGCGCCGCGACCGCCCGCGCCCCGCGAGGTCGGCGAGGTCTTCGAGGAGCAGGTCGAGCTCCTCGCACCAACGGTCGCGGAGGTCGGGGAGCCAGTCGACGTCCCAGCGGAGCGGGGGCAAGGGGCGAGTCATGGGCGATGGCATACCATCCGCCTCCGACCGAGCGGGCGCGCGTCGCCGCGACACGAACAGAACCCGACCGCCGCTGTCGGTGGCCCGTCGTAGACTCGCGCGCGATGGAGCGACCGCCCCGCACGCCGCACGACCGGCTGTTCAAGGCCGTGTTCTCGACCCCGAGCAACGCCTGGGTGTTGCTCGCAGCCGCCGGCCTGCCAGGTCGGCTCGTCGGCGCCGTGAGGGCGCTCAGGCCCGCTCCGGGCAGCGCCGTCGGCCGCGGGCTGACGGAGGTCCACCGCGACCTGGTGTTCTCGGCGCGGCTCGGCGACGGGGCGCTCCGTGTGGTGATCGAGCATCTGCGCCGCGAGGAGCCCCGGGCACCCCTCCGGGCGCTGGCCTACGTCGTCCGCGAGCTCGAGGCCTGGCGCCGGGGGACGCCGCCGTCCGCGCCCCTGCCCGCGGTGCTGGCGGTCGTGCACCAGGGGCGGCGGCCCTGGCAGGGCGCGCGCAAGCTCTCCCGCCACTTCGGCGTCTCCCCGCGGCTGCGCCGCGCGATCGGCCCGTACCTCCCGGCGTTCGAGATCGCCCTCCTCGACCTGGCCGTGACCTCGATCGCCCACCTCGAGCGCCTGAGCGGCCCGCCGCTGGCGCGGATCGCCCTGGTGGTCATGAAGCTGGCGGCGGACCCGCGGGCCGACCTCCTGGCGGCGCTCGACAGGCTGGCGGCGCTCCTCCGCGCGGCGAAGCGCCGGCCGGGCGGAGCCGAGGCGCTCGGTGAGGTCCTGGGCTATGCTCTCCATGTGAGGAGGGGCCTCGCCCCAGACATGCTCGCCGAGCGGCTCGCCATCGCCGTCGGCCGGAGAGCGACGGAGGAGATCATGAGCGCCACGACGCGGGAGTGGATGGCAGAGGGCGCCAGGCGCGTCCTCGAGCGCGTCCTCCGGAGCCGGTTCGGTGAGGTCCCGGCGTCGGTCCGGGAGCGGCTCGAGGCCGCCAGCGCGACCGCGCTCGAGCGGTGGGCCGAGCGGGTCCTCAGCGCGGAGCGCCTCGAGGACGTCTTCGAGGCGCCGGCGCCGGCGCGTCCGAAGCGGAGCCCGCGCAGGAAGCCGCACTCAGCGGCGCTCCCGACGAAGCGCAAGAGCTGATCGGGTGAGCGGAGTCGCTCGCCGAGCGGCTCGCCGTCGCCGTCGGTCGGAGAGCGACGGAGGAGATTCATGAGCGCCACCACGCGGGAGTGGTTGGCAGAGGGCGCCAGGCGCGTCCTCGAGCGCGTCCTCCGGAGTCGGTTCGGTGAGATCCCGGCGGCCAACGCGACCGCTCTCGAGCGGTGGGCCGAGCGGATCCGCAGCGCGGAGCGGCTCGAGGACGTCTTCGGCGCCCGCCGAAGCACAGCTCCCGCAGGAAGCCGCGCTGATTCACCCCGAGGGCGGCTCGCTCACCCGAGCGGCCCCTCGCGGTCGAACAGGGCCACGTAGGGCTCGTAGCGGAACCTTCGGTTGCGCGCGAAGCCGGTGATCTCCTTCAGCAGGCCGCGCCGCTCGAGGTCGTTGACGAGGCTGTTGGCCGTCGCGAAGGTGCCTGACGAACGAACTGCCCGGACCGCTCTGGCTTCATGTTCTTGTTCCACCGAAGTGAAGCAAGGGTCCTCGATGGCTCTCTGTGTTATCGCGCCTCGCGTTTCGTTGAAACACAACCATGGGTGCTCCAGGGCAAGCCCTGGCGCGCGCGTCAGGTCGGTCCGTCGGGCGAGCTGCAGGGGAGGCCCACGTGCCGCGCGAGGCGGTCGAGGAGCTCGCCTTGCCGGCGGACCTCGCGGAGCAGGGTGACGAGCAGTTCGCGGTCGCCCGTCAGCTCGTCGTCGGTCGGGACCGTCCGGCTCAGCCCTCGCCGAACGTGCTGGCTCTCCGCATCGCCCGCGAAGCGCGCGGCGAGCATGGCCGGGTAGCGGGCGGCCGCCTCGCGCTGGGCCTCGACCTCGGCCTGGATCCGGCTCCGCTTCTTGTTGATCACGGGGGCGCCCCTCCGACGTGGAGGTTCTACACCCGGACACCGACATCTTCTCCACACCGTCCACACGCCTGCCAGGTGCCTCTCGGGAGGCTTCAAGCTCCGACAGTTGCACCTCCCGTGGGATCGCGCGCTCGCCGCGGACGTCCACGTTCGGGAGTTGTTTGACCGGGCAAGTGCAACGGAGGCAACGCGTTCTGCGCGGGGCACGGGCGGACTTCGCAGACGACGCCTACACTGCGGAGCGAGGGGGGCCACGGTGACTGAAGGACATGCAGTCCGCGCTCTTCCTCGTCTCGTTCGTGTTGTTTCAGGTGGCCCCCGGCCACGGGCAGCCCTACCCCCACGGGCTGCCCTACCAGCCCGACCTCGACCTGCCGGTGCTACCCGAGAGCTACGACCCGTCGCGCCAGCCGCCGCCCGTGCCGCCGCCGCGCGACACGCGAGACCCCAGGGACGAGCCGCCGCCGGTGTTCTTCGGCGAGGAGATCCCGGTCGAGGCCGACAGCCTGATCTTCGTCCTCGACTTCAGCGGGAGCATGGTGATCGCCGACCGGATCCACCACCTCAAGCTCGAGTTCGAGCGCGCGGTGAACGCGCTCCCGCAAACGTTCCACTTCAACGTGGTCGCCTATCGCTGCGACCTGCAGACGTGGTCCAAGGAGCGGCAACGCGCCACGCCCGAGGCCAAGGCCAGCGCGATCGCCTGGGTCCACAAGCTCAACGCGGCCGACGGCACCGCCACCGGTCCGGCCGTCGCCCTCGCGCTCGGCGACAAGGGCAACGTCACCGTCGTCCTCCTCACCGACGGCGCGCCGACGTGCGGCGCCATGGGCTTCGAGGCGCACCGGTCCATGATCCGCAACGCCAACTCGCAGGGCGCGACGATCAACGTGTTCGGGATCGCCGCGTTCGACGAGTACCGCACGTTCTGCCTGAACGTCGCGCGCGACTCGAACGGCAGCTACTGGGACGTCCCGCTCGACTAGCGGCGGCGCTCGAGATAGCTCTCCGCCAGCTCGGCGACCTCCGGCGTGGGCGGGCGGCTCGCGAGGCGCATCAACGCGCCGTCCCCGCCCGGGACCCGGCTCAGGATCCCGAGCGCGCCGAGCAGCACCGTGCGCTCGGTCGGGTCCTCGGCCAGGTCGCGGACGAGCTCCTCGGCCGCGTCGACCGTCTCCTCGGGGCGTCGCTCCTCGAGCTTGCGGAGGGCGACCAGCCGAGCCGTCGGGGCGAGGGGGCGCTCCGGCGTGACCACCGGCGCGGGACGCGTCGGCCGTGGGGCTTCCTGGGGCGGGGGCGGCGCGAGCTCGAGCCCTGGTGACGGGGACGGGGTCGGCGCCGGCGGCGCCTCGGGCGCGGGAACCGCCAGGGCGCTGGTGGTGGGCGCCGGCGGAGCGGCCGCCGGCTCGCCCTCGCGCAGGAGGAGGGCACAAGGCAGGAGGAGGAGGAGGCTCGCCCCGACGGCGGCGTAGAGCGTTCGTCCCATCGTGGGCGGGATTCTCGCAGCGACGGCGCAGGACGACAAGCGACGGACCTCCGGGAACGTCCGGAAACGAAGGAGGC
The DNA here is from genome assembly GCA_023954375.1 of Planctomycetota bacterium. GTDB lineage: Bacteria > Planctomycetota > J058 > J058 > J058 > JAMLIC01. Next base: position 4,486 of record JAMLIC010000051.1, read on the forward strand.
CGGAGCGTTCGCTCCGGCCTCCTTCTCAACTGTCCGGACCGGAGCCAAGGCTCCGGTCCGCGGGTCAGGCGCTAGTTGTCGTTGACGAACAGCGTCTGGACCGGGTTGCCCGTCGCGCCGTTCGCCGGCTCGACGACCAGGTTGGTGGGCACCCCATTGGTCAGTGGAATGTTCGTGCCCGCCTGCGTCGCGTTGAGGCGGACGACGCCGTTCTTGCCGGTGATCGAGCCCGAGCCGCCCGTGACGGTGACCGTCGACGGACCGGCGAACGTGATCCCGGTGGCGCTCGTGGTGGCGTTGTTCGTCACCTCGAACACACCGGCGTCACCACCCACCGTCGGCCCGGCGCCACCCGCGAGGTTGGCCCGGAACTGGACGCCGGCCGCGCCGAACGCAATCGTGCTGTTCGCCGTGCCGGTGACGAGGATGTTACCGGCCGTCCCGCCCACCGACTGCGGGAAGGTCGAGTTACCGCCCGCCGCCGACCAGGTCGTCGCCGCGGTCGAAGCCACCGCGAACGTCGACGCCGCCGCGCCGTTGCAGCGGACCGCGATCTGACCGCCGGAGCCGCCCGGACCGGCGTTGTTGGCGCCGCCCGAGACGTTGATCCCGGAGTTGATCACCAGGATCCCGAGGGGGTTCCCGTCGCCGATCACCACGACGCCGCCGAAGCAGCCGCTCGCCGGCGTGCCGTTGGCGTTCAGCGTCCCGCTGCCGTTGTCGCCGCCGCGCGCCGAGAGGGCCGTCGTCGTGCGGATCGTGACGATCTGCTCGTTCACGGCCACGTTCGCGGCGTTGACGCCACCGATGTAAATGCCGCCGTTGCCGTTGCCCTCCGCGGCACCGCCGAAGCCGTCGCCGCTGCGGAGCGACTGCCCCACCGGCAGACCGCCGGCGCCGCGGCCCGAGCCGTCGGCGCTGAGCGTGTAGGAGTTGTCGACCAGGATCGCCGGGACGCCGGCGCCCCCGTTCGCGACCGCCGCACGCACCTGGATACGGCCACCCCAGCCGTTCGGACCGTCACCGTCGACGCGCGCGACGGCGGCGCCGGTGAGGTTCACGACCGAGGTCGTCGTCCCGCCCGTCGCCGCGATCTCGATCTGGCCGCCGTGACCCAGCGCCGAGCCGGTGCCACGCGCCGTGATCTGACCCGCCGAGTGGTTGACGACGCCGTTGCCACGGATCCGGATACGGCCACCCTTGCCGCCGACGTCCTGCGTGGGGTCGACGGTCTGGTCCTCGCTGCGCACGAAGGCCGGGGTGAGGGTCAGCGGGCCGGTGCCCTCGTTGAAGATGTCGATCAGGCCCGAGTTGGCCGCCGTGCCGGCGTGCCCGCCGGAGACGAGGAGCTCGGCCGTGGTCTCCAGGACGATGCTGCCGGCGGCCTGGGGCTCCTGGAGCACGTGGAGGAGCATGTTGCCGACGCCGCTGCCGAAGCCCGCCGGCCGGTCGTTGTCGACCGTCAGCTTGCCCCGCACCGTGATCACCCCCGCGTCCTCGGTCCGGAGCGTGAGGTTGATGTCGTTCGGGGCGGCCGCGCCGAAGCCGGCCGCCGTGACGACCGCCTGCTGCGCGATGACGACGTTACCGCCGTCGGTCTGCGCCGCCGTGCCGGCCGGGACGCGCGAGCCCGTGATCAGGATCCGACCAGGCTGCGGGACGACCGCCGCCCGGACCTTGCCCGCACGGGCGAAGATCGAGCCGCTGACCTCGACGCGGTCACGCGGGTTCGTCCCGGTGAGCTGCACCTTCTGCACGTTGTCCTGGCGCACCGTGATCAGGTTCGAGCCGCCCTGCGCCTCGCTCCCGAGCTTGGTGAGGGTCACGGTCGCCTGGTAGGTCCCCGGGACGACGTTACCCGTCGCCTCGTAGGTGAACGTGTCCGTCGTCACGCTCGTGACGCGACGGTCAGCCGCGTTGGCCGCAGCCGCGCTCGCCCCCGACACCGTGACAAGGTCACCCACGGTCGCGCCGTGGGCCGGCCAGTGCACGGTCACGGTGGTCCCGGCCGTGCCCGTCCGCGAGACGACGAACGAGCCGCTGCTGACGTCGCCGCCCTTGCTCACGTTACCGCCGTCGGCCTGCAGGAGCCCCTGCATGAGCAGGTGCGTCGTGTTCTCGGCCAGCGGACCCGTCTGGAACGCGTTCGCGCCCAGCGTCGTGTTCGCGATGCCCGAGTCCAGCACGATCGCGCCGGCGCGACCACCCCGGAACTGACCGACGTCGCCGCAGCTGCCGCCGTCCGTGATCACGCGCCCGGTGGTCTCGACGGTGAGGCGCTCGCCAGCCAGCGTCACGGTGTTGCCGTTACCGCCGGCGTTGTCCGCCGCGCCGAGAGCGCCAACGGCCCCGAACGTGTAGAAGCCACCACGGGCGCCCACGAAGCCCGAGAGGACCAGGTGACCGACGTCCTCGGCGGCGGAGCCGCCGTTCTGCATGCCGGCGCGGATCGTGACCGTGCTCGCGTCACCACCCCGGTTTGCGCCGCCGACCGGGGAGGCCGAGTTGGCCGACCGGGCCGGGGAGCCGCCGTTGGCGAGGATCACGCCGCTCAGCGTCACGCCCGTGTTGCCGTCCGCCGCGATGGCGCCCGCGTTGCCGCCACGGTTCTCCGTGCCGTGGAACGCCCCATCGGCGCGGGCCGCGCGGACCCAACCGCCGCTCGAGTCGACGACGCCGGCCATGGTCACCGTCTGCGCGGTGGCCTCGGCGGCCGTCGCCTCATTGAACTGGTCGACTCCGAACGAGATCGCGCCGCCGTTGCCGCCGCCCGAGTCGCCGCCGCCGCCGATCGCGACCAGGGCGCTCCCCGCCGCCATCGAGAACGGACCCTCCTGGACGCGGGCGCCGTTGGTGAAGTGGATGAAGCCCGCGGGCCCACCCGTGCCGGTCGGCCCCTGGATCGTCCCCGCCGCCCCGACCATGGAGAGGCTGCCGACGATCGAGTTCGAGCCGCCGTTCGACAGGAGCACCGGCCGCCCGGCCGCGTTGCCGATGTTCACCCGGCGGGCCGTGATCGTCACGTCGCCGCCGCGGCCCGCCGGCGCGTTGAGGGCGTCCCCGCCCCGCGCGTCGATCCGGCCGTTGAAGATCAGGTCGTTCTGGTTCGCGGCGTCGATGCCGGCGGTGATGATCACCTCACCCGCCGCCTTCGCGCCCTGGGCGCCGTCGGTCGAGAGCGCGATCGCGTCGCCACCCTTGGTGATGATCGTGGTCGACCCATCGATGCGGATCGGCCCCGCCCGGGTGGCGATCGTGACCGACTGGCCGATGGTCGTGTCGGTGGCCGTGATCACGATGGGCAGGCCCACCGTGGCCTGGACCATGCCCCCGCCGCTGGCGTTCAGCGTGGACCCGCTGATCTGGACGGGCGAGACGCCCGGGCCAGCCACGGTGATGTCGGTGCGGACGGTGATCGCGCCGGCCGCCGTCGCCGCCGCGAGCCCACGAACGCCGTTCGTCCTGAAGGTGCTGTTCTGGACGTCGACGGTGCCCACGTTCGCGCTGCAGCCGTTGATGAGCAGCGTCCCCGAGGCGTTGGCCGGGATCGCCCGACGATCGGTCAGGTCGATCGTGCAGTTGATGAACTGAATCGTGGCCTCGGCGTTGATCGTGAGGCTCGCCGGCTGCGCGCCCGCGGCGCCGCCGCAGCGGATGGTCACGTTGCGGAAGACGACCGGGCCGGTGCCGGTGAAGTTCCAGGTCGTCGCGGTCGTGCCGGGCAGATCGATCGTGCCGCCCACCACGAGCACGCCGGTGCCGGTGGCCTGACCGACCGCGCCCGTGGCCGCGAGCGTGGTCTTGATCGCGGCAGGCGTGTCCACGGCGGTGCCCGCCATGGCATCGGCCGCCGGGGTGAAGGCCGTCGCGGCCCCCAGGGTCACGCCCGCCTCGGCCGCGGTGATGCCGCCGTCACGCGAGCTGATCGCGATGTCGCCGCCGGTGCCCGCCGCGATGGCGGCGCGCGCGTTGTTGCCGCCGCGCGTGTTTGTTGATCGTGGGCGTCGAGCCCGCGGTCATGCTCGCGCCGCCGGTCGTGGTGTAGCTGCGGCCGCTGGTCGCGCCGACCGCCGAGACGGCGCACGAGGCCGACACCGAGCCCTCGGGGAGCTCGTTGCTGAACGCCGCCAGGAAGCGGACGGTCGTGTTCGCGCCGACCGCGAGGGTCGTCGCCGGCTCCTGCATGATGTAGTTCAGCGCGTGCGGGCTGTGGGTGCCGAAGTCGAGCGCGCGGTTGGTGATCGCGATCGACTGGATCGGCTCCTGGGTCATGTTCGTGATCGTCGCCTGGAGCTCGACGCCGCTCTGACCCGGGTAGACGTTGTTCCAGGCGCCGGCGAGCGGCCCGATCTGCCCGACCGTGACCTGCAGGCCCTGGTTGTGGTAGTAGGTCAGCTCGTCGTGCGTGGCCGAGCCGTCGGCCGTGCCGTCGGTGCTGGCGACGCCGCCCGGGTTGACGACCTGGACGATCACCGTGCCCTCACCGTTGTTCCCGAGGATCGGGGACGCGGGCAGGGCGATGATGTCGATCCGGCTCTGGTCGTGGAACTGGACGTTCGCGGCCGGGATGGCGAGGAAGCCGCCGCCGAACGAGTCGACGCCCGCGATGCTGGTGTCGAACTGGAGGGCGCCCTTCGGGCGCAGGCGGACCTGGGCGCCGGCGAGGAAGTCGTCGCCGCGGATCTGGAGGCGGATCGGGTTGCCGGTCGGGTCGTTCCCGTCCGTCATCGCCGCCTGGGTCGACAGGCCGGTGATGGTCGGCACGCTGGTGCCGCCGATGATCGTGGTCTTCTTGCTGCCGCTGCAGCCAGCGAGGCCGCTGGCCGCGCTCGTCACGGCGAGCGCTCCGAGGAGCATCATTCGAGTTCGAGTCGATGACATCTCGTGTCCCCCCTCCCCTTTCTTTGTCCTGTGTCGCCGCCGTCCTGCCCATGTTGCGGCTGCGACGGTGGTCGTGCTTAGCGAACCAGCCGAGGATGCGACGGAGCGTTCTACTTGATCGCTCCGCGAAAACGCAAGGGCCCTCACAGTCTTTGATTTCGCGAACCGAGGCCCGTGGATGAGCGCGTCGTAAGCGCTGAAAAACGACCCCCGACTGCCAGTTCTCCGGCAGTGCTCGGCCGGCTGTTGCGGGTTCTTCGGCAGGACAGCGACCCTGGCGCTGGAGGCCGTGCTCAAGGCCCACCCGCCAGCGCTCGGGACCTGGACGGAGGAGCGCAGGCTGTTTGGAAGGAGTTTGGCGCCCTAACAGCCGCCGTGGAGAGACCTTGCCGCCGGACCACGAGCGGAGTTCGGGCCGCGCACGTATGCTGCCAGAACGCAGGGGGGAACCGGTGGCGTAAGGACATGCACGCGGTTCTGCTCGCGGCCACGTTCGTGTTGTTTCAGGTCGACCTCGGCCTGCCGCACCAGCCGGACCTGGACCTGCCCGTCCGCCCCGAGAACTACGACCCGACGCTCCGGCCGCCGGCTCCGTCGCCGCCGCCCACCGAGCATGAGGATCCGCGGGACGAGCCGCCGCCGGTGTTCTACGGGGAGGAGATCCCGACCGAGAGCGCGTCGCTGGTGTACGTCCTCGACTTCTCCGGGTCCATGAGTTACGGCGGGCGGGTGGACACCGCGAAGGCGGAGTTCCGCCGCTCCGTCAATGAGCTCCCGCCGACCTTCCGGCTCAACGTGGTCATCTACGACTGTTCGATCGTGAGCTGGGCGGACCGCTCGAGGCCTGCCACGCCCGACGCCAAGGCCGACGCGATCCGGTGGGTCGAGTCGATCCACCCGAACGGCGGCGGCACGGCGACCGGGCCCGCGGTCGCCCTCGGGCTCGCCGAGAAGGAGAACCTCGCCGTCGCGCTGCTCACCGACGGGGACCCGAACTGCGGGGCCGGCGGCCACGAGGGGCACAGGGCCATGATCCGCCAGGCCAACTCGCAGGGCGCGGTGATCACGGTCTTCGGGATCGACGCCTGGGGCGAGTACCGGGTCTTCTGCCAGAACGTCGCGGCCGACTCGGGCGGCACGTACTTCGACGTGCCGTCCGGCCCGCCGCCGGCGCCGGCGCCGCCGGCGAACGCCGCAGCCGCCAAGGCCGGGGGCGCCGCCGACAAGACCGGCATGTGACCCTGGCGCGCCGGGCCCTCCCCTGCCACAACGAGGGAGCGCGGCGCGGGCAGGCCTCGTCGCGCCGTAACCATCGCGGCGGCGGGGCGGCGGCTTTGGCCCAGCTCATCATCGTCGAGGGCGAGAACCGCGGGAAGAGCTTCGAGCTGAAGCGGCCCACGGAGACGCTGGGCCGCGCGGCCGACAACACGATCGTCATCAACGATCGGCGGGTGTCGGGCAACCACGCCGAGATCGTCAGGACGAAGACCGGCTACGAGATCAAGAACCTCGACCGGACCAAGGCGATCCTGGTCAACGGCGAGGTGTTCAAGCAGACCCGCCTGCAGCACGGCGACTGGGTCACGATCGCCGACACGACCTTCGTCTTCTCGGAGGACTCGGAGCCGCAGCTCGACCGGCTCGAGCTCCAGTCGATCGACACCGACGACCTGCTCCGCTCGCAGATCCACGGCCGGCGCAAGGGCTTCGAGGACGCGGACTCGGTGATCGAGTCGCTCGACCGCAGCAACGTCGTCGACCAGCGCTTCAAGCTGCTCCTGCGGCTCGTCAACCGGCTCAGCGCCACGCTCGACCTGCAGCGGCTGTGCGACAAGCTGGCCGAGCAGCTGTGCGAGGCCTTCGAGGCCGACCGCGTGGTCGTCCTCACCATGGAGGACGAGCGGCGCCTCAAGCCGGTCGCCACGCGCTCGCGCCGGGACGCCGACGACGAGACCTACGCGCCGTCGCGCACGGTGATCCGCGAGGTCCTCAACACGAAGGAGGGCGTCCTCTGCACGGACGCCGTGGACGACGAGCGCTTCCTCTCCGGCAAGTCGCTCGTGGACAGCAACGTCCGCTCGTTCATGTACGTCCCCTGCGTCCACCACTCGCGGATCGTGGCGATCCTGCAGGTCGACAGCTCGCGCGAGCGCTCGTTCAAGGAGGCCGACCTCGACCTGCTCTCGGGGATCGCGCAGTTCGTGGCCGTGCTGATCGAGAACTGCAAGGTCTACCGCAAGGGGCGGGAGTACAACCAGCAGCTCTTCCACCTGTCGCGCGCCACGCAGCGCCTGTCGTCGATCCTCGACCGCGACCAGATCCTGCGCGAGGTGGGCCAGATCGTCACGCGCCTGCTCGGCTGCACGAAGGCGGGGATCCTCCTCCTCCACGACGACGGCCGCCTTCACCTCGAGTCGGTGCAGGGGATGACCAAGGAGGTGTGGGGGGCGATCAAGAAGGAGAACACGGAGATCGGCGAGCGCTTCTGCCGCAAGGTGGTCGAGGACGGGCGGCCGCTCCTGGTGCAGGACATCAAGGAGCTCGGCTACGAGCCGAACGCCCGCTACGCGACGCGCTCGTTCCTGATCGTGCCGATCGCGTCGAAGACGCAGATGCCCTCGGGCGAGGAGGTCACGAAGGTCCTGGGCGTGATCACGGTCACCGACAAGTCGGAGACGAAGTCCATGGCCCGGACGTTCTCCGGCAACGACCAGAAGATCCTGGACATCCTCGCCGGGCAGCTGGCGATCGCGCTCAAGAACGCCGAGCTCTACGAGAAGGCCACGGTCGACGGCCTGACGAAGGTCTACCTGCGCCGCCACTTCGAGCAGCGGCTCGAGGAGAACCTGCAGGAGTGCGCGCAGAACGCCATGCCGCTGTCGCTCCTGATCCTCGACATCGACCACTTCAAGCACACGAACGACACCTACGGCCACCAGGCCGGCGACGAGGTGCTCAGGACGCTCGGCGCGCTGCTCAAGCGCTGCGTGCGGCCGCAGAACGACACGGTGGCGCGCTACGGCGGCGAGGAGTTCACCGTGATCCTGCCCGGCGCCGACGGCGCGCTGGCGCAGAAGGTCGCCACGCGGATCCTGCGCGCGGTCGAGACCGAGCGCTTCCAGATCGGCGACGACCGCGAGATCCAGAAGACCACCTCGATCGGGATCGCCACGGTCATGCCGGGCGAGCGCGAGACGATGGCCCGGCTGATCAAGAAGGCCGACTACGCGCTCTACGAGGCGAAGGAGACGGGGAGGAACCGCGTCGTCCGCTGGAGCGACGAGCTCCTGCAGAAGCTCCGGCGCTCGGCCAGCGCCCGCGTGCGCCGCGAGGGCGAGCCGGGCGAGTCGGAGCACGGGGGGGCGGCGCTGCCGGGGTAGCGCGCCTCAGCGGTCGCGCGCCGCGGCGGCGGCGCGGCGGGCCTGCTCGGCCCGGCACTGGGCGAGGTGCTCGCGCCAGGTCGGCGCGAGGTCCGACGCGGGGGCCCGCCGGAGCGCCTCCTGGAGGTCCGCGATCGGGCCGGCGGGGTCTTCGTCGAGCTGCGCGCGCCAGCGGGCGCGCTCGGCCCACGCCTCCGCGACGCTCGGGTCGAGCGCGAGGGCGCGGTCGAGGTCCGCCACCGCCTCGGCGAACGCATGCTCGCTCGCGTGCGCCTCGGCGCGCCGCCGGTAGTCGGCCGCGTTGTCCGGCGCCAGGTCGAGCGCGCGGGTGAGGTCCCAGATCGCGCCCCAGCTGTCGCCGCGCTGGAGGCGCAGCACCCCGCGTGAGCTCCAGAGGACGGGCTCGAGCGGTGTGAGGTCGAGCGCCTCCGTCAGGAGGCGGTAGGAGCCAGCGAGGTCGCCGCTCCGGAAGGCGTCCCTCGCGGCGCGGAGGAGCGGCCTGGAGCGGGCGGGGTCGGGGGGCGTGTCGGGGAGCGGCGTGTCTCGGGGGACCAGGACGTAGCGGAAGCCCACCACAGGGTCCCTGAACTCGATCGGCGCGGTCGAGCGGTGCGTCACGGTCGAGTGCACCATTGCCTGGGAGGCCCCGAGGTCACCCCCGAACACGACGACGCGCGGAATCGACTTGTGCTCGTGGTCGTCGTCGGTGAACTCGGCCCGCGAGCCAGCCAGGGCGAGCAAGCCGAATGGCGACGTGTCGGCGGCGAACCCGCTACTCTGCGTCGCATCACTTGACTCGGAACAGTAACAGAAGGACCCATCGAAGGTACGGCCCCATGGATACGGCCACGGCAACTCTCCGCGCGTGGCGCGATGGGACTCCGCCAAACGAGGGAGCCGGGCGACGTAGGGGACACGAGCGCGCGCGAGCTCGTCGGTCAGCCAGCGGACGAAGGCGCGGGCATGATCCCGGGTGATCCCGAAGATCGGTTCGCTCCGCAGGTCGGGCCGGAACAGTTCCTCGATCGGCCCGATCCAGCCCTTGGGCAGGAGCGCCGGGGAGGCGCCCGTGGCCTGGAGGAAGGCCCGCCACTCGGCCCGGGACACCTCGCGGGTGCGCATCAGCCTGTCCTCGACCTCGGCCTGCGGCTCGAGGAGGGGTCCCCAGCGGGCTGGCCCGCCGGGCACCCACCGCACCAGGCCTCGCGCGGGTCCGAGGGGCGCAGCCGCCGGGAGGTCGAGCGCGACGCTGCGCCGGTCCCCTCGGCGAAGGAACAGGGGGAGGCGCCCCTCGAGACGCCCTTCCGCGGCGAGCTCGACCAGGTACTCGCCAGCAGGGAGGTCGACCCGCAGCGGCGTCACGGCGGTGAGCAGCGGCGCTCCGGCGATCATCCGGCCCTCCGTCGGGTCCTCCACATACCGGCGAACCGCGACCTGCGCCGCCGGCTCACAGGTCAGCTCGAGCAGGGCAGGCTGGAGCGCCGCGGCGAGGGCGCCGCCACCGGCGCGGTCCGCCGCCGCGGCCTGCGCGAACAGCGCCTCCGCGGCGTCCGGGTCCTGCTCCTCGAGGCGCCGCGCCTGGGTGACGAGGAGCGCGGCGCGGAGCGCCTCGATCTCCGGGCCAGGCGCCGCGGCGGCCGCCTGCGCCAGGGCGCGCTCACAGTCCTGGCGCGCCGCCTCCGCCTCCCGGTTCGCCGCGTCCGCCTGTCGGCGCGCCTCGGCCCGGGCCCGCTTCTCCGGGCTCTCGGCGAACGGGACCGCCGGCTCGATGCGCGCGTCCAGGTCGCGCGCGGCCGCCCGGTGCTCGTCCGCGCGCCCGAGCGCGCCGTGGTAGCGCCTCAGCGCGACCTCGGCGGCCGCCAGGTGGGTCCGACGTCGGAGCTCCTGCCGGGCGGCGCGGGCCCGCTCCGCGAGCTCGGGCGTGGCGGCCGTCGCGATGAGTCCCGTCAGCGCCTCCTCGGCAGCCGGCGCGGGGTCGTCCGCGAGCGCGGCCTCGATCGCGGCCGCCTGCGCCGCGCGTCGCGCCGCCCCGGCCTGGAGGACGAGGCCGGTCGCCGTCGAGGCGGACACCCCGCAGAGGCCGACCGCGACGAGGACGGCCCTGCGATGGCGCCGGACGATCCGGCGGAGCCGGCCCACCCGACCGGGCCGACGGGCGACGACCGGCTCGTCCGCGAGCACCCGCGCCAGGTCCAGGGCGAGGGCCTGGGCGGTCGCGTAGCGCTCGCCGGGCGCGCGCGCGAGGCACGTGGCGACGACCGTCTCCAGGTCCTCCGGGAGCTCCGGCCGCAGGCGGCGGAGCGGCGGCGCGTCCCCCTCGAGGGCCGCCCGGAGGACGAGCAGCGCCGGCCCGTCGAAGGGCGGGGCGCCGGTCAGGGCCTCGTGCAGCGTCGCGCCGAGGGCGTACACGTCGGACCGGGCGTCGGCGCCGCTCCCGGTGATCTGCTCGGGCGCCATGTAGGCCAGGGTCCCGATCATCGCGCCCCGGTCGGCGGTGAGGCGGGTCTGGGCGGCGGCGTCGAGCGCGACCCCGAAGTCCGTCAGGTGGGGCCGACGCCGGGCGTCGATCAGGATGTTCGCCGGCTTGACGTCCCGATGCACCACCCCGACGTCGTGGCACGCCTGCAGGGCCTCGGCGAGCGTCCGCCCCCAGGTCACGACCTCGCGCCAGTCGCCCGGCGCCGACGCCAGGACGCGGGCGAGGCTCTGCCCAGGGACGTACTCCATGACGAGGTAGGGGCGGCCGGCCGGGTCCAGGCCAGCGTCGTGCAGGGGCACGACCGCCGGATGGCGCACGCGGGCCATGGCCTTGGCCTCGCGCGCGAAGCGCGCCAGGAGCCGGGTGGCCTCGCTCCCGGCCAGGCGCTCGGGGTGCACCACCTTGACCGCCACCTCCCGCCCGAGGACCCGGTCGTGCGCGCGGTAGACGGCGCCCATGGCGCCTGCGCCGACGCGGTCGGTGAGGGTGAGCCGGTGGTTGACGAACGGGAGCCGCGGGTCGGCGCGGCCGGGAGGACTCGGGGCGAGGCCAACCTCGGCCAGGAGCGCGGAGACGGCCGCCGGGGCGACGCCGCCGAGCCGGACGAGGACGTCCTCGGCCGGAGCGGGCTCGAGCGCGCCCTCGGCGTCGTAGTAGCGGAGGATCGGGTCCAGCGCGGCGTCGTCGAGCAGGCCGCGCCGGTGCGCCTCCAGGGCGAGACGGATCCCTTCCGCGACGGGCCGGGGGAACATGCCCCCGTCCTACGCCATGCCGGAGCCCCCTGCCAGTGCACTGCGTACAAAGCAGAACGGCGGGTGGCCGAAGCCACCCGCCGTTCGTGCGTGACGGAACCTGCTTGCTGGCTAGTTCCTGACGCGGATCAGGACGCGCGGGTCGTTGGCACCCGGGTCGAGCCGCTTGACGTAGATCACGATCGTCCGCGACAGGTTGTCGCAGCGCGGCGGCGACTTGATGAGGAAGGCGATGACCTCCTCCGTCGACTCGTTGTCGATCAGCTGGGGCGACGGGAGACCGTTGGCCGTGTAGTAGTTCCCGAGGGCGGCCGTGCTCGACGTCTCCTGGTAGAGCAGGTGCTCGCTCTCGCGGAAGAACACGGCGACCGTCAGCCCGTTGCGAGCGAGCTCGAAATCGTTCGAGATCGCGCCGTTCGACGGCAGATCGATGAACACCGGCGTGATCGTCGTCAGGGCCGGGGTCCAGCGGTCAGCGAAGGCCACGGCGGGCGCGGTCTGCGTCGTCTGGGGCTTCTCGTACGACCGGGTCGCCAGGCGGTTGTTGGCGCCGCGGCTGGCGTTCTCCAGCCAGTAGACGTGGATCCGGGTGCCGCGGTGGCTCGGATCCTGAGCCACGTTGGGGTTCGTCTCGACCTGGATCACGTCGACCGAGTTGTTCAGGACCTGGTGGTGGTCCTGGGTGTTGCCCGCCGCCGGCCGGCTCGAGACGGCCGTCGACGTGCCGGTCGTGTTGCCCGCGGCCTGCTCGAAGACGAACAGACGACGCTCGAGGAACGCGTTGGTGGCGTCCAGGTTGTCCTGGTTGTTCGCGTTCGTGACGTAGAACACGAGCACCCGACCGGCCTGCGCCTGGAACGTCGTCGTCGTCACGCCGGTGCCGCTGACGGTCGTCGTGGACGTGTCGTCGCCCATGTCGACCGCGATCACGTCCGTGATCGCAGCGGCCGCCGTGTGATCCGCGCCGCCCAGGCCACCAGCGTCGTCGACCTGGTCCACCCGGACGATGATCACCCGGCTGGTGCCGCCCGCGATCGCGGCGAGCGTCGGCGCCGCCGAGCCCGTCGTGTCCGGGGTGGCCAGGAGGCCGTCGACCATGAGGACGAGGTCCTCGGCCGCAGCCGCCGTCGCCTGGTCGTCACGCTGGCGGTAGGTGAAGTTCACCCGGTTCGGGTTCGACTGGAACACGCAGCCGAGGCCCAGCCCGCCCTGGCTGTGGGCGTGCCCCGTCGCCAGATCGGCCTGGAAGGCGACGTTGGTCACGTCGGCCTGGGCCTGCGCCGCCGAAGCGGGCAGCGCCGCCGCGTTCACGCTGGCCGAGACCGAGTTCGCCAGGGTCCGGGCCGTCGCGTCGCGACGGGTCTGGACCACGACGCCCTTGGCCAGCAGGTTGCGGTTCGCCGGCGTGTTGGTCGACGTGTTGTTCTGCCGGTAGACCGCGAAGATCAGCGTGCCCGGGCGGTTCATCCGGGTCTCGAAGTTCGCCTCGACAGGGGCGTTGGTGCCGGTGTTGTCCGCGGCGATCACGAGCGCCCGGAACTCGTCGATGCGGGCAGGCTCCGCACCGTCGGCCGCGATCGCGCCCGTGTTCTGGTCGATGTCCAGCTTGCGCACGATCAGGGTCCGCTGCGAGGCCCGGTTGCCGACGGCGCCGTTGCCGTGGAAGCCCTCCTCCGTCGTGAAGATGTAGATCGACGTCAGACCATGGTCGTTGCCGTAGACGTTCGCGGCCGTCGGCATGGCCGTCGTGTCGGTGCTCGTGCCCACGACCGTGCTGCCAACGCTGATCGGAGTCGCGGTGACGCCCGCGGCCGAGAAGACGGTCGCGGTCACGACGACGTCGTTCTCCGTCCCGGTGGGCGTGCGCCAGAACATCACGTTGTTGTGGACCACAGCGCCGTCATCGACGGCGACCGTGTTCGGGAGGGAAGCGATCTGCGCGGCCACCAGGACGGTGCCGCCGGTCGTCGGCGGGTTGTTGCTGGTGCCGTTGAGGTCGAAGGCCAGGAACTTGAAGCGACGGCCGACCGCCGTGGCGCCGCTCGACTGCGCCTTGGCGTAGAAGACCACCACCTCGTTGGTCACCTCACCCGAGTCGACGGCGTCGACGCCCGCGGTGTAGGTATGCGAGCGATCGTGCGACGACGAGGCGAAGCCGAACGACTCGACGTTGGGATCCGCGCCGCCCGTGACCCGGTTGTCGTCGTCGACGACCTTGGCCTCGGTCATGAAGCCGTCGACCACGGCGCCGGTCGTGGCGCCCGGACCGGCCGAACGGCTGAAGTACGCCCACCAGAGACGGATGTTCGCCGTCTCGTCCGTGGTGCCCACGCCGCCCGCCGGACCGAGGTCCCCACGGCTGAAGAGGATGATCGCGTCACCGTTCCGGGCCGCCGCGTTGGCGTTCGTGTTCCCGGTGGTGTTGAGCCAAAGGACCTTGTAGCCCTGCGGCTGCGCCGTCGGGTCCTCGTTCGTGTTGCCGTCGCGACCCCGGATCTGGACCGGCGCCGACCACGAGGTCCCATTGAAGCGCGAGGCGTAGAGGATCCGCTCGGCGGTCACGCCCGCGCCACCGGTCGCCTTCACCTCGGCGACGAACAGCATGATCGCCTCGCCGGTGGTGACGTTCCAGAAGATCTCCGGCCGGCGACTCGTGCCGTTCGGGTGAGCGCCGGTGTCCGCCGTCTGAACCTCCTGCCCGCGCGGCGTGAACGCCCGGCCGTCCGCAGCCAGGTTGTTCTGGTCCACCTGGCTGCCCGGGAACGCGCCCGGACGCAGGTCGCTGCCGCCGAGAATGATCGTGTCCCCATCATCGCTGCAGCCGACGGCCAGCATGCCGACGGTCAGGGCCGCAGCGGCTCCAAATCCGATCTTCCTAAACATTCGTGCCCGAGCCTCCTCAGTGGCCAGAGAACGAGGCCGGCGCGGTGCCGGGTCTCCGTCAGTGACGGCTTCCCGGCGGCCGAGGCGACCCCGTTTCCCGTTGGTTTCGTGTTCCCGTGAGTTCTAGCGATTCCCCCGTTGCGTGGGTCCCGGTTCGCCGCGATCTCGGATCGCCGCGCCCGGTAGGACCGACGCGCCGTCATCGCTCTGAGCGAGCGGCGGGCCAGACGCCCGCGACGACGCACCGATCCTCCACGCTCCCCCTGCGATGAGCCCGCAGGCCCATGAAGGTCGGCGGATTCTGCGAATCGACCCCCTGGAAGTCAAGCGGAAGATGCGACCCGACAACCTCCGCTGACTGCCGGAAACCTGGCGGTGGCGCCATGATCCGGCACCCGAATCCCGTCCGCCGGGCGCTCGACGGCCTCGGAGGCGGCTTCCACGAGCGCGCGGCGCGCGGTCCCTTGCCCGCCGCGGCCTGCCGCGGCCGCCCCCGCTCGCTACAGCGGAGCAGGCCGGAGAGCCGCCGCCGCCCCCGGACGGGCGCGGGCGGGGTCCGCGCCGGCCCCGGCTGCTATGCTCCGGTCGGGTGCGACCGCCTGCGGTCCACCGATGGGAGCCGGGCGAGAGCGGGCGTGCCGAAGCTTCAGGACATCCTCGTCGGGAAGCTGGCGCTGCGGCGAGACCTCGTCGACCCGCTCACCCTCCACGACTGCGTCGCCGAGCAGCGCGCCCACCCACAGGCCCCGCTGGGCCAGATCCTCGTCCGGCGCCGGATCATTGCCCCCGCCCAGCTCATCGAGCTGATGGCCGCGGTCGAGCAGGTCCAGCTCCAGTGCGGCGCCTGCCAGGCGGCCCACCGCCCCGCGGGCCTCGACCCGTCCGCCGGCCTGGCCTGCCCGCGCTGCGGCGGGACCCTCCGGATCCTCCTCGGCGCCGACGAGCTCTCGGACCGCTTCGCGACCGGGCGCAGCGCGCGCGCGCACCGCGACGCCGCCACCCTCCCCCTCGAGACGACGGAGCCGCTGATCGCGCCGCCGTCGGTGACGCCGCCGTCGGCCCTGTCACCCCCGCCCGCGACCCGGCCCGACTCGAGCAGCATGTCGGCCACCCGGCCCGACTCCCAGCAGGCCGCGCTCACCGGCAGCGCCCGCTTCCGCGGCTCCGAGGCCCTCCAGGGGAGCACGGTCCGCCTGCGCGGCGCGCTCGTCCGGGCGGAGGCCGGCACGTTCTTCGGCCCCTACGAGGTGGTCGAGGAGCTCGGGCGCGGCGGCATGGGCGTCGTCTACAAGGCCCGGCAGCCCACGATCGACCGCCTCGTGGCCCTCAAGGTCCTGCTCAGCGGCGCCCTGGCCTCGGGCACCCAGGTGAAGCGCTTCCAGCGGGAGGCCGAGCTCACGGCCCGCCTCAAGCACCCCGGGATCGTCCACGTCCACGACGTCGGCCAGGTGGGCGACTTCCACTACTTCACGATGGACTTCGTCGACGGCCCGCCGCTCTCGAAGCTGATCAAGGAGCGGCAGCTCGGGGTCCGGCGCGCCGTCGAGCTCGCGCGCGACGTGGCGCGGGCCCTGCACCACGCGCACGAGCGCGGGGCGATCCACCGCGACGTCAAGCCAGGGAACATCATCATCGGCAGCGACGGCGCCCCCGTGCTCACCGACTTTGGCCTGGCGAGAGACCTCGACGCCGAGGGCGACGAGCGGCTGACCCGCTCGGGCGCCATGGTCGGCACCCCCTACTACATGGCGCCCGAGCAGGCGCAGGGCAAGCGCGACCTGGTGTCGGCCCGGTCGGACGTCTACGCCCTGGGCGTGGTCCTCTTCGAGATGCTCACCTTCGAGCTGCCCTTCCGGGGCGAGACGCAGCTCGAGCTGACCAACAAGATCATCCACCACGACCCGCCGCGCCCGAGCGCGATCGAGCCCACGATCGACCGCGACCTCGACGCGATCGTCCTCAAGGCGCTCGCCAAGCAGCCGCAGGACCGGCACGCGTCGGCCGAGGCGCTGGCGGTCGACCTCGACCGCTTCCTGCGCGGCGAGCGCGTCCGCGGCCGCGGCCACGGCCTGGCGGACGTCCTGCGCCGCGCCCGCAGGGGCTGGCGCCGCCTGGCGGCCCTCGCCGGGGCCGGCCTGGTCGTGGCCCTCGGCGCGCACGTCGGCAGCCGGCAGGCGCTCGACGGCGCGCGCCGCGACGTCGCCGGCGCGGAGCGCGACGCCGCGGCCCACGCGGCCGAGGTCGCGGCCCGCGAGCGGGCGCGCGAGCAGGCCGCGCGCGAGGCGCAGGAGGTCGCGCGACGGCAGGCGCTGGAGGAGGCGCGAGAGGCCCTGCGGCTCGCCGAGCGCACCCCGGCGGGCGACGGCTACCGGCGGGCGGTCGAGGCGGCGGTCGAGCGCCTCTCGGCCGCGATCGCGGTCGCGCCGGACGACCTCGGCCTGCGCCTCCAGCGCGCGCGCCTGGCCCGACGCCTGCGCAACGACGCGCTGGCGCTGCGCGACCTCGACGAGGTCCGCCGCCTCGACCCCGGCGGCCCGGCGGGCAGCGAGGCCGTGGTCCTCCAGGCCCGCTGGACGTCGCACGAGGTGAGCGAGGAGGCGGAGCTCGGGCCTCGCGTCGTGCCCCTCCTGAGCGACGGGCTCGCCCGCGCGGGGGCGGGGGCGGGCGCGTGGCGCGACGTGATCGAGGCCATGCTCCTGTTCCTGCGCGACGCGGACGTCGACGGGGCCCTCGCCGCCGTCGAGCGCGCGCGGGAGGCCGACCCGCGGATCGTCGAGCTCTACACGCTCGAGGCCACGATCTTCGGCGTCCTCGGCCGCCTCGACGACGCCCTGCGCGCCTGCGAGCGCGCCCTCGAGGTGGACCCGAAGGACCCCTTCCTGTGGCTCTCCCGCGCGCGCGTGAGCATGGGCCTGGGCAACGGCCAGGGCGCGCTCGACGACGTCAACCGCGCGCTCGAGCTCGACCCCGACCTCGAGGCCGCGCTGACCACCCGGGTGACGATCCAGCGCGCCCGCGGCCAGTTCGACGCGGCGATCCGCGACGTGCGCGCGCTCCTCGAGCGGCGCGGCGACGACGTCGAGCTGCTCCTCGCCCTCGCCCAGCTCTGTGACCTCGGCGGGCGCCGCGACCAGGCCGACGCGGCGCTGGCCCGCGTCGAGGCGGTGGCCCCGGGCGACGCGCGCCCGTGGATGCTGCGCGCCAGCCGCCACCTCGAGCAGCGGGCGCTCGACGACGTGCTCGTCGAGCTGCGCCGCGGCCTGCGCGCCCTGCCCCAGGACGCGACCAAGGGGCGCAAGCAGCTCGGCGACATGCTGCGCCGGATCGCCGCCGGCGCCGGGCTCCACCGGCACCTGCTCGAGCACGCGCGCGAGGTCCTGGCCGAGCGCCCCGGGGACGTCGAGGCGCTCACGCTCCTGGCCGAGGGCCTGCTCGACGACGAGCGCACCGACGAGGCCCTGGCGCGCCTCGACGAGGCGCTCGCGCGCGCGCCCGACCACCTGCGCGCGCGGGAGCTGCGCGTCCTGGCCGCGTTCCAGGGGCGGTCCCGGGAGGCCGCGCTCGCGGAGCTCGAGCGGTTCGGGGCGTGGGCCCAGGGCAAGCCGGCCGCGCTGGGGGCGTTCTCGCGCCTGCTCGTCACCCTGCTCCGTGATCACGACCGCGCCCGGGTGGTCGCCGAGCGCGTGATCGCGCTGGACAAGGAGCAGGTCGCGGCCCACCTGACGCTGGGGTTCGTGGCCTTCGACCGCGACGAGTTCCCGGCCGCCCACGCCGCCCTGCGGCGGGCGGCCAAGCTCGCGCCCGACGACCCGGAGGTCCTGTCGCTGCTCGGGGCGACGCTGTTCCACCTCGGCGAGCTCGACGAGGCGCAGGTCATGTTCGACCGCGCGCTCACGTTCGACACGTTCCGGACCGACGCCGCGGTCGGGCTGAGCACGTGCCTGCTCCGGGCCCAGCGCTGGCGCGATTGCGCCGCGTTCGGGCGCACCTACATGTCGCTGTTCGCCGCCGCGCGGCGCCCGCCGCCGGTGCCGCTGGTGCTGAACGTGTGCGAGGCGTTCTCGCGCCTCGGTCAGGTCGACCGGGCGATCTCGCTCCTGCAGGAGCTCGTGCGTGTCTTGCCGCACCCGGACCTGAAGCTTCGCCTGGCGCGGGCCTACGACGAGACGGGGCAGCGGTCGGCGGCGCTGGGGCTGGTGGAGGAGGTGCTGCGCGACGAGCCGGAGCACCCGGTCGCACGGGCGATGCGGGCGCGGTTGGGGGGGTGAGGGGGCGGGTCAGTCGCGACGCTGGTCGAGGAGGCGGCCGACCTGCCCGACGGCGGGGTGGCTAGGGTCGAGGCGCGCCGCGGCGCCGAGGTCCTCCCGAGCCCCCGTCAGGTCCCCGGCGAGCATTCGCGCCTGGCACCGGCCCAACCACGCGACCAGATGGGTCGGGTCGAGCGCCAGGCAACGGTCGAAGTCGTATCGCGCGCGCTCGTGGTCGCCACGCGCGAGGTGAGCGAACCCGCGGTTGCCGTTGGCGAGGACGTCGTCGGGGACGCGCCAGAGCAGGACGGAGAGGTCCCACTGGGCACCCCACAAGTCATCGAGCTCAAGCCGGGCCTCGGCTCGCACGGACCAGGCCTGCCCGAGGGCATTGCAGGCGCCGACGGCCTCGGTCGCTCGCGCGAGCGCGCCCCGGAACTCCTCGCCTTCGAGGAGGGCCGACGCCGACTCACAGAGGAGGCGCGCCTCTCCGGTGAGCCGCGCTGACTGCAATGGAGCTGGCGCGCCGAACACCATGCGGAACCCCGCAGTAGGGGCCTTGATCTTCCCAAGGTTCACTTCCGGAACCGCCCGGAGCCTCAGCTTGGCCTCGACGGTCGTCGGACTGAGCATGTAGTCGCCTCCGGCCGAGGCGGCCACGTCGCCGTCCCAGACCAACTCCCCGACACGACCAGTGAGTCGCTCGACCGAGAAGTGGCTCACATCTGCGTGGGCCGCCGGACGCAGGAGCCGAGCAGGGATCGTCATGACCGTTTCGGATGGGTCCTGATCCGTCTCGCAGAACGAGGCGTCGAACCGCCTTCCCCACGGGAACAGCCAGGCGAACTCGCCCCGGAGGGCGCGATGAAACTCCTCCGGCGCCGGGAGCCGTGCAGGGGTGGTTACACCGGCCAGGTCGAGCTCTCGCTGAAACCATTGGAGAAACGCTCGCACCTCCTTCATGTTGACTCCGCACACCGGCCACACTCGTCGCTGGTCCCTGCGGAGGACGAGATCGCCGCCCTCGTGCCGCGGCAGGTAAGGTGAAGCCACGCCCGTCGGCTCCGCTGTGACTACGAACGAGTGCCACACCTCGTACGCGAGCTCGTCGCGCATGAGCAGGTAGTCCTCCTCGACCACCGCCTTCTCGTGCAGCCGCTCCCCCCACCGCGCCACGCCCGCCGGGATGTGCACGACCATGTCCGCGAGCGGGCCGAGCGACGCGCGCTCGATCGGCCGGTAGTCGAACTCCCGCCGCCCGCCCCGCGTCAGGATCACCAGGTCGCGCACGGGGAGGCACCCCTCCGCCAGGACCTCGATCAGGTACTCCCCCGCCCCGCTCGCCTCGAAGCGCGCCGGCGTCGGGCCGCGCGCCTCCTCCCGCGGGACCATGCGCGCGACCGTCGGGTCGAACTCGAACCGCGAGAGCACGCACTCGGCCGGCCTCGCCGAGCGCACCTCCGCGACCGGCCGCGCCAACTCGCCCGCGAGCGCGCCGCCGCTGCGCGCGTCGGCCTCGGCGGCCTCCCGGAAGAGCGCCTCCGCCGCGGCCGGGTCGTCGTCCTCGACGGCGCGCCCCCGCGCGAGGAGCACCCGCGCCCGGATGCCGTCGACCTCCCCCACAGGAGCGTCGAGCGCCGCCTGGCCGAGCGCGCGCTCGAAGTCGAACAGCGCCGCGAGCGCCTCGCGCTCCGCCGCCTCGTGCGCCGTCTCGACCTCCAGCAGGCGCCGCTTGTCCGGGCAGTCGGCGAAGGGCTTCTGCGGCTCGATCCGCGCCTTCAGCGCGTCGGCCTCCGCCAGGCACTCTCGCCCGCGCGCGAACGCGGCCCTCCAGCGCTCGAACGCCGCCTCGGCCTCCTGCAGGCGGCGCCGGCCGCGCAGGCCCCGCAGGGCCTCTCGCGCGCGCTCGGCCTGGTCGGGCGCGGCGACGGCGACCAGCGGCAGCACGGCCGCCTCGGCGGCGTCGAGGTCGGACGCGACCGCGGCCGCCTCGAGCGCGGCGTCGATCCGGGCGCGCTCCTGGGCGCGGGCGTGCACGTGCCGACCGCCGAGCGCCGCGCCGCCGAGGGCGGCGAGCAGGAGCGCCGCGCCGAGCGGACGCCGGGCCCGCCAGACGCGCCGCGCCAGGCGCACACCGGGCGACGCCGCCCGCGCGAGCACCGGCTCGTCGGCCAGGAAGCGCCGCAGGTCGAGGGCCAGCGCCTGCGCCGTGGCGTAGCGGTCGGCGACCGACTTGGCCAGGCAGGTGAGGACGACCGTCTCCAGGTCGGCCGGGGTCCGCGGGTTCAGGCGCCGCACGGGCGCCGGCTCGTCGGTGAGCACCTGCCGGAGGAGGAGCGCCGCGCCGGGGCCCTCGAAGGGCGGCCGCCCGGTGAGCGCCTCGTAGAGCGTCGCGCCGAGCGCGTAGACGTCCGAGCGCGCGTCGACCGCGCCGCCCATGGCCTGCTCGGGCGACATGTAGGCGAGCGTCCCGACCATTCCCCGATCCGCCGTGAGCCGCGTGCGCGCCTGGTCGTCGAGCGCGACGCCGAAGTCGGTCAGGCGCGGGGCGCCCGCCGCGTCGACGAGGATGTTCGCCGGCTTCACGTCGCGGTGGATCAGGCCCACGTCGTGGCACGCCTGCAGGGCGTCGGCGATCGCCGCGCCCCACTGCGCCACGCGCCTGGGCTCGAGCGCCGCGCGCGCGCGCTCGTCCTCGATCACCTCGCGCAGGCTGCGCCCGGTGACCAGCTCCATGACCAGGTAAGGCTCGCCCGACGGCGTCAGGCCGGCGTCGAAGATCTGCACGCACGCGGGGTGTCGCACGCGCGCCATGGCCGTGGCCTCGCGCTCGAACCGCGCCAGGATCCGCCCGGCGCTCGCCTTGTCGAGGTGGTCGGTGCGCAGCCGCTTCACCGCCACGGCCCGCTTGAGCACGCGGTCGTAGGCCCGGTAGACCATGCCCATGCCGCCGGCGCCCAGCGGCTCGAGGAGCGTCAGCCGGTCGCCGAAGCGCTGCCCCTGCACGTCCGACGGCGTCCGCGCCGGCCCGCCCAGCAGCGCCCGGAGCTGCTCGGGCCCGAGCCCGCCCAGCCGCGCGAGCACCTCGTGCGGAGGGAACGGCTCGACCGCGCCCTCTGCGTCGTAGTACTGCAGGATCGCGTCGAGCGCCCGGTCGTCGAGCAGCCCGCGCCGGTGCGCCTCCAGCGCCAGCGAGACCCCCTGCCGCACCAGCTCGTAGGACGACTGGTTCATCGCGCAGGAACCCTAGCCCGCCGGCCCGGCCACGGCAACGCCTTCACTCCGCCGAGTTGCAGTCTGTGTCTCACCTGGTAACGTGGGCTCTCGGAGGGACGGATGAGGTTCCGCGCCCGCTGGCCGCTCGGGGCCGTCTGCCTGGCGCTCGCCGCCTGCTGCTCGGAGGAGCAGCAGCCGCCGCCCCCGCTCCCGCCACCCCCGGCTGAGCTCCACGGCCTGCGCGCCAGCGCCTCGCGCGTCGAGCGCGTCGCGGGGAGCGACCTCCTCGAGCTGACCTACGCCCTCGAGTGGGTCGCGCCGCCGCGGGTCGAGGTCGACCCGGACCTGAGCCTGCGCGCCTCGAACCTCTGGTTGCTGCAGCCGAACGAGCCCGTGACGGTCCGCTTCCTCGACGCCACCGGGGCCGAGGTCGGCAGGGTCATGCAGCGAGTCGACATCGCGCCGGAGTTCGTCGCCCGCGCGCGCCCCACCTACGAGGCGCTCCTGCGCGTCGACGCGCCGGCCGGCACCGCCTCGCTCGTGATGAGCCTGGGCAGGTCGGGCCTGGACACGCGCCCCGCGACGCTCCCCCCGCGAGCGAGCTGAGCATCCGGCGCAGGCGCGTGCTGCGCTCGCGAGTCAGGCCCCCCGCCGAGACGAGCGCCTCCGCTCGAGGGTGACATCCGGCGCGGCCACGTCGAAGCGCTCGCGGCCGCCGTCCTCGGTCGCGCGCGCGACCGAGACGAGCTGGCGCCCTCCCACGCCGATCCCGCCGTAGTCCTCGACGACCTCGGCCACGACCTCGCGCGCGCCGAGCTGGAAGCGCACCAGATCGCCGACCTTCAGCCTCCGCTCCCTCGATCGCCTCGCCATGACTTCAGCCTACTTCCACGGGTAGTCACCGACAACGGAGCGGAGGTGCGCACGGATGACGTGGTCGAGCGCCGTCGCCAGCCGCGAGCATGCCCGTCGCCAGCGGCGGACCTCGGCGACCCCGATCGACGTGCGTCCACCCAGCCTGGCCGGGTCCAGGTCCTGATGCGCGATCGCGTTCCTCCAGGCGTTCAGGGCCTCCAGGGCGTGGCGCGCGTCGGGGATCCTCCGGCTGGCGGACTCGAGCGCTGGCCAGAGGTCGAGGCCGAGGCGCCCGAAGTCGGCCCCGAGGTTGCCAGGGTTCGGATTCCCGGCGTCGAGCCTGCGGCCGATGACGAGCTGACGCCTTACCACGGCCCGGACCTGCGGCGGCGACAGGTGCGTCGTGAGGTGATCGACCGCCTCCGAATGCAGGCTGCGACAGTAGCCCTGGAACTGCGACGAGACGAGGACCACATAGGCGAAGTTGACCTGCAGCGCGGCCCTGCGCCGGCGTAGCTCGGAGCCGCGGATCGCGGCGAGCACCGCCTCGAGCTCGTCGAGCGCGGCCGCGCGTTCGGAGCGCCAGCGCATGAGCGACCGCGAGGGCACGCCCGGACCGCTCAGCCTTGCCCGCCGGAGAGCTCGACCAGCCCCTCCCCGAGCCACTCGGCGACGCCCGCCACCCTCGCGACGGCCACGACCGCGCCGACCACGGCCGTGCGCACCGGCTGCGGCAGGTCGTCGCGCCCGGCCGCGGCGCACAGCGCGTCGATCGCCTCGTCCAGCCGGGTCGTCGCCGCGCGCAGCGCAGTCCGCTCGACGTCTCGCATGGCTGCCTCCTCGCGCGGCCCGGTAGCGAACGCTGCGCCGCCGCAAGCCCCACGACCTGGCCTGAAGCCTCCGGCCACGCCACGATCCCCCGCAACGGTGGGCTGGACTTGCCCGCGAGTGATCCGCCTCCTTCGCTCGCGGGGAGTCACCGTCACTCCCAGCGGCGGGGCCGAGCGAGGTAGCGCCGCGGATCGTGCGTCGCGTACCGCCTCATGTCCTCGGCCGGAGGCGGTGGTCGCTCGCCGAAGTACGCGGCCAACCCGTGCTCGCGGTAGCAGAGGGTGCGGGCGGCGACCCACCGCGCCTCCTCGGTCGGCCCCGACGCCGCGATCTGCTGCAGGCGGGGGACTCGACGAAGGACCCGATCTCGCAGCGGGCGACGATGCGCGCCTGATCCCAGCCGGAGCCGAAAAGTTCGTCGCGGCGCTCGACCGGGTCCTGGCGCGGCGCCAGCGGCGCAAGCGCTCGCGCTGAGCGGCGCGCAGCGGCCGATCAGGGCGCGTCGAACAGGTCGCGGCAGGCGACCAACACGGCGTTCGCCACGCCGTGCGCCAGCGCCGCCGGCACGACGCTCCCCGTGCGCGCGCGCAGCCACGCGAACCAGAGCGCCGGGAAGACCGTCGCCGCGCGCAGGGGGCTCGTGGCGCCGGTCGTCACCAGGTCGAGCAGCACATGGCTCGCGCCGAACGCGAGGGCGCCGAGGAGCGCGCCGCGGCCGAGGTCCGCGCCGAGCACGCGCACGGTCCGCACACCCGGCCGGTCGAGCGCGGGCTGGAGCACGCCGCGGAAGAAGTACTCCTCCGGCAAGGCCACGAACAGCGTGCCCCACAGGAGCCACTCGATCGCGGCGCGCGTCACGTCGCCCGGGTCGCCCGCCGCCGGCACGCCGCTCCAGCGCGCCCAGCCCGCCCAACCGGCGACGAACAGCGCGAGCAGGGCCGTCGAGACGAGGGTCGCAGGCAGGCGACCGTCGACGGGCACGAGGACCCGGTGCGCCACGAGCGGGTCGCGCCCGCGCCGCGCGGCCAGCGCGTAGGCCGGGCCGATCCAGCCCAGGAACATGACCACCGGCTGCACCGCGCCGACGAACGTGCCCGGGTTGCGGTCGAGGCGCGCCGCGACGCCGGCGATCACCAGGCCGAGGACGAGGAGGCCAAAGGCCTCCCACGGACCGCAGGCCGGGTCGTCCGCGCCGTGCTCGCCCTCGCCCACCGGTCCCCCCGTCGCGCGGACGGGCAGGGGTTGCCCGTCCGTTCACCGCGCCAGGCTATGCCCCACCCGAACCCTCGCTCCATTCGCCAGAGCGAGCCACGGGCACGGGCGACGGGACGACCGGTGCAAGCCCGGGACCAGCTCCGTTCGCCCCCGCGATCAGAACGAGCGCTCGCCCGACGACGGCGCGCGCTGCGGCGGAGCCGGGGTGGCCGGCGGCGCCGGCGCGGCCTGGGGCGCCGGGACGTCGAGCTTCTGCAGCTGGGCCTTCCGGTAGAGCTCGACCTTCGCGCCCGCGCGCAGGAGCGGCTGCAGGTCGCGCGGCGTGCGCACCGAGCGGCCGTCGACGCCCACGATCACGTCGTAGAGCTGGATCCCGGCCTTCGCCGCCCGCCCCTCGGGGTCGAGCTGGTTGACGACGAGGCCCTCGCCGTCGGGCAGGTCGAGCTGGGCGCGGAGCGCCGCGCCGGCCGGACCGACCTGCGCGCCGAGCGCCCGGTCGAACGGCGTGCCCGGCGTCGGGCGGTCCTCTTGCTGCGGGAACGTCCACACGCGCACGCGCGGCTGGCCAGGGCGGCGCTCCTCGACGCCGTCGCGCTCGTCCTGGCCGGGCAGCCGGCCGCGGAACAGGTCCTTGAACAGCTCGCCGAACTCGGGCGGCAGCTGGTCCTCGAGCTCCTTGAAGATGTCGCCCACGCTCGGCAGGGGCGGCATCTCCGGCGCGCGACGGGGATCGGGGCGGCGCTCCTCGACCTGCGGTCCGGAGGGCCCCGAGCGCTCGGCCGTCCGGCCCTGCCGGATCCGCGCCACGGCCTCCGTCGCCCGGCTGGCGACCTCCGGGTCCTCGCTCTTCGTCGCCGCCTCGAGCGCCCGGAGCGCCGGCGCGCCGATCGCGATCAGCTCGCGCTGCGCCGCCTCGCGCGCCTCGAAGCTCGGGTCGCCGAGCTGCCGCACGAGCTGCGCGATCCGCGCGTCGCGCTCCGCCGCGCCCTGGGCCGGGCGGTCCTGCGCCCGGGCGACGGGCGCGCCGACAGGGAGGGTCACGGCGCCCAGGAGCAGCGCCGCGCAGGTGATCACGTGCCTCGTCATCTGCACTCCTCCTAGAACCGGACCTCGCGCGCCTGCCGCCCGTCCCCGAACTGCCGCATCATGCGGCGGTGGAAGTCGGGCAGGACCTCCTCGATCGCCTCGAGGAGCTCGCCGCCGCCCTGGCCCCCGCGCGCCCCGCGCCGCCCCTCGTCGACCGGGACGACGGGCCCGCGCCGCCGGAGCGGCATGGGCGCGGGGTCGCGGTCGAGCGTGAAGCGCCGCGGCGCCGCGAGCTCGGGCGTCGTCGCCAGCTGCTGACCCGGCTGCTGCGCGACCGGCGTGACCTCGACCGGCGCCTGCTGCTGCGGCGGAGGCGTCGGCGCCGTCGCCTGCAGGTCGGGCTCCACGGCCGGCGGCCCGCCCGCGAGGAGGCCCACGGCGATCGCGAGCAGCACGGCCGCGGCCGCCGCCAGCCGGCGCAGGCTCTCGCCGAAGGGCAGGATCGCCGCCTCGAGCGGTCGCGGCGGGGCGGCGGGACGCCGCTCCTCCTGCGCGATCCGCGCCATGACCTGCGCCGTGAACCCGTCGAGCGGCGCCGCCGGCGCGCCGAGCCGGAGGGCGCTCAGGGCGCGGTCGTCGCCGTCGTAGGCCTCGAGCAGCTCGGCGCACCCGCCGCACCCGGCGGCGTGGGCCCGCACCCGCGCCGCGTCGTCGGGGTGGGTCCCCGGCAGGAGCGGCAGCGCCTGGCGAACGTCTTCACACGACATGGCTACCCTTCCCGTGGATCCGCTCCCACGCCTCGCGGAACAGCTGGCGCGCCCGGTGGTGGCGCCAGCGGACCGTCGCGTGGGTCGTGCCCGTCATGTGGGCGATGTCCTTCGCCCCGATCCCCTCGAGGTCGGACAGCACCATCACCGTCCGGTACTTCGGCGGCAGCTCGTCGAGCACCCGGTAGACGCGCTGCCGGAGCTCCGAGGCCTCCAGCCCGCCGGCGCCGTTGCCGGCCTGGCCGGCCACGTCGCCCACCAACTCCAGCGACACGCCGCGCCGCTTCACCTGCTTGCGCAGCATGTCGATGCACAGGTTCACGACGATCTGATAGAGCCAGGTGTAGAACTTGAGGCGCACGTCGAACCGGTCGAGCGACCGGTAGACGCGGATGAACGCCTCCTGGGCGGCGTCGCGCGCGTCCTCGTCGTTGCCGAGCATGCCCCGGGCGACCCAGAACACGCGCTGCTGGTAGCGGTCGACGAGCAGGGCGAACGACCCCGTGTCGCCGGCGCGGGCCCGCTCCACGAGGGCCGCGTCGCTGCCCTGCTCGCCATCAGCCCTGTCGGCGACCGTCATGCGCGGGGTCCAGGCCTCGAGCCGACGCAGTGGCTCGGCCTGCCGGGCGCCACACAACCGCGTGGCGGTCGTGTGGACCCAGTCCATCGTCGTGCGGACCCCCGGCGGGGACCCCGGCACGTCGACCCCGGCTGACGCGACTCCTGCGAAGCTCAACTCCGCCTCCAGTATAGGGCCTGTCGACCGCGACCGGGCTCAGTAGAGCCGGGCCCCCTCGGGGACGTTGCCGCGCGGCCGCTCCGACCGCTCCCGGCGCGGCTCGTCGCCGCGGCGACGCTCCGGCGTGGCGTCGCGGCCACGCATGAGCTGCTCCATGCGCTCCCGGAGCTGCCCCTGGCCGAGCCGGTCGAGCGAGTCGCCCAGCCGCTTGCCGCGGTCCGAGTTCACGACGCCCTCGAGCCGCTCGACCATGCGCTCGAGCTCGGCCGCCATCTCGCGCCCCTCGGGCGTCGTGATGAACTTCGAGAAGATCTCCATGAAGCGGCCGAAGTCGGCCGGGTCGACGCTCTCCTGCAGCTTCTCGAGCATCTTGCCGCGGTCGCGCATGTCGCCGCGCTCCGTCTGCTTGCGCAGGCGGTCCAGCGTGCGGCCGAAGCGCTGGAAGTCGTCCGGCTCGAGGATCTCGGCCAGCTTGCGCATGCCCTTCTGCCAGGTGTCGGCGCGCCGGCCGAGCTCGGTCAGCGGGCTGGCGGTCGAGCGGCGGTCGTCACGGAACAGGTCGAGCAGGCCGCCGCGCCGCGCCTGCGGCCGCTGCGCGTGGCGCCCCTCGCCCTCGCGCAGGGCGCGCTCGAGGCGCTCGAGCCGGTGCTCGAGCCGGGCCATGCGCTCCTCGAGCTCGCGGTCGCGCGGCGCCTCGGCGTGGCGCGGGGCGCGCTCCGGCCGGACGTGGCGCTCCTCCTGGGCGCGCGGCGCCGGCTCGGGGCGCGGCTCCGGCCGGGCCTGCGGGCGCGGCTCGGGACGGGCCTGCGGGCGCGCCTCGGGCTGCGGCTGGCTCTCGCCCATGAGGCGGCGCATGGCGTCGCGCTGCTCCTCCGGCGGGAGCTTCTGCAGCTCGCGCAGGCGCTCCATGCCCTGCGGGTCGAGGAAGCGCTTGATCATGGGCAGGTAGGGCTTGACCGTGTCCGGGTTGCGGACCTTGATCTTGCCGTCGGGGCCGAGCTCCACGAACGAGCCCAGCATCATCTGCACGCGGTCGGGCGGGAACGGCAGGCCCGTCTTGAACTCCTCGCGCAGGACGATCCGCCCGTTCTCCTCGACGATCAGCACCTCGTTGAGGCGCTCCTCGAGCTCACGGATCGCCTCGGCGTCGGTGTCCTCGACCTGGAACACCAGGCCGGCGCCGTCGCCGCAGCAGTCGTCGAGCGCCTTCCCCGGACCGGTCAGGCCGAGCGTCAGGCCGGCCGCAACGGCGGCCCCGAGCGCGAACTTCATGCAGTGATCTCCCCCGCCAAGTGATGATGAACTCGTGTCGGGCGTTGCTGATACGCCCTGCAGGACCGAGCGTTGGCCCGTTATCGCCCGCCGACCCGGGGTCGTGGAGAGGCAGATCACGCGCCGCCCACGTGTCGCCACAACACACGCCCGGGCTACGACTTGAACCGGCGGTGTGGCGGGAGCGCCGTCAGGGATCTGTCAGCGTGACAGGCCGCCCCGCCCGGACACGCGCCGGAGGGCCGGAGCCAGGCGACTTAGGGCCGTGCGGAGGTTGGACCCGCGATTGCACGAAAGCCCGCCGCTCCGGTCGTCCGTCGGGGTAGAGGACCGCTCATGTTCCAGTCGTACGACCTCGGCCGCGTGTTCGGCGTGCAGCTGCGCGTCCACGGCTCGGTCTTCCTGCTCCTGGTCGTGCTCGTCGGCATGGCCCTCCTCGGGCAGGGCGTCGGCGCCGCCGTCGACACGGCCGCGCTGCTCGTCATGGTGCTCGGCAGCGTGACCCTGCACGAGCTGGGGCACATCGCCGTGGCCCGCCTGTTCGGCAACCACACCGACGGGATCACCCTCTACCCGATCGGCGGCGTCGCCCAGCTCACGCGCCCGTCGCGCACGGCGACGGAGGAGGTCCTCGTCGCCCTCGCCGGCCCGGCCGTGAACGTGGTCCTGGCCGCGTTCGCCGCCCTCGTCCTCGTGACGGTCGGCCCGGTCCTCGGCGGCGTCGCCGGCGTGGCCTCGACCTTCCTGTGGGTGAACGTCGTCCTGGCGCTGTTCAACCTCGTGCCGGCCTACCCCATGGACGGCGGCCGCGTCCTGCGCGGGCTCCTCTGGTCGTTCGTCGGCAACTTCAAGGCGACGTGGTGGGCGGCGCGCGCCGGCCAGGGCTTCGCGGCCCTCTTCGCCGTCGTCGGCCTCATGGCCAACCCCATGCTCGTGCTGATCGCCGCGTTCGTCTTCTTCCAGGCGAGCGCCGAGCTCGCGCGCCTGCGGGCCATGCGGCAGGCGGGCTGGCCCGTCGACGAGGCGCCGCGCGCGCCCGCCGGCGCGATCAACCAGCCGCGCCCGTGGACGGCGGCGCCCCGCTGGCCGGGCGACCCCGTCGGCCCGCTCGGGCTGCGCGCCGTGGCCGTGCACACGGTCCACACGCCCTGGGGCTCCTACCAGGAGGTCGAGCTCTCCGACGGGCGCCGCGTGCGCCGCCCCACCCCGAGCTGGTGATCAGGGCCCGCCGCTGGCCGTGAGCCGCACCGGCCCGCCGCGGGTGAACACCGTGGCGGTGACCTCGCCCTGCGCCGCCCGCGCCCAGCGGACCTGACCGCGCGCCTCGCCGCGCTCGGACGTGACCCCGTCGGGCTGGGCGACGGTCGCCCCGGGCGCGCCGAGCTCGACGCGCAGGCCGGGGATCGGGTTGCCGAGCGCGTCGCGCGCGATGACGACGACCTCGGCCGCGCCGTCCTCCCCGGGGGCGACCTGCACCGAGCTCGTCGTGGGGTCGAGCGGCCCCGGCCCGAACTCGATCGTCGTCGCCCGCGGCAGCGCCACCTGGTGCGCGCCCGGGTTCACGAGCACCGTGACCGTCTTCACCTCGGCCACGGTCGAGGCGAGCAGCCCCAGCGCCAGGCCGTCCTCGCCGGTCAGCTCGGGCTGGACGAGGGCGTTGCCGCTGCCGGTCGCGCCCAGGCGCACGACCTGCCCCGGCACCGGGTTGCCGTGGGCGTCGCGCGCGCAGACGGTGATCGTCGTCACCTGCGCCCCGTCGGCCACGAGCGAGGTCGGCGCGGCGGCGATCGTCGATGCGCTCGCGTCCACCCGGCCCGGGAGGAAGCGCACGACCGCGCTGGCCTCGAGCGGGACGTCGTCGCCCGTCGCCGTGGTCGCCACGGCGGTGATCGTCTTCACCTCGGCCACGGTCGAGGCGAGGGTCGCCAGCGCCGCGCCGTCGGCGCCGGTCGGGTCGGGCGCCGTGAGCGTGCTCCCCCGGCCCGTGGCGCTCAGGGCCACGCGCGCCCCCGGGACCGGGTTGCCGGCGCGGTCGCGCAGGACGACGCTCAGCGAGACCACGGCCGCGCCGTCGGCCACGAGCTCGGGGCGCGTGGCGGTGATGGTCGAGGCGCGCGGGTCGGGGGCGCCGGCGCGGAACACGACCCGCGGCCGCTGGCTCAGCGGCACCTCGTCCTCGCCGATCACGACCGTGACCGAGAGCGTCGTCACGCCGGCGACGGTCGACACGAGGTGCGCGTGCGCCTCGCCGCGCCGGTCGGTCGTCCGCTCGGGGTCGAGGAGGTGCCCGGGCCCGTGCGCCTCGAAGCGCACCGGGCAGCCCTCGCGCGGCCGCCCCGCCTCGTCGCTCACGCGCACGACGACGACCGCCGGGTCCTCGCCGTCGGCGACGGTCGGCGACGTGGGCGCCCGCACCTCGACCGTGCGCTCGAGCTCGCGGCGGCGCCGCGCCGCCTCCTCGGCGAGGCGGGCGCGCGCGTGGTCGCGCTCGAGGTGGGCGCGCTCCTCGTCGAGCAGCCCACGCGTGACCGTGAGCGCCTGGCGGCCGGCGGCGCGCTCGGCGAGCTCGAGGGCGTTGCGGGCCTCGTCGAGGTGCTGGCCGCGCGCCTCGAGCCGCGCGACCGGCAGGTCGTAGGCGCGGTCGAGCGCCAGGCGAGCGGCCCGCCGGAAGCGGGCGAGCGCCTCCTCCTGCGCCGCGGCCAGCTCCGGCTCGTCGGGCGCGAGGACGTGCCCGAGGGCCAGCGCCTCGGCCGCCTCGTCCAGCCGGTCGTCGGCCAGGGCCGCCCGCGCGTCGCGCGCGTGGCCCCGGGCGCGGGCCGCCGCCTGGCGCGCCACGGCCCGCTTCGCCCAGCGGTCGAGGCGCGCCTCGTCGACCACGTCGGGCTCGCCCTCGAGCAGGTCCGCCTCGCCGGTCCCGAGCGGCAGGCGCAGGGCCTCGCCCGGGCGGAGCGCGGCGCGCGCGCGGTCGAACGCGGCCGCCGCGTCGACGGCGTCGCCCCGCGCCAGCCGGCGCAGCCCCTCCACGGCCGTGGCCGCGGCGCCGTCGCGCCGCGCCCGCTCGCGCCGGCGCCCCTCCCAGGCGAACGCGCCCGCGCCGCCGAGCACGAGCGCGACCGCCAGCGCGACGAGCGCGAGGTGGTGGCTGTGGCGCGCGGCCCACTTCTTCACCAGGTAGGTGGCCGACGCCGGCCGGGCGACGATCGGGCGCCCCTCGAGCCAGCGCTCGAGGTCCTCCTGCAGCGCCCGCGCCGAGGGGTAGCGGCCGCCGGGGTCGCGCTCGAGCGCCTTCATGGCGATCGCCTCGAGCTCCCACGGCAGCCCGGGCCGGCGCGCGCTCGGCTGCGGCGGGTCCTCCTGGCCGATCTTCACCAGGACGTCCTGCGTGCCGCCGAGGTAGGGCGTCGTCCCGGTGAGCATCTCGTAGAGGATCGCCCCGAGCGACCACACGTCGCTGCGCGCGTCGGCGTGGGCGCTGCGCCCGGCCGCCTGCTCGGGCGGCATGTAGTGGACCGTGCCGATGATCGCCCCGGCGGCGGTCAGGTTCACGCTCACGTCGCCGAGGCGCTTGGCCATGCCGAAGTCGAGCACGCGCGGGGCGCCGGCCTCGTCGACGATGATGTTGTCCGGCTTGAGGTCGCGGTGCACGACGCCGCACGTGTGGGCGTGGTGGACGCCGCCCGCGATCCCGGCGAGGAGCCCCACGAGGCGGCGCAGGTCGCGCGGCTCCTCGCGCATCACGTGCGAGAGCGGGCGGCCGGCCACGTACTCCATGGCCAGGAAGCACGTCTCGCCCGCCTGCCCGGCGTCGAGGACGCGGACGATGTTCGGGTGGATCAGGGCGGCGACGGCCTCGGCCTCCTTGAGGAACCGGCGCCGCTCGTCGGCGCTGGCCAGGGCGCCGGCGAGCATGGTCTTGAGGGCCACCGGGCGCTTGAGGCCGAGGTGCCAGGCGAGGTAGACGACGCCCATGCCGCCGCGGCCCAGCTCGCGCTCGATCCGGTACTGCTGGAGCGTGACCGGCTCCTGCTCGCGCAGGCGCTCGCCGATCGTGCGCCGGCGCGCGGCGGCCTCCTCGGCGGCCCACAGGCGGGCGATCAGCGTCGTGTGCGGGCGCACGGGCGCGAGCGCCTCGGCGACCTCGGCCGCGGTCGGGCGGTCCTCGGGGGCCTTGGCGAGCAGGCGGTCGACGAGCGCCGCGACCGCCGGGTCGAGCTCCGGGCAGCGCGTCGCCAGCGGCGGCGGCGTCTCCTTCAGGTGGGCGACGAGGACGTCCTTGATCGACCGCCCCTGGAACAGGAGCTCGCCCGTGAACAGGCGCCAGGCCAGCGCGCCCAGCGCGTAGAGGTCGGCGGCGGCGGTCGGGACGGCCCCGTCGGCGAGCAGCTCGGGCGCGACGTAGTGGACCGTGCCCACGACCTCGTCGGGCGCCGTGACCCGCACGCTGACCTCGCGCGGCAGCGCGATCCCGAAGTCGGTGAGCTTGACCTCGCCGTCGGCGGTGATCAGCACGTTGGCGGGCTTGACGTCGCGGTGGACGATCCCGAGCGCGTGGACGGCCGTGAGCGCGCGGGCGACGCGCTCGAGGACGAAGATCGCCTCCTCGGGGAGCATCGGCTGGCCGGCCGGCCGCGCGGCGAGCGCGCCGTCGAGGTCGCGGCCGGCGACCAGCTCGAGCGCGATGTAGGGGTCGCCCGACGCCGGGTCGACGCCGTGGTCGACGAAGCCGACGACGTTGGGATGCGAGAGGCTGGCCAGGAGGCGCGCCTCGCGCTCGAAGCGGCGGGCGTCGACGTCGCTGGCCCACGGGGCCAGGAGCTTGAGGGCGACCTTCTTCCCCTCGACGTCCTCGGCCAGGAGCACCTGGCCCATGCCGCCCTGGCCGAGCGTCTCGAGCACCGAGTACGGCCCCACCCGCTTCGGGGGGGGCGGCGCGGGCGGCGCCACCGGGAGGGTCGGCGGGACCAGCGGCTCGGGGCTCAGGGGCAGCGTAGACACGGCGGGATGGTAAGGGCTCCGGCGCCGGCGCCCGAGCGTCGGCGCAGAGAAAGTTGCACGACGGTAACGGGCGCCGTCAAGGCGGGTCGGGCCCGGCCCCGAGGACCTCGACGTCGAAGAAGAAGGCCTCCGTGTTGCCGCGCGCCATGACCCCGACCTCGAGGGGGTCGTCGAGCGGGAAGTCGAGCGGCTCGTCGAGGACGACCGTCTGGGCGCCGTCGGGGCCGGTGCACCGGGCGATGACGTGGGTGCCGCGCCGCTCCAGCTCGAGGAGGACGGGCCCGTCCGCCAGGGGGACCGAACGCAGCGGCGTCTCCCAGCTGGTGCCGCGCTGCGTGAAGAGGGTCGCGCAGCGGCTCGTGCCGATCACGTCACCGAGCTCGTGCCCGCTCGACGAGGCGACGGCGAGGATGACCCGGTCGCCGCGGAGCGAGAGCAGGTAGAGGCCGGACGTCTCGTAGCGCCTGGGCGCCGCCGCGACCCGAGCCCGGACGAGGAGGTCGCCGTGCGCCGCCGCGACCCCGAGCCGGGCCCCGAGCTGCATCGTCCCCACCCAGTCGCCGGCGCCGTCGAGGCGGAGCGACCGGTCGAGCGAGGTCAGCCCGCGCAGCTCGCCCAGCGTGACCAGCCGCCGGCCGCCCGGGGCATGCACGCCCCTGAAGGCGCGCAGCGGCGTGGCGGCCGGGAGCGCGACCGGCGCCGCCGCCGCGCGAAGGGGGCGCGCCGCGCCCGCGCGGAGCACCCCGCTGACCACGACCCGCTCGAGCGCGTGCCAGCCGGGGTGCCACCCGTGCTCCAGGCGCAGCTCCGGCGAGCCGCCGAGCCGGCGGGGCTGAGGCCGCTCCGCGATGAGGAGGGTGTCGTCGTAGCCGAAGCGCTCCTGCCGCCGCCGCAGGCGCACCCAGGTGCGCTCGAACCCGCTGGCGGCGGCCTTCCCGAGGCTGCGCTCCGCGTGGTCGAGGAACACGCGGCACTCCGTATGGTTGTTGGCCGCGTAGACGCGGCCGTTCTTGTCGCCCGGCGCGGGCTGGAGGCACACCGACTGCGAGCGGATGCCGGGGTCCTCGCGGCGCGACACCACGTCGACCCCCGTGACCTCCGGCGCGGCGAAGCGCGAGAGGAGGGAGGTCACCCCCCGGGTGCGGAGGCCCCGCTCGCCGACCTCGGCGTGGGTGGTGTCGACGCGGAAGGCGCGCGGGCGGGCGCGCATGTCGAGCACCATGCGGGCCCGCCCGTCGGGCAGCGGCAGGAGCCAGCCGCCCAGGTCGGCGGCCAGCGCGACGAGCTCGGCCACGCGCCGGCGGGCGCCGGGGTCGGCCAGGTCGCGCCGCGCGCCGCCGGGGCGCTGCGCCTCGATCGCCGCGGCCACGAGGTGCGTCGGGTCGCCGCGCAGGGCGGCCGCGGCGTCACCGCCGTCGTCCTCGCCGCGCTCGAGGCGCCAGGCGGCCCGGGCGGCGAGGAGGCGCGGGCTGGCCCGGGGCCCGAGGTCGTCGACCGCGCGCGCGGAGTGGGCCAGGGCGGCCGCGCGGCCCGCGTGGTCGTCGAGCTCCTCGGCGAGGGCGAAGGCCAGCGCCAGGCCGGGCTCCTCGGGGGCCGCGGCGGCCCGGTCGACGAGCAAGGCCAGCGCGCCGGCGGCCGCCCGGGCCGCGTCGGCGACGAGCGGCTCGGCGTCGGGGAGGAGGCGCTCGACCACCACCTGCGCCTCGGCGCGCAGGCCGGCGCCGGGCTGCGCCGCCGCGAGCGCGGCGGCCAGCGGCGCCGCGGCGCGGAGGAGCGGGCCGGCCGCACGCGCCAGTTGCGCGAGCGCGCGCACCTGCGCGGCGTCGAGCTCCGGGGCCACCTCGAGGAGGGTCACCGCCTCGAGCGCGCCCCCGGCGTGGTCGCGCGCGGCCGCGGCCTCGAGCCAGGCGTCGAACGGGAGCGGCGCGCCCCACTCGCCGGCCGGGAGGAGCAGCGTGCCGCGGCACGCCGCCGCGAGGGCCGGCCCGGCGCGCGGGTCGGCGGCGGTCGCCGCCAGGGCGCGGCGGGCCGGCTCCTGCGGGATCGCGGCCAGGACCAGCGCCGCCCGGACGCGCCGCCCCGGCGGGGCGGCCGCGTCGCCGAGGAGCGCGCAGAGCGGCTCGAGCGCGCCCGCGAGCGTGAGCTGCCAGCTCTCGTCGCCGGGCTCCCCCAGGCGGCGCGCAGCGGTCTCCCAGAAGCGGGTCAGCGCGCCGAGGTCGAGGGCCTCGAGGCGGCGCCGCACGAGCGCCGCCGCCACCTCGGGGTCGTCCGGGTCGACGCGCAGCGCCTCCCACAGGTCGTCATCAGCCGCGACCGGCCAGCCGAGGCGCGCCGCCAGCGCGGCGCGGGCGCGGTGGAGGCCGGGGGCGCGGGGGCGGGCGAGCAGCGCACGGTCCAGCCAGGCGTGGAGCGCCGCGAGGTCCACGTCGCCCCCGCGGTCGAGGGCGCCCTCGACGGCGCGCGCCAGCGCCGGGCCGGCCTCCTCCGCCCCGTCCTCGACGGCGGCCTGGAGGAGGGGCAGCGCCGCGGCGGGGTCGTCCGTGGTCAGCCCCTGCAGCAGCCGCACCTCGGGGTCGTTCGGCGCGAGGGCGGCCGCGCGGGCGGCGGCCAGCGCCGCGGTCGCGCGGTCGCGGTCGCCCAGGGCCAGGCGGGCGCGCAGGCGCCAGGCGGTGAACGCGCCGGGGTCCCTCGCGGTGGCCCGCGCGAGGAGGTCGGCGGCGGCGGCGGCGTCGCCCGCCGCGAGGCGCTCCCGGGCCTGGCGCTCGAGCCGCACGGCCTCGGCCGCCCGGGCGGCCTGGTGGGCCCGCCAGCCGAGGCCGCCCGCGGCGACCACGGCGACCGCCGCCACGCCGACCGCGGCGCTCAGCCCGCGGTGGCGTCGCGCCCAGCGCAGGGCGCGCTCGGGCGCCCCGGCGCGTCGGGTCGAGACCGGCTCGCCCGCGAGCGCGCGCCGGAGGTCGGCCGACAGCGCGGCGGCGCTCGAGTAGCGCTCGGCGGGGGCCTTGGCCATGGCGCAGGCGACGACCGCCGCGACGTCCGGCGGCGCGTCGGGCCGGAGCCGCAGCAGCGGCGTGGGCGCGTCGGCGAGCACCGCCTTGATCAGCGCGTAGCCGGACTTGTCCGCGAACGGCGGCTTGCCGGCCAGGAGCTCGTAGAGGATCGCGCCGAGCGAGTAGACGTCGCTGCGAGGCGAGATGTCCCGCGTCTCGCCCGCCGCCTGCTCGGGCGCCATGTAGCGCGGCGTGCCCATGGTCTCGCCGGTCTTGGTCATCTCGTCCCGGGAGTGGAGGTCGCGGGCGAGGCCGAAGTCGGTCACGAGCGGGGTCCCGTCCCGGTCGAGGAGCACGTTGGCCGGCTTGAGGTCGCGGTGCAGGACGCCCTCGGCGTGCGCGAAGTCGATGGCGCGGGCGATCCGGTCGACGATCGTCAGCGCCTCGCGCACGTCGAGCCGGCCGCGGGCGCGCAGGAGCCCGGCGAGGTCGCCGCCGTCGACGAGCGGCATGACGAGGTAGGGGCTCGCGCCCGCCAGGTCGGCGTCGACGACGCCGATCAGGTTCGGATGGCGCAGGCGCGCCAGCGTGCGCGCCTCCCGCAGGAAGCGCTGCACCGCGTCGGGCGAGCCGTAGGCCTCGGGCCCGAGCAGCTTGAGGGCGCGCTGCACCCCGAGCTGCGGGTCGTGGACGAGGTAGACCACACCCATGCCGCCGCGTCCGAGCTCGCGCTCGACGCGGTAGCGGCCGATCGTCGGGCGCTGGCTCCCCGGTCCGTTCAGCGCGGCGGCCCCTCCTCTGCCGCCGCGAGTCTACCGGCTCGGCGCGGCGACGGGTGCGTCCACCTGCGGATCGCGCGCGCGCCGTTCGTTATCATCCCGGCATGACCGACCTCGCCCGCTGGGACCACGTGGCGCTGCTCGTGAGCGCGCTCGAGCCGGCGCTCGCCGCGCTGGCCACCTTCGACCCCGGCCTCGTGGCCGGCCCCGTGCAGGAGTTCGAAGACGAGGGGACGCGCGAGGTCTACCTGGACCGCGGCGACGCGCGCGCCCCGGGCCGGCTGCTGCTGATCGAGCCCACGGGCCGCGGCCCCTACGCCCGCGCGCTCCTGCGCCGCGGGCCCGGGCTGCACCACGTGGGCCTCGCGGTCCCCGACGCGCCCGCCTTCGCCGCCGAGCGCGCCGGCTGGCTCCTGCACCCGAGGAGCCTGGAGACGCTCGCGGCCGCGCGCACGCTGTGGCTGGCCCGCCCCGGCGTGGGGCTGCTGGTGGAGGTGAGCGAGCGCCCGCCGGGGCCCGACGACGCGCCCGTGACCCCGGTCGTCACCGGCGTCGAGGTCGCGGCGACCGACTCGCGCGCCGAGGCCCTGCTCGCGGCGCTCTGTCCCGAGCTCGCCTGCTCGGCCGACGGGCAGGCCTGGCTGACGCTCGGCGAGCGGCGGCTGGGGGCGGCGGCGCTGGGCTGAGCGACGGCGACCCCGGCGCCGGGGCGCCGCTAGACCGCCCGGAAGAGCTCGCCGACCTGCAGCGCGAAGCCGGGCAGCAGGGCCGAGGTCAGCGGCGCGTCACCCGTGAGGGTGCGCGGCGGCGAGCCGGCGCGCAGGTCGTGGACCGTGACCGCCTGCGCCTCGGGGTCGACGACCCAGTACTCGGCCACGCCGTGCCGCGCGTAGGTCTTGCGCTTCGCGCCCAGGTCGAGCTGGCGGGTCGAGGGCGAGAGGACCTCGACCACGAGGTCGGGCGCGCCATGGACCCCGTCGTCGGCGATCCGGTCCAGGTGCTCGCGGGCGACGAACAGCACGTCCGGCTGGAACACGTCGAGCTCGCTCAGGTACACGTCCACCGGCGCCCCGACGACGTCGCCCAGGGCGTCGTCGCGGACGTGCCCGCGGAGCCGGCTGCCGAGCTCCCACACGAGGGCCTGGTGCCGGTACGACGGCGCGGGGGTCAGCCGGATCAGCTCCCCGTCCACGAGCTGGTGCCGCGGGCCGCCCTCGGGGAGGGCCCGGTAGTCGTCCGCCGTGACCTTCAGGTCCGCACGGGTCACGGGGGCATCGTACCCGCGTCGTCCGACGTCGGCGAGGGGCCGGTCTCGCGCCAGCGTCGCTCGAGGTCGCGCAGGCGCTCGTCGCTCACTGCCGGCGCGTGGCCCGCGGGCGGGGGTTGTCGACGTGCGCGAGGTTGCGGAAGAGGACCGCGGCGAACGAGGCGCTCCTGCGCTGCCCCTGGTCGGACCAGCGCACGTCGACCTCGACCAGGAACTCCCAGGGCTGGTCGGGGACGGGGCCCGGCAGCGGCGTGATCGCCACGTCGTAGCGGTAGTCGGGGTAGACGTCCCACACGGCGTCGTGCTCGATGAACCGCGTCTCGGGCGAGGGCTCGGGCGGCGGCGGGGTGCCGCGCGGGGCGCTGGCGTGGCGCTCGGCGAGGACGGTGCTCGCCCGCGGGTAGCTCGAGAGGTCGAGGTCGAGGCTCGTGTCGCCCTTGAGGTCCGCGAGCACGGTGTCGGCGATCAGGGCGGCGTGGACCTGGTGCTCGGCGCGCCGCCCGGCCGAGGCGGCGGCGACGAGGAGCGAGAAGGCGGCCGTGGCGCCGATCGCCAGGACGCCGAGGGCCACGAGGACCTCGAGGAGCGTGAAGCCGCCGCGCCGGGGCCGGGTCATGGCTGCCGCTCCTGGTCGCTCCAGTCCTCGCGCCAGGCGGGGACGTCGACGATCACGACGAACGTGCGGCCCGCGACGACCTCGACCAGGTCGTGCGCCGCCGCGACCGTGTGGCGGGCGCCGCGGCCGCCGCGCGCGACGACGACGCGGTCGCGCACGACCTCCTCGTAGCGGATCCACTCGCGGTCGACGAGCAGGTGGCCCTTCGGCGGGAGCCGGCCGGGCTCCTGCACGTAGAGCTCGGTGTCGCCGGGGGCGACCGGGCGGGTGAGGAAGGTGCTGCTGCCGGCGGCCGGGTGCTCGCGCAGGGTCAGTTCGACGCGCACCTTGCCGGGGAAGATGTCGTCGCGCGGGTCGGTGAGCGAGCCGCGGTCGCGGAAGGTGTCGAAGCGCCGCCGGTCGCGCGCGTCCTCGGGCGCGAGCACGGCGCGCGTCGAGTCCCAGTAGAGGAGCGGCCCGCTCTTCTCGTCGGGCGCGAGGCGCCGCCGCGGCGGGTGCGACGCGTCCCACGAGGTCGTGTACTGCGTCCAGAAGCGCAGCTCGAGGTGCAGGACGTCGGCGGCGAACGGCCGCAGCAGCGGCGCGTCGCCGCGCCGGTCGCCCGCGCCGGGCGCCGCGAGCGCCGCCGGGTCGACGACGATCGGCGGCGCGAGCTCGTAGGCCTCGCCGTCGGCGAACAGGCTCCCGGGCGCGCCGGGCGGCGCCTTGATCCCGCGGTAGAGGACGTCGCCCGGGCCGTGGACCCAGGCCACCTCCATGAGGCCGCCCGTGGCGCGCAGGCGCGCCTGGCGCGCCTCGTCGAGGTCGTCGCGGTAGTCGACGACCCGGTCGGCGCCGATCGTCGTCCCGGCCAGCCCGGTGATCGGGTGCTCGCTCTCGGCCTTGAGCGTGCGCACGAGGAACAGCCGCTGCCGCCCCGCCTCGTCCTGGTCGCAGAGGAGCCGCGCCTCGACCTCGCCCAGGCCGTCGAGCGGCGTGTCGTGCGGCGCGACCATGGAGCGCAGGTCCTCGGTGAGCTGGGCGAGGACGGACTGGGCGGCGGCGAACGTCTCCTGCCGCGCCTCGCCGCGGCGCCAGGTGGCGAGGCCGCCGCGGAGGATGACCATGAGCGACGTGCCGAGCACGAGGAAGATCGACATCGCGACGAGGAGCTCGAGGAGGGTGAAGCCCTTGCGCCTCAATCCGCACGCTCCTCCCGCCGGATCGACTGCGTCTGCTGCCGGTAGTGCACGCGCACCGCGCCCACGACCGCCGCCCGCTTCCACGCGTCCTCGAAGAACGCCTGCGGCTTGAACGTGATGTAGACCCTGAGCTCGACCCGGTCCGCCCGCAGCATGACCTCGTTGTCCTGGCGCGGGTCGTCGAACACGTAGAGCCGCCCCGGCAGCCCGGGCCGGTCGGCGGGGTCGGCGTCCCAGCTCGGCGCGCCATCGACGCGCACGGCGACCTTCACCTCGCAGAAGGGCGAGGGCAGGAGCTCGTCCCACTCGACGCGGGTGACGTAGGCGCCGGTGAGCTCGCGGGCAGCCTGGAAGAAGACGCCGTCGTAGGACCACGTCCGGTCGGCGTAGCGGTCCTGGACGCGGAAGGGGAGGTCGATCAGCAGGTCGCCCGCCTGCGGCTGCACGAGGCTCCCGCCGAACGCGTGGGCGAACGCGCCGCGGTCGAGCGCGTCCACGGGCCGCGTCAGGTGGTCGCCGCCGCGCCCGCGCCCGGCGTAGGGGAAGGCGCCGTGGAACGGCTGCTCGGCCCAGCGCGCGTGGCTCGTCGCGCCGCGGTCGAGGGCCGCGTAGCCGTCGTGCTCCCGCCACTCGCCGTGGAGCGCGCGCACCGGCGCCGCCGCGCCGCGGTTGCCGCCGAAGGGGCCGGCGGCGATCGCGTGCGCCGGCCACACGAGCCGCCACGCGAACCCGTCGCCGTGCGCCTGCGGGGTCGTGCCCAGCGCGCCCCGCAGGAGCGTGACCTGCGCCCAGGCGCCGTTCTCGCCGGGCGGCGTCGACGCGGCCTGCGCGCCGACCACGGCGACGACCTCGTCGCCGATCCGGTACAGGCGCCCGCGCTCGAGCTGCCGCGGGTCGTCGCGCAGGAGCGCCGTCGTGGCGGTCGCGTCGAAGGCCATGACCCGCTCGAGGTTCACGCGCAGCTGGTGGCTCGACAGGTCGTCCACGCGCCCGCCGAGGACGCCCGGGCCACCGGCGACGACGTCGTCCGGCCCCGAGGGCGGGCGCGCCTGCCCGAGCGTCAGCGCCGGGACCGAGTGCAGGTTCCCGGTCGGCCAGCGCGCCAGGCGGGCGTTGCTCCGCCCGTCGTAAGCGCGGGAGACGAAGTCGTCGAAGGCCACCAGCCAGCCGTCGCACAGGTCGCCCACGACGCCCAGGGCCGCGAGCGCCGGCGCCGGCGTGGCCGCCGACCGCGCCCCGTGGACCACGCGCTGCTCCTCGCGCGGCGGGACGGCGCCCGAGTCGTCGGCGATCGTGACCACGTCGCTCCACCCGGACTCGTCGGCGTCCTCGGCCCGCACGGCGAACGTCGGGACGACGCGCGTGCCGGCGGCGTGGGCCCCGTCGCGCGGCGGGCGCTGCGTGCCCTTGGTGTGCCGCGCCCCCTCCAGCACCCCGGCCAGCCGCTGCGCCACGGGGGGCGGCATGAGGGCCGGCAGGAGCCGGCCGACGTCCCAGCGCTTGAGCACCTCCTTGAAGGGCTGCCCGACCTCCGGATCGGCCCCGGCCTGCACCGGCACCGGCAGGAGGCCCGGCGTGGGGCCGAGGTTGCCGTTGCGCTGGAGCATCTCCGAGATCAGCTCGGGCTGGTAGGGGAAGAGCGGCGTGTTGCGCAGGAGCTGGGTGAGCTGCTGCACGAGCTGCGCGACCTGCGGCGGCGCCCCCGCCGGCACGGGCGGCGGGAAGGCCAGCGTGTCGAACGGCGGGATCATCATCAGGCCCAGCGCGGCCAGCCGCGGGTCCTGGCACCTCTGGACCGAGAGCCACTCGGTGTACTCGCCCGGCTGGCCGGGGCTCTGGGTCAGCGACACGTGGACCCGCGGGTCGGCGATCGTCGGGCGGTCGGGGTAGTCGCTCGGGTCGGTGACGACGATCGACTCGAGGGCCACCGCGCCCCACAGGTAGTGGGCGCTCGCCGTCGTCCCCTCGACGCCGCGCACGCAGTTGAGCAGCCGCCCGTTCACGGGGTCGATCCCGCGGTAGAGGATCCGCTCCACGGCCACGACGCTCGCGTCGCGGTTGCGCGAGATCACGCGCACGATGCCGACCGGCGGCCAGCCGCCCAGGTGGTTCGGCCCGGCGTCGAGGTCGCCGCGCCGCGGGCGGCCGCCTGCCGGCGCCGCGGGCAGCGGCGCGTCGGGGAAGGCGCCGCACCAGAGCACCGGGACCTCCGTGTCGCCCGGGCCCATGACCTGCGGGTGGAAGTCGAAGTTGGCGCCCTGCTGGATCACCTGCTGCTGCGTGTAGGTGGGGATCGGCGTGTAGAGGACCGTCGCCGGCGTCGTGCGGGGCAGCGGCTGGACGAGCGTCGCGCCGCCGCGGCGGACGACCTCGGCGTAGCCGCCCTGGGGCTCGCTCTTGACCCGCGAGTGGTAGCCGTAAGGGATCACGGTCGTGCCGGCCGCGTGCGGGATCCCCAGCCGCACGTCGACGTTGCGCGGCCGCGGCTCGTTCGGCATCTGCACGACGAACCGCGACGGGCGGCTGCTGCCGCGCTGCGGCCGCCGCGACGTCGCCGGCGCGCTCGCCGGCGAGACGAGGGTCCCGCCCTGGTCGAGGAGGCTCTGCACCTCGGACACGGCCGGCGTCGAGATCACCAGCGTGTCGCCCTGCTTCTGCGAGTAGTAGAGGACCTCGCAGGTCGCGTCGAGGTCCCGGTCGGTGTTCGAGAGCCCGCGGTCGTTGGGCGTGGGCAGGCTCGACCAGCGGTAGCCGCCGACGCGCACCCACCCCGCCGGCGGGAACGCGCTCGCGTCCTCGAGCGTGATGAGCCCCGTCGACGCGTCGATCGCCCGCGCCAGCCGGCTCCCGAGCGTCACGCGCCCGCCGGCGCGCCCGTCGACGAACAGCGCCAGGTCGTTGGGCTCGGACCCCTTCCAGTGGGCCGCGATGTGGTACCAGTTCCCCGCCTGCACCGGCCGCGGGAGCGCGTAGCGCAGCTCCGTCCCGCGCGGCGGCACGCCCAGCGCCGCCGCCTCGCGCACGTCCATGGCCTCGTCGTAGGCGGCGAGGACGAGCGTCTGGGGGCCGTCGAAGTAGAGCGTCAGCCGGTCGAGCGCGTCGCCGCGCCCGCCGTCGAACACGTAGGCCCGGCCCCCCGCGGCCGGCGGCGCGTCGACCCGCACCCAGGCGCGGAACGAGCCCGGCCCCAGGGCGTCCTGCGTCGAGCCGTCCTCGCGCGTGAACTGCCGCTGACCCACCTCGGACTGCACGACCGTCAGCCCCTGCAAGGGGACGCCGTCGAGCTGGCCCCGGACGTGCCACTCCTCCTGGCGCAGGCACCCGGGGCT
The DNA here is from genome assembly GCA_023954375.1 of Planctomycetota bacterium. Taxonomy (GTDB): domain Bacteria; phylum Planctomycetota; class J058; order J058; family J058; genus JAMLIC01. The sequence goes on from JAMLIC010000051.1 coordinate 48,186, forward strand.
GGTCGCCGAGCCCTGCGCCCAGCGCGGGTCGCGCGCCCGCAGCGGCTGGATGTCGCCCTCGCCGGGCGCGTGGCTCTGCGATGGGAACTCCCACGGCCGCGCCTCGAGCGGCCCCATGTAGCGGGGCCCCGTCTGGAGGAGGTTCGACCACGCGTGCGGCAGGAACAGCGACGCGACGTTGCCGCTGCGCGGGTCGGGCCGTATGCCCGGGCCCAGCGGCCCCGTGACCCACAGCCGGTCGGTGAAGTCCCACTGGCTGTCGATCGTCCACACGAGGTCGCGCGGGGGGGCCACGCGCACCGCCTCGCGGTAGCGGCGCCGCCCGACCTCGACGCCCTGCGGGTCGTGGACGATCCCCGTGGCCGTGAGCTCGTAGACGTCGCCCGAGGCGTAGCAGAACGGCGCCGTGGCGCGGAGCAGGTTCGCGTCCATGGGGTCGATGGCGTTGCGCAGCACCGCGTCGACGTCGTGGTCGCCGATCTCCCCGCGGCCGCGCAGGGCGAGCAACAGCCCGCGCAGCGCCATGTGGTTCGCCGGCGGGTCGTCGATGATCGCCCGCGCGATCGCCCGCGCCTCGGCCGGCGTGACCATCTCGCCGGCCTGCCCGGGCTGCGCGCGCTGCGCGACGCGGCTCGTGAGGCCCGTGAGGATCGCGCGCAGCACCTCCTCGGACGCCGTGTTCACGTTGATCGGCGCCGGCAGCCGGATGCTCACCTCGGCCTCGTTCTGGCCGTAGTCGCGGTCGAGCTGCGGGAAGAGGAGCACGTCCGAGTCGCGCCGCACGCCCACGCAGTAGCGGAACTCGGGCGGCGTCGAGCGGTCGCGCGCCTGCACGCGCACGATCATGTCGGCCGCGAAGCGGCGCGGGTCCTGCAGGCGCAGGCGCGCGTGCTGCTGGTAGGGCTGGAACTCGACCCGGTGGTTGACCACCTGCGGCTCGCTCCACGCCTCGCCCAGCGGCGGCGCGTCGGTCGTCATGTAGGGGCGGATCCGCTCCTCGAGCTCGATCCGCCCGATCGTCTCGAGGTGCGGCGAGCTGTCGCGCAGCTCCGTCAGCTCGCGCAGCTGCCGCTTGAGCTCGTCCTTCAGCCACTGGTCGAGCTTCGTCGCCCGCTGGTCGAGCTGCTCGGCGCGCTGCTTGTAGCGCTCGATCAGCGCCCGCCGCGGCTCGTCGCCGAGGCCCTTGAGCTGCTCGTGGGCGCGCAGGACGGCGCGGTCGCCGCCGAAGCGCTTGAGCCCGTCGATCGGGACGCCCCAGCGCCTGAGCTGCGCCTCGGCCTCCTCGCGGCGCTTCTTCTCCTGCGGCGACTCGTCGAGGTCCTCGCCCAGCGCCGCGGGGTCGATCCCGGCCGTCAGCACGGTCTCCTGCGTGATCCCCCAGCTGCGCAGGCGCGTGAGGTTCACGCCGTACTGCTGCAGGGTCAGCGCCGCGCGCAAGGACCCGAACTCCCAGTCGGCGATCCGCCGGATCGCCGCCGGCCCCTCGAAGCGCGCCAGCTGCCCCTCGCGGTCCGTGCCCACGTGCCGCCAGAGCGCGTCGAACGCCACCTTCCAGCCGCGCCCGTCCTGCACCAGCGCCCCGGCCGGGTGGTAGTCGCGCCGCTGGTCGGCCTCGTCGGGCGGCGGCCCGCCGGAGAAGAAGGCCCGGCGCGTGAGGCCCAGCAGCGCCGGGCGCGGCGCCTCGCCCGAGCGCGCGGGCGGCAGGAGGCCCACGTGGCGGTAGACGATGAACTCGCCGCCCACGCGCACGAAGCCGTCGGGCGTGTCGGGGTCGCCGTCCGAGTAGAAGGGGCTCGCGTCCTCGACCGGCAGGGCCTTGTCCTCGTCGTAGGAGAGGACGGCCGTGGTGATCGTCACGCCGAGCAGGTTGGCGATCGGCTCGGGGCCGCAGGCGTTGAGGTCGATCCGCCCGCGCGCGTCGGCCACCTCCACCTGCGCCATCTCGCCCGTGGGTGACGCCAGGTCGACCGCGCGGAGCCCCTGCAGGGGGCCGAGCGTCGGGCGCAGCTCGTCGAGGTCGTCGAGGCCCTCGTCGTCGGAGATGCGGTCGTTGCGCGCCTCGCGCGCGCGCCGCTCCTCGTCGGGGTGCGTGCGCATGAGGTGCGCCACGGCGCGGTTGCGCGCCGTGTCGGCGAGCTGCCGCGCCCGCACGTCGGCGTGGAAGCCGCGCGCCGAGCGCTCGTGCAGGCGCATGGAGGCCACGAACGGGGCCCCGATCGCCAGGAGGGCGGCGATCACGACGACGACGAGGATGAGGGCGGCGCCCTGGCGGCGGCGGCGACGGAGCGGCACGCCGCTCCGTCGCTCGGGCGACGCGATCGTCACGCGCGGGCTCATCGCACCAGCCCCGTCCGCTCGACGACCACCGCCCGCCAGCGCATGGGGTCGAGCGTCCCCAGGCCGGCCACGAACCGCGCATAGGGGGTCGCGCCGGCGGCGGCGCGCTCGCGCGCCTGGTCGGCCCGCGTGCGCGTCCCCTCGCCCTGCCCCGGCGTCGCCCCGGCGAGCAGGTCCCAGGCCCGCTCGTCGTCGGTCAGGTAGATCACGATCGGCTCCGCGTGGCGGGCGGTGTCGAGCTGGCCGAGGAGGTCGAAGCCCACGGCGTCGTCGGGCGCGACGAGCAGCACGTCCTGCGGCACCTCCAGGCGCTGCGAGGCCAGCACGGCCGCGACCTTGAGCTCGTCGATCACCCCGTAGAACCCCGCCTCGGGGTCGGGGTCGGAGAGGGTCAGGGGCGCGCGGTCGCGCATGAGCGTCGCCGGCAGCACGTCGTAGCCGGGCAGCGGCAGGTGCACGCGCGGGATCCCGTCGACGATCACCCGGCTGCGCTTGCCGTCGAAGGCGAGCGCGACGCGGAACCAGCGCTCCGCGCGGAGCGTGTCCGGACGCGTGCGGGCGATGAACGTCACCTCCGGGCCGCCGTCGGGCGCCGGCCCCGTGAGCGCCACCTCGATGGCGTGGTCGGCCGTGACGCCGAGCGACCAGGCGCGCCCCTTGCGGACGGCCGTGTACAGCGGCGGCGCGTCGGCGGCGCGCCGCCGCCAGTCGACGACGCGCTGCGCGGGCGCGCGCGGGCGCTCGCCGGCGCGCTCGGCCGCGCGCTCCTGCGCGTCGCTCGGCCGCTCGCGCGCCCGGTCGCGGAGGGTGGCCGACAGGTCGCCCAGGTAGAGCATGAGCTCGACGAACACGCCCTCGGCCGGCGACAGGGCCGGGCGGTCCTCGACCCAGCCCCAGGCGCCGGGCCGCTCGAACAGGAGCCCCTGCCCGACGCGCCCCTGGACCACCTCGCCCCCCTCGACGGTCATCGCGTAGCCCAGGGCGCCCGCGACCTGGAACGCCGCCGGCGCGCTCGGGGCGTCGGCGTCGTCGCCTCCGGCCGGCGCGGCGGCGGCGAGGCCGTCGAAGCCGAACTGGGTGATCGTCGAGCGCGTCTGCGCGCGCAGCTCCGACGCCTTCGCGTCGACCTCCACGACGGTCGCCCAGCGCTCCTCCTGCGCCGCGTTGCGCGCCCGGCGCAGGAGCGCCCGCGCGCCGGCCGTGGTCGCCTCGAGGGCGTCCTTCTTGCCCAGGCGCGAGAGCATGTTGAGGCTCATGCCCAGCAGGATCGAGATGATGAAGAGGGTGACGAGGACCTCGATGAGGGTGAACGCACGCCGCCGTCGGCCCGGAGCAAGAGGACCCACCACGGAGGACACGGAGGACACGGAGGACGCGTTGGAGGTCGCCCTCCAGGAGATCTCCTCCGTGTCCTCCGTGTCCTCCGTGGTCGACCTCCAGGCGATGCCCACGCTCACTCGCCCCAGAGCCGGATGTCGTCGTCGGTCCCGGCCACCCCGTCGGGCCCCGCGCTCCACAGCTGGAAGGTCGTCAGGCCGAGGAACTGCCCCGTCTTCTCGCTCCGCCCGGCCGCGACCTGCGCCAGCCCCCCCTGCTGGAGCACGACGGCGCCGCCCTGGTCGTAGTCCGCGTTGTGCAGGTAGACGAGCGGGTTCTTCCACGCGTCGAGCACCTCGAGCAGCTCGCGCGTCTGGAGCGTCGACTGCGTGGGGTCGTTGTCCGAGGGGAGGCGGTCCTCGTCGGTGTTGCCGAGCTGCTCGTCCGGCAGCTCGACGTAGGGCCCGGTCCGGGCGCGCGTCGTCAGGCAGCGGAGCATGAGCTCGACCCCGTCGTTCTGCCCGTTGCCGCGCAGGCCCAGGCGCCTGAACGAGCTCGGCGGGTAGTCGCCGAAGTCCTGCTGGTAGGTGGCGAGCGCGAGCTTGAGGCGCTGCATGAGCGCCTCGGTCTCGCGCACCTGGCCCTTCCGCCGCACGGCCGAGATCGCCGGGAGCGACAGCCCCAGGAGGACGACGATCACCGCCATCACGACCAGCAGCTCGACCAACGTGAAGCCCGTGCGCCGCATGCTCCCCCTCACCGCTCGCGCCGCACGTAGATGCGGACCTCCTCGAGCACCACCTCGACCTGCTCGTCGAGGCGCGTCCCCTGGGCGTAGACGGAGAGCTCGGCGTCGCCGCGGTCGCGGCCGAACCCGGGGACCTTGAGCTCGCCGCGGCGGACGCCGTCGACCCACAGGGCGACCGTCCCGTCCTGCGGGTTCTCGACCTCGATCGCCAGCGTGCGCGGGCCGTGCCCCGGCCAGGCGCCGAGGGGGCGCGGGTCCTCGAGCGGCGCCGTCTTCGACTTGCTCCAGGTGACCTTGAGCCCGCCGTCGGTGTCGCGGAAGAGGACCACCCCGCCGTGGCCGGTCTCGAAGCGCAGCCCGGCGCGCGCCGACTCGCCCAGGCGGTCGAGGTGCAGGCGCGCCTCGAGCTTGACCACGTGCTCGCCCTGGACCGTGCGCACGAGGCGCGTCCTGCCCTCGGCCTCGTTCTGCTGGCGGCCGGCCAGGAACACCTTGCCGTCGACCATCTCGACCTTGAGCCCGAACGGCGCCTCGACGCGCCAGGCGTTCTTCACCTCGCGCCCCGGGCGGTCGAAGGCGTCGACCCACACCCGGCGCGTGCGCGCCTCCTCGAGGTTGCGCTGCCCGCGCGCGGCCCACCCGTCCTGCGGGTCGAGCTTCAGCAGCCGCTCGAACAGCTCCTTCGCCCGCGGGCGGTCGTCCCGCGCGTAGGCGACGAAGGCCAGCCCGCGCAGGCTCGCGGCGTGGTCGGGCGCCTGCTCGAGCGCCCGCTCGAACAGCGCCCGCGCCTCGTCGTGGCGCTCCTGGCGCAGGTAGGAGCGCCCCAGCCGCGCCAGGAGGTCGGGCCCGGGCGCCGCCGTCCGCGCGTGGAGCTCGAGCAGCCGGAGCTCGGCCTCGGGGTCGCCGCGGCGGACGGCCAGGTCGGTGAGCGCGCGCAGGCACAGCTCGAGGTCGACCCCCTGGCGGGCCGCGGCGCGGATGGCGCCGACCGCGGCGTCGAGCGCGGCGGCGTCGCCCTCCCCGGCGAGGAGGAACGAGAGCGCGTAGTGGGCGTCGCCCGCGCGCGGCGCGAGGAGGCGCGCGGCCTCCTCGTAGTGGGCCCTGGCGGCGGCGAGGTCGCCCTGCCGCTCGGCCAGGAGCCCCCTCGCGAGCCGCGCCGGGCCGTGGCCGGGGGGCGCGTCGGCCGCCTCGAGCGACGGCCCGGCCTTGTCGTGCTCGCCCGCGAGCACGAGCACGAGCCCGAGCGCCGCCCGGACGTCGCGCGCCAGCGCCGAGTCGTCGGGCGGGCGGACGGCCGTGAGCACCGCCGAGAGGTCCTGCCGCGCGCCCTCGAGGTCGCCCAGGAGCGCGCGCACCTGCCCGCGCACGAGCAGGAGCTCGCCGTCGCGGGGGAAGACCTTCAGCGCCGCCGTGAGCAGGTCCTGCGCCGCGCCGCGCTGCCCCGCGGTCACCCGCAGGCGCGCCAGGCCGAGGCAGGCGGCGCGCTCCTGCGGCCAGACCTCGAGCACGCGCTCGTAGGCGTCGGCCGCCTCGGCCAGCCGGCCGTCGCGCGCCTCGACCGCGCCCAGGAGCAGCAGCGCCTGCCGCCACACGTCGCGCTCGGGGTGCGAGAGGCCCGGGAGCTCACGGTCGCCGTGGTCGTCGGGGAGCGCCGGCGGCGCGTCGGTGTCGTGGCGCGGCGGCGGCGGCGGCCTCTCGAGGCCCTCGCCGTCGCGGCCGAAGCGGGCGGGCGGCCGCTCGGGGGGCCGGGGCGGTGCGGGCTGCTCGGGCCGCGCGGGCGTGGCCGGGTCCGCCTCCCCGCCGCGCCGCCCCTCGAGCGCGTCGCGCGCCGCCTCGAGCGCGCCGCGCGCGACCTCGGGCAGGCCGACCTCGCGCGCCACGCGCGCGCGCGCCAGGAGCAGGCGCGCCGACGCGCCGCCCTTCGCCTCGGCGCGCGACACCTCGGCCAGGAGCGCCTCGAGCGCCGCGTCGCGCGCCGCCCCCGTGAGGTCGGCCAGGCGCTCCTCGACGAGGCCGATCAGCCGCTCGCGGTGCGCGAGCGACCGCGCCGCGTCCTGCTCGACCTCGGCCGCGAGGCGCAGCTCGCCCTCGCCCTCCGCGCGCAGCCCGTGGCGCAGGGCCCACTCGCCGAGCAGCCGGTGCTCGCCCGCCGTGCCGCGCTCCTTGATCCGCGCGGCGCGCGTCCTGAACGCCGACTCGGCCGTCTCGCGGTCGGTGATCTCGCGCACCTTGTTGCGCGGGAACTCGGTGATCACGCCCTGGCGCGTGCGGATCTTCAGGCGCGAGGCGCCGGGGTCGCGCCCCTCGAGGATCGTCCCCTCGATCGGGTCGGCGACGCCCTCGACGACGACCACGTCGAACATGCGGAAGTCGGCGTCGATCGCCTCCTGCGCGCGCGCCAGGGGGGCGACGAGGAGCGCGAACACGACGACGGCGGCGCGCCAGGTCATCGCGCCCCTCCAGGCTGAGGCGGGGCGCCGCCGAGCAGCAGCCGGTCGTGCGGGCTCCGGGCCGTCGGGTTCGGGCCGACCGGCAGGGCCCGCGGCCAGCCGCGCGTCGGCGGCAGGGCGAGCAGCGCCGGCGGCGCCTCCTTCCACGGGTCCTCGACGGCGAACGGGTCGCGCACCCCGGCGCCCGGCTTGTACGGCCGCTCGGGCGCGAGGCGCGGCGCCGACGAGACCGTCCGGTAGGGGCGCGCCGCCTCCTCGGCCGGCACGGGCGGGACCTCCTCGACGCGGGGCGCGCGCAGGCCGGCCACGACCATGGCCGCGGCCAGGAGCGCCACGAGGGCCAGGACCTTCTCCTTCGTCAGCTCGAGCACGCGTCAGCGCTCCCGTCCGAAGCGGCGCGGCCCGCGGCGCCCGCCGGCCGGCGTCCCCGCGCTCACGGCCGCCACCGGCGCCTGCTCGACCGTGGCCAGGGCCTGCACCTCGAGCTCGACCAGGAGGGGCTCGCCCGCGCCGCGCTCGCGCGTGACCGTGCAGCCGAGCACCTCGACGAACGAGCCGGCCACCTGCAGCTCGCCCAGCGCGCGCGCGAGCGTCTCGGTCCTCGCGCGGAAGGTCACCCGCGCCGGGAGGAGGCGCAGGAAGCCGCGCTCGCCGTCGCGCGCCACGTAGCTGGCGTCGGGGAGCTCCACGCGCGTCACGTTGCGGACGCCGGCGTCCAGGAGGCGTATCACGAGCCGCCGCGCCAGGTCGGCCTGCGCCAGGGCCTCGGGGAGCCGCGCCTCGTCGGGCTCGGTCACCAGCCCGAGCGCCTGGCTCGTCGTCGGGACCTGCGCGTTCCAGGTCTGCGCGTGGCGGGCCACGTCGCTGGCCGCCTTGCCGGCGGCCTGCGAGTAGAACATGGCCCCCGCCTTCTCTCCCTTCGGCAGGACGAAGCCCTCGTCGGCGCGCCACAGGAGCGCGTCGAGCACCGCCGGCTCGAGCCGCTCGGCGAGCGCCGCGGCGCGCCCCTTCTCCAGCCCCTCGGCCCCGAGGAGGCCGGCGAGGTCGTCCTGCAGCTCGGCCTGCTGGCCGGCGTTGGCCTTGGCCGCGCGGGTCGCCGCGGCGGCGATCCCGCCCTGCCAGCCGAGGAGGACCGAGAACGCGAGCGCCCCGCCCGCGACCTGCAGGATGAACCGCTTGTGCGTGTGCCAGATCGCCTCGAAGTCGACGGCCACGTCAGTCCCCTCCCTGGTCGGCGGCGGGCGGCGCGGCCGCGCCGCCCGTCGGCACCACGGTGACGGTGAAGTCGAGCGTCGCCCCCTCGTGCTGGCGCGGCTTGACGCTCGCCTCGGCGACCAGCGGGTCGGCCTCCAGCGCCTGCTGGAGCTGGCGCATGGCCTCGATCCCGTCGCCCTGGGCGTTGTCCGCCGTGCCCTCGAGCTCCAGCCCGAACCCGCCCGTGCGGTCGTCGCGCACGAGCGCCAGCTTCGAGAGCGAGACCCGCGCCGGCAGCCGCTCGCCGAGCGTGCCGAGGAGCCCGGCCAGCGCCAGCCCCGGCCGGGCGCGGTCGGCGAGCGCGCGCAGCTCCGCCTCGCGCGCCTCGTTGAGGCGCGCGCGCTCGCGGTGCTGCTGGAGCCGCGCCGTCACCTGCGCGCGCGCCGCCTGGAGCTGGGCCCGGCGCCCCTCCTCGCCCGAGCGGGCCCAGAGCGCCGTGCCGAAGGCCAGCACGAGGGCAAGGACGAGCGCGGCGCCGGCGACGACGAGCGGGACGGTCCGGTGGCGCCGCTCGAGCGCCCGCTTCACCTCGAGCGGCAGGAGGTCGAGGCGCGTCGCGTGCGGGAGCACCGCCGAGAGCGCCAGCCCGAGCGCGGTGGTCGCCTCGAGCCCGGCGGCGGCCGCCGCGTCGCGCGACGACGGGTTGGCGCGCGAGAGGTCGATCGCGTCCAGCGGGTCGAACAGCCGCGCCTCGCACCCGGCGGCCCGGCCGACCGCCTCGACGAGCCCCGGGACGCGCGCGCCGCCGCCCGTGAGCAGCACGCGGTCGACCTTCAGCTTCTTGCGCTTGAGCTGGCCGCGGGCGAAGTCGATCGACGCCGAGACCATGGCGGCGAGCTGCTGGCGCGGGCCGTCGAGGACGCCGTCGTCGAGCTCGCCCAGCCGCTTCTTCTCCTCGGCCTCGTCGCGGTCGAGCCCCAGCAGCTTCGCGGCGCGCTCCGTGAAGGCCTCGCCGCCCGTCTGCACGCTCCGGGCGAAGATCAGCTCGCCCGTCTCGACGAGCGCCACCTCGGTCGCGTCGCGGCCGACGTCGACCACGAGCGTCGTGCCGGCGGCCGCCTCGTCGCAGAGGAAGCGCGCGCAGTCGCCCGTCGCCACGGGCAGGGGCATGGCGCCGACGGCGCCGACGCCGGCCGCCTGCCAGGCGCGGATCGACTCGAGGACGCGCGCGTCCTTGGCGAGCGCGACCAGGACGAGGTTGCCGTCGCCGGCGTTCGGCAGGAGGCGGTAGTCGGCCGACAGCGCCTCGCCCGTCTTCTCGGCCGTGTCCTGCACCTCGTACTGCACGAGGAGCGCCAGGCGCCAGGCCGGCATCTGCGGGAGGTGCGAGTAGCGGATGATCGCGTCGCGGCCGGACACGCCCACGACCACGCGGCCGGTCGGGACCCCGCGGTCGCGCATGCGGCCGGCGACCGCGCGGGCCACCTCGCCCGGCGACGACGTGTCGACGCCCTCGCCGGCGAGCTCGTCGAGCGGCACGTGCAGGAACCGCTCGAGCGCGAGCGAGCCCTTGCGCGCCCGCACGGCGGCCACGGTGACGGACGAGCCGCCGATGTCGAGCCCCACCCCGAGGGTCATCGCGCGCCCCCCTGCGGCGGCAGCGCCGCCAGGCGGGTGCGGGCGTCGGCGACGCCGGGCACCCCCTCGTCCACGTGGTCGACGATCCCCTGGTAGATCAGGCGCGCGAGGTGCACGTGCCCGGCCTCGCGCAGGCGCTGGGCCCGGTCGAGGAGCTCGCGCACGCGCGCCTGCTGCTCGGCCCGGCGCGCGGCGGCGACCGCGTCGTCCACGAGGCCGAGCTCGCGGCGGGCGCGGTCGAGCTGGGGGGTGCCGTCGAAGCCGCGCTCGAGCTCGTCGATGACGGCGCGCGCCGCCTGGGCGAGCGGCGGGAGCGGCAGCTCCTGCGCCTCGCGCCGGGCGAACTCGACCACGTCGGCCAGGCGCTGGGCGCGGCGCGAGATCTCCTCGACGGCGCGGTTGGCGCGCTCGACGACGGCGCGGTCGTGGGAGAAGCGCGCGGCCAGGCGCCGGTAGGCCTCGAGGGCGCGGGCGTGCTCGCCCTGCGCCGCGGCCTGCTCGGCCTCCTCGAGGAGGCGGCGCAGCTGGTCGCGCGTGCCGCTCGACGCCGCGCCGACGTCCACGCCGACGCCGGCCTCGCCGGTGGCGATCGGGCGCGGCGGCACGGCGAACGACAGCTCGGCGCCGCTGCCGACGCGCCGCAGCGTGAGGGCGGCCGGCGCGGTGAAGCGGAACGACACCTGCCGGTCGTTCTTGCCCCAGGCCATCTCGCTCACGGTGACCGGCGCCGACGGGAGCTGGCCGGTGACGTCCTTGCCGTCGAGCTCGAGCGGCGCGACGTCCTCGAGGCGCGGGAGGAGGAAGACGAGGTGCAGCGGCGCCGCGCGCGGCCCGCCGCTCCAGCGCAGGCGCAGCCCGCCGGCGTCGGGGGCGGCGCTGAAGGCGTAGTCGACGCGCCCGCCGCCGCCGTCGGGGATCGCCCCGAGCGCCAGGAGGCTCTCGTCGGGCTGCGGCGCCGTCGGCTGGTCGACGCGCGCGGCCCGCTGGTGGGCGAGGGGGTCGGCCAGGTCGACGGCGAGGGCCAGCTCGGCCGCCAGCTCGCGCCGGTCGCGGTGGACCGACGTGACGCCGCGCTCGTCGACGCGGAGCGAGAGCCCGGCCGGCCCGTCGAGGACGAACGGCTGCGGCGCCTCGCTCGAGGCGACCAGGTGGACGCGGTCGAAGCGGGCCCGCCCCGCCGGTCCGTCGGCGCTCGCGAGGGCGACGCCGACGACGCGCGCCAGCGTGGCGCCGCGGGGGGCCACCACCGTGCCGCCGACGTCGCGCCAGCCGCCCGTCGCCTGGCCCCCCGGGTCGAGGACGACCGCCCAGCTGCTGCGGGCGAAGCTCGGGTCGTCCTCGGCGCTCCAGTCGACGCGCAGGGCGGCGCCGACGCGCGCGTCGAGCGATACGGCGGCGCGCACGCGGTAGGCGCGCTCGGCGGTCACGCGCAGGGGCGCGGCGCTCCTGAACTCGGGCCGCGCGCCGGGGGCGACCTGCAGGGCCAGGGCGCGCTTGCCGTGGGCGACGCCCTCCTGGACGAGCGCGGCGCCGTCGGCGGCCAGCTCCCAGCCGGGGACGCTCCCGTCGCCGCGGCGCGGCTCCTCGAACGACCAGTTCTCGACCAGGCCGTCGGCCGGCGCCGGGTCGCCCTCGGGGCGGGCGACGAGCGTCGTCGCGGCGGTCGCGCCGAGGGCGCCGACGACCAGCACGAGGGCCACGACCACCAGCGCCGCGCCGCCGCCGCCGCCGCCGCCGCCGCCGCCCTGGCTGGCGGCGGCCTCGAGGCGCGCCGTGAAGTCGGCCGGCGCGACGTCGCCCTCGCCCGCCACGACCTCGGCCGCGTCGGCGGCGTCGCCGGGCTTCGGCGCGGCCTGCGCGCGCTTCGCGCCTCGGGGCGCAGCAGGCTGCGCCCCGACGGGGCGCTTCGCGCCGCGGGGCGCCGCAGGCTGCGCCCCGACGTCGTCGTCCGCGTCCGCGTCGAGCGCGTCGAGGTCGTCGACCTCGTCGACGGCGGCGGGCGCCGGCGCGGGCGCCGGCGAACGGTCGTTGCGGTCGGACTTCGGCGGGGCCTTCGGCTTGTCGTGGCGGTCGGACCGCGGGACGCCGGGCGCCTTCTTCGACGCCGGCCGGGCCGGGGCGGCGCCCTCGGCCTCGACGCGGACCTCGAGCGTCGACCCGAGGCGCAGGACGGCGCCGCGGCGCAGGGGCGTGCGGCCGCGCAGGCGCTCGCCGTCGACGAGGGTGCCGTTGGTCGAGCCGAGGTCGACGAGGTGCAGGGCCCCCTCGTCCTCGACGACCATGCAGTGCTCGTTGCTCACGTCGCCGTCGTCGAGCGGCAGGCCGCAGCTCTTCTTGCGCCCGATCACGAAGGGGAACGACGCGAGCGCGACCCGCTGGCCGGCGACGACGAGCGCGGGCCGGTCCGCGGCGGTGAGGGGCGGACCGTCGGGCGCGGCGGCCGCCGGGGCCTCGGCGGGCTTCTCGCGGCGCTTCGTCTTCACGGACGGCTGCCTCGCGCCGCGCTTCTCGGCGAAGTGGACGATCGACTCGCCGACCTCGATCCGGTCGCCGGGGCGCAGGACGTGGTCGGCCGTGAGCGGCTCGCCGTTGAGCTTGGTCCCGTTGCGGCTCTTGAGGTCGGTGACGACCCAGCCGGCCGGGCCGCGCTTGATCTGGCAGTGGTGGCGCGACGAGAGCGCGTCGGAGATGCGGACCGCGTTGTCGGCGGTGCGGCCGATCGTGATCTGCTCGGCGTCGAACTCGAAGGGGCGGGACTGCCCGCCCTCCTCGAGGATCACCCGGAGCCGGTCGGTCGCTGCGGGATCAGGCAAGGCGAGCGCTCCGCGCGTCGGGTTCATGGCGGCGCCCGGGGCGCGCAACCCTCGGGCCGCCGTCCCCCACCACCGCCGGGGGACCCCAACCCCCGGTCCGGGCGGGGCCCGGGCCGGCGGAGGGGCGTCAAGTGTAACGCCTCCTTGACCCCGAGCGGGAGGGGGATGGGAGGACCGTCACCGGCCCAGCAGCGGCGCCAGCGCCTCGACCCCGCGCAAGGTCACCTCGGGCGGCGCCGCCGTGAAGCACAGCCGCACGTGCGTGGGGTAGGGACCGAAGCTCTGCCCCGGCGCGAGGAGGAGGCCGCGCTCGACGCAGTCCTCGAGGAAGCCCGGGAGGCCGCGGGCGTCGAGGCGGTCGGCCACGTCGAAGAACAGGAACGTGCTCCCCTCGGGCGCCGGCAGCCCCAGGCGCCGGGCGACCTGCGCGCCGAGGTCGCGGTAGCGGGCGCGCGCGGCGGCGGCCCACGCGTCGCCGGGGCCCTCGAGGGCGCGGCGCGCGGCCACCTGCGCGGCGGTCGGCGTGGCGTAGAAGGTGTGCGTGCTGACCTTGCGCACGTGGTCCATGACCTCGCCCGGGCCGACGACGTAGCCGCACCGGTTGCCGGCCATGCCGTAGGCCTTGGAGAACGAGTGCGCCGAGAAGGTGCGCCCGGGCGCCAGCGGGCGCGTGTAGGCGTGCCGGCCCTCGAACTGGTAGTCCTCGTAGACCTCGTCGGCGAGGAGCCAGAGCCCCTGGTCGCTGGCCCACGCGGCGAGCGCCTCGAGCCAGGCGGGCGGGATCACGCGCCCGGTCGGGTTGTTGGGCGTGCTCAGGTAGAGCGCCACGGTCCGCGCCGTGGCGCGCGCGGCGACCGCGGCGACGGCGCCGGCCGGGTCGGTGACCTCGGGGAAGAAGGGCACGGTGACCGGCGCGCCGTGGAACGCGCGCACGATCCCGGCGATCAGCGGCCAGTGGGGCGCGAGGAGCAGCACCTCGTCGCCGGGCGCGACGATCGCCCCGACCACCGCGCCGAGCGCGCCGGTCGCGCCGGCGGCCACGAGCACGTCGCGCCGCTCGACGGCGACGCCCGTGCGGTCTCGCTGCCGCTCGACGATCGCCTCGACGAGGGCCGGGAGGCCGGCGACCGGCGCGTAGCGGTGCAGGCCCGGGTGGTCGGCCGTCCGCAGGTCCTCCATGCGGCAGCCCTCGGGCGGCTCCATCCACGTGTCGCCCACGTGGAACGGGTAGACCTCGCCCTGGCGCTGCTCGAGGCGGTGGGCCAGGGCGGAGTAGATCCCGGCGGGCTGCGCGGCGATGTGCGGGCTGACGTGGGGGGGGCGGGGCATGTCAGTCCGTCAGCACGGCGTCGCGCGACAGCCCGTACTTGTCGATCTTGGCGTCGAGCGTCGGGCGCGACACGCCGAGGATCTGGGCCGCCTTGCTCTTCTTGTACTTGCAGCGCCTGAGCACCTCGGTGATCGCGGCGCGCTCGATCTCGTCGACCTCGGCGGCGACGAGCTCCTTGAGCGTGCGCCCCGACAGGGCCAGGCTGCGGATCCGGGCGCCGGTGGCGGTGCCCGGCGACGGCTCGAGGGGCCCCTCGATGATCCCCTTCGACAGGTGCTCGGGGCGGATCGTCTCCTTCGACATGGCGCTCGAGCGCATGATCTCGTTCTCGAACTCGCGCACGTTGCCCGGCCAGTCGTAGCGGAGCATGAGGTCGAGCGCCTCGGTCGACATCGCCTTGGGCGGGTTGCCCGCCTGCTTGGCCTCGCGGGCCAGGAAGTGCTCGGCGAGCAGCGGCACGTCCTCCTTGCGGTCGCGGAGCGGCGGCAGGAGCACGTTGATCACGTTGAGCCGGTAGTAGAGGTCCTCGCGGAACTTGCCCTCCTTGATGAGCGCCAGGAGGTCGCGGTTCGTGGCCGAGACGAGGCGCACGTCGACGCGCTTGAACTCCTTGCTGCCGACCCGGCGCAGGACGCCGTCCTGCAGGACGCGCAGGAGCTTCGTCTGCATGTCGAGGTCCATGTCGCCGATCTCGTCGAGGAACAGCGTCCCCCCGTCGGCGAGCTCGAACAGGCCCATCTTGTCGGCCGTGGCCCCCGTGAACGCGCCGCGCACGTAGCCGAAGAACTCGCTCTCCATGAGGTTCGTGGGGATCGCGGCGCAGTTCTCCGACACGAACTGATGCTTCTGGCGCGGGCCGTTGTAGTGCAGCGCGCGGGCGATCAGCTCCTTGCCCGTGCCGCTCTCCCCCTGCACGAGCACCGGCACGCTCGAGTCGGTGATCTTGTCGAGGATCATGAAGACCTCGAGCATCTTGGGCGAGCGCGTCACGATGTGCGAGTAGTCGTACCTGAGCTGCACCTCCTCGCGGTGGGCGGCCAGCGCCTCGCGCGCGCGCACGAGCTCGCGGTCCTGCACCTCGACGCGCTGGCGCAGCGTCTGGTTGAGGCGCTCGAGCTCCTCCTTGGCGTGCTGCAGCTCCTCGCGCTGGCGGGCGTTCTCCTCGAACAGGCGCGCGTTCTCGATGGCGATCGACGACTGGTCGGCGACGAGCTCGAGCTGCTCGCGGGCGCGCTCGTCGAAGCGGCTCGAGGCGAAGCGGTTGTCGAGGTAGATCGCGCCGAGCACGCGCTCGCGGTGCCGGAGCGGCACGACGAGGACCGAGCGCAGCTTCATGGAGAGGATGCTCTCGCGGCCGCTGTAGCGCGAGTCGTGCGCGGCGTCGGTGAGGAGGACCGAGCGGCCGTGCTCGAGCACCTCGCGCACGATCGTGCCGGAGATCTTCTCGCGCGCGTCCTTGATCGACTCGCGGTCGATGTTGCGCGAGACCTTGACCTTGAACTCCTCGGCGTCGTCCTTGCCGCCGTCCTTGAGGATCAGGAAGCCGCGCTCGGCGCCCGAGACCTCGATCACGGTGTCCATGACCCGCTCGAGGAGCCGGCGCAGGTTGAGCTCCGAGTTGAGCGTCTTGTTGAGCTGGAGCAGGCGCCGCAGCTCCGAGAGCTCGTCGCCGAGCGCCCCCCGCGGCCGGGTCGGCTCCTCGGCGGGCGGCGTGGGCGCCAGCGCGGCGGGCGCGACGAGGTCCGGGGCCGGCCGGCTGATGCGGCCGGTCTGCAGGACGGAGCTCAGGTGCTCGACGACGCCGGTCGGGTCGCCCGGGGGCGAGAAGATCCCCGTGGCGATGTTCTTCGTGACCTTGCCCTCGTCGGGGTGGGCGAGGCCGTCCGGGACGCGGTCCCAGTAGAGGATCGTCGTGCCGATCTCCAGCTTGTCGCCCGGCTCGAGGCGCCCGCGCTGCACGCGGTGGCCGTTGACGAACACGCCGTTGCGCGAGTCCTTGTCGACGAGCTCGTAGGCGCCCGAGCTCTCGTGGATCTCGCAGTGGTGACGCGAGCTGTTGAGGTCGTCGATCTGGACGTGGTTCTCGGACGAGCGGCCGATCGTGATGACCTTGCCCTCGGCCTCCACGATCCGGTGGGGTTGCCCGTCCTTGCCGCAGACGATCAGCCGCGCCATGAGCCCTCGACGGCGTTGCAGGGTTCGACGTCAAGGGACGTTAACGAGGGCGCCCGGACGGGTCAACCTGGCCAGGGTCTACGTTGCGCCGCAACGGCTTGGGTGTAAAGCCGGTGGGCTAGAACCGCCAAGCTCTCGCAGAGAAGGAAGAAATGAACCGCCAGACGCCTCGTGTCGGAGCGGCGGTGTCCTCGACTCGCAGAAGAGGAAGAAATGAACCGCCAAGACGCCACGCGCGCACGCGGGGACCCGCTCCGCGGGTCCCCATGTGCCGCGCGCCAAGGGAGGAAAGGAGTCAAGAACGAAGAACTTGTGGCGGCGCATCTCACACCCCTTGGCGCTCGGGCGCGGGGGCGGGGGGACGAGCCGGGGGGGGGGGGCCGCGGGCCGGGCCGGGCGAGCCC
>JAMLIC010000052.1 GCA_023954375.1 Planctomycetota bacterium
TGCTAATAGCGGAGCTGCGCGAGCCGCTCCCGCAGCGGCGGCGGCAGGCGGTCGAGCCACGCCTCCACCCGCGCGCGGTCGAGCGCCAGGGCGCGCCGCAGGTCCTCGGCGGCGTCGGGCCGCCCGAGGAGCAGGCGCGCGGTCGCCCGCGCGCAGAGCGCATCGACGTCGTCGGGGGCCCGCGCGAGCAGGCGCTCGAGGTCGTCGTGCGCCGGCCCCGGGCGGCCCAGCGACAGCCGCACCTGCGCGCGCTCCCGCAGGGCGCGCAGGACCGGCGCCGGCTCGCCCAGCCGGACGACGACGTCGAGGGCCCGCTCCGCCTCCTCGAGCCGCTGCAGGCCGGTGAGGAGGATCGAGCGCGCCATGTGCGCCCGCGGGTGGTCGGGCGCGCGGCGGAGCGCCTCGTCGATCGCCCGGAGGCCCTCCTCGGCGCGCCCGAGGCGGCCGAGGCAATCGGCCAGCCCGATCAGCGGCTCGACCGCGTGCGGCTCGAGCGCCATCGCCGCCCGCCCGAGCGCCTCGCCCAGCGCGTGGTGCCCCGCGTAGGCGCGCCAGGTGAGGCCGGCGGCGTAGCTCGGGAGGCCGAGGTCGTCGCGGTGGAGGCGGCCGAGCAGGTCGCGCCCGCGCGCCTCGTCGCCGCCCCACAGGAAGGTGAACGCCTCCAGGTAGCGCGCCTCGCCCGCGCCGCGCGGCGAGACGGCGCGCTCGGCGACCGCCCGCGCGAGCGCCCGCGCCTCCTCGAGGCGCCCGCGGCGAAAGAGGACCCGCGCCCGCTCCATGCGCACCATGTCGCGCAGGAGCGCGTCGTCGCCGGCGGCCGCCTCGGCGTCCACCAGCGGCGGCTCGAGCTCCTCCCAGGGCGCGCCGGCGTGGGCGCGCCGCGTGAGCTCGGTGAGCGCCTCGACGAGCGGGCCAGGGAGGGCGTCGGTCGGCGGGGGGTGCCGGGGAGCCGCGGCGACGAGGACCTCGACCAGGGCCTGGCGCAGCGGCGCGACGTCGACCGTCGCCCCGCGGCCGCTCAGGTGCGCGTCGACCCGATCCGGGGCCGCGTCCACCAGGCGCCGCCACTCGGCGCGCGCCTGCTCGGCGCGGCCGAGCCGCTGCCAGCAGAGCGCCCGCCACAGGAGCGCCTCCACGTCGTCGGGGCGCCCCTCGAGCGCGCGCTCGAGGTCGGCCAGCGCCTCGCCGGGGCGGCCCAGCCCGAAGCGGGTGTGGGCGCGCCACACGAGGGCCCGGTGGTAGGGGACCGGCTCGGTGAGGGCGATCACGCGCCCGAGGACCCCCTCCTTCCCCTCCGCGTCGCCGAGGTGGAAGCGCGAGAGGGCGCGGAACATGAGCGCGTGGACGTCGCCCGGGTCGGCCTCGACCGCCCGCGCGAACGCCTCGTCGGCCGCCTGGAGGAGGGCCGGGTCGGGGGTCGCGCCGGCGCGGCGCATGGCGACCCGTGCGACGAGCTCGAGGGCCAGCGGCAGCCCCGGCGCGCGCGCCAGCGCGGCCCGGGCGAGCGCCTCGGCCCGCTCGAGCGTGGGCAGGTCGCGCACGCGCGCGAGGGCGAGCTCCGCCTCGGCCACCGCGCGCCACGGCTCGGGGGCGGCGCTCACCAGCCGCTCGAGGCGAACGACGATCCCGGCCGGGTCCTCGTGGAGCGAGCGGGCGACGGCCAGGAGCGCCGACGCGGCCACCTCGTCGAGCGGCCCGGTCGGCGGGACGACCGCGGCGCCCTCGGCCACCGCCTCGCCGTAGCGCCCGCGCCGGTGGAGCAGCCAGGCGCGCGCCGCCCCGACGCGGCGAGCGAGGGCGTCGTCGCCCCCGGCGAGCGCCCGCGCGACCTCCAGCCGCGCCAGGGCGACCTCGACGGGGAGGTCGGTCCGGTCGACCGCCGCGAGCGCGGCCTCGAGCGCGCGCGCTCGCGCCGCGCCGAGCGCGGCCGCCCACGGCCCGCGCGGGCGCGCGCGGACCAGGGCCTCGCGGACGGCGCCCGCGTCGCCGGCGCCCGCCGCCGCCTCGAGCGCCGCGAGCGCCTCGACGCACGCGAGCGCCGGGGCGTCGGGGGCGAGGGCCCGGACCGCCGCCGCCGCCGCGTCCATCGCGGCCAGGTCGCCCCGCGTCAGCGCGGCCTCCAGCGCGGCGACCGCCGCGTCGGCATCGCGGCCCGCCGCGAGCGCGGCGACGCGCGCCAGCAGGGCGGGGTCGCCGGCGGCGGCCTCGCGCGCCGCGGCGCGCAGGGCCGCGTCGTCGCCGCCCACCGGCGCGGCGGCCAGCGCCTCGAGCGCCCGGGCGGCCTCCGCGCGCCGGAGGGCGCGCGCGCCCGCGACGGCCGCCAGGGCGACGGCGGCGAGCGCGGCGGCGGCGAGCGCCACGACGCGGCGGCGCCGCCGCCGCCGCGGGCGAGCCGCCGCGGTCGGCGCGGCGGTCGGCGCCGCGAGGCCCTCGAGGGCGTCGGCGAGCGCGCCGGCGTCGGGCCAGCGCTCGGCCGGGTCCCGGGCCAGGGCGCGCCGGACGATCGCCTCGAGCGCCGGCGGCGCGTCCGGCGCGACCTCGCGGAGCAGCGGGGCGTCCTGCTGCGTGATCCGCCGCGCGAGCGTCGGCGGGTCGGCCGACGCGAACGGCCGCTGGCCGGCGACGCACTCGAAGAGGATCACCCCGAGCGACCACACGTCGATCCGCCCGTCGATCGGCCCGCCCGTGAGCTGCTCGGGGGCCATGTAGAGCGGCGTGCCCAGGACGTCGCCGGTCCGCGTGAGCGCGGCCGCGCGCGCCTCGTCGCGCGCGAGCCCGAAGTCGGTCACGCGCGGGCCGCCCGGCTCGAGCATGACGTTGGCGGGCTTCAGGTCGCGGTGGATCACGTGGTGCCCGTGGGCGTATGCGACCGCGCGCGCGAGGGTCGCCACGAGGCGGGCCGCCTCGCGCGCGGGCAAGGGCCCCCGCCGCAGGCGCTGGGCAAGCGTCTCGCCCCGGCACAGCTCCATGGCGAACCACGCGTGCGAGCCGGCCTCGCCCTGGTCGAGCACGCGGACGATCGCGGGGTGGACGAGCCGCTGACCGAGCCGCGCCTCCTGGCGGAAGCGGGCCGCGAGCTCGGGCCCCGCGCGCAGGGCGTCGGGCATGACCTTGAGGGCGACCTCGTCCGGCCAGCCCTCGCGCCGCGCGCGGTAGACGACGCCGAAGTTGCCGCGACCGAGCTCGCCCAGGAGCGTCCACGGCCCGAGCGCGTCGGGCCCGCGCGTCCGCTCGGACGGGCGCCGCCCGCCGCCTGGCGCGGGGAAGGCGCCCGTGGGCAGGCTCTGCGCCAGCCGCGGGTCGGAGGGGCGGCGTGCGGGGTCCACCCCCGGAGGCTACCTCACGCCCACTGGCGAAGCACGGGGAGGACCCGCTTGACCCGCCGCTCGTAGAGGAGGCCGAAGACGAGGAGCCCCACGCCGAAGCCGAGGAGGAGCCCGAAGGTGGGCACCCGGTCGTGCAGCTTGGCGAAGTACTGCAGCCACAGGTTCAGGACGAGCGCGAGCGCGGCGGCGGCGACGAGCACGGCGCGGCGCTGCCACACGCCCAGGCCGATCACGGTCGCGCCGCCGATGAGGAGGACGAGGGGGTAGAACCAGTCGGACATCTTGAGGATCGACAGGAGCGTGAGCGCGCCGAAGAACAGGAGCAGGCCGGCGATCTCGAGCAGCCGGTAGGGCGCCTTCGACGCCGCGCGCGGGGCGAAGAGGAAGGCGAGCCCCACGAACACGGCCGACGCGCCCACGACGCTCGCCAGGTAGGCGAAGCGCGACTCGTGGACGCGGCCGAGGGTCTGGAGCGCCTCGACGAGGAGGTCGTCGCCCGCGACGCCCCCGCACTTGGCGAGGCACAGGACGCCCGAGCAGAACGCGGTCGGCACGAGCGCCGGCAGGATCGCGAGCACCTGGCGCGTGGTGGTCGCGGCGACCGCGGGCACCAGGAAGGCGGCGGCGATCACGAGGAAGCCCGTGCCCATGGCGAGCTGCAGGTGGGCCACGCTCCCGTGGTGGGCGAAGGCCAGCGCCGTCGGCACGACGGCGACGAGCGGCGCGGCGACGACGGCCGCCACGACGCGGTGGACGCCGGGCAGCGTCAGCGCCCCCACGGCGCTCAGGACGAGCGCCCCGTAGGGCCAGGCCACCGCGAACCCCTCGTCGTACGCGCGCCGGTCGAGGAGGGCCAGGCCGCACACCGCGCTGGCCCAGAGCCACAGCCCCGCCGCGGCGCCGTGAGGCGCGCCGACGGCGGGGCCGCGCGCCACGTGGAGCCCGGCCGCGAGGAGGGCGAACGCGGCGGCGACGGCCCCGGTGAAGAGCGCGGGGCCGAGGTCGGTGCCGGTCGAGAGGTACTTGCCCAGGGCGACGGCGGCGACCGAGGCGTGCGCGGCGGTCAGGGCCGAGAGCGGCGCCGAGGCGTTGACCACCGCGAGGGCGCAGGCGACCAGGGCGATCAGGCCGCCCGCGGCGGCCCAGGCGCCGGGTCGCTCGCCGAGGCCCGCGCCCTGGAGCAGGTGCCACGTCCCCACCCAGCCGAGCAGCGTCGCCACGGCCAGGAGGGCGAGCGGCGCGGGGTCCTCGCGGCGGCGGAGGACGACCGCCTGGCCGGCGCCCGCCAGGCCGACCGCGACCAGGAGCGTGAGCACGCCGCGCCCGGTGTAGGACAGCGCGGCCCACAGGCAGGCGAACGAGATCAAACCGTGGAGCCCGGCGATCGCCCACAGGCCCGGGGCGCGGAGCCGCGCGGCGAGCAGCGCCGTCATGACCGCCGTGACGCCCATGGCGAGCGACCACGTCGCCTCGTCGTCCATGCGGCCGACGAGGTCGAGGCCCTGGGCGATCGCGCCGACGACCACGAGGCAGCCCAGGTGGACGAGCGCGAGCCCCTCGCCCTGGCGCCCCGCGGCGCGCGCGGCGAGGCCGCCCGCGACGAGGCCGCCCGAGGCGGTCGCGAGGAGGAGCGCGCGCCCCCCGGGGCCCACGGCGCTCCAGAGGCAGGCGCAGGCGACCAGCGCGCCGAGCCCCGCGAGGAGCCACAGGACCGTCGAGCCGCGTCGTCGGGCGGCGGCGCCGGTGACGACGGCGACGCCGGCGCCCACGGCGGTCCAGGCGGCGGCGGACTCGAGGAGGCCGGCGGCGTTGAGCACGAAGGCCGCGTCGGC
The DNA here is from genome assembly GCA_023954375.1 of Planctomycetota bacterium. Classification (GTDB taxonomy): domain Bacteria; phylum Planctomycetota; class J058; order J058; family J058; genus JAMLIC01. Next base: position 5,159 of record JAMLIC010000052.1, read on the forward strand.
CCAGAGGAGCTGGGTTGCCACGCCGACGAGGGCCAGCCCGCCGCGCGGCGAGCCGCGCCGCTCGGCGAGCAGGCCGCCGCCGAAGGCGCCGCCGGTGAGGAGCGCGAGGAGGGCGAACACGCCCCAGCTGCCGACGATGAGCGCCACGCCGATCGCGCCGACGAGGACGAAGATGCCGCTGAGCACGTAGACGAGGACGAGGATCGCCGAGACCTGCGCGCCCTCGGCCGCGGCCGGCGCGGCGGCGGCCGCCACGAGCTTGCCGGCGGGCGCGTCGGCGCCGCCGTCGACGAGCTCGAACCCGCCCTCGATCGGCGGCGGCGGCGTCGCCGCGTCGGCGAGGGAGGCGGCGAGCCCGGGGAGCGCCGGCCGGGCCTCCGGCCGGGCAGAGAGGGCGCGCGCGAGCAGCGGGCGCAGGTGCAGGGCGTGCGCGACGGTCGGCGCGGCGACCTGCCCCAGGGGCGGCTCGCCGGCGAGCGCGTGGTAGGTCAGCGCCGCGAGCGAGTAGACGTCGGCCGCGGGGGTGGCCTCGCCGCCGCGCACGACCTCGGGCGCGGCGTAGGCCACGTCGGCCGGGTCGGCGGCGCCGGCGCCGAGGCGGGCGCGGAGGAGCGCCGCCGCGTCGACGGGGGCGGCGGGGGTCAGGAGGACGGGCCCGTCGGGCCCTGCGCGCAGGGCGCCGGGGCGCAGGTCGCCGTGGACGCGGCCGCGGGCGTGGAGGTCGGCGAGCGTGGCGGCGGCGGCGGCGACGGCCGGGAGCGAGGGCCGCGCCGGGGCAGGGGGCGGGGCGGCGTGGCGGACGGTGTCGCCCTCGAGGCGCCAGGGGGCGAGCGCGGCGCGGCCCGCGGCGAGCGGAGCGGGGGGGAGCGGCTCGCCCGGAGGCGGGGCGGCGGCGGGGGCGGCGGCGAGGGCGGGCGCGGGGTGCTCGTCGGCGCCGGAGAGGGTGCCGCCGAGGAGAGCGGGAGCGGGAGCGGGAGCGGGGGCGGGAGCGGGGCGGAGCGGGAGCGGAGCGGGGCGGGGGCGGGGGCGGGGGCGGGGGCGGGGGCGGGAGCGGGAGCGGGAGCGGGAGCGGGTGCGGGAGCGGGTGCGGGAGCGGGAGCGGGGGTGGGGGCGACCGCCGTGTCCGACGGCGCGACGGGCGCGGGAGGCAGGGGCGCAGCCTGCTGCGCCCCGGGCCGGAGGAGCGCGTCGACCTGCGCCTCGGCGCCGAAGGCCCCGGCGATCCGGCGGACGAAGGCCTCCTCCGCGGGCTGCACCTGGCCGTCAGCGGTGACGACCTCGACCAGCCAGCGGAGGACGGCGTCCTGGTCCTCCGGCGCCGGACGCTCGAGGGGTCCCGTCGCGGCGAGCGCCTCGTCGACGTCGGCGGCGCCGAGGCCCAGGGCGCCGGCGATACGCAGGAGCGCCGCGCGCTCCTCGGGGGCGACCGCGCCGTCCGCCCGGGCGACCGTGGCCACGATCCGGAGGCGCTCACGAGGGCTGGCGGGCATCGGGTCTCTCGGCGGGCGCGCCGCGCTCCCTCGCCGTTGGCGGAGGAGGTGGGGGAGGGAGGGCGCGGGTCAGTTCGGCAGCCCCGGCGGGGGCTCCTTGTCGTTGAGGACCTCGGTGGTGCCGTCCTCGTAGCGCAGGGTGATCACCTGGACCCGCTCGTCGTGGCCGCGCGTCGGGTGCTTGCGGGTCTCGTGGCGCGGGTCGACGAGCACGGCGCCGGTGGTGAAGTCGAAGTCGCGGCCGCCGCGCAGCTTCGCCACGCCCCCCACGGGCTCCTCCGCCTTCACGGTGAAGGTGTGGCGCAGCCACGACGAGGTCTCCGGATCCCAGCGCAGGACGCGGACGAACGCGAAGCCGGGGTCGTCGTCCGTCGGCGGGTTGACCGTCACGGGGACGACGTAGGTGTCCGGCAGGACGCGCAGGGTCGGCGTCTCCTCGCTCTCGGCGCGGGCCCGGCTGCGCGGCAGCGTCAGCTTGTGGCGCTTGACGTCCGGATCCATGGCGTCGGCGACGGCGAGCGAGGCCACCTTGTAGGTGTAGTCCACGCGCGGCTGGACGCCGTCGTCCATGTAGCGCCGCACGTCGGCGCCCGCCTTGTGGACCGCCTGCCAGGGGCCGTCGCCCGCCTTGCGCAGGACCTCGTAGGCGCACACCACCCGCGAGTTGACCGGCGAGACGTCCCACGTGATGACGACGCGGCCGCGCTCGGCCTCGGCGCGGGCGGTCGGCGCGCCGTGCACCGGCCGGAGCGCCTCGAGCTCCTCCGGGGTGAGCGTCGGCTCGGGGGGCGGCGGGGGCGGGGGCGGCGGCGGCGGCTCGACCACCGGGGGCGGCTCGGGCTCGGGCTCGGGCTCGGGCGGCGGCGGCGTCGGCTCGACCACCGGGGGCGGCGGGGGCGGCGGGGGCGGCGGCGAGGGGTCGAGCGGCGCCACGAGCGGGTCGTCGAGGTCGTCGTCGATCGACGGCGGCGTCGAGCCCGAGCGCGACACGACGAGCACGATCAGGCCGAGGACGAGGAGGACGCACAGGCCGGCGAGCACCGCCGCCATGGTGTTCATCCCGTCCTCGCCCTCCGGCCCGGCCGGCGCGGACGGGCGCGGAGCGCCGGTGGCCGTGGCGGGGGCCGGCGTGGTCGGGGCGGTGAGCTTCACCGGCGCGGCGGCGGCCGCCGCCGGCGGCGCGGCCGGCGCGGTGAGCTTCACCGGCGCCGCCGCGGGCGGCGCGGCCGACGGCGCAGGCGCAGGCGACGGCGCGTCGCGGCGGCGGCGGGCGGCATCGCGTCGACGGGCGGGGGCGCGGCGGCGGAGCGAACGGCGCGGCGGCGGGCAACGGCGCAGCGGCGGCGGGCGGCGGCGTCGCGACGACAGGCGACGCGGCGGCCACGGGGGCGGCGGCGAGGCGACGGCGGCGGCGCGGCGGCCACGGGGGCGGCGGCGAGGCGACGGGCGGCGGCGCGGCGAGCGGGGGCGCCGTGGCGCCCGCGGCGGGTGGCGGCGGGCCGGCGTCGCTGGCCGGGGCGCGCTCGGAATGTCGCCGGCGGGCGAGCTGCTCCTCCAGCTTCTTCCGCTTCGCCTCGATCCGCGCCGCGACCAGGTCGCCCGAGTCCGTCATGGCCCCCCCTGCTCGACGGCCCGAGTCTAGCAACCGCGGCTGCCCCGCGCGCGGCGATCGGGGCCGGTCGCGTGGTCTACTGCTGGCGGAGGGTGGGGTGAGCCACGGCCGCGGGACGGGCCGAGCCGGGTGGTGGGCGGCGGCGGTCCTCCTCGCCGCCGGCCCCGGCGCGGGGCAGGACGACCCGCGACCGCCTGCTCCGGGTCCGGCCCCCGCCACCTCGGCCCCGGCCGAGGGCGAGGGCCCCTGGAGCCTCGCCAGGGCGCTGTCGCTCCCGCCCTGGCTGCACCTCGAGGGGGTGCAGCGCACGCGCTACGAGCACCTGTTCAACCAGTTCCGCGCCGGCGCGCCCGGCGACGACCGGGCCCTGGCGCTGCGCACGAACCTGCTCGCCGAGGTGCGGCTCGAGCCGGTGCGCCTCGGCGCCGAGGTGCAGGACTCGCGGCTCTACTTCGTCGACGACGACACGCCCGTTGGCACGACCGACGGCAACGCCCTGGAGCTCCTGCAGGGCTACGCCCGGCTGGACCTCGGGCGGCTCCTGCCCTGGGAGGGGGAGGGGCACCTGCGCGCGGGGCGCTTCACGCTCGACCTGGGCAGCCGGCGCCTCATGGCGCGGAACCGCTTCCGCAACACGATCAACGCCTTCACCGGCGTCGAGGGGAGCTGGACCACCGCCGACGGCTGGACCGCGCTCGGCTTCGCGGCCCTGCCCGTCCACCGTCGGCCGACCGACCGCGACGACCTCGTCGACAACGACGTGGTGCTCGACCGCGAGCGCCTCGAGGTCGTCTTCTGGGGGGTCGGCCTGTCCAGCCCGCCCCTGACGCCGCTGGGCCTCGTCGTCGAGGCCTACCTCCTCGGGCTCCGCGAGCGCGACGGCCGCGACCTCGCGACGGCCGACCGCCGGCTGGTCACTCCGGGCGCGCGGGCGCGCCGGACCCCGCGCCGGGGGGAGGTCGACCTCGAGCTCGAGGCCATGCTGCAGGTCGGACGGTCGCGGCGCGGCGCGGCGGCGAGCGACCGCCGCGACCTCGACCACCTCGCCTGGGCGCTCCACGCGTCGGCGGGCTACACGTTCGACGTCGCCGGCTCGCCGCGCCTCGTCGCCCAGCTCGACGTCGCGAGCGGCGACCGCGACCCGACCGACGGCCGCAACGGCCGCTTCGACCCGCTCTTCGGCGCCCGGCGCTTCGAGCTCGGGCCCACCGGGCTCTGGGGCGCGATCCCTCGCAGCAACGTGATCACGCCGGGCCTGCGGCTCGAGCTCCGGCCGCACGACGACGTGCAGGTCCTGGCCGTCTACCGCCCCTTCTGGCTGGCCGAGCGGCGCGACGCCTGGACCGCCGCGCGCGTGCAGGACCCGAGCGGGCGCTCCGGTCGCTTCGTCGGGCACCAGCTCGAGCTCGCCGGCCGGTGGGAGGTGGTGCCCGGCGTCGTCCGGCTCGAGGCGGGCGTCACGGCGCTCCTCCGCGGCCGGTTCGCCCGCGAGGCGCCCGGGACCAACCCGGGCGACCCCGTCCACCTCCACGCGCAGGTCGAGGTGTCGTTCTGAGCAGCTGCCTGGCGGGTGTCGCGGACGTCAGCCCAGGGAGGCCGTGTCGATCACGAACCTGTAGCGGACGTCGTTCTTCAGCATGCGCTCGTAGGCCTCGTTCACCTGCTGGACCGGGATCACCTCGACGTCGGCGCCGATCCCGTGCGCCGCGCAGAAGTCGAGCATCTCCTGCGTCTCACGGATCCCGCCGATCATGGAGCCGGCGAGCGCCCGGCGCTTCGGGATGATCGAGAAGGCGGGGACCTCGAGCGGCTTCTCCGGCGCGCCGACGAGCACGAGCGTGCCGTCGACGCGCAGGAGGCGCAGCAGCGCGCTCACGTCGTGCGAGGCCGACACGGTGTCGAGGATCAGGTCGAACGTGCCCGCGACGGCCTCCAGCGCGGCCGGGTCGGAGGAGAGCAGGAAGGCGTGCGCCCCGAGGCGGCGCGCGTCCGCCTCCTTCTTCGGCGAGGTGCTGACGACCGTGACCTCGGCCCCCATGGCCGCGCCGAGCTTGACCGCCATGTGGCCGAGCCCGCCGAGGCCCACGACGCCGAGGCGCTGCCCGGGGCCCACGCGCCAGTGCTTGAGCGGCGAGTAGGTGGTGATCCCGGCGCAGAGGAGCGGCGCCACGCGCTCGAGGGGGAGGGTGCTCGGCACCTTCAGCGCGTAGGCCTCGTCGACGACGATCGCCTGCGAGTAGCCGCCGAACGTCGGCGTGCCGTCCTTCTCGGTGCCGTTGTAGGTGAGCGCGAGGTGCCCCTCGCAGTACTGCTCCAGCCCGCGGGTGCACTGCCGGCAGGTGCGGCACGAGTCGACGAAGCAGCCGACGCCGGCGAGGTCGCCCGGGGCGAAGCGCCTCACGTCCTGGCCCACGCGGCGCACGCGCCCGACGATCTCGTGCCCCGGCACCATGGGGAACATGGCCTCCCCCCACTCGGCGCGGGCCTGGTGGAGGTCCGAGTGGCAGATCCCGCAGTAGAGGACCTCGAGCTCGACGTCGGTCGGGCGCGGGTCGCGGCGCTCGATCGTGGTCGGGCCGAGGGGGGCGCGGGCGGCGGGGGCGGCGAAGGCGCGGACGGTCGCGGGCATGAGGGGCTCCTCTCGGGCGCACGATCCTCGGCGTGGGCCTCCCCCCGCGCAACGGCCCTCCGCCGCCGTGGCGGCGGCGTGACCCCGAGGTGGCGCCGGTTGCGCCCGCATCGCGCCAGTGTCAGAGTGCGCGGCGTCAGGAGGGCCGCCGGCATGTGGAGCAGCCAGCTGCTTCAGGTCAACCCCCGCGCGAAGGTCACCGTCGAGCGGGTGGGGCGCGACGGGCACCGCGTGGTCCTCGTCGACGACTTCTACGCGCACCCCGACGAGGTCGTCGGGCTGGCCCAGGGGCTGCACTTCTTCAGCGGGAAGATGCACGGCAACTTCCCCGGCGCGCGGGCGATCATCTCGCTCGACACCGCGCCGCTCCTGGCCACCCTGAGCGAGCTGTGGGGCGCGCCGCTCGAGCCGTTCCAGGTGTTCCAGCCGGTCGTCTTCTCGGCGATCGTGAACCACCCCGGGCTGGTCCTGAACAACGCGCAGCGCCAGCCGCACGTGGACCCCGGCGTGAGCGCCATGGTCTACCTCAACGCGCCGGACGCGTGCGTGGGCGGGACCGGCCTCTACCGGCACCGGCTCACCGGGCTCGAGCGCGTGCCCGCCGCCGTCACGCCCGCGCTGCTCCGCTTCGCCGAGCAGTACGGCTTCGGGCCCGAGAGCCTCCGTTCGCCGGAGCAGTACACCGCCTTCCAGGACAGCATCGTCTTCAACCCGCTGTTCGCCGCGAAGGACAACACCTACATCAACGACGGCAACGAGTTCTGGGAGCTGACGTACCTGGTCGAGATGCGCTTCAACCGCCTGGTGATCTTCGACGGGCGCGTGCCGCATTCGCAGCACCTGAAGCCGGGCCAGTTCGGCGACCACGCGCGCCTGAACCAGATCTTCTACTTGAAGGGCCCCGGCGAGGCGTGAGCGCGGCAGGGGAGCCCCGGCCGCCGGGCAGGCGGGCGGCCCTCGTCGTGGGGGTCGTCGTCGCGCTCCTCTGCGGCGCCGTCGTGGCGCTCGTCGCCCTGCGCCGCGGCCCGGTGGACCTCGCCCCGCTCGAGGCCGACCTGCGCGAGGCGCGCCAGATGCTCGGCCCGAGCGCGCGCGCGCCGTGGGCCGAGCAGGCGGCGCGCGACGCGGGCGAGCACCTGCGCCGCGCGAAGGCCTGGAACGAGGCGCTGGCCGCGGGCGCGAGCGGCGCCGAACGCGACCAGGCGTGGGAGGCCCTGCGCGCGGCGCGCGCCGCGTCGAGGCGGAGCCTGGTCGCCGCGCGCGACGAGCTCACCCTGCTCCAGGGCAAGCGCTGGTGACGCTTACAAAGCCCTAACGCGGTTGTCGGTGGCGTCGGCTACGCTCCGGGTCCTCGGGGCGAAGCGGAGGACCGAATGACCGACGACACCCACTGCTCCAGCGCCTGGGAGGCGCTCGCGGCCAGGCTGCGCTGGGCGCTGCACCGGCGCCACCCGGCGGGCGACCCGCGCCGGGACCTGGCCCTGTTCGTCGCCGGGGAGGTCGCGCGGCGGGCGGCGCGCTCGCGCGGCGCGGGGGTGGCGTCCTTCGCCCTGTGGTGGCCTTCGACGCCCGCGGCGGCCGAGGGCGACGAGCTCTGCCTCGTCCTGGCCGAGGTGCGCTGGACGGACGGGCCGCGTCGCGGCCGCTACTGGCTGCTCGGGCAGGCGGACGCCGCCGCGCGCGTCGTCGCGCGGCGCGAGGGGGACGAGCGGCGCGCGTTCCAGGCGATCGAGCTCGAGCCGGCGCTGGTGCCGCTCGTGCACGAGGTCCTCGATCGGCTGCAGGCCGACGCGGAGGACGGACCCGAGGAGCTGCGGCAGCCGGCGTGAGGGTCACCCGCCGGAGTCCACGTCCTGCCGGGCCCCTCGCTTCCTTTGCAGGCGAGCCGGTCGGTCCCCCGCGCGAGACGAGCGAGACGATCGAGCTCCTTGAGAGGGAACCACTTCCGACGGGACGACCGTTCGCTCTGACCAGGGCCGGAGGAGGGAGCCCATGCCCCGTTCGACGACCCTGGCCGCCGCGCTCGCCGCCGCGACGCCCCTGGCGATCGGAGCGGCCGCCCTCGTCTCGCCCGCGCCCGCGCCCACCACCGGTGTGAGCGCGGCGGCGGTCGCGACCTCGGCGTCGGCGACCCCGGCCGTGAGCGCCTTGGCCACGACCCTCGGCACGACCCACGCGAGCACTGCGACGAGCAGGGTCGCCGCGGCCGCGGTGGCCGCGCCGGGCCCCGCGCGCTCCGCGGTCACGTCGGTCTCGGCGGGGCTGACGCCCGCGGTCGCGCTGCACCCGGCGGTCCGCCTGCAGCTCGACGTCGCGGCGCGGAAGCGCGCCTACCTCGAGGCGTGCGCCACCGACCAGGGCGCCCTCCCGAACGGCCACCGGACGCTCGCCGACACGATCGCGTGGCTGGAGTGCGGCGTGCGCGCAACCCCCCAGGCGCCGTGGGGGCCGACGCCGTTCGACCGGGTCGCCGCCCGGGTCAAGGAGGGCTGCGATCACCTCGCGGCGCGGAGCGACGCGCACCCGCCGGACTTCGACGCCAACGACCTCCTGCGCCTGCTCTACCTCTACCCGCCGGCGCCGCTGGTCCTCGCCACCCCGACCGTCACCGGCGCCCCGGCGTCGGCGCCCGCGGCGTCGACGCCGGGGTCGACCGCGCCGGCGCCGAGGAACCGCCTGCCCCGGGCGGTGGCCCAGCAGATCCGGGAGGCGCTGCTCGGCTGGAAGTACTGGATCGACGAGGGCGGCCCCGACGACATGGTGTACTGGTCGGAGAACCACCAGATCCTCTTCCACGCGGCCGAGTACCTGGCGGGCCAGCTCATGCCCGATGCGTGGTTCCCGAACGGCCGCATGCGCGGGCGCGACCACGTCGCCAAGGCGCGGCCGCGGATCCTGCGCTGGCTCGACGAGCGGCTCAAGTTCGGCTTCAGCGAGTGGAACTCGCCCGGCTACTACGAGGAGGACTTCAAGGCGCTGTTCAACCTGATCGACTTCTGCGACGACCCGCTGATCCGGCGGCGGGCGACCATGGTCGTCGACCTGCTCGTGTTCGACCTGGCGCGCTTCACGCACCGGGGGAGCTTCGGGGTCACGTCGGGGCGCTGCTACGAGAAGGTCGGCGGCGACGGGTCGCGCTGGAAGGGCGACGGCTGGCGGCAGTCGGTGGGCGAGCTGATCGAGGTGCTGTTCGGCACGCGCGGCCGCTTCAACCGCTCGGGCGCCGTGGGGGCCCTGTGCTTCGCGACCTCCAGCTACGTGCCGCCGACCGTGCTCCTGGCGATCGGCCAGGACCGGCCGACGCACTTCGTCGACCGCTCGCGCGTCTCGCTCGACTTCTCGGAGGCGCGCGACTGGGGGATCGGCTTCCAGGGCCTCGACGACGGCATGTTCTGGTGGGGCAAGGGCGCCTACATGGCCAAGCAGACGGTGGCCAACACGCGCTGGATCCTGCGCACGTACGGGGTGAGCCGGCTGCGCGGCGGGATCGAGGACGCGCTGGGCTTCGCGTACGGGGCGTTCGAGGTCGCCAGCGACGGGGCGCTTTACGCGGCGGCCGACCTGGCCTCGCCGATCGTCGAGGGCATGTGCCTGACGAAGGCGAACCTCTACACCTACAGGAACCGCGAGGTCATGCTCTCGAGCGTCCAGGACTACCGGCGGGGGCAGATCGGCCCGCAGCAGCACGTCTGGCAGGCGACGCTGGGGATGAAGGCGGTCGTCTTCACCACGCTGCCCGGCAAGCGCGAGGGGGACGGCCCCGGCTACTGGACCGGCAACGCGGCCATGCCGTCGGTCGTGCAGCACGAGAGCGCGCTGATCGCGGCCTACGACGCGCCTGCGATCACGCGCGTGAAGGAGGGGCTCAAGCGCACGCACGCCTGGCTGCGCAGCGGCGAGTTCGACGAGGTCGACCGGCGGCGCGGCAGCAACCTGCACGGCGCGTGGGGGGTCACGCGGAAGGGGACGTGGCTGTTCGCCCGCAAGGGCGACGGCTACCTGGGCCTCTACTCGAACGAGGGCTACGAGGGCGGGCCGGACGACTGGGTCGCGCCCGGGTTCACCAACGTGTTCGTGTGCCAGGTGGGCGACGCGGCGGAGTACGGCAGCTTCCAGGCGTTCAAGGACCGGGTGACCGCGGCGCGGATCTACGTGCGCTACCCGACGATCCTCGACCCCTCGCCGATCTACGTCGGCTACGACATCCCCAACCGCGGCCGGCTCGAGCTGCACTACGGCGGCACGCCGCGCCTGAACGGGCAGCCCTACCCCGTCAACGAGTTCCCCCGCTACGACAACCCCTACACCTACGTGCCGTGGGGGCAGCCATCGATGGCGATCCGCCACGCGGGGTTCGAGCTGGTCCACCTGCGCGACGTCGTGAACCCCCAGGACCCGCGCGGGGACCTGCGAATCGCCAGGTAGTGTGATCGCGGCTGCGCCGAACGATGCCGGGCGCTGCCGTGCGTCGGGGTCGCGCTGCGCGCGACCCCGACCGCTCAGGCTCGCTCGGCGGCCAGAAGGCCGCCTTCGCTCGCCTTCGCGCGGCATCGATCGCCTCGGCCTCGTTCGGCTCGCCTGAGGCGCTGCTGCGGAGGCGCGGGGAGGTGTGCTCGGGAGCGGGGGGCGGGAGCGGGAGCGGGGGCGGGAGCGGGAGCGGGAGCGGGAGCGGGAGCGGGAGCGGGAGCGGGAGCGGGAGCGGGAGCGGGCGGGAGCGGGGGCGGGAGCGGGGGCGGGAGCGGGAGTAGCTTCGGCCGAGGGCCTCGGCCCCTCAGCCGGAGACCGCCTCCAGGCGCCGCACGTCCTCCTCCGGCAGCGGCGACCGCTCGAGCACCGCGAGGTCCTCCCGCATGTGCGCCGGGGAGGTCGTGCCGGTGAGCGGCAGCATCCCGACCTGGAGCGCGAACAGGAACACCGCCTGCGCCGGCGTCAGGCCCGCGCGGGCGGCGACGTCGCGCACGACCGGGCCGTCGAGCTCGCGCCGGTTGGCCGTGAGGAGCGAGAAGCCCTGGTAGACCATCCCGCGCTCGCGGCAGAGGTCGCGCACGGCGCGGTCCCAGCCGGTGCGGGCGTAGCAGCGGTTCTGCACGAAGGCCGGGGGAGCGGCGGCGTGGTCGCAGAGCGCCTCGAGCTGGGCGCGGGTCACGTTGCTCACGCCGAGCAGGCGCACGTGGCCGGCGCCCTGCAGCGCCTCCATGGCCGTCCAGGCCTCGAGGTCGGCCGGAGCCAGCCCCTCGCGCAGCGACGGCCCGTGGAGGACGTAGGCGTCGATCACGTCGACGCCGAGGTGCGCGAGCGAGCGCGCGCACGAGGCTCGCACCTGCTCCTGGACCGGCGCCGAGGGGTCGTAGGGCAGGCGGTGGTCCTGGCCGCCCCGGTGCGTGAACTTGGTCTGGACGAAGAGCTCGTCGCGCCGGACGAGCCCGGCGGCCAGCGCCTCGCTCAGGGCCTCACCCACGCCGGCCTCGTGATAGTGCTTGCGCTGGTTGGCCGTGTCGAACCCCCGGAAGCCCGCCTCCAGGGCCAGGCGCACGAGCCGGCGCGTCTCCTCCTCCTTCCAGGCCGTGCCGTAGAGGAACGCAGGCACGCGGGCGCCGCCGACGTCGCGCCAGCGGGGGACCGGCGAGGTCATGGGACCCTCCCCCGCCATCGTAAGCCGGTCACGGCCCGCCGCGTCGGCCCGCGCGGGCGAGGAGGACCTCGAGCGCCTCGAGGGGCGGCGGCTTCGACAGGTGCTCGTCGAAGCCGGCCTCGGCCGCCCGCTGCCGGTCCTCCGGCCGCGCGTAGCCGGTGAGCGCGACGAGCTGCAGCCCCTGCAGCGACGGGTCGGCCCTGAGCGACCGCGCCACGTCGTGCCCGCTCATGTCGGGCAGCCCGAGGTCGCAGAGGACGAGGTCCGGGGGGCGGCTCGCCGCGGCGGCGAGGCCCTCGGCGCCGGTGTGCGCCACCTCGACCGCGTGCCCCTCGAGCTCCAGCAGGTCGCGGAGGGTGCTCGCCGCGTCGACGTTGTCCTCGATCACCAGCACGCGCAGCGAGGCGTCGGCGGAGCCCGCGGCGGCCTCCGCCCGGGCCGCCTCGACGGGCGGAGGCGCGCCCCCGCCCGCGAGCGGCAGCTCGATCGTGACCTCGGCGCCCTGCCCCTCGCCCGGGCTCGCCGCGCGAACGGCGCCCCCGTGCAGCTCGACCAGCCCGCGAGCGAGGGCGAGACCGAGGCCCAACCCGCCGCCCGTCCGGGCGAGGGAGCGGTCCGCCTGCGCGAAGGGCTGGAACAGCCGGGCGAGCACGTCGGGCGCCATCCCCAGCCCGGTGTCGCTCACGACGACCTGCGCGCGGTCGCCCGTCCCGGCGAGGGTCACGGAGACCCGCCCCCCCGAGGGCGTGAACTTGATCGCGTTGTGCAGGACGTTGCCGACCACCTGCGCGAGGCGGTCGGGGTCGCCCTCGACCGAGAGCGCGCCCTCGGGCAGGGAGAGCTCGATCGAGAGGCCCTGCCGGCCCAGGAGGTCCCGGTGGTCCTCCACGACCTCGCGGACCAGGCCGCAGAGCTCGACCGGCTCCCGGCGCAGGTGGACCTTCCCGCGGCTGATCCGCGCCACGTCGAGGAGGTCGTCGACGAGCCGCGTCAGGTGCCCGAGCTGCCGGTCCATGGTCGTGAGGGCCCGCTCGGCGCGCTCGTCGTCGGGGCGGGCCGCCAGCACCTGCAGCCCGAGCCGCAGGGGCATGAGCGGGTTGCGCAGCTCGTGCGAGAGGACGGCGAGGAATTCGTCCTTGCGCCGGTCGGCCTCGAGCAGCTGCTCCTGGCGCGCCTCGAGCTCATCGCGCTGCGCCTGGAGCTCCTCCTGCTGGACCTGCAGCTCCTCCTGCTGCGCCTGCAGCTCCTCCTGCTGGGCCTGCAGCTCCTCGTTCTGCGCCTGCAGCTCGTCGTTGCGCTCGTTGAGCGCCGCGGCGAGCTCCTGGACCCGGGCGTGGTGCCGCGCGTTCTCGACGCTGACCGCCAGCTGCCGGGCGGCCTGCTCCACGAACTCGACCGCCCCCTCGGGCAGCTCGCGGACGCTCCCGAGCAGCACCACGCCCACGACCTCGCGCTCGCGCACGGTCATCGGCGCCGCCACGAGCGCGCGCGGGGGCAGCGCGTCGAAGCCGAAGCGGGCCTTGAACGGCGCGTCGGGCGGCAGGTCCCGCACGTGCACCGTCGCGTTCGACCGCGCCGCCTGGCCGGGGACCCCCTCGCCCAGCGCCAGCGCCTCGTCCGACCGGCCGTCCAGGGCGAACGCGGCGCAGCGGCGCAGGGCGTCGCCTTCGGGCGTGACCAGGTAGACCGCGCCGAGCTCCGCCTGGACGTGGGCCACCAGGGTGGCGAGCGCCTCGTCGCAGAGCCGCTGGACGTCGAGGGTCGCGGCCAGGCCGGCGGCCAGCCGGGCGTTGGCCGCGAGCCGCGCCTCGCGGGCGCGCAAGGTGACCGCCATCTGCCCGAACGCGGCCGCCAGGCGGCCGAGCTCGCTCCGGCCCGGCTCGCGGCCGCCGAGCGCGACCGCGGCCGCGTGGTCGCCCGCCGCCAGGTCGTCGGCGGCCGCCACGAGGTCGCCCACCGGGCCGCGGACGCCCCGGATCGTGACCAGGGCGGTCACGGCGAGGAGCGCGACCACCCCCAGCAGGGTGGCCGGGACCTGCAGCTGGAGGTCGCGCCGCGCGGCGGCGACGCGCCCCCGGACCTCGTGCACCCGCTCGTCGAGGTGGTAGCCCAGCGCGTCCAGCTCGCCGAGCGCGACGTCGCGGGCGGCGGCGAGCGCGCGCTCCCGCTCCCGGAGGGCCGTCCGGTCGACGCCCTCGCCCACCAGGGCCACGAACGCCTCCGCCTCGCGCGCGAACCCGTCCAGCCCGGCGAGCGCCCGGGCCACCAGCGCCGCGCCGGCCGGATCGTCGGGCGGCGGCGCGAGCGCGGCCCTGGCGCGCGCCGCGCCGGCCTCCACCTCGCGGTACGCGGTCAGCTGCGCCGCATCGGGAGTGAGCGCGTAAGCGCGCGCGGCGATCCCCCGGCGGAGCGTCGCGCGCTCGGCCCTGTTCACCGCCTCGGCCGAGGCGACCGCCGCCGCCTCGGCCGCGTTCAGGCTGGCCTTGCGCTCGAGCGCCACGAGCGTCACGCCGCCGAGCGTGACCAGCAGGGCCGCGGCCACGCCGAAGCCGAGCCCGAGGCGCTCGCCGACGCTCAGGTCGCGGCGACGCACGTCCGTGCCTCGAAGAGCCGCGCCCTACGATCGACCACCCCGAAGCGCGACGCGACCGCGCCGGCGAGCCACTCGGCCTCCCCGAGCCACAGGAGCCCGCCAGGGACCAGGGCGCCGGCCAGGCGCTCGAGCACGCGCTCCTGCAGCGCGGGCTGGAAGTAGATGAGCGTGTTGCGGCAGGCGACCAGGTCGAACGCGCCGGGCGGCGGCGCCGCCACGGTCAGGTCGTCGCGCAAGAGGCGCACGCGCCGCCGGAGCGCGGGCGCCACCTCCCAGCGCCCGTCGCGGCGCACGAGGTGCTGCGCGCGCAGCGCCGCCGGGAGCTCCTCCAGCGCCGCGTCGCGGTAGGTCGCGGCCGCCGCCGCGGCGAGCGCCGCCGGGTCGAGGTCGGTCGCCGTCACGTCCGGCGCGTCGCCGGGCGGCTGCAGCCCGTCGAGCAGCATGGCGAGGCTGTAGGGCTCCTCGCCCTGTCCGCACCCGGCGCTCCAGACGGCGAGGCGGCGCCCCGGGAGGGCCTGGCGGCGCGCCTCGAGCGCCCGCGCCACCGCCTCGAAGGCGCCCGCGCCCCGGAAGAAGCGGCTGACCTTGATCGTGAGGCGCTCGATCAGCGCGTCCGGTTCGGCGGGGTCGTCTCGGAGGCGGCCCAGGTAGGCGTCCAGGGACTGGAGGTTCGCCGCGATCATGCGGTTACGAACCCGCCGCGCGAGCGTCGCCACCCGGTAACCGCCGAAGTCCACCCCGCGCAGCTCGCGGAGGAGGCCGAGGAGCTCCTGCAGGGAGGAGAGCTCCTCGAGCGAGAACGCTCCCAGGTCGGCCGTCACGGCCGACGACTGTCCCCGGGGGCGCGCCCGGGCGCAACCAGCCAACCATTGAGCAGCCCCCAGGACGTAGTCGAGAGGTAACGCCGACCCGCACGGGCGCTCCGCGTCCCGGAGTGGACCTCGCGTGTCCTCCGCGGGCCGGCGGTGGCCCCTCGCTGGCGGGCGCCCGGCGCCTCGGCCCGGCGGCACCCCCCTTGCCCCTACGTGGGCGGAGGAGCCCGTGGAGCAGCCGGACCGCGACGACACCCGGCGCGAGGAGCAGGTGCTCCCGCTCGCGCGGGAGGAGCTGCGCCTCGAGACGCGGCGCGTGCCCACCGCCCGCCTGGTGGTGCGCACGCGCGTCGAGACGCGCGAGGAGGAGGTCGCGCCGCCGCTGGCGCGCGAGGCCTTCGACGTCGAGCGCGTCGAGGTCAACCGCTACGTCGACGCGCCGCCCCCCGTCCGCCAGGAGGGCGACACCACGATCGTGCCGGTCGTCGAGGAGGTGCTCGTCGTCGAGAAGCGGCTGCTCCTGCGGGAGGAGGTCCGGCTCGTCCGCCGGATCGCCCGGGAGCGGCGGCCGCAGCGCGTGACGCTGCGGGCCCAGCGGGTCGAGGTCGAGCGCATCGAGCTGCCGGCGCCGGCCGGCGACGACCGCCCCCCGGGCCCCCACCCCACACGTGGAGGAGGAGAGATCGTCATGACGTCGGACCGCTACTGCATCATCGGGTTGTTCCAGCGGCGCGAGGACGCGATGGCCGCGCGCCAGGACCTGCTGGACATGGGCCACCTCGCGAGCGACATCCAGCTGTCGGACGCGCCGCAGAAGAAGGGAGCCCGCCGGGAGCCGGGCTTCTGGACGCAGCTCAAGGAGCTGTTCGGCGCCGAGGACGTGACGCGCTACGACCAGGCGTCGCGGCGCGGCCTCCTGCTCCTGAGGGTGGACTCGGACGCGCACAAGGTGGACACGGTCGTGGACATCCTGCAGCGCCACGGCGCGGTGGACCTCGAGGAGGAGGCCCCGGCCGGCGGGCAGGCGCGGACCGCCGCCACGGCGACCGGCGCGACCGAGCAGGAGAAGATCCCGATCATCGAGGAGCAGCTCGACGTCGGCACCCGGCGCGAGGTGCGCGGCGGCGTGCGCATCTACAGCCGCGTGATCGAGGAGCCCGTCCAGGAGGAGGTCACGCTGCGCGAGGAGCACGTCGACGTCCAGCGCCGGCCGGCCGACCGGCCCGCGACCGAGGCCGACTTCCAGGAGCGCGTCGTCGAGGCCATGGAGACGCGCGAGGAGCCGGTCGTGCGCAAGGAGGCGCGCGTGGTCGAGGAGGTCGTGCTCAGCAAGGACATCGACGAGCGCAAGGAGACGATCCAGGACACCCTGCGCAAGATCGAGGTCGACGTGCAGGACCTCGAGGTCGAGTTCCAGAAGGACTTCCAGGACCGCTACGCCTCGAGCGGGGCCAGCTACGACCAGTACCGCCCGGCCTACGACTTCGGCCGGCGGCTGGCCCTGCGCGAGACGTCGCACGGCGACTTCGAGAGCATCGAGCCCGAGGCGCGCGACGAGTTCGAGCGCCAGCACCCCGGGCAGTGGAGCACCTACCGCGACGCGGTGCGCCGCGGGTACGAGCGCTCCCTCGCGCGGCGCTGATCCGGTCCCCGCGCGCCGGGCGCGGCGGCCGGGGCGGGCCCCCCGCTCAGGCCGTCGCGCACCCGCGCGGCGGGGCCGCCCCCTCGAGCCCGAGCGCCGCGTCGAGGAAGCAGCGCAGGAGGTGCATCTGCTCGGCCGCGCGCGCCTGTCCGACCTGCGAGGCGACGTAGGGCAGCGCGCCGAGGACGGCGGCCGCGGGCGGGACCCACAGCCCCCACGCGCGCACGCCGACCGTGAGCTGCGCGAAGCCGAGCATCGCCGAGAAGAGCGCGGCGAGGCCGAGGAAGGCGTAGCAGGCGAGCACGCCGGTCCAGACGGTCGGGTTCGGGCCGAACAGCCCGTGGAGGCGCGCGCCGTCGGGGTGCGCGGCGACCTCGAGCGAGAGCCGCGGCGACCACACGTGGCGGAGCGCCTCGACGATCTCCACCTCGATCGTGGACCGGCGCTCCGCCCCCCCGATCGTCCGCCGCACGACCAGCGCGCGGCAGGGGCAGCCCGGGCAGGCGAGCTGCCGGTCGAGCCGGGCGAAGACCTCCTCCGGCGGGAAGGGGACCACGAGCTCGAAGCGCGGGCGGAAACCTGCCATGGCGGGTGATGGTAGCCCGGAGGCGCGGCGCGCGCCGGGGGCCCGGGACCGCGCGGGACGCCTCGTCTATGCTGAACACCTCGTCGACGGAGGTGCTGGTGCCCGAGGACGACTACGTCGAGGCGGGGGGCGACGGGCCCCTCCAGGTCGAGCCGGGCGGGCGCCCCACGCGCATCCGCCTGCAGGTGAACTGGCGGCCGGTCGAGCTGCGCGAGGTCGAGGTCGTGGGCGGGCTGCCGATCGAGGACGCGGCCCCGCCCCACCTCGTGTGGGACACGGCGGCCGGGGCGCCGACCCGCCAGGAGCCGGCGCTGCTCCTCCACCGGACCCCGCTGCGGCTCCTCGCCAGGCTCCGGGGGGGCAGGCCCGCGGGCGCGGTCCGGCTGGTGTGCGTGCTCGAGGGCGCCGGCGCCAGCCGCACGCTGACGACCGACGTGGACGCGAGCCAGCTCGGCGGTGACTGGGAGGCCGCCGTGGAGACGCCGGACCCGCTGAGCGACGCCGTCGCGGTGCACGAGCTGCGCACGCGCTGGGCCCTCGAGGTCGACGGCAGGCGCACGCCGATCCACGACCGCCCGGCGCCGCTCCGCGTCTACACGACGCACCAGGCGCCCGTGAAGAACACCCGCTTCGACTCGCCGCAGCCGCACGTGGGCAAGCTGCACCTCGAGCACGCCTGCCGCTGGGCCGACCGCGCCACGGAGAACGTCGGCCAGGGCCCGCGCTCGATCGCGCACCGGGTCAACAACGAGATGCGGCACTACGTGCACCCGCGGGACTGGACCGCGCCCGACCAGCACTACGCCTCGCCTCACGCCCCGGGCGACCCGCCGCCCGAGAACTACGACGACCTCCCGGGCCGGGTCACGGCGGGGCGCCGCCCCGTCTCCTCGCTCTACTACCCGCCGCTGGAGGTCACGCGGCCCTACGAGCCGTACGAGCACTACCAGCACAACTTCGGCTGGCGCCTCCTCGACAACCCGCGCCACACCGGCGGGCGCTGCAACCAGCAGGCGTCGCTCTACTGCGAGATCCTCGGCGTCCTGGGCATCCGGGCGTCGGTCTACTACCTCCAGCGGGTCGGCTACGGTCGGCGCACCGGCCGGCCGGCGCGCCAGTACTTCAACTGCTACGCGGGCGGCCAGTTCTGGAACTTCCACGGGATCGCCAAGGTCCAGCTGGCCGACGGCACCTACCACATGTACGACGGCTCGTTCTCGAGCCCGCCGAACCGCAAGAACGGCAGCGAGGCCTGGGCGATCGGCGAGCGCGGCCCGTTCATCTACTCGTGGAGCCCCTACTGGCTGTACGAGGACACGCACGAGCGCGCGGCCGAGGACGACTGGCCGCAGACGTGGGAGGGCGTGCCTTGACCTCCGCCAGGGCCGGGGCGGCGCCATGACGAACATGATCCCCGCGCACCTGCACGGGGACCTGAGCCCGCTGCTGGTGCGCGCCGGCGCGTGGCCCGACGCCCGCGCCCTCTCCGTCGTCCCGCCCTGGACCCCGCCGGACGCCGCGACGGAGGCCGAGCGCCTGGCGCGGCGCCGGCCGGTCCCGCCCGACCTGGAGCTCGAGCTCGAGGGGCTCCTCGCGGCGGTCGCGCAGCTGGTCCGGCCCGAGCTACGGGCGGGCGCGCGCTCGCAGCCCCTCTACTGGACCGCCGAGCGCGCCCTGTACCACCGCCTGCGGCCCCCGCGCCCCGAGGCCGACGAGGACCGCGCGGACGAGGCCTCGTCCGCGAGCGGCCGCGCGCTGCCGCCCGGGTGGCCGACCGGCTGGGCCTCGTGGGCGCCGACGGCGGGCGGCGCCGTGCGGGCCTTCTGCCTCTACGGCCACTGGCGCGACGCGCCCCCCGGCGCCGACGCCGCGACCCTCCTGGCCCGCCTCGGCCAGCTCGTGGCCCCGGCCCTGGCGGAGGAGCTCGCGGCGCTCCGCCCGCACCCCGCGCCGGCCGTGCGGGGGCCGGACGACCACGCGGCGATCTTCCGCCTCGACCCGGCGGGCTTCGGGGTGGCCTACTCGTACCTCTACGCCTACACGAACGGCGTGCGGGTCGTGGCGGCGATCCAGCCGCTCGTCCACCGCCCGCTGTGACGCGGTCGCGTGACGCGGTGACCGCTCCCTCGTTCGTCGTCGCCAGCGCCGTCGCGCGCGCCGGCCCTGGCCGCTACGCGGTGGAGGTCGACGCGTCGTGGCTCCAGGGGCGCGGGGCCTTCGGCGGGCTGGTGGCGGCGTGGCTCGTGCGCGCCATGGAGGCCGAGCTCCAGGACCCGGCGCGGGCGCTGCGCGCGCTCGGCTGCGTGCTCTGCGCCCCGGCGCGCCCAGGCCCGGCCGAGGTGCACGTGCGGGCGCTGCGCGAGGGCCTGAACGTGACGTTCCTCGAGGCCGAGCTGCGCCGCCGCGACCGCGTCGTGGCGCGCGCCAGCGGGACGTTCGCCCGGCCCGGCCCGACCGCCGCCGACGGGCCGCCCCCCGCGCCGCCCGACGTCCCCGCGCCGGGCGAGGTCCCGGCGTGGTCGCCGCCGATGCCGCTGCCGGCCTACTGCCAGCACGTCGCGCACGCGCGCTGCTTCGGCGCGGAGGTCCTCAGCGGACCGGGCGCGGACGCGGCGCTCGGCGGCTGGACCTGGTTCCGCGCGCCGACGCCCGACGACGCCGCCTCGCGCGTGGCGCTGCTCGACGCCTGGCCGCCGGCGCTGTTCACGCGCCTCGTGGCCCCGCGCGCCGTGGGCACGGTCGCCATGGCCTGCCACCTCGTCGGGCTCCCCGGCCCGGCCGTCCCGCCGGGGACGCCGCTCCTGGTGACGGCGCGCGCCGCGGTCACGCACGCCGGCGCGTCGGAGGAGCGCGGCGAGCTCTGGACGCCCGACGGCCGGCTGCTGGCGACGAGCCTCCAGACGGTCGCGGTGCTCGGCGACCAGCGATGAGTGATGCGCTCGCGAGGGGCGGGCGATCGGAGCGAGTCCCGGACTGGCACGAGCTGGCCCGTTCCGCCCGTCCCCATCGCTCGCTCGGGCGCGTTCGAACGCGTGACGCGCTCGCGAGGGGCGGGCGATCGGAGCGAGTCCCGGACTGGCACGAGCTGGCCCGTTCCGCCCGTCCCCAGCGCTCGCTCGGGCGCGTTCGAACGCGTGATGCGCTCGCGAGGGGCGGGCGATCGGAGCGAGTCCCGGACTGGCACGAGCTGGCCCGTTCCGCCCGTCCCCATCGCTCGCTCGGGCGCGTTCGAACGCGTGACGCGCTCGCGAGGGCGGGCGATCGGGCGAGTCCCGGGACTGGCACGAGCTGGCCGTTCCGCCCGTCCCCAGCGCTCGCTCGGGCGCGTTCGAACGCGTGACGCCTCGCGAGGGGCGGGCGATCGGAGCGAGTCCCGGACTGGCACGAGCTGGCCCGTTCCGCCCGTCCCCATCGCTCGCTCGGGCGCGTTCGAACGCGTGACGCGCTCGCGAGGGGCGGGCGATCGGAGCGAGTCCCGGACTGGCACGAGCTGGCCCGTTCCGCCCGTCCCCAGCGCTCGCTCGGGCGCGTTCGAACGCGTGACGCGCTCGCGAGGGGCGGGCGATCGGAGCGAGTCCCGGACTGGCACGAGCTGGCCCGTTCCGCCCGTCCCCAGCGCTCGCTCGGGCGCGTTCGAACGCGTGACGCGCTCGCGAGGGGCGGGCGATCGGAGCGAGTCCCGGACTGGCACGAGCTGGCCCGTTCCGCCCGTCCCCAGCGCTCGCTCGGGCGCGCTCGAACGCGTGACGCGCTCGCGAGGGGCGGGCGATCGGAGCGAGTCCCGGACTGGCACGAGCTGGCCCGTTCCGCCCGTCCCCAGCGCTCGCTCGGGCGCGTTCGAACGCGTGACGCGCTCGCGAGGGGCGGGCGATCGGAGCGAGCCCCGGACTGGCACGAGCTGGCCCGTTCCGCCCGTCCCCAGCGCTCGCTCGGGCGCGTTCGAACGCGTGACGCGCTCGCGAGGGGCGGGCGATCGGAGCGAGCCCCGGACTGGCACGAGCTGGCCCGTTCCGCCCGTCCGACGCTCGCTCGGGCGCGTTCGAACGCGTGACGCGCTCGCGAGGGGCGGGCGATCGGAGCGAGCCCCGGACTGGCACGAGCTGGCCCGTTCCGCCCGTCCCCATCGCTCGCTCGGGCGCGTTCGAACACGTGACGCGCTCGCGAGGGGCGGGCGATCGGAGCGAGTCCCGGACTGGCACGAGCTGGCCCGTTCCGCCCGTCCCCATCGCTCGCTCGGGCGCGTTCGAACGCGTGACGCGCTCGCGAGGGGCGGGCGATCGGAGCGAGCCCCGGGCTGGCACGATCCGGCCCGGTCGTCACCGGGCCTCGAGCGCCGCCTGCTCCTCCCGCAGGGCCCGCGCGACCTCGGCCTCCGGCGGGTCCGCGCGAGGCCGAGGGCCACGTCGGCGCGGGCGCCCGCGAGGTCGCCCGCCGCCCGGCGCAGCCAGGCCCGCAGGGCAGGGCCTCGACCACGCGCGCGTCGGCCGCGACCACGGCATCGCCAGTCGGCGCGGGCGCCCGCGGCGTCGCCGACCAGGGGCGCGCCTCGGCGCGCGCGGCGCGCTCGCGCGCGGTCGCGGCCGGAGCGCGGCCGCCCGCGCGAGGTCGTCGTCGGCGCCGTCGGGGTCGACGTCGCGCCGGAGGAGCGCGCGGCACAGGCGGGCGCCACCGCGTTCGGCGCGCGCCGGCAGGCCTCGTCGGCGTCGGCCCGGGCCGCGTCACCGCGCCCGAGCGCCGCGGCGCGGGGCGCTGGACGCGCGCGCCCGCGTCGTCGCGCGCGTGCGCCAGGGCGGCGCTCGCGTCCTCCTGGCGCCGGCCGCGTCGTCCAGCGCCAGCCGCAGGCGCGCGCGGAGGGCGAGCGGGCCTGGCGCCCGGGGCGCCGCGGCGCACGCGGCCGCGGCGTCGGCCAGGCGCCGGCGCCGGCGCCACGAGCCAGCGCGCTCGGCGCGCAGCGGCAACGTGTCGGCCGCCGCGGCCCCGCGGGCGAGCGCCTGGTCGAGGTCGGCGAGGGCGCGCGCGCCCTCGCCGAGCAGCAGCAGGGCCTCCGCCCGCGCGAGCCGCCCCGCGGCGTCGTCCTCGAGCCGCAGGGCGCGGTCGAAGTCGGCCAGGGCGGCGCGCGCGTCGCCCGCCTCGAGGTGCATCTGCCCGCGGTTGAACGGGGCGTTCGCGAACGCCGGGTCCGCCTCGATCGCGCCCGACAGGAGCTCGATCGCGCGGCGGAGGTCGCCGCGGGCGTGGGCCTCGAGCGCGTCGTGCGCGAGGACGCGCGCCCGCGCCTGGCCCCCCTCGCGGCGCAGCTCCTCGCGCAGCTCACGGTCGTCGGCGGGCGCGAGCGACAGCGCGGCGGCGTAGGCGGCGTCGGCGTCGCGCCAGCGGCGCAGGCGGTGGAGCGACTTGGCGACCATCACGTGCTCGCCGAACGACAGCCCGCCCGCGAGGCGGTCCACGCGCAGCAGGTCGTCGACCGCGCCGGCGTCGTCGCGGAGCATGGCGCGCGCCGCGGCGCGCGCCCCGAGGAGCTGGACGTCGTCGGGGGCGCCGGCGCAGGGCGGCGTCGAGCTCGGCGAGGGCGCCGGCGGCGTCGCGACACCCAGGCGGAGCTTGGCCGAGAGCCGCAGCGCCTCGACGTGCTCCGGCGCGCGCCGGAGCGCCTCGTCGACCTCGGCGCGGGCGCCCCGCGGGTCGCCCGTGAGGTCGAGGAGCGCGGCGAGGGCCACCCGGGCGTCGGGCGCGCGGGTCGAGGCTCAGGGCGGCGCGCACGTCGGCCTCGGCCCCGGCGAGGTCGCGCCCGCCGCGCAGGCGCGCCCGGGCGACGAGCCCTTCGACCGACGGCGCCCGGTCCGCCGCCTCGCGGAGGTCCTCCCACGCGCCCTGCAGGTCGCCCGCCGCGTGACGGAGCACGCCGCGCCGCGGTCGGCGCGCGCCGGCGCGGCCGCCAGCGCCTCGCCCAGCGCCGCGACCGCGCCGGGCAGGTCGCCCGCGGCGGCGAGGGCGTCGGCCCGCGCGTCGAGCGCCGCGACGGGGTCGTCGATCGGCGGCGCGATCGGCGCCGCGACGGGGTCGTCGATCGGCGGCGTGGCCGACGGCGGCGGCGTCGTCGGCGGCGGCCCCGCCATCAGCGCCGCCGCGGCGGCGCCGCCGGCAGCGGGAGGGCGAGCGCCGCCGCGGCGACCAGGCCCGGGTCCGCCGACCGGGGCCGGCGCGAGCGCGCGGCGCACGTGCGCGACCGACGGCGGCCGGCGCGCCGGGTCCTTCTCCAGGCAGGCCAGGCACAGCCGGGCGAGCGCCGGGTCGACGCCCGGCCGGACGCTCGCCAGCGCCGGAGGCGCACGTCGCAGCACCCCGTCGAGGATCGCGACGGGGCTGCCGCCCTCGAACGGCGGGCGACCGGTCAGCGCCTCGTAGAGCGTGGCGCCGAGCCCGTAGACGTCGGTGCAGGGGCCCTGCCGGGCGACGTCGCCCGTGACCTGCTCGGGCGCCATGTAGGCGGGCGTCCCCAGCAGGTCGCCCGAGCGGGTGAGGCGGGTGCGGTCGGTCACGCGCGCGAGGCCGAAGTCGATCAGGCGCGGCTCGCCCAGCGGGTCGATCACCACGTTGTCGGGCTTGAGGTCGCGGTGCACGACGCCGTGGCGGTGCGCGTGCTCGAGCGCGGCCGCCAGCCGCGTGAACAGCCGCCGCGCCGTCGGACCGTCGAGCGGCCCGTCGCGGGCGAGGCGCGCCCGCAGCGACTCGCCCGCCACGAGGTCCATGGCCAGCCACGCGCGGCCGCCCTCGACCCCCGCCGCGTGCACCGGGACGACGGCCGGGTGGCGGAGGCGCGCCAGCGCCTGGCCCTCGCGCGCGAAGCGCTCGAGGTCCTCGGGCCCGCGCGCGTCGAGGAGGACCTTCAGCGCGACCTCGGCGCCGGTCTCGACGTGCCGCGCGCGGAGCACCGCGCCCATGCCGCCGCGGCCGAGCTCGCCCAGCACCTCGTAGGGCCCGTAGCGCACGGAGGAGTATGACCGCGGCGGGCCGGGTCCGCCCGTCAGGCGTCGCGCCGCTCGGGCCCTGCGCGCGGTTCGCGGAGCTCGGCGCGGGCCCGCTCGAGCGCTCCACCAGGCCTGCCGGAGACCACGGTCAGGCCTCCGCGGAGCCCGGCGGCCGGAGCGCACGCTCGGCGTCGGCGCGGACCTCCGGGGCGGGGTCCTCACGCGCGAGGCGCTCGAGCGCCGCGCGCGCGTCGGGCGCGGCGTGCAGGCCGAGCGAGCAGGCGACGGCGCGCCGCAGGGCCGCGCAGGGGTCGTCGAGCAGGGCGAGCAGGCCCGGGAGCGCCGCCGGGTCGCGCAGGGTGGCGAGCGCGTAGGCGGCCTCGAACGCGTCGTCGGCGGCGCCGTCGCCGTCGTCGTCGGCGGCGGCGTCGCGGCGCACGCGCTCGGCGAGGCGCGGCAGGGCGCGGACGCCGTCGACCGCCCTCAGCGCCACGAGCAGGCGCGCCGGCGCGCCGGGCCGGTCGAGCGCCTCCTCGAGCCGGCCGGCGGCCGCGGGACGGTCGACCGCGGCGAGCAGCTCGCCCACGTCGTCGGCGTCGGCGTCGTCGCTCGCGAGGAGGTGCTCGAGCAGCGGCTCGAGGAGCGACCGCGCGCCCGCGCGCGCGAGGGGGCCGAGCGCCGCGAGCGCGTTGAACGAGGACGCCTCCCGCAGCAGCCGCGCCGCGAGCGGCGTGACGTCGTGGCCGGCGGTCGCCGCGGCCGCGAGCACCTCGCCCGCGTCGGTGGAGTCCTCGTCGGGCCAGCGCAGCACCCGCTCGACGGCCGCGGTCGCCGCCGCCAGGTCCGGCTGCAGCGCGGGCGACGCCAGGAGCGCGGTGATCTCGCACGCGGCCGTGGGGGTCGCCGCCGGCAAGGCCGCCACGAGCGGCGCCCGGGCGGCCGGGCCCAGCGCCCGCAGGAGGTCGGCGGCGGCGTAGCGGCCGTCGCCCGCCAGCGCCTCGACGAGCGCCGGCGCCGCCGAGGGGCCGAGGCGCGCCAGCGCGTCATGCAGCAGGTGCCCCTCCGGCCCGGCGAGCGCCGCGGCCATCCGCTCCGCGGCGGGGGCGCCGAGGTCGACGAGGGCGTCGATCAGCTCCTCGTCGTCGTCGGCCTCGTCGGCCTCGTCCTCATCGTCGGGGACGGGCGCGGCGAGCCGCGCGATCAGCCGCTCGGCCTCGGCGCGCGCGTCGGGCCGCGCCCCGCGGGCGGGCTCGGCCGGCGGCCTCATGCGCTCGATCGCCCGGGCGATCGAGGCCCCGACGGCGGGGTCCGCCGGGTCGGCGCGGACGGCCTCGGGCAGGAGCGTCCGGCCGTCCTCGACGACGACCGTCCGCGGCCGCACGTGCCAGCCGCCGTCGTCCCCGTAGTTCGCGAGGGTCGCCGCGTTCGCCTCGATCCACTTCGTCAGCACGGCCTGCGCCTCGCCGGCGACCGGCAGGTCGCGGCCCCACTGCGGGTCGAACGCGCGCCCCTCGAGCGCGACGACGAGGCGCTGCACGGCCTCGGCGAAGGCCCGCGCCTCCTCCCAGCTCCCCCCGTAGGGGAGGTTCATGGCCAGCGCCTTCACGCGCCCGAGCCAGGTCCGCTCCGTGACCTCGAGCGTGAAGAAGCGCTGGCCGTCGGCGCCGTAGGCGTCGTGGCACCAGCAGCGCGCCTTGCCGTTCTCGCGGACGCCGGGCAGGGCCAGGACGGACGTCTCGACGCGCGCCGCCGGCGCCGGCGGGTCGAGGGTGATCAGGACGTCGTAGCTCATGGCCCGGCGATGCTGCCACCTGGGTCCGCCGAGCGCGACCCCTCGCGACGTCAGGCCAGGCCGGCGAGGACGTCGTGCGCCTCGCGGGCGAGGTCGTCGACGATCGCGCCGATCGGCTTGACCTCGTGGATCAGCCCGACGCCCTGGCCGGCGCTCCAGATGTCCCTCCAGCGCTTCGCCCCCTCGGGCGAGCGGTCGGGCTGGAAGCCCTCGGGGACGGTGTCCCCGAGGAAGTTGGCGTGGATCCCCGAGACCTGGTCGGTGTAGACGATGTCGTCGGGCGTCGCCGCGACGACCTTCTCCTTGTAGGCGTCCACGGCGCCGCACTCGACCGACGCGATGAACCGCGTGCCGATGTAGCAGAGCGACGCGCCCAGGGCGAGGCTGGCCACGACCTGCCGCCCGTCGCTGATGCAGCCGGCGGCGAGGATCGGCACCTTCAGCGCCTCCTTCAGCCACGGGATCAGCACGAAGGGCGAGACGCGCCCGGCGTGACCGCCCGCGCCGGCGGCGACGGCGATGATCCCGTCGACGCCGGCCGCGACGGCCTTCTTGCCGTGGGCGAGGCCGATCACGTCGTGGAACACGGTCATCTTCTGCTCGTGGGCGCGGCGCACGAGCTCGGTCGGGTTGCCGTAGCTCGTGAGCAGCACGGGCACGCCGTGCTCGACGCAGGCCTGGAAGTCGGCCTCGACCCGCTCGGGGGCGGTCAGCCCGATCGTGAGGTTGATCCCGAACGGGCGGTCGGTGCGCGCGCGGATCCAGGCGAGGTCGTCGCGGAACTGCTCGGGCGTGCGCGCGTTGAGCGAGGGCATCGTGCCGAGGATCCCCGCCTCGGCGCAGGCGACGATCATCTCCTTGTTGGAGATGAGGAACATCGGCGCGCACACGAAGGGCAGGCGCAGGCCGAGGCGGTCCGAGAGCGGGGTGGTCAGCTTCATGCCGCGACCCTACCCGATCAGCCGCGCAGGCTGGCCATGACCGAGAACACGACCGTGAGGACCAGCGCCACGACCGCGAGCCCGATGACGAGCAGGTAGGCCCCGCGCTGGTCGGGGGCGGGCGCCGACGCGGCGGGTGGCGCGCCGGCCGCCGCGGGCGCCTCGGCGGCGAGGGCGGCCGCGAGCCGGGCGACGGCCGCCTCGACCTCCGCGGCCGGGCTCCCCGGCCCGAGGCCGGCCTGGGCCGCCGCGTCGAGCGGCGCGTCCAGCGCGACCTCGACCGGGCTCGCCGGCGTGAGCGCCGCGTCCGCGCCGGCGTCGCGGCCGAGGCCGGCGGCGACCAGCGCCAGCGGCCCCGGGGTCGTCGTCGCCGGCTCGCCGTCGTCGGGCGACCGCTCCTCCTGGCAGAGCGACGCCTCGCCGCGGAAGGCGCTCACGCCCTCGGCGCCGTCGCGCGCCCACCAGGCCAGCGCGAGGTCGTTCGACGCGCGCGCCGCGGCCTCGGCCAGGGACGCGAGCAGCGCCTCGTGCTCGTCGGGGTCGTCGACCCCGCGCAGGTCGGCGCCGAGGAAGGCGGCGCCGGCGAGGCGGCCCACGACCAGGCGCTTGCCGCGCACGACCTCGGCGACGCCGGGCCGGTCGCTCTCCGCCTCGGCCAGGACGTCGCGCGCGCACCGCGCCAGGAGGTCGAGCGCGACCCGGTCGGGGACGATGACCCCGCGGCCCTCCGCTGCGTTCGCCACACCGCCTCCCCTCGCCCCCGCCGCAGTCTAACCGCGCTCGCCGGATGATCCGCTGCGCTCCCGAGGGGTCCACGCGCGCGAGCGCGGAGGGGACCGCGGGGGCGTGAGCCCCCGCGAACCACGCGCGGCTCGGGCCGCGGCGGACGACCCGACCCGACGCGCCGGGAGCGCGCGCGGCGCGGCGACGCGAGGGTCGACCGCGCCGCGAGGTCCGGCGCGCCGCCGCTCAGGTGCGCGACGCCTCGAAGATGCTCTGGATCGCGGCGTCGAGGGCCAGGTCGAACTCCTCGTCGCTCTGCTGGGCGCTGAGGCCCTCGGTCAGGGCGCGGCTGAAGCTGGCGATCATGCCCTCGTTGCGCGCCAGACGGGCGTTGGCCTTGAGCCGGCTGTAGCCGCCCGACAGGGCCACGACGCGCACGACGTTGGGGTGGTCGATCAGGCGCGCGTAGAAGTCGTCGACCTCGGGCAGCGTCAGCTTGAGCATGACGATCTGGTCGTGCTCGAGCTCGTCGAGGCGCGAGGTGATCGCCGCCTCGAGCAGGCGCTCGGCCTCGCCCTTCTCCGGGCAGCCGATGTCGACCTCGGGCTCGATGATCGGCACGAGCCCGGCCTCGACGATCCGCAGGCCGACCTCGAACTGCTGCGCGACGACCTTCTCGATCCCGGCCGGGCTCGCCTGCTTGATCACCGAGCGCATCTTCGTGCCGAAGACGCCCTGGGCCTTGGCCCGCTCGAGGAGGCCGTCGAGGTCCGGCATGTCCTTCATCATCTGGACGCCGTCCTGCTCCCCGGCCAGGCCCTTGTCGACCTTGATGAACGGCACGACGCGCTTCTCCTCCCAGAGGAACTGCGCCGAGCCCTTGCCGCGGACCTGCCGGTCCATCGTGTCCTCGAAGAGGATCGCGCCGAGGATGCGGTCGCCGTTGAACGCGGGCGACGTCATGATGCGCGTGCGCATCTCGTGCACCTTGGCGAACATCGCGTCCTCGCCCGAGTAGGCCGACTCGGGCACGCCGTAGAGGCGCAGCGCCTTGGGGGTGCTGCCGCCGCTCTGGTCGAGCGCGGCGAGGAAGCCGTCCTGGGAGAGGACCTTGGAGAGCTGCTGCTGGAAGCGCATGGCTGGTTCCCCTGGGGTGGTGGGCGAAGGGCAGGGAGTGTCCCCGCTCGGGGGGGGCCGGGCAACGGGGGGTCGGGCCGGTGACGCGGCGGTCCGCGCGAGGACGGGCCGGACCGGAGGTGGACGGCCGCGAGACCGATCGCCGCGGCGGGACGGCGTCGGCGACGGACTTGCGGCGCGGCCCGGACGTTGCGGCGGCGCGGCGACCGGAAGGAGGGCGCATGCCGTGGCGCGAGCTGCAGGCGGGCGAGCGGCGCCTCGCCGCCTGGACGGCCGGGGTCGTCGTCCTCGCGGCGGCCTGGACGGCGTGGCCCGCCGCGGAGCTCGACGACCTGCCGCCGCCGCGGGTGACCGTCGCCGCGAGCCAGGCGTCCGCCCCGCCCGCGCCCGCGACGCCAGCCCCGGCGGCGCCAGCCGCCCCGGCCGCCGCGGCCACCCGCGCGGCCGCGGCCGTCCCGGCCGCGCCTCCGGGCGGCGACGCGGCCCGCGCGCCCGCGCCCGCCTGCTACGCGCCGGCGCTGGGGCTCGCCGCCGACGACGGGGTGCGCGCCGACGTCGACCCGACGACCGGCCGGCTCACCCTGTTCGAGACCGACCTCGACCTGGGCGGGGTGGCCCTGCGCCGCGCGCGCACCTCGGGCGACGCCGCGGCGGGGGCGTTCGGCGCCGGCTGGCGCGCCGAGCACGAGGCCCGCGTGCGCGAGGTCGCGGGCGACCTCGTCGTCGAGCGCCTCCAGGGCGTGCGGACGTTCGAGCCCGTGGACGGGCTCGTGGACGTCCACGTCTCGGCCAGCGGCGAGGTCGAGCACCTGCGCCGCCTCCCGGGCGGGTTCGAGCTGCTCGAGGCCACCGGGCGCGCCCTGCGCTTCGACGCGGCGGGCGACCTCGTCGAGGTCGCGCCGGGCTACCGCGTCGAGCGCGCCCCCGGGCAGGTGCGCCTGGTCGACGGTGAGACGCGCGTCACGCTCCACCTCGACGGCGCGGGGCGCGTCACGCGCGTCGAGGGCGCGGCGAGCCTCGTCTACGAGCGCGACGCCCGGGGCGAGCTCAGCGCCGTCCGCGGCGCGGTCGAGCGCGAGTACCGGGTCGAGGGCGGCGAGGTCCGCGTGCGCCGCGGCGCGCGCGAGCTCCTCGGCGCGCGCCACGACCACGAGGGCCGCGTCGTCGAGCTGTGGGCGCCGGGCTGGCGGCAGCGGTACGCGTGGACCGTCGAGGACGGCGCGCGCGTCGTGACCCTGCGCTCGCCCGGCGGCGCGTGGCGCTACGCGCTCCGCCCCGAGCGCTGGGCGGTGTCGACGCCGGCGGGCGTGGAGCTCGTCTGGTTCGACGGGCGCGGCCGCCCGGTCGCCGCGCAGGGGCCGGGCGAGGCGCGGCCGCGCGCCCGCGAGCTCGACGCGCTGGGCCGCGCGGCGCCCCTGGCGCCCGACCCGCTGGGCGACCGGCGCCTGCCCGGCGGCGCGGTCCTGCGCGCCGAGCGGGACGCGCGCGGCCGCGTGGTGGCCCTCGCCGCCGCCACGACGCCGCCCGTGCGCGAGACGTTCCGCTGGGACGACCTCGGCCGCCTGGTGGCGAGCGCGGCGCCGGACGGGCGAGTCACGCGCTGGGAGTACGGCCCCGACGCCGAGGGCGGGCCGCTCGTGGCCGAGGTCGGCCCGGCCGGGCGGACGACCTACGCCTGGCAGGGCGAGCGCCTGGCGCGCGTCGGCACGCCCGGCGGGCGGAGCTGGTGGTTCGAGTGGGCCGGCGGCCACCTGCGCGCGACCGGCGGCCCGGCCGGCCGGACCCTCTACACGCGCGACGCGCGCGGGCGGCCCCTCGCGCGCGTCGACGCGAGCGGGCGCGAGTGGCGCTACGCCTACGACGCCCTCGGCCGGCCGGTCCGGCTGGAGGCGGACGGCGCCGGCGCGGCGCGCCTGGAGTTCGCGTGGGACGACGACGGGCACCTCGTGCGCGCGGCCGGGCCGGAGGGCGCGCTCGAGCGCGCCCGCGACGGCGACGCGGTGGTCGTGGTCGACGAGGCGGCCGGCGTCGACCTGCGCGTGACGCGCCGGGGCGCGCGGGAGCGCGTCGAGACGCCGTGGGGCGCGTTCGAGCGCCACCACGACGCGGACGGCCGCGTGCTGGCGCTCGAGTCGCCGGCGGGCACGTTCCGCTTCGAGCACGACGCGCACGGGCAGCGGCGGGCGCTCGTCTACCCCAACGGGGTCGTGTGCGAGGTGCGCCACGACGACCTCGGGCGGCCGGTGTCGATCGCGGCGCGCGGGGGCGACGGCGCGCCGGTCCTCGACCTCGCGCACGCCTTCTCCGACCGCCACGAGCGGGCGCGCACGACGCGCGACGGTGTGGCCACCGCCCACGCGTTCGACGCGGCCGGGCGGCTGGCGCGGTCGGGCGCCGGCGCCTGGGCGTTCGACGCCGACGGCAACCGCGTGCGCGCCGGCGACGTCGCCTCGACGTTCGACCTGTTCGGGCGCCTCGAGGCGCGCGGCGACGTCGCGGCGCTCCACGACGGCGCGGGCCGCCTGGTGCGCCTGGGCGACGACGCCTTCGACTACGACGCCCTGGGGCGCCTCGTGGGCGTGCGGCGCGCCGGGCGCCCCGAGGTGCGCTACGCCTGGGACGCGCTGGGGCGGCTCCGCGCGCGCACCGAGGGCGAGCGGCGGGTCTTCTACGTGTGGGACGACGCGCGGCTGCTGGCCGAGGTCGGCGAGGACGGCGCGCTCGAGCGCCTGTGGGTCCACGGCCCCGACCTCGACGAGCCGCTCGCCTACCGCGACGGCGCGGACGGGCCGTGGGTCTTCCTCCACGCCGACGACCTGGGGCACGTGCTGGCCTACACCGGGGCGGACGGGCGGCGCGTCGACCGGGTGGTCTACGACCCGTGGGGCGAGGTGCTCGAGGGCCCGGCGGCGCCGCGGCCGCTCCTCTTCGCCGGGCGCCTCCACGACGCGACGGCCGGGCTGGTGCTCCTGCGGGCGCGGCCCTACGACCCGGCGCTCGGGCGCTTCCTCGTCCCCGACCCGTCGGGCCTGCACGGCGGGACGAACGCCTACGCCTACGTGAGCGGCAACCCGCTCGAGTTCGTCGACCCGCTGGGCCTGTGGGAGGTGCCCGGGTGGGCGCGGCGCTCGGGCGCGTGGCTGCAGGACCGCTGGAACGACACGCAGGCGGCGGTCGTCGACGGGGCGGTCGGGCTCGGGCACCTCACGGGGATCACGGGGACCGCCGAGGAGCAGCGCGCGGCGCGCGAGCGCGCGCAGAGCCGGGCGCTCGGCGGGGTGGACGGGTTCGTCGGCTTCGTCGCCTTCGACCTGTGGGACCCGAACCTGCGCCGCTGGGCCTACGACCAGGACCTGGCCGACGGGGCGCGCGTCTACGGCGAGGCGGCGGGGCTCGGCCTGGCGCTCGCGAGCGGCGTGGGCGCGGTGCGGGCGGCCCCGGCCGTCCTGAGCCGGGCCGGTCGCGCCGTGCCCGGCATGCTGCGGGCGGCGCCGGGGGCCCTGCAGTCGACCCCGGCCGCGCTCGCGAGGGCCCTGGCCGCGGCGGCGGCGGCCCTGGCCCGCGCGCCGGCGTGGCTGCGGCAGAACGCCGGCCCGCTGGCGGCGGCCGCGGCGCGCCACGCGCGCGACGAGGCGCTGGCGCCCTGCGCCCGCTCTGGGGCGGGGTGGCGGCCCTGGCGCGGCGCCGGCGCGGGGCGCGCGAGGCGCGCGAGGCGGCGGCGCGGTCGTCGCCCGCCGCGCGCGAGGCGGCGCCGCCGGTCGCGGCGGCGGACGGCCCGGGGCGCGCGGCGCAGGACGGCCTGGCGCAGCACGGTCTCGCCGGGCACGCCGCGGGGCGGGTCGTCGCGCGCGACCCGCCGCGGGCCTCGTCGTGGCCCTCGACCGCCGGGCCCGCCGACGCGCCGGCCGGGCCGGCCGCGCGGCCCGAGCCGCGCCCTCGCGCCCGACCCGCGGCGCCGCGCCGCCGACGGGCCGCCGTCGGCCGGCGAGGGCCGCCTCTGGCGCGGGCGGCCCCGCATGGACGACGGAGACCTCAGGTCGGGGTGGCGGCACGTCGACGCGCGGCACGTCACGGGCGACCACCCGCGCGGGCGGGGCGACCTCTTCGCCCCCGGCACGACGCGCCGGCAGGTGGAGGCGGCCGCGCGCGACGTCGTCGCCCGCGGCGTGCGCACCTCCGCCGACCCGCTGCACCCGCTGCAGACCTTCGAGCGCCGGGTGACGGTCAACGGCCGGCCGGACAACGTCCGCGTCGTGGTCGACACCACGGACGGTCGCGTGATCACCGTCTTCCCCGTGCGCGGCGGGGGCGCGGCGCACGGACCGTGACCGCGCACAGGACGACGGTGGGGAGCTGCTCGACCACCGTCCCCTCGACGGCGGCGGAGTCACCCGGGTAACGTCGGCGGGTGGACGGCGAGGGCCGCTGACGTGGCGAAGATCCGGGTCGTCGGCCGGCCTCGCGGGGGGCGCTGCGTCTATTGCCACGACGCCCTGCAGGGGGCGGTGCGCCACTGCCCCGGGTGCGGCGCCGCGTGGCACCCGGAGTGCGGCGCCGAGGTGAGCGGGCGGCGGCGCTGCCCGACCCTCGGCTGCGCGGGGCCGCCGCCCGACGCGGAGCTGCGCCGAGGGCGGCGTCGCGAGCCGCTCGACTCGTCGCGGCTCGCGCCGGCCGAGGACGCGCCGCGAGCGCCGCGCCGGCGGCCCGGCGCGCTGGCGCGCCTGGGCCCCTACGCGCGGCTGGTCGCCAGCGGGGTGGTGAACTCGCTGTTCCTGGCCGGGGCGTCGGCGTTCGTCCTGTGGGTGGCGACGCATCCGCTCGAGTACTGGCGGACGATGAGCAAGGGCAAGCACGGCGGCCAGAACCCGTGGCCTGGCACGCTGCTCTTCTCGCTCATGTTCCTGGCCATGGCGGGCGTGGTGCTGTGGGTCTGCGGCCGGTGGCTGCTCCAGCTCCCCGGGGTCTGGCGCGAGCTGGGCCAGCTCCTCGACGAGACGACGCCCGTCGCCATGCGGCTGTCGATCTACTCCACCGGCTCGGGCAAGTCGCGGCGGACCTACGCGCGGCTGGTGCCGGTCGAGGGGCGGGGGCGCCAGGACGAGCTGAACCTGCAGCTCGACGGGCTCCTCCCGCCCTGGTGGCTCTCGCGGCAGGACGGCGCGCGCGTCCTCGTCTACGGCCTGCCGCCGCCCGGGCCTTACGTCCTCGAGTTCGAGGACGGCTGGCTGGCGCTGGTGCATCCCGACTGACGTCAGCCGCGCAGGGCCACGATCGCGTCGATCTCGACGACGACGCCGAGCGGGAGGCTGGCGACCCCGACGGTCGTGCGGGCGTGGCGCCCCGCCTCGCCGAACACCTCGACGAGCAGGTCGGAGGCGCCGTTGGCGACCTTCGGGGCGTCGGCGCACTCGGGCGTCGTGCTGACGAACACGCCCAGGCGCAGGAAGCGCTCGACGCGGTCCAGGTCGCCCGCGCACGCGGCCCGCACCTGCGCCAGCACGTTGAGGGCGCACAGGCGCGCCGCGGCCTGCGCCTCCTCGAGCGAGGTGCCGGCGCCCAGGCGGCCGACGTGCCGCACCTGCCCCTCCCACTGCGGGATCTGGCCGGCGACGAAGACCGTCGCCCCGTGGGCGGTGAACGGCACGTAGTTGAACGCCGGCGTGGCCGCCGCCGGCAGGGACAGGCCCAGCGCCGCGAGTCGCTCGTCGATCTTGCCCGGCATCGGTCCTCCTCGGCTCGCACGGTACGGGACGGCGCGAGCGGGCGCGAGGCCCGCTCGCGGCCCGGGCCGCGTCGGGGTGTGGCTCCTCCGCCGGCACGTGCCGGAGCAGGCGGGGGGCGGGCCTGGCCCGGCCGGCCGTGCTATGGTGTTGCGCCGGAACTGGCGGTCCACGAAGCCGAGGTCAGGGCGCTGCGAGCGTGTCGGTCCTGTCCATATCGTCCGAGGGGGTGCCCCCGCGCACCGTCGAGCTGACGCAGCCGATCGTCACGATCGGGCGCTCGGTCGACAACGTGCTCGAGGTCCCCGACCCCAACATGTCGCGACGCCACTGCGTGATCGAGGTGCGCGAGTCGGGCGAGGTGATCCTCACCGACTGCAACTCGTCGAACGGCACCAAGGTCAACGGCGAGCGGATCGTCTCGCTCGAGCTCCGGCCGGGCGACGAGATCGAGTGCGGCTCGACGCGCATGCGCTTCGCGGCCTCGCTCGCCGAGCTCGACCGGCTGGGGGCGGCCCGCGCCGGCAACGGCGGGCGCGCCGGCGCCAGGGCGGCCAGCGACACGCACCTGGACCCGGGCTCGGCCGACCCCGGCGCCGCTCCGGCGGCGGCGACGAGCGTCCACGCCCGGCCGACGGGCACGGCGCGGCAGCCCGCCCCCAAGGAGGCGGCGCTCCTCGCGCACGAGCGCGACGACCTGCGCAAGCTGCTCGAGATCACCAAGCGCCTCAACCAGGTGCACGACCTGCGGCGCCTCCTCGAGACGATCATCGACGCGGCGATCGAGCTCATGGCGGCCGAGCGCGGGTTCCTGATCCTGTTCTCGGGCGGCGAGCCCAAGATCGAGATCGCCCGCAGCCGCAGCCACACGAACATCCCCGAGGCCCAGTCGGTGGTCTCGACCCAGGTGTGCCGGCAGGTGTTCGACCAGAACCAGCCGGTCCTCACCACGAACGCCCAGGCCGACGACCGCTTCGGCCGCTACAAGAGCGTCGTCGGCCTGAACCTGCGCTCGATCATGTGCGTGCCGTTCCGCATCAAGAACGAGATCTTCGGCACGGTGTACCTCGACGCGGCGCACGTCGGCGCCTTCTCCGAGCGCGATGTCGAGCTCCTCGAGGCCTTCTCCGACCAGGCGGCGCTGGCGATCGAGAACGCGCGGCTGTTCAAGGCCGACCGCCAGCGCGAGCGCATGGACCAGGAGCTGCGGATCGCCAGCCAGATCCAGCGCAAGCTCCTCCCGCGCAAGCTGCCGCAGACCCCCGGGATCGAGATCTACGGGACCATGCACTCGGCCAAGGAGGTCGGGGGCGACTACTACGACGTCGTCCTCGCGCCCGACAAGAAGCACCTGTTCTTCTGCATGGGCGACGTCTCGGGCAAGGGCGTCCCGGCCGGGCTCGTCATGGCCAGCGCGCGGAGCATCCTGCGCACGCTCGTCGAGCGCGTCGGCTCGACGCGCGAGATCGTCCGCTCGCTAAACCGCCTCCTGTGCGAGGACCTCGACCAGGAGATGTTCCTCTCGTTCGTGCTCATGCGCTACGACGTGGCCACGGGCGCGATCGAGTACACCGGCGCGGGTCACGAGAACATCCTCATCTGGCGGGCCGCGACCCGCGAGGTGGAGACGATCAAGACCGGCGGCATGGTCCTCGGGATCACCACGCGCATGGACGACGCGGTCAAGGCGCAGTCGCTCGGGCTGGGGGTCAACGACGCGATCGTCCTCTACACGGACGGCGCGACCGAGGCGGTCAACGAGCAGAACGAGCAGTTCTCGCTCGAGCGCCTCGTCGACTCCGTGCGGCGGAGCGGCCACCTGCCGCCCAAGCACGCCCTGCAGGGGATCCTGGGCGACCTCCTGCGCTTCAAGGGCCGCGCCGCGCCGCGCGACGACATCACGCTCCTCGTGGTCCGCCGCACCGACCCCTCGGCGCCGCCGTCGGTCGACTCGCCGCCGACGATGCGCTGGAACGACGAGGTCACGCGCCCGCACGGGCCGCAGCAGGGCGGCGGCGGCGGGCTGGCCGACTGGTCGTTCATGGACAACTCGTCGTCCTCCGCCTCGGACCGCGGGTAGCGCGGCTCAGCGAGGGGGGAAGGCGGCGGTCGCGCCGCGCGCGCGCGCGGGCCGGAAGATCGCGGCGAACGCGCTGGACGCGCGCAGGTGCACCAGGTCCGGGTCCTCGTCGCGCGCCCAGCGCAGGTGCTCGATCTCCTGCCGCAGCAGGCCGTCGACGTCGCCGGGCGCGCCGTCGAGGGCGGCGAGGACGTGCTGCTGGGCGCGCGCGGCGAGGGCGCGCTGGCGGCGCTGCACGTCGTCGCGCAGGAGCGAGAGCGCCCGCGCCCCGGCGGCGTGGCGCGCCTGCTCCGAGGCCTGCGCGGCGACGCGGGCCGCCGCGCAGGCGGCGTCGTAGACGACGCCCGCGCCCGGATCGGCCTTCAGGGCCTCGTCGGCCAGCGCCGTCGTGAACAGCGCGTCGGCGCGCTCGGCCTGGCCCGCGCGCAGGCACGCCCGCGCCAGGATCGCCGCCTCGACCGCCGACGACGGCTCCCCGAGCGCCTCCGGCCGGGGGCCGCGGAGGCGCAGGTGCAGGGGCGCGGCGGTGAGCTGCCGCGCGGTCGCCGTGACGAACCAGCCGCCCTCGAGCCCGAGCAGCGCCTCGACGTCCACGGCGAAGGCGAGCGTCAGGGCGCCGCTCGCCGGCGGGTCGACGAGCAGGGGCGGCCGGACGACCGGGCACGAGCGGACGGCGGGCTCCTCGTCGGCGTAGGCGTGGAGCGTGAGGGCGCTCGCCCAGGCGGCGGCCTGCGAGGCGTCGGCGTCGACGGCCAGCGCCCCGAAGACCCAGCCCGCCTCCGGGTCGGGCGTCGTCAGCGTCAGCCCGGGCGCCGCGGCGGGCGTGAAGCGGGTCGTCGCGAAGAGCACGGGCGCGCGGAGCACGGTCAGCCCTCCTCGCCGGACGGCGCGCCGCCGGCCGGCGCGTCGGGAGCCGGCGGCGGGCGCAGCTCGACCGCGCACGCGGGCGAGACCAGGTCCCTGAGCGCGGCGCGCACGTAGACCGTCGTCGGCCGCGTCAGGCCGTGGACCTCGATCCGCGCCGTCGCCGACCCGCCGAACGAGCCCGCGAACCCGTCCGGGGGCGGCGGCGCCCCGAGCCAGTTGGGGCCGGCGGGCTCGCGGTGGACCTCGCGGTCGATCAGCAGCTCGGCCGCGCACAGCCCCGCGTCCGGGACGTCGACGAGGAGCGCGACCGCCTCGTGCAGCCGCGCGTAGGCGAGCGCGGCGTCGCGCGGCGCGCAGAAGCCGACGAGCGCCAGGACCTCGCCGTCCCCGGCGGGCGAGGCGACCACGGCCAGCCCCGGCGAGGTCACGGTCGGGTGCGCGGGCGTCGTGCGCCGTCCCGCGGGCGTGATGACGACCCTCACGACCAGTCCTTGCGCGGCCCGAAGGCGCCGAGGTCGACCAGCTTCAGGTCGATGGTGCACGACGGGCAGAAGGCGGTGTCCGCGCGCTTGTCAGGGCCCCCGGCGTGGTACATGACGCACAGCCGGTCGCGGTCGAAGACCATCTGCCCGCGCTGGGCCTTCGCGTTGGTGCTGCAGTGGGATCCCACGCCGCCCATCCCCTCGTAGTAGCGCCCGTTGCGCTCCGCGCCGCCGGGGTGGACCGCGCGGCCCGGCCGCACGAGCCCGAGCGCGTGACCGACCTCGTGGATCACGATCCGGGCCACGGTCTTGGCGTCCAGCGCGCCGCCCGCGGCCGTCTTCGTGGCCACGGCGACCAGGTTCTTGCCGTCGGACCAGCCGAGGAAGCCGGCCTCGACGGCCTCGAACTTCAGCGTGAGCGTCGGCGACTTCGAGCCTCCGAAGTACTCCGCGACGAACGCTCGGCCGAGGTTGAAGACGATGTCGGTGTCGTTCTTCCGTCGCGCCTTCGGCTTCACGTCGACCTCGCCGTGCGACATGACGCCGAAGTCGAGCGTCGCCTGGAGCACCGGCTGCGGCGCGAGCTTCGCGTTCCAGGCGGCCGGGATCGCGCCGACCAGGAGCTGGTCCGAGCGGAGCACCTCGCGCGCGACAGGGCCGACGATCTTGAGGTCCCAGTGCTGCTCCAGCTTGCCCAGGACGAACACGCGCAGGTGCCCGAAGGCGGGCTTGACGGGCGGGAGGTGGCCCTCCTTGAAGAACGCGCCGAGGCCCGCGCGGAAGTCGTCCGACGTCGGCTGTCCGGTCGCCCTGACGTCCATCGCGCCCGGGTCGACGCCCTTGTAGAGCGGGCGGTCGCCCACGTCGGTCTTGACCCTGGCCTTGACGTCGAGGGTGATCCCGGCCCGGTCGAAGGTCGCCTGGACGAGCGGGAAGGCGGCGTCCCAGGCGGCGAGCGCGGCCTTGTCCACGTGGTAGACGGTGAGCGGGATCGTCTGGCGGGTGACGACGGTCACGTCCTTGACGACCTCGCTCGCGCCGCCCGCGGTCCGTGCGCTCAGCCGGTAGCGCTCGCCGGAGGCCGGGCCGAGCTGGACGAAGTTCGGCCAGCCCTCGGCGTTGCCGGTGACGGTCGCCGCGCCGACGCGCGCGCGCCGGTTCGGGTCGACGTACTTCGCGTCCAGGTTGCCGGGGTCGGGGGTCAGCTCCCAGACCGTCTTGACGCCCGCCGCGGACCCGGACCGCGGCGTCGCCCTGACCGGGACCGTGGTGCTCCACGTGATGTCGACCGGCGTCGGCGCCGGCTCCTGGCCGCTCATGCGGGCCTCCTGCTTCCGGCGGACGGCGCGGCGCCGCTCACGCGGCGTCCTCGTGCACGACGGGCTCGAGGACGAGGTCGAGGTCGCCGATCGTCGCGACCCCGCCGCCGCCGTCGGCGCCGGCGTCCTCCTCGTCGCCGGCGACCGGCATGAGCACGAGGTCGAACTCCAGGTCGTCCTCGACCGGGTCGTCGTCGGTGGGGAGCGCCCGGGCGGGCTTGCCGAGCGCGGCGACCTCGATGCCTGGCGCGAAGCCGCGGGCCGACGGCTCGGACACGTCCACGACGTGCACGCCCGGGAAGGTCGGCGCCTCGCCCTCGCCGCGCACGAGCAGCACGAGGACGTCGACCGAGCCGTCGTCGCGGAGCGCGGGCGCGCCCTCGAAGGGGAGCGCCAGCTCCGCCGCCTCGAGCGTGGCGAAGTTCACCGTGAGCTCGACCGTGAGGTCCTTGTGCTTGTTCGGGAACAGGCGGACGCGCAGCAGCCGGCGCGGCGGCGGCCAGTGCCCGCGCGCGGCGACCCCGGCCGCGGCCGCCTTGCTCATGACCGGCGCGCGCTCGGCCGGCACGAGCTCGGCCTCCTGCCTCGGGTCGTCGGGGGCCCACGTCGCGTCGGCGACGCCGCGCAGGAGCAGCAGCTTCTTCTTGCCGATGACGAACGCGCGCGTCTGGTTCACCACCATCGTCCAGGTGGACTTGGACGTGGCGCACCCCGGGCACACCTCGTCGTCGGCCTGGACCGTCTGGCAGCTGGGGCACTCCCACGGCATGGCTGGAGCATACGCCCGGCGACCGGGCGCTCCAAGGTGACGACGACTACAGCCTCTCGACCACGCGCATCTTGGCGCTCCTCGCCCGCGGGTTCCGGTCGCACTCCGCGTCCGTGGGCCGGAGCGGCTTCTTCGTCAGCGGGCGCCCCGTGCCGTCCTGCTTGCGGGCCCGGGCGAAGGTCTTCACCGGCCGGTCCTCGAGCGAGTGGAACGAGATCACGGCCAGCCGCCCGCCGGGCGCGAGCAGGTCCCAGAGCGCCGGCAGGGCGCGCTCGAGCTGGCCCAGCTCGTCGTTGACCGCCAGCCGCAGGGCCTGGAACGTGCGCGTCGCCGGGTGGATCCGCTCGCGCCCGCGCGGGCGCGGCACGGCGCGGCGCACGACCTCCGCCAGCGCCTCGGTCGTCTCGAGCGGCGCCTGGCGGCGCGCGGCCACGATCGCCCGCGCGATCCGGCGCGAGAGGCGCTCCTCGCCGAGCTGGTAGATCACGTCGGCGAGCTCCCCCTCGGGCAGCTCGTTGACCAGCGCCCGCGCCGTGAGCGGCGCGCCCGGGTCCATGCGCATGTCGAGCGGCCCGGGGCGCGAGAACGAGAACCCGCGCTCCGGGCGGTCGAGCTGCATGGACGAGACGCCCAGGTCGAGGAGCGCCGCCCCCAGCGGAGGCAGGCCGCGCTCGCGCGCGAGCGCCACGCCGTCGGCGTAGGTCGCCCGCACGAGCGTGGCCCGGTCGCCGAACGGGGCCAGCCGCGCGCGGGCGAGCTCCAGCGCGTCGGGGTCGCGGTCGCAGCCGAAGAGCCGCGCCTCGGGGCACGCCTCGAGCAGGAGCGCCGCGTGGCCGCCGGCGCCGAGCGTCCCGTCGAACAGCCAGGCGCCCGGCGCCGCGCGCAGGGGCGGCCCGAGGAGGTCCAGGACCTCGGCGGCGAGGACGGGCTGGTGGGGCGGTGCGGGCTCGGTCATGTGGCGCGACGACCTTACCAGGGCCGCGCGCCCGGCTCCTCGCGCTGCGGCCGGCTCTCGCGGCCTCAGCCGATCACGCTACCGCGCCCCCGCCGGGGGCAGGCCCATCTCGCGCCGCATGACGTTGTCGAACCCGTCCGTCGGCGTGACGTCGGCCGTCGGCGCCGGCGGGGTCGGCGCGGCGGGCGCGGCGCCGGTGCCCGTGCGGTAGACGGCGTTGTCGATCGCGCGGCCCACGCGCACGCGCTCGATCGCCAGGACGATCAGACGCCGGGCCTCGGGGTCGGTCGTCACGTCGAGCGCGTTGAGGAGCGCGGTCGTCTCCTCGTCGTAGAGCGCGAGGCGGCTGCCCGGGGCGGGCGTCGGGTCGTCGGGCGTCGTGGGGCCGACGTAGGCCTCGTCGAGCATGCGCCCCCAGTCCTCGTCGAAGCGGGCGCTCTCGTCGCGCACGCGCGCCTCGAGCGGCCCGTTGCGCTCGCGGTCGAGGTGCTCGAGGTAGGCCTCGATCGAGCCGTGGCGCGCGGCGAGGTTGTCGCGCAGCGCCGGCGCCCGGTCGAGGGACGAGCGCAGCCCCTCGATCGCCGTGTCGTTCATGTGCGCGCGCCGGCCGGCCGCGTCGAGCTCGCCCCGGAACCGCCCCAGGCGCCCCTCGACGGGGCGCAGCGAGTGCCGGCGCTGGGCGTCGTAGGCGTCGTGCAGCTCCTCGAGCGCCCGCGACAGGTCGCCCTCCGAGACGTGGCGGCCGGCGGCGAGCAGGCGCGAGAGGCGCTCGAGGTGCCCCTGCGCCTCCTGCACGCGCTTGCGCAGGGCGCGCTCGTCGAGGTAGCGGTCGAAGCGGTCGGCGAGGTGGTCGGCCAGGAGCAGGACCACCGCCGCCTCGCCCGCCGTGTAGACCCAGCCCACGGGGCCGGCCAGGCGGCCGAAGCTGAACAGCGAGCGCCCGCCGCGCACGAGGCGGTAGACCCCCTTGCCGCCC
Source organism: Planctomycetota bacterium (assembly GCA_023954375.1). Lineage (GTDB taxonomy): Bacteria > Planctomycetota > J058 > J058 > J058 > JAMLIC01. Next base: position 46,884 of record JAMLIC010000052.1, read on the forward strand.
TCGACCGCCGCCTTGACCGCCGTGGCCGAGAGGCCGAGCGCGGCGACGTCGATCAGGTAGGTGTCGAGCGTGAAGTGCCCGCGCGCCACCATGGGCACGGCCAGGCCCGCGGCCAGGACGAGGTTGCTGCGCAGGACGCCCGAGAGGAAGTGCTTGCGCGTCACCCGCCGCACGAACCGCCCGTAGGCCACGTCGGCCGCCGTCGCGCCCGCGGCGAACAGGCCGTAGTTGACGAAGAAGTCGGTCGAGAGGAGGCCGTCGACGAACTCCTCCATGCGGCCGCGGTCGCCCGTGTGGAGGACGATCGCCAGCTCCTTGAGGAACATGGCGAAGGCGAAGTGGGTCACCCCGTTGACCACCTGCAGGCCCTGCCCGCGCAGGACGCGGTTCCACTCGAGCGTGCCGTCGGCGCGGCGGAAGGACGCCAGCGGGTCGCGCGCGCCCTCCGCGCCGCCCTCGAGCAGGCGCGCCCGGCGGGCGGCGCGCTCGGCCGCCGAGAGCCGCTCCAGGGTGCGCAGCTCCGCCTCGGCCGCCGGCGCGGCCAGCCCGAGCGAGCGGGCGACCGACATCACCCGCTCGGCGGTCGAGCGGAGCGCCGGCTCGGCGGCCCGCGCCGCGCGCGCCTCGTGGATCGCCTTCACCTCGCGGAAGTGGTGGTGGACCCGCAGGGCGGAGCGGCGGAAGCGGAGGAACTCGCGCGCCTGGACCTCGGACAGGCCGAGCCGCTGCAGCGCGGCCGCGTTCGCGTTCGCCAGGTGCACCCCGGCGGGGACCGTGACGCCGGCCGGGAGGCCCACGCGCAGCAGGGCCTCGATCGCCTGCAGGTTCGCCCCGGTGCGGGCGGCCTCGACGATCCGCTCGGCGTGCTCGCGCGGGATCGCGACGTCGGTCGCCAGCTCCGCGGCGGAGGCGGCGGAGAGGCCGCTCGGGCGGCGCAGCATGTCCTCGATGATGTCGCGCCGGTCGTAGGCCAGCGCCCGCATCATCGGCCGATCGATCGAGTCCCACCCCGAGGCGCTCGGCCGCTCGAGGTCCTCGTCGGCCCCCGGGGCCGGCGGCCCGACGGGTGGGGTGGGCTGGGCGGCGACGGGTCCGGCGCACAGGGCGACCAGGGCGACGGTCGGGAGACAGCGGGTGAGACGATCCATGGAGCGGCCCTCGCGGCTCCATGAATTGCAAACGTCTGGCCGAGACATAAGCCGTGCGAGATCAATGTCGATGCGTCTCAAGTCCTGGGCCGCACAGCACGAACGCCCAGTTCAGGACAGGCGCACCGACGGGCGCGCCGCCGGTCACGCCATGACGATCGTCTCGCCGCCGGCGGGCTCGCGGAGGTCCCGCAGGCGGACCTCCACCCGGGGCGGGGGGCCCGGCTCGGCGCTCAGGGCGCGGAGGAGGGCGCGCAGGTCGTCGAGGGCGGGTGGCGCGCCGAGCACCGGGGCGCACGCGATCGTCGTCCCCCGGCGCGAGGTGGGCCCGCGCCGCTCGAGCGGGCCCATGGGGAGGGCGAGCTCGTAGCGCTGGGTCCAGCGCTCGCCGTCCACGTGGACCTCGACCTCGAGCCACGTGCAGTGCGCGTTGAGGCGCGCGAGCGTGTTGGTCGGGCCCCGGCGCGGGCCGGTGAGGATGACCTCGGTCAGGGGCCGACCCGACCGCGGGTGCGGGTGGACCGGCAGGCCCGGGCCGTCGTCGGTCACGCGCAGCGTGTCGGCCGAGACCTCGACCTCGATCCGCGCGCAGCGGCCCTCGCGGGCCTCGTGCAGGGCGTTGCGCAGGAGGGCCTCGGCCGCCGCCGCGAAGTCGATCGGCTCCACGGACGCGATGGTAGCCCTCGCCGCCGTCCCGCGCCCGTCCCGATCAAAGGGCGAACCCGGGTGTCGGACCCCGGCGGTAGACTCGGGGGCCATGAGCGATCCGCACCCGAGCGACCCCTGCCCCGAGCTCCCGCCGAGCGACGCGCGCTGGGACGAGCACCTCGACGCCGACGGGCGCGCGATGGCGTCGATCCAGCTCACGACCGAGCTGCAGAACAAGCTCCTGCACCGCCTCGCGGCCACGTGGGTCGACCTCAACTACCGGCACCTGCGCTCCGTGCTCCGGGCGCCGTCGATCCAGCTGCACGAGGCGGAGCGGCGCTGGGGCGCGTGGCACCCGGGGCGGCGGCTGATCACGATCTCGCGCCGCCAGGTCCTCTGCTACACGTGGGGTTCGGTCGTCGAGACGCTCAAGCACGAGATGGCGCACCAGCTCGTGTCGGAGCACATGCACCGCGACCGCGAGCCTCCCCACGGCGGCGCCTTCCAGGAGGCCTGCCGGCGGCTGGCCTGCGACCCCGCGGCGACCGGCGACGGCGGCGCCTCGCTCTTCCGGCCCGGCGGCGCGGGGCGCGCGGCCGACCGCGACGACGCGCGCCTCGGGCGCATCCAGAAGCTCCTCGCGCTCGCCGACAACAACCCCGACGAGCACGAGGCGCGCGCGGCGTTCGCGCGCGCCGGCGAGCTCATGCTCAAGTACAACCTCGAGCCCCAGCGGGGCCCGCCCGCCTACGCGCACCGCCACGTCGGCGCGCTCACCGGGCGCGTGGCGCACCACCGCTACGTGATCGCCGGGATCCTCCAGGAGTTCTTCTTCGTGCGCTGCATCTGGGTCGAGGGCTACGACGTGGCCCGCGGCGCGCGCGGCCACGTGCTCGAGGTCATGGGCACGCCCGAGAACGTGGACATGGCCGAGTACGTGCACGACTGCCTCCTGCGCCAGTGCGAGGCGCTGTGGCAGGCGTTCAAGCGCGCGCGCGGGCTCAAGGACCGGGCGGCGAAGCGCGAGTTCATCGACGGGCTCCTGACCGGCTTCAGGCGCCAGCTCCAGCTCACGACGGCGCAGAGCGCGGAGCGCGGGCTCGTGTGGCTGGGCGACGCGGGGCTGAAGCGGTTCGCGCGGCAGCGGCACCCCCGCACGACCACGAGCCGGCTCGACGGCGTGGCGCCGTCGGCGGTCCGGCGCGAGGGGGTGGAGGCGGGCGAGCGCATGCGCCTGCACCGGCCGATCGGGCGCGGAGGGGCCCCCGACTCCTCCTCGGACCGCGGGCGGTTCCTTACCGGTTGAGCGGCGGGGCCCCGCGGGGCCGGGGGCACCCCCCCCGGCCGGTCGTCGACGTTGCTCGCGCTCCTGGGCCGATCTATCCTCGCTACGGCGGGCCACGCCGGGTTGGGGTCGGCGAGGGCCACACGCTGTGACCTCGGAGGTCGAGTGAGCCCACCGTCCGATCGCCGCGGTCCGCCGCCACCCGGTCGCCCGGCGCCGGGCTCCGGCAGGAGCGAGCCCCCGGCCCGCCGCCCCGGTCCCCCGCCCGGTGGCGCGTCCGGCCGGCCTCCGAGCGGCCCCGTCCGCCCGGGGCGCCCCGCCGGCGCCGCCGGGCCGCGCGGCCCCGGGCGTGCCGAGCCGGGTCCCGTCGAGGCCGCCGGGGCCGCCGGCCGGTCGACCGCCGACGGGCCGCGGCCGCCCGGCCGAGCCGCCGCCCGAGCCGCCGCGCCCCAAGGCGTTCGAGATCCGGCGCGGCAAGGCGAACCCGGACGAGGCGGAGGAGCGCGAGGCGCCGCTCGGCGCCGTGCTCCTGCCGCGCTCGATCACCCAGGAGGCGGAGGAGGAGCGCCTCAAGGAGCGCTTCGGGGTCGACCACCTGCCGGAGGTGCAGGCCGTCAACTCGCTCGTGCGCATGACGGAGTCGCAGGGGACGCTCGGCCCCGATCGCGCGCGCCGGAGGCTCATCATCGTCGTGCTGCTGCTGCTCGCGGCGGCGGCGGGGGGCGCGGCCTTCGCGCACCAGCGAGGGCTCCTGCAGGGGCTCTTGCCGCAGTGACGGCGCGTCGTGGCGCGCGCGGCGCTGGCCTGGTCGCATGGGCAGGGGGGTGCTAGAGTCCGCGCGTGAGCAACGACCACGAGTTCAGCTACCACCTGATCGAGGAGCGCGAGTTCCGCGAGCGCTTCCTCCCGGCGGTCCAGGGCAACGAGCCGATCGTCCGCGAGATCCTCGACGCCTGCGACGCCTCGGGGCCGTCCTGGACCGCGCTGCACAAGCTGTTCGACGAGACGCGCGTCACCTGGCAGCGCGCCGTGGAGAGCGACGACGGCGAGCAGGCGCAGCGCTCGCTCTTCGCCGCGTTCGCCCGGGTCGTGGCCCACCTGCGGCCGGCGTTCGTCGTGCGCGGGTTCGGCCTGGCCTCGCTCGACGCGGTCGCCCCCGAGCTCGGGCGCCACGTGCAGTCCCCTGGGGTCCTCCTGCGCGACCCCGAGGGGCAGGTCCTCGCGGGCGTCTCGGCCGCGCTCCCCGACCGGGTCCCGGCGCGCTGCCTCCCCGGGCGGAGCGGCGGCGGCTACATCCCACGCGACGAGGTGCGCCCCTGCCTGGACGCGTTCCGCGCCGCCCTCCCGCGCCTGGTCGACACGCTCGGCCCGGCGGCCGAGCCCGGGCTGACGGTCCTCCTCTCGGCGCTGGTCGAGGCCAAGCTGCACGAGAGCGCCCTGCTCGAGGCCTCGGACGCGCTCGCTGGCGACACGCACCTGCCGCGCGACCACAAGCTGGCCTTCGAGCGGCCCGGCGACCTCCCGCCGGCGGTCCGCCGCGAGGTCGCCCGGGCCTACGGGCGCGACGAGCCCCCGCCGCCGCAGGAGGAGCCCCCGCCGCCGCCGAAGGCGGAGCCGCAGGTCGTGGCCTACACCCCGCGCGGCACCTACAACGTGGGGCAGCGCCTCCAGCACAAGGCCTTCGGCACGGGCGAGGTGGTCCAGGTGCTCGACAGCCGCCGGCTGAAGGTGCGCTTCTCGGACGACGAGAAGACGCTGGTGCAGGGCCTGCCCGCCGCGGACGGCGCGCAGCGGCCGGACGGCCGACAAGGCGAGTAGCCCGGCCCGGTCCGGTGGACGGGGCGACGCCGCCGGGTCGTCCAACGGCAGGACGCGGGCCTTTGAAGCCTGAGATGCGGGTTCGACCCCCGCCCCGGCGAACCTGACCGCGAGCTCCCAGGCCCCTCGCCCCGGGACGACGTCAACGTGGCCTCACCCCGCATCCTCGTCGTCGCGCCGCTCTACTACACCGACCGCGGCGGCCTCGGGCGGCAGGCGGTGCTGCTCACGGAGCGCCTCGCCGCGCTCGGCGCGCGCGCGACCGTCGTCACCCGCCGGATGACCGGCCTGCCGCCGCGCGCGTGGCCGCCGGGCGTGCGGCGCATCGAGGTGGCCGCCGGGCGCGAGGGGGTGCACAACTACGAGGCGCCGACGCTCGAGAACCTGCTCACGTCGCTGCGCTTCTCGGCGGGCCTGGCGGCGGCGCTCGTGCGCGAGCGCGGCGCCTACGACGTCGTCCACGTCCACGGCGCCAGCGTCCCCCTGATCCTCGCCCTGCCGGTCGCGCGGACGCTCGGCAAGCGGGTGGTCGCCAAGGTCGCCGCGCTGGGGCAGGGCGTCGAGGCCGGCGACCTGCGCCGGCGGCACGGACCGCTCGGGCGCGGCCTCGCCTGGTGGCTCGGGCGCGTCGACGCCTGGGTGGCGACCACGGCGGAGATCGGCGCGGCCCTCGAGGGCGAGGGCTACCCGCGGGCCCGGATCGCCCGCGTGCCGAACTTCGTCGACACCGACCTGTTCCGCCCCGCCGCGCCCGACGAGCGCGCCGGCCTGCGCGCCGCGCTCGGGCTCGACGCGCGGCCGGTCGTCGTGCACTCGGGGCGCCTGACCGCGCGCAAGAACGTGGACCTGCTGCTCGAGGCGCTCGCCCGCGCCGCGGCGCACCTGCCGCCGGCGCGGCGGCCGCTCCTCGTCCTCCTGGGCGACGGCCCCCTGCGCCCGGCGCTCGAGGCGCGCGCCGCCCGGCCGGACCTGGCGGGGCTCGTGCGCCTCGAGGGCTTCCGCGAGGACGTGCCGCGCTGGCTCGCGGCGGCCGACCTGCTCGTCCTCCCCTCGCGCCTCGAGGGCTTCCCCAACGCCCTCCTCGAGGGCATGGCGGCGGGCCTGCCGGCGCTCGCCACCTCGATCGGCGGGTGCCGCGAGGCGATCACCGACGGCGCGGACGGCCTGCTCGTCGCGCCCGACGACGTCGCCGCGCTCGCGGCCGGCCTCTCGCGCCTCGTCGGCGACCCCGCCCTCATGGCGCGCCTCGGCGCCGCGGCGCGGCGCACGATCGAGGCCCGCTTCACCCTGGACGCCGTGGCGCCGCGCTACCTGGACCTCTACGACCGGCTCCTCGCCGGCGCGTCGGTGGGCGACGTGTGACCGTGGTGACCGCGGGTCACGCCGTCGGGGCGTCGTCCCGCACGGGTCGTCCGCGCCGGCGCGCGCGACCGGTGGGCGGCCGGCGCAGGGACAGGGCCCGCACGGCGAGGAGCGCCGGCGCCGCGCGGCGGTCGACGACCACCGCGCCGAGGGCCGCCGCGCGCGCGCGCGCCTCCTCGTCGCCCTCCTGGACCACGACCACGGCCGGACCCTGCCGGGCGAGCTCCGCCAGGGCGTCGAGCCCGTCCAGGCGGGGGAGGCGCGCGTCGAGCAGGAGGACGTCCGGCGTCGCGTCGCCGCGCCTCAGGCCCTCGAGCAGCTCGAGGCCGTCCGCGAGGTCGATCACCGAGGCGCCCCGCGCCTCGAGCTCGGCGACCAGGGCGGCCCGCCGCGCCTCGCCCTCGAGGGCGGCGACGACGAGCGCCGGCGCGGGCCGTCGCGGGCGGCCCAGGGCGCGCGCGACGGCGGCGCGCAGGTCGCCGAGGTCGCGCGCGTCGGCCACGAGGTCGACCTCCCCCAGGCGCGCGTCGAGCAGCGCCGGCGGCAGCCGACCGGGCCGCACCACGAGCACGAGCGCGGGCGGCCGCGCCGACGACGACCGCACCTCCGAGAGCAGCGCCTGCACGCCAGGGGTGCCGAGGTCGGCGATGATCACGTCGATCGGCGGCGCGTCGCCCGTGCCCGCGGCGACGATGCGCCACAGCACCTCGTCGTCCGTGGCCGCCTCGCTGACCGCGTGGCCGTCGTCCTCGAGGGCCGTGGCGTAGGAGTTGCGAAGCACGAAGCTCGGCGACACGACGAGCGCCCGTCGCGGACCGTCGAGGCGCGCCATGGGGGGTGTCCTTCCCTCCCTCCGCCGCGCCTCGTCGATGCAGACCCGGTGCCGCCGCGCGCACGCCCGAACGGACGGCGCTTACGCGAGCCAGGGGAATTCCGCGCGGACGGGGTCCGCGGCCCGGGGCGCGGTCAGCGGCGCATGAGCGCGCGCGCCTCGTCGGGGCTCGCCACCTCGCGCCCCGCCTCGCGGGCGACCCGGGCCAGCGCCTCGACCAGCGCGCCGTTGCCCGCGGCCTTCTCGCCGCCCGGCAGGTAGAAGGTGTCCTCGACGCCGGTGCGCAGGTGGCCGCCCAGCTCGGCGGCGCGCCGGTGGAGCGGCCACACGTCCTGGCGGCCGATCGCCGTCACCTGCCAGGTCGAGCCGGGCCGGGCGTAGCGGACGAGCAGCGGCAGCAGCTCCGGGTCGGCGGGCATGCCCGAGGCCACGCCCATGACGAAGTTGTAGTCCGGGTCCTCGGTCAGGCCGACGTCGACGTACAGCCCCACCGACCGGACGATCCCCACGTCGAAGCACTCGAACTCGGGCCGCGCGCCCACGGCCTTCATCGCCACGAGCATGGCCTCGACCTTCTCCACCGGGTTGTCGAAGACCATGGGCGGCCAGGCCCACGCGCCCTTGGACCGGACCTTCAGGTAGTTGAGGCTGCCCGCGTTCGCGGCCGCGACCTCCGGCCGGATCCGCGCCAGGCAGGCCAGCGGGCCCGACACGTCCGCGCCGATCACGCCGGTGGTCATGTTGATGATCACCCCGGGGCACGCGGCGCGGATCGCGTCCGTGACCGCCGCCGCGACCTCCGGGTCCCAGCTGGGGAGGTGGCCCAGGCCGGGCTCCTGGCGGCGGAAGTGCACGTGCATGATCGAGGCGCCGGCGTCGAACGCCTCGCGCGCCGAGCGGGCCATCTCGTCGGGCGTCACCGGGACCGGGTGCTGCTGCGGGTCGGTGAGCACCCCCGTGAGGGCGCACGTGAGCACGGCCTTGTCGTTCATCCCTGCCCCTCCGGGGTGATCACCACGAGCGCCTGGCCGGCCTCGACCTGCGCGCCGGCGCTGACGCGGACCTCCGCGACCTCGCCCGCGACGTCGCACACCACCGGCGACTCGATCTTCATCGACTCGACCCGCGCGGCCACCTGCCCGCGCGCGACGCGCGCCCCGGGCGTCACCTCGACGGCCACGACCCGCCCGCTCATCGGCGCGCGCACCGTGCCGTCGCCGGCCGCGCCCGGGCCCCCGACCGCCCCGACCGGGGCCGGCGCCAGGGTCAGGCGCGCCCCGCCGACCTCGACCAGCAGGCGCTCGCCGTCGCGCGCGACGTGCACGGTCTCCTGCACGCCGTCGACGTCGACGCGCGCCCGGGCGCCCTCCCGAGCGAGCACGCGCACCACCGCGGGGGCGGCGCCGTCGAGGCGCACGCGGCAGGCCCCCTCGCCGGTCACGGCCACGTCGCCCGCGAGCGGCCGGTCGTCGACGAGGAGCGAGAGCGGGCGCTCGCGCGACCCCGCCGAGCGCCAGCCGTCGCCGCGCTCGCGCCCGGGCGCCGGCGGCAGGGCCCACAGGGCCGCGGCGGCGGCCAGCGCGCGCGGCCCGGGCGCCGGCCGCGCGAGCGGCTCGAGCTCCTCGAGGAAGCCGGTCGTCACGCCGCCCTCGACGAAGGTCGGGTGCCCCAGCACGTCGAGCAGGAAGCGCCGGTTGGTGCGCGGCCCGAGGAGGACCGTGTCGAGCAGGGCCCGCCGCAGGCGCCGGCGCGCCTCCTCGCGGTCGCGCCCGTGCGCGACGACCTTGGCGACCATGGGGTCGTAGAAGGGCGTCACCTCCAGGCCCGAGGCCAGGGCGTGGTCGCAGCGGAGCCCGTCGCCCGCGGCGGGCTCGAAGGCGAGCACGCGCCCGGTCTGCGGCACGTGCCCGGCCCACGGGTCCTCGGCGTAGAGGCGCGCCTCGATCGCGTGGCCCGTCAGCCGCAGGTCCTCCTGCCGGAAGGGCAGCGGCCGCCCGGCCGCGACGTCGAGCTGGAGCGCCACGAGGTCGAGCCCCGTGACCATCTCCGTGACCGGGTGCTCGACCTGGAGGCGCGTGTTCATCTCCAGGAAGTAGAAGGCGCCGTCGCGGTCGAGGAGGAACTCGACCGTGCCGGCCCCCTGGTAGCCCACGGCGCGGGCCGCGGCCACGGCCGCGGCGCCCATGCGCGCCCGCAGGTCGGGGTCGACGGCCGGCGACGGGCACTCCTCGAGCACCTTCTGGTAGCGCCGCTGCGTCGAGCAGTCGCGCTCGAACAGGTGCACGGCCGCGCCGTGCGCGTCGGCGAGCACCTGCACCTCGACGTGGCGCGCCCCCACGACGAGCCGCTCGAGCAGGACCCGCCCGTCGCCGAAGGCCGCGGCGGCCTCGTCGCGGGCCGAGGCCAGGGCGCGGGGCAGGTCGGCCGGCCGCTCGACGCGGCGCATGCCGCGCCCGCCCCCGCCGGCGGCCGCCTTGATCAGCAGCGGGTAGCCCACGCGCTCGGCCGCCTCGCGCAGGGCGGCCTCGTCCTGCGCGTCGCCCTCGTGCCCGGGGACGACCGGGACGCCCGCGTCGCGCATGCGGGCCTTCGCGCGGGCCTTGTCGCCCATGACCTCGATCGCCTCGACCGGTGGCCCCACGAACACGAGCCCCGCCCAGGCGCAGGCCGCGGCGAACGCGGCGTTCTCGGAGAGGAAGCCGTAGCCCGGGTGGACGGCGTCGGCGCCCGTGCGGGCCGCGGCCTCGAGCAGCGCCTCGCCCTTCAGGTAGGACTCCCCCGCCGGCGCGGGGCCGATGCGCACCGCCTCGTCGGCGAGCCGGACGTGGGGCGATGCCGCGTCGGCGTCGCTGTAGACGGCCACGGTCGGGTAGCCCAGCGCCCGCGCCGAGCGGAGCACCCGCGCGGCGATCTCGCCGCGGTTCGCCACGAGGAGCTTGGTGAAGGCCACGCTCACCCCCTCGCCACGCCGAACGTGTTCGGCCGCAGGCGCCGCCGCTCGGCCTCCCAGCAGGTGCGCAGGGCGAAGCCCAGCACGCGCCGGCTGTCGCGCGGGTCGATCACGCCGTCGTCCCACAGCCGCGCCGTCGCGAACGTGGCCGTCGACTCCTGGTCGAGCTGCTGGCGCAGGCCCGCGCTCATGGCGTCGAGGGCGGCCTCGTCGACCTCGCCGCCCGCGCGCGCGAGCTTCTGCCGGGTGATGATCTTCATGACGGTCGCCACCTGCTCGCCGCCCATGACGGCGATGCGGCTGTTCGGCCAGGCGAACACGAAGCGCGGGTCGAACGAGCGCCCGCACATGCCGTAGTTGCCCGCCCCGTAGCTGCCGCCGATCACGAGCGTCACCTGCGGGACGGTGGCGTTCGCCACCGCCTGGATCATCTTCGCCCCGTGCTTCACGGCGCCCGCCTGCTCGGCGGCCGTGCCGACCATGTAGCCGGTCGTGTTCTGCAGGTAGACGAGCGGCAGGCCCGCCTGGCAGCAGAGCTGGATGAACTGCGCCGCCTTGACCGAGCCGTCGGGGAAGATCGGGCCGTTGTTGCCGATCATCCCGCAGGCGACCCCCTCGATGCGCGCGTGGCCGCACACGGTCTGCGGGCCGTAGCCCGGCTTGAACTCGAGCCACTCGGAGCCGTCGACGAGCCGCGCGATCACCTCGCGCACGTCGTAGGGGCGCCGCGGGTCGGGCGGCACGACCCCGCACAGCTCGTCGGGGTCGTAGCGCGGCGGCGCGCCCGGGCCGGGCGCCGCGGGGAGGTCGCGGTCCCAGTCGAGCGCGCCCACGACGTCGCGCGCGATCGTGATCGCGTGGGCGTCGTCCTCGGCCAGGTACTCGGCCGTCCCCGAGACCCGGGCGTGCATGTCGGCGCCGCCCAGCGCCTCCTCGTCGGCGTCCTCGCCGATCGCCGCCTTGACCAGCGGCGGGCCGGCGAGGAACACGCGCGCCCGGTCGCGCACCATGACAACGTAGTCGGCGAGGCCCGGGATGTAGGCGCCGCCGGCCGTGGACGAGCCATGGACCACGGTCACCTGCGGCAGCCCCATGGCCGACATGCGGGCCATGTTGCAGAACACGCGCCCGCCGTCGACGAACAGCTCGGCCTGGTAGAGGAGGTTGGCGCCGGCGCTCTCGACGAGCGACACGGCGGGGAGGCGGTTCTCGATCGCGACCTGCTGCGCGCGCAGGCTCTTCTTCAGGCCCATGGGCGTGATCGCCCCGCCCTTGATCGCGCTGTTGTGGGCGGCGACGAGGCACCTGACCCCGCGGACGAAGCCGACCCCGACGATGCTCCCGCCGCCCATGGCGTCGTCGGCGCCGTCGTCGTCGTGCATGCCGAGGCCCGCGAGCGTCGACAGCTCGACGAACGGCGCCCCGGGGTCGAGGAGCCGCTGCAGCCGCTCGCGCGGCATGAGCTGCCCGCGCGCGGCGAACTTCGGCGCCGCGCGGCGCGAGCGCTCCTCGACGCGGTCCTCGACGGCCCGCACCTGCGCCACGAGCGCCAGCATCTCCTCGCGCTGGGCCCGGAAGGCGTCGCTCCGCGGGTCGACCCGCGACTCGATGACCGGCACCTACCCCTCCCCCCTCGCCTCGCGCCGGCCCCGCCGGAGCGGCCGGAGCGCCTCGACGCGCGCCTCGGACGCGCCCAGCGCCCGGAGCATGAACCGCCCGGCGTGGGCCAGCGTCTCGCCCGCCGCCGCGGGGCGCTCGTACTCGAGCGCCTCGTAGATCAGGTCGTCGAGGAGGGCCAGCAGCAGGTGCGCGGCCATCGTCGGGTCGTCGACGCGGAGGCTGCCGTCGGCCTCGCCGGCGGCGATCAGCGCGGCCAGCGGCGCGGCCAGCGCCGCGCGCCCCTCCAGGCGCACCCGCTCCGTCTCCCGGCCCGCCGCCTGGCGGAAGACGCGCAGGAGGGCGTGGTGGCGCCGGACCTCGTCGCCGATCCGCTCGAGGCCGCGCAGGAGGCGCTCGTCGGCCCGCCCCGACCCCGCGGCCCCGGACCGGAGCGCCGCCAGGTAGCTGGCGAGGACCTCCGCCCGCAGGTGGAGCAGCACGTGCTCCTTGCTGCGGAAGTAGAGGTAGAAGGTGCCCTGCGCCACGCCCGCCTCGCGGACGATCGCCGCGACGCTCGTGCCCTCGTAGCCCAGGGCGAGGAAGCGGCCGCGCGCCGCCTCGAGCAGCGCGCGCCGGCGGTCGTCGCGGCGCGCGCCCCGGCCGCGGCCGCCCGCGGCCGCCCGGCCGGGGCGCCGCGACACTGACTGACGATCAGTCATGGCGGAAGTCTCTCGCCGCCCGGCGGCGCGGTCAAGACGAGCTCGCCTCGGGGATTCCCCGATGGTGCGGGGGGCGTCACCCGGGCGACACCGCCACGTCGTGTCCACTGGACCAGGATGAAGGTTGTGGTCCCGACGAGCGACGCACTACACTCGCGGGCGGCCACCCCAGCGAGGACCTCCTTGACCCCGCCCGTGCTTGTCGTCGACGACCACGAGGACTTCCGCTCGTCGCTGGCGGCGTGGATCGGTGACGAGCTGCACCTCCCCGTGCGCCTCGCCAGCGACGGGCTCGACGCGCAGCGGTTCTTCACCGACCCGGCGCAGCCCGCGCCGTTCGTCGTGCTCCTGGACCTCGAGATGCCCGGCCTCGACGGCCCGGGGCTCTTCGCCTGGCTGCGCGCGCACGCGCAGCCCATGCCCCGCGTCGTCCTGGTCTCCGCGTCGAGGAGCCTCCCCCGCGTCGCGGCCGAGCTCGAGGTGGACGGCTACCTGCCGAAGCCGGTGGACCTCTCCGGGCTGCGCGCCGCGCTCGGGCTGTCGTAGCGGGAGGCCGAGGCCCCGGGGAGATCCCGCGGGGCCTCCTGGCCTCTCCGTCATGGGCCCGCCGGGACTCGAACCCGGAACCCTGAGATTATGAGCCAGGCCCGGGCGTTCCTTGCACTTCCGCCCGGCGCCGCCAATCCCGCCTCCCGAGCCGACTTCCGGCCGCCCGGGCCTGACGGTGGGCGGAGGTAGAAGGAAGCGAACGGAAGCAACCAGGGGGGAGCCCAGGGGGGAGCGAACGGCGCCCCTGGGCTCCCGGACGGAGGCCGAACATGCCGACCGAGACGAGGACCAGGCGGGCTCGCTCGCCGCACGCGGGGGTGAAGCTCCGCAAGCGGACCTGGGCGAGCGGCGAGGTCACCTGGTTCGGGCGCTACGTCGACCCGGACGACGGCAAGGAGCGCGACGAGAACCTGACCCGGCTCGGCTACACGACCGCCGCCGCGCGGCGCTCGTGGGCCGTCACGAAGTCGCGCGCGCTCTCCGATCGCACGCGCGAGCTCGAGGGGGGCGCGACCCGGCACACCGGCAAGACGCTGGCGAAGGTCGTGGACTGGTATTTCGCGCACCCCGGCGCGCGCCTGCGCCCGAGCACGCGCGCGCTCTACGAGCGCGACTCGGAGTCGTTCGTGTCCTGGGCGAAGGAACGCGGCGTCGAGTCGGCCGACGAGCTGCGCCAGGAACACCTGGTCCGCTGGCGTGAGTGGCTCGCGTCGCGGCCGAAGCGGCGCGCGCGCCAGGGCGGGCGCCGCGGCGAGCGCGAGGCGGACGCCCGCGACCTCCGGTCGCCGGCGAGCGTCAACTCGGCCCTCCGGGCCGTCAAGGCGATCCTCAACGAGCTCCGCCGCGCGGGCCTCGTGCCGCACCTCTCGAGCGACGGGATCAAGGACGGGCTCCGCCTCCTGCGGACGCCCCGGCCGCTCCCGGACTACCTGCGCCCGTCCGAGGCCCAGGCGCTCCTCGCCGCGTGCCTCCGCCACGACGCCGAGACGTTCGACATCACCCGGGAGGAGAACGCGTCGGCCCTCGGGCGCGCCCGGCGCCTGGCCATGCTCCGCCGCGCCGCTGGCAACGACGTGCCGCTCCCCCGCGGGTCGACGCCGCGCTACGACGCCGCCGCGCCGTTCGTGGGCTTCACCCTTCTGTCCGGGTGCCGCTCCGGCGAGGCCGAGGCGCTCCGCTGGGACCAGGTCGACCTCGAGGCCCTGGACGAGCTCGGGCAGCGCGCCGGCGAGGTGCGCCTCGGGGTCGAGGTCAAGACGGGCCGCGCGCGGATCGTCGACCTCGCGGCCGCGCCGACCCTGCGCCAGCTCCTCTCCGCCATGAAGCTCCGCGCGGGCAACGTGACGGAGCGCCCCTCCGTGTTCGGGGGCAAGGAGCCGCTCGGAAAGGGCTGGGTCAAGGCGACCTGCGCGCGGCTGATCGGGAGCTACGGCGCGCCGCCGTTCTCGCCGCAGAAGCTCCGCCGGACCTGCGCGACGGCCCTGGTCAACTCGTCGATCTTCGGCGCGGCGACGGTGTGGCGCGCGTCGAAGCAGCTCGGGCACTCGCCGCAGGTGCTCGAGCGCCACTATGCCGGCCTCATGCGCGGCGTCCCCCGCGAGGCGCGGACGCTCGAGGCGGTGTTGGGTGTTGATGAACTGATGTCGGAGATGATCGTGCGGTTGACCGGCGGTGCTCGGCGCCAGGCGGCTGCGAAGTGAGCGCGCCAGCGTCGAACTCGTTCGTTCGACGATTCATGCCCGCACGCGAGAGCCGGCATTGGGGGAGGTGGCCCCTGCGTGCTCGTGGGGCGGTCGTCGTGATCCTTCGGACCGACGGCGAGGACGTCTACGCACGGCTCACGGCTCCCGAGGTTGCGCGGCGCGCCCTTCGTGAACGGTGTGCCTCGCTGGCCTTGGGCTGCTCGGTGTTCCTCGTGCCAGAGGTCGAGGATCAGGTGTTCCCGGCCGTGGCTGCCGTCGCGATGTGCCCGACAGCCGCACATCCGCGCCGTGCTGCAGCCCTGGGCTACCTCGTTGGGAACGCCCTGAGTCACTGGCTGGACGGACACGGCTTGGATCCGGCGCTGCGTGCTGCATCCGCATGTGTGTTCGACATGGACGACCCATCGACCCGGACGCGCGCGCTCTCGCTCTCGCGGTGGATCGCCGAGTCGAATTGGCGGCGGCTCGACGCTGTTCGTCAGGCGGCGGCTGAGGGCGACGGCGCGGCCGCCGCCCGCCTGCCACTGCTCGAGCTCGCCGCCCTTGAGCACGAGGTGGACGGCGACGAAGCCGGCGACCGCGCAGTCGCCAGGGTCCTTGCGCCCCCGCCCGTCCCACCCGATCGACCGCCCGACGCTGCTTCCCGCGCGGTCCTCCGCCGTCAGGCCGAGCGGGTGTTGTCGCTCGCGCCGCCCGGCTCCACTTGGGCTCCGAGTGGAGTCCCGGTGCACCTTCCGAGCGACGGCTGGTCGTCGCGTGAGGCCAAGGCTGAGTGCTTTCGTCAGCGCCGGGACCTGCTGCGCTTGGGCGAGTGGAAGGAGGGAGACGTGTGCGCGGCCGGCGGTTGGCGGGCATCGGCGTGGAGGGTCGCCGATGACCTTGAGCGTGCTGCGCGGAAGTCCCTTGCCTCCCCTGCTGCGTCTGCCGGACTGGATCTGGTCGCCGCGGACGACCAGCCACGCCGCCGGACATGGCTGCGCGACATCGAGCAGCGATCCCAGCCCCAGGAAGCGCAGGTCGTTCAGCCGCCAAAGGGCTGCGGCTCCGCCGTTGTCGATCTCCTTCGCGAGGATCGCGCCGCCACGCGCATCACCACGTGCAAGAAGATTGAGGAGCTCCGCCCGAAGGCGGGCCGCGGAGCCAAGCAGTCGGCTAAGCAGATGGTAGAGACCGCTGTGAAGTGGCTTCGTCGGCATGGGTCGAGCGAGCGAATCCCTCACACCCGCGACGAACTGCCCGACTTCCGTCCGACCGAAATGGTTCCCGGTTACTTCATCACGGCCGAACCCAAACCCGCCTGACAGGCCGCCGGTCGGCGGTCGGAGTCCATTCCGGCCGGGCATGACTCCGACCCGACCCCCGACCTGACGGGAGGTCCAGAGAGAACGACTCCCGGCGAGAGCAACGCGCGCTGATGCGCGGCTCGCGCTGGTGACCCGTGGCCAACAACCTCCCTCCCTGGGCTCAGGACGTGGTCGCGTCCCTGAAGCCCTTCACGACCGAGCAGGAGCTCGCCGCCCTCGTCGGCGTCACGCCCCGCACCCTGCGCGCCTGGCGCTCCTGCGGCCGGCTCAAGGGGGTGCAGACCTGCCCCGGCGGGCGCGTCCGCTACGGCAGGGAACACGTCGCGGCTCTGCTCGCAACCATGCCGAGCGCGCGCGGGGCGTAGCGCCGTGGCGACCCCGACGAACGAGAAGGGGGCCGCGCCCGGCAGCGCGACCCCCACGGCGGCGACCCCGCACGCCAAGAGGCAGCGTAGCACGGCGGCCCGACCGGCCTGTCGGAGCGACCACGTCGACGAGCAGGCCGGCGCCGTGCCGCCCGAGGACGGCCCCGGCCCCTTGTTCGCCCGCCCGGCCTCGCCCGCGCCCGCGGCCAAGAAGGCGTCCCGGCGGACCCGCGCGACCCAGGCGGACCGGACCTGGCTGCTCCTGGTCTCGGGCTGCGAACTGACCGGCCTCTCCGCGGCGCGAGACCACGGGATCTTGAACCTCGCTTCGAGGATCGCCGACCTACTGAAGCAGGGCCGGCCGATCAAGAAACGCTCTGTGATCGAGGACAGGCCCGGCGGCGGCACGGCAAAGACGACGCTGTACTACCTCGCTCCCGAGGACCGAGCGCCCGAGGCCCCATGAGCCAGGCGCAGATGTTCCTCGACCCGCCGGCCGGCCTGGTGCCCCCGGCGGGGAGCGTTCTCGTCCTCACGCGCGGCCACGACCGGCTGTTCGTCCACGAGTCGGCCCGGCACCCGGGCCACTACTTCGTAGCCGCCTGGTTCGACGCCGGCCCGTCTCGCGAGCGCGGCGCGCGGCGCGCCGACCGCGACGCCACGGCCGAGGGGTTCGGGCGCCCGGTCCGCGGCGACGCCGTCCTCGAGGCCGTCGCCTGGCTCCGCTGGCCGTCGAGATCAAGCGGCTGGGACCTCCTGCCCGCCGCGCCGGCGACGACCAACCCCTACCTGCCGCCCGAGCGGGAGGCGTAGGCCATGGCCGACGAGGACGACCGCCACGACCCGCGCGCCTGGCTCCGGATGCTCGTGCGCATCGGCGCCTCCCTGGGCGCGCGCTGCGTGGCCAACGCGCTCGTCGGCTACGCGGCCCCGCGCATGGTCTGCGAGCCGCGCTACGCCACGATCGCCGGCGTCACGGGCCTGCACGAGACGACCGTCATGGCCCACATCCGCGTGTTCCGAGAGGCGGGCGCCCTCGTGGTGCATGAGCGCTTCGGGCCGCGCGGCCAGCAGCTCGCCAACCAGTTCGAGTTCACATGGCCCGAGGACGAGGCTGCGGCCCTGGACGTCGTCTCCGGCCGCCGCCGCCCGGGCAAGCTGACCAAGGGGGGTCGGAGCGCTCCTCCCCGGGGGGGGTCTGCGCGCCCCGACCCTCCCCCCTCTGCGCGCTCCGACCCCGGGGGTCTGAGCGCTCCGACCCGGGGGGGTAGGAGCGCGCCGCGG
>JAMLIC010000053.1 GCA_023954375.1 Planctomycetota bacterium
CGCCGCCTGGGCGAGCCCAGCCGCAACCGCCTCGAGGCCTACGCGGACGAGCGGGCGCTGTGGACGGTCCTCGCCGCGGCCCGTCCGGGCTGGGCGGCCGTCGCCCTCGGCCGCGCCGCCGAGGTCGACGCGCTCGTGGCGCTCGAGCGCGAGCTGATCCTGCCGCTGGTCGCGCCGGCGCCGGCCGGGTCGAGGGAGGGGCCGGGGGTCGTCGACGTGCTGGACCGCGCCCGCTGACCGCGCTCGCCGTCGGCTTCCCATGACCTGGTCGCGCTGGTAGCCTCTTTCGCCACCCGAGGTGAGCCGAATGAAGGCCTGGCTGACCGCCGCGCTCCTCCTGGGCGCCCCCGCCCTGGCGCACGCGCAGACGCTCCTCGACGCGCGCAAGGGCTTCGAGACCAAGCTGCAGCGGCGCGACCGCGACGAGGAGCCGCTCGAGGCGCCCCCCGCGGCGCTGTTCTCGCTCGTGCGCTACCGCGGCCCGGCGGGCGAGCTCAGCGCCTACCTGGGCAAGCCCGCGGAGCGCGGGCGCAAGCACCCGGCGATCATCTGGATCACCGGCGGCTTCCCCCCGGGCGGGATCGGCGCCGCCGCGTGGCAGCCCGCCGACCCGGCGAACGACCAGTCGGCGCAGGCCTACCGGCGCGCGGGCGTGGTGATGATGTACCCCACCGTGCGCGGGAGCTTCGGCAACGGCGGGGTGCAGGAGGCGTTCCTGGGCGAGGTGGACGACGTGCTCGCCGCGCTCGAGCACCTGCGCGGCGTGGAGGACGTCGACCCGGAGCGCATCTACCTGGGCGGCCACAGCACGGGCGGCACCCTGGCCCTGCTCGTGGCCGCGGCCACCGACCGCTTCCGCGCGGTGTTCGCGTTCGGGCCCGTGGCCGACCCGGCCACCTACGGGCAGCGCCGCCTCCCCTACGACGCGCGCGACGCGCGCGAGGGGCGCGTGCGCGCGCCGGTGCACCACCTCGCCGCCGTGCGCTCGCCCACCTTCGTGATCGAGGGCGAGGAGGGGAACATCGACTCCCTGCGCGAGCTGGAGCGCGCGTGCAAGAACCCGGCGGTGCGCTTCCTCCCCGTCGCCGAGGCCAACCACTTCGACGTGCTCGCGCCGGTCAACGCGCTGATCGCGCGCCGGCTCGTCGAGGGCGGCGCGCTCCGGCTCGACCCGGCCGAGGTGCAGGCCGCCTGCGACGAGCAGCGCGCCGCGGCGCGCGAGGCCGACGACCTGGACGCGCTCGCCGACCTGCGGCGCGCGGGCGCGCCGCTCTCCGCGGCGCGGGAGGCGCGCTACCACCTGCTCGCGCGCGAGCGGCCGCCGCTCCAGGCCGCGGCGCAGCGGGCGAAGGGCCAGGGCTTCACGGCGGGCGCGATCGAGCCGCGCACCGACCGCGACGGGGAGCCGTACTTCACCCTCGTCCTGCGGCGCGAGGTCGTCCCGCGCGACCTGGACGCCGTGTTCAAGGCCTCGGCGGCGGCGGCGCGCCTGGCGCGCGCGCACGGGGTCCAGTACGGCGGCTGGGACGCCGAGTGACGGTCAGCAGGCCGCGCGCGCGTGTCCGTCGGCTCGCGGCGTCAGCGCCGCGCCGACGAGGCGCTCGCGCAGGATCGCCTTCACCCGGTCGGCCAGCTCCGACAGGGCGCCCTCCTCGGGCGCGCGGCCGACGACGGCCAGGACGACCGCCTGCCCGTCGACGTCCACCCGCCGTCGGTGCAGGGCGCGGGAGCCGGCGCCGCCCGCGCGCAGGTCGAGCGAGGCGCGGGCGACGGCCTCCTCGGCCGTCCGCCCCGGGTGCGAGGCGGCCATGACCAGGCCGTCCTCGGTCCCGAGCGCGGCCAGGGCGCAGGCGAAGCGCTCGGCCCGCAGGCGCAGCAGGTTGGCGAGGGAGTAGGCGGGATCGGTGCGGGGATCCCGGCGACGGTCGATCTCGTCCACGGCGGCCTCCGGCACCTCATGTCGGCGCGCCGGCCACCTTACCTTCACGGGTAAGGCGAGGTCACGGGGAATCCGATCGCCGCGCGGGGCGTTCCGGGGCAGGGGACGCTCGACGGCCGCGTCGTGTCACGGTAGCGTCTCGCCCCGGAAGGAAGCCCCCAATGACCGCCCTCTCGCGCCGTCTCGCCCTCTCGCTCGGCCTGGCCATCGTCTGCCCGAGCGTCGTCTGCCCGGTCGTGGCCTCGGCCGAGGACGCGCCCTCGGCCGCCGCCGCCTTCGCCGCCCTGGAGAAGGAGCTCGACGCGGCGCGCCGCGTACCCCCCGCCAGCCGCCGCCGCGCCATGGAGGACCTCATGGCCACCGCCGGCGCGTTCCTCGACCAGCACCGGCAGGCCGCGACGCAGGACCAGCTCCTCAAGGCCGGCGGCCTGTGGTTCGAGCTGGCCTCGGCCACCAACGCCCCGGAGCAGGCGCTCCGCGACCGGATCGCCCAGCTCCGCGCCCTGCCCGAGGTGCCCGCCCCCCTCGCCGGGGCCATGCGCGGCGTCGAGGCCCGCCTCGACCTCAAGCCCGGCCGGCCGGCCCCGGCCTGGACCGCCGTCGACATCCGCGACGGCTCCGAGGTGACGCTCGAGAGCCTGCGCGGCAAGCTCGTCCTCATGGACTTCTGGGCCACCTGGTGCGGCCCCTGCATCGGGCTCATGGACCAGAAGCTGAAGCCCCTGCACGAGCGCACCAAGGACGACGACCGCTTCGTGCTCGTGAGCATCGGCGTGCCCTGGAGCGGCGAGACGGTCGAGAAGGAGCGGGACTTCGCCGAGAAGAAGGGCTTCCACTGGAAGAAGGTCTTCGACGCCACGGGCGACGTCCCGCAGGCCTACGGCGTCCAGGGGATCCCGACGCTGGTGCTGGTCGACACCGACGGCAAGATCCTGTCGATCGGCGTCGGCGGGGCCGTGATCGGCGAGATCGAGCGGATCATCGCCGAGCGGCTGGCCGAGCCCCGCGGGGAGTAGCCCTGGTCGCGCTCCCCGGCGGCCGCGCGGGGGTGGCGTAGAATCGGCGCCCCATGGGCAGCAGCCTCGGGCGCCTCTTCCGCGTGACGACGTTCGGCGAGAGCCACGGCCCGGCCCTCGGCTGCGTGGTCGAGGGCTGCCCGCCGCGCCTGCCGCTCGACGAGGCGACGCTCGCGCGCGACCTGGCGCGGCGTCGCCCGGGACAGTCGGACCTGACGACGCCGCGCGCGGAGGAGGACCGGCCGCGCCTCCTCTCGGGCGTGTTCGAGGGGCGGACGACCGGGGCGCCGATCGCGGTGCTGATCGAGAGCGCCGACCAGCGCCCCCACGACTACGCCGCCCTGGCGCAGGTCTACCGCCCGTCGCACGCGGACTTCACCTACGACGCCAAGTACGGCCACCGCGACCCGCGCGGCGGCGGGCGCGCCTCGGCGAGGGAGACGGCGGCGCGCGTGGCCGCGGGCGCCGTCGCGCGGCGCCTCCTCGCCGAGCGCGCCGGGGTCGAGGTGGTCGCCTGGGTGGAGAGCGTGGCCGACGTCGACCTTGCGCCCGGCGAGGTCGATCCGCTGACGGTCACGGCCGCCGAGGTCGATGCGACGCCCGTGCGCTGCCCGTCCCCGGCCGCGGCGGCGCGCATGACGGCGGCGATCGAGGCGGCGCGGCGCGACGGCGACTCCGTGGGCGGCGTGGTCGCCCTCGTGGCGCGCGGCGTCCCGCCGGGCTGGGGCGACCCGGTGTTCGACAAGCTCGAGGCCGACCTCGCCAGGGCCATGCTCTCGATCCCGGCCGCGCGCGGCTTCGAGGTCGGCCGGGGCTTCGCGGGCGCGCGCCTGCGCGGCAGCCAGCACAACGACCCGCTCGTCCCCGGCGACGCGCCCGGCAGCGTGCGCCCGGCCAAGCACGACGCCGGCGGGACGCTCGGCGGGCTCTCGTCGGGCGGGCCGCTCCTCCTGCGGGTGGCGTTCAAGCCGACGTCGACGATCGCCCGCCCGCAGGCGACGGTCGACCGCGCCGGCCGGTCCGTGACCCTCGAGGCGTCGGGCCGCCACGACCCGTGCGTCCTGCCCAGGGCCGTGCCGGTGGTCGAGGCCATGGCGCTGCTCGTCCTGGCCGACCATCTGCTGCGCCACGAGGCCCAGTGCGGGCGGGCCGTCACGGGGGCGGCGCCGCTCGCCGGCGACGCGCGCCTGTGGAGCGGCCTCGTCCCGTGAGCCGTCACGCGAGGGCGGCCCGGCTCGCCGCCATGCCGAAGGACGGGCCGCGCACGTGGCCGGCCTACGCGCTGCTCACCTGCCTGACCGCCTTCGTGGCCGTGTGGCCGGCGCCGCTCGCCTACGCGGCGTCCCGCGCGCTCGGTGTCGCCCTTGCCCTCCTCACCCGCTGGCGCGACCCGCGCCTCGCCCGCCGGCGCCGCGGCGTGCAGCGCAACATGCGCCTCGCGTTCGGCGACGCCCTCGACGATCGCGCCCGCCGCGCGCTCGTCCACGCCTACGGGCGCCACCTGGCCTGGCTCCTGCTCGAGGTCCTGCGCCTGCGCCGGCTGACCCCGCGGCGCGCCCGGCGCCTCGTCGACGTGCGCGCCTTCGAGCAGGTGCGCGCGCTCCTGGCCGAGGGCAAGGGCGTGATCGTCGCCTCGGGGCACATGGGCAACTGGGAGCTCCTGGCGTGCGCGGCCGGCGTCATGGGCTTCCGGCAGGTCGTCCTCGCCCGGCCCCTGCCCGAGCCCGGCGCCGAGCGCTGGCTCAAGGCGCACCGCGAGCGCTCGGGCCAGCGGGTGCTCTCGAAGTTCGGCGGGCTGTGGGCGCTCAAGAAGGCGCTCGACCGCGGCGGCGTCGTCGGCCTCAACGTCGACGAGAACGCGCGCGACGGCCTGTTCGTCCCCTTCGGCACGCGCCTCGCCGGCACCAACGCCACGGCCGCGCACCTCCAGCGCGTGAGCGGCGCGCCGATCGTCGTCCTCACCTGCCAGCGCCTCGCGCCCGAGCGCTTCCGCGCCCACGTGTGGGCCGTGATCCGCCCCGACCCGACGGCCGGGCGCGAGGCCGAGACGGCGCGCGTCACGGCCGAGGTCGCCCGTGGCCTCGAGGCGGCCCTGCGCGCCCACCCCGAGCAGTGGCTCTGGTCGCTGCGCCGCTGGGAGACGCGCCCGCCGGGGGAGGTCGAGGGGCCCGACGGGCTGCCGCCTCCGGTCAGCCCACCGCCTCGGCCAGCCGCCTGAGCTCCGCCTGGGCGCGCGACTCCTCCGTCTGGAAGTAGTCGAAGAACGCCTCGACGGTGGCCAGCTCGCGGGCGAACTGCTGGAGCGTCGGGTGCTTCCACTCGACGTCCGAGAGCGTGCGCGCGAGGGTGACGCCGAGGTGCTTGGCCGCCTCGTCGCGGCGGGTCGTGGCCTGCGACTCCTTGAGCGACAGGAGCCCGTCCTTGGCCGCGCCCGTGACGCTCGAGGCGGCGGCCTTGAGCTTGCCGAACAGGCCGCCGCCGCCCTGCGGCTGCGGGTCCTTCGCCTGCTGGCGCTCCCGGGCGATCTGCGCCAGCTCGGCCTCGGCGGCGTCGATCGGCGCGAACGGGTCGGCCACGCCGGCCGCCTGCGCCGCCGCGGCGACCTCCGCCTTGAGCGCCTTGTCGGCGCGCGCCTTCGCGGCCAGGTCGGCGCCCCTCGCGAAGGCCTCCTGCTCCTTGGCCTCGCGGTCCTTCTTGATCGCCTCGAGCCGCTCGCGGAGCACGTGCGACATGCCCTGGACGCCGATGCACGGGTAGGCCTTGAGCTGCGCCTTGATCCCGGGGCGGTCGAAGGCCCGGCGCAGGGCGCCGGCGTTGATCCGCTCGTTGCTGATCGCCTTGGCCTCGTCGGCGTCCGGGCCCATGTTCGACGCCTTGCCGAAGTAGGGCAGCGCCGCGTCGTAGTGCTGCAGCCCCACGAGGCCGCGGCCCAGCGCGAACGTCAGGCGGCGCGCCAGGCCCTTCGGCTGGCCGCCGCGGGCGAGCGCCACGCGGGCGAGCGCCACGCCCATGCGCAGGCTGCCCGCGATCACGTTGTCGCGGTCGTCGACGTCCTCGACCGTCTTCTTGAGCCGCGCGCCGTCCTTGTCCTTGAACACCTCGCGCCCCCAGGCGACGAGCATGTCGACGAGGTCGGCGTCGACCGCCCCGCCGAAGGGGACCGTGGCCGCCTTCGGCGAGGGGAACCGGCGCCAGGCCTCGCGCAGGGCGGCCTCCACCGCGCGCCCGTCCTCGCCCATGCGCGCGACGAGGAACAGGGCCAGGTAGGGGTGCGGCTCGTCGGGGAACGCCTTGCGGAAGCGGTCGCCCATGGCGCGGATCTTCTGCGGGTCGCGCTGGTCGACCGCCTCGCGCAGGTGGGCGATCGCCGCGTGGAGCGAGGCCAGCTCCGCCTCGCCGCGGCCGAGGCGCACGAGGACCTCGACGGCCAGCGGGTTGGCCGGGTCCTTGGAGAGCGCATCGGTCGCCAGCTTGGAGGCGGCCGGCGCGCGCCCGCGCAGGAGCTCGACCCTCGCGAGGCCGGCCGTCGCCGCGGCGGCGGCGACCGCGTGCGGCGCCTGGGCCAGCTCCTGCCGCAGGAGCCGCTCCGCCTCGCCCAGGGCGGCCACGTCGCCCTGGCGCTCGAAGCGGCGCAGGGCGCCGATCACGGGGTCGGCGGGCGCGGGCTCGTCGTCGAGCGGCGGGTCGTCGGCCGCGGGCGGCGCCGCGGCCGGCGCGGCGCCCCTCAGGCCGCCCGCGCGCGGGCGCTCGGCCGGCGGCGCGGCGGCGAGGCGCGGGTCGTCCTCGACCCCGAGGACGCCCGGCATGAACATCTCGGGCTCGGGCCGCGCGGGCTCGGGCTCGTCGGGCAGGAGGTCGAGCCCGCCGTAGTCCGTCGGCCCCTCCGGGGCGGCCGGCTTCGGCGGCGGCGGCGGCGGCGCGGCGGCGCCGACGGTCGCGCCCTCGGGCATGAGGTCGAGGTCGTCCCAGCTCGGGGCCTTCGCCGGCGCGGGCGGCGGGGTTGGCGCGGGCTGCGGGCGGGGCCGGCGCGGCGGGCGCCGGCGCGGCGAGCTGGGGCCGGACCGGCGCCACGATCGCGGGGCCGTCGTCCTCCGGCGCGAGCCCGCCGCCGATCAGCGCGTCGAAGCCGGCCGGCGCGGCCGGCCGCGCCGGCGGCGCCGCGGGCTGGGGGGCGTCCGCGCCCTCGATCAGCGCGGCGAAGCTGGCCATCTCCCGGGTCGGCGTCCGCGGCGCGCCCGCCGCGACCTGCCGCAGCGACTCGGCGTAGAGGCGCGCCAGGGCGGTCGCCGCCTGGGCGAAGCCGGCGTCGCCGAGCCCGCGCCGCACGTGCGAGAGGAACGTGGCCCCGCCGGCCCGCGCCTGGACGACCCGCGGCGCGATCGGCGCCAGGGGCGCGTGGACCTGCGGCGGGACCGGCACCCCGCGCGCCTTGAGGCCGTCCGGCCCGGCGGCCCAGGCCTGCGCCGTGTAGAGGCCCAGCGCCTCCGTCCGCCGCTCCGCCTCCCCGGGGGGCAGGCCGCGGAACGTGGGGAACAGCCGGGTGAGGACGCCGACGAGGTCCTGTTCGGGGGTCACCGAGTCAGACCTTAGTGGGTGAGGCCGCCCGGTGCCAGCCTGCCCTCGGGGCGTGGCCCCGCTTGCTCCGGCCGGCGCCCGGATCTATACATCTTGCGCGCCCTCCTGGACATAGCATCGCGCGGGGGAGTGAGGGCGCCAGGCGAGGACGGGTGTCGGTCCGAGGCAGCACACAAACCGTCAGCCTGGTCGACCTCCTGACCCTGATCCACGGCAGCGGCCACGCGGGGACGCTCAAGGTCCAGGTCGGGGAGAACGGCTCGAAGCTGCACTTCTTCCGCGGGCAGATCTACCTGCCCACGGGCGGCTCGCGCGGCGCCTACCGGATCGGGGCGCTGCTCGTCCGCGCGGGCAAGCTCTCCGGCCGCGACCTGCTGCGGGCGCTCCAGATCCAGAAGAGCGAGGGGCACCGCGAGCGCCTGGGCGACGTGCTCGTGCGGCACCGCATGGTCACGCGCGAGGACCTCGACCAGGTGATCCGGGCGCAGTTCGAGGAGGAGATCTGCGACCTCCTCTTCGCCGAGAACGCCTACTACGAGTTCCGCAAGGACGTCCTCCCCGCCGGCTTCGCCGACGCGCGCGGCAACATCCAGGCGCTCGGCTTCGACACGCGCTCGATCCTCATGGAGGCCTCGCGCCGCCAGGACGAGTGGCGGCGGATCCACCAGGCGATCCCGTCCGTGCGCAGCGTCTACCGCACGGCGATCGTGGCCTCGGGGACGTGGAACGTCGCCCCCGACGGGCGCGTGAGCTCGGAGATCCGCGAGGCGCCGTCGCGGGGCCCCACCGACCTCGACCGCGAGGTGGTGAAGCGCTGGAAGGAGGCCGGGGCGCTCTTCGAGCAGAACCCGTTCGACGGCGTGAAGAGCGTGGAGGAGGTCGCCGGCGCGTCCGGGCTGCCGACCTTCGTGGCCATGGGCGTGGTCGCGCGCCTGCGCAGCGACGGGCTGATCCGCGAGCTGCAGCCGGGCGAGGTCGAGGCCACGGCGATGGCCCACCTGCGCCAGGGCAAGAAGCGCACCGCCTATCGCCTCTACGAGTGGGCCAACGAGTCCGACCGCCTCCGGGCCTCGGGCACGCGCCTCGACAAGGCGTTCCTCCGGCCCGAGTGGCTCGACGGCATGACCTTCAGCACCCGGACGACGAGCGTCCGGGCCCTGCAGATCCTCTCGCGGCTCCTGCGCCGCGGGGCGCCCTTCCGCTTCAAGGCGCGGGAGGCGGAGAGCGCGGTCGAGGTCTACTACTCGGCCACGGCCCTGCGCCTGCAGCTCGTGGGCCCCCGCCGCACGCACAGCACGGCGCGCTACCTCCGCCGCCGCAAGGCGATCACGGCCGACCAGCTCGACCGCGCGCGGCGGATCGCCGCCGCCGAGGGGCGGCGCCTCGACCGCGTGCTGCTCGAGGACGGCTTCGTCGGGCGCGACCTGTGGATCCGCGCGATCAAGGACAAGGTCGTCTCGGGCCTGTTCAGCGTCTTCGGCTGGAGCGAGCCCGACGTCGAGGTGCAGGGCGGCGAGTCGCCCCCGCCGCCGCCGACCGAGGTCACCGGCCTCGTGTGCGAGATCCCGCTCGACGACGGCCTGCGCGAGTCGCTGCGCCGCGACCTCCTGCGCTGGAAGGTGCTCCTCACCGAGATCCCCACGCCCGACGTCGTGTTCCTCTGCGCGCGGCCGACCCCCGAGGGCCGCCCGCGCCGCGCCCACGACCTGTTCGATGGCCGGCGCTCGATCCGCGACCTGATCTCGCTCGCGCGCGTGGCGCCGCTCGAGCTCCTGCGCTTCGTCTACGACTGCGTGAAGGCCGAGCGCATCAAGCGGCTCACCGACCGCGAGCACTACGAGCGCGTCGAGAAGGCGCGCGCCGCCGGGCGCCTCGACGACGCGATCACCATGTGCAAGAGCGCCATGTCCTTCGGCTACGCGCCCAAGCTCTACGGCGAGCGGCTCAAGGAGCTGCGCCGCGCGCTCCTGCAGCAGGACGGCGCCGCGAGCCCCGAGAGCCGCCCGGTGCTCCAGGGCGACGTCTCGAGCCTGGGCCTGGCCGAGGTCCTCCAGCTCCTGCATCAGGGCCGGCGCACCGGCACGCTGCGCGTGAGCGACGGCGACCGCGAGAAGGTCTTCTACCTCGACGACGGCGTGCTCCAGCTGCTCAAGGTCGAGACGTCGGAGGCCGACCGCGAGGTGTGGGACCTGATCATGGGCGACGAGACGCACCACTCGCTCGACATCAGCGGGCTCCTGAACAAGACGGGGCAGGTGCGCGAGGAGGAGGTCGGCAAGGACGAGCTGCAGAGCATCAAGGAGGACATCTTCGAGACCTTCCTCTGGGAGGGCGCCACCTACGAGTTCACGCAGAACCTCCTGCCGACGGAGCTGCGCCAGGACTCGCCGCGGGCGACGAAGCTGGCCCTGCGCACCGACCGGCTGCTGATCGAGGCCATGAGCCGCCTGGCCGAGTGGGACGAGCTGAGGAAGACCCTCAGGAGCGAGCGGGCGGTGTTCAAGTACGCGTCGCCCGCGGCGCAGCTGGCCGCCGTGCAGCAGGAGGGGCTCGGCGCGCTCGCCTACCTGTTCGACGGCACCCACACGCTGGCCGACGTGGTGCGCGTCTCGGGCGAGAACCGCTTCAAGATCTACCGCCTCGTGCGCGACCTCGTGGCCAAGCGGCACCTCGTGCTCGTGCAGGAGCAGAAGCGGCCCCTGCCGCGGCGCCGCCAGCGCCCGCCCGTGCCGCTGGCGTCGGGCCGCGTCCCGCGCCTCGAGCCGCGGCCGACCACGTCGTCGTCGGGCCACCACCTGACGCTCGGCGGGCACCCGGCCCGGCAGGCGATCGAGACCGGCCACGACCTCGACCCGTCGCTGGGCGACTCGATGGAGGAGGAGCCGCTGAGCGACCTGGACCTGGACGAGGAGGAGTGAGGTGTGCTCGACGGCTGCGGCCGCGGATGCTGGGCGAGGCGGCGCGCGCGCGGGCTAGAAGTATGCCGATACGACGTCGCCCGCGCGCGCGCCGCCTCGCCTCAGCCTCCGCGGCCTCGCCTCGCTCGCTGCTCCGATCGAAGGCTGGTCATCAGGACCCGGCCGCCTCCGTGTCCTCCGTGGTTGGTGTGACCCATGTGAGCCGAGGCGCGGTGCTACGATGCCCCCCATGACCCTCGACCTCCGCCTCCCCGAGGGCCCGTTCGCGCACGAGTTCGTGGGCGTGGGCGTGGGGATCGACGTCCACAACGACCAGCCCGACTGGCGGCGGCTCCTGCGCGAGCGGCTGCCCTTCGACTTCTTCGAGGTCTACACCCGCGGCGAGGTCGCGGGCGCGCGCGAGGTGCGGGCGGCGGCGGGCGACCTGCCGCTCCTCTATCATGACGACGACCTCGACCCGATCGTGCCCGGGGCGCCGAGCGAGGCGTCGCTCGCCGCCGCGCGCGAGAACCTGGCCGCGGTGGGCGCGCCCTGGTGCGTGTCGGAGCTGGCCACGCGGCGCCTCGGGGCGCGCTACCTCGACTTCTTCCAGCCGATCCTGCTCACCGACGAGGCGGCGAGGGTCGCGGCCGACAACCTCTCGCGGATCGACGCGGCGCTCCCCGGGCGGATCGTGGCCGAGAACCCGCCCTACCAGCTGCCGGTCGGCCCCCGGCACGTGCTCGAGGTCATGGCCCGGGCGATCGACCTGGCCGACGTGCCCTGCGTCCTCGACCTCGGCCACCTCTACTCGTTCCAGCTCTGCCGCGGGCTCGCCCCGCTCACGGGGCTCGACGGCTTCCCGCTCGAGCGCGTGGTCGAGCTGCACGTGGCGGGCGCCGAGCTCGACCGGCGCTGGGGGCCGCCGCTCTACCGCGACGCCCACGGCGCGGCGGACATCGCGCCCGAGGTGCTGGAGATGCTGGGCGAGGTGGCCCCGCGCTGCCCGAACCTGCGCGCGGTGACGATCGAGGTCGAGGAGGCCACGGTCGGGCGGGTGAAGGACCAGCTGCGGCAGACGCGCGCCGCCGTGCGTCCGCTCCTCGAGCGGCGCGCCGCGAGGGCGCGCTAGTGGGCCTCCTCGAGCAGATGGAGGCGGTCGACCGCCTCGTGCGGCGCCCGGGGGACCTGCCGGCCCTGCTCGCCGGGGGCGGCGACGACGCGGCCGTCCTGGCCACGATCGACGCGCCGCGCCTCGACGCCGTCGCGCGCATGCAGGCGCTCCTCACGCTGGGCCGCTGGTGGCAGCCGCGCTTCCCCGGCGCCGTCGAGTCGCTCACCGGGGCCATGCCCCAGGAGGAGCTGGCGCTGGCCCTCGTCGGCGCGCCCAGCTTCGAGCGGGCCGAGGGCGAGGACGTCACGGCGACCGCGTTCGTCCTCGGCGCGCTCGACCTCGCCGAGCGCGGGCGCCTGGGAGACGCGCCCTGGCTCGAGGACCTGCTCGCCTACGAGTACCTGCTCGCGGTCGGCCTGCCGCGCCGCGCGCTGGGGGAGCCGGTCGACGAGGCGCTCGAGGCCCGCCTCCTCGGCCCGCGCTCGCGCTGGTTCGAGGGCGGGCGCCTCGCGCGGCGGGTGGTGGCCCTGACGGTCGCCTGGCCGGTCGGCGCCTGGCACGAGGGGACCGTCGAGGACGAGGAGCCGGAGCCGCGGGTCCACGCGCTCGCCGTGGTCGACGACGAGGTGGCCGAGGTCGAGGCGCCCGTGCAGGCGCTGGAGGCGCTGGCGATGCTGGCGGCCGGGCAGGACGACAAGGCGGTCGCGGCGAAGGTGGGCAAGAAGAACGCGGCGCGGCTGCTGGGGTGGCTGCGGGACGCGGAGATGATCGGGTAGGGGCGAGCCTGTCCTCGAGCCGTGGTCGCCGGTGGCTTCCGCGGCCGCAGCCGTCGATCACACCCTGGGCGCCCGCCCGCTCTCCGCCACGTCGTGGCCGACCACGAGCGCCGCGGGCCGCGCCGGGGCGTGCGCGCGCTGCCACAGGCGCCACTCGGCCTGGCTGAGCGTGCTGCGGCGCCCGCAGTCGGCGCACGTGACCTCCCACTGGAAGGCCTCGTCGTCGTAGTCCACGGCCCGCAGCCGCGGATGGTCGCACACGTAGCCTCGGATCCGATTCATCGCGCACCTTGCAGCCCCCTACTCTACCCGCCCGGGGCGTCAGCCCGAAGCGAAGACCGGGGCCGGCCAGGGCGGTTAACCCCAAGGGCGGGAACGCTTAGAGCTTGACGCGCTTCCGGCGCCGCATAGGATGCCCCGCCCTCGGAGACGATCCCATGCGCGAGCCCCGCGCCCGACAGCTCATCCCCCGCGCCGGAAGACGCGCCGCCGCGCTCGCGCTCGCCGCGCTCGTGGTCCTCGGCGGCGGCGCGGCCCTGGCCGAGGCCGACGCGCCCGACGAGGAGGACTCGATCGCCGCGCTGGCCGGGCGCGTGAAGGTCGACGAGTTCAACCCCGACGTGAAGCTCAAGGACGGGAGCGAGAGCAGGCCCGTCCGCGGGGGTGTCCTGCGTGTGCGGCAGCCGGGCGACCCGAAGTCGCTCAACCCCATGTGCGACAACGACGCGCCGACCCGCGCGATCTACTACTACCTCAACCACACGCTCGCCGAGCGCGACCGCGAGACCTTCGAGTGGCTGCCGGCGCTCGCCCGCTGGTGGGCGGTGCGCGACACGGTCACGCTCACGGACGGCACGACGCTCGAGGGGCGCGTCGTCTCGGAGGGCGACGACGCCGTGGTCTTCGCGCCCGGCGTGTCGCGCTACACCTTCGCCACCTGCGACCTCGCGCGGTTCGAGCGCGACGGCGAGGACCCGGTCGCCTTCACGGCGGTCGACTCGCCCGCGCCGCCCGGCGTGGGCGCCGTCGTGCCGAGGGAGGGCACCGAGCTGCCGCGCGTCGTCGGCCGGCTCGAGCGCCCGGCGGCCGGGCACTACACGGTGTGGGTCCACGAGCAGCCGCGCGAGACCGTCACGATCCCGCGCGACCGGATCGCGCTCGTCGTCGAGGGCGACGAGGGCGCCCAGGAGACCCTGCCGGCCCTGCGGCGCGAGGTCGTGATCGACCTCCACCTGCGCGAGGGGGTCCGCTGGCACGACGGTCAGCCCCTCACGGCGGCCGACGTCGTGTTCTCGTTCGACTGCATCCAGAACCCCGCGGTCGACGCCGCCGACCTGCGGCAGTACTTCATGGACCTCGAGCGCCACGAGCAGACGGGCCCGCGCGGGGTCCGCTTCCGCTTCAAGCGCCAGTACTTCCTCTCGTTCGGCGCCGTCGTCGAGAGCGCGCGCATCTACCCGCGCCACCGCTTCGAGCCCGACCGCTTCGCCGGCGACCGCGAGGGCTTCGGCCGCTACTTCAACGCGCACAAGGACCACCAGGCCCCGATCGGCGCGGGGCCCTACCGCTTCGCGAAGTGGGAGCAGGGGCGGCAGCTCGAGGTCGTGCGCAACGAGGCGTGGTGGGCCTCGGGCGCCCCGGGGCCCGACGGCAAGCGGGCGCAGGTCGTGCCGTGGATCGACCCCGAGCGGCCCTACCTCGACCGCATCCGGTGGATCTTCATCACCGACAAGTCGGCGGCGCTCAAGGCGCTCCAGAACGGCGAGGTCGACGCCGACTTCGACATCGAGCCGACGACCTGGGAGGAGCGCGACACCAACACGCCCGAGTTCACGCGCCGCTACGTGCGCGCCCGCTTCCTCCAGCCGCTCTACACCTACGTGGGTTGGAACATGCACCGGAAGGGCGCCGGCCCCGAGCGGCAGTTCTTCGCCGACAAGCGCGTGCGCATGGCCATGTCGCTCCTGATCCCGCAGGACCGGATCCTCGAGGAGATCCACTACGGGCAGGGCGAGCGCGTCTCGGGCCCCTTCTTCAAGTACGGGCCGTTCTCCGACCCGAGCGTCGAGCCGGTGCCGTTCAACGTGCGCCGCGCGCAGATGCTCCTCGACGAGGCGGGCTGGATCGACCACGACGGCGACGGGGTGCGCGACAAGGACGGCGTGCCGTTCGAGTTCGAGTACCTGATCCACAACATGCGCGACTACCACCAGAAGATCGCCGACATCACCAAGGAGGTGATCGAGCGCGCCGGCGTGCGCATGAAGATCAAGAAGCTCGACTGGAGCGTGTTCGTCGACACGGTCCGCGACCAGAACTTCGACGCCGTGCGCTTCGCCTGGGGCGAGCCGTCGTGCATCGACGCCGACCCCTTCCAGATCTGGCACAGCTCGCAGGCCGGCGACCGCGGGTCGAACTACATCTCGTTCCAGAACGAGGAGGCCGACCGCATCTGCGTCCAGGCCCGCCGCGAGCTCGACGTGCGCAAGCGGCAGGTGCTCCTGCGGCGGCTGCACCGGCTGCTCGCGCGCGAGCAGCCCAGCACGTTCATGTTCAACTTCTACTCGCTCTACTTCTACGGGCGGAAGTTCCGCAACGTGCGCTTCACGATCATCGGCGAGGAGCCGTTCGACTTCAGCGACTGGTACGTGCCGCGCGAGCTGCAGGGGCCGGGGGGGAGCTAGCCGCCCATGTGGCAGTACCTGCTCAAGCGGCTCCTGCTGCTCTTCGTCACGCTGTTCGGGATCGCCCTGATCTCGTTCCTGATCGTCACCATGGCGCCGGGCGACCCGGCCTCCATGAAGGTGGCCATGAAGGGGCGGGGCCAGGGCGCGGTCAGCGACCTGACGATCCGCAAGAACCGCGAGCTCTACTTCCTCGACCGGCCGCGGCTGGTCTACACGTCGGCGCCGCCGACGCGGCGCACGTCGGTGGAGAAGGCGCTGGCCGAGCTCGACGCGCGGACGGAGCTCGAGCGGCAGGACGCCAGGCTGACGCTCGAGAGCGCGATCGGCACGGCGGGGCTCGACGTCCTCATGGAGGTCCTCCCGCGGCGCGCCGACGAGGCGCTGGCGGCGCGGGCCGCGCTCGAGGCGCGGCTCGACGCGCTCGCCGGCGCCGCGAGCGACGCCGATCGCGCCGCGGCGCTCGAGGCGCTCTCGCGCCACCACGGCGCCCTCGCCCCGCCGGTGCGCCTGCGCGACGGGCGCCTGCCCTCGCTCGAGGAGCGCGCGCGGGCCTGGGAGCGCCAGCGCAAGGCCCTCGTCGTCGAGGCCGAGGCGCCCGCGCGGCGCGTGCTCTCGGTCCTGGCGGTCGTCGCGCCGCCGGCCTCGGGCGGGCCGGAGGTCGCGGGCGACGCGCCCGTCGCCGGGGCGGTGGAGGCGTGGCAGGGCTGGTGGGCCGAGCGGGCGCAGGACTACGCCCCCGCGCGCGCCCGGGAGGCCGTGAGCGCCTGGCTCGAGCGCGGCGACGTCGCGGCGGTCGGCACCGACGGCAAGGGGAGCCCCGAGCTCGAGGCGCTCAGGCGCGTCGGCCAGGTGGCCGCGCCCCCGCTCATGGACGCCCTGCGCGCGGCCAGGAAGGGCAGCCGCGCGGAGCAGCGGGCCGCCTACGGCCTGGCGGTCGTGTGCAGGAAGCCGTGGGACCTGACGACGAGCCCCGAGGAGCGCCAGACCTACGCCGCGCGCTGGAAGGAGCGGCGCGAGGCCCTCGAGGGGCAGAAGGCGGACATGCACCCGTCGGCCTACGCGCGCGAGGTGGCGGCGCTCGGCGACGAGGACGGCTTCGTCGCCCGGCAGGAGGCGAGGGAGTTCGCCGAGCACCGCGCGCGGTGGGCCGACTGGTGGTACCGCGCCGAGGAGTACTACGTCGACTTCTCCGCGCCGCGGCAGGTGGTGCGCGCCTTCACGCAGACGCAGTTCGGCCGCTGGATGTCGCGCTTCGTGCGGCTCGACTTCGGCGAGTCCTACAAGGCCAAGCGGCCGGTGTGGGACATCCTCCTCGAGCGCCTGCCGGTCACGCTCACCCTCAACGTGATCTCGCTCTCGCTCATCTACCTGCTGGCGATCCCGCTCGGGATCTACTCGGCCGTCAACAAGGGGACCGGGCTCGACCGCGGCTCGACGCTCGCCCTGTTCGTGCTCTACTCGCTGCCGTCGTTCTGGGTCGGCTCGATGCTGATCCTCTTCTTCACCGGCGAGCAGGGGCTCCTGAACCTCCCCGCGCACCACTTCATGTCGCTCGACGCCGACAAGCTCTCGACGTGGGGGAAGGTCAAGGACATCGCCCGGCACCTGATCCTGCCCGTGACCTGCCTCACCTACGCCGAGCTGGCCTACGTGTCGCGGCAGATGCGCACCGGGCTCCTCGACGTGATCCGCCAGGACTACGTGCGGACGGCGGTCGCCAAGGGCCTCCCCCGCTCGCGCGTGATCTACAAGCACGCCCTGCGCAACGGCCTGATCCCGATCCTCACCCTCATGGGCGCGCTCCTGCCGGTCATGTTCGGCGGGAGCGTGATCATCGAGTCGATCTTCTCGATCGACGGGCTGGGGAAGATGGCCTTCGACGCGATCCTCGACCGGGACTACCCGGTGATCATGGCGAACCTCGTGATCTCCGGCTTCCTCACGCTGCTGGGGATCCTCATCGCCGACATCGCCTACGCGGTCGTGGACCCGCGGATCGAGTTCCGCTGATGGACGGACAGGAGCCCACGCCCGACATCACGACCACGGCGGCCGCGCAGGCGGGCGCCGCGGCCGCCGCCCTGGACCCCGGCCAGGACTCGTGGAGCGTCGCCTGGCGCCAGCTGCGGAAGAACCGCATGGCCATGGCCGGGCTGGTGATGATCTTCGCCTTCTTCGGCGTGGCCGCCTTCGCCCCGCTGCTGGCCACGGGGCGCCCGCTGTTCCTGCGCGCGCACGTGCCGAACCTCTACGAGACCGACCTGGCGGCGTTCCTCGACTGGGACCGCCGCCTGCGGGAGGCGACGCTGCTGCTCGGCGCCGACCTGACGCCGGACGAGCGCGCGCGCCAGGCGGAGCGGCGCGCGCTCTACCTCGAGGGGCTGCCCGAGATCCTCGCCCGCCTCGAGGGGACGCTCGACGGGCGGCAGCGGGCGGCGTTCGCCCCGCTCCGCGACGAGTACCTGGCGCAGCTGCGCCGGGTCGCCGCGCACGAGGCGGGCGCCGTCGACCTCGACGCGCTCGCGGCGGCCGGCGCCGCGGTCGACGAGGGCTTCGGCGCGCTGTCGCTCGGCGCGGCGTACAAGCGGGCGGCGGTGCCGCTCCTCGCCGCCGACGACTGGATCGAGGCGGTGGCGGACGCGCGGCTCGCCGACCGGCCCGAGGAGGTCGCGCGGCTCGCCGAGCAGGGCCGGTTCGCGGCCGAGGCGGTCGAGGACGGGGTCGCCCGGGTCATGGCGTTCCTCCCCCCCGAGCGGCGCGGCGCGCTCGCCGACGCGGCCGCCCGCGGGCTCCGGCCCCTGCGCACGGCCGAGGACGAGGGCTGGCGCGCGGCCCCCGCCCGCGAGGCCGTGGACGACCTCGAGGCGGCGCTCGACCGGGCCGCGGCCACGCGCGTCCCCGCGGCCCTCCAGCAGCTCCCGCAGGTCACGCTCTGGCCGGCGTTCCGCTACCTGACCGCGGCCGAGGTCGCGGTCATCACCCTCTACCTGGCCTGCTGCGCGGCGCTGGTCCTCCGCGGGCCGTTCCTGCGCCTCTCCGGCCGCGGGCGCGCGGCGGCGATCCTCGCGCCCGCGGTGGCCGTGGGGCTCCTCTGGGGGCGCGTCGTCCCGCCGGGGCACCCGCCGGCCGACAGCCTCTACAAGGAGCTGGCCCTGGGCCTCGCCGACGATCCGGACGCCGGCGCGCGGGTCGTCTTCCCGCCGGTGCCCTTCGGCGAGAACGAGAACATCTACGCCGACCGCACCACGCCGCCCGTCCTCTGGGAGCTCCTGTCCGCGGAGGCCGGCCAGGGGCTCGCGCGGCGGCTGCGCGAGCCCGGCGAGGAGCCGCTGACCGTCGAGCAGGCGCGCGTGCGCCTGGACCGCCTGCGGACGCACTGGCTGGGGACCGACGACAACGGCCGCGACATCCTCGCCCGCCTGATCATCGGCTCCCGCGTGTCGCTCTCGGTCGGCTTCGTGGCCGTGTCGATCTACCTGGCGATCGGGATCGTCCTGGGCGCCCTGGCCGGCTACTTCAAGGGCTGGGTCGACGTGGCGATCTCGCGCGTCAACGAGGTCGTCACCTGCTTCCCGGCGTTCTTCCTCATCATCTCGGTCATGTCGATCCTCGACCCGTCGATCTGGAGCGTCATGATCGTGATCGGCCTCACCCGCTGGACCGAGGTGTTCCGCCTCGTCCGCGCCGAGTTCCTGCGCCTCACGGCGCTCGACTTCGTCGTCGCGGGGCAGGCGCTGGGCCTCTCGAGCGCCCGGATCGTCTTCCGGCACGTGCTCCCCAACGCCCTCGGCCCGGTGTTCGTCGCCGCGGCCTTCGGCGTCGCGGGCGCGATCCTGATCGAGAGCGCGCTCTCGTTCCTGGGCTTCGGCGTGCCGGCGCCGCAGGCCTCCTGGGGGTCGGTCCTCCACGACGCGCGCGGGCACGAGCGCCTCATGTGGTGGGTCACGATCTTCCCGGGCCTGCTGATCTTCCTCACCGTCACCGCCTACAACCTCGTGGGGGAGGGGCTGCGCGACGCCCTCGACCCGCGGCTTCGTCGCTAGGCCGGAGCGCACCGCACCATGGCAGAGAGAATCAACACCCCGCCGCTCCTCGAGCTCCGCGACCTGCGCACGTACTTCGACACCGAGGACGGCACGGTCAAGGCGGTCGACGGCGTGAACCTGTCGATCGGCAAGGGCGAGACCCTCGGGATCGTGGGCGAGTCCGGCTGCGGGAAGAGCGTCACCGCCTTCTCGATCATGCGGCTGATCCCCGACCCCCCGGGGCGGATCGCCGGCGGCCAGATCGTGTTCGACGGGCAGGACCTCACCCGGCTCCCCGAGCAGGACATGCGCAAGATCCGCGGCAACCGGGTCTCCATGATCTTCCAGGAGCCCATGACCTCGCTGAACCCGGTGTTCACGGTCGGCGACCAGATCTCCGAGGCGATCATGCTCCACCAGGGCAAGACCGCCGAGGAGGCGCGGCAGATGACGCTCGACATGCTGCGCCAGGTGAACATCCCCGACCCCGAGAAGCGGATCGACAACTACCCGCACGAGATGTCGGGCGGCATGAAGCAGCGGGTCATGATCGCCATGGCGCTCGTGTGCAAGCCGGCGCTGCTGATCGCCGACGAGCCGACGACGGCGCTCGACGTGACGATCCAGGCGCAGATCCTGGACATCCTGCGGCGGCTGCAGCAGGAGATCGGCATGTCGATCTGGTTCATCACGCACGACCTGGGCGTGGTGGCCGAGCTCGCCCACCACGTGGCCGTGATGTACGCCGGCAAGGTGGTCGAGCGCTCGGACGTCAAGACGCTCTTCGGCGCGCCGCGCCACCCCTACACGAAGGGCCTGTTCCGCTCGCTGCCGCACTCGTCGAAGGGCAAGACGCGCCTGGAGACGATCAGCGGCTCGGTGCCCAACCCGCTCGAGCTGCCGACCGGCTGCCGCTTCCACACCCGCTGCCCGCACGTCGTGGACGACTGCAAGCGGATCGAGCCCGGCCTGGTCGAGGTCGAGCCCGGCCACGCCGTGTCCTGCCTGCGCGTCGAGCGAGGGGAGATCTAGATGACGACGGCCACGAAGTCCGTGGGCGAGCCGCTCCTCGAGGTGCAGGGGCTGAAGAAGTACTTCCCCATCAGGGGCGGGTTCTTCTCGCGCGTGAAGGGGCACGTCAAGGCCGTCGACGGCGTCTCGTTCGAGCTGCGCAAGGGCGAGACGGTCGGCCTCGTCGGCGAGTCGGGCTGCGGCAAGACGACCGTCGGCCGGACGATCCTGCGCCTGATCGAGCCCACGGCGGGCGAGGTGCGCTTCCGCGGGCAGGACATCACCCACCTGCCCGCGGGGGCCATGCGCCGGCTGCGGCGCGACATGCAGATCATCTTCCAGGACCCCTACTCGTCCTTGAACCCCCGCATGACGGTCGAGGGGATCGTGGGCGAGGCCATGACGGTCCACGGGATCGCCTCGGGGGCGGACCGTCGCAAGCGCGTGGGCGAGCTCCTCGAGCGCGTCGGCCTCTCGGCGCGCCACATGGGCCGCTACCCGCACGAGTTCTCGGGCGGCCAGCGGCAGCGCGTCGGGATCGCCCGCGCCCTGGCCCTCCAGCCCGAGTTCATCGTCTGCGACGAGTCGGTCTCGGCCCTCGACGTGTCGATCCAGGCGCAGATCCTCAACCTGCTCATGGACCTGCAGCAGGAGCTCGGGCTCTCCTACCTGTTCATCGCCCACGACCTGTCGGTCGTCGAGCACATCTCCGACCGCGTGGCGGTCATGTACCTCGGCCGCATGGCCGAGCTGGCGCCGAGCGAGCTCCTCTACGAGCGGCCGCTCCACCCCTACACGCGCGCGCTCCTGTCGGCCGTGCCGGTGCCCGACCCGACGCGCAAGCGCGAGCGGATCCTGCTCGAGGGCGACGTGCCCACGCCGATCAACCCGCCGTCCGGCTGCGTGTTCCACACGCGCTGCTGGCTGGCCGAGGAGCGCTGCAAGCTCGAGGTCCCCGAGTTCCGCGACGTCGGCGGCGGGCACTTCGTCGCCTGCCACCTCGTCGACGCGGCGACCGCGACGCTGCGCAAGGACGGCAAGGAGGTCCCGGTCGGCGCCGGGAAGGCCCTGCCCATGGCGGAGGCGGCGAAGGTCACGCTCGAGCCGGCGGCAGAGGCGCCGGCGGCAGAGGCGCCGGCGGCAGAGAGGCCGGCGGCAGAGGCGCCGGCGGCAGAGGCGCCGGCGGCAGAGCGGCCGGCGGCAGAGAGGCCGGCGGCGGACGACGCCGACCGCAAGGACGCGCCGCCGCCAGCGGCCACGGCCTGAGAGCCCGCGCCGGTGCTCGCGTCGCGTGATCACCCTGGTGGCGTGCGGCCGGGCGAGTACGAGGTGGTGCGCGAGCTCGGGCGAGGCGGCATGGGCGTCGTCTACGCCGCGCGGCATCCGCGGCTGGGCGACGTGGCCCTCAAGGTGATCGCCGGGCACCTCCTCGACGCCGATGCGCGGGAGCGCCTCCGGCGCGAGGCCCTGGCCCTGGGGCGCCTCGACCACCCGGGCCTGGCGCGCGTCGTCGACGCGGACCTCGATGCCGCGACGCCCTGGCTGGCCATGCGCCTCGTCGAGGGCGAGGCGCTCGCCGCGCGCCTGCGGACGGGGCCCTTGCCGGAGGACGAGGCCGCGCGCCTGGCCCTGGCCCTGGTCGAGGCCCTCGCGCACGCGCACGCCCGGGGCGTGCTCCACCGGGACCTCAAGCCATCCAACGTCGTCGTGGAGCGCGCGACCGGCCGGCCCGTCCTGCTCGACTTCGGCCTGGCGCGCGTGGCGCTCGCCGGGCGCCTGACGGCCACGGGGGAGCTCCTGGGGACCCCCGTCTACATGGCCCCCGAGCAGACCACGGGCGACCGGGCCGCGCCGATCGGGACCGCCACGGACGTCTACGGGCTCGGCGCCACGCTCTACGAGATGCTCGCCGGCCGGCCGCCGTTCACCGGCCAGAGCCTGGTCGGGGTGCTCGACGCCATCCAGCGGCAACCACCGACGCCGCCCTCGCGGCTCCGGCCGGGCCTCAGCGCGGCGCTCGAGCGGCTCGTGCTGGACTGCCTGCGGAAGACCCCCGCCGACCGGCCGACCCTGGACGACGTCTTCGCGCGCCTCGAGCCGCTCGCGGCGCCGCCGGTCGGGCGCCGCCGCCGCAGGCCGCGGCGGCGGAGCAGGGCCGCCGCCGTGGCCGGCGGCCTGGCCGCGCTGGCCGCCGTGCTGGGCGGCCTGGCCTGGGCGACCGCCGGGCGGGTCGAGTCGGCCGCGGGGGTCGAACCTGAGACCGACACGCCGACCGACGCGCCGGCGACCGACGCGCCGGCGACCGACGCGCCGGCGACGGAGGCGCGGGTCGCCTCGATCGAACCGCCAGCCGCGCCGGCCGCGGCGGACCTCGAGCGGATCGTGTCGAGCGCCCAGGCGGCGACGAAGGCCGGCGACCACGTGGGCGCCCTGGCGGCGCTGGAGCGGGCGATCAAGCTCGATCCCGACCACGCGCCCGCCTGGTTCTGGCGCGCCAACGCGCGCGGTCGCCTGCGGGACCTGCGCGGCGCCCTGGCCGACCTCGACCGCGCGATCGAGCTCGACCCGGGCCACGCCGAGGCCTACACGCACCGCGGACACACTCGTCTGGACCTGGGCGACGTCCCGGGCGGCTTGGCCGACCTGGACCGGGGGGTGGCGCTCGGCCCCACGAGTGTGGTCGCGCACCTCCTGCGCGCCATGGGCCGTCTTCGCGTCCGTGACCTCCCCGGCGCCCTGGCCGACGCGGACCGCGCCCTCGAGCTCGCCCCCGACAACGCGCTCGCCCTCCGAACGCGCGGCCGGACCCTGCACGACATGGCGCGCTCCGCCGAGGCCGTGGAGGCGTACGGCCGGGCGCTGGCGCTCGCGCCCGACGACGCCGGGCTGCTCGCCGAGCGCGGCCTGGCGCGGCTCTCCGCCGGGGACGTCGACGGCGCCGTCTCGGACGGCGCGCGCGCGGTCGCGCTCGCCCCCCGCCTGGCGGCGGCGCACCGGGGCCTCGGGGCCGCGCGGACCCGAGCCGGCGACCTCGACCGGGCGCAGGTCGACCTGGAGACCGCGCTCTCGCTCGACCCGCGCGACCCGATGGCGCACGGCCTCCTCGGGGAGCTGCGGCTGGTCCGTGACGACTACCGCGGCGCCGTCGACGCGTTCGACCGCGTCCTGGCGCTCGTCCCGGGGCACGTGCCCTCCCTCGTCAGCCGGGCCCAGGCCCTCCACCGGCTCGGCGAGCTCCCGGCGGCCCTGGCCGACGTCGAGCAGGCGCTCGCCGGCGGGCCGCCGAACTCGCTGGCCCTGTCCGTCCGCGGCGCGCTCCGCCGGGCGCTCGGTGACGTCGAGGGCGCGCGCCGCGACCTGGACCATTGCCTGGCGCTCGACCCGCGCGATCCGGTGGCCCAGCTGGAGCGCTCCGTCTGCCGGTTGCTGCTCGGCGACCACCGCGGCGCCCTCGAGGACGCCGACCGCGCCGTGGCGCTCCGCCCCGACCACGCCCCCTCGTTCCGCCAGCGCGGTCGGGCCAGGCTGCAGTCGGGCGACGCGGCCGGCGCCCTGGAGGACCTCGACCGCGGCGTGGCCCTCGCGCCGGCGGACCCCGAGGGCTACTCGGCGCGGGCCCTGGCCCGGGGCGCCGCCGGGGACCACGAGGGCTGCGTGGCCGACTACGAGGCCGCGCTCCGCCTCGCCAAGGACCCCCGCATGGCCGCGGACCTGCTCCGGCTGCTGGAGACGGCGCGCCAGCGGCTGTCCGGGTCGCGTTGAGGCCGGCGCCCCGCTCGTCGCGGGCGCGGCGTCGCCGACGCGGGGCGGCTACCCTCCAGGGGACGCCCGTGACGCTCCGCCGCCTCGTGCCCCTCCTGCTCCTCCCGCTCGGCTGCGCCGCGCCGCCGCCGCGGACCCCGCCGCCGCCGCCGCCCCGCGACACGCCGGCGATCGTCATGCGCGGCGCTCCCGACGACCGCCCCCGGCGCCCGGCCCCCGCGCCGCCCGAGCCGCCGCCGCCCCTCGTGGCCGGGCCGGCGCTCGAGGTGACCGGCGGCGAGCCGATCGCCGAGCCTCCGCGGGCCCTGCCCGTCGTCCTCGGCGAGACGCTGGGGCTCGGCCTGCGCGTGCAGGTCGTCGCCGGCGAGGCCGGCTGGACGGCCCGTGTGGAGGTGTTCGACCGGGCGCGCCACGCCTGGGCGTCGGTCGAGGTGGCCCTCGACCCGCTCGCCGGCCGTCGCGCCCTGGACGACGGCGGCGTCCGGCTCCCCTTCGGGCCGCTCGAGCCCCGGGGGCGCCTCGTCGAGACGGTCGACCTCGACCTCCCGGCCGACGCCGACCGCGTGCGGGCGACCGTCGTCGAGGCCGAGCCTCGCCCCGGCGAGGCGGACGTCGCCTGGCAGGGCGAGCGCCTGCGCGGCTTCGAGGTCCTCCACGCGCGGCTCCTGCGCACGCGGGCGCACGAGCTCGACGCGATCCTCGACCTTGGCGGCGGGCCGCTCGAGCACGTCCCCTGGTCGGGCGCCGACCTCGAGGTGACGTTCCTCGACGACCGGGGCGAGCCGCTCACGACGGGGCGCGCCCGGCTCGTCCGGGGGCGCGGCGCGCCCTGGCGGCTGCACGTGGTCGGCCGCGACGCGAGTCGCCGGCAGGTCGGCTCGATCGTCGTCCGCTGCGCCGACCTGCGGTTCGACTAGTCCTCCGCCTGGAAGCCGCCGATCACCTCGGTCAGCCTGGCGACCGCCTCGGACGCGTCCGCGCCCTTCGCGCGCACGGTCAGCGACGCGCCGCACTCGGCGGCGAGCGTCAGCATGCCGAAGATGCTCTTGGCGTCGACCTCGGTGCCGTCCTTGCCGAGGTACACCTGCGCCTCGAACTTCTTGGCGGTCTGGGCGATCAGGGTGCACGGCCGCGCGTGCAGGCCGTACTTGTTCTTCAGCACCACCTGGGCCTGGTGCTCCTGGACTTCGCCCTGCTGCGTCATCAGGCCAGCGACCCCGCCATCTCCTTGATCACGTCCGCGACCGACGGCTTGTCCTTCGCGGCGCGGAGGAAGCGCAGGAAGTGCTCGTTCTGGCGCAGGGAGGCGAGCGTCCGCAGGATCTTCACGTGCTCGCCGCCCGTGCCCTCGCCGCCGAGGATCAGGAACACGAGGTTGACGGGGTTGCCGTCGACCGCGTCGAACTTGATCCCCTTCTTGCAGCGGCCGAAGGCGCCCGTCAGCCCCTGGATCTCCGTGCAGTCCTTGACGTGGGGGATCGCGATCCCGTCGCCCAGGCCGGTGGAGCCGCGCTTCTCGCGCTCCATGACCTGCTTGTAGACCGACTCCAGGTGCGCGGCCGGAAGCCCGCCGTGCTCGATCGTGACCTGGAGCAGCTCGCGGATGGCGTCCTCCTTCGTCCTGGCCTGCATCTCCAGGACGACGGCCTCCTCTTCGAGGAAACCCAGAAGCTTCATAGCGACTCCTCGGTGCGGTGCGCCGCCTCGGAGCGGGCGGCTTTGCGGTTCATTATGCCGCACGACCGGGCCGCACAACACCACGAGGGGAA
Organism: Planctomycetota bacterium; assembly: GCA_023954375.1. GTDB lineage: Bacteria > Planctomycetota > J058 > J058 > J058 > JAMLIC01. The sequence continues at coordinate 25,572 of JAMLIC010000053.1, forward strand.
CACGGCGACGCGGCGCGCCGGCGGAGCCCCGCCGGCGCGCGCGGCGCGGGGGCTACGACGTCGCGTCGAAGCGCTCGCTGTACTCCTCGACGACCTCGTCGTAGCTCTCGAGCTCCTCCGCCGGCTGCGCCATCTCGTCGGGCGCGAGCGGGGGCGGGACGCGGCCGCTGCGCTTGCGCCGGTCCTTGAGCTTCTCCTTGGCCTTGTGCAGCTGGTTGTACATCTTGTCCACGAGCAGGTCGACGGCGGCGAACGGGTCCTCGTGGGTCATCTGCCCGACGATCCGTTCGCCCTTCCGCGGGTGGGCGATCATCTCGACGGTCTTGCGGTCACCTTCGCTGGAGAACACGATCTCGACCTCGCGCAGCTGATCGAAGTAGCGGTCGAGCTTCCCCGCCTTCTCCGCCGCGTACGTGCGGATCGTGTCGTGGACGTTCGTGTTGCGACCGGTGATCGTCACCTTCACGCGGGACTCCTTCCGAGCTCGCTGGCTCGTTCGGCTGACGGGACGTCCAGGAGGCGTGCGCTCCGAGCGTCCCGAGGGACGCGTCCTCGTAGAAGACGCGCATGAGGAACAGGCCGCGGGCCGGCGCGGCGGGCCCCGCCTGCCGGCGGTCGCGCGTGGCGAGGATCGCGTCGACGCTCTCCGGCGCGCGGCGGCCCTTGCCCACCTGCACCAGCGTCCCCGCGATCGTGCGGACCATCTTGTAGAGGAAGCCGTCGCCCGTGACGTCGATCGCCACGATCGGTCGCGCGGCCGCGTCGCCGCCCCACGGCGCGCCCCACGGCGCGACGACCTGCCGCGAGAGCGTGATCGCGTGGATCGTGCGCACGGTCGGGCGGCCCTCGTCGGCGCCCTTGCTCGCGAGGCCGGCGAAGTCGTGGCGGCCGACGAGCCGCGCGGCCGCCGCCTCCATCGCCGCGAGGTCGAGCGGCCCCGGGACGTGCCAGGCCGTGGCCGCCTCGGTCGGGCTGCGCGTGCGGCGGTCGAGGATGCGGTAGCGGTAGTGCTTGCCCCGGGCGGCGAACCGCGCGCTGAAGCCGGGCGGCGCCTCGGCCACGTCGAGGACGGCGACGTCGTCGGGGAGCAGCGCGTTGAGCCCCGCCAGGAGCCGCGGCAGGGGCGTCGCCGCGCGGGTCTCCAGGCTGACGACCTGCCCGAGCGCGTGGACGCCCGCGTCCGTGCGGCTCGCCCCCGTGACCCGGACCTGCTCGCGGAGGACCACCTCGAGGGCGCGCTCGAGCTCGCCCTGCACGGTCCTCACCTGCGGCTGGACCTGCCAGCCCGCGAACCGGGTCCCTGAGTACTCCACGGTCAGGCGCAGCGCGCGCGCGACCGACGGAGCATCCACCGGGCCGAGATCCTCAGGCACGCTGGCAGCGTAGCAGCGCCATCCTGCCCACGCCACTCGGCCCATGGCGCCGCCCCGCCCTCCTCAACTGTCGGCACAGTAGGCGTTTGCGGGCGCGGAGGCCGGTGCCGGGGCGCCCCCGGAAGGCGCAGGTCACACCCCCTCACGCCCCTCCCGCTGGTGCCCCGCCCGCTCCACCCCCCCACGGGTTGTCGGTGGGCGGCGCTACGGTGTGACGCTGCGTCGCGTCGGGTCCTCCGGGGGTCCGGCGGCGCGGGGGGTCGGGATTCCGGGGCGGCGCGGCGCCCGTGTTGGCAAGCGCCGCCATCGGGCAGGGGAGCGCCATGCAGCACGTCCAGCGCATCACCGACGCGAACTTCGACCAGGAGGTCCTCGCGTCCGCCGTGCCGGTGTTGATCGACTTCTGGGCCGAGACCTGCGTGCCCTGCCGCCTGCAGGAGCCGACGATCCAGCGCCTCGCGAGCGAGCTCGAGGGGCGGGCGAAGGTCGGCCGCCTCGACGTGTACGACAACCCGCGCACGACGGAGGCCTTCCGCGTGCGCGGCGTGCCGCACCTCGCGGTCGTCCGCGGGGGCGAGGTCGTCCTCGAGCTCGTGGGCGGCCACTCGCTCGAGCAGCTCAAGGACCGCCTGCGGAGCGTCGACCTGTAGCGGCGGGTGGAGCGCCGCACCCGACGACCGCGTCGTGCGAGCACGACCACGGGACCGACCGGCACCCGCGACCGTCGCCGTCGATCAACACTAGAACAGGATCGCGACCTGGAGCCGCGGCCCGAACAGGTGCTGCCGGAAGCGGTCGCGACGCCCGTCGGTGATCGTCGTGTCGAGGGAGTACATCTCCACCGACACGTGGGCGTGCTGCACCAGCTCGAGGCGCACGCCCACGCGCCACTCGGTGTAGCGGAACTGCCAGCGCGGGTCGGCGGCGCCGAAGAGGGTGGTGCTGACGTCGAGCCACTGGATGTCGGCGTAGGCCGAGATCACGTTCCAGATGAACACGTCGATCCCGCCGCCGATCGTCGGCATGAACGTCTCGAGCGAGTTGCGCTCGGAGATCCCCTGGGCGACGGACCGGACGCGGATCTCGTGCTTCACGTAGCGCTGGGTGGTGAGCAGGCGCAGCGTGAGGAAGTCGCTGATCGGGATGTGCAGCTCCCCGCCGAGCGCGATCGTGCGGTAGCGGTAGCGGGTCTCGATGAACGCGCCGGCCGGGTACTCGGCCTCCTCGAAGAAGCGGGGCACGTCGGTGGTGGCCTCGCCGTGCCAGACGCCCTCGAAGTACTGGGCGTAGATGCGCCCCGCGTTCTGCCAGGCGAGGTGCACCTCGAAGGTCGGCAGCATGTAGATCGGGTCGAGCTCGAGCACGCGGCGAAACGACAGCTGAGACCCCGGGCGCTCGCCGTCGAACCCGGCGACCTGCGCGTAGCCGGTGAGCTGCGGCACCCAGTAGCCGAGCTGCACGCGCGTCTGCAGGTCGCCGATCTGGGGGCCGTCCGGGCCGCCGCCGGGCTCGGGGAAGAGCTGCGCCCGCGCGTCGCCCGCGGCGCCGGCGAGCAGGAGGAGCGCGAGGAGCGGGGCGGGCGCGAGCCGGCGCGGGGCCAGGGCGCGCCGCGCGTGGGCCCGGAGCAGGGCCAGCGCCGCGAGCGCGAGGGCCGCGAGCGCCACGACGGCGAGGGCCTGCGTCGGAGACGGGTACTGGAACGGCAGCGTGTCCACGAGGGGGAACTCCCGGTAGAGGCGGCCGCTGCGCAGGGCGTCGGCGCCGGCGAAGGTCCCGCCGAGCACGGGCACCGGGGTGTGGAGCGCGGCCTCGAGCGCGGCCGGTCGCGCGCCCGGCGGGAGCCCGAGCGTCAGCGGGCCAGCCACGTAGGGGGCGGCGACGAGGAGGAGCCCGGCGGCCGTCGCGAGCGCCTGGCCGGCGCGACCGGCGAGGCGCGCCAGGCCGACGAGGGCGAGCCCGAACAGCGCCACCCACAGGAGGCCCCCTACGCTCCCCCCTACGCCGTCGAGGACCGCCGCCGGCGCGGCCACGACGAGCGCGCCGGCGACGAGGGCGAGGAGCTCCAGCGCGGCGGCGCGGGCCGGCCCGCGCGCCGCCCGCCACGGCGCCACGACGGCGGCCGCGACGGCGGCGCCCACGAGCAGCACCGCCTGCCGCCCCGCCGCGTGCTCGGCCGCCCGCAGCACCAGGAGCGCCACGAGGGCCAGGGCCGCGCCGGCCCCGCCGGCGCAGGCGACGCGTCGCCACGCGCTCACGTGTCCTCCTCAGCCCCTCTGCCCCGGGCGCGCGTCAGCTTACCCGGCGTCGCCGACCGTCGACGTCACCGGGCGGTCATCCGGTGGCGAGCGCCACCCTGCAGACGTAGCTCACATGGATCGGTTTACAGGCCGCCCCCACCGGGCGACCATCGAGGGCGAGGAGGCGCCATGGAGACCCGCGCCCAGCGCAACCGCCTCGCCGGCGAGAAGAGCCCCTACCTCCTGCAGCACGCGTCGAACCCGGTGGACTGGTTCCCCTGGGGGGAGGAGGCGTTCGACAAGGCGCGCCGCGAGGAGAAGCCGGTGTTCCTCTCGATCGGCTACGCGACGTGCCACTGGTGCCACGTCATGGAGCGCGAGTCGTTCGAGAGCCAGGAGGTGGCCGACTTCCTCAACGCGCGCTTCGTGTCGATCAAGGTCGACCGCGAGGAGCGGCCCGACGTCGACGACGTCTACATGGGCGCCGTGCAGGCGCTCTCGGGCCAGGGCGGCTGGCCGCTGACGGCGTTCCTCACGCCGGACGGCAAGCCGTTCTTCGGCGGGACCTACTTCCCCTACCCGAGCCGCTACGGGCGGCCGAGCTTCCTCGACCTCCTCGGGCACATTCACGCCGTCTGGACGTCGGACCGGCGGAAGGTCCTCACCAGCGCCGGCGCGATCGCCGCCCACCTCGCCGAGGGCGCGGCGCACTTCGCCACGGGCGAGCGCCTCGGGCTCGAGGCGCTCCAGGCCGCCCACGGCCAGCTCGAGCGGCGCTTCGACCGCACGTACGGCGGCTGGGGCGAGGGGACGAAGTTCCCCACGCCGCACGTGCTCTCCTTCCTCCTCCGCTTCCACGATCGGACGCGCGACCAGGGGGCGCTCGACATGGTCACGCGCACCCTCGACGCGATCTGCCAGGGCGGCCTCCGCGACCACGTGGGCGGCGGGTTTCACCGCTACTGCGTCGACCGCACGTGGACGATCCCGCACTTCGAGAAGATGCTCTACGACCAGGCGCTGCTCGTCCGCGCCCTCGTCGAGGCGCACCTCGTCACCGGCGACCAGGCCTACGCGCGGGTCGCCCGCGAGACGATCGACTTCGTCCTGCGCGACATGACCACGCCCGAGGGCGCCTTCACCTCGGCGTGGGACGCCGACAGCGAGGGGGTCGAGGGCAAGTTCTACGTGTGGACCGAGGCCGAGCTGAAGGCGCTCCTCGGCGACGACTTCGCGGCCTTCGCCCGCGTCCACGGGGTGACGGCGCACGGCAACCACGAGGAGGTGCCGGGCGGCAACCACCTGCTCGTCGTCACCCCCGTGCTCGAGGCGGCGAAGCGCCTCGGCGTCACGCCGGACGACCTCGAGCGGACGCTCGCTCGCTGCCGCGCCACGCTCCTCGAGGCGCGCGCGAGGCGCGTCCCGCCGCTCCACGACGACAAGGTCCTGGCCGACTGGAACGGCCTCATGATCGGCGCCCTGGCCGTCGCCGCGCGCGGGCTCGGCGAGCCGCGCTTCGCCGAGGCCGCCGCGCGGGCGGCGGCGTTCGTCCTCGAGCGCATGCGGGGCCCCGACGGCGGGCTCATGCATCGCTGGCGCGAGGGCGAGCTCGCCGTGCCGGCCATGTCGGACGACCTGGCGTTCCTGGCCTGGGGGCTCCTCGACCTGTACGCCGCCACGCGCGACCCGCGCTGGCTCGGCGAGGCGCGCCGGCTGGCCGACGACCTGGTGCGGGACTTCCGCGACGAGGCCCACGGCGGCGTGTTCCTCGTGCGCGAGGGCACCGCGCTGATCCACCGCCCCAAGCCCACCTACGACGGCGCGGTGCCGGCGGGCAACTCGGTCGCCGCGCTCGTGCTCCTGACGCTCGGCCACCTCGGCCAGGACGAGGCGCTCGCGCGCGAGGGGGGGCGCTGCCTCGACGCCGCGGCCGAGCTCCTCGCGAAGGCCGGCGGCCACGGCGGCACGCAGGCGCTCCAGGCGCTCGACCTGCACCTCGGCCCCGCGCGCGAGGTGGTCGTCGCGGGCGACCTCGCGGTCGCCGACACGCAGGCGCTCCTGCGCGAGCTCGACCGGCGCTTCCTCTCGCGCACGCTCGTCGTCCACCGCCCGGTCGACGCGGCGCCGATCGCCGCCCTGGCGCCGTTCGCCGCCGCCCAGGGGCCGATCGACGGGCGGGCGACGGCCTACGTGTGCCAGGGCTACGCCTGCCAGCGGCCGGTGCACGGGCCGGGCGAGCTCGCCGCGCTCCTGCGATGAGTGATGCGCTCGCGAGGGGGGCGCGATCGGCGTGAGGCCCGGGCCATGGCGTTCGGCCCGTTCCGCGCCTCCCCATCGCTCGCGCTGGCGGGTCGAGCAGCGGCGGAGAGAGAGTTCTCGAGCTCTCTCTGACCGCGCGGTCACAGCCCCAGGAGCGCGCCGGCGCCCTGCGCGGCGCTCAGCGCCCGCATGAGCAGCGTGGCGCCGACCCCCAGACCGCTGACCACGAGGAGATCGGCGACCCCGCCGAGGACCGGCCCCCAGTGGCCGCACTCGCGGACGAGCCGCTCCTCGTAGTGCCGGGCGACCGCGAGCAGCTCGCGGCCCGGGTCCGCGCGCTCCAGCGCGGCGCCGGCGACCCACAGCGCGGTCGTCGGGAGCGCGGGCCCGCGCGCCAGGCAGTCGAGGAGCCCGCGGCCCTCGCGCGCCGCCTGGACGCTCGGCTCGAGGTCCCGCGCCGTCTGGCGCCCCGGGAAGGCGGCGCGCGCCCGGTCGAAGGCCGCCGGCAGATCGGCCCCGGCGGCGAGCGCCGTCCCGAGCGCGCGGAGGAGCCGGGCGGCGACCTCCAGCTCGAGCAGGCCGCCGACGAGGGGCAGGGCGCGGGCGACCCGCTCGAGGGCCGCGCGCACGCGCCCGACGCGCGCGAGGGCCCGCCCGGCGAGGAGCGCGCCCGCGACCCCGGCGACCGTCGCCAGCCACGGCGCCGGCGGCAGCGGCGCGGCGACGGTCCCCGTGGCCGCGCCCGAGCTGACCAGATACCAGGCGCCGAGGAGGACCAAGTTGGCGCCCGCGAGCTTGACCACGGGCCGCACCACGGCGCGGCGGAAGGTGGCGCGCACCTCGTGGCGCGTCCGGAGCTCCTGCGCGAGGAGCTCGAGCGCGCCCGCCGGGTCGCCCGCGCGCACGAGCGCCGCCTCGCCCGCGTCGACCAGGCCGGCCGCGACGAGCGCCTCGTCGAGCGGGCGGCCCTCGGCCGAGAGGGCGGCCGCGGGCTCGCCGGCGCCGACCGAGCGCAGGGCGTCCGGCGCCGGGGCCTCGCGGCGCACGAGGGCGGCGAGGCGCTCGAGCCGGCCGGCGCGCCGCAGCAGGTCGTCCGTCACCACGCGCCCCCCTCCTCGCGCCGGAGCACGCGCAGGCCGGCGTCGACGTCGACGACCAGCCGCGCGTGGACCGCCTCGACGTCGCGCCGCCGGACGGTCGCCTCGACGACCACCCGCCGCGCGCCGCCCGCGGGCTCGACCCGGACCGTCGCCACGCCGTCGCGGGTCGGCGTCGCGACGACCCCCGGGTCGCGCCCCGCGGCGAGCGCGGCGCGGGCGCGCGCCCAGGCCGCCTCGGCGACGGCGCGCGCCCGGGCGCGGTCGTGGCCGCGCGCCGCGTGCGCGTGGCGCGCGTCGAACGCGGCGCGCCAGGCGACGACGGCCGCGGACAGCATGGCGATCGCCACGAGCACGTGGACGAGCGCGAAGCCTCGGCGGCGCGTCACGGCCCCACCTCCCCGCCCACGAGGGCGCGCGTCGAGAGGACCGGCGGGGCGGCGGGCCCCCCGCGCGCCGGGAGGGCGACGTCGATCGTGACGGCGCGCACGTCGGCCGGGCGCCCGGCGTCGAAGCGCAGGGTCAGGTCGCCCAGCGCGCCCAGGCGCTCGGTCGCGACGAGCCGGCCGCGCGGGTCCCAGCGCCGCCACACGAGCGCGCGGCGCGGGCCGTCGCCCTCGAGGCTCAGGGCCACGACGGCGCCGTCGTGCGCCCGCGTGACCAGGGCGCGCGCGCCCAGGCGGACCGCGCGGTCCGGGGAGGCGGCCACGAGCGCGCGGCCGCGCCGGACCTCGCCCGCGAGCGCGTCGCAGGCCGCGGTCGCCGCGCCCAGGTCGTCGGCGTGCCCGGCGAGCTCCTGGTGCTGCCGCGCGAGCCGGCCGGTATCGGCGAGGAGCGTCAGGCACAGGACCATGAACAGGGTCACCGAGACCTGCAGCTCGAGGAGCGAGTGCCCGCCGCGCCGGCTCACGGCGCCCTCCCGCGCGCGGCGAGCGCGCCCAGGCGCAGGGCCTGCGGGCCCGGGGCCGCGCGCGAGCGCCAGCGGGCCTCGACCACCACCTCGAGCAGGCCGTCGCCCGCGTCCGTGACCTCGGCCACGACCGCCAGGTCGGGCAGGCCCGCGGCCGAGGCCCAGCGCCGCGCGTCGCGCGCCCACCGGCCCGGCGCGAGCTCGCCCCGCGCGGCCTCCTGGCGCAGGAGCGTCAGCTCGCCCTCGACCAGCAGGCGCGCCCGCTCGGCGTCGGCGCGCTCGAGCAGCGCCAGGGCGGGGGCCCGGGGTGACGGCGCCGCGGCCCCGAGGAGCACGAGCAGGAGCGACGAGGCCACGAGGACCTCGGTGAGGCTGAGCGCGCGGCGCTTCACCATATCGCGACGCTCCTCGTGTAGGCGTGGATGAGCAGGTGCGGGGCGAGGTAGCTCACGGCGGCGAGCGCGCCGAGGAGGGCCAGCGCGAAGGGGAGCGTGGCGCGGGCCACCAGGTCGATCCGCGCCCGCGCCGCCCGGTCGGCGCGGTCGGCGACGGCGGCGAGCGCCTCGACGGCGTGCGGCCCGCCGTCGGGGAGGGGCTCCAGCAGGTCCCGACCGCAGACGCCGCTCGCGGCGAGCGCGGCGCGGATGCCGTGCCCCTCGACGGCGCGGGCGCGGGCCGCGGCCCCGCCGCCGGCCGGCAGGAGGCCCTGCCGGTCGAGCGCCGCCACGGCGTCGGGCAGCGGGGCGCCGGCGCGCAGGTGCGCGAGGAGCAGCCGCAGGGCGCGCGCGCGGGCGACCGCGCGCGCCACGCCCCCGAGCCCCGGGACGACGCGGCGCAGGAGGGCGCCGCGCCCGGTGACCAGCGCGCTCCCGGCGAGCCACAGGCCCAGGAGCGCCAGCGGCGCGGCCACGAGCAGGACCCGGCGGGCGAGGACCAGGCGGTCGGCGAGGGCGATCGTGTCCGCGACCGGGTCGAGCCTCGCCCCCATGGCGGCCGAGAGCTCGACGAACTTGTCCCAGATCACCAGCTCGTGGAACGTGAGCACGAGGAGCATGACGCCGAGCACCCACGCCGGATAGAGCAGCCGGCCGCGCACGTGGCCGCGCAGGCGCAGGGCGTCGTCGTCGAGGCGAACCACCTCCTCGAGCGTGGCGAGGAGCGTCCCCTGCCGCTCGGCGCCGGCCAGGAGGTCGGGGAGCGGCGCCGGGAACGCGCCGCCGGGCGCGCGGGACAGGCAGCCCAGGCCGCCCTCGGCGAGGTCGGCCGCGAGGTCGTGGGCGGCGCGGGCCTGCGCGCGGAGGCCCTGGCGCTCGAACGCCCCGAACGGCCACGACATGGACGTGAGGTCGCCCCAGCCGGGGAGGCGCTCGGCGCGCGCCGCGAGCTCGTCGCCGAGGACGTCCAGGGCGCGCGCGAGCGGCAGGCCGCGCCGCGCGGCGAGGAGGAGCTGCTCGAGCACGCGCCGCCGCAGGGCCTCGGCGGCGCGGCGCCGGCGCTGCCGCACGACGCCGACGAGCGACCCCAGCAGGACGGCGAGGCCGACGAAGGCGGCCAGCCAGGCGCCGGGCTCGAGCTCCAGCCAGAAGGGCGTCACGTCCAGGGGCTCCCGAGGAAGGGCAAGGCCACGAGGAGGACGCCGGCGCCCGCCGCGAGCTCCAGCCCGAGGCCCAGCGAGGCGGCCAGGGCGCGGGCGCGGTCCTCGACCGCGGTGAGCCGGAGGTCGGCCAGCTCGCGCAGGGGGGACGCGAGGGCGGGCGGGCCCGCGCGCGCGCCGGCCGCCAGGGCGGCGCGCTCCGCCGGGTCGACGACGCCGGCGGCGGCGAGCGCGTCGGCCGGCGGCGCGCCTCCTCAGGCGACCGGCGGCGTCCGGCGGCAGGCCGGGCGCCGCGTCGTCGAGGAGCGCCGCCGCTCGCCGGGCGCCAGCCCGCCCGAGACGAGGGCGGCCAGCGCTTGGAGGAGCGCCGCCCGCGCAACCAGCCGCAGGCGCAGGGGCCAGGCGCCGCCGGCGGCCGCGCGCCGCGCGAGGGCGAGCGCCGGCGAGGGCGCCGAGCGCGCCGGCCCAGGCGAGGCCGGGCGCTCGCCGAGCCAGGCGAGCGCCTCGACGAGCCAGCCCCCGGGGCCGCGCGGGGAGGACGGGGGCGAGGTCGCCCAGGGCCGGGCCGGCGAGGGTCACCGTGGTCGCGGCGAGGAGCACGCCCAGGCAGGCGACGAGCGTCGGGTAGGCCAGGGCCTCGAGGGCGCGGCGGCGCGCCGCGGTTAGGCGGGAGGCGAGGCGAGAGGCCTCGAGCAGGAGGTCGGGGAGCCGCGACGCCCGCTCGCCGGCCTCGAGCATGCCGCGCACGAGCGGCGAGGCGAGCGCGGGCCCGAGCGGCCCGCGCTCGAGGACGGCGGCCAGCGAGGCGCCCTCGTCGGCGGCGCCCGCGGCGCGCTCGAGCTCGCGGGCGACGACGCCGTCGCCGGCGCCCGCGAGGTGGCGCAGGGCCGGCCCGAGCGGGACGCCCTGGCGCAGCAGGCCGGCCAGCGCGCGCCCGGCCCAGGCGACGTCGGCGCCGCCCTCGGGCTCGTCCGCCGGCGCGAGGCGGACCAGGCCGGCGCGCGCCGCCGGGTCGAGCCCGTCGAGCACGGCCCTGCGGTCCCGGCCCTCGAGGTCGGCCTCGACGCGCTCCCCGCGCGCGTCGACCCACTCGGCGCGGAAGCGCGTCACGCGCCCGCCCCCAGCGCGCGCGCGAGCTCGGGCGCCGTGGTCCGGCCCGCGTCCACCGCCGCCTGGCCGCGCGCGGCGAGCGTGACCAGGCCGGCCTCGCGGGCCGTCGCGTCGAGCTCGACCGCGCTCCGGCCGGCGAGCACGCCCGCGCGCAGCGGCCCGTCGACGGCGAGGTGCTCGACGAGCGGGAGACGGCCGGCGAAGCCGGTGCCCCGGCAGCGCTCGCAGCCGGCGTCGCAGCAGCGGCGGCGCACGAGGCGCTGCGCGAACACGCGGCGCAGCGCCGAGCCGAGCGCGAAGGGCTCGACGCCCAGGTCGAGCAGCCGCGCCACCGCCTCGGCCGCCGAGCCGGCGTGGGCGGTCGTGAGCACGAGGTGGCCCGTGAGCCCCGCCTCGACGGCGATCGCCGCCGTCTCGCGGTCGCGCACCTCGCCCACGAAGAGCACCTCGGGGTCGTGGCGGAGGATCGCCCGGAGCGCCGCGGCGAACGTCAGGCCGGCCCCGCGGTCGACCGGCGTCTGGTCGACGCCCTCGAGCGCCGCCTCGACCGGCTCCTCGATCGACGCGCAGGCGCGCCCCTCGGCCACGAGCGCGCGCAGGGCCGCGTAGATCGCCGTCGTCTTGCCGGCGCCCGCGGGGCCGGCGAAGACGACGAGCCCCTGGCGCCCGGCGACGGCCTCGCGGAGCGCGGCGAGGGCGTCGTCGGGCCAGCCCAGCGCCTCGAGCGTGCGCGGCCCGTTGGCGGCGTCGCCCATGAGGCGCAGGACCGCCTTCTCGCCGTGGAGCGTCGGCACGACCGACACGCGCAGCTCGCCTCGCCCGCCCGTCGGGTCGGCCGGCACGCGCCCGTCCTGGGCGCAGTCGGTGCGGTAGGTGAGGAGGCCGGCGAGGACCTTGATCCGTTGCACCAGGAGCGGCAGGCGCGCGCGCGGCAGGCGCGCCACCTCGGTGAGCACGCCGTCGAGGCGGAAGCGCACGACGAAGACCTCGGGCGCGGGCGAGACGTGCACGTCGCTGGCGCCCCAGGCCCAGGCCCGGGCGAGCAGGGCGTCGACCGCGGCGGCGGTCGGATGCGACGGGTCGCCGTCGGCCCGCGCGAGGCAGGCCGCGGCGAGGTCGTCGGTCGAGGTCCGCAGGGTCGTCGTCGGCATGCCGCCCCCTCTCGCGGCCCCGGTGCTCCTCCTACGGAGCCGGTCGCCGGGCGCGAAGCGCGGATCCTGCCACGCGCCGGGCGCGAGTTACAGGGCGGCACGCATGTCCGCGGCCAGGGCAAGGGCGGCGCGGCGCGCGGCGCGGATCGGCCCGGCCATGCTGAGGAAGCCGTGGAGCAGGTCGCGCTCGCAGCGCTCGACGACCCGCACGCCGGCGGCCCGCAGGCGGGCGGCATAGGCGCTCGCCTCGTCGCGCAGGGGGTCGAACCCGGCGGAGACGACGAGCGCCGGCGCCACGCCGCGCAGGTCGGGCGCGAGGAGCGGCGAGGCCCGCGGGTCGCGCGCGTCGTCCGCCCCGCGGAGGTAGTGGCCGCGGAACCAGCGGATGTCGTCCTCCGTGAGCAGGAACCCGCGGGCGAAGCGCGTGTGCGACGGCGCGTCGCTCGTCTGGTCGACGCTCGGGTAGACGAGGACCTGCGCGCGCGGGGCCGGACCGCCGGCGTCGCGGCACAGGAGCGCGACGACGGCCGAGAGGTTCGCGCCGGCGCTGTCGCCGCCGACCCCCACGCGCGCCGGGTCGAGGCCCAGGGCGTCGGCCCGGGCGACGACCTCGAGGAAGGCGGCGTGGGCGTCCTCGACGGCCGCCGGGAAGGGGTGCTCGGGGGCGAGGCGGTAGTCGACGGCGACGACGCGGCAGCCGACGCGCACGGCGAGGTCGGCGCACACGGCGTCGTGCGACTCGAGGTCGCCGAGCACCCAGCCGCCGCCGTGCAGGTAGACGAGCCCCGGGAGGCGGCCGGCGCCGATCGGCGCGTAAGCGCGCGCCGGCCGGCCGGCGACGGTCAGCTCCGCGCGCGTGTGGGGCGGCGGCGGGGCGACCAGGAGGGTCGACGTGCGCTGGAAGCGGGCCCGCGCGTCGTGGACGGTGCCGGCGCCGAGCCCGGGCAGGCCCAGGCGCCGGTCGGCCCACAGGAGGAGCTGCGTCTGGCGGTCGAGCGTCTGGCCGTCGACGACGACGCGCCGGCCGAGGACCGCCGCGCGCAGGGGGCGGGGGAGCTGGAGGAGCGCCCGGGCGACGGCAGGGGGCGGCACGAAGCCCGTCACGCGCGTGGCTCCCTGGCCGGGGGCAGGTCGAGGACCACCTCGCCGTCCTTCACGACGACCGGCACCTTCTGGCCGTCGGTCACGCGCAGGGCCAGGAGCGCCTCGGCCAGGGGCTGGGCCACGAGGCGGTCGATCAGGCGCTCCACGGCGCGCCCGTTGTAGCGCGGGTCGTGCGCCTGCTCGGCCAGCGCCCGCCGGGCGGCGGCCGTGAGCTCGAGCGACACGCCGCGGGCGGCGACGCGCGCCTCGACCTGCGCCACGCGCTTGTCGACCACCTGCTCCAGCGCCTCGACCGAGAGCGGGTCGAAGACGACGACCGAGCCGAGGCGGTTGAGCAGCTCCGGCCGAAGGTGCTGCTCGACGGCGCGGCGGACGCGGAGGCGTGCCTCGTCGGCGTCGGCGGCCGGGCGCTCGTCGCCCTCGTCGTCGCCGGCCGAGAAGCCGAGCCGGCCGCGCGCGGGCTCGACCGCCGACGCGCTGCCCAGGTTCGAGGTGAGGACGATCACCGCCTCGCGGAAGTCGGCCCGGCGGCCGCGCCCGTCGGTGAGGCGCCCCTCGTCGAGGAGCTGCAGGAGCATGTTCAGCACGTCGACGTGGGCCTTCTCGACCTCGTCGAGCAGCACCACGGCGAAGGGGTTCCGCTGCAGCGGGCCGGTCAGCTGCCCGTCCTCGCCGTGGCCCACGTAGCCGGGCGGCGAGCCGACGAGGCGCGAGACCTCGTGGCGGTGCATGTACTCCGACATGTCGACGTGCACGAGGCGCGCCGCGTCCTGGAACAGGTGCTCGGCGAGGGCCTTGGCGAGCTCGGTCTTGCCGGTCCCGGAGGGCCCGGCGAAGAGGAAGGCGGCGATCGGGCGGCGCGGGTCCCGGAGCCCGGCCTGCGCGGCGCGGAGCGCGCGGGCGACCTCGTCGATCGCGGTCGGCTGGCCCACGACGCGGCGGGCGAGCGCGTCCTCGATCCGCTCGAGGCGCTGCTCGTTCGTGCGGACGAGCACCTCGACCGGCACGCGGTAGCGCCCGGCGGCGATCGCGGCGATCCGCCCGGCGTCGACGACCCGGCTGGGGAGCGGCGAGTCGGCGCTGAGCCGCCGGAAGGTGCCGACCGCCGTGTCGGCGCAGGCCTGGTCGAGCAGGTCGAGCGCCTTGTCGGGGAGCTTGCGCTCGGGCGCGTAGCGCATGCTCAGGTCGACCGCGGCCGCCACCGCCTCGGGCAGGATCGTCACCCCGTGGTGCTCCTCGTAGCTCGCCCGCAGCTGCTCGACGAGCGCGAGCGCCTCCTCGCGCGTGGGCTCCTCCACCCAGACCACGTCGAAGCGGCGCGCCAGGGCCGGGTCCTTGGCGACGCTCCGGCTGTACTCGGCCGGGGTCGTGGCCCCGATCACTCGCAGCTCGCCGCGGGCGAGGGCCGGCTTGAGCTGCTCGGCGAGCCCCTGCGAGCCGCCCGACTCGCCCGCGCCGACGAGCGTGTGGATCTCGTCGATGAACAGGATCAGGTCCGGGTCGGCGGTCGCCTCCTTCAGGAGCGCCTGCACGCGCTCCTCCAGCTCGCCGCGGTACTTCGTCCCGGCGACCAGCGCCGCGGTCGACAGCTCCACCACCCTCTTGTCGCGGAAGGTCGGCGGGCAGTCGCCCTCGGCGATCTTCCGGGCGAAGCCCTCGACGACGCAGGTCTTCCCCACGCCCGCCTCGCCCACGAGGATCGCGTTGGGCTTCTTGCGCTGCGACAGGACCTGCGCCAGGCGGCGGATCTCCTCGCGGCGCCCGACGACCTGGTCGAGCTTGCCCTGGCGGGCGAGCGCGGTGAGGTCGCGGCCGAGGCCGTCGAGGAGCCCTTTGCCCGGCGGCGCCTTCGCCGGCTCGTCGCCTGGCGGCGGGGGCTGCGGACGGCGGAAGCGGTCGAAGAGCTCGGTCAGCTGGGCCGGCACGTCGCGGCCGAACAGGACGCGCGTGTCGCCGAGCTCGATCACGTCCCCCGGCGCCAGGAGGCGGGGCTGATGGAGGCGCTGCCCGTTCACGTAGGTGCCGTTGCGGCTGCCGAGGTCACGGAGGCGCCAGCCGCCCGCGACCGGCTCGATCACGGCGTGGAGCGACGAGAGGCGGTGGTCGTTGACGCGCACGTCCTGGCCGGAGCCGCGGCCGATCGTCAGCGGTCGGTCGGGCAGGCCGACGATCCGGTCCTCCTCGCCCGGGGCGCGGACGACGAGGACGGGGCGCTCGCCCGGGGAGGACGCCTCCTCGCGCGGCGCCGCGGGCTGCTCCTCGAACAGCAGGAGCACGTGGCCGATCTCGATCATGTCGCCGTGGCGCAGGAGGTGCGTCGTGACGGGCGCCCCGTTGACGAGCGTGCCGTTCGACGATCCCAGGTCGCGCAGGTGGAACTGCTCCCCGTCGCGGATGATGAGGAAGTGGCGCCGCGAGGCGCTCGGGGCGTCGATGGCCACCTGCGCCTCGGGGTTGCGCCCGCCGAGCTCGTCGCCGCGGAGCGTGACGACGCGGCCGGCGTTGAGGCCGGTCAGGTACTTCAGCGTGGCCACGGGCGCGCTCGCCTCCCCGGCGGGGAATGTAGCAGCGGCCGGGCGGTCAGTCCGTCCGGCTCAGCCGCGCGAGGGCGGCCCCGGTGTCGCCCTCGACGAGCGCCTTGCCCTCGTAGAGGTGCACCGTGGGGAGGGAGCGGATCCCGAACTGCGAGGCCACGGGCGACCTCCAGCCGTCGATGTCGATGCGCAGGAGGCGGGTGCCGTCGGTCTGCTTGCGGGTCCAGGCCTCCAACTGAGGCCCGAGCTGGCGGCAGGCGCCTCACCAGTCGGCGGTGAACTCGACGACCGTTCGCCCGCGCTCCGGCAGGTGGGCGGCGAGGTCGACCCGCTCGCCGGTGGAGATCGTGACGATCGACCCTGGTGCGGGGGCGGACGCCGTCGGCGGTGGCGGCGGTGGCCGGTGCGGCCGGGTGACCTGGCGCCAGGCGACGAAGCCGACCATGAGCGCCAGGGCGACGGCGCTGCCGGCGAGGACGGTCTTCTCGCTCACGACCACGCGGCGAGGGTGGCTCGCCGCGAGGCGCCGCGCAACCCGGTCGACTCCTGTGATGCGCTCGCGAGGGGGGCGCGATCGGCGCAAGTGCCCGGGCAACGGTGCTTGGCCCGTTCCGCGCCTCCCCATCGCTCGCTTTGGCGGGTCTCTGTGGTGGAGAGGGATGGTCCAGCCGGGAGTTGCACCCGGAACTCCTCGTTCTGAGCGAGGCGGCGTTGCTCGTTAGCCCACCGGACCATGTTCGTGCTCGATGGGTCCGGTGGGAGTTGCACCCACAACCGTCCGGTTAAGAGCCGGCTGCTCTGCTGTTGGAGCTACGGACCCGTGTGTTCGTGGTGACCCGTCCGGGAGTCGCACCCGGGTCGCCGGTGTGAAAGGCCGGCATCCTGCTGCTGGACGAACGGGCCGGGAATGACGCGCCGGGGACTTGCACCCCGTTCTGGAGATCGAGAGTCTCCCGTCGTACTGCATGGACCAGCGCGCCGCTGGAAGAAGCCCCCGCCCGGAGTCGCACCGGGCTCTCCTGCTTACGAGGCAGGCGCATCGCTCTTCATGCTTCGAGGGCGGGAAGGTCCGTCAGGGAGTCGCACCCTGTTCTCCGAGGTTGCAGCTCGGCGCCTCAGCTCCTTGGCTCACGGACCGTGGTGTGGTCGACGGCTGCGGGCTCGTCCTCGGCGGCCTCGCCTCGCGTGTCGCTGCGTTCCGCCCGTGCCGCAGGCTGAGCGGGACTCGACGTTCGGGGCGGCGGGTCTCGCACCCGCGACCTCTGCGTTCCAAACGCAGCGCTCTCCTGGCTGAGCTACACCCCGGGAACGGACGGCGGAGGACTCGCACCTGCGATGCATGATGCGCTCGCGCGGGGCGGGCGATCGGCGGGAGGCCCGGACCGGCGCGGACGTCCCGTCCCGCCCGTCCCCAGCGCTCGCTCTGGCGTGCTGGTCCTGCAGCTGAACGGACGGCGGAGGACTCGCACCTCACCCCGCAGGGAGCGGGGCGCACGCCTTAGCAGGGCGGCCCGGCGCGCTCGTCCGGGTCACCGTCCATGACTCCCCGCCCTGGACTCGCACCAGGAACCAACCGGTTAACAGCCGGGCGCTCTACTTTGAGCTAGCGGGAAAGGATCGGGGTGGTGGGATTCGCACCCACGGCCTCTGCGTCCCGAACGCAGCGCTCTACTAGGCTGAGCCACACCCCGAGGTTCGTTCACGGATCGCCGAGGACTCGCACCCCATGCCCGTGAGGGCACCCTTCGTTTTCGAGACGAGGCCGGCGGGCTTCTCCGGTTGACGATCCAGTCGTGAATCCCGACGCGCGGAGTCGCACCGCGCGCGCCTCCTCATGAGGGAGGGCCCGTCACTCGACGGACGTCGGGGAGGTCGGCCGGGGCCGGCGCCGCGGCCGGCTGACGCGGCGCCGACCCCGGCCTGTCGCGCGCCGAGCGCCCAGGCGAGCAGGTCGCTCGTGAGGCGGGCGCGCAGGGCCGCCTCGGCCAGGGCGCGGCCGTGCTTGCCGAACCGGGGCGCGCGCCAGCGGACGGCGGCGCGCAGGCTTGGCTCGGCGACGTCCGGGGCGCGCCCGCGGACGACGTCCGCCAGGAGGCAGGGCGGCGGGAGGCCCTCGTCGAAGTCGTCGCGCCAGGCGTCCGCGCGCTCGCGCTCGTAGGCCCGCTGCAGGCGCACGACCCAGGCGGCGTTCTCGGCCGTCGGCAGGTCGAGCCACACCTCGGCCGCCTCGACGACGTCGACGAACGACGCCGGGACGCGGTCGAGGCGCTGGCGCGAGCGCGCCAGCCGCGGCGGGACGGGCGGGAGGTCGAGCGGCAGCCCGGCCAGCGCCTGGTGGGCGAAGACCGCCACGCGCGCGGCCACCTCGGGGTCGAAGCGGCACAGGGCGCGGGCCCAGCGGCCCAGGTACTTCGACGCGTCGAGGGCCCGCGCGCCGACGACCTGCCGCGCGGCCGCGTCCTCGAGGAACGCGGCCAGCTCGAGCCGCCACGGCGGCAGCGCGCCCGCGCGGGCGCGCGCGACGAGCAGCGCGGCCGGGTCGGCCGCGCCGGCGCGCGAGAGGCGCTCGACCGTGCGCAGGTGCTGGTCCACGTCGTCCTCCTGAAGCCCACGCCGGGAGTCGCACCCGGCCCGCCTCCTTACCACGGAGGTGCTCCGCTCCTGAGCTACGTGGGCGGATGACCCGTGGGGGAGTCGCACCCCCGGCTCCTCGATGTGAACGAGGTGTCCTGCTGCTGGACGAACGGATCTCATGCCCCCGGGAGGAGTCGCACCTCCGCCTCCAGCGTGTCGGGCTGGCGCTCTCGCTCTTGAACCACGGGGACGGCATCGAGCTGGTGGGATTCGCACCCACGACCTCTGGTCCCCCAGACCAGCGCGCTCCTCCTGCGCTACAGCTCGTGAATACCAGGGGCAGGACTCGCACCTGCTAGGACGTGGTCCACAGCCACGCGCCTCGACGACTTCGGCCTCCCCGGCGGACGTTCGACCCGGGTGGTAACGCTCCACCCTCTCCGCCTCATCAGGGCGGCGTGCTCACTTCTCTACTACGGGTCGGTTGGTTGGAGACACCGGGACTTGCACCCGGAACTCGGCCACGCCAGGGCCGTGTGATCCTGTTGTCACCATGTCCCCGAAGAAGAAGCGGCCTGCGGGAATTGCACCCGCGCCTCGAGCGTGGCGGGCTCGTGCTCTACTGATTGAACCAAGGCCGCGAGATGGAGACACCGGGATTCGCACCCGGAACTCGGCCGTGCGAAGGCCGCGTGATCCGTTGTCACCATGTCCCCGTGAGTGATCCGCCGCGGAGGAGTCGCACCTCCAGGGCCCTTGCGGGCATCCGGGTTACAGCCGGCGCCGGCGCTCTACCGGCCTAGCGACGGGAATGCCCCCACCTGGAGTCGCACCAGGATCCCCACCTTCGCAGAGTGGTGCCTTGTCTCTTGGGCCATGAGGGCGTGACTGCTCCCACCTGGAGTCGCACCAGGATCACCACCTTCGGAGGGTGGTGCCTTGTCTGTTAGGCCATGGGAGCAAAGTTGTGAGGAGGGCCGCGGCGTCCAACCGCTGCAGGGTCCGTGGCGCCAGAGCGAGCGACGGGGACGGGCGGAACGGGACAGCACGTGCCGGCCCGGGACCCACTCCGATCGCCCGCCCCTCGCGAGCGCATCACTCATCCAGGGACCCTCCGGGAGTTGCACCCGGGCCTTCCGGTCTTCAGCCGGGCGCTCTTCTGGTTGAGCTAAGGGTCCACGAACGTCGCGAGCGACGATTGCCCCCCGAGGACTCGCACCCCGATCTCGGCGTTCAGAGCGCCGCATCCTGCTGTTGGACGAGAGGGCATCGCGGAGGCCGGATTCGAACCGGCGACCTGCGGGTTATGAGCCCGCCGAGCTGACCTGACTGCTCCACTCCGCACGGATGTCCCCCCCGGGAGTTGCACCCGGAAACTCCTGCGCCTCGGGCAGGCGGCTCTGCTGGTTCGCCCAGGGGGACGTACGCCTCCGGCGGGATTCGCACCCGCGATCTCCAGCGTGACGGGCTGGCGGGGACTCTTGGCTCCCCTACGGAGGCAGTGTTCAGGCCGTCGGGGAGTCGCACCCCGCGTGGCTGGTTTTGGAGACCGGCCCGGTCCTCGACCACGACCTTCGACTTGAATCGACAAGCGGACGCCGGGAGTCGCACCCGGGGAGGCCGGCCTGGGAAGCCGGCTGGAGCCTCGCTCCGCGCCCGCGAAGAAGTCGACCGAGTTGTCAAAGGCGACGGCGGCGAGCCGCGCGTCGCGCGGGCGCGCGCGTCGTCCTCGTGGCCGGCGCGCGCGTCGTTCGCCCCCCATGACCCCGTCGCCCCCGCGCGCTGTCATCGCGCCGCGCGCCCGCTCCGTTGCCGGGCGAGAGGCGGTGCGGTACCGTCGCTCGACGGAGCGCCGGGCGCCGAATGAACGAGCCGAGGAAGCCGGACCCCAACGACACGTCGCGCCGCCGCCCGCCGCCGCCGCCGCGCCCGGCCGGCCGGCCCGCCGGCCCGCCGCCGCCGGGTGGCGGCCCGCGTCCGCCGGGGCCGCCGCCGCCGCGCGGGGGCGGCCCGCCGCCGCGGCCGCCGGCGCGTCCCCCGGCCGGCGGCCTCGACGCGGCCACGCCGCCGGCCGCGGCCGAGAGCGACGACGACCTCGTGTTCATGACCCACGCGCCGGGCGCCACGGTCGCGCCGCGCCCGGTGAGCGAGGTCGACAAGGAGGTGCAGGCGTTCGCCGACCGCCTCAAGGCCAAGGACGAGGAGAAGGCGGAGAAGGAGAAGGCGGAGAAGGAGAAGGCGGACAAGACCGACCGCCGGCGCGCCGGGACCGGCCCGCGGCCCCGCCCGCAGGCGGAGGCGCGCGAGCCCGGCGGCGGGCCGGCGCGGGCCGGCGGCGCCCCGGCCCTGAAGCAGCGCTTCATGGAGGGCGCCGGCCGGCTCTCCGAGGCGGCCGGCGTCGGGGCGGTGCAGCGCACGCTCCAGGCGGGGCGCGGGACGGAGGGCGCCGGCGACGCGGTGAAGGGGCCCTCGTTCTGGTCGCTC
Organism: Planctomycetota bacterium; assembly: GCA_023954375.1. Classification (GTDB taxonomy): domain Bacteria; phylum Planctomycetota; class J058; order J058; family J058; genus JAMLIC01. The sequence goes on from JAMLIC010000053.1 coordinate 45,999, forward strand.
CTCCCCGGGGCCCTGCTCGCGCCGCTGCGGGCCGGGAGCGTCGGCGCGGCGGTCGGGGCGACGCTGCTCGTTGCCCTGGCGCTGCTCGCGGTCGAGGTCTCGCCGCCGGTCGGCCTCCTGGCGTGCGTCGTCGTGACGCTCGAGCTCGCCGCGCTCGTCGTCAAGCACCTGCGCGAGACGGGCGGCGGGCGCGACGACGTGCTCTGGCCGACCTTCTCGGAGGTGGCGGGCGGGTTCATGAGCTGGGCCGGCGCCGGGCTCATGCTGGCGCCCGCCGCCGTGGCCGCGGTCGTCGTCTACGGCGGCGGCGCGTGGGACGTCGGCCAGCCGGCGTCCGTGCCGGCGCGGGCGGCGCGCGTGTGGAGCCCGCCGGCCGAGGTCCGCGCCGCCCCCGTCGACGAGGACCTCCCCGGCGGCGACGAGGCCGTGCCCGACGCCCTGGGCCGCCACGCCCTCGCCATGCTCGACGCGGCGGTCGGGCCGGCGCGGCCGGCGCACGAGCCCGACCCGCGCAGCGCGCCGGCCCTGGCCGCCGACCTGTCGTCGGCGGCGCGGGGGCGGGTCGAGGCCTTCACGGGCCCGCCGGCGGGCGCGGGCCCGGTCGCCTGGCGCGGCCTGCTCGTCCTCGGCCTCCTCCTCTACCCGATCGCGCTCGTCGCCTGCGCGCGCCTGAAGAGCGCCTACGCGGTGCTGCACCTGCCGATGCTCCTGCGCGCGGCGGCCGGCGCGCCGGTCGCCTACCTCATCGTCCTCGCGGCGTGGCTGGCGCACGCGGCCCTGCTCCTCGGGGCCCTCCTCGTCCTGCCGGCGGCGCTCCACGCGCGGCTCGGCCCGGCGGCGGCGCACCTCGGCTGGGTGCTCGCGGTCGCCCTCGTCGGCGGCCCTGGGTCGATCGTCGTCGCCTCGCTCCTGGGCCGGTTCTACCGCGCCCGGGCGCATGCCCTTGCCTGGGATTAGCTCCTCTCGCAGCAGGAAGCGCCGGACACGCGCCCCGCGCCCGCGCGGGGCGTCCCCGGCCCTTCGCGCGCTCCCGCGCCTACGCGCCCGCCCCGCGCGGGCGCGGGGCGCGTGGTCCAGGCCTGGGGGGCCGGCTGTCCTGACGTCCGGGTCGAGCCGGGCCGGAACCCCGGCCGCCGCGCCCGCGTGTCCCTCCTGGAGGCGACGACCGCCTCGGGAGAGGGAGATAGACGCAGATGACGACGACGCGGATCTCGCACGGGCTCTTCGCCGGGCTCGTGCTCGGGCTGGGGCTCGCGCTGCTCGCGCGGCCGGAGCGCGCGGCGGCGCAGCAGGCGGGCGGCCAGCAGATGTTCGCCGTGACGGCGCCGGGTCAGGGTCAGGGGGCCAACGTGCTCTACGTGATCGAGCCGACGACCATGCGGCTGATGGTCTACGAGCACCGCTTCGGGCAGAAGCTCGAGCTGACGACGGTGCGGAACCTGGAGTTCGACGCCAAGTACCAGCAGTGGCCGAAGGACGGCCACCCGCGGGCGCCCGTCCCCTCGGTGGAGCAGATGCGGAAGGAGTAGCGTTTCGCCACGGCGCCCGGCCCGCCCGGTGAATGGGGCTTGTCGATCCTGCAGGGCCGTTGCATAACAGGTCCCCCACACCGGATCGCAGCTTCGATCTCGCTCGATCGAGGGAACGCCCATGACCGATCAGGACCAGGGCGCGCCGGGCGCCGACGACACGAAGGACACGACCGCGGCCCAGGTCGGCGACGCGCCCGTCGCCGAGCCGGCGCCGCCCGCCGAGCCGGCGCCGCCCGCCGAGCCGGCGCCGCCCGCCGAGCCGGCGCCGCCCGCCGAGCCGGAGAAGCCGGCCGAGCCGGCGAAGGCCGTCGAGCCGGCGAAGGCCGTCGAGCCGGCGAAGGCCGTCGAGCCGGCGAAGGCCGTCGAGCCGGCGACGGCCGCCGAGCCCGCGAAGCCCGCCACGTCGGAGGTGCTGATCACCGCCAGCGGGCTCTCGAAGTTCTACGGCGCGTTCGCCGCCGTGAGCGACGTCAGCTTCGAGGTCCGCCGCGGGCAGGTGGTCGCCTTCCTCGGCCAGAACGGCGCGGGCAAGTCGACGACCATGCGCATGCTGACGGGCATGCTCGCCCCGGACCGCGGCGAGGCCCGCATCGCCGGCCTGTCGGTGATCACCGACCGCCTGGCCGTCGCCCGCCGCCTGGGCTACCTGCCCGAGAACGGGCCCCTCTACGACGAGATGACCCCGGGCGAGCTCCTGCGCTTCCTGGGCGAGGCGCGCGGCCTGGCGCCGGACCGGCTCGAGCAGCGGGTCGCCGCCGTGCGCGACCAGCTCGACCTCGGCGCCGTCATGGGCAAGGCGATCCACAAGCTCTCGCGCGGCTACCGCCAGCGCGTGGGCCTCGCCCAGGCGCTCCTGCACGAGCCCGACGTCCTCATCCTCGACGAGCCGACGACCGGCCTCGACCCGAACCAGATCCGCGACGTCCGCAAGACGATCCGCGAGCTGGGGCGGACCAAGGCCGTCCTCCTCTCCACGCACATCCTGCAGGAGGTGGAGGCGATCGCCGACCGGATCGTGTTCATCAACGACGGCCGGATCGTCTTCCAGGGCACCGTCGAGGAGCTGCGGCGCAAGGGCGAGGGCGACCTCGACGCCGCCTTCGCCGCCCACACCGCCGCGGCCTGACCAGCCGAGCACATCACCGGAGGGACCCATGAACCGCCAGGCCATGGCGGCCATCTTCAAGCGGGACCTGCGCGCCTACTTCGGCAACCCGACGGGGTACGTGTTCATCCTGCTCTTCGTCGTGCTGACGGGGGTGACCGCGCGCCCGCACACGTTCTTCACCGAGAACAAGGCGAACCTCGACCTGCTCACGGCCGCCTTGCCGTGGCTGCTGGTCGCGTTCATCCCGGCCGTCACCATGGCCTCCTGGGCCACCGAGTACCGGCAGGGCACCGACCAGCTCCTGCTCACGCTCCCGGCCCAGGACCCCGAGGTCGTGCTGGCCAAGTACGGCGCGTGCTTCGGGATCTACACCATCGCGCTCGCGTTCACGGGCGTCGCCAACATCCTGGTGCTCGAGTTCCTGGGGTCCCCCGACCTGGGCCTCATGTTCGCCACCTACCTGGGCTACTGGCTCCTGGGCGGCGCGCTCGTGGCCGTGGGCATGCTCGGCTCCTCGCTCACGAGCAACCAGACGCTCGCGTTCGTCGTCGGCGCGATCTTCTGCGCGGCCCTCGTCGCCATGCGCTGGCTGTCGCCGGTCGTCGCCGCTCGCTGGGGGATCCCCGCCGAGGTGGTCCACGAGCTGAGCGCGGTCACGCGCTTCGAGTCGTTCGGCCGCGGCGTCGTGGCGCTCGAGGACGTCCTCTACTTCGTCGGCCTCGCCGGCGTGGCGCTGTTCGCCAACACGGTCGTGATCGGCCGCCGCCACTGGACGCAGGGCTCGGGGCGCGAGTCCCACGGGCTCGTGCGCCTCGTCGCCGTGGCCGTCGCCGCGGCGAGCGGCGTCCTCTTCGTCCAGCAGGCCGCGGCGCGCGTGGACATCACGTCGGAGGGCATGCTCTCGCTCAAGCCGGAGGCGAAGAAGATCCTCGCCAGCCTGAGCGAGGACCGGCCGGTGACGGTCGAGGCCTGGATCTCGCCGCAGGTCCCCGGGCCCTACGTGGCCACGCGCGACGCGCTCCTGCGCATGCTGCGCGAGCTCGACGCCCGCGGCGGCGACAAGGTCCACGTGATCGTCCACGAGACGAAGCTCTACTCGGAGGAGGCCGAGCGCGCCGAGACGCTGTTCAAGATCAAGCCGGAGCGGGTGGAGAAGACGGACGGCGGGCGCAGGACCAGCGAGGAGGTCTTCATGGGCCTCGTCTTCCGCTGCGGCACGCGCGAGCTGACGATCCCCTTCTTCCACCGCGGCCTGCCGATCCAGTACGAGCTCACCCGCGCGATCGGCGCCGTCGCCGACCTCGAGCGCAAGAAGGTGGGGATCGTCACCGCCGGGCTGAACATCTTCGGCGGGTTCGACTTCAACACCATGCAGCGCAGCCCCGAGTGGCAGGTGATCCGCGACCTGCGCAACCAGTACGAGGTGAGCGAGGTCGCGGGCACGGCGCCGATCGACACCAGCCTCGACGTGCTGATCGTGCCGCTGGCCACGGCCCTGCCGCAGGGCGCGATCGACCGCGTCGCCGAGTACATGCACCAGGGCGGGAACGCCCTGCTCTTCGTCGACGCGTTCCCGATCTCCGACATGGAGAAGGCGCCCATGCGCCCGCCGGGGGCGGGGCGCAACCCGTTCCAGCCGCCGCGCGGGCCCGACCCGGAGCGGGGCGAGCTCGAGCCGCTGCTCCACGCGCTCGGCGCCTCGTTCCCCAAGGACCGGGTGGTGTGGGACGGCCACAACCCGCATCCCGAGTTCGAGTTCCCCAGGGAGGTCGTGTTCGTCGTGCCGGCCGCGGCGGACGCCGAGCGCCCCAAGGACGACCCGTTCGAGGGCGGCGGCTTCAACCAGCAGGACCCGATCACGGCCGGGCTGCAGGAGCTGGCCCTGATCTTCCCGGGCGAGGTCGAGGCCGTGCCCCTGCCCGAGGTGAAGGCCACGCCGCTCCTGCGGAGCGGCGCGCGCTCGGGCTGGCACCGCTGGGACGAGATGGTCCAGGACAGCTTCTTCGGGCTGCAGCAGCTGCCGGCCGAGCAGCGCCCCTACCGGCCCAAGGACCAGCCGCGCACGCTGGCCCTGCGTCTCAAGGGCCAGATGCGCGCCCCGACGGACACGGACGCGATGAAGAAGGGGGAGCTGGGCAAGGAGTTCGACGCGATCGTCGTCGCCGACATGGACCTGATCTCCGACAGCTTCTACTCGTTGCGCCGGCAGGGCGACAAGAGCCTGCCCGAGCTCGACAACATCACCTTCGTCGCCAACTGCATCGACGCCCTGGCCGGTGAGGACGCCTACCTGGCGCTCCGCAAGCTGCGCCCGAAGCACCGCCCGCTGGCCTACTTCGAGCGGCTCGAGGCCGAGCTGACGAAGCAGCAGGCCGAGGCCGTGCAGAAGGCCAAGGACCGGGCGAAGGAGCAGCTGGAGCAGGCGCAGGAGCGGCTCGACAAGAAGCTCGAGGAGGTGCAGCGCCGCACCGACCTCGACCGGCGCACCAAGGAGATCATGCTCCGCGCCGCCCGCGAGCGCGAGCAGCGCAAGTTCGAGGCGGAGAAGCGGCGCATCGAGGACGAGGAGCGCGACGCCGCCCGGCGCGCGCGGACCGAGGCCGAGCGCACCCGCGCGGCGACGATCTTCGCCGTGATGGGCGGCTCGCTCGGGGGCCCGCCGATCCCCGCCCTGCTCCTCGGCCTGTTCGTGTTCATCCGCAAGAGACAGCGCGAGCGGGAGGGGATCCCGACCGCGCGCAGGAGGGTCGCGTGAACGAGGCCCAGAAGACCGCCGCATACGTCGGCGCCGCCGTCCTCCTCGTCGCGCTCACGGTGACGACGCGGGCCTGGGGCCCCTCGTTCGACGCGCCGCCCGAGGAGCAGGGCAAGCCCTTCTTCCCGCAGTTCACCGACTTCACCCAGGCGACGAGCCTCGAGGTGTGGGACTTCGACGCGGCCGAGGGCGCGGCGATCCCGTTCAAGGTGGAGCTGAAGGACGGGATGTGGCGGATCCCGTCGAAGGACAACTACCCGGCCGACGGCAAGGAGCGCCTGGCGAAGACGGCCGCGGCCGTCATGGGCCTCGCGCGCGAGTCGCTCCGCAGCGCGCGCGAGGAGGACCACGTCGCCGCCGGCGTCGTCGACCCGACCGCCGAGTCGGGCCCCCTCGAGGGGCGCGGTCGGCGCGTGACCCTGCGCGACGGCGGCGGCAAGGTGCTCGCCGACGTGATCCTCGGCAAGACGGTCGAGGGCGCGGAGAACCTGCGCTACGTGCGCTTGCCCGGCGAGAAGCGCGTCTACGCCGCCCGCGGCGCCGACGTGGACCCGTCGACGAAGTTCGAGGACTGGATCGAGCGCGACCTGCTGCTGCTCGACGTGGCGGCGATCTCGACGATCACGATCGACAAGTACTCGGTCGACGAGGCGCTCCTGCGCTCGCAGGGCGTGATCCGCATCCACCCGGGCGAGAAGCTGGTCCTGGGCAAGAAGGACGGGACCTGGGCCCTCGCCGACCAGGCGCCCGACGAGCAGCTCGCCCAGCACAAGGTGAGCGACCTGACGAGCGCGCTCGACGGCCTCGAGATCGTCGATGTGGCCCCGTTCGCGCCCGAGCGGCTGCAGGCGGCCGGCTTCTTCCCGACGCGCGAGCAGGGCGTGTTCAGCAACGAGGGCGAGCTCCTCGTCGACACCACCGACGGCGTGCGCTACACGATCCGCTTCGGCGAGGTCCTCCCCGGCGAGGGCGACGACGCGACGCTGCGCCGCTGGGTGGTGATCGACGCCGACGTCAACGAGGACGCGCTCCCGCGCGCCGAGGACGGCCAGCCGACCGTCGAGGCCATGAAGAAGGCGGCCGAGCGGGCCACCGAGCTCAACGAGCGCTTCGGCCACTGGTTCTACGTGATCTCGGCGAAGAGCTACGACACGCTCCGCCCGGCGAGGGAGGCCCTGCTCGACACCGGGCTGGGCCACGACGACCACGACGACCACCACCACGACGACGACGGGCACGACCACGGCCCGCCGCCGGGCAACGCCTTCCCGCCGGTCGAGCCCCCCGACGAGATGCAGGGGCCGCCGGTCGCCCCGCCGGGCGGTGGCGTGACGCCGGCCGAGCCGCAGGCGCCGACGCCGGTCGAGCCGCAGGCGCCGCCGCCGGCCGAGCCGCAGGCGCCGCCGCCGCGCGACGACGGGCCCATGCCGCCCGCGCCGGGCGACGACCAGGAGGCGCCGCCCCCCGAGGACGACCCGTTCGGCGACGAGTAGCCGCCGCGGGCTACTCGCGGGCCTGCGCCGCGCGGGTCCGTCCCTGGATCGCGTCGAGGATCGCCTCGCCGAACTCCTCGACCTTGCGCTCGCCCAGGCCGTAGACGCCGAGCAGGGCGGCGCGGGTCGTCGGCCGCCGGGCCGCGAGCTCGACGATCGTCCTGTCGTGGAAGATCCGGTAGGGCGGGATCTTGCCCTTGCTGGCGAGGGTCGTCCGCAGCGTGCGCAGCACGATGAGGAGCGCCGGGTCGGCGTCCTGTTCGCTCACGGCGGGGCGGCGCCCCCCGCGGCGCGGCCTCGGCGCGCCGCCGCGGCGCCGGCGCCGCCGCGCGGGGGCGCGGCGCTGGCGCAGCGGCGATGGTCGGGTCGGGCGCGCAGCGGTCGCACGCGCCGCACGGCCCCTCGGCCGCGGGCGCGCCGAAGTAGCGGAGGATCGCCCGGTGCCGGCAGCCCGGGTCGCGGGCGTAGGCGAGCAGGCGCCGCAGCAGGGCCTCGTCGTGGGCCGCCCGCGCCTTGACCGCCGCGAAGTCGACCGCCTCGAGCCGGCCGCCGGCCTGGTCGAGGAGCCGGAGCGCCGACTCGACCGCCCGCTCCGACGGCCGCTCGGGCAGCCGCGCGCGCAGGGCCTCGGGGTCGGGCCCCACCTGGCCCAGCGCGCCCGCCACCTGCGCGACGAGCTGCCGCGACGGGTGCGCCGTCTCGATGAAGAACCGCTGCAGGTGCACGTCCTGGTAGCCGAACACGAGGGCGCAGCGCGCCGGCAGCCCGTCGCGCCCGGCGCGGCCCGCCTCCTGGTAGTAGGCCTCCAGGCTCCCGGGCAGGTCGTGATGGACGACGAAGCGGACGTCCTGCTTGTCGATCCCCAGGCCGAAGGCGTTCGTCGCCACGACGAGGTCGAGCTGCCCCGCGAAGAAGCGGTCCTGGACGCGCGCGCGGGCCGGGCCGGGCATCCCGGCGTGGTAGACGCCGAGCCGCTGGTGTCCGGCGCGCCCGAGGTCGTGCGCCAGCCGGTCGGCGTTCTTGCGCGTGGCGCAGTAGATGATGCCGGGGCCCTTCGCCTGCCCGCCGGCCTTCGCCGCCGCCACGAGCCGCTCGATCATCCGCAGCCGCTCGCCGCGCCCGCCGGCGACCGGCATCACGGACAGGTGCAGGTTCGGGCGCTCGAACCCGCGCACGAGCGTCACCAGCTCGGGCCCCAGCTCGAGCTGCCTCGCGATGTCGTCGCGCACCTGGCGGGTGGCCGTCGCCGTCACCGCCAGCACGGGCGGCCGCCCGCAGGCCCGGATCGCCTCCGCCAGGCGCCGGTAGTCCGGGCGGAAGTCGTGCCCCCACTGCGACACGCAGTGGGCCTCGTCGACCGCCACCAGGCTCACGCGCGCCCCCTCGAGCGCGCGCGCGAAGCGGGCGTTGCGGAAGCGCTCCGGCGCGACGAACAGGAGCTTGAGCCGCCCGGCGCGCAGGGCGTCGAGCCGCCGCTGCTGCTCCTCCCAGCCGACCTGCGAGCTGAGGCACGTGGCCGGCAGCCCGCGCGCGGCGAGCTTCTGCACCTGGTCCTGGATCAGCGACAGGAGCGGCGAGACGACGATCGTCACGCCGGGGAGGAGGAACGCCGGCAGGAGGTAGGTCATCGACTTGCCGCCGCCGGTCGGCATGACGGCGAGGGCGTCGCGCCCGGCGAGGACCGCCTCGATCGCCTCGCGCTGGCCGGGGCGGAACGCGGTGAAGCCGAACAGGCGCTCGAGGTGCTGCTCGAGGGGGGCCGCGGCCGGCGGTGACGGCGCCGGCGCGGCGCGCTCCGGAAACAGGAGCCCCTGGGGGTGGGCGGGGTCGAGCACGCGGCGGGTCCCTCTCGGGCCGGACCACTCCCCCGAGCGGAGGCCGGCCGCACCTGCGGACCTTACCGTCCGCCACCGACATCCCCGGCGTCCTCACCGCGCGCTCCGGTCGACGCCAGGGCGATGCTGACCGCGCGGGGACGATAAGATCGCGCCCCATGGGCCTCGTCCTCGACGCGACGTGCGACGCGTGCGGCTACGCCTGCGCCGGCCTGCGCCTCGGGGCGACCCACGCCCAGATCGAGGCGCACGACGTCTCGCACCTCGAGGTCCACGCCGCCCCCTGCTGCCGCGACCTGCAGAGCGTCCAGCTCTTCATGGGCGCCCCGCCGCCCGAGCCGCCGTGCGCCCGCTGCGGCCGCCCGTTCCCGCTCGTCGCCGAGGGGCGCTACCGCATCGCCACCCTCAAGGGCGAGGTGTTCTCGGGCCATCCCTGCCCGCGCTGCGGCGCGCGCGCGCTGATGTTCACGCGCGTCGGCGACTTCCGCTGATCAGCCTGTTCAGGCCGCCGCCGGGCCGCGAAGATAAGCGCCCCTCGAGCCAGCGGAGGACGCACGCGGATGATGGAGGCCCTGCGCTACGCGATCGACGTCTTCCTGCATCTCGACCGGTACCTCAACGAGTGGGCCGCCTGGATGGGCGGCTGGCTCTACGGGCTCCTCTTCGGGGTCGTCTTCTGCGAGACGGGGCTCGTCGTGACCCCCTTCCTCCCCGGGGACTCGCTCCTGTTCGCCGTCGGCGCGCTCTCGGCGACCGAGGGCTCCCCGATCGACCCGGTGCTCGTCTCGATCCTGCTGATCGTCGCCGCGGTGCTGGGCGACGCCGTCAACTACTCGATCGGGCTGCGCGTCGGCCCGCGCGTCTTCAACCGCCAGTCGAGCTGGCTCCTCAACCAGGAGCACCTCCACCGCGCCCAGCGCTTCTACGAGAAGCACGGCGGCAAGACGATCATCATCGCCCGCTTCGTGCCGATCATCCGCACGTTCGCCCCGTTCGTGGCCGGGATCGGGAAGATGCGCTACGCGCGCTTCGCCATGTTCAACGTCGTCGGCGCCGTCGTGTGGGTGGTCGGCTTCGTGAGCATCGGCTGGGGCTTCGGCAACCTCCCCTGGGTGAAGAAGAACTTCCAGATGGTGATCCTCGCGATCATCGTCATCTCGGTCATCCCGATCGTCGTCGAGTGGTGGCGCGCCCGCCGCGAGGCGGCGCCGGCCCCGGCCGCGCCGATCCCGGAGGAGCAGCCGCCCCCGGCGTGAGCCGCCTCCCGCGCGCTGCTACCATGTGGGCGCCGCGCAGCCCGGAGGACCCCTTGGACGCGACGGTCGGCTCGCCCTGGGCGCTCCTCGCCGCCCCGCTCCTGCTCGCGTTCGTGCTGCTCGCCGCGCGCCGCTCCCTCGCCGGCCTGGAGCCCTGGCGCGGCCGCCTCGCCCTGGGCGCCAGGGCCCTCCTCCTGCTGCTCGTCCTGCTCGGCCTGGCGGAGGTCGAGGTCGACGGGGCCGCCGACCGGGTGAGCGTGGTCGTCGCCGTCGACCGGTCCCGGTCGATCCCGGCCGCCCGCGCCCAGGAGGCGGAGCGCCTGGTCGCGGCCCTCGCCGGGCGCGTCCGGCCGCCCGCCTCGCTGCACCTGGTCACGTTCGGGGCCGCGGCGCAGCACGAGGGGGCGCTCGGCCCGGGCGGCCCCTCGAGCCCGATCGGGGACCTCCTCGACCGCGACGCGACCGACATCGAGGCCGGCCTGCTGCGGGCGCTGGAGGCGGTCGAGGCGGGGGCCCGGGGGCGGGTCCTGCTGCTGACGGACGGCAACGCCACCGCCGGCGACGCCGCGCGCGCGCTCGCCCGCGCGCGGCACGACGGCGTCGCCGTCGACGTCGTGCCGCTGACCTACGCGCACGAGGCCGAGGTGCTCGTCGAGAAGGTGTCGGTCCCCGCGCAGGCGGCGGTCGACGAGCCCTACCGGGCGCGGGTGGTGATCGCCGCCACCGCGCCCTGCCCGGCCCTCCTGCGCGTGTGGCGCGACGGCGCGCTCGTCGAGACGCGCCGCCTCGACCTCCGGCCCGGGTCCACGGTGGAGGAGGTCCAGCTCACGAACGCGCGCCCGGGCTTCGCGCGCATCGAGGCCGCCGTCGAGCCGCTCGACCCCGCGGCCGACGCCCTGCCCCAGAACAACGTCGCCCACGGCTTCGTCCACACCCCCGGCCGCTCGCGCATCCTGCACGTCTCGCTCGATCCCGAGGCCCCCTCGCCCCTCGTCGACGCCCTGCGCGAGGCGGGCTTCGTCGTCGAGGCCGTCCACCCGGCCGCGCTGCCGCTCGACCAGGGCGGCTACCAGGACCTCGACGCCGTGGTCCTCGACGGCCCGCCGCGGCGCGCCTTCTCCGAGCGGCAGCTGGCCGCGGTCGAGGCCGCCGTCGCGCACCAGGGCGTCGGCCTGATCATGGTCGGCGGCCCCGACGGCTTCGGCGCGGGCGACTGGGGCCACTCGCCGGTCGAGGAGGCCCTCCCCGTGCGCATGGAGCCGAAGACGACGGACGCGGTCCTCTCGACCGCGCTCGTGCTCGTGATCGACCGCTCGGGCTCCATGAGCGGGGAGAAGCTGGAGATGGCCAAGGCGGCGGCCGTGGCCGCCGCCCGGGCCCTCGCCGGCGGGGACCGCGTGGGCGTCGTGGCCTTCGACACGGTCGGCACGTGGACCTCACCGCTCGCCCCGGCGTCCGACGTGCTCGGCCTGAGGACCCGCGTCGAGTCCCTCGACTCCGGCGGCGGGACCTCCGTCGCGGCCGGGCTGCGGCCGGCCTTCGCCGCCCTGCGCGGGGTCGCCGACGCCGCCGTCAAGCACGTGATCCTCCTCTCCGACGGCCAGAGCGAGCAGGGCGACCAGCTCGACCAGGCGGTGCGCGCGCGCGGGCAGGGGATCACGCTCTCCTGCGTGGGGATCGGCCAGGACGCGGACAACGACCACCTGCGGCTGCTGGCCCGCGCCGGGGCCGGGCGCCACTACGAGGTGCCCGCGCCGCGCGACCTGCCGCGGATCTTCGCCAAGGAGACCCGGCGCGTGGCGCGCCCCCTCCTGCGCGAGGTCGCCTTCACCCCCGAGCCGCAGCCCGCGGCCCGCGTCCTCGGCGTCCTGGAGGCGCCCCCGCCGCTGCGCGGCCTCGTGCTCACCGAGCCCAAGCCGCGCGCCGAGGTGGCGCTGACGGGGCCCGACGGCGCCCCGGTGCTGGCGACCTGGCAGTACGGGCTCGGCAGGTCGATCGCCTTCACGTCGGACGCGCGGCCGGTGTGGGCGCCCGACTGGGTGGCGTGGGACGGGTTCACGGCCTTCTGGGCGCAGGCCCTGCGCTGGGTCGCGCGCGACGTGGAGTCCGGCACGCTCGCCGTCGCCGCGCGCCTCGACGGCTCGACCGGGCGCGTCGTCGTCGACGCCCTCGACGCCGCGGGCGACCTCGTCGACGGCCTCGCGGTCGAGGCCCACGTGCGGCCGCCCGGGGCGGGCGAGGGCGCCGTGGTCGTCCTCTCGCCGCGCGGCGGCGGTCGCTACGACGGGGCCTTCCCCGCCGACGGCCACGGCACGTACGAGCTGACGATCAAGGCCGTCGCGCCCTCGGGGCGCCGCGAGGCGCTCACGACCGGCCTGGTCGTGCCGTGGTCCGACGAGTTCCGCCCCCTGCGCGCCGACGCCGAGGCCCTGCGCGCGCTCGCCCACGGCGGCGGCGGGCGCGTCGTCCCCCTGTGGGACCTGCTCGAGGGCCGGGCGGACCCGTGGGAGCCGTCGGCGCTCCCCGCGCGGGCCTCGCGCCGCGAGACCTGGCCGCTGGCGCTCGCGGCGGCGGCGGTCGTGCTCCTGCTCGACGTCGCCGTCCGGCGGGTGAGCCTGCCCGCACGGCGCGCCGCTCCCCCCCCGACGACGGCCGCCGCGCCCGCCGCCCGGCTGGCCTCGCTCCGCGCCGGGCGAGAGGCGCGCCGCGCCGCCCCGGCGCCGGACCCCACGCCGGCCTCGCCCGTCACCCCGTCGCCGGCGGGCCCGCAGGTCGCCCCGCGGCCGCAGCCCGGGACGGCGGCCTCGCCGCCGCAGGCGCCCCCGGAGGGCGATCCGGCGGGCTCCCTGACGGAGCGCCTGCTCGAGGCCAAGCGCCGCGCCGGCCGCGCGCGCGACGGGGACGCGCAGCCGTGAGGTGCGGCGACCGCGCGGCGGTGCGGCCGTGACCGCGCAGGACGTGCGCGCCGCTCTCGCGCTCCCTTCCGCCGAGCCCCCGCCCGCGGCGGACGCCGACCCCGGCGTCGCCACGGAGCAGCTCGGCCCCTGGCGCATCGAGGGGCGCCTGGCGCGCGGCGGCATGGGGGACGTCCTCCTCGCGCGCGGCCCGGACGGGGCGCCCGCCGCGCTCAAGGTGCTCCGCGCGGCGCTGGCCGACGAGGCCGACCGCACGCGCTTCGTGCGCGAGGGGCAGGTCCTCGAGCGGCTCCTCCACCCCGGGATCGTGCGCGCGCTCGGGCGCGGCCTGGACGCGGCCTCCGGCCGCCCGTGGCTGGCGCTCGAGCTCGTCACGGGCCGCGACCTCGACGCCGTGCTCGCGGCCCGGCCGGAGCGCCGCCTCGGCGAGCCCGAGGCGACGCTCGTCGTGGCCCGCGTGGCCGAGGCGCTCTCGGCCGCCCACGACGCGGGCGTCGTGCACCGCGACGTCAAGCCGGCCAACGTCCTCGTGACCCCCGACCGGCGCGTGCTCATCACCGACTTCGGGATCGCCCTCTCCGAGGACGTCTCGGTGCGCCTCACGCGCGACGAGATCCTGGGCACGCCCGCCTACCTCGCGCCCGAGGTGCTCCTGGGCGAGCCGTGGGGGCCGGCCGCCGACGTCTACGCCCTCGGCGCGACCTGCTGGCGCGCCCTCGCCGGGCGCCCGCTGTTCGAGGGGGCCTCGGCCGCCGACGTCCTCGCCGAGCGCCTCACGAGCGAGACCCCCTCGCTGGCCGCGGCGGCCCCCGGGACGTCGCCCGCGCTGTGCACCCTCGTCGCCCGCATGCTCGACCGCGAGCCGGCCCGGCGCCCGTCCGCGCGCGAGGTGGCCGGCGCCCTCGCGGACGAGGCCGACCCGGGCGCCGCCGAGGACCTGTGGCGCGACGCCGCGCCCGGCGAGGCGGCGGCGGCCACCCCGCTGCGCCTCGCGAAGGCGCTCGCGCCGGGCGACACGTTCCTCAACTACCGGATCGAGGGCGAGCTGGGCCGCGGCGGCATGGGCGTCGTCTACCGCGCCTTCCACCAGGGGCTCGGCAAGCCGGTGGCGCTCAAGGTGCTCCTGGCGGGGGCGCTGGCGGGCGAGGCCGAGCAGCGGCGCTTCCTGCGGGAGGCGCACGCCGCGAGCGTCCTCCAGCACCAGGGCGTCGTGCCGGTGCTCGACGCCGGCGAGCACGAGGGGACCTTCTACATCGTCATGGAGCTGGTCGAGGGCCTGCCGCTCTCGCGCTGGCTCGCCCAGGGGCCCCACGAGCGGCGCGCGCTCCTGACGCTGTTCCTGCGCCTGTGCGACGGGGTCCAGCACGCCCACACGCGCGGCGTGATCCACCGCGACCTCAAGCCCGACAACGTGCTCATCACCTCCCGCGACGGCCCGGCGCCGCACATCCTCGACTTCGGCCTGGCCAAGCGGCTCGACCAGGACGAGGAGCAGGCGGGCGACACGACCCGCGAGGGCAACGTCCTCGGCACCCTGCGCTACATGTCCCCCGAGCAGGCCGCGGGGAAGGTCGACGAGGTGGACGTCCGCAGCGACGTCTACGCGCTGGGGACGATCCTCTACGAGCTGCTGGCCGGCGCGACCCCGTTCCGCGGGTCGACGCGCGAGGTCCTCTCGCACATCCTCTTCACCGAGCCCGCGCCCCCGAGCGCGCGCGCGTCGGGGCTGCCGTGGGAGCTCGACGCGATCTGCCTCAAGGCGCTGGAGAAGGACCGCGACGCGCGCTACCAGTCGGCCCTGGAGCTGGCCCGCGACATCGAGCGCTTCCTCGCCGACCTGCCGATCGGCGCCCGGCAGGCCACCGCCGGCTACCGGCTGCGCAAGTGGGTCCTGCGCAACAAGGCCGCCGTCGCCGCCGGCGTCGCGGCGGCCGGGCTGGTCGCCGCGCTCGGCGCCGGCTGGAGCCGCGCCGTCACGGCCGAGCGGCGCGACCGCGAGCGCAAGGTGCTCGAGGCCGCCGCGGCGGGCTGGCGCCGGCTGGCCGAGGACGACCCCCCCGCCGCGATCGAGCGCTTCGCGCTGGCCCGCGGGCTCATCCGCGCCGACGACGTGCTGCTCCTGCCGGGCGAGGCGGCCGCCCTCATCCCGGACGCGGCCCGCGCCGCGCTCGACGAGGAGCGCGCGCGGCCGCGCGTGACGGCCGCGCGCCTCGAGGCCTGGGACGCCTACGCGCGCGAGCGCGCCGCCCACGCGCAGGTCGAGCGCCTCCTCGCGGAGGCCGAGGCGCACCGTCGGGGCGGCCGCCTGGGCGACGCCGCCCGGGCGCTCCTCCTGGCCGCGCGGCTCGAGCCCGAGGCGGCGCGCGGCCTCGCGGCCGGCCTCGTCGACGACCACGCCCGCCAGGCGCGCGCCGCCCTCGCCGCGGCCGAGGGCGCCGACCTCGCCGCGCGGCGCGCGCACCTCGAGCGCGCCCGCGTCGCCGCCGACGAGGCCGGCCGCGTGGACCCCGCCAGCCCGCTGGCCCAGGAGCTCCTCGCGGCCGTCCACGCCGAGCTGGGGAAGCTGGCGGAGCTCGAGCAGGCCCACGCCCTGCGCGCGCGGCAGCGGGCCCAGGCCCTGGCGCTCCTCGATCAGGGCGAGGCCGCCCTGGAGCGGGGCGACCTCGACGGCGCGCGGCGCGCCTTCGAGCAGGCCCTGGCGTTCGACGGCGGGAGCGAGCGCGCCCAGGAGGGCCTGGTCCACGTCGTGCAGCGCGCCGAGGCGCGCGACCGCGAGCGCGACGAGCAGGCGCGGCGGGCGCGGCTGGGGGAGCTGCGCGAGCAGGCGGTCGAGGCGCTCGAGGAGGCGCGCGCGCGCTTCGCCCGCGGCGAGCTGCCGGGCGAGGTGCGCGACCGCTACCTCGCGGCCATGGAGCACCTGCGGCAGGGGCTGTTCCTCGTCCCGGGCGACCCCGACGCCACGGCCGAGCTGCGGCGCGCCGCGCGCGAGTTCTCGGTCGTCCTCGTCGACCAGGGCAACCCGGAGCTGGCCGGGTTCATCCTGCGGATCGGCGGCGTCGAGGCCGGCGACGCCGGGCGCGCCGAGCTCCCGCGCGACCCGCACGTGGCCGTCGTCGAGGCGGACCGCGTCAACGTGCGGCAGGCCTTCGGCGGCGTGGTGAACTTCCTCCCCACGCGCGCCTTCGACCGCCTGCGCGCCTACGTGCGCTCGCAGGGCGACCGCTTCCGGTTCATCGTCGACGTCCGCTCCGAGGTGGTCACGCGCGGCGTCCACCCGCAGGTGTTCGCCACCGGCCTCCGCGTGCGCATGGAGGACCGCCAGGCGGGCACGGTCAGCGCCCCGATCGACGTCCCCTTCCAGGGCGGCCCCTACCTGCGCCCGGTGGTCGTCAGCCCGCAGGGGCCCCGCCTCGTGCGCCCGTTCGACGAGGCGCAGGGGCTCGACGCGGCCCGCTACGTCAAGCAGGTCGAGGTCGCCGTGCAGACCCTCCTGCAGCGCGCTCGCAGGTAGGTCACGCCGTCGGCGGCGCGCCCCCCGGGGCCATCTTCGACTCGAGGTCGCGGATGAGGAAGTCGACCATCTTCAGCATCGACTCCTCGGTGTACTTCTCGCGCACGCCGCGGAGGATCTGCAGGGCCTCCCGGTAGGCGCCCTTCTTCACCAGCGACTTCGCCAGGCTGACCTGGTTCATGCGCGAGGTGATGCGCTCCATGTCCTCGTAGAACGCGGCGTCGCTCATGGAGGACCTGCACCCCTTCCGACCCAGGCACACCTTGGCAGCCGCGCCCGGCGTCTGCAACGCCCCTCCGCGTGCCCCTCCGACCGCCAGGAGGCGGGCCCGGGGGCGCTCCTGGCGCAGCCGCGAGACACGGCCGGCCGGCGGCCGCCGCGTGCCGTTCGCATCCCCATGGGCGGCCGCTCCGCCGCCGGTGGCCCCCACGTTGCGTAAGCGGCCCCAGGGGCGCCAGCCAGGAGAGGGACTCGAATGAAGCGGTTGATCGGGATCTTGACGGTGCTCTTCTTCGCCGGATGCGGCGGCATGGACGTGCGGGGCATCGTGCGCGACGAGAGCACGGGCGAGCCGCTGCCGGGCGCGACCGTCCGGATCGGCGAGCGGTCGACCACGACGGACCTGACGGGCTACTACAACCTCGAGGTGGACGGGCGCGACGACCCGCAGCAGATCCACGTGCAGAAGGCCGGCTACGAGGCGTTCAGCGAGCAGGTCACGTTCGACCGCGACGCGGACGAGATCTACCACGACATCGAGCTGCGCTCGGCCGAGGAGCGGCGTCAGCAGCAGCAGCAGATGAACGGGCAGCAGCAGCAGCGTGAAGGGGACCTCCAGCGCGACCAGCAGCAGCTGCAGCGCGAGCAGGAGCAGCTGCAGCGCGAGCAGGAGGAGCTCCTGCGCGAGCAGCAGCGGCTGCAGGAGCAGAACGGCCTCCAGCAGCAGCAGCGCTAGCGGCTGCGCCGGGACGAAGTCGGTGGCGGCGGCCCGGGCGGGGCGCCGCGGGGGGGGGGGTGGCCGGCGCGGTGGGGCTGGTGGCGCGGTACTGCCGCGTGCGGTTCAGGCGCGCGGTGGGCGAGCGCCTGGTCGTCGAGGCCGCCGGCGACGGCTACACGCACGTCGTCCTCGACCCGGGCCGGGGCGCCGCGCGGGAGGCGCGCTTCGTGGCCGAGCCGGGCGACCCGATCGAGGTCCTGGCCGGGCCGGGCGAGCGCCTGCGGGCGGGCCCCGGCGAGGCGATCGTGCTCGAGCCCGCGGGGGCGGACGTCCGGGCGACCCTCGTCCGTCTCGTCCGGCGGCGCGACGG
>JAMLIC010000054.1 GCA_023954375.1 Planctomycetota bacterium
GCCGACCTACATGAGCTACGACCCGGCGGGCCGCGCGCAGGCGACGCTCTCGCCGGCGGGGCTCCTCGCCTACATGGCCTATGACCTGGTGGGGAACGTCGTCTCCCAGAGCCTGGACCAGGGCTACGGGAGGCAGCCGTTCGGGGTCTCGCCCTACGGCGGCGAGCGGGCCACCACCTACATGGCGTACGACGCGCTGAACCGGCGCACGACGACCACGGACGCGCTCGGCGGCGTGAGCGCGAGCGTGTTCGATCGCAACGGCAACGTCCTGGTGCAGGTCGATCCGCGGGGGTTTGGCACCTACTTCGAGTACGATCCGCTCGATCGGCGAGTCTCGACGAAAGACGGGGTGCACTTCGCGCAGACGTACCTGGCGTTCGATCCGGCGAGCAACGTCGTGCGCTCGCTCGACCAACAGGGCCAGACCACCTACTTCAGCCCCGACGCCCTCAACCGGGCCGCGTTCCGCCACGACCTGGCGGCGGACCTGCTCACCTACCACGTGTGGGACGCCGTCGGTAGCCAGACCGAGCAGCACGTGCTCCTGGGCGCGGCCGGGCCGCGGCGCTCGACCTACTTCCAGTACGACCTGGTGAGTCGGCAGACGCGGCGAATCGCGGCCGACGGCGGGCAGACCTACATGGGCTACGACCTGGCAGGGAACCAGACCCTCGTGGTCGATCCCGAGGGCCGGCCCACCTACATGGCCTTCGACGAGCTCAACCGGCAGTCGACGCGGCGAAACGCCTTCGACGACACCTGGACCACGCAGTACGACGCGCGCTCGAGCGTGAGCCGGCAGCTCGATCCCGAGGGCCGGGCCACTTACCTGGGCTACGATCTGGCGGGGCGGCTCCTGCACCAGAGCAACGCCCTGGGCGAGTACTCCTACTTCTTCCACGACGCCCGCGGCCAGCGGGCACTCGTGCGCAACCCGCGGGGCTTCGAGACGTCGTTCCGCCACGACCTGCTCGGGCGTCAGACACTCCGCGTCGACGCCCTGGGCGGGGTGGCCTACATGGCACACGACCCGACCGGGAACCGAATCCTGGCGCTGGACGAGAAGGGGAACCCCACCTACTTCGCCCACGACGGTCTCGGCAGGCTGTCGAGGTCGACCGACGCGCTGGGCGGGGTCACCTACATGGGGTACGACTCGCGGTCGTCCATGGTCCTGCGCGTGGACGCCGACGGTCGGGCCACCTACATGGCCTACGACGGGGCGCGGCGGCTGGAGAGGACCTGGTTCGAGAGCCCGGGGACGACGCTCGCCAAGCCGATCTACTACTCCTACGACCCCGTGGGGAACCTGCTCGAGAGCGACGACACCCTCGCCAACCTCGGTGTGAGCACCTTCGAGTACGATCCCATGGATCGGCTGCTGAAGAAGGTCACGGTGGCGGGTCCGGTACTACTCGTACGACCTGAGCGGGCTCAAGACCTCGGTCACGGACCCGAACGAGGACGAGGTCTTCGACCACCACGACGAGGCCGGGCGGCTCGTCAGGGTGACGACGGTCGACTATGTCGAGGACGAGCCGCCCCCGCCTCCGATCGTCCGGGAGAACTACTTCCACTTCGATCGGTCGGGCCTGATCGAGCGCAAGGTCCTCGCGGGCGACAAGGTCGTCAGCTACTTCGCCTATGACGAGGCCGGCCGGGTGGCGGAGCTCCTGAACCTCGACGACACGGGCGCGGTGCTCACGTCGCAGCTCTACCAACGGAACCCGAACGGCGCTTTGACCCGGGTGGCCCACGAAAACGGGGAGTTCACCTACTACTCCTACGACGCGCTGGATAGGCTGGTGGAGGAGCGCAGGGTGCAGAACCCGACCGTCTACGGCTTTGCCTATCAGTACGACGCGGCGTCGAACCGCACGCAGCGGGCGGACCTGGTCACGCCGGCGAAGACCACGGACTACGTGATCAACGCGCTGAACCTGATCCAGAGCGAGACGTCCGACAGCGTGCCGACGGTCTACGAGTACGACCTGGCGCAGCGCATGACCCGGCGCGCTTCGCCGAGCTTGGCCACCTACTTCACGCACGACGAGCGGGACCTGCCCACGAAGCTGGAGTTCGAGAGCACCGGCGACTTCACCGACGACCCGCGGGAGTTCCACTACACGGGGACCGGCGAGCGGGCGGTGGTCGTGGGCGAGCTGGGCGGGACGGCGCCCACGCTCCTGGCGTACGACGGGACGAAGCTCCTCACTGAGCGCATGCCCAGCGGCTTCACCTGGGGCGAGTACCGCTGGGCCGGGGGGAGCCTGATCGGGTCGGAGGGCCAGGAGTCCGGAAACTTCGAAGGGCCCGTGATGGACGAGCGCGGGTCGGTCGAGCGGCTCGCCGGGGTGAGTGGCCAAGCGATCTACGACCGGTTCGGGGTGGAGCTGGTCAACAACCTCGGGTCGCTCACGAGGACGAGGTTCGTCAGCCCCGTGTTCCTCCGCCTGAACACCACGGGGGAAAGGTTCTATCTCTCCTCGCGTGGGGTCTATCTCCCCTTGTGTGGCATGCCAACGGTCCGATTGCTGGGGTCATTGGGGCAGATGGTGGTGAGCCATCCGGGCATGAAGCTGGCGGATTGGGGCTGGCGCCCGCCTGTCCAGGCACAGGACCGCGGATTGAACATAGACCAAGAAGCGGATACCCCCGTCCCTGGCCCAGACGCGGTCGCGCCAGCGGAGCCTAACCCTGGCCAACAGGGCCGGCTGGTCACAAGCGCTTCCCCGCCTGGACCTGGCGGCTATGTGATATCTCCACCTCCCAACGCCTGGTGCTTCCCTCTATGGGTCAGCATCACCTCCGCTGGAGCGGTGAGTGCGACGCCTGAGATGGTGAAGGAGCGGCAAGACGTCCTTGTTGGCCGGAACCTGCCGGCAGAGCTCTTCAGCGTCCTGGGTTCGCGCACCGTCGGGGGGCACAACACCTTCAGTCTCGAAGTCCGTGTTCAACTCGTGCAGGGGAGTGCGTGGGAGGCGTGCGACTATCAGCTGTGGCACAGGGGGCTCACCTTCCTTCCGGCGGGCCAGCGGCAGCGTGTTGGGCTTCCCCCCGGCACTCGCAAGACGATGCCTCTGGAACCACAGTTTTACGTGCAGCATGGAACGCGGCCCGACGGTGTCAAGCCGGACGGGCAGACCTCTCCCATAGACGGCTACGAGTTGGACTTGGAGCCCAGAAAGGACTATCCGAATCCCGGGAGCTCGCGATACGCCATCTGGCCCTTGCCCAACTTCAACGTCGCAATCTACGACTCTCCCGCTATCCCCGTCAACCAGCCAATCGCGCGCTTTGACGAGTTCAGAGTGATCGTGTGGCCCAGTGATAGACGCGTTAAGCCGCTGATCTACGACTACCGTGTTGCGCTGGACAATCCGAACGCTTTTGGCAACTTGACAGGACGAGCAACTGGCCAGCTGTCGGTCCCATGAAACTCTGCGGCATCCGTCAGTTCAGAGTTGGGCTTGGGGTGGTTGGCGCCACGCTTGCGTTCTATGCCCATTGCGGATATTGGAATCAACCACTTATGATCTATGCTGATCCAGCTGCCATAGTGCGGGCTGGTGCCGGGCAGTTGGTAATCGCGACGCTTGTGCTGGCAATCGCTCCGCCATGCATCGCCGCAGCCTGGGGTTTCTCGCCCCATGCAAGTCGTTGGCTGGCTAGGATTTCATACCCGGCAAGCACGGCCGCACTCGCGCTGTTGGCGCTTCGCGTGCCAGCGTTGCACGCCAGTGTCAATGAGTTGCCTGGTGTGCTTCCGTTGGTCGCTGAGGGGGGGGTGGGGTTCGTCGGGACGTCGATGCTTGTCGGAGCACTGGGTTGGAGGCTGAGGACGGAGTTCCTCTCTGAGCAGGTGGGTGCTCGCACGGACGCAGCAGTCATTGTCGTTTGTGTCGAAGCCTTGCTGCTATGGGCTCTCCTTGCGGGGAATGGAATGCGACTTGGGCCAGAGCCTCCATGATAGCCGCCACATTGCAGGTGTCTCACACTTTTCCGTCAAGGTCGCTGGCGAGAGGTGGGCCGATGGGCTCGCGGGCCCAGGTCCCAGCGCTCAACAGGGCTCAAGGTGGACTGCTGGGGAGAGCAGCCATGCGCAGATCGAGGCCCTGCGCCAGTGCCTCCCTCACCGCGCGGTAGCTCCAGTCGCCCGTCGACAGCGCCAGCTGGGCGACCGCCTCGGCGCGACGCCGCGGGTGGCGCTCGAGGTGCGTCACGACGGCCTGCACCTGCCGCAGGTGGCTGAGGACCGGGTCGACGTCGAAGATCACGCGCGCGAGCGCCGCCGTCTTGGGGCCGATCCGGGCAGCGCGCGCCTCCCACAGCGCGCGCCCGCGGTGCCGCAGCTCGCGACGGTCGGGAGGGAGGTGGGCGTCGTCGGTCGTGCGCCAGCGAGTGGTCCGCGCGTGCGCCGCCACACGGCGGTCGCCGTGGAACACCTCCACTCTGGCGCGGGTGCCGCGGACCCACACCTCCTCGCCGACGAGCTGCCAGGGCACCGAGTAGAGGCGCTCGCGGTAGGCCAGGTGGCTGTCGGGGTGCACGCGCGCCTTCCTCCACACGCCCACCTCCACGGGCGCCGTCGGCAGCGGGCGGAGAGCGGGCGCCTCCTCGGCCTCGAACACGTCGATCGGGCGGCGCTTCGTCGTCCCGTGCACGCGGGTGTTGGCGATCTCGCGCGTCCAGCGCTGCAGGTCCGCCTGGACCCGATCGAGGGGCTCACCGTCGCGCCCCTTGAGCGGGTTGTTGCGCAGGTGCTTGATCGCGGCCTCGACCTTGCCCCGCTTGCGGGGCGAGCCGGGCGGCGCGGGCTCGATTCGGAACGCGTAGCGCTCGGCCAGCTCGCGGTAGCTTCGATTGAGCTCGGTGGGCCCGTCGATCGCGAAGGCGGCGCGCAGCACGGCGCGGCGGGTGTTATCGGGCACGAGTGTCGACACTACGCCTCCAAGCGCGGCGAACGCCTCCTCGTGCAGGCGCACCCAGGTCTCCACGTCCTGCTCGAACACGATCTTGGCGAACAGGAACCTGCTGTGGCTCGCCACGAGCGCGAACACCCACGCGCGGCGGAGCACCCCGCGCTCCGGGTCGAGCAGCTTCCCCGCGTAGCCCAAGTCGACTTGGGCGACCTCGCCGGGGGCGGTGTCGACCGGAACGACCACGCTGGCCGCACCGTCGCGCTCACGGCGCAACCGGCGGACGAACCGCTTCAGCCCCGAGTAGCTGCCCGCCGGCGGCGGCGCGTCACTGAGCCGCAGGCGGTCGAAGATCGCCCGGGCGCCGAGGCCCTTGGCGAGCAGAGTCTCAACCTCTTCGCGCCGGGGCGCAAACCTGGACGCGGGGCGCGAGCTTCCTCCCTCGGGTCCGAGCGCCGCCACGACGGCCGCGTGGATCTCGGTCGCCGCGGGCAGCTCGGCGGGCGGCCCGTCGAGAAGGCCCGCGGCGTCGAGCACGCGCGCGTAGCGCCGCACGGTGTTCGAGCCCATGCGCAGCGCGCGGGTGATGGCCCGCTTGCTCGCGCCCGTTCGTCGCAGGCGCACGAGTTCGCGCAGCCGGTCCGTCTCGACCCTTCGTCTCGCCATGGTGCCACTCCGTCCCGTCGGGTCTCGGCGGGTCGGGGCCAGGGGCCAGGCATTCGGCCGCAGTTGGGGTCGGGCAATCGGCCACGCGCGTGGAGCGCGCGCGAGCGTCCGAAGTCCCTTCGCGGCAGGCGCGCGGCGCCGCGCCGATGCGCGCCGCGGGCGAGCGCGGCCGGGTGCGTCCGGATCGGCGCCCTGCCACAGGGCCCGACCAGTCTCTGGCCGCCGCGCGCGTGGAGGCGCCGGATTTCGACAGTTCTACGGGCGGAGGGGGCCCGACCAGTCTCTGGCCGCCGCGCGCGTGGAGGCGGCGTTCCCGCCGGATCGCGCGCGACGTCGCACGGGGGTCCGTAACCCGCGCAGTCGTGTCGGTCATTTCGTCCATTTCGCCATCAGCGACACTGCGACACGCGGGCTAACGATCGACGGTGCGCACACATAGGCTGCGACATGGGGTGCGACGTCGCACGCCAGTGTCGCAGCACCGGTCGCTGCCCGCACCAGCCGAGCGAGCCCGCGCGCGTCCTCGGCCTCAGCGAACGGAGCCTACGGACCCTCAAGACGAGTCACGCGACGTCCTGCGTGGGCGCCTTGCTCGTTCGCTCCTGGAAGGTCTCGAAGAGGAAGGTGGCGACCGTCACCGCGGCACCGACCGCGAGGCGCGCGTGCCGCGGCTTGAGGCCCCTCGATCGCGCGTCCTGCCCATGCCCCGTGCCATGACTGTTCCGCAGCTCAGCGAGGCCCTGCGTCACGGTTCCCAGGCTCCCGAGAATCCGCCGAATGGTGTCTGCAGCTCGGTGCGCGTTGTCGACGTCCTCCGGACACAAGCCGAGCTGCTTCGAGCAGGCCTTGACCAGCGCGGCGAGCGGCGCGCTCGCAACCGGCTCCTCACCGCACTCGCGCAAGATCGTCTTGCAGATCGTCTCGACCAGCTCCTTCGCGGTGCCCACGGCCAACCACGGGTCGGCATCGACGCCCGCCCTGCAGCGTTGGACCTGCTGATTGAGGTAGTCGGCGTCGAGGTGCACGGCGATGGCCTCGACCTCAGGGAGCATTGGATTGCCCACGACCTTGGGCTCCAGCCGTCCGCCCTGGTACACATAGCCGTCTCGGTCGAGGTGGCGGACGAGGCGATCGAAATGCGACTTGACGACGTCGCTCGTTCCGCCGCCCCAAGGTGAGCTCCCGATCCGCTCTTCCAGCCCGTGGATGACTTCGGCGAACACGCGGAGGAGCTTCTGGGCGTCGGCCGTCCTGGTCAGGTCCAGCGAGGCGTAGTACCCGTCTGCGAGACTGCGCCGCGCGCCCGACTCCCCACTGACGTGCCCCTCCTTGCGGTCGACGCCTGCGTCCTCGAACACCCGAGCGATCGTCCTGAGAGTCCACTCCGACGCGAAGTGGTCCGAGAAAGCGCCACGAGTGCGCTTGCTGATCAGGTCAGGCTTGTTCAAGTTACGCCGCCCCTCGCCCCTTCAGGCGCTCCGCCAGAGCGAGGCACTCGTCGTCTGAGAGGTGCGCGAAGAGGTGGTACGGATTGAAGTCGACTTCGGCGACGCCGCGCGAGTTGAACCTCGCGCACCTCATCCCGAGGCCTGCCCAGAACAGGGCCAGCCTCCTGTCGGTGGTCAAGAGGGCCGGGTTGGGGAGCCTGGCCGCACAGCTGGCCATCACCTCAAGCTGGTGGAGGTCAGCGAGAGCGTTGTAGGCACTCTCGTCGGGATAGATCTTCTTGAACTTGAGAACGCCCTGGGCCGATCCGCCGTCCTGTCCCTGTGGCGCCTCGTACAGCTTGGCAAGTGCGGCGACGACGACGAGGGAGCTACACTGAAGTCCGAGCTCATGCGCCACCTCGAGGATCTCGTCCCGGCGAGCAGACCGCCGCCTGCCCGCGACCGTGTTACTCAAGAATTCGTTGACGCGCTGGAGGAAGACCGTCTCCGCGCGCCCACGGTGGCTGAACTTCACGCTGGTCTCGTACATGAGCGTCCGACGGTTGTCCCGTCGCGAATCGAGAACGTCGATCGCGGGCAACACGGCGCGGATCACCGCCTCGATGTCGTCGAGGTCCCTCGAGTACTCCTCGAACGTCGGGAGCTTCCGCATCGAACCTTCGAGGGCGGCGAGGAATGGGCTCGACGACATACCCGGTCGGTTGAGCCAACGAATCGCCGCCCCCAGCGCCTCTCCGCCGGCGCGACTCTCATGCCACTGGCGCAGGGCACTCACGACACCGCGGTCGAGCGCGAAACTGGCGTCCGGTAAGAGTTCCGGCCGCAGGACCCCGCCTGGCACCAACGCGTAGAACGGGAACTTCTGGTCGAACGTGATGGAACCCCACACCCGGACCGGCTTCGTGCGGCCCGCCGCGTTCCCCATCATCTCGAGGCTGACGGCCTCGCCCGCGAGCGCTCGGCGGAACTGATCGAAGCCCATCGGTCGAACGAACCGTGGGTGGAAGCGAAGGCCGGCGGGCTCGAGGTCGTTCAAGCTGTGCATGGCTCACCCAGTGTGGCATGGACCTACGACAGCGCCGCTCGGAAGTCCTGTCGCGGTGCGGCTCGGGTGGAGCAGGGTGGAGCGGGCAGGAGACGCAGAGCCCGCCCGTCATCCACTTGATCGTAGAGCGCCAGCCTGACCCCGTGCGCGAGCTGGGGGCCTGATGCGATCCCTACCGCCTACACGTCGCGGAGTTGGCAGACTTGAAAGGCGCCGCGATTTCGCGGCGCAATCGCCAAACGTTCAAGTCTGCCAACTCCGCCGCCTGGCAGACTTGCCTCCCCAGCGGGTCAGCTCAAGGCCGCCCGCACCCCGCGGATCAGCCCCACGAGCTCGTCGGTCCCGAGCGCCTTCGCACCGGCGACGTACGCGGTCACGATCCTGCCCGTCACCTCGAGGGAGACGCCCTCGCCAGCTTCCCGCGCGCCCAAGAGCGACGGCCCCTGACGCTGGCGCGAGGGGAGGGGCACCGACGGCGCCGTCTCGATCAGCTCCTTGATCTGCAGCTGGGTCTTCGTCGTGGCGACCTTGCCCTTCTCCCAGTTCTGCACGCTCGTGGGGCTGCAGCCCAGCATTTGAGCCATGCGGACGCGGGACACGCGGTGTCCGTCCCTGTAAGCCCTGATCTGCTCCGGCGTGACCAGGGTCCAAGTCCCCGGCTTGCGACCACCCCGCCGCACGCGGGTCGACTGCGCTCCGTTCGCTCCTGCAGGTGCCTTGCGCGCCACGGCTCTCCTCCCGCCGGAGACCATGGCATCCGTCGCCACGCCCGTCGAGTCCGGCAGTCCTTGCACCCAGGGCTCGAAACGGTTCGAACGTATCTCTCGTGCCCTCGTGCGCGCTCGCCGCAACTCCTTCTGTTCCCGTGCACTCCCGAAACGCTCCTCCGGATCCGCCCTACCGTGAAGGTAGCCGCGCGGGCGGCTGTGGAGCGGGGGCGTGGACAAGCACGAGCTGGCCGACAGGGTGGGGGTGTCGATCCGCACGATCGAGCGGTGGCTGAAGATCGGCTGCCCGCACGCGCGGGACGCCATGGGCCAGCTCGTCTTCGACGAGCACGCCGTGCGCGCCTGGGCGCGCGACCGCGACCTCCTGCGCGGCCGCCCGGACCCCAACGTCGAGAGCCGCAGCCTGCTCTCCGACGGCCCCGTGGCCACCCGCGAGAACCTGACCAAGGCCGAGATCGCCCGCAAGATCTCGATCGTCCGCCGAAACGAGCTGGAGATCGCGGCCGAGAAGGGGCTCAAGGGACTCGACCTGGCGCAGCGGATCCGCGAGGCGGGCACGCTCGACGAGCTCAACGCCATTGGCCGCGAGGTGGCCGCCCTGGTCGCCTCGGGTAGCCTCGTGGCGGCCCGGGCGACCGCGCTGCGCCAGCTCCTGGGTGACGCGCGCCGTGGGCTGCTCGCCGCCGCGCGCGACAGCCGCGGCGACGACGACGACCGCGTCGTGCTCTGCTCGACGCGGGGGCTGCGAGTACTCCAGGCCTTCGAGGCACTGGTGTCCGACGCGCGCCAGGCCCGCGTCGAGGCATTCGTCGCTGCGGAGCTCGAGCAGGACCTCCAGGAGCAGGCGGCCGGCCCGGGCGAGGTCACGCCATGAACGCCCCCCTGGACCTCGAGCGCCTGCTCCGCCTGGCCCAGGCGCGCGGCCGCGCTCCCCGGGACCGACCGGTGCGGGTCGTCGCGCCGGCGTACGCGCCCTGGCCCGGCCAGCGGCTCGCGTCGCGCAGCCCGGCGGAGACGCGGGTGGTCGTGGCGGGGCGCCAGATCGGCAAGACGACGTGGGCCGCGTTCGAGACGTTGCGGGTCGCCTGCGAGAAGCCGCGCTCGTTCAGCGCGGTGCTCGCGCCGACCTACCAGATCGCCATGTCCGCGATCGAGCGCCTGAAGCGCTTCGCGGCCTTCCTCCCGGGCGCCGTGTGGAAGGAGCAGAAGAAGCGCTTCGTGCTCGGCAACGGCTCGGTGATCGCGGTGTTCAGCGCGGACCGCACCGAGACGATCCGCGGGCCCACGATCAACGGCGTCCTATGGATCGACGAGGGGGCCTACCTCTCCGAACAGGCCTACCAGGCCGCCCTGGGCGCGCTCGGCGCCGGCAACGGCCGCGTGATCGTCACCACCACGCCGGCGGGCCGGAACTGGGTGTGGAAGGAGTTCACGAGCGAGGCGCCTGGCAACGCCGCCTTCCAGTTCCGCTCGACCGACAGCCCCTACACGAGCAAGGAGCGGATCGCCCGCCTGCGCACGAAAATGTCCGTGGAGAAGGCCGCCCAGGAGTTCGACGCCGTCTTCCTCGACGACCTCTACCGCGCCTTCCAGGACGTCACGCGGCTGTTCGTGAAGAGCCTGCCGCCGCGGCACGCGGAGAAGGACCCGCGCCACGTGCTCGGCCTGGACCTGGGTAAGGAGCAGGACTGGCTCGTGGCCACGCTCATGAACAAGTACGGCGAGGCGCGGATCGTCACCCGCTTCCGCCACCGGAGCTGGGCGGACACCCTGCCGCAGCTCACCTCGATCGCCCGGCACTTCCAGGCGCTGGTCGTCCTGGACCACGGCGCGGGCGGCGGCTACGGCGGCGTCGTCAAGGACCACCTCGAGCGCGACGGCGTGCCCGTGCTGGCGATCAAGACGGCCGTGGTCGGGACCAAGGCGCGCGTGATCGAGCAGCTCCGCGCCGACGTGCAGTGGGACCGGATCAAGGTGCTGGAGGGCGAGCACACCTCGCAGCTCCGCCACGAGCTCGAGGTCCTCCAGGGGATCAAGCGGGTGCTGCACGGCCAGGAGCTCCTCGTCTACGAGGCGCCCCAGCTCGAGGGCGAGCACGACGACTGCGTGATCTCCATCGCCCTCGCCAACTGGGGCCGCCACCACGGCGAGGCCGGGCCAGCGGAGGAAGAGGTCGACCTGGCCGCCTTCGCGCGCCTAAACGCCCTGCTCGGCCGGCCACAGGACAGGTTCCGCGGCCTCGGGCCGCTGTGGAGGACGCCATGACCCCGACGACGGAGTCGCTCGAGCACATTGCCGAGAGCCTGCGGCCCCTGGCGGTCCCGCTGGCCTCGCTCACGCTCGACCCCGCCAACGCCCGGCGCCACCCCGAGCGGAACCTGGGCGCGGTGGAGGCCAGCCTGCGCCTCTACGGGCAGCGCAAGCCCGTCGTCGTCCGGCGGCAGGGCATGATCGTCGAGGCCGGCAACGGCACGGTGGAGGCCGCCAGGCGGCTCGGTTGGGCGCACGTGGCCGCGGTGATCGTGGACGACGACCCGATCACGGCCACGGGCTACTCCATTGCCGACAACCGGACCGCCGAGCTGGCCGAGTGGGACGACGAGGCGCTCTCGAAGCTGCTCCTCGAGCTGGAGAAGGGCGACGTCGACCTGGACGCCCTCGGCTGGAACGAGCGCGAGCTCGACGACCTGCTCGAGGGCCTCGACGGCCGCCCGGGCGACGAGCCGCAGGGCGAGGACGCGGGTCCCACGGAGCCGCCCGAGGAGCCGGTCAGCCAGCCGGGCGAGGTCTACGCGCTCGGTCCCCACCGCCTGCTCTGCGGCGACTCCACGGACGCCGAGGCCGTGGCCCGACTCATGGCGGGCGAGAAGGCGCGCCTCATGGCCACCGACCCGCCCTACCTGGTCGACTACGACGGCACGAACCACGGCTACCTGACGCCCGAGCAGCGGGAGCGGGCCGCGCGGGGCGGCAGCTACGGCGGCAAGCGCTGGGACGACTACAACGAGGCCTCGGCCACGCTCTGGCGCGACTTCCTCAACGTGGCGCTCCCGCACCTCGAAGACGACGCGCCGATCTACCAGTGGCACGCCTCGCGTCGCCAGGCGCTGGTCGAGGCCGCCTGGCAGGAGAACGGCCTCCTCGTCCACCAGACGATCGTGTGGGTGAAGAAGCGGCCCGTGCTCACGCGGTCGCACTTCCTCTGGACCTACGAGCCGTGCTTCTACGGCTGGAAGCAGGGCTTCCAGCCCGAGCGCGACCGGCGCCCCCCGCCCGACACGCGCAACGTGTGGGAGATCGGCACGGACACGCTCGACGTGAAGGACGTCCACCCCACGCAGAAGCCGCTGGAGGTGTGTCGCTGGCCGATCCGCTGGCACCTGCGCCGGGGTGAGCTCTGCTACGAGCCGTTCGGCGGCAGCGGCACCTGCGTGATCGCCGCGGCCATGGAGGGCCGCCGCTGCTACGCGATCGAGCTCAGCCCGGCCTTCTGCGACGTGATCCGAAAGCGCTGGGGCGACTACGCCCGCTCGGCGGGGCTCGACCCGGGGACGGGGGCCTTGCCCCGAGGACTGGGGCAAGGGCGACCGCCGCCGGCTCGCCGCCCGCGACGTCCCCGCGGCCGTGCTGGAGCTGGTGGACCGCAGGCAGGGCGGGCGCCTTTGCGTGCTGTGCCGCGAGCAGGGGCTGGTCACGCCAGAGGACGAGCCGCTGGTCCTCGACCACCTCCAGCCGCTCGCCGAGGGCGGCGACAACCACTTCGCCAACCTGCGCTGGCTCTGCCGCTCACACAACGCCCGGCGCGGCGCGCGGGCCGGGTTCACGGGCGAGCCGGCCTGGGCGATCCGCCCGCGAGGTCGTTGAGCCGTGCCTGAGCTGTGGATCCCGGCCGGCGCCGCGCGCGAGCGCGAGCTCGGGGCGGGCAGGACGCCGGATCTGGCGCCGTTCGTCCGCGCCAACCTGGGCGCCCTGACCGGGGGCCTGGGACCCGTGAGCCGGGCGCTCGAGGGCTGGGTCCTCGGGCAGACGGCGAAGAGCATGGACCCCCGGCTCGTCCCGCTCTCGGCGCTCCGGGCCATGGGCTCGCACCCGGTCGTCTACTTGGCCGAGCGCACGATCACCGGGATCGTCCGCCGCCCGAACCTGTACTTCGTCCGCCACGCCGACAAGCGCGTGGTCAAGGAGACCGAGGAATGGCTCTGGCCGCTCCTCCCGGACCTGCTGGCCTGCGCGGCGCGCGCCTACGTCTACGGCGCGATCCCGGTGGTCCTCGACTGGGGCCGCAGGGACCTGCGGATCGAGGTGCCGCGCGAGCAGGGCGGCGTGCGCAACAAGAGGCTCCCCGGCCACACGCACTACGTGAGGGCCCACGAGGTGTGGCCGGGCGACGCCGAGCTGGAGGTCGACGACGAGGGGGCGCTGGCCGCGCTGCGGGTCGACGGCCGGCGCTACGCGGCCAACCGCGCCCACGTGTTCGTGTGGGACCGGGAGTTCGGTTCCTGGGCCGGGCAGGGCGCGCGGCGCCGCGCGTGGCAGAGCTACGTGGAGAGCCTGGGCACGCGGCTCCTCTACGCGCTCTACCTGGAGCGGTCGGTGGACTCGCCGCGCCTCGTCTACGCGCCGGCGGGGACGACCCAGATCGACGGCCGCGACGTGCAGATCACCGAGTACATGGGCCAGCTCAGCGCCGCGCTGCGCGGCTCGGGCACGCTGGCGCTGCCGTCCGTGCGCGACGTCAACGGCCACCGGCGCTACGAGCTGGAGACGCTGGACATTCCGGACCGCAAGGACGTGTGGCAGCAGGCGCTCAACTACCACGACGCCGGGATCCTCATGGCTTACCTGGTCCCGCCGCGCCTGGCAGGCCTCGACGACCTGGCGGCCACGGGCGCCAAGGTCCTCGACGGCGCGCTGAAGGAGTTCATACAGGACTTCGCCCAGTTCGCGGCCGAGAACCTGACCCACCTCGTGCGGGCGGTCCACGCGGTCAACCACGACCCGGACCAGGTCCCGGCGCCGGAGGTGCTCGCCTACGAGATCCCGGCCTCGGCCCGGAAGCTCTACCTGGAGGTCCTGCGCCTCGTCAGCGCCGCCCGCCTCGAGCAACCGCCCGCGGCCTGGGTCGACGTGCCGGGGCTGCTCGATCAGCTCGGTGTGCCGCTGCGCACGTCGCCGGCGGCGACGGAGGCGGGGGCGCAGACGAACCAGGTGGGTCGGTCCCGGGACGCCACGGGCGGGCGCGAGGAGCGCCGCGAGGACGCGCGCACGGTCGAGGGCGAGGACGCGGTGGGAGCACGGGGCGAGGCCCAGGACGAGGGGGGAGTGCCATGAAGTGCCCGCGGTGCATGGGGCCGACGCACGTCTACGAGACGCGCAGGCGGCAGGGCGGGACGGCATGTCGCCGGAGTGCGGGGATCGGTTCGTCACGCTGGAGCAGGTCACGGTCGTGGCGCGGCTGCGCCGCGGGCGGGGGTCGCTGCTCCGTCGTCGGTGGGCTCGCCTCAGCACATCGTGAAGCCGTAGGCGGCCCCGAGCGCGGTCGCCGGCCGACGGCGTTCGCGTCGTAGGTGACGATCGCCAGCAGGCGCTCGACGGGATCGTCCCGCAGGACGAGGGGAGCCCGTCCGGGGTCTGGCCGTCCCCGGCGTTGCATGTGCGACTGGAGACGCGCTCATCAACCATCTCTCCTGCACGACTGCGAGAAGGACGACTTCACCGTGTCCAACGAGGAGTACGCGGTCGTCGAAAACGAGAAGGGAGAGCTGCAGGTCCTCGTGGAGGACGACCGTGGCGACACGCACTCCCTGGCGTGCGAGAACTGCGGCGGCACCTCCTTCGATGTGGCGGACGAGAGCATGTGCAGCTACTGCGAGAACACCTGGTCGAACCATGGAGGACGACCAGGGCACCACTGCTCGGTGACTCTCATTGGCTTACCAGGCCGCCTTGCCCCTCACGGGTTGCTCACACGTTTCCCCCGGCTTCGCCGGGACACCAGCTTGGGCCGTCGCTACTTGAGGATGGTTATCAACATCTCCACAGGCGTCGGGGGGGCGTGTTCTCCACAGGCTGTGTCGCCTTAAGCGAGGGCGCGCAAGGGGTTTGTCGTAGGGCCGTGTCATGCTCTCCGCCGACACGTGGGGATGTCCCACGGGGGGGAGCGGTTCCTTGACAACGACCATTGAGCGCCTGGAGATCGACACAAAGGGCGCGATGCAGTCCTTCCTGGGGAGCATCCACGACCGCTGCCCGCCCGGGCAGATCTGGCGCGAGTTCACGCAGAACGCGATCGAGGCCTACACGCGTCACAAGCTCACCGGCGACGTCGTCTGGCACCACGAGGAGGCGGCGGAGCAGTCCGGACGCTACCACTGGGCGGTCTACGACGCCGGCGTCGGCATGAGCCGCGAGACCATGCGCGCCTACCTCGGGAAGGTGTTCTCGAGCGGGGGCACGATCGCGGCGGACCGGAACCACGGGATCGGGAGCCGACAGGCCGGACTGCGCGACTCGCCGGGCGGTATCCAGTGGCTGTCGTTGTACGACGGCGTGGTTAGCTCGGCGCACCTGTCCATGAAGGACGGGAAGCTCCCCGAGATCGAGTGGGACGACAGCTACACCGCCGACGACCTGCCAGACGCCATCGTGAAGGCGGGCCATGGGACCCAGGTGATCTTCTGGGGAATGCCCGCCCAGACCCGTCGCGAGCTCTACAACGACCGCCTGTGGACGAAGCTCGCGCAGCGCTACCACCAGCTCCCCGACGGCCTCGCGATCAAGGTGCAGGCGTGGGTAGACGACAACGGCGAGCAGCGCTCCACGTTCCACTCGGTTACACCCCACGGGGTGGCGCTTGCCGACTGCGCCGAGATCTCGGAGCCGTATGTCTTCAGCGACGGCTCGTACATGGAGATCTTCGTCCTGCGGCCGGAGCACCTGCAGAACTACCAGGGCGACAAGTTCCGTAAGGAGCATGACCTCGCGAGCAAGCACAAGCTCACCGACCTGAAGGCGCGCGTCTGCGTCGTGTACCAGAACGAGGCGTACGAGAACGTCGCTGGCGGCGGCGCGCAGCAGCGGATCCAGCGCTTCGGCCTCACCTACGGCTCGGAGAGGGTGGTCCTGATGCTGTACCCGAACCCGAAGAAGTTCGTCCCGAGCGAGGAGCGCAGCCGGATCGTGCCGCGCGCCGTCACCGGTCGCGAGGGTCCTGGCCTGCCAGTGGACGAGTGGGCAGCCGAGTTCGTGGCGAACATGCCCGAGAGTATCCGTGCTTACGTGGAGCAGAGCGCCGTCGGCACGCGGGCTGATGGTTTGCGCGAGCTCTACGACCGCGCTCGCCACGTCTGGTCGACGAACTGCGCGTCGTCCTCGAGCGGCGAGGGCGAGCACGGCGGTGAGGGGCTCAGTGCTCCCGAGCCGAGGAAGCGCAAGAAGAAGAAGCAGGAGCTGGAGCGCGAGGACGACTCGGACGACGAGCGAGGGCCGAGTAGCCCGAGGCAGCCCGCCACGCGCGGCGCGGGTCACCAGCAGGGTGGGCACCGCGACGCGTTCTCTCTGCCCCGGATCGACTGGGTGCGCAACAAGGACCTGCCCGACGAGGACCCCTGCAGGCATAAGGCGGGGTTTTACAACCACAACGCGCTCGGAGGCGCGCTCCTCAAGCTGAACGAGGACTGGGTGGGCCTCGCGGAGTGGCGGAAGGCCGTCGGGGCAGGTCACCCAGGCTGGTCGGGGCCGCGCGTGAAGGTCGCCACGCGCGAGGTCTACCAGGTGCTGGCGATCGACCTGATCTTGCGCGCCCGCTACTTCAGCAAGGAGCCGCCCTCGTCGGAGGAGATCGGCGAGTGCTTCCAGCAGCGCATGGCGCGCGAGCTCGTGCTCGATGCGCTCCATCCGCGCGGCCTGCGGCTCGTCTCGTGAAGATCCCCAAGACCTACTCCGAGGACGAAGACAACCTCGAGCAGCCGCCGGAGGCCTGACCTGAGTCGACGTGCCGGGGCTGCTCGACCAGCTTGCGTGCCGCAGCACACGTCGCCAGCGGCGACGGAGGCGGGGCCGCAGGCGAACCAGGTCGATCGGCCCCGGGACGTCACAGGCGGGCGCGAGGACGCTCGCACGGTCGGGGGCGAGGACACGGTGGGAGCCAGGGGCGAGGCCCAGGACGGAGGAGCGACGCCATGAGTGCCCGCTGTGCATCGGTCCGACGCACGTCCCGCTGTGCATGGGTCCGACGTACGTCTACGAGACGCGGAGGCGGCAGGGCGGAACTGCCGTCCAGCGGCGCCGGGTGTCATGTCGCCTGATTGCGAGCACAGGTTCGTCACGCCGCCGCCGGTCACGGTCGTGGCGCGGCTGCGCCGCGGGCGGGGATCGCCGCTCAACCGCCGGTGGGCTCGAGGTTCGGCATGACGGTCAGAACACGACGTCCTGGTCCTCAGCGTCGAGCATGTGGCACCCGAGAACCTGCTCGTAGTCGTCGTCGAGGGGAGGAGCAACGACCCGCGTGGAAGTGGGCACGGTCGCGTCCGCGCCGTCGGGCAGGAGTGCCATCAAGCAATGGTCGTGCGCCGCGAGCCTCTCGCTGCAAAGGACGGCCCGGATCTGGGTGAACCTGGCGGTGTGCTCGATCCCAAGAGATCCCAAGAGCTGCTCAGCCACTTCAGCCAGCGGGCGATCGGCCGCCATGTCGTCGAAGTCCTCCATGAGCTGTGGACCGAGATCGAGCACCGGGCTCTGGGCGACCCAACAGTCCTCACCGGTGACGATGGGGAGCTCGTCACACAGCCAGCACACCAGTCCCCGGTCGCGGTCGCCTGGGTCGTAGTCTGGACCCAGGCACGCCGCATCATCTCCCAGTAGTCCTCGGCGTCGTAGTAGCTCGTGTCCGGCTCCTCGAAGCAGTCGTCGAAAACGTCTACGAGCTGCGAATGGACGAGTTCATACTCGACCACCTCGAACATCTCGCCCGTCCACTCTGCGGAGACTCTCACCTCTGTGGAGATCTCGTCCCCCACGTAACCCTTGTCGTCGAGCTGATCACCGGAGAGGTGCACGTCCGCAGTGAACTGGAACCTGCCGTTCTCGATCGGCGTGAGGTCCCGAACCGTCCACTCGTCGGCATGGAACCCGACGGCGTTGGTCTCGGCAATGACGTCCGCGACGTCGTCTTCCTCCGGGAGCCGGTGCGCAAAGAGTGCGACGACCGCGTCCGCGACGTCCTGAGGGTCCGAGACCTGCCCTGCGCGACGCAGCTCCGTCCTCAGCGCCTCCCAGTCGTCGGGGCTCTGTGTGCGCTGGTATTGGCGTGCGGCTTCACGAAGGCGACGGTCCATTCAGCCTGCGACTCCGGAGTGTGTGGGACCGAACCGGGCCGACGGCTCGGCCCGGCTCGGCGAGGCCTCAATCGTCGTCCCTGCCGCTCTGACGCGCGTCTTCGAGGCGCAACGAGCCCGACACGACCTCCTTTGCCACGAGCGCCCAGTCTCCGTGGTCGTCCAGCTCGAAGACGCACTCCACGTCGACGGTGATCCGGTCGCCCAGCGGCGGCCTTTCGGGGTCTTGGTCTCCGTGGAGGAGAACCTCCGCCAGGATCGTCAGGCGCCCCTCGGCCACGTCGTAAGAGTGCCGCTTGACGTCGTAGACGTCGTACTCGAACCACGCGTTGGTCCCGGCCATGGCTCCGCAGACCTCCTCGCAGTTGTTGATCAGCCAGCTGCCGAGGTCCGCGAAGTGGTCGTCCATCACCTCCTCCGGCGTGAACGGTGGTCCGCCGACGGGATCGATCCTCAAGATCACGTTCTGGTTGCCCGTGAGAAAGGCCTCGCTAACGACCATGGGGGCGGCGTCCTTGAGGCGAACCCGCACCGCCCCGTTTGCGTAGCCGAGAACACGGACAGTGCGGCCGAACGGCAGCCGAACCGTCCTCTTCGTGACCAACCTCGGTGGCGCCGCCTTGGCGGCCTTCGCCGACTTCTTCATGCTTCGGGATCTCCGGACCGCGGCTCAGCCCCGGTAC
Source organism: Planctomycetota bacterium (assembly GCA_023954375.1). Classification (GTDB taxonomy): domain Bacteria; phylum Planctomycetota; class J058; order J058; family J058; genus JAMLIC01. The sequence goes on from JAMLIC010000054.1 coordinate 18,828, forward strand.
TCCCGGGTTCGCGCCGTGCGGGACTACACCCGCCCCGTCAGCGCGCTGCACGCCAATACAGGCTTCGCGCGGCGATGGTCGGCCTCTCAAGGAGCCTATCGGCGTCCCGGCAATGCGGCAAGGAATGGCGCTCATCGTCGTGAACGCCTTGTGCATGCGTCTCTGCCGCAGCCCGCGCCCGCCCGCATATGGGCGTTATCAGCCGGCCTCTGCCTGCGCCCTAGAGTGCAGGTATGAGCAGGTCGATCCACCCCACCGCCGAACGCCCGCTCGTCCGACTCGACACGCTGCCGCTCGGCGGCGGCAGGCTCGCGGTCGAGCGGACGTTCCCGGGGAAGATCAAGAACGTCTCGATCGTGACCACCGGCCCGGCGCTCGGGCACGGCTTCACGATCGACCGGACCACGGTCGAGCAGGTGGCGCGCCACGCGCCGGGCATGCGCGGCCGCTGGACGCACGGTGGCCTGTGCGAGGACGGGCTCGGGCGGCACCTGGGCGCCTGGCAGAACCTACGCCTCGAGACCTTCCGGCTCTGCCGCGCCTGCGAGGCCGAGGCGCCGACGGGCACGACCGCCTGCGCCGGCTGCCAGCAGCCGACGAGCGAGGAGTGGCGCGCGGTCGGAGACTTCGCCTTCGCCGCCTCCGCGCACAAGGTGCGCCCGGACGGCCTCGACGTACCGGCGCCCGTCTACCTCATGGACCGCGCCGCCGAGGACCCGCGCAGCCTGGGGATCTCGATCGTCGCGCGGCTCGACTGGGTGGAGGAGAAGGTCGAGGGCCAGGAGGCGCCCCGGCGGCTCGCGCGCCTGGCCAGCAAGCACGACCTGCGGCGCGGCGACTGGGTGGCCGACCCCGCCGCCAACCCCCTCGGCCTGCACGAGGGGACCGGCGCCCCGAGCGAGCTGGTGGAGCTGGCCACGCGAGAGCTCGACCGCCTCGCTGCGCGGGAGGGCGCCGCCACGGCCAAGCTCAGGGCTCTGGCCTTCCTGGCGCGCCACTTCGGCGACGACGTCGAGGCGCAGGGCGAGCTCGAGCGGCTGGAGGCGGAGGTCGAGGCCCTGCGCGCCCAGGTGGCCAGGCTGGAGGTCGCCGCTGAGACCCGCCGCGAGGCCGACGACCGGGCCTACCTGGAGTCGCTCCGGCGGGTCTCGGCGGAGGTCCAGGCGCCGATCCCGGAGAAGGACCTGGAGCAGGTGGCCGCGCTCCTGCGCGCCGGCCAGGGGGCGCTGGCGCGCACGGTCGGCGACGCGTTCCTGGCCCGCAGCCGCGCCGAGGGCCAGGCCCGGTTCCACCGCAAGGACCCGGCCTCGCTCCAGCCGGAGGAGCCCGCGCCCGCGCCGGAGCAGGCCTCGGTCGAGGTGCAGGCGCATGCGCTGCGCCGCCGCGGGTGGACGGTCGAGATCGGCGAGGACGGAACGATCACCCGGAAGACGCCCCCCGGCGAGAGGAGTCGCGCATGAGCCAGCTGCCCGGCCTCACGATCCGGTCGCTCGAGCACCGGCGCTACGTGATCAACCACCACCCGCTGGTCCACGGCCCGGACGCGATCCTCGACCGGCAGGCGCGCAGCCCGCGCGCGCCGGTCCACCGCGTCCTGGAGGGCACGGTGATCGTGCGCGTCCAGGGTGGCTACGCCTTCGTGGACGCCACGGACCCGCGCGGCGCGCGCTGCGCCCCGGCGGAGGTCGTGGCGCTCCAGCCCGCCGACGCCGCCTGGGCGAACACGCAGCTCACGCTGAGCCTGTCCGCGGGCCTGGGCTTCGTGGTCCCGCTCGACGCCCAGGCCACGACGACCGCCGCGGTGGTCGACCAGCTCAACCGAAACCTCCTCTTCGTCACCCACTTCCTCGCCAGCGACCAAGGCGGAGTGATCCGGATCCGCACGCGGGAGGCGGGCGCGCACAAGCACGTCCTCGTCGAGTCCTCCCTGCCGGCGGCCTTCGGCCCGAGCGGCGCCGCGGCGGCGGGCACCGACGCCGACTACCGGGTGACCGTCGCCACGGTCGAGGTGCGCGACCTCGAGGGGAACCCGATCGAGGTCCTCGTCCCGACGCTCCTCGTGGCCAACTTCGACGAGTCGGAGCTCCTGTCCCTGACCCCCGAGGCGCGCGCGGTGCTCTCTCGCCGCGGCTCCTACTTCGGCTAGCGCGGAGGCCTGCTGCCATGCCCACGACCAGCATTGACGACCTGCTGTCGATCGACACGCTCACGGGGCTGGTGAAGACCTTCGCCGACCAGAGCGACAACCGCTCCTGCACGACGCTGTTCGCGCGCTACGCGCGGCCGCTCCTGCCCGCGGGCGAGTCGGTCTCCTGGGACGAGGTGGAGTACAGCCGGCACCTGGCCCCGGTGAGCGGCCCCGAGAGCCCGCACACGCGGGCCAAGCGGCTCGGCGTGCGCAAGCGCGGCTCGGCCCTGGCCACAATCAAGGTCTACAAGGACCTGCCCGCCAGCCACCTGTTCCTTCACCGCGCGCCGGGCACGAACGTGCAGGACGCCGAGGCGATCCTCACGGCCGAGCTGGAGGACATGGGCAACCTGATCGGCAACACGAAGGAGTTCCTGGCCGCCAACGCGCTCCTCGGCCTGATCGAGGTGGACCCCGTCAGGGTCCCTGGCTCGGACGTCGTGTTCCGCGTCGAGTTCGGCGTGCCCGAGTTGGGCGTGGGTGGCAACACCGGCAGGCGGTCCTGGGCCGACCCCGACACGCCGATCCGCAGCGACGAGCTGGCCAAGCTCAAGGAGGCCTACAAGAACCAGAGCGGCCTGCGCGCGGAGATCGTGATCACCGAGCCCCGGGTCGAGGGCTACCTGACGAGGAACAAGGACGTCCGCGAGCTGGCCAAGGACGCCCTCGGCCTGACGATCCTCAACAACCTCAACGGCCAGGGCGTGAACCCCCAGTGGGCCCTCCTCGGCGGCCTGGGCTTCCGCTTCACCGACGGCAGCTACAAGCCCGAGGGCGGCCCGATCACCCACTACTTCCCCGACGACCACCTGCTGGTGCTCCCCAACGAGTCGCGCCTCTCGCAGATCCTCGGCTGGGCGGAGGGCAAGGTGTTCGTGCCCGGGGGCTCGGTCTTCGCGGGTACCCAGGCGGCGACGGGCCTCGTGCGCGAGCTGCGCGGGACCTACGCCTACGCCGAGGTGCGCACCGACCCCATGGGGGTCCGGGTCTACGCCGGCTGGCACGGGCTGCCCCTCGTCCTGAACCCCAGCGCGGTGCTCAAGTTCAAGGTGACGCCATGACGTTCCGCAGGGGCGTGGCGCTCGTGCCCACGGTGCGCCGCGTGGTCCAGCTCACGGGCGTGCAGGACCTGAAGAACCTTGAGGCCACGGGCGAGCTCCGGCTGGAGGAGCTGCTCGTCACGTCGTCCGACGGCGTCTACGACCGGCTCATGGCCGACGGGATCGACCCACGCTCGCTCACGAACCCGGAGGTCTACGAGCGCGTGGTGGCCTATGCGTTCCTGGGCGCGCTGGCCGCGCAGGCGTACCTGGACGGCCAGGAGGACGCGGCCACCGTCGCCCAGCGGCAGTTCGCGCTCTCGGACCGCTTCTACGAGCAGGTCAAGCCACGGCTCTCGGACGCGCGCGAGCCGCGCGTCGCGTCCGAGGGGCTGCCGGTGGTGGTCAACCCGCCCAGGTAGCCCATGAAGCTCACGATCACGCCCGTGGTCGAGCGGTTCCTCCGCTCGGTCCAGCGGGCCTTCGCCCGCGCGGTCCGCGCGGGCGCCCCTCGCGTCGCGCACCCGGACACGCGGGGTCCGGTGGGTGGGTCGCTCGCGGACGACGTCCTGCGCGAGACGCGGGCGACCGGGGGGACGTTCCTGCCGAGCCGCCTGGGGCTCAGGTTCCGCCTCTGGTGGCACGGCAGCGGACGGCAGCGCGCGCGCGGGCGAGACGTGGTCCTGGACGAGGCCGCGCTCGCCCGCGCGCTGGCGGAGGACCTGGCGAGGCAGCTCGAGGCAGAGGACGGGAGGGCGACATGAGCTTCACGGACGACTTCACGCGCGAGCTCCGCGCCGACCTGGCGAACACCCTGGGCCTGCCGGCTGGAGCCGTGTACCTGGGGCGCGAGCCGCAGAAGGTCACGCGCCAGGGGCTGGAGGTGTGGGTCCGGCCGGCCGGGGCCGAGGCGGTCGGGCCCTACCTCACGTTCCACACCTTCGAGGTGCACGTGCGCCTCAAGGCCCGGCGCGAGGGCGACGGGACCGGCGCCGAGCAGCTCGAAGTCGTGCGGCCCGCACTGGACGCGCTGCGGCTGCGCCTCGACGGCGCGCGGCCGTACGCGCGCGCCGTGCCCACGCTCGTGGCCGTCCAGGCGGACGAGGTCGACACGGACCGCGATCCGAGCGACCCGGACGTGCTCGACGCCGTGCTCCGGGTCAAGGCGCTCGAGGGGGTGGCCTGACGCGTGGCTGACCTGCGCAAGACCAAGGAGGAGTGGGCTCGCTTCCTGGGCCTCGAGGTGGCGACGTTCCTGGCGTGCCTGCTCGAGCTGCAGGAGCTGGAGGACCGGTTCGCGCGCTCGCGCGTGCGGGTCGCCGTGCTCAACGACCCCACCGGCAACGCGGGCCCGGCCGGGGTCACGCTCCGGGGCGTGCGCCTGGGCCGCAACACCTCCCCCGGCGGCCTCCTCGTGGCGCGCGTGCAGGGCGCCCAGGACCCGCGCACGGTCACGCTCCTTCGCGCGCCGGGCGGGCAGCCGCAGGACGTGGTGGCCGAGGGCCAGGGGCCCGCGGGGACCCTCGTCGTGCTCACCGAGCGCAACCAGAGCCAGCTCGCGGGCACGTGGGACCTGGCGCGGGCGCCGACCGTGGACGTAAGTGACCGGTTGCTCCTCGCCCCGCTGCCCGACTGGCAGGCGCGCGCCGCGGCCGTGTGGGACGGGACCTTCGAGAAGGACGCCCGGGCGCGCGAGGAGTTCGTGGCCACCTGCCGTCTCGTCGCGGCGCGCCTGGCGGACGCGCGGCTGCTGATCCAGGACGCGCTGGCGCAGTTCGCGACCCGGCTCGGCGGGCGTGGGGCGGAGTTCCTGGGCGGCGCGCAGGCGTCGCTCGTCACCGAGGCCCCGACGCGCGACCCGTCCGGATCGATCGGGCGGCGGACGACGGGGTTCCTCCCGTCGCTCGCGCGGGCCATGGCCGAGGACACCCGGGCGGGCGAGCAGTCGCTCACCGAGCGCGTGGTCCGCGCGGGTCCCGCGGTCTTCGCCGCGAGCAACGACGGCCAGGGGCGCGTCCTGGCGCACGTGCCCCGCGAGTGGTGCCCCGTCGCGCGCTGGGTGTTTCGCTGCGTGCGCGGCAAGGACACGGGCCACGGCGGCCGCGAGGAGTTCGAGGGCACGGCCACGGTCCTGGGCGAGGACCGGCAGGTCACCTTCAGCGGCGTGCGCATGCGGCAGTCGTTCGCCGGGCCCGAGGGGATCGGGCCGTTCACGCTGGAGCGCGTCCACACCAAGACGGGCGACCCGCAGGACCAGGCGCTGGCGCCCGCCGAGCAGGCCTCGACCGCGGGCGAGCGCGACCCGAACACCGACGGCGGGGTCCTCTACTGGCGCGTCGAGAAGGGCCTCTCCGGCTTCGACGTGAGCTTCTTCCGCAGCACCAACCGGACCGCGGGGGAGCTCGTGGCGCGGGCCGAGGGCCTGGCGCCGGGCGCCGTGTTCCAGGCGACCGAGCGCACGGCCTCGGGGCTCCAGGTTACCTGGCGCCTCGGCCCGCAGCCCGTCCACGGCTCCGAGGGCGCGCTCGACCTGAACTTCTTCGTGACCGAGAACCCGGCGGGGCTCCCCGACGAGTTCGAGATCACGACGACGGTCGTACGCGAGGGCCTCTACCAGAGGGCGCTCGCCGAACAGCTGGGGGCCGCGCTCTTCAGCCGACCCCAGGGCCAGGCCTCGATCCCGGACGGCTGCGTCCAGGCGGGGACGTTCCTGGCCTTCCTCGAGAGGAGAGAGTCATGAGCCAACGCTCGATTTCCGTCTCCGACCTGACCTTCGTGCGCGACGTGCTGATCCCGCGCTGCGCCTACGTGGAGGGGCCCGAGGTGAACACCCTCGTGCAGCTCCGCCTGCGGATCGACGCGATCTTCACCGATATCGAGGTGGAGCTCGCCGCGTCGAGCAAGTCGCTGGCGCCGGCGGCCCTGGCGCCGGCGAGCGCGGTGGTCACGCCGACCGCGGTGACGGCGGCGACGCCTGTGACGCCCGCGACGCCCGCGCCGTCGCCGTCGACCCCGGCCGCTCCGTGGGCGAACGCGGTCAACCCCGCGCACGCGGGTGCGCCCGTCGTCACGCCGCCCCTGTGACCCGGCGGCCGTCCGGCTCGCGCCGGACGGCCGTCGTCCCCAGCCCGAGCAGGTGACCCATGACCCTCCGCCTGGAGATCCACACGTCCACCGGCGTGTTCAGCCTCGCCGTCGCGGGCGGGTTCGAGCCGCGCCTCGAGCCCGTGTGGAAGGAGGCCGCGGAGCCGCCCGAGGTGGTCGAGGTCCGCGAGGTGTGGGAGGTCCCTGGCGTGCGGCTCGTCGCGTCCGACGGCGAGCCTGCCACGCTCTGGCGCGAGTGGACGGAGTTCCTGGCCCGCTTCCGTGTCCGCGGCGCGGGCGCGCCCGTCACCGTCCGCCTCGTGCGCGACCCCGCCGGCGCGGCGGAGGTCGTGTGGACGCTCGGCCCGCCCACGCACGAGCGCTTCCGGGTCGAGCACCTGGGCGCCGGCCGCGAGGACCACGTGCCCCGCGCCGCGTGGCGCGTCCTGGCCCCGTTCACGCTCGTGGTCTCGGCCGTGCAGCGCTTCGCGGACGCCCGCGGGATCGTCGGCTGGGACCAGGAGACGAGCTCGCGCTTCGACGCGGGGGGCCTGCAGACGGTCGAGTGGCGGACCACGATCACGACGCGCGAGGGCACGAGCGCGGTCGACAAGGCGCGGCGCTTCGGGCGGATCGACCGCGCCCCCTTCGGTCCCTCCTACGCCTACGACACCAACGGCCCCGACGGCGTCGAGGTCACCACGAACGACGCCGACGAATTGGGCGCCCGCGTGCCCACGCGGGCCGTGGCGGTCTCGCGGATCCGCCAGTGGGGCGTGCCGGTGGGAGCCGGCCCCCCCGGGACCACGCCCACCGAGGTGGGTTACTCGGTGCGCACGCTGGTGGAGAAGGGCGAGACCACGACCACGCTGCGGGCGACCGCCCGCGGCCCCGGCGCCCTGGCCTGGGTCGAGGCCCGCCGCCCCGGGGGAGCCGTCGACACGAGCGAGGTGTTCTGTGAGGAGGCGCTGCGCTACGCCGAGGCGACCTGGACGCTCAAGGGCGAGGCGCCTCAGGCGCCCAGGGCGCTCCGCTGGCAGCTCAACACGGAGCTCACCGGGGGCCACCCCGACGTGGACATGGAGCCGGTCGTGGGCGGCTACGAGCCGGTGCTGTTCGAGGGCGCGGTCCTCCCCTGGCGGCTCACGGTGCACGTCCGCGCGCGGCGGCGCGGCGGCGAGGGCACGCCGGACGAGCTGCCGCTCCCGGGGCTCCTCCCGCCGCCGTGGGTGCTCGACCGCGGCGCCTCGCGCGAGCAGGAGCCGCACGTCGAGGAGGACGCCGACGACGCGGCCGCGCGCCTGTGGGCCCGCGAGGCCACGCTGGTCTACCTGGCCGCCCGGCGCCCGAGCGCCTCGCCGATCCGGGAGCTCGAGGGCTTGCCGCCCGTCCCCTCGCACTACCTGGGAGCCCTGCCATGAGCGACCCGGACGTACGCGTCACGGTGAAGGGACTCGCCGCGGCCCAGCGCCGCCTGGCCCTGCTCCTGCGCCTGCGCCGCCAGGCCGAGCGCCAGGGCCTCGAGCTCGAGCGCGCGCTCCGGGAGCTCGAGCGCCAGGTCTCGCACCTGGACAGGGAGAGCCGCCGTGCGTGAGGTCGTCCTGCGGCTGGCGCTCCGGAACTACGAGCGGGCGCGCGACCTGGCCGCCGGCGTCGCCGACCGCACCGAGCGGACGCTCGGGCGCGTGAGGACGCTCTCCGGCGAGCTGAAGAGCGCCCTCGAGCGGGCGGAGAAGCTCTCTGGTGCGACCGAGCGGACCGCCGCGGCCGGCCGGGCCAGCGGCCGCGCCCCGTTCGAGGGGCCGGACCCCGGTCTCGCGTTCCTCGGGCCCGTGAACCGGGCCCGCGCGCGGGTCGAGTCGCTCGGGCACCTGGCCCTGGGCGGTGCGGACGCCGCGCGGACCGTGCCCGCGCTCCTGCGCATGGGAGGGCCGCTGCTCCTGGGCGGCCCCCTCGTCGCGCTCCTCGCCCCCCTCACCCAGAAACTCCTGGCGTACGTCGACGAGCGCGTCCGGAAGGAGGTCGATCAGAGGGAGCAGCGGCTGTTCGCGCACCTCGAGGAGGAGCGCTTCCGCGCCGACTACGCGCGCCGCCTGGCCGAGGACCCGCGCTTCGCCCGCGCGGAGGCCCGGCGCGCGCTGGAGGCGACGCTGGCGGAGGAGGCGCGTCGCGGCCCCAGGATCGAGCCGTTCAGCGCGGACCTGGCGCTGGGGGACTTCGGGCTGTGAGCGGGACCCTGTGCACGTACCAGGGCTTCCCCTGCCGCGACGTGCGCTTCCGCCGCACGCGCGGCTGGCGCGCCGACACGACGACGGTCGTCCTGTTCGCGGCGGACTTCCCGCGCGGCTTCGAGTTCGTGACCCCAGCGCCAGGCGTTCTCGTGAACCCGCGGAGCGAGGCGCGCGTGGACCTGGGCGCGCTCAGGAGGCCAGGCGCCCCGCGGCCGGTGCCGCTCGCGCGGCAGCTCGACTTCGCAGGCGCGCTGGTCATGGCCGAGGTCGACCGGGTGGGGAACGATTACGTCACCGTCGTCTCGCCGCTCTACTGCGTGTCGGTCCAGACCGTGCGGCGAAACCACGACGGGTCCGTGGCCGTCGTCGTGGCCCGGCTCGTGGACGCCCGCTACTTCCACGCCCTGGGCTTCCTCCGCCGCTGGTCCTTCAACCGCACGGACGGGGAGGGCCGCTACGCTCGCGACAGCGTCAAGCCCTCGGGCGAGCCATTCACGCTGGCCGAGGTGGCGGCGGAGGTCACGAACAGCGTGTTCGCCTCGCCGCCCCTCGCCCGCTGCCCCGAGGCCTGGCGCACGAGCACGCCCGCGGTCGAGTTCCCGCACTTCGCGCCGGCCACGGCCTCCCTGGCCAAGCTGGCGCAGGAGCACGGCGCGCTCGAGCTGTGCCTGGCCCTCGACGGGTCTCTCGCCCTCCACGCGCCTGGCGAGGGCCGCGTGGGCTACACGCCCGGCGGCAAGGGCGCCGAGAACACGGTCGACCTGCCCGAGCCCCTGCTCCTGGACCTCCAGGGCACCGGCCAGACGCGGGGCTGGGAGGCGACCTATCCGCCCGACTTCGTGGTGGTCGTCGGCGGGCTGAGGGTGGCGAGCGTGCGCCTGGACGACCTGGAGCCGGTGCTCGTGGTCGAGTCCACCCCGGTGCCGCTCGTCGAGGAGTCCGTGCGCGCCCTCACGGAAGGGAAGCACGGCCTCGCCTGGCTGAACGTCTTCGTCCTCGCGCCCCAGGCCTACCAGAACGCCGTGGACCTGGACCCGCGCGTGGTGAAGCTTCTGCGCGAGCAGGCCTACCGGCTGTGGCGGCTCCCGGGGGTCGAGGTCGAGGCGCCCTTCGAGATCGCGGTGGCGACGCTGTTCGGCGTGGTCCCGCTCGCGCTCCCTGGCGCGACCCACCGCGCGAGGGGCCCGAACGCGCACCTCCTACCGCTGCTCGACCGCGCCGAGACGGTCGCAGGCCGGCGGCTCCCGGTGCGGGTGGACACCTACCGCTTCGCCTCGGTGCACCGGGCCATGGACGCGCGCTCGGCCGAGGAGGTCGCGGCGTCCACGGCGCGCCGGCACCTGGCGGAGCTCCGGGCCGAGGTGCAGCGCTCCGCGCGCCTCCTGGGCAAGACGGACCCGTTCGACGGGGCCAGCTGGCACTTCGGGTTCGACGGGCGCTTCGTGGCTCTTCCCGAGCTGCAGAACCTCCTGCGCGGGCTGGGCCTCGTGCACGTCACGGACGAGGCGCTGCAGCGCGCGGTCCACCAGCAGCGGCTGCTCGACCGGATCTCGGAGGTGTCGTCCGAGGCGTCGGGCCGCTACCGGCGGGCGCTCGAGCGCGTCTACGAGCTCGACTTGAGCCTCGGGGGCTCGGGCAAGACGCTGTTCGATCTCGCGAGCCAGGTGGTCGCCTTCGAGCGGGAGGTGGCCGAGTCGCGATCCTGGTTCGAGACGCCGGGCGAAGAGGCCCGCGAGCACGCCGCGCGCCTGCGGGACCAGCTCCAGGACGCGCTCCGCGCCCTCGACCGCGAAGTCGAGGCGCAGCGCCTGCGCTCGCGCGTGGGGGCGACGCCGCGCGGCACGCCGCGCACGGCGGTGTTCGTGCGCAACCTCCCGCGTCAGTATGACCCCGAGGCGCGCGTCTTCTCGGCCGAGCTGGGCGTGATCCAGACGAGCGACCTGTGCGGGCACGTGGCGGAGGAGGGCGTCCCCGTGGCCGAGGCGACGACCTTCGTGCCGCGCTCACCGCTGGTCACCTTCGGCGCCGTCCTGCGGCCTGCGAGCTCCGGCCGCGTCATGACCGGCGGGGGTGGCGCCGAGACCCGGATCCCCAGCGTCCTCTCCGACCGCGAGAGCTACTACACGGCGGCGTTCCGGCGCACGCCCGAGCGGCGCGCGGTGCCGATCGAGCTGGACCTGGTCCCGCTCGGCCAGGGGCTGGTGATCGAGCGGCCGGACTTGGTCGAGCTCGTCCCGCTCGAGGGCGAGAGCAACCGCGCGCGCCTCGACGAGACGGCCCAGTCACTCGCGGAAGCCGCCTGCAGCCGGCCCGAGCGCGTCGAGCAGGCCAAGTACTCCCTCGCCCGTCCCTGGCCCGTGAACGTGGACGGGGTGGTCGCCGGGGTGGAGATCGCCATGCGACCCAACGGCAAGGGCGTGGCGAGGGATGCCCCGATGAAGTCATGGCGCCGCGAGCCACTCAGTGAGGATTGCGCTGATGTGCCGAGCGGGAGCTCGGCGGCGCGAGCGGCGCAGGGTGGCCTTCTGCTCGGCCGCGCGGACCTCCTCGCGGGCGCGGTCATAGTCGGTGTTGGCGCGCGGAGCGAGCGACTGAAGGAGCTGCTCGCCCGGCAGGAGCCACGCGGTGGCGAAGCCCTCGACGTAGTCGGCGCCAAGATTCTTCGCGACGGATCCCGCAGTGCTCGCCGCGCCGAGAGCGTGGCGGAGCTGCGCCTTGGTGGCGCCGAAGTAGCGCTCGATGTCGTTCGTGTCCGGCGGGAGGAGGGGGTAGTCGAAGCAGGTGAAGAGGTAGGTCCCGTAGCGCCCGGACAAGGCGGCGATCTTGTCGACGAAGGTGGCCGTCGGAGCGCTGAGCCCGAAGCGTGGCGTTTCCTGCTGGAGTTGCTCGAGGAGCGCGTCCAGGCCAGCCTTGGCCTCGGCCGCGTCGGCGGGAGGATCGGCTCGGTCGGGACGGGAGGAGATCTCGTGCGCGACCTGACGGAGGATTTCGACGTGCCGGGCAACGCGCCCCGCGGCACGGTCTCCGTGCCAGTCGCGCGTCAGCGCCTCTTCGAGCTTGTCGAGGGTCGGGTATGGGCCCCCCTTTTTGCCGCGGCGGCCTGAACTGCCGCGCGGACCCGCTCAAGACCCTCGTCTCGCACCATGTCCGGCGGTCGGAGTGGAGCGCGACCCGAAGCTCGGGCCGCGTGCTTCGCCATGGCGGTGAACTCCGCCGCGACCTGAGCCTCAGTCAGTGGTTCGGCCTGCAGAACAGGGTCCGCGCCGACGCTCTCGGTCTCGGTGTCCTCGGCGGGGGACGGAGCCTCGACCTCCTCCTCCTCGTCCGTCACGATCTCGATCGGCGCTTCGTCGCACCTTGGCGATCCGAGCTCCCACTCCTCGCTGTTCACCCCGGCTTTGTGCAGGCGGCTTGCGATCCGCTGCACCTTCTCCGCGCGGTCCGAGACGCTCGCCTTCAGGTCCGCCAGGTCCCCAGACATGCACTCGGCGCAGTTCTTGAGGAAGTGGTTCTGGCAGACCTGGTACGGCACGTCCGGGAACACCTCGAGGACGGCAGGGAAGAGACCCTTCTCCTTGTCCGAGACGATCCCGAGCACCGGCACGTCGAGCGCCTTGACACGCTCGAACAGCGGCACCAGGTCGTCCTTCCCCTTGAACGTCTTCCGCTCGCCGAACAACGGCTGTCCGGACAGGACGTCCCAGACCAGGTAGAGCACGGGCGAGGTGTCGTCGTACTGGACCCCGTCTGCGCTCAGAATCACGCCGCCCTGCTCGAGGAGTCGCTTTCGAAGTGCGTGGTCGTCGCCGCGCGCGAGCTTCGTCAGCGCAAGGTAGGACCGGAAGAGCTCGCCGACGTGCGACTGCTCGACCGGCACCCCTCGCTCGTTGAGGTCGCGCCCGATCGCCCGGAGCGACGTCCCGCCACGCAGCTGGCGCTCCCCGACCTCGATCACCACGTCGGTCCCGTAGGTCAGCCGGGGGAGCACGAAGCGCACGTCCTCGTAGGGGCGATACTTCCGCTTGTTTCCACACCCCGCGGGGCACCCCTTGACCTGCCGGACCACCTGGTAGACCCCGTCAAGGCGCTGCACGAAGCGCGGCACGTGCCAGCGGATCCAGAGGTTCGCCCCGCAGGCCTCGCACACCCGCGCCGGCGCCTCGGCGTAGAGGAGCACCGCCTCGCTGACGTCAAAGCTTCGACGGACCATGCCGGCCTCCCGCGAGGTGCTGCTCGCGCGCGACATCATCTCCGCAGGGTCCGACAGGTGGCTTCAGGCGACTTGGATGCCGTCTCCCTCGCCACGGGCAAGGGCTTCGTCACCACGATCCACACGGGCAGCGAGGCGCCCGCCCTGGCACCGCTCGGCCGCACCCGCGTGCGCGTCCCGCGCCGCGGTCCCTCGGACGCCGCCGCGCGAGAAGGGCTCCTGCCGTGAGCCGCGACCAACCGCCCCGCGACGCCATTGCCGCGACCGACCTGTGGGTCCCCGTGGACGCCACGGGCGAGGACTTCTACTCGCTCGGCGAGCGGTTCGGCAGCCAGGCCGGGGTGCTCCACCGACGCCACGACGCGACGGGCCAGCCCTTCGCGCGCGACGAGGGCGCGGGCTTCATGGAGCCCTACGGGCTCCGCTGGCACTGCCTCCAGCGCACGACGCTGCAGGGCGTCCAGGACAACCGCCTCTCGGTCCAGGTGGTGAACGACTTCGAGGCGGAGTACGCCGACGCCCGGCCCGGCGACGCGCCGTTCGGTCAGCCCGAGCTCTTCACCGCCCTCAACCGCACGACGCGCGAGGCGGACACCCGCGGCCGCGTGGCGCTCCCAAGCTCGCACCGGCGGATCATTGACGCCGAGGACGATCGCTACGCCCTGGCCCTCACCTGCCGGAGCGTCCCGCTCGCCGCCGCGAGCGCCGCGCACCCGGACCTGCAGCGGGACGTGGGCGCGGGCGAGTCCGTCCCGGACGGAATCGCCTTCCGCGAGGCGGGCACGACCTCGGGCACGCACGGGTCGGTGACGCAGGCCCAGCCCAGCGTCTCGGTCGGCGGGGTCACGTTCTTCGGGCAGGCCGCCGTCGACGCGGCGAAGGCGGCGCTGGCGCAGGGGGGCAGCGTCTCGGACGCGGCCCGCTGGGCCAGCGCCGCCGCGCGGGGCCTGCCCCGCCCGCCGCTCCTCGACGCCGGGTCCACGGACGGCGGCGCGGGCTCGACCCGCGCGCGGGAGCCGGTGCCGGCACCCGACACGGACGAGGACGGCCAGGTCCCGCTCCTCGACCACCCCGCCGGCTACGTGTGGTCCCTCGCGGGCTGCGTCGGGCTCCTGGGCACGCTGGTGTGCCCCGAGGGGGCCCACGGCCACTACTTCGTGGGGCGCGAGGGCACGCGGATCGGTCCCCTGCCCCTGCGCCACGACGCGCAGATCACCATGGGCCCGGACTGCGTCGGCCGCATGGTGTTCGTCCAGGACGACGCGGCCGAGATCCCCGAGGGCGCGGGCAAGCTCGTCAAGGGCGAGCTGTGGGCCGACTCGAGCCGCGCGAACCAGGACACGGCGCTCGGCCACGAGACCGTGCAGTTCCGGCCGGTGGTGCGCGTGGACGCCGACCTGCCGCCGTCCAAGCCCCCGCCGGACCCGCCGCCCTGGACCTGGCGTAGGCAGAAGGACGAGGACGAGGGCGACGGCGACGAGGGGAGTGGGGGGCCGCGCGGCGGTGGTCCCGGCAGCGGTGGCCCGGGGGGCCGCGGGGGCCCCGGCGAGAGCTCTGGAGAGGATCCGGACGCGACGATCGGTGTGGTCCACAGCCCCACCCCTCGCCGGGTGGAACCCGGCGCGGGCGAGGGGAGCGAGCTCGCGCCGGTCACCAGCCCGGGCTCCCAGGCGCGGGACTACGCGGGGCCGGGGGAGCCCTGCCCCAACGCGACGGCGGGCACCTTCGTGCCGTCGACGGGGGTGTTCCTGGCCACGGGGCGGCCGGTGACCGTGGGCGGCCTGCCGATCCACCGCGTCCCTGGCGGCTACATACAGTACTCGGGCCACGCCGGGCTCACGCGGACCGCGGGTGGTCTCGTGGTGGGCGGCGAGGAGGCGCCCCTGCCCCTCGGCCTCCCCGCGCCGACCCGCGGTGTCGTCGTCGAGCCGGCGCCCGACGAGGGTGTGCCCCGCGGCCGCGGGGTCCCGGGGGACGAGCCGGGGCGCGTCCCGCTCGGGCTGCCGGGGGCGGGGGGCGCGGGCCCGCGCGTCCGTGTCGATCCGCCCATGGGTGGCGACCGCGGGGTCGCCCGAGGGGCCGCCGAGCGGGAAGAGCGGCGCGCGCGTGAGGACCGCGCGCGGCGCGCGCGCGAGGCGCGCGACAAGGCCGAGCGCGACGAGATCGACCGGCTGCGGGACCTCGAGCAGCGCGCGCGGGAGAAGGGGCAATCGCGCAAGGGGGACCAGGTTCAGCGCGCCCGGGAGCGGATCGAACGCCAGCGCCAGCGCCGGGAGGACCGCCACCGCGGTCGCGAGGAGTACGAGGAGCGCAAGCAGCGCGAGCGCGACGAGCGCCGCCGGCGCCGGGAGGAGCGCCGGCGTCGGCAGGAGGAGGAGCGCGCCGCCGCGCGCGCCCGCCGCAACCGAGCGCGCGAGGACGAGCGCGAGCGCCGCCGGCGCGAGGGGTCCGTCGGCGGGCCGCCGCAGGGCGGCTACATGATCGACGTCACCGACGAGGCCGCCGAGGTCCTCACCACGGGGCGCCTGCCGGACGAGGAGCGGCGGCGTCTGGAGGAGGACGAGCGGCGCCGGCGCCGTGCCCCGGAGAGCCGCTTCGGCGACTGGAACGTCGCCAACCGCCCGCTCCCCTTCTTCGGGGCGCCCGGCGGCCCGCGCTCGCTCGAGGACTGGGCCCACCTCACGACCTACGCGGTGCGCGCGGTCCAGCGCGTCGTCGTCGGCGCGTTCGGTGGGCCCTCCTACCTGGCCGCCAACGTGGGGGTGGTGCACCGCAACACCCCCGAGAACCCGCCCGCGGGCTCCCGGCTCGGCGCCCACTGGACGGTGCCGCCCGACGAGCGGGACCTGCAGGTGTGCCGGGGTGAGGCCGTGGTCGAGGTCACCTCGACCCTGGAAGCGGGTCCCGGCCAGAAGCTCTGCGCCTGCAGTGGGGCCGTCCTGCGGGTCGCGCGGGCTCACGTCGGGCAGGGGCAGATCGACGACCTGCGGCCCCTCGTCCTCCTCGACAACGGCGACGGGTCGGGCAGGCCGGTCCGCGCCGACCTGGTCTCGGACCTCGGGCGTCGGTTCTACGTCGACCACGAGCGCGGGCTCACGGCCGCCCGCCTCCGTGCCCACGCCCAGCCCGGCGAGCGCGGGCCGCTGCTCGAGGTCGCGCGCGTGGACGCGGAGGCCAGGGTGGTCCGCGAGCACCTCCTGGCGGTGGAGGAGGACGGTCTTCTCCAGGCCCACGCGGGCGTGCGCGTGGCGCGCCGGCTGACGCTCTCGCCCGGCGCGCCGTTCGAGCTCGAGGACGCGCGCGGGCAGCCCGTCGCGCGCCTGGCGCTCTCGGAGCGCGGCCTCGAGCTCGCGCTCAGGACCGAGGACGGCGCGCGGCGGGTCGCGCTCACCCCCAAGGGGCTCGTGGTCGAGGGGGACCTGTTCCTCGGCGGGAAGCTCGTGCAGCCCGTCTGAGGCGCCCACAAGCGGCGAGACGTGCGGAGCTTGCGAGAGCACAGATTCGCCTTGCTGTCTCGCGCCCACAGAGCGCTCTATGCGTCGCAGACGGACGCGCAGAAGCCGGACGTCAGGCCCGAGAACAGCCGCCCGCGACGGACGGGCAGAGGAGAGAGCCATGGCCAAGAAGACCCAGAGCACGAAGGCCGCCAGCACGAAGGCAGCGAAGACCAAGGCGACGAAGGGGACGAAGGGGACGACGAAGAAGGGCTCGAATGGCAGGGCGCACGAACCTGCGGCGGCCACGGCGGTCGCGGCTCCCGGGACGGGCGGGAAGCGCAAGCCGCCGACGAAGACGCTGGCGTCCGGGGCGACGGAGAAGCCGAAGGCCGCGCAGGTGGGTGTTGCGGCGGTGGTGGCCGGCGATCCGGCGGCGCACGCGAACGAGACCGCGACCGCAACCGCGGCCGAGACGCACGAGACCACGACCGCGGCCGAGGCCGCGGAGGTCCCGCCCGTCGGCGAGAGGGCGAGCGGCGCCCACGAGCCGAAGGCCGCTCCGCTCGCGCTCCCGCTCGGGACCGTGCTCCGGCGGGTCGACCGGCACGGCAACGTCCGCTGCGAATGCGTCGCAGTCGAGGGCGGCTTCCGCTTTGATGGGACGGTCTACAAGTCCCTCTCGGCGGCCGCTCTCGCGGCCGCCAAGTCGCTTGGCCTCAACTCTCCCAGCGTGAACGGACCCCTCTTCTGGGGGCTCAGCAAGCCCGCCCGCGCCGCCGCGAACCCGCTCGCGTTGTTGGAGCGGGTGTGGGGCCGCTACTCCGCCGCGCTGGAGCGGTCCCTGGAGCGGCGTGAGCACCGCGAGGCCGTCCTGGCGGGCCTGGAGCGGCACGTCCGCGTCCTCCAGAACCTTCGGGACGAAGCCGCGCGCGAGGGCGCGTGACGAGCTGCCGTCCCGCGCGGACCCCAGCAGCCCCCAGCATCCGAGGAGCCGGCCATGGACCAGATCCTGAGGACCCTCGGGCGCGCCGCCAGCGCCACGGGCGACCGCGAGGCCGTGCTGCGCCACGCGGTCGCCCGGGTGCGCGCGGGGGCGCTCGTGGCGCTCACGCGCGTGGACGCGCGCAAGCAGGACGCGGAGGCGCGCGCCAAGGAGCGCTGGCCCCGCCTCTACGTGGGGAGCGAGCCCGAGGGCGGCGACCTGACCCCCCGCGCGCGGCGCGCCGCCCTCCGCGAGGCGCTCGTGCAGCTCGGGTGGCCTGGAGTGAAGGCCACCTGGTCGCTCAAGGCGGGCTGCGGCTGTGGGTGTTCCCCTGCCTATGTGCTCCGGGGCGAGGGCGCGCGCGGGCGGGAGGACGTGTGGGTGGACGTCTACGTGGACCCGCGCGAACGCGAGGTGGGCCTGGCCTGACGAAGAGCAGAGGACGACAGAGAGTGCCCCACTGCCGGGAGGTGTGGCAGAACGCGCCAGCGCCGCCTTGCCAGAGAAATCCCTTGGTCGAGGGACCACGACGCGCCCTATCCTTTCGAAGGTCGGGATTGAGGAGCTGCCTACAACCCCCAAGTTGTTCGGCCATTGGCCTGGTGTCTCATGAGCTACGCGATCGACCTCCACGCCCTGCAGACCTTCCTCACCGTGGTCGCGGCGGGCGACACGATCACCTTCGAGGAGCGTTTCGTCCCTCTGCTCCTTTCCCTACAAGCGTTGATCCCGGCCACCAGCGCGACCGCAGGCGTGGTCGACCTGTCTGCTCGGTCGCGCCCCGTTCCGCGTGAGCACCTGACCGCGGTCATCGGCGTCCCCCCCGAGGACCTACCGCGCTACCTCGGCGAGTACGTGAAGTTCGACCCCGCGCTCACCTCGATTCTCCAGGCCTCGGGGGAGCCCACCCGCTGGAGCGATCACGGCGGCCTGGCGGGCCGGCCCCGCCCCTTCCGGCGCTTCATGGACGCCAGCGGCGTCCACCGCCTCCTCGGCTGGTCCCTGCTCATGCAAGACGGCACGAGGCTGCTCGTCTCCCTCCACCGGCCGGAAGACATGGAGGACTTCTCTGACGCCGAGCTCGAGCTCGCGCGCGCAATCTCCGGCTCCTTCTTGCCCGTGGGTGAACGAGCCGTCGTCGGGCAGCTCCTTGGGTCCACTGGCGAGGTCAGCCTCGCCGGAGCAGGCGGACTCCTCACTCTCGACTGGCAGGGAGAGCGCCTGACGGCGGACCGTGTGGCTGCCGGGCTCCTCGCCAGGCTCGACCGATCGGCGCGCAATGAGCTACTCCTCGCCGTGGAGGACGCCTGCCGGAGCGGCCGGGTGGGTCGCGTGAGCACGCCGGGCTCGAGCGACCTCGACGTGCGCGTGACTGCCATACGAAGCGGCACCCCGGCGCGAGCGTTCCGCTACGCGGTGAGCGTGCGCCTCTCCGCTCTTCCGCTTGCCGAGCGCGCACTCCTGGACCTCGGGCTCACGGAACAGGAGTGCCGTGTCGCGCTGCTCGTGGCCGAGGGCAAGTCCGACTTGGAGCTCAAGGACGCGCTCGGGCGCTCCCCCTCACGCGTCCGCAAGATCCTCGACGGCATTCGCCGTCGGTTCCAGCTGCAGAGCCGCGCCGCCCTCTCCGCGTGGGTGGTGTCGGCCACACAACGTGGATTGGTGACTTAGGAACGTCTCCCGATCGTCTCACGACGCAAGTCGCCTGGCTGGCATACCCCCCGTCAACTTCTGGTGAGTGATGAAATCATCATCTTGACCTTCCCCGTAGGCTGCCCGCGTCGACCCTGAGGAACGCGCGTTCCGCGGCGGCGACGAAGGGAGTCTCGTGCGAGCCACGTTCGACGACCGCCCGGCCACGACGTTCACCCCCGGTGGCATTCGCCGCTACGCCCACGACCTCGGCGCGATCGCCGCCTCGCTGCCTGGTCACCAGGTGCTCACCGCGTCCACCTTGGGCCTGCGCGCCACCGCGCCCACCGAGGACGAGCTCGAGCTGCCCGCCGCGCTCGAGCGCCACGGGGTCGAGCTGTTCCACTCCCCGCTCTGGAGCCTGCCGGCGCTCCTGCCCTGCCCGGCCGTCGTGACCGTGCACGACGCCATTCCGGCCACCCACCCCGACCTCACGAGCGAGGCCTTTCGGCCCCTCTGGGCGAGCGCTGCCGAGGAGGCACACCGCGCGGTCGCGGTCGTGTGCCCCTCCGAGCACGCCCGCGACGAGGTCGCGCGCGCGCTCGGCCTCGACCCCGCGCGCGTCCACGTCGTGCCCGAGGCGCCCTCCCCGGTGTTCATGCCCAGATCCACCGACGAGGTCGCGCAGACGCTGGCGCGCTTCAACGTCCAGGGCGACTACCTGCTGGCCGTGGGCTCGCTCGAGCGGCGCAAGAACCCCGACGGCGTCCTGGACGCGCTGGCGCTCCTCTCGCCCGCCCGGCGCCCGCGGGTGCTCTTCGCCGGTCCGGCGGCCGGCTTCGACCTGGCCGCCGAGGTGGCCCGCCGCGGCCTTGGCGAGCACGCGCGCCACCTCGGCCCCGTGCCCGACGACGCGCTCGCCGCGCTCTACACGGGCGCCCTGGCCGTGCTCGTGTGCTCGCGCGCGGAGGGCTTCGGGCTTCCCGTCGTCGAGGCCTGGGCCTGCGGGGCCCCGGTGATCGCCTCGAACGCCACGGCCCTGCCCGAGGTCGCCGGCGACGCCGCGCTGCTCGTCGACCCCGAGGACCCGCGCTCGATCGCCGCAGCGATCGAACGCCTCCTCGACACCCCCGACCTGCGCGCCGACCTGCGCCGGCGTGGCCGCGCGCGCCTCGCGGCGCACTTCACGCCCGACGCCGTCCGCGCGGCGCTCACTCGCCTCTACGACCACCTGGAGCTGGAGCTGGAGAGCAGACCATGAAGGTCCTCCTCGACTGCCGCTCGGCGCGGCCCGGCATGGGCGGGATCGGCGGGGCCACGCTGGCGCTGGCGCGCCACCTCCCCGCCGCCCTGGCGCCCACCGACGAGCTCGTGCTCCTGCGCGACGCGCGCGCCCAGGCGGGACCCCTCGTCACGGGGCCGCGCGTCAGCGACCTGCCGGTCCAGAGCCCCATGCTCGACCCCGCCTTCGAGCAGCTCGCCCTTCCGGGCCTCCTCGAGGACCACCGCGTCGACGTGTTCCACGGGACCTGCTTCATGACGCCCGTCGCGGCCAGCCGCGTGGCCCGCGTGGCCACGGTCCACGACGTGGTGTTCAGCCGCCACCCGGAGCTGGTCGAGCCCTGGCTGCGCGACCTCCTCGACCGCGGCTCGCGCCTCTCCTGCGCCCTGGCCGACGCCCTCGTGACCGTGTCCGAGTTCTCCCGCCGCGAGATCGCGGCGGTCTACGGCCGCCCCGAGGACGCGATCGACGTCGTCCCCAACGCCGCCGACGAGCGCTTCCACCGGGTCGTGCGCCAGCCGCCGCAGGGCCGGCCGTTCCTGCTCTACGTGGGCGCGATCGAGGCGAAGAAGGGGATCGCGGCCCTCCTGGCCGGCTTCGCCGAGCTCCTGCGCCGGCGACCCGACCTGCCGCACGTCCTCGCCCTGGCCGGCGGCCAGGGCGGGCAGGCCTTCGACCTGGGCCCCGCGCTCGAGCGCCTCGGTCCGGCGCGTGAGCGGGTGCGCGTCCTCGGGCACGTGCCTGACGAGGCGCTCCAGGACCTTTACGCCCGGGCGGAGGCCTTCGCTTACCTCAGCCGCTACGAGGGCTTCGGCCTGCCGCCCCTGGAAGCCATGGCGGCGGGCGTCCCGACGGTCGTCTCCGACCGCAGCTCGCTGCCCGAGGTGGTGGGCGACGGCGCCCTCGTGGTCGACCCCGACGACCCGGGCGCCCTGGCAGGGGCGTTCCTCTCGTTGATCGAGGACGCGACCGCCCGCGAGGCGCTCGTGGCACGCGGCCGCGCCCGCGCACGCACCTTCTCCTGGGCGGACGCGGCACGGCGCATGGTCGAGGTCTACCGCCAGGCGCTGGCGCGGCGCGACGCGCGGCTGGCGGACCGCGCACGCGGATCGGACGCGCGCGGAACCGAGGCGCGAGGAGCGGAGGCGCGAGGAGCGGAGGCGCGCGGGCCAGGAGCCCGACCGCGGCTGCGCGTGCTCGCGGGGAGGGGCGCGTGACCCGCCCGAGCACCCTGCAGATCCTGCCCGAGTACCCGGGCCCCGGGGCAGAGATCGCGGGCGTGGGGCGCGGTGGCCACGGGCTGTGCCGCGGGCTCGCGTCCAACGGTGACCGCGTGGCCGTGATCACGAACAGCTGCGGCGGCGCCCAGGACGACGTGCACCTGGACGGGGTCCACGTGCACCGGATCGCCTGGCCTGGGGCACCTCGCCCCAGCGGAGGCATTGGCGAGGTGTGTCAGTGGGCTGGCGCCGTGGTGGCCCGCCTGCTCGAGCGGCGCGACGCCTTCCGCGACGTGGACCTGGTCGTGGGCCACGACTGGCTCACGGCCGTGGCCGCGCGCGAGGCGGCGCGCCTCCTCGGCAAGCCGCTCGTGGTCACGGTCCATGACGAGGTCGTGGGCAAGAACCTCGGCCGCCTGGACGCGCGGGGGCGCTTCGTGGCCGAGCTGGAGGCGCTCACGGTGCACGACGCCACGCACGTGATCGCCAACAGCGAGTACACGGCGCGCCAGGTCGTGCGGCACTACGGCGTGGACCCCTCCCGCGTGACCGCGATCCCCCTGGGGATCGACCCCACGCTCCTCGACGTGGACCACCCGGAACACCTGCGCGACGTGCGTGCCGCGCTCTGCGGGCCCGACGAGCTGCTCGCCGTGTACTTCGGCCGGCTGGACCCGGAGAAGGGCCTGGGCGTGCTCACCGACGCCATGGCCCAGGTGCGCCAGGCGCGCGGCGACGTGCGCCTGGTCCTCGCGGGCAAGGGCGGCCTCCAGGCTCCGCTGCTCGAGCGGCTCGGCCCGCAGGACCGGCACGTGGGCTACGTGAAGGGCCAGGCGCTGGGCTACCTGCTCCGCGCCGCGGACCTCGTGATCGTACCCAGCGTGTACGAGCCGTTCGGACTCGTGACCTTGGAGGCCATGGCGGCCGGGGCGTCGGTCGTGACCTCGAGCGCCGGCGGCCTGGCCGAGATCGTGCGCCCGGGCGAGGACGGCCTCGTCGTGCCGCCGGGGGACGCGGCGGCGCTGGCGGACGCCGTCCTGCGGCTCGCCGCGAGTCCGGGCCTGCGGCGGCGCCTCGGGCGCGCCGCGTCCGTCCGCGCGCGCCGGGAGTTCACCTGGGCGGAGATCGCGCGTCGCATGGGCGAGGTGTACCGGCGGGTACACGAAGGCGAGCCCGCCCTGTGCGTGCGCCCCCCGGAGCGCCCGGCGCCGCCGCCCGTCTCGGTCGTGCTGCTGACCGAGGACGCCCCGGTCCACGCCGAGGCCGCGCTCCGCTCCCTCCTCGCCCGGACGACCTACCCGCGCTTCGAGCTGCGCGTCCTCGAGCACGGGCGCGACCCTGAGGTCTTCCAGCGCCTCGGGACGCTCGTGACCGGGCTCGGGGCTGCTGGCACGCGCGTGACGCTGGAGCGGCTCCCCGGCGCCACCCGCGAGGCCGCACGGGCGCACGCCCTGGCCACGGCCGCGCACGCGCGCGTGGCCCTGGTCACGGACGAGGTCGAGGTGCTCGCGGGCAGCGAGGACTGGCTGGAGGGGCTCGTGTGGCTCCTCGACGACGCCGGTGCCGAGCGCGTGGGCCCGACGCTCGTCGGACGCGCGGCGGCCGCCAGACCCACCGGGCCGACGCTGGACGTCGAGCCGCGCCGGCGCGCGCTCGACCCCGCCTGCGAGCTCGTGCGCGTGAGCCCGGTCGCGCGGATCGACGGCGCCACCTGGACCCACCCCGTGCGCCTCCTGCGCGCCCGGCGCGAGCGGGACGGCGCCGGCGTCGCCCGCGAGGCCGAGCTCCCGGCCTCGATCGTGATCGTGGCCTATGACGGCCTGGAGCTCACCCGTGCGGCGGTCGAGGCGGTGATCCGGCACACCCCCGCGGCCTACGAGCTGGTGCTCGTGGACAACGGCTCGAAGGACGGCACGCTGCACCTGTTCCGCGAGGCGCGCGAGCGCCTGGGCGGGGCCGTGCCCGTGCAGGTGCTCGAGCTGGGCGCGAACCTGGGCTACCCCGTGGGCGCGAACCGCGGCGTGGCGGTCGCCCGCGGCCGCCACGTCGTCCTCCTCAACAACGACACGCGCGTGCGCGCGGGCTGGCTCGAGGCGCTCCTGGCCGCGGCAACGGACGGTGAGCGCGTGGGCGTGGTCACCGCCAAGGTCCTGGACGTGGGCGACCTGGCCGTGCAGAGCGCGGGCGGGATCGAGCACGACCTGCATGGCGGCCACGAGATCCCGGGGCAGGGCGAGGACCGCCTGGCGCCGACGGTGACCGCGCGCCGGCGGGTGAGGAACGCCGGCGGCCCCTGTCTCCTCCTCACCCGCGCGCTCCTGGACCGGCTGGCTCCCGACGGGCGCGTGTTCCACGAGGCCTTCAGCCCCGGCTACTTCGAGGACAGCGACCTGTGCCTGCGCGCCCGGCAGGCCGGCTTCGAGCTGGTCTACGAGCCCGGCGCCGAGCTCCTGCACCACGGCAAGGCCACCGCCCGGCTGGTGGCCCGCGAGGGCCAGCTCGACGTGTGGGGCCGCTTCGAGGCGAACCAACGCCTGTTCCTCGAGCGCTGGGGTCCGCAGATCGAGGCCGACCTGGCCGAGCGCCGCGCGGAGACGGCGCCCCCTCCCCGACGGCGCGTGCTCCTCTGCTACCACCGGAGCGCCACGACCACGGCCGCGTACTGCGAGGCCGCCCTGCGCCGCGCCCACGCCGTGGTCACCGCCGGCCGCGGGCAGGAGCTGGACCTGGGCGACGACGCCACGGCCGAGGCGCTGGTGCATGCCGCCGCCGAGCGCCTGGGCGGGCCGGTCGACCTGCTCCTCGTGGTCGAGGGCGAGACCTTCGTGCCCCGCGCCCTCGAGCAAGCCCCCTGCCGCACGGTCCTGTGGGCGATCGACACGCACCTGCACGCGCAGAAGGAGGACGACCTGCTCCTGGTCCTCGCCCCGCGCTTCGATCGCGTGTTCGTGGCCCAGAAGGACCATGTGGGCGCCTTCACCCGGCGCGGAGTGGCGGCGAGCTGGCTGCCGCTCGCCTGCGACCCGGACGTCCACCGCCGCCTCCCGCCGCCCGGTGGGCGCGACCTGGACGTGGTCTTCGTCGGCCACCTGCGTCCCTTCCACGAGCGCCGCCGCCGACTGCTCGAGCGCCTCTCGCGCCGCTTCCGCGTGGCCGTGCACGAGGGCGTGTGGCGCGAGGACATGGGCCGCCTGTTCGCCCGGGCCAAGGTGGTGTGGAACTGCTCGCTCGCGGGCGACCTGAACATGCGCGTGTTCGAGGGGCTGGCCTCGGGCGGGCTCGTGGTCACCGACCGGATCGGCAACGGCCTCGGGGACCTGTTCGCCGACCGCGAGCACCTGCGGCTCTACGACGACGCCGACCTGGAGGAGGTGGTCGCGCAGGCACTCGCCGACGCGGGCGCGCGCGAGGCGATCGGCGCCCGCGGCCAGGCGCTCGCCCTCCGCCACCACACCTACGACGCGCGCACGAACGCGCTCGTGCGCGAAGCCCTCGCCGGCCCGGCGCCCGACGCGCGCCGGGTGCACCTCACCACGCCCTACGGCTGCCTGGGCGACCGGCTGTCCTTCGTGGCGGCCGCGCGCGAGTACGCGCGGCGCCACTCCGCGCTCGACGTGACCACGGACGTGCTGCCCGAGGTCGTGGGCGCCTGGGACGACGGGCTCGTGGCTACAGCGCCCGCCTGCGCGCCGGGCCGCCGCACCCTCGTCTCCGCGCCCGTGGCTCGGCATCGTGTGAAGGGTGGGAGCCCCGACCGCACCTACGTGGGCACCTACGCGGCGGGCCTGGGCCTCCGCGTGACGGAGCCCCTGCCGCCGGAGCTGCCGCCGCTCGAGCCGCCCGCCGGGCTCGAGCCCGGCGCCTACGTGGCCCTCCAGCCGCTCGCCGGCTCCGCCGGCAACCCGCCCGCTCTGGCGGCGTTCCTCCAGGCGCTCGTCGTCGCCTGCCGCCGCGCCCGCCCCGGCTGGCCGATCGTGCTCCTCGGGCGGCCCGGTGACGCGCCGCGGGAGCTGCTCGCCCAGCTGCGGCTCGACGCGGGCGCCGTTGACGGCGGCCCGCTCGAGCTCGCGCGCAGGGTCCAGCACGCCGGCCTCGTCCTCACCCCGCGCTCGGCCAGCGCCCACGCGGCGGCCGCCTGTGGCGTCCCCACGTTCCTCTGGCTGCCCGACGACGGCGAGGACTGGCACCTCGACTACCCCGACTGGCCGACGAGCCGGGTGACCCACGCCACCGCGCCCGAGGCGGCCGCGGCCGCTCTGGTGGCGTTCCTGGGCGAGCTCGCACAGCTCCCGGCGTCGGCGCGCGCGCGCGAGCTGCAGGAGGCCTCGTCGTGAGCCCGAAGAAGCCCGTCGTGATCGTGTTCTCGGAGCGGCTCGACAACGAGCCGATCACGACTTCGATCGTGCGCGAGCTCTCGGCCACGCACGAGGTGCGGGCCTGCGGCCCGGGCTGGCCGGTCGAGCGGCTCGAGGACGTGGACCCGAGCGGCGCGCGCTTCTACCTGGAGCTCGACGCCGTGACCGGCAACTTCGTGCGGCCGACCGGCCTCGAGCGGCTGGCCGTGCCGAAGTTCGCCTGGCTCGTGGACACGCACAAGAAGCCCCTGTTCCACCGTGAGCTCGCCCGGGAGCTCGAGCTGACCTTCCACGCGCACCGCGCCTGGGGGCACGTGTTCGAGGGCCCGCGGGCCTGGCTTCCGCTCCACGCCGACGGCGAGCTCTTCCGGCCGGTCGACGTCCCCGAGGCCGAGCGCGAGTGGGACGTGGTCTTCGTGGGCAGCCAGACCTGGCGCGCCGACGTCCTGCAGCGCCTGGCCGAACGCCACGGCCTGCGCGCGCTCGTGACCACGACCACCGGACCGGGCGAGAAGACGAAGACCGCGGAGATCTACCGCCGCGCGCGGCTGGTCTTCAACCAGCACGTGGCCAACGACCTGAACTTCCGCGTGTTCGAGGCGCTGGCGTCAGGCCGCGTACTCCTCACGGATGCCCAGAACAACGGCCAGTACGAGCTGTTCGAGGACGGGCGCCACCTCGTCCTCTACAAGAACGAGCAGGATCTGGAGCGCCAGGTTCTGCGGCTCCTCGGCGACGAGGCGCTACGCCGCCGGATCGAGCAGGAGGCCGCGGCGGTGGCGCACGCGCAGCACACCACGCGGGCGCGCGTGAAGCAGCTCCTCGCGGCGGTCGACGCGTTCCTGGGTGGCGCCGCGACGGACCCGGCGGCACCGACGGGCGGAGGGGTGCTGGTCCCCACGACGCCAGCACCGCCGGCCTCGGCCGCTCCTCCGCCCTGCGCATTTCGGCCCACGCGCCGCGTGCTCCTCCTGGCCGCGGACGAGGCGCCGAACGTCCAGCTCCAGAGCTACGGCGAGGCGCTGGCGTCCGGCCTGGCCGCGCGCGGCCACGAGGTGGTCGTGTTCCGTCGCCGTCGCGGTCCCTTCGGCCCGCCGCCCGCCCGACCCGGGGCGCCCACCGTGCTCGAGCTCGACCCCGGGCCGCTGCCGCGGGCACTCACGCCCGAGGACGACGTGCTCATGGCCGCGGCTCCGGCGCACGTGCAGGTCGACCGCGCCGTGCGCGAGCACGGGCCGTTCGACGTGGTCCTGGCCGAGGGGCCGCTGGCCCACCACGTGGGGCCCGCCCTGCGCCAGCGCACGGGCCTGCCCTTGATCCTGCTCCTCCCCGAGCACGAGGTGGCGCGCCACGGCGACGCGCTGAACCGCGCCCAGCTCTATCGGGCCGAGCTGGAGCACTGGGCCTGCGAGCGCTCGGACCTGGTCGTCGCCGCCAGCGCGGCCGTGGCGGAGGCCGCGCAGCGCGTCTACCACGCGCAGGTGCCCCTGATCGTGGGCTGGCCCGCAATTGGAGCCCCCCCGCCCTCGACGGAGGACCTGGCCCGGTTCGCGGCGCGGCTGGGGCTTCCCACCCGCTTCGCGCTGGTCCTTGGGCGCGCGCTGGGGGCGGAGCTGCGCAACCGCCTCTGGACGCAGGGCCAGGTGGTCGTGGCCGACCTGGGCGCCGCTGACGACGTGGGCCTGGTCCTCCCCGACGGTCGGGAGCTCGCGCGGCACGCCGTGCGCGGTCCGGCGCTGGCCGCCCTCCTGGCCCTGGCCGAGGCGGTGGTCGTCGAGGACCCACAAGACCCGCGGCGCGCGGACGCCGAGCGGCTCGCGGCGCGGCTGGCCGTGGGCAGCGTCCGCGGCCCGGGTGACCTGCGGCAGCGTCTGGTCGAGGCGCGCCCTCCGGCGCGGGGCGCCGGGGCCGTCGAGCTGGAGCGCCTGGAGCAGGCCTTCGAGCGCCTTCTGGCCCAGCGGGGGCGGCCGACCGCGAGCCTCCGCCAGGAGGAGGTGGCCGTTGCTGCACGCTGACCTGCAGGCCCCGAGCGTCTTTGACCTGCCAGGCTTCGCGCCCGAGCTGGTGCAGGCCCTGACCGACGCCTTCGAGCAGGGCGAGGGCTCGACCTTCCAGAACAGCCGCGCCGGGATCGTCGAGCAGACGCGCTTCCTCCTGGCCGCCCTGCGCGCGGCGGCCCCGCGCCGCGTGCTGGAGACGGGCACGCACAAGGCCCACTTCTGTTACCTGGTGCGCCTCGCCTGCCCCGACGCCCGGATCGACACCTTCGGGCTCGACCCCGAGAGCCAGCGTTGCGTGGATCTTCTGAACGCCCGGCTGGGTCCGCCCCTCGTGACGTTCCACCCGGGGGACTCCAAGGCGACGCTCGCCGCCTTCGAGGCCCGCGAGCCCGAGGAGACGATCGACTTCGCCTGGGTGGACGGCGGCCACGACCTGGCCACCTGCAGCCGCGACCTGGAGCACTGCGCGCGGCTGCGCGTGCCCCACGTGTGTGTGGACGACGTGCGCGGCGAGCCGCAGGTGGCCCGGGCGCTGCAGGCGTTCCTGGCCACCCACCGCGAGTACGAGCAGGTGGCCTTCTCGCGCGACCAACGCGGGATCGCCCACCTGCGGCGGCGCGCGGCCGGGGAAGGGGCGACGTGAGCGAGCCCTACTCGGCCGTGGTCATGGACCACTTCTACGCGCCACGGAGCGCGTTCGTCATGCGGGACGCCCACCTGGTCGGGCAGGCGGGCCGGCCGCGCGGCGGGCCGTTCATGACGCTCTACCTGCGCCTCGAGGGCGAGGGGCCGGACGCGCGGATCGCCGCCGCCAGCTTCCAGACCTTCGGCTGCGCCCCGGCGATCGCCGCGGGGAGCCTGCTCGCCGAGCGGCTCCCGGGCACTCCGCTGGGCGAGGCGGTGGCGCGCTGGACCGAGGCGGAGATCAACGAGGCCCTGGGCGGCCTTCCGGATCACAAGCGCCACTGCTCCGCCCTGGCGGCGGAGGCCTTGCAGGCGGCGCTGGCGGAGCACGAGAGAGAGGAGCGGGCGTGGTCGTACTGAACAAGCCGGCCATTGGGTCGACGACCTGGGGCCAGCAGGTCAACGAGAACTGGGCGACGATCGAGGACGAGTTCGACCGGCGGCCTTCGGCCACGATCGACTTCGGCGACGGCAGCGACGGCGACGTGACGATCGCCGCCTACACCGACGACTACGGGCAGAAGAACTACAACACCCTCGTGGTGAACGCGGGCGTGCACCTGGCGGCCAGGGCGCGGCGCAAGCTCGTGGTCCGGGTCCTGGGCGACTGCACGGTGAACGGCAAGATCACCGCCACCGGCCGCGGCGAGGTGGGCAAGGCCGGCGGCGCGGGGACCGTGGCGGCCGCGCCCTCGACGGCCGGCCAGGCCGGAGTGGCCAGCGCCAACCAGGTGAAGCAGCGGACGCTGGCCGCCTCGGGCAGCGGCGGCGGCGGCGGGAGCGGCGCCGCAGGCGGCGGCGGCGACTCGAGCGGCGCGGGTGGCGCCGGCGGTCGCGGCGAGGACCGCCTGGCGCTCGACGGCGCGGGCAGCGGCAACGCGGGCGCGGGCGGCTCGGGCGCCAGCGGCGGGGCCAACGGCGACGCCGGGCAGAACGCCGTGGCGATCACGCCGATCGCGGGCGTCGTGCGGCAGCGCCTGACCGACGACGGCGGCGCCGAGCACGTGCTGTTCCTCTCCTCGTCGGCCGGCGGGAGCGGCGGCGGCGGGAGCGGCGGGGCCTCGTCCTCGACGGGCAAGGGCGCCGCCGGGACCGCCGGCGCGCCCGGCTCCCAGGCGGGCTCGGGCCTGGGCGCGGGCGGCGCGGGTGGCGCGGGCGGGAGCAGCGACGACGGCGGCGGCGGCGGCGGCGGCGCCTCGGGCGCGGGCGGCGGCGAGCTGGACGTGTTCGTCGGCGGGGACCTGGTCCTCGGCGCCAGCGGCGAGATCAGCGCCGACGGCGGGGACGGCGGCGCGGGCGGCGCCGGTGGGAACGCCCTGAACGACGTGAACAACCGCGCGGCCGGCGGCGGCGGGGGCGGCGGCGGCGGCGGCGCGGGCGGCGTCCTGCGCGTCGTGGCCTTCGGCGAGGACAGCGACGTGCCGACCGCGCGCGTGCACGCGGACGGGGGCGCCGGCGGGAGCGGCGGCGCCGCGGGCGGAGCCCACGGTGGCGGCGGCGGGACGCCGCGCAGCGGAGGCGCGGGCGGCAACGGCCGGGCCGGCGAGCGCGGAATGGCGATCCTGATCGGCCTGGACGAGCCGAGCTACGACGCGGGCCTGCTCGTCCCGGAGACGCACGACCCGTCCTTCGAGTCGGCGTCGCCCAAGTGGACGTTCACCGCCACGGGCTCGACCTACGGCTCCCAGACCGACCCGGCCCTGGACGGCTCGAAGACCTTCCGCTCGACCTCCTGCACGACCGCGTTCACCGGGCGCACGCTGGAGACCACGAGCTTCGTGGCCGGGATCCAGGCGACCGACGAGTACACGCTGCAGGTGGGCGCCTACCACTCGGGCGCCGAGTGGGCGGACACCTTGATCGAGCTGAACCTGCAGTGGTTCAACGCCAGCGACGGCCTGATCTCGACCTCGAGCTCGGGCGCCCTCAACTTCTCCGCCCAGAGCCAGTGGGAGCTGCGGACGCTCGTGGCCACCGCGCCTTCGGGCGCGGTCAAGGCCAAGGTCCTGATCCGCTGGCGGCGCACCACGGGTACCACCTCCGGCCGGCAGCTGAGCTTCGACCGGATCGCCCTCCTGGAGACCTGATCATGAGCACGAACATGGACACGAACTTGGACCGTAGGGACCTCCTGCGCCTGGAAGGGGTGCCCAGGGAGCAGCTCGAGCAGGCCCGCACGCGGGCGGCGGCGAGGCGCCGCGCGCTCGAGCGGGCCGGGCTGACCGGCTACGACCTGGAGGTGAGCTGCAAGGGCTGCAACCGCTTCCTGGCCTCGTGGAAGGGCGCGACGCTCGAGGCGCACCTGCGCCGCGACGTCACGCTCGAGTGCCCCGGCTGCGGCCGGGTGCACGAGCTGCGCGGGAACAAGAGCCGCACGCGGCTCTACCTGCGCAGCGGGCCCGTCGGTCAGCCGCTGGTCGAGGTCGAGCGGGCGGAGGTCACGCGGGGCGGCAAGCCCGTGTGGGAGCCGCTGCGCGAGGACACCGCCGCTTCCGAGGAGAGCTGAGCACTCGAGGCCGTCCGGGCGCGGAGGGGAGCGTCCCTTTCCCCTCCGCGCCGTGGCCGTGACTGGCAAGAAGCAATCGGATCCTGTACACCCCGAGGTCGAACATGCCCGCGATCACGCACCCCGCGCCGACCGGTAACCGCGCCGTGGCCGTGCCCACGAACCAGCCCGTGCCGCTGGTGGCCGACACCACGTCGGACTGGTTCGTGCGCACGAACGGCGGCGGGTGGACGCAGTTCGCCAGCGGGGCGAGCCAGGCCGTGTGGGCCGGGGCGAGCTCGGTCACGAACCGCTGGACCTTCGACCGCGTGGAGATCGCGATCGGCGAGGGGAGCCCGAGCGAGCCGACGATCCGCCACTTCAACCTGTGCGAGGGGCCGGTGGCCTGCCTGTGGGCCACGGACCAGCTCCCGAACCCCGCGCTCGAGGCGCCGCCCTTGCGCCCCTGGGACGGTGAGGACGACGACCCGCCCCGGGGCACGTTGCTCCTCATGCCGGGCGCCGACCGGGGCGGCATGGGCACGACGCCCTGCGAGAGCGCCTCGGACCTGGCGAACGCGGGGCCGGTGAGCCTCCTCACCAGCTACGACTCGGGCGTGTCGGTGGACGCGTCGGGGCGGCTGGGGCTGCGCACCCCCTTCACCAACGACGTGCGCGGGCTCGGGCCCTTCCCGGCCGTGGCCGCCTACTACCACTCGGGGCTCTACTTCCAGCACGACTTCGGCAAGAGCCGGACGCTCGGCCTCACGCGCGTGCTCTACCAGGACGGCGTGAGCCACGTGGCCGTGGTCCGCGGCGACGGGCGGCGCAACACCTACCGCTGGACCGGGAGCGCCTTCGAGGCCGCGGCCGGGTTGCAGAACACGCTGACCCTGGACGGCAGTGACTTCGTCGAGACCAGCCCGTCGGGGCGCGTCTACCGCTACTCGAGCGCGGGCCGCCTGCAGCGCGTGGTCGATCGCTGCGGGAACCCCGTCTACTACACCTACGACGCGAACTCCCGCCTGCAGAAGATCGTGCCGGTCGGCGGCTCGGGCGCGCTTGGCCTCGTGCCCTACCTGTCTTACGACGGGGCCGGGCTGCTCACGCGGCTGGTGCTGGAGGACCCGGGCAACGCGGCCAACAACCGCGTCACCTACCTGCAGTACGACGGCGACGCCAACCTGACGCGGATCCTCGGGCCCGAGGGCTGCGTGACCTACTTCCAGTACGCGGACCCGCTGCGTCTCTCGGCGGTCACTCGCCCCGAGAACCGCACCTGGGAGGTGGGGTACGACGGCAACGGCCGCGTCTCGCACGTCGAGGACGCGCGGCAGAGCGTGGCCTACTTCGCCTGGAGCACGGCCTCGCCCCAGGCCACGCTGCGCGACCGCGCGGGCAAGGTCACCTACCTGCAGCACGACGCCTACGGCGCGCCGGTGGCCGTGTTCAACCCGGGCACGCCCGCCGACTACCACACCTACGACGGCGACGGGAACATCACCGGCTCCCAGAACCGCGTGGGTGGTGCGTGGGCCTACGAAGTCGACGAGCGCGCCAACCGGATCGCGTCGACCGACCCGCTGGGCGCGCGCAGCTACTTCGCGTTCGACGGCCAGGACCTGCTGCGGCGCTACGTCGACCCGCTGGGCCGGACCACGTACCTGGACTTCGACGGGCAGCGGAACCGCACGGTGCAGATCGACCAGGTGGGCGCGGCCACCTACTTCGCCTACGAGCCCACGGGGCTCCTGCGCGAGACGAAGGACCGGCGCGGGGCGGTGAGCACGCTCGGCTGGGACGCGCGCGGCAACGTCGAGCGCGCGGTGGACCCGCTCGGCGCGGTGAGCTACTTCGCCTACAACCCGGCCAACGAGCGCACGGCGCAGGTGGACCCGCTCGGGCGGATCTCCTACATGGAGTACGACCGGCGTGGCCGCGTGGTCAAGACGGTGAGTCCGATCGGCGCGGCGAGCTACTTCGCCTACGACGACGCCTGCTTGCTCGTCCAGGAGAAGGACGCGCTGCTGCGGGTCACCGACCACCAGTACGACCCGAACCAGAACCGCGAGCGCACGCTCCTGCCGACCGTGGACGGGGTGCGCAACCCGACCTACTGGACCTACGATCCGGAGGACCGGGTCACGAGCCAGCGGAACGCCAGGCTCTTCGCGACCACCTGGGAGTACGACGTCCTCGGCCGGCGTCAGAAGCAGACGGACGCGCTGGGCGGGGTGACCTACTTCGGCTACACGGACGCGCACCAGCCCCAGGTCCAGCTCGATCCTCGGAACAACCCCACGTATTTCGCCTACGACCCTGCTGCCCGCCTGACGCGTCAGAAGAACGCGCTGCAGGAGGAGGTCTACTTCGGCTTCAACGCGGCGTCGGAGCGAGTGCTGGCGCTGGACGCGCTGAGCCGCCCGACCTACCACCAGTACGATCCTCGCGGCTGGCTGGAGGAGACGAAGACCGCGATCGGCGCGGTGACGCGGAGCGTGTTCGATCCGGAGGGCAACCGGGTCCGCTCGGTCGATCCGCGGGGGCTGGCGACCTACTTCAGCTTCGATCTCGTCGGCCGCCCGACCCACACCGAGGATCAGCTCGGCGGGGTCACCTACGTGGGGTACGACCGGGCGGGCCAGTCGGTGCTGAGCGTGGATCAGCTCGGGGCACCGACCTACGTGAGCTACGACCCGGCGGGCCGCGCGCAGGCGACGCTCTCGCCGGCGGGGCTCCTCTCCTACATGGCCTACGACCTCGTGGGCAACGTCGTCGCCCAGAGCCTGGACCAGGGCTACGGGCAGCAGCCGTTCGGGGTCTCACCCTACGGCGGCGAGCGGGCCACGACCTACATGGCGTACGACGCGCTGAACCGGCGCACGGCGACGACCGACGCGCTGGGTGGCGTGAGCTCGAGCGTGTTCGACCGCAACAGCAACGTGTTGGTGCAGATCGACGCGCGAGGGTTCGGCACTTACTTCGAGTACGATCCGCTCGATCGACGCGTGGCCACGAAGGACGGGGTGCACTTCGCGCAGACGTACCTGGTGTTCGATCCGGCGAGCAACGTGGTGCGCTCGCTCGATCAGCAGGGCCAGACCACCTACTTCAGCCCCGACGCCCTCAACCGGGCCGCGTTCCGCCACGACCTGGCGGCGGGTCTGCTTACCTACCACGTGTGGGACCAGGTGGGCAACCAGACCGAGCAGCACGTGCTCCTGGGCGCGGCCGGGCCGCGGCGCTCGACCTACTTCCAGTATGACCTGGTGAGCCGCCAGACGCGGCGGATCGCGGCCGACGGCGGGCAGGCTTACATGGGCTACGACCAGGCAGGGAACCAGACCCTGGTGGTCGATCCCGAGGGCCGGCCCACCTACATGGCCTACGACGAGCTCAACCGGCAGTCGACGCGGAAGAACGCCTTCGACGACACCTGGACCACGCAGTACGACGCGCGCTCGAGCGTCCTGCGGCAGCTCGATCCCGAGGGCCGGGCCACCTACCTGGGCTACGACCTCGCGGGGCGGCTCCTGCACCAGAGCAGCGCCCTGGGCGAGTACTCCTATTTCTTCCACGACGCCCGCGGCCAGCGGGCGCTCGTGCGCAACCCCCGAGGCTTCGAGACGTCGTTCCGCCACGACCTGCTCGGGCGTCAGAGCCACCGCGTGGACGCGCTCGGCGGGGTGGTCTACATGGGGTACGACCCGACCGGGAACCGAACCCTGGCGCTGGACGAGAAGGGGAACCCCACCTACTTCGCCCACGACGGGCTCGGGCGGCTCTCGAGGAGCACCGACGCGCTGGGCGGGGTCACCTACCTGGGGTACGACTCGCGCTCGTCCATGACCCTGCGCGTGGACGCGGACGGGCGCGCCACCTACATGGCGTACGACGGGGCGCGGCGGCTGGAGAGGACCTGGTTCGAGAGCCCGGGGACGACGCTCGCCAAGCCGATCTACTACTCCTACGACCCCGTGGGGAACCTGCTCGAGAGCGACGACTCCCTCGCCAACCTCGGCGTGAGCACGTTCGAGTACGATCCCATGGATCGGCTGCTGAGGAAGGTCACCGTGGCGGGTCCGGTCTACTACTCGTACGACCTGAGCGGGCTCAAGACCTCGGTCACGGACCCGAACGATGACGAGGTCTTCGACCACCACGACGAGGCCGGGCGGCTCGTGAGGGTGACGACGATCGACTACGTCGAGGACGAGCCGCCCCCGCCTCCGATCGTCCGGGAGAACTACTTCCACTTCGACCGGTCGGGGCTGATCGAGCGCAAGGTCCTCGCGGGCGACAAGGTCGTCAGCTACTTCGCCTATGACGAGGCCGGGCGCGTGTCGGAACTCCTCAACCTCGACGACACGGGCGCAGTCCTCACGTCGCAGGTCTACCAACGGAACCCGAACGGCGGCGTCACTCGGGTGGCCCACGAAAACGGGGAGTTCACCTACTACTCCTACGACGCGCTGGATAGGCTGGTGGAGGAGCGCAGGGTGCAGAACCCCACCGTCTACGGCTTCGCCTACCAGTACGACGCGGCGTCGAACCGCACGCAGCGGGCGGACCTCGTCGAGCCGACGAAGACCACGGACTACGTGGTCAACGCGCTGAACCTGATCCAGAGCGAGACGACCAACAGCCTGGAGACGGCCTACGAGTACGATCAAGCGCGGCGCATGACCCTGCGCGCCTCGGCGAGCTTCGCCACCTACTTCACCCACGACGAGCGAGACCTGCCCACGAGGCTGGCCTTCGAGAGCACCGACGTCTTCACCGACGACCCGCGGGAGTTCCACTACACGGGTACCGGCGAGCGGGCGGTGATCGTGGGCGAGCTGGGCGGGACCGCGCCCACGCTCCTGGCGTACGACGGGACCAAGCTCTTGACCGAGCGCATGCCGAGCGGCTTCACCTGGGGCGAGTACCGCTGGGCCGGGGGGAGCCTGATCGGGTCCGAGGGCCAGGAGTCGGGCAACTTCGAAGGGCCCGTGATGGACGAGCGCGGGTCGGTCGAGCGGCTCGCCGGCGTGAGCGGCCAGGCGATCTATGATCGGTTCGGGGTGGAGCTGGTCAACAACCTCGGATCGCTCACGAGGACGAGGTTCGTCAGCCCCGTGCTCCTCCGGCTGAACACCACGGGCGAGACGTTCTACTTGACGCCGGAGGGTGTCTACTTGGCTTCGGTGGGGCGTTTGTGCGCGACCGTTCGGCCGGGGGGACGGCTGTGGCGTGCGCTGGGTCCCATGACCTGGCAGGGCGGGGGTGAGCGGCCAGACGACAGAGGCGATCCAAGTGACGAACTCCCACCCACGGTGTTCGGCGAGGAGATCCAGGATAGAAGGTGTCGGGCAGGAACCCCACTTGTAATAGTCGCAGAGAACAGGGGCGAGTTCGCAGCGAAGAATGCCATCCTGCGAGCAATGAACAAGCGCACCTCCCAAGGTGCTAGTCAGTGCTTCGAAAAGCTGCTTGGATCCGTGAACACGAACAAGGCCGCCGGGTTCTCCGCCCCTTCAGAGCCGTCCGTCGACTACATCGAGTGGATCACAGATGCTGCTGACGACGCAGGCCGGCCAGGAAAGCACTTCCTACTGGGGGTCCCGATCTTCATTGAGTTCCCGTTCTCTGGCCCATGCGGACATGAAATGGACGAGACAGCCGTACGGATCAAGTCCCTGGAGACTGGTGCAAGAGTTCAGACATTCAGCCGGGGGATCTACCGAACGATGCCATCGGGACGAGTGATGCGTGACGTAGCGGAGAACGACGAGTCTGAGGAGGCTCTCGCCCAACAACAGCTCCAACGCGTGGCTGACATTCGGATTGCCCAGCATCCACACTTGGTGCGCACAAATCGCCAGGGAGATCCGGTTTACGACAGGAATTTTGTGTTCTGCGATCTCCCAGGCTTCGACACCGTAAGTGAGGGGACTGGGGGCGAGCGGGTGTACACAGGGCGTCTTCCGTTGAGCATGATCGCCCGAGCGATTCTGCAACAGCACCAGATCATTGCTGAAAGCGGTCCCGTCCTCACCCTTCAATTGACATTCGACACACGATTCCGCGTGACGCCCGATGGCGCGGCCGCATCTGTGCACGCGTTCAACGTCCTGTGATTTCAGGAGTAACTGGGATGGTGGGGTCCGCGATTGTCTTCGTGGTCTCGCTTGTGCTCGCTCTCCTGACACCGTCGCTATTGAAGTCCAGTCCGAGTGTTGCAAGTCAGGTGGCCTTCTATTCCGATCCAGATTGGGAGGCATATAGTTTTTTGGGCCGAGCCCACGGTGTTCGTGACCCATGGGGACGTGATTTCTTGTCGGTCCAAGCGCCTGGGGCCAGAATCATCTCGCACTCTCGAGGAGTGATGCCAGGCAGGTCGACAATGGTCTACTCAGTTGGGCCCAACGGCATTGATGAGCAGGGCGGAGGCGACGACGTTGTTATTCCTGATCCCTCCAGTTCCCCTCCCCCTGCCGTCGAAGCACTCGTGCTCTGGTGCAGAGGAGGATCAGTTCTCCTTCCGCTCACTGCTCTTACGAGTCTCCTCTTTGCGTGGCTCAGGAGTCGGCGCAGTCCCAGAGACTCGAGATGGTGAGATCCCGTCCCATGTGGGCGGTTTGCGTGGAGCCAGGCAGGGGCAGCTCGTCCTTGGGAGGCCGGGCCACCGCCATGGAAGGCCAGAATTGAGGCGCTCAACCGACACGCAGCCGAGCGTCGAGTGGCGGCTGCGGACCAGCAGACACTCGAGCGCCGTGGTGCGCATGAGCCGCAGGCTGTCGGCCGCCAGGTCGAGTGGCGGCTGCGGACCAGCAGACACTCGAGCGCTGGGGTGAGGCGGTCCTCAGATGCGACCTCCCTCGACGAGGTGTGGTCCGCCTGAGTGTGGAGGCCACATGGAGCCATGGAGGCCAAAATGGAGGCCAATGGGCCGGTCCTGCGGCGCACATGGCGGGGCACCGTGCGACGGGTGCATCCCCGCATGTCGCGCCCGACGCGCCGGATGGAGCCACCACGGCACGTCCCGAACCGAACACGACCGACGATTCCCAAGCTGAGGGTTGTGAGTTCGAGTCTCATCACCCGCTTCTGATGAAGACCCCGAGGGGTCCAACGCAACCGGCGCCCTGAACGAACGTTCCGGTGCCTGATTTCAGAGAGGGGCCGCCCGCGAGGGCGGCCCTTGGCGTTGGTTCGGGGGGCATGGAGGCCAAAATGGAGGCCAACGATCCGGCCGGACGCCAGCGCCGCCGCCGGTTGCGGCGCGACGCCGTGACACGCGACCATCGCCCCCCTGGCCCGTAACCCCTGCGCAGACGATTCCAAGCCCACATTCCAGAGATCGCACCTGACCTTGTTATGATTTCTGGCAGCCACCGTTTGTCAGCCGACCTGGCCGCCCGAGTCTTCGCCCGGCGCCGACTTCTTCCCTCTCGCGCGCCAGCCGCGGTGGCGTGGCTTCGGCTTGGCCAGCTGGGCGTAGGAGACGCCCGGATCCGTCAGCATCGAGTGGTTGAGCAGTTCGAGCGCGTCCCGCTGCGCGGTTGTCATGTTCGTCACGGTCACGCCGGGCACCCCGTCGACGCGGATCGTGTTGATCCCCTCGAAGAGGCGGAAGACGACCTCCGTGGTCGGTCGCGTGGTCCACCCCTTGTTCCCTGGGAAGTCGGCCTTGCGCTGCTCGAGGAGGCGGCGCACTTCTCGCTGGATGAGCGCGTAGACCATCAACGCCAGCACGTACACGAGGCCTAGCGCCGCGATCCGGGCGTCGGTCTTCAAGAACAGCGGCGCCACCTGCTGTGGATTCTTGAAGATCCGGATCGCGGTCTCGACCAGGTTCTGGTCCTGGTACGTGCGAAAGAGCTCCTCGTCCGAGCAGCCGTCAGGGCCCGTCAAGGGGCGGGTCGTGACCAGGACGAAGCAGCTCTCGCGAAGGATCGCCTCGTCGACGTCATGCTGGTCGTGCTCGATCGTGAGCACGGCGCGCCACCTCGTCTCCATTTCGCGCTGCTCGTCAGCCGGCGGTCGTCCTGGGCCAGGTCGCTTGACTGGGCGACGTTCGGCCACCGCTTCGGCGACGAGGCGGTGGAGGTCGGGCCCGTGACGCTCGATCGCGGCCGCGGCCGCACGCCGGGCGTCCTCCTCGCACTTGAACTCGCGCTTGCCGAGCCGGGCTGCGATCCGCTCCAGGTTCTTCCGCTCCTTGTCTCGGCGCGCCTCGACGATCACCGTCTTCTGCTCGCGCAGGAGGTGGACTCGACGACGAGCGCGCGGATTGGGAACTCTTGCTCGACACCGGTCGATTCGTCCTTCCAGCGATAGGTGAGGTCGCACGAGCGGCCGTTCCACTCCCTCTCTGGCTCCGCTTCGAGGTCGTCGACGGCGGATCCGTCTTCGAGGAACACCTTCGGGTAGACAACCTTCAGGCGGGTGAGCGACTCGTCCCGCGCAAGGGCCGCACGGAAGGCCGTGAAGGCCTCTCCCCAGAGCCCCACCCCGCGCGGCATCATCGTCAAGATGTGGAAGCCGTGCTTCTGCGCGAGCAGCAGCGTCTCGCCCGAGAAAAGCTTGGCGTCGCCCACGACGGTCGTGCCCCGTGGGTCGGGGAGGACCTCGGCGAGGCGTCCCATGAGCCAACGGGTCTCCTGTGGGTCGCTGCGGTTGCCCGACGACACGCGACCGAGGACGGCGACGCCGCCGTCGCATGCCACGGCCAGCCCATACACGATCTGCTTCAAGTCGCCTCGATAGTCCTTGCTGTGCCCCCTCGTGACGTGTGGGACCGCTCGCTCGTCCTCCGGGTCCAACGGCGGCACGCTGGCCGCGTGCTCGCCGTAGACCGAGACGGACGAGGGTGTCGACGTGGATGGTCGCGAGCCGAGGTCGTGCACCTTGACCGCACGCACGAGGGCCGCAGCCTGGATCTTCGTCGGGCCGGCGGCGAACGTGTCGTCAGCTCGGGCCAGCCGGTCGTCGTGGAACTGCGCGCAGCTCCCCTTCCAGCCGAACGCCAGCTCCAGGTCATGCGGCGCGAGCAGTTCGTCGATCCGATAGAGCGTGTGCCGGCCCAGCAAGATCGCGACGATCAGCGCCTCGACGCACTCGCCCGCGCTCACGCGACTGCGCGGGTCCATGGGCACGATCTCATCCACGAGGGCCGCGACGTCGAGCTGCCGAAGAGCGCGTCCGATGATCGGCAAGAAGTCGAGCCGCTTCGCGCTGGCTTCCATGTGCCTCTCCTCGCACGCCCGCGGCGGCGAGGCAAGGACAGCACGGCAGCTGCCACCACAGGTCCAGCGTCCACGCCTCGCGCGGTCCAGATGCGCGTCCTTGCGCATCAGATGCGTCTCCGGAGTGAGTCCGGACGGCGCCACTGAGCAGACGACAGAGCGGCGCTCGAACGGAATGCGTGCGGAGCGCCGGATGCGCGCCTATCGCCGCGCTCCGCCTCCCTTGGCGGCGGGGGGCCGTCGTCTGCTGTGCGTGCTTTGGCAAGTAGGTAATTGGCGGAGCCCGGGCCGAGATGTCTGGAATGCGGGTCCAAGCACGTCGGTCAACACGACTGGGCTGCGAAGTGGCGCCCCGTGTCCCACCGCCACCGCGACCACGCGACGCGCCCTGACGCGACGTCGCGGCGACGGTGGGCCCCGATGTGACGACCCGCGCATGGCTGCCCGATCGTCCGGAGCGCGGCGGCCATGACGTGCTCGGCTGCGCGGCTCCCCGGTGGGCCGATGGGGAGGGGTAGTTGTCGTAGCGGGCCGATGGGGAGGGGTAGTTGTCGTCGGGGTTCCTGGTGGCTCCGCGAGTCCCGGTGCGGTGATCGACCGGCCAGGCACCGTTCCGCGCGCGACGTGGGCGCCCGCGTCGCGCATGGGGCGCGCCTCGTCCGCGGCCAGCCTGAGCGCGGGTCAGCGCCGACGCCGCTTCGCTCCCCCGGGGGCACCGTTCTCGCCTGACATGGGCGGCGTGAGCGCCAAGAGGCCGGCCATGAGGACGGCCGTGAGCTCGGTCGGGTCGAACTCCTCGGCCAGAAGCCGCAGATGGACGAGGTAGGGGACGTAGGCGCCGAACGAGAGCTCCTTGCCGGCGAAGTCGTTCGCCACGGTCGTGTAGAGCTGTAGCGGTGGGTCGGCCTCGAGCGCGGCGTTGAGGCGCTCGACGAGCGGTCGGCTGAAGGCCTCCAGCTCGGCCACGGGCGGCCCGTCGATCGGGCTGATCAGGTGGAACTTGATCGCGACCTCGAGTTCGTAGATCAGGTCTTCCGGGTCGGGGTTCCTCTCGTCCGGCTCCACGATGGCTGCGGTCTGAAACACGTCGTAGTGGACCTCGACCTCCGCGTGCTGCTGCTGCGGCAGCTCCCGGTCCCTCAGCACGACGCAGAACGACAGGGTGCGCGACAGGTCACTCAAGTCCAGCTCGACCCGGCGCGCATAGGCGTCGAGCCCCGCGTCGTGCACGGCCAGGAGGAGACGGGCCTGAAGCGCTTCGAAGTCCAGGAGCAGCGCGTCGGGTTCGATCATGGCGGCCACGATCAGGCCGCGAGGCGGCCCGCGCAAGACACCCACGCAGGCGAGCCGGAGCGCGCCTACGACGCCGAGCGCTGCTCCGCGTCGCTGCTCGCCGGCGCGCCGGCGGTGACCGGCGGCGCGAGGAGCGTGTGCCCGCGCACGCGCTCGAGCGCCTCGTCGAGCATGTCGCGGACGGCCGTGGCAGACAGCCCTGCGTCGAACAGGTCGCACGACAGGTCGAGGTAGTGCTTGCGGCCGGTGTCGCTGCCCGCCAGCGCGCGCACGACCTCGAACTCGCCCGGGTCGGCGTGGCCGAGCTGCTTGTCGATCACGACCGGCGGCACCCCCTTGGCCTGCGCCCAGCTCCGGTGCGTCTTGCGCAGCCCGTGCAGGTCGACGCCCTCCATGCGGCGCTCCCACTCGGCGCGCAGCTGCGCGGCGACCCCGTAGACCCGCTCCTCGAGCCTGGCCCGCGCGGCGCGGGTCTCCGCCCGCACGCGCTTGGGGTTGCCGGCCAGCGCCGGGACGGTGCCC
>JAMLIC010000055.1 GCA_023954375.1 Planctomycetota bacterium
GGGGCCCCCCCCCCGCCGCCCCCGACCG
Source organism: Planctomycetota bacterium (assembly GCA_023954375.1). Classification (GTDB taxonomy): domain Bacteria; phylum Planctomycetota; class J058; order J058; family J058; genus JAMLIC01. The sequence goes on from JAMLIC010000055.1 coordinate 29, forward strand.
CTCAGGCTCGGTCGGCCAGGAGGCCGCCTTCCCTCGCCTTCGCGCCGCATCGCCTCGCCCTCCTCGGCCTCGCCTGACGCTCATGCTGCGAAGGCGCCGTGAGGTGTGCTCGGAGGCGGCTCGGCCGTCTGCGAAGACGAGCGCGCGTCGCGCTTGGACGGCGAGGCTGGCGGGCGCTGCCGTTCGCCAGGGTGTTCGCGCTTCGCGCAGCGCCCTGGCCGCTCAGGCTGGGTGGGCGGCCAGGAGGCCGCCTTCACTCGCCTTCGCGCGGCACCGCCTCGCCCTCCTCCGCCTCGCCTGGGGGCGCCTCGGCTGTCTGCGAAGACGCCCGAGCGCGCGCCGCGCTTGGACTGCGAGGCGATCGCGTTCGACAGGATGGCGTGCGCTGCCGTTTCACCGGGTGTCGCGCTTCGCGCGACACCCTGGCCGCTCTCCCCTCGCCCCTCCGCGGTTTCGCCTCCGTCGAAATCGCTTCGACGCGTGCCTGTCCCGACCTGCACGGGCCTGTCCATCCAGGCTGGGAGGTAGGTGCAGGTCTCCGAGGTGCGGCATCTGGGCGGGCGGCGTAGGCGACATGGTGCAGCCAGGTCCCAGCAGCGCATCCGGATGGTATAAACGCCGACCATTGCTGACCCGGAGAGGGGCGCGTGGCCATCAAGAATCGGTGTGTGGCCTGCGACTTCGTCATCGAGGCCGACGACGCGATGCGAGGTCGCGAGGTCGTGTGCCCCAAGTGCGAGACGCTGAACGTGATGCGCTCCGCAGAGGATGCCGCGCGCATGCGCCGTGACGACCAGGTCCAGCTCGACCAGGAGCGGCGCCGCTTCCTCGAGCGCCTCGCCCGTCCGGCGGCGCCCGGCGGGGCCGTCCCCGCCGCCTGGTCGCCGCCGGATGACGCGGCGCGTGGCCTCGCGGTCCTCGCCGGCCGGCGGCTCAAGGACGTCTCCGTCTATGTGCTGGCGCTGGCGTACCTCGTCCTCGTCCTCGCCTTCGTGATCGCCGGCCTCCTGGTCATCGGCACCGAGCTCCCGCCCATCTGGAAGGCCTTCGGCTTCCTCGCGGGCGCCACCACCGGCGTGGTCGTGTTCGTCATCTTCAAGTTCACCAGCGATGCGGTCCGCGCCCTCGCCGACGTGACGGACCTGCTCCGCTCCCTCGACGTGCGGCTCGAGCGCCTGGAGGAGGTCCACTCAGGGTCGCCCGACCACCTCGTGGTCGCGGGGAGCGCTTCAGGGGGCGCCTCCGGGGGCGATGGAGGCGCCGGATGAACCCGCCTCCGTCGTCGAACGTCCTGCACCTGGCCCGTGGCACGGCCAGGGCGCCCCACCCGGGGCGTCGGAGGAGCGGGTTCGGCGTGATCCCTGCCGCCGGCCGAGGCGAGCGACGCGAGGTCCCCGGCGGGTGGCCACCTCCAGCGGTCGGTCTGCAGTCGGGTGGGCGTCCCCGGTCGGGGCCGCGTCGGTCGGGGTTCCGTCCCGGGGGACGCGCACGGCGGGGTCGCCAGGGCGCGGCGCTCATCCTGACCTTGCTCGTGCTCGCGATCCTCGTCGTGCTGACGGTGCAGCTCTCGTACTCGGTGAAGGTCGAGGAGACGATCGTCCGCAACACCGAGGACGACGCGGCGATGGAGCTGGCCGCCGTCCGCGGCACGATCGCGCTGGTCGGGGCCCTCTTCCGCGACGACCGCAAGAACGGCGTCCCGGCGGGTGACCTCGACACGCTCGCCGACATCTGGTGCGACCCGGCGACCCCGGATCAGCGGCGCTTCACCCTGGGCGACGTGGAGCTGACCCTGGAGGTCGAGGATCTGGACCGACGCCTGCCCCTGGCATGGCTGGCGGACCCGAAGCGCAAGGACCTGGCCGAGGTGGCCCTCCGCCGCCTCCTCGAGAGGCTTCAGGTCGATGGCGACGCGGCGGCCCTCGCGACCCAGATCGCCGAGCGCGTGCGCCAGCTCGAGGGCGTGGCGTTGGAGCAGGGCGACGCGGGCGGCGCGCCGCCCGCCGACGGCGCGGGCCAGCCGCCGCGGCCGAGGCGGTTCATCGGGCTCGAGCAGCTCCTCGAAGGACCTGCCCCGGCGGGCGCGACGCTCGGCGGGGGCGGGGGCGGCGGCGCGACCGGCCAGCCGGCCGGGCCCGCGGCCGCGCTCGATCAGCGCATCCTCTACGGCGACCCGGAGGCCGACCCGCCGCGCAGCGGCCTCGCGCCCTTCGTCACCACCTGGCCCGTGCCGCACGTGAACGTGAACACGGCGCTGCCCGAGGTCCTCTTCGCCCTGCTCCCCGAGAAGAACAAGGGGGACGAGCCCCTGTGGGAGGATGCCGACGCGATCGTCGAGGCGATCCGGCGCCGGCGCATCGACCCGGCGTTCCAGCAGGGCGGCGGCGGCGACCCGGGCCAGCCCGGCGCCGGCCAGCCGGGTCAGCCGGCCGAGGGGGGAGGAGGCCAGGGAGCCTCGCAGCAGTGGTCGGGCACGGCCTTCACCAAGGTGGACGAGGTGCAGAGCGCAGACATCCACCCGAAGCTCGGCAAGCTGTTCACGAACGAGGGGGGCGGTCAGCCCGGTGGCGGTCAGCCCGGTGGCGGTCAGCCCGGTGGCGGCCAGCCCGGTGGTGGTGGGCAGCCCGGCGCTGGCGAGCAGGAGCTCGGCCTCCAGGACCTCCTGGCCGTGAAGAGCCGGGCCTACATGGTGCGCGCGCGCGCGCGGCGCGGGCAGGACGCCGGGTCGGTCGAGGCGGTCTACCGCCTGATGATCTGGCGCGGCGCCGACGACGAGGCGGTGGCGCTGTACGTCGCCGAGGCGGGCGCGCGATGAGCGCCTCGCACTACCGCGCCATCCTGGTCCTCGTGAACGTCGGGCTCGTCGCGGCGATGGCCGCCCTCGGGGTGCGGACGTTCAGGGGGGTCCCCGCGCCGCCGTCCGAGACCCCGCCCGCCGACTTCAGCCCCGTCCGCTACGAGATCCGCAGCGAGGGCGGGCACCGGTCGTCCGTGGACGAGCACCGCGTGACCTGGCAGGCGCTCGACAAGCCGCTTCCCCCGGCGATGCCGTCCCAGCCGGTGGAGCTCGCCCCCGCGCAGCCGACGCCGCAGGACCTGTCGCGGAACTACACGCTGGTGATGGCCAGCTTCAACGAGCGGGACCCGGCGCTCAGCTCGTTCATCATCCAGGGCCGCGACGGCAACCAGCGGACCTTCAGCCAGGGTGACTCGTTCGACGGGTACGAGGTCCTGGACATCCGCGTCCAGGGCGACGGCGACGAGCGGGAGGCGGTGGTGACCCTCGAGAGCCGGAGCGGCGCGCGCGACACGATCCGCCTGCGCAAGAAGGGGGCCCCATGACGCGCCGCCTGAACCGGGCCAGGGCCCGCGCGTCCATGAGGCACGCGCGCCGCGCCGCGCGCTCGCCGGGGACGGGCGACCGCGACGGTCGCCGCGGGCAGGAGGGACGCGCGTGATCTCCGTCGGGCTCGAGCTGGGCAACAACGCCATCAAGCTGGCGGTGCTGGAGGGGGGCCGCGGGGCGTTCAAGCTCCGCGGCTTCGAGGTGCACCGGAGCGACGCCAAGAAGGGCGACGCCGAGGACGACGTCGTGTCGCTGGTCGACGCGGCGCTCAAGCGGCTGAAGGTCCCCCGCAACCAGGTCGTGGCCTCGATCCGCGCGCAGGACTGCGCGATCCGCGAGATCTCGCTCCCGTTCACCGACGAGGACAAGATCCGGCGGGCGGTGAAGTACCAGGCCGAGAACTACTTCACGTCGATGTCGATCGACGACCTGATCATCGAGTACAGCAAGTTCGCCGAGGTCGACCAGAAGTCGAAGCTCATGGTCGCGGGCATCAAGAAGGCCCACATCGAGCGCCGCCTGGAGTTCCTGCAGGAGTGCGGGATCGACCCGATCGCCATCGACCTCGACGTGGCCGCCCTCTACAACACGCTCGCCCACGTGGGCACCTTCGAGGGCAAGGGCGCGGTCCTGATCGTCGACATCGAGGCGGACACGCTGCGCATCGGCGTGGTCGACGGCGGCAAGCTCCGCCTGGCGCGCGCGGTCCGCATGCAGCTCGGGTCGATGCGCCTCGAGAAGGCCGGCGGCCGCCCCCCGGCGGACCCCGACGACTCCGGCGTGTTCGACACGGCCGCCGACGAGAGCGCGCGGCTGCCGGTCGTGATCCTCGACGAGGGCGAGGACGAGGCCTTCAGCCTCGAGGACTCGGGCATCTCCGAGGTCGAGCGCCAGGGGATCATCCACCGCGTGTTCATGGAGATCGACCGCACGGTCGCCTCGGTGAACCTCACCAACGAGGTGGAGCAGCTCTGCCTCTCGGGCGCCTCCTGCGCCCTGGAGGGGATCGAGGCGCTCTTCTCCGAGCACTTCGAGCTCCCCGCCGTCCGCGTCGACCTCTCGGACCACTTCGGCGGCGGCCCCGACAGGAAGTCGAAGCAGGAGGCCAGCCTCTCGCTCCAGGCCGGGACCGCCCTGGGCCTGGCCCTCAAGGGGCTGGGCGTGGACCACGCCGGCATGGACTTCCGCCAGGAGGAGTTCTCCTTCAGCGGCACCTTCGCCCGCGTGAAGCGCAGCGTCGCCTGCGCCCTGACCCTCTCCTTCGCCCTCGTGTTCCTCTACGCCTTCTCCCTCAAGCAGGACCTGGGCGAGAAGAAGAACGGGCTGGCCGGGGTCAAGTCGCTCCAGCGGAACCTCTACACCGTGCTGTTCCCGAGCCTCGACGACCCGACCACCGACCACCTGCCGCTCCGCACGGGCTCGGCCGACGACGGCCGCTTCTACGAGTCGCTCAAGGCCGAGCAGCTGCGCCTGCAGCAGAAGTTCGGCGGCGGCCCCGGCGACCAGGGCGCGCCGCGCTACTCGGCGCTGGAGATCCTCCGCCAGTTCGCGCTGTGCAAGAGCCAGGTGCCGGCGGACTGGGGCATCCAGGTCCTCAAGTCGCGCATCGACCCGCGCGACACCGGCCGCAGCTACTTCGACTGCGTGTCCGACGCGCAGGGCGCGGCGATCGAGCTGGCGCGCCGCTTCGAGCAGAACCCGATCGTCACCGCCAAGGTCCAGACCTCGCAGCTGGACCCGAAGACGGGCAAGTGGCTGTTCCAGCTCCAGGTGGAGCTCCGCGCCGAGGAGGGGCAGCGCCGTGGCTAAGCAGCAGGAGGACGCGTTCGACGTCCTGACCTTCTACATCTACGTGATGGCCCTGCTCACCGTGATCGTGGGCGGCTTCGCGGTGGTGAACAAGAAGAAGGTCGACGCCGAGGCGCAGAAGATCAAGGCCGAGCTGATCAAGCTCGACCTGATGAAGAAGATGGCGCTCGACGAGGACCTCCGCGGCTGGATCGCCCGCGAGCGCGAGAGCCGCGCCTCGGAGGGCGGCGGCGCCCCGGCCGACTTCCAGGCGCTCTACGTCAAGCGCGCCGAGGAGAGCCGGGTGCGGCTGACCACCCACTCGTCGCAGGGGACGCGCAACCTGCCGGGCGGGACCGAGCTCTCCTACCGGCTCCAGATCGACGGCTGTCGCGTGGAGGACCTGGTCCGGTTCCTCGTGCGCGTCGAGGAGGACTGGCCCGGCGCCCGCGTGAAGGGCATCGCCAAGCTGGACTGGAACACCCGCAACGAGCTGTGGGACGCGGTCGTCGAGCTGTCGATCTTCCGCGCCGCGACGACGTAGGCCCGCGTGCGCAAGCTCTGGCAGGCGATCGCGTCGATCCTCTGGCTCGTGGCCTGCTCCATCGTCTTCTTCCCCCCGCTCCTCCTGTTCCCCACGCCCGCGTGGCGGCTGCGCATGGCGATCCTCTTCGCCCGCTGGTGGAGCCGCGGCTGCCTGTGGCTGGCGGGCGTGCGGCTCGTGATCACGCCCGAGGACCGCGCGCGGCTCCGGCCGCCCGCGATCTTCACCTTCAACCACGCGAGCAACCTGGACTTCCTCATCAACGCCGTGCTCGCCCCGCACGGCTCGCTCGTCTTCGGCAAGCGCGAGCTGGCGCGCCTGCCGCTCCTCGGCTGGATGTGGCTCCTCTCGGGGCACCCGCTCATCCGCCGTGACGACCGCGACGACTGGCAGCGCCGCCTGGACGAGGTCGCCACGCGCCTGCGGACCGGCCGCCACGCGACGATCATCGCGCCCGAGGGCAAGCGCAACCACGGCGCCGGGCTCCTGCCCTTCAAGAAGGGGCCCTTCCACCTCGCCCTCCAGAGCCGGGTCCCGATCGTCCCCTGGGTGATCCTGGGCGCGGAGCACCTCCTCACGCCGCGCGGCATCCTCCCGGGCACGGTCCGGGTGCGCGTGCTGGCGCCGATCCCCACGACCGACTGGACGCTCGAGCGGCTCGACGAGCACGTCGACGCGCTCCGGCGCCTCTACGTGGAGGCGCTCGGCGGCGCGCCCGCGACGGACGACGCGGCCGCGGGCGGCGCGACGGGTCCCGTCACGGCGGCGGGCCCGGCCGGGCCGCCGCCGCCGCCGGTGGGCGCGTGACCCGCCCCGCGCACCGGGCGCGGGCGGCTCGCGCGGTCGCGGCGGCGGCGCTGGCGCTGGCCGCCTGCGGCGGCGCCTCGGCGCAGAGGTCGCGGTCGTCGTCCGCGGCGGCGGCGAGCTCGTGGGGGAGCTCGAGAACGTCGACGAGACGCGGCTGCGCATCCGCACCCCGGACGGCGCCCGCGAGGTGCCGGTGGGCGCCCTGCTCGCGATCGAGCTGCGCTCGCCGCGGCTCCCCGAGACGGAGGACGCGCGTCGCCTCGCCGGCCAGCTCGCGCCGCTGCTCGAGGTCGGCATCGCCGGCGAGCTCGCGCGCGTGGCGGACCTCGAGGCGTGGCTCGAGGCCCGCGTCCGCGAGCTCGTCGAGCCCGCCCGGCTCGGCGCGTGGGACGGCTGGCCGCGCTGGCCGGTCCTGAGCCAGCGCGGCGAGGTCACGGGCGCGCCGGGCCTCGACGCGCTCGTCCCCGGCGTCGCCCACGCCGCGCGGGAGCTCGCCGCCCGCGGAGAGCGCGCGCGCGGCGCCCTGCGCCTCCTCCGGGCGATCGACACACCTGCCGCGCGGGGGCTCCTCATCGGACTCTGGCTCGACCCGCGGTTCTGGGAGCCCGCGCTGGCCGTCGACCTCGTGCCCCTGCTCGTGGACCTCGACGACCCGCGCCTGGCCCGCGTCACTCGCGCGCGCGTGCGACGCAGCTGGGAGGGCCCCATCCCCGAGCTCGCGCGCGAGCAGCTCCCGCTGCTCCTCCGCCACGGCGGGCTCGAGGTGCAGGAGGCGGTGCTCCGTCAGCTCACGAGCGCGGGCCCGGAGGCCCTCACCGCCTGGGCGGCCTTGCGCTTCGCGCGCGATCGGCGCGCGCTCGAGATGGTCATGAGCGCCTTCTGCTGGACCCATCTACGGCTCCCCGACGAGGACCCGCGGGTCGTGGAGACGCTCGCCGGGCTCGTCGAGTCGTTCGGCGCGCCGGCGGCGGCGCGGCTCCTCGAGACCGTCCGCAACCTCGACCTGCCGGTCGCGCGCCGGACGATGGCCGCCGCGGCGCTGGCGCGCGCGTGCCCCGCGGAGCGCGTGCCGGTCACCGCGCTCCTCGCGGTCGTGACGGACGCCACCGCGCCGGGCCCGCTCGCCGAGGTGGTGCGCGGCCTCGCCACGCGGACGGACCTCGAGCTCGCCCCCGCCGCGCTGGAGCGCCTGCAGAGCGGCGCGCTGTTCCTCGTCGGCACGTCGGACGAGGGGCTCCGGCGGGCCGGCGCCGAGGCGATCGGTGGATGCGTCGGCCTGCACACGGAGGCCGTACGAGCGGCCCTGCGCCGCGCCCTGCGCGAGCACGCCGCCGCCGAGGCGGAGCTGGCCCGCGCCCTCGCGGCCGTGGAGCGGACCCTCGACGCTGCCGAGGCCGCTGGCGGGCAGGGCGGCGCCTCGGGCCTGGGGCGCTGATCGGCGTCACGCCCCCGGGCCGCCCGGCGTAGGGCTCGAGTTGTCAAAGACCGCGCTCGCGAGCGATCCGAACAGCACCCTAACTCGCGGCACCGACAACCCCGGTCCTCGTAGCCTGAGAACGACTTACACTGAGGGTCGTGGGGCGAGCCATCTACCTGGACCACAACGCCGCCAACCCGCCCGACCCGCGCGTGCTCGAGGTGTTCCGCCGGGCCCTCGATGCCGGCTGGGCGAACCCCTCGTCGGCGCACCGGGCGGGGCGCCGCGCGCGGGCGCTCGTCGAGGAGGCGCGCGAGCAGGTCGCGGCGCTGCTGGGCGTCGCGGCCGGGCAGGTGACCTTCTGCGCCTCCGGCACCGAGGCGCTCAACCAGGCGCTCGTGAGCGCCACCCGCCCCGGCGAGCGGCCGCGCGCCGTGGCCTCGGCGGTGGAGCACCCGGCAGTCCTCGAGCCGCTCCGCGCGCTCGACGCCGAGGGGCGGGTCGAGGCCGTCCTGGCCCCGGTCGACGCCGCAGGGCGGGTGGTCGTCGACCGGCTCGCGCCCCTCGCCGCCGGTGCGGCGCTCGTCGCGGTGATCGCGGCGCAGAACGAGACCGGCGTGGTGCAGCCGCTCGACGCGGTCGGCCAGGTCTGCGCCGCCGCCGGCGCGCCCCTCCTCGTCGATGCCAGCCAGGCGCTCGGGCGGGTCGCGCGCGACTGGACCCACGCCCCGTGGGACCTGCTCGTCGTCTCCGGCCACAAGCTCCGCGCCCCGCGCGGCGCGGCGGCGCTGGTCCATCGCGGCGGCGTCGCGCCGGGGCCGCTGGTCCGCGGCGGGCCGCAGGAGCTGGGGCGACGCGCCGGGACCGAGGACGTGGCGGCGATCGCCGCCCTCGGCGCCGCCTGCGACCTGGTCCGGCGCGGCGAGCTCCTCGACCCGGCCGCGCTCCGCGAGCTGCGCGACCGGCTCGAGGCGCGCCTCCTCGAGGCGATCCCCGGCGCCGAGGTCGTCGGCCAGGGCGTCGAGCGGCTCCCGCAGACCACCGCCGTCCTCCTCCCCGGAGGGGACAGCGAGGCGCTCCTCGCCGCCCTCGACCTGGCAGGGGTCGCCGCCTCCGCTGGCGCCGCGTGCAGCTCGGGGTCGCTCGTGCGCTCGCACGTGCTCGAGGCCATGGGCGTCGACGAGGCGCGCGCCCGCGGGCGGCTCCGCCTCTCGTTCGGGCCGGAGACGACGTGGGAGGAGCTGGCGGCCGCGGTCGACGCCCTCGCCGCGCTCCGGCGCCAGGGTGCGTGACCGGCGACGCGATCAGCGCGCCGGGGCCAGGTCGACCCCGGGCGGCGCGGTGACGCTCCTCAGCGCGCTCATCGGGGCCTCCTCGTGCGGCAGGACCGAGAGGCTGCCGTCGGTCTCGAGCACGACCGCCCCGACGTCCTCGAGCCTGGCCACCCCTTGCGCCCGGAGCGCGGCGAGCACCTCGGCCTCGACGACGCGCTCGCGCTGCATGGCCTCGCGCAGGAGGCGACCGCGGAGGGCGAGGAGCCGCGGCTCCGACTTCACGAGGCGGCTCACGAGCGACGACCGCGACGAGGACCAGGCGATCAGCCACTGGAGGCCGACGAGGAGCGCCAGCGCGGTGACCCCCTCGGCGAGGGCCACGTCCTTCGAGAGCAGGATCGTGGCCAGGGTCGAGCCGAGGGCCACCGTGACCACGAGGTCGAACGCGTTCAGCTTCGAGAGCGTGCGCTTGCCGGACGCGCGGAGGATCAGGACCAGGGCCAGGTAGGCGGCGACCCCGACGATCGCGGTCCGCGCCGGGCCCGCCCAGCCGGAGAAGAACAGGTCCTCGGAGGACATGGGCGCCCCTCGCCCCCCCTCGGCCTTCATCTTCCCCGACCGGGCGCAGGTCTGCCCGGACGAGGGGGCGCGGGTCACCGGGGACCCGCCTCGACCCACGGGACGAGCACGACCTGGCCCGCGCGCAGGCCGACCGCCAGGACGTCCCCGGCGGGAGAGGACGCCAGCGACGCGGCGGGGCGCACCGCGATGACGCCGCGCGGCGCGCCGGTCGCGACGTCGAACAGGCGCACCTCCTCGGCCCGTGGCGCGAGCCTCGCGAGCGTCCGGCCGTCCCGGGAGAACGCGACCGCGCCGCCCGGGGCCGGCTCGCTCCGCCGTCCGAGCGTCCGCACGACCTCCCCCGAGCTCACCGAGACCAGCGTGACGTCGGCCCCGCCGCGCCCGCCGGCCGCGGCGACGAGCGCGCCGTCCGGCGAGAAGGCGACGGCGCGCGAGGGGCCGCCGAGGTCGACGTCCCTGGCCACCGCCGCGGCGAGGTCCCAGAGCGACAGCGTGCCGTCGTCGCGCGCCACCGCGACGATCGGCGCCGCCGCGGGCGAGGCGGCCACCGCCGAGCCCGCGTTGCCCGTGCCGGCGTCGAGGTCCAGGAGCGGCGCGCCGGTCGCCGCGTCCCACACGCGGGCGGTCGGCCCCGCCGGGTCGACCTCGTCGGGGTCCTCGGCGCGCCACGGCCGCCCGCCGCCGGTCACCAGCCGAGCGCCGTCGGCCGTGAAGGCGAGCGTCCGCACCGGCCCGCCGTGCGCGAGGCTCGCCACCTGCTCGCCCGTCGCCGCGTCGAACACGCGGACGACCCCCTCGAGCGTGGCCAGGGCCAGCCGCGCGCCGTCGGGGGAGAAGGCGACCGCCGACTCGCTCTCGTCGCGCTCGCCGCGGAACCGCCGCAGGCGCCGACCGTCGTCTCGGGCGACCAGCGCGGCCGAGCCGCCGCGGGTCGTCACGGCGAGCGCCTTCCCGTCGGGGGCGAAGGCCACCTGGCACTCCGCGCCGAACGGCCCGAAGGTCGGCGGCTCCTCGGCGAAGGCCAGCGTCACGAGGCCGCCGGCGACGAGCAGCACACGGCGAACGGTGGGGAGCATGCAGCCTCCATCCGCCGGCCGGTATAGCACGCTCCACCCCGTGAGCTCCAAATCCTGAGACGAGGCGCCGAACGTGCGACGATCCGGGACGCGGAGCCGACGTAAGTCGAGCTGGCCACTGCTTTGCGCGTCCTTGAAGGTGCCGGCCCGCCGCGTGCCAGCCTGTCCCCGCGTCCCCCGAGGAACGCACCGAATGATGCGACCGACCACCGTCCTGCTCCGCCCTGCGGCGGCTGCCCTCTTCGTGGCCCTGATCGCCCTCGTCGTCACCCCGACTCCGGCGGCGGCGCAGGAGTACTTCGACGACATGAATGGCGTCTGGACCGTCCGCCTGGGCGGCCAGGCGTCCAGCGAGATGGCCTTGACCGAGTCCTACACGCCCGGGGGCTCGACGGTCACGCTGAGGTTCCGGGACCGCGTGGTCACGCTCACGAAGAGCGGTAACGACCTGAGCAACGGCGACGGCGGGATCGTGGGCAACCTCCCGGGCGGCTCGAACCAGGCCGCCACCGTGCGCCTGCGCATCACGGGCCTCCAGACGAAGGACCCGTCCGACGACGCGCTGACCGGCACGTTCTTCGGCGCCGACGCCGTGTTCAAGCGAGACATGAGCTCGCGCCCGCCGATCGTGCTCAGGCTGCCGGGTGACCGGCCCTGGGTGCGGTTCATGCGCGAGGTGCTGATCCCGCGCACCGCCGAGGACCGCGAGACCTACCACCGCTTCGAGGCCGCCCCGGCGCGCGGCTTCCTCGAGTCGTGCGTGCTCTACGAGACCGGCTACTGGATGCGGAAGTTCATGCGCGGCGGCGCGACCGCCGAGGGGCGGCGGAGCTTCGGCAACGTGATCGACGGGATGAGCGGGCGCCTCGTCTCGCCGCGGTCGATCACGACGAGCGCCTTCGGCGGGCTCCTGCGGGCGAACATGGCGCCGAGCGCCGTCGGGCAGTTCGCCCTGGCCCGCTCCGGACTGGGCATGTACTTCTCGACGGCGGCCGGCGGCAGCGTGCGCATCCCGGTCACGGACGACGGGACCTGCACGATCTACTACATCACCGACCGGCGGGCGAGCGCGAAGAACGGCCTCGTGGTCATGGCCACGCCGGCCCACCCGCCGCTGGCGAGCTCGTTCGGCCGCTGGCTGCTGGACTTCTCGCGCATGGACGAGCGCGACGACGTCGTGTTCGCCCGCTGCCTGCTCGAGACCCTCACCGAGTCGAGCACCCGCAGCGCGAACCGCCTGCGGAGCGGCTACGGCCGCTCGGCCTACGCCGACTACCTGGGCGTCATGGCGATCGAGGACCAGCGCGGCGTCATGTTCGCCAACGACGACCTGTCGTGGGGCTACAACATGACCAGCGGCTCCTTCACGGCGCTGATCGCGCGGGCCCTCAGCCACGGCGAGAGGCGGCCCGGCCCCGACCTCGTCGCCCTGCGCGGCGACACGGCGAGGAACCGCAGCCTCGCCCGCACGCTCGAGCTCGACGGGCGCGAGGAGCTGGCGACCCAGGTGATCGTGGGCAACGAGCTGCGTCCGGGCGACCTGTCCTACTTCGACGTCCTCAACGGCGCCGACGACGTCCTCGCCGGCGAGGGCGTGCGCGGGGGCGACGATTTCCAGGAGCACGGCGGCATGGCCACCCTCAGCCGGCTCACGACGCGCTGGCTGCGCGAGAAGCACCCGACCCTGGTGCGCGCGGCCGAGGAGAGCGTGGCGCCGTTCATCCCGCAGGAGCAGCTCGCCCGGCGCTCGAAGGAGGACGTGTTCCACCTCCTCTGCGAGAACCTCTACGACAACGCGCGCTTCTCGAAGGTGACCCGGACCCAGGCCCGCCGGATCACCGCCGCCGGGGTGGCGCTCATGACGAAGGTCCACGAGGAGTCGCGCGACCTCGAGCGGTTCATCCTGGCGAGCGGGGTCACGAAGTCGACCCGCTGGGCCCCGCGCGCGTCCGGCTACTGACCGCGCTCACCGCTTGATCTGCGAGCGAAGCGAGCAGATCGAGCGGTGGCGCGCATCCCCGAGCGGAGGCCGCGAAGCGGCCGGAGCGACAGGTGCCTCACTGCGGATCGGAGCATCGAGCCGCGCGCCCGGACGTGGACATCACGACGAGCGACGGCCGCCGTGAGCTCGCCTGCGGGCCTCGCGCGGTGTACGCTCACGTCCGAGCGCCCGTAGCTCAATTGGATAGAGCATCGGACTTCGGATCCGAGGGTTGGGGGTTCGAGTCCCTCCGGGCGTATCGGGGCGAACGGCTGAACAACGCGCGTCCCCCCTGCGGCGGCGCGGCGCCGACAGGGCGACGTCGATCGCGAACGGTCGGTCGTGTGTGTGGATGGTCCCGGAGCCTGATCCACAGAAGCGGGCTCCTTCGTGTAGACGCTCGACCATCAGAGGTCGTACGTCTCGGAACGTGCGCCAGCTTCCACGTGCGCGCGTCGCGCGCCCAAGCCGTGGGCTCGCCTGACGAGGCAGGCGAGATCAGGCGCCGCGCGGCAGCTTGCGGAGGCGCTCGACGCAGGCCGCGAGGCTGGGCGCGGCTCCCGCCGCGACCTCCGGCCGCCAATGGTCGGTCGCGAAGGCGACAATCTTCTCCGTGTAGCCCGTACCGACCCGGCCGGACATGCCCTGCTGCACGGGCACCGACTCGCGAATGTCCTTGATCCTCGACCTGCGTGCGAGGTTCACGACCTCGGTCTTGGGATCGCGCAGAGACTCCGGGTCGCGTGGCACCTTCGCGAGCGGCACGCCGAAGAAGGTGGCGAAGCGCTCCCGGTCTGCCATGAGCCATGCCTCTGCGGCCCGCACCGCGACACGAAACGACATCTGGGAGGACGGCGACGGGAGCAGCGTCGCGACCAGCATCGGCGCGCAGTCGGCATCCACGTCGAGGTCGCGGAGCACGAGCCAGGGCGTGTGCTTGGCGGCGTTGTTGTAGGCCTTCAGCCTCCTGTCTAGGTTCCCCTTCCCGTCGGCAGGGTAGAAGCTGCCCATCGCCAGCCCGACGTGCTCGAGCAGCTTCCTCGCGATCGGAACGTCGCCATCGCCTTCACACGCCACCGTGACCGACGTCGCCATGGGTCAGTCCCAGAGGGTGAGCTGCTGGACGTCCCTCGGCGCGGTCCTGGGAATCACCGCCTCGCCGATGGACAGGCCGCCCTCGACGAGCGCCTTGATCTCCTCCACGTCCACCGCGCGCCGCACCTTCGTGTCGTTCTCCGACGCCTCGAGGATCAAGACCTCCTCGGGCGAGATGCCGGGATCGCTGAGGAGCTCGGCGGAGTGCGTGCTGACCAGGATCTGCCGGCCGGTCTTCCGCCCGAGCTTCGACATCATGCGCGGGATCTGGCGCACGACGGCGGAGTGGAGAGACAGCTCCGGTTCCTCGAGCAGCAACGGCGCCGTGCCGTCGAGGAACACCCACAAGAGCCCAATGAGCCGCAGCGTGCCGTCGGAGAACTCGACCTCGCTCTGCAGCCCGGCCTTCGGCCGCCAGTGCTTGTACAGGGCCTTCAAGTGGGGGGCGCCCCTGGCGTCCTTCTTCAGCTCGAGGTCCCGCAGCTGGGGGACAGCGATCTTCAGCGCGCTCTCGATCTTCTTCAGGCGCGACTTCTGGGTCTTTTCGGTGGTACTCGCGAGCTGCTCCAGGAAGTCGCCGCCGTACGGGTCCCGCGTCTTCCCTCCCGACCGGTCCGGATCCCGGATGAGCTGCGGCACGACGTGGAGGTAGTGCACGCGCGAGAAGAACTGCGCGAGCTCGCGAAACTGCTTGTTCGAGTTGACCTGCTCGAGGTGCGTCTGCGTGAGGCGGTCCTTGTCCTGGATGTCCTGCTCCTCCGGCCGCTTCAAGATCACCTCGTCGTCCTTGGTGACGACCTCTCTGGCGATCTGTGGCCGACCACGGTTGTCCTGGTTGAAGGCGAGCAGGTACTTCCAACGCGAGTCAGGCGCGAGCTGAACGTCGACTTCGATCGTGACGTTGGGGTAGCGGCGCGCGTGCAAAGATCGTATCTGCGAGACGCCTCGGCGGTCCTGGACTGCCCGCTGAAAGCCCTTCTGCGGGTCGCCTACGTCGCGCAAGAACCTGAAGACGTCGAGGAGGTTCGACTTCCCGGCCGCGTTCGGGCCCACGAGGAACGTGCGCTGCTGAAGGTCGACGTCGACCGTGAGGAAGTTGCGCCAGCTCTCGAGCCGCAAGTGCGTGAAGCTCACCCGGACCTCAGCGAAGGGGAAGAGTCTAACAAGGAGAGAGACCCAGCCGCACATCGCGCCCTGCGACCCGTGGCGTCGCCAAGGCGTCGCGCTACTGTACCGCCATGGCAACGAAGAAGGTGGGCTCGACGCCGTTGCTGCGCTCGAGGACGTGACCTCGCCCGAGGACCTGCTCCGGCTGCTCGGCCGCGGCCGCCGCGTGTCGCTCTCTGATGGCGGGATCAGCGGGATGGGGACCGTCGTCGCCATCTCGCCGGGCGTCTACGAGGTGAGCGTCGCGACGCACGAGGACGAAGGCTGGGCGGCCCGCTGGTGCCGGCTCACCCGGGTCCGGTGACAGCCACCGACCAGGTCGTCGCGTCCGAGGCACGAGCTGCGCGCCGGCCCGCCGGCGGGTGATCGGCGGGCCCGCGGCGGGTAGAACGCTCCCCGTGAGCGCCTCCTTCCTGGTGCGGTCCCGGTGATCGCCGTCGCGGCGCTGCCGATCCTCGCGGCGCTCCTGCTGCTCGTCGCGCTGCGCTGGCCGGCGCGGCGGGCCATGCCGGTGTGCGCCGCCGTGACCGCGCTGGCCGCCCTCTGGCCCTGGGGCGTGGCGCCGCGCCGGGTGGCGGCCGCCGGGATCGAGGCGGCCTGGATCACGGCCGGAATCCTGCTCATCGTCTTCGGGGCGCTCTTCTTCCTCGCGCTCCTGCGCGGGGCGGGCGCGGTGGGCGTGCTCCAGCGCCTGTTCGCCGGCCTGTCGCCCGACCGGAGGGCGCAGGCCGTGGTCGTGGGCTGGGTGCTGGGCTCGTTCCTCGAGGGCGCGGCGGGCTTCGGCACGCCCGCCGCCATCACGGCCCCCCTGCTCATGGGCCTGGGCTTCCCCCCGGTCACGGCCGTGGTCGTGGCCCTCGTGGGCGACAGCACGGCCGTGTCGTTCGGCGCCGTGGGCACGCCCATGCTCGTCGGGATGACGCAGGGGCTCTCCGGCGCGGCGGCCGCCGGGGTCGACCCTGCGCTCGTCCCGTCGGTCGAGGGGATCGCCCTGCGGGTCGCCACCTACGACCTGCTGCTCGGCGCCCTCATGCCGGCGCTGCTCCTCCTGGCGCTCACCGGCCTCGGCGCCTGGCGCGCCGCGGTGCAGGCGGCCCCGTTCGCCATCGCCGTGGGCGCGGCCCAGGCCGGCGCGGCGTGGCTCACGGTCAGGTGGCTCGGCCCCGAGCTCCCCAGCCTCGTCGGCCCCCTCGCCGGCCTCGCGACGGCCGCCGCCCTCCTGCGCCAGGGCCTCGGACCGCGCGGGACGTGGGCGCCGGCCGACTTCGCCCCGCCCGTCACCTCCGCCGCGACCGAGGCCGCCCCCGGCGTCGTCCGCGCGCTCCTCCCGTACGCGCTCCTCCTGGCGGTGCTCGTGCTCACCCGCGCGCGCGGGCTCCCGCTGGCCGCCTGGGTCGCGGCGGTGGGCTTCGGCCCCGACGACCTCCTGGGCACCGGGATCGCCGCGCGCCTGCAGCCGCTGCACTCGCCCGGCGCCGCGTTCGTCCTCGCCGCCCTGGTCAGCGCGCCGCTCCTCGGCGTCGGGCGCGCGGGCCTGTCCGCGGCCGCGCGCGAGGCGGGCGCCGTCACCGGCCGCACGGCGCTCGCGCTGCTGGCGGCGATCGCCACGGTGCGCGTCTTCGTCCACTCGGGCGTCAACGCCGCCGACCTCCCGGCCATGCCGCGCGTGCTGGCCGACGGCCTCGTCCTGGCGCTCGGCGCGGTCTGGCCGCTCGCCGCGCCGTGGGTGGGCGCGCTGGGCGCGTTCGTCGCCGGGAGCGCCACCTTCAGCAACCTCCTGTTCGCGCTCGTCCAGGCGCGGGCGGCCGCCGAGGCGGGCTGGTCGCTCACGAGCGTCCTGGCCCTGCAGAGCGCGGGCGCGGCGGCGGGCAACATGGTGTGCGTCCACAACGTCGTGGCCGCCTGCGCCGTGGCCGGGATCCTCGGCCAGGAGGGCGCCGTGCTCCGGCGGACGGCCGTGCCGATGACCGTCTACCTGCTGCTGGCCGGGCTGGTGGGCCTGGCGCTCGGGTGACCCTACGACCTCAGCGAGCCGCGGCCGCCTGACGCCGCCGCGCCGCGCGGGCACGGTGCGCGCGGGCCTGGAGCGCCTGGGGGTCGAGGGCGTGAACGACCTCGGTGGGCCGCTGCGCGTCGGCCGGGTCGGCCGCGCGGCCCTGGTGGCGGGCCCACGCGTTCAGCGCCAGCCGGTCGTCGACCTGGTGCAGGACGGCGCGGGCGCGGGGGTCGGTCGTCGTCGCGAAGCGCTGGACGAGCGCGGCCTGCGCGGCGAGGCGGTCGAGGGGGAGGAGCTCGCGCGTGAGCGCCTCGACCTCGTCGCTCGCCCAGGGGTCACGGACCTCGACGGGCTTCGGCGCGACCGGCCGCCCCGCCCCCTCGCCCACCGCCGCCCGGGCAGGGGTGAGGTGAACGGCATCCGCCGGCGCCTCCGCCGCCGGACCGGGCGCCCCCCGGACCGGCGGACGGGGCGCGGGGACCTCGTCGCCGGCCACGAGCAGCCATCCGCAGGGGACGGCGCAGGCCAGCGCGAGCGGGACCCCGATCGCGATCCGGCGCACGCGACGGACGGGCAAGCGGTCGAAGCGCACCCGGACCTCCCAGCTCTAAGGCGCCGTCGCCTCGTAGGCGTTCTGGATCGTCAGGTTGCCAAGCGGCGCGTTCGGATGCGAGAGGGTCACGTTGAAGAACCCGGGCGGCAGGGCGCCGGGAGGGACCGTCACCCGGATCTGGGTGGGGGAGTCCACCGTCACCTGATTGATGACCTCCCCGCCGACGTCCACCCAGATGGGCCCGCCGGGGAAGAAGCCCACGCCCGTGATCGTGAGCTCGCCGCCCGTGTCCGCGGGATATCCCGATGGGCTCACGGTGAACACGGCGAGGATCGGCGGCGCGGGCGCGATGTTCCCGCGCACGACCCCGGTCAGGAAGCCCTGGCCGCCCACGAGGGCGCCGCTCGCGGCCTGGAAGGCCACGCTCTGCGGACCGCTCGAGAAGGCCGGCGACTCCGGCGCCGAGAACGTCGCCCCGCCGTCGGTCGAGACCTGGATCCCGCCCCAGTGGCTCACGACGACGACGCTCCCATCGACCGCGACGTCGCGGGTGAAGTCCGTGGCGAGCGGCAGCTTCGTCCAGCTCGCGCCGCCGTCGGTGGTGCGGAACGCCCCCTCGCCGTCCGTGGTGACGAACACGGTGTCCGCCGCGGTCGGCACGATCGCGAGCCCCATGACCGAGACCCCCGCCGGCAGCGATCCACCCGAGAGGTCGGACCACGTCGCGCCGCCATCGGTCGACTTCCACAGCCCGTGACCGTCGTCCAGGCCGGCGTAGACCGTGTTCGGGTCGGTCGGGTGGACCGCGAGGCAGAACACCGGCTCACCGGTCACCGGGCCGTCCAGCGCGGCGCTCCACGTCGCGCCGCCGTCGGTCGTGCGGACGATCGCGCCGTCGTGGCTCGACGCGTAGACGACGCCGGGCCCGCCGTGCCCGACGGCGACCACCTCGCGCCCGACGAGCGCGGGGGCGGTGACGTCGCTCCAGGTGAGGCCCGCGTCGGTCGACCTCCACACCCCGGCGTCCTCGAGCGCCAGGTAGAGCGTGTCCGGATTCAGCCGGTCGAGCACGAGCGCGTGAGCCTCGAAGATCTCGAGCCGCGGCAGGCCCCCGTTGCGGCGGGCCCAGGTCTGGCCGCCGTCCGTCGTCCGCCACACCCCGTTGCGCGTGCCCGCGTAGAAGGTGCCCGGCGCCGTCGGGTGCGCGACGACCGCGGCGACGCTCACCGACGTGATCCCGTGCTGGCGCAGCGCGAACGTCGCCCCGCCGTCGGCGCTGCCGTAGAGGCCGGTGAACGCGCCGAAGTAGACCTGGCCGCCGCCGGCGCCGACGGCCACGCTCACCGCGAACTCCTCGGTCGTGGTGCCGGTCGACGGGTCGTCGATCGCGCGCTGGCTCCAGGTCGCGCCGCCGTCGGTCGTGCGGAACAGCTCGCCGCCCGCGTCGGTGCCGGCGTAGAGGGTCAGCGGCGCGCTCGGGTCGAGCGCCAGCGCGTTGACCTCCAGGTCGGTGAGACCCGTGTGCATGGGCGTGAAGCTCGCGCCGCCGTCGGCGCTCCGCTGCACGCCCAGGCCGTCACGGCCGCCCACGTAGACGACGCCCGTCGGGTCCACGACGACGTCCATGATCGTCGTGAAGCCGCTCGTGCTCGCGAGGTGCGTCCAGGTCGCGCCGCCGTCCGTCGACCGGTAGAGCCCGGTGCCGGTGGCGCCGCCGACCTCCGGCGTCGCGTCGGCCGCGTAGACGACGCCGGGGCTGCTCGGGTCGAAGGCGATCGCGGGCACGGTCGCCCCGGCCGGCAGGCCGCTGGCCTGCGCCCACGTGGCGCCGCCGTCGGTCGAGCGGAACACACCGTCGCCCGGCACGAAGCCGCCCGAGCCGACCAGGACGATCTGCCCGTCGGTCGGGTGCACCCGCGGGGCGCCGACGGGCCCGCTGGCGCCCGTGGTGCTCGGAGACCAGGTCTGCCCGCCGTCGGTCGACCTGAACACCTGGTTCCCCGCCCCCGGGCTCGTCACGTAGAGCCGCTGCGGGTCCTGCGGGTCGAGCGCCAGGCCGCTGAGCCCGCCCGGCGCGGGGAGCCGCGTCCAGGAGAGCCCGCCGTCGGTGGTGCGGAAGACCCCCCCGTTGGCCACCGCGTAGGCGACCAGCGCGTCCGTCGGGTGCGTCACGATCCGCGCGCTGCCGCCGAACATGTTCGCGTGGTCGACGACGTACGCGTCCTCCACGAGGAAGGCGCCCGGCCGGACGATCGTCCCCAGCGCCGTGACGAGCTCCACGTCGTGCAGCCCCGGCGGGAGGGGCACGAGGTCGGCCGTGACGAGGTCCGGCCCCTGCTGGTTGACGTTCGCCAGGCTGACGCCGGCGATCCGCACGTCGATCGGCGGTCCCTGGAAGCCCTGCCCCGTGAGCGCGATCCGCGTGGGCGAGTTGTCCGGGTTGCGGCCGCTCGTCCGACCCACCGCCGGGCTGATCGCCTGCAGCTCGAAGCCGATCACGAACTGGGCGAGCACCACGCTCCCGCCGGGGAGGTTCGGCGAGCTGAGGCGGAGCTCGTAGACGCCGGCCGGCAGCGACGGCGGCGTCTCGACCACGAGCTGGGTCGGCGAGAGGAACAGGGTCGGCAGCACGTTGCCGCCGAGCGTCACCAGCGCGCCCGGGACGAAGCCCGACCCCTGGAGCACGATCGCCACGTTCCCGATCGCCTGCGGGTCGCTCGTGGGCGACACGCTCGCGACGCTCACGAGCGGCGGCAGCGGCGCGCCGCCGTCGTCCGTGAGGTAGACCCCCCGCCCGCCGAAGTTGCCGAAGCCGACGTAGAGGCGCTCCGGGTCGAACGGGCTCACGGCGAGCGCGTAGACGGTCGTCGGTCCGGCCGGGAGCCCCGCGTTGGGGGAGACGGTCCAGGTGGCGCCTCCGTCGCGCGTGCGGTGCACGTCCTGGTCCTTCCCCACGACGACGTGGTCCGGGTCCTGCGGGTCGATCGCCAGGGCGGTCGCGCCGGGGGAGAGCGGCCAGCTCGAGAGCTCGAGCCACGAGGCGCCGCCGTCGAGGCTCTTCAGCGGCTTCGTATGGAACTGCGTGGTCACGTAGAGGACGCTCGGGTCGCCCGGCGCCACCACGAGCCCCGTGACGTTCGCGTTCGGCGGCAGCGGCCCGGAGGCGAGGCTCGTCCACGTCTGCCCGCCGTCCGTGGTCTTGAACACCCCGAAACCGGGCGTGAGCCAGGCCGTCGAGGTGTCGGTCGGATGCGGGCGGATGATCGGCAGGAACAGCGGCGGGAGGGTGCCGGTGACGTCCGCCCAGGTCGCGCCCCCGTCGGCCGAGCGGAAGAGCCGGGCGTCGCTCATCGCCCACACCGTCCCGGCCGGGCCGGCCGCCACCGCGTCCACCTCCTCGTCCGGCGGGAGCGGCGCGCTCGTCACGTCGGTCCAGGTCAGGCCGGCGTTCGTCGACTTGAAGATGCCGCCCTCGGTGGCGGCGTAGAGGACGTCCGTGCTCGTCGGGTCCATGGCGAGCGCGCCGAAGCCCCACAGGAACAGGTCGCCGAGGCCGCCGTTGCGCGGGTGCCAGGTCTGCCCGCCGTCGGTGCTCCTGAGCACGCCGCGGCCGTAGGTCCCGGCGAAGACCGTCCCGTTCACCGTCGGGTGGTGGAGGATCGTGCCCACGCCGAGGCCGTCGAACGGCGCCAGGACCTGCGTCCAGCTCGCCGCCGCGTTCGCCGAGCGGAACAGGGCGTGGCCCCACGTGCCGGCGTAGACGCGCGCCCCGTCGCTCCCGACCGCCAGCGAGATGCCGCCCGACAAGGGGACGCCGAGGCCGGTGCTCGGCTCGGTGAACCCGGCGTTCACCGGGGCCCAGCTCGCGCCGCCGTTCGTGGTCTTGAACGCGCCCTCGGACATCACCGCGTAGAGCGTCTGCGGCGCGCTCGGGTCGAGCGCGAAGCCCTCGACCTCGAGCGAGGCGCCCAGGCCCGTGTTGACGAAGCTCCAGGTCGAGCCGCCGTTCGTGCTCTTCAGCACGCCGTCGCCGTACGCGGCCGCGTAGACCACCTGGGCGTTCGTCGGGTCCAGGACGAGCACGCCGACCTCGTCGGGCCCGCTACGCACCTGCGTCCAGGTCCCCCCGCCGTCGATCGACTTGTAGATCCCCTGGCCCGTCGTCGGCGCCCCGATCCCCGAGGTCCCGTGGACGGCGTAGACCACCTGCGGGTTGGTGGGGTCGACCGCCAGCGCTCGCACGGTGGCGTCCGCCGGCAAGCCGCTGCTCGCGGGGTTCCAGGTCGCGCCGCCGTCCCCGCTCTTGAACACGCCGACGCCGGGCTGGGAGCCGCCCGTGCCCGCGTAGAGGACGTCTGCGTCCGTCGGGTCGACCGCGAGGGAGCCGGCGAAGATCCCCACGCCCACCTGCCCGCGCTGGGTCCAGGTCGCTCCCCGGTCCTGGCTCGCCCACAGCTGCGACCCGCCCGCGAGGACGAACAGCCCGTCGGGGTCGGTCGGGTGGAAGACGACCGCGGCCACGCCGCCCGGCAGTCCGGGCAGGAAGGAGAACGTCGCCCCGCCGTCGGTCGTGCGGTACAGGCCCTGGTTGTTGGCGGCCAGCGCGAAGAGCGGGTCAGTCGGGTGCGCCGCGACGCCGATCACGTGCCCGCCCTCCAGGCCGACGCCTGCCTTGCGCCACGAGCCCAGGTAGGTGAACGCCCCGGGCGTGACCTGCGTCACGCCGTTGCTCGTGATCGCCACGTCCACCGGCCCGGGGGCGGCGCCTGCCGGCAGATGCCCGGACACGGCCGTGCCGCCGTCGATCAGGGTCGGGTTGAAGAGCGGCCGGCCGCCGATTCGCACCGTCACCGGCGGCACGAGGCCGCTGGCCTGCACGCGCACCTGCACCTGCTGGAAGGGGCCGACCTGGCCGCTCACCGGGGCGGCGGCCGGGTGGACGTTCTGGAACACCGGCCCGCCCGACGTGAACGCGCCCGGCAGCGTGGCCACGCCGTTGGGGCCCGTGACCGTCAGCGTGTAGCTCCCGGTGGGGAAGCCGCCCGCCGGGATCTCCGCCGTGATCGTCCCGCCGTTGACGACCACGACGTTGTCCAGCGGCACGCCGTTGATCAGCACGCTCGTGGCGCCAGGCACGAACCCGAAGCCCGTGATCGTCACGGTGAAGCCGCCGGAGCTCTCGGGGCCGGACGGGGGCGAGATCCCGATGAGGCCGACCACGGGCACGTCCGCGCCGCCCGACGCCGTCTTCCACACGCCGCGGCCGCCGAAGCCGCCGAAGCCGGCGTAGACCACCTCCGGGTTCGCCGGCGAGACGGCCAGCGTCCGCGCCCCGTAGGGGAGGCCGCCCGGCTGGTTCGACCAGGTCACGCCGCCGTCCGTCGAGAGGAGCACGCCCGGCTGGTTCGACGCCACGTAGAGCCGCTGCCCGAAGCCGAGCGCCACCGCGGCCGCGCCGGGGCCCGCGGGGAACGACGTCAGCTCCGTCCAGGTGGCGCCGCCGTCGGTCGTCCGCAGCGGGAGGCCGCCGCTCTGCGTGACGACCAGGACCTGCGCGTTGCCCGGATGCATGGAGAGGTCGGTCACCGAGGCGTTGGGCGCCAGCGGGCCGGTCGCGAGCGAGGACCACGACGCGCCGCCGTTGGTCGACCTGTGCACGCCCGCCCCGCCGAAGGGCCCGAAGGCGACGTAGACCGTGCTCGGGTCGTCGTGCGCCACCACGATCGCGCTCACGCTGGACGACGGCAGCCCCGCCGTGACCTCGGTCCACGTCGCGCCGGCGTCGGTCGAGCGGAAGACGCGGTCGTCGACGGCGGCGAACACCACGCCGCCGGGACCCGTCGCCACGGTGTTGAACTCGGCGTCGGCCGGGATCGGGGGGGCGCCGACCTGCGTCCAGCTGCCCCCCGCGTCCGTGGTCTTGAACAGGCCGCCGCGCTCCGTCCCGGCATAGAGCACGGCCGGGTTCGACCGGTCCATCGCGAGCGACCGCATCCCGTACAGGTACAGGTCGGCCAGCCCCGTGTTCCGCGGCTGCCACGAGAACCCGCCGTCGGTCGTGCGGAGGACGCCGCGGCCGTTCGTCCCCACGAACACGGTCGACGGGTCGGTCGGGTGGTGGACGACGCTCGTCACGCCCAGGCCGTCGAAGGGGACCAGGACCTGCCCCCAGGCCGCGGCCTGGTCGGAGGACACGAACAGGCCCTGGCCGAAGCTGCCCGCGTAGACGCGCCCCCCGTCCGCGCTCACGGCCACGTCGGTCGGGCTGGGCGTCGTGCCGAGCCCGTTGCTCGGGTCGCCGAAGCCGGTCGAGCTCGCGGCCCACGTGGCGCCGCCGTCCGTGCTCTTGAACGCGCCCTCCCTCATGACGACGTAGAGCCGCCCCGGCGCGGCCGGGTCGAGCGCCAGCCCGTCGACCTCGAGCGAGGCCCCCAGGCCCGCGTTGATCGGGGCGAACGTCGTTCCCCCGTCCGTGCTCTTGAACGCGCCCTCGCCGTAGGACGCGGCGTAGACCACCTGCGGGTCCGTCGGGTCGACGACGAGGTCGACCAGCTCGTCAGGGCCGACGCCCGGGCCCACGCGGGCCCAGGTCTGGGCGCCGTCCGTGCTCTTGTAGACGCCCTGCCCGGTCGTCGGCATGCCGACCTGCGAGGTCGTGTGCCCGGCGTAGAGCACCTGCGGGTTCGAGGGGTCGATCGCCAGGGCGCGGACCGTGGCGTCCGCCGGCAGGCCCGCGCTCGCCTGGCTCCAGGACTGGCCCGCGTCGGCGGTCTTCCACACGCCCGTGCCCGGGAAGAGGTTGCCGGTGCCGGCGTAGACGAGGTCGGGGTCGGTCGGGTGCACGACCAGGACCGCGACCTGCGGGTTGCCCGGGATCCCCGCGAGCGGCGCGAACGTGAGCCCGCCGTCCTGGCTGCGGCGCACCCCGCCGTTGTCGGCGATGTAGATGACGTCCGGCGCCGACGCCGCGAAGGCGGCGGCCTCGACGAAGCCGGGGCGGAGCAGCGTGAACGTCTGGCCGCCGTCGTCCGTGCGGTAGAGGCCCTCGTTGTTGCTGGCGAGGGCGACGAGCGGCGCGCTCGGGTGCGGGACGATCCTGAACACGTGGCCGCCCGCGAGGCCGCTGTTCACGGGCGCCCAGGCGCCGGTGTAGGTGAAGCCGCCGACCTTCGTCCCGGGGAGGCCCCCGGCCACGCGGACGACGACGTCCACCGGCCCCAGGCGCAGGCCGGGCGGGAGCTCTCCCACGACCGCCGTGTCGCCGTCGACGAGCGTCGCGTTGGCGAGGCTCGCCCCGTCGATCTCCACGTTGACCGGCATGGCGAGGTTCGTCGCCTCGATCCGCACGACGATCGGCGCGCCCGTGGGCGTGCGGCCCGACAGCGCGCCGGAGGCCGGGAAGAGGTCGCCGATCACGGGGGCGGGCGGCGTGACGTCGAACGGCTGGCTGAGCGCGTCGGCCAGGCCCGTCGCGGCGGCGCGGAGGACGTAGTTCGGCGAGATCTGGTCGATGGCCAGGCCGGGGAACGTCGCCACGCCGTCGACGGCCGCCCGCGTCGTCAGGCCGACGAGCTGCCCCGGGCCGGCGTCGATCGTGAGGGTCACGTCGTCGGTGGCCGAGGCGACGACGTTACCGAACGTGTCGCGCACGGCGACCGCGGGCGGCGGGGCGAGGGGGGCGTTCACGGCGGTCGCGCCGGGCGAGGTCGTGAAGCTCAGCGCCGCCGCCGGGCCAGGCGTGACGTCGAACGGGTCGCTCGTCGCCGGGACGAGCACGCCGGGCGACGTCGCCTGGAGCTGGTGCCCCTGGGCGGCCGTGAGGACCTGCAGGTCGTCGAACACCGCGACGCCGTTCGACGCGCTCACGGTCGTCGTGCCGAGGAGCGCGCCGCCGCCGACCAGCGCGATCGTCACGTCGTCGGTGGAGAGGATCGGGTTGCCGAGGGCGTCCTGGAGCTGCACCTCGATCGCGGGCGTGAGGATCGTCCCGGCGGCGGTGTCGACCGGCTGGACGAGGAACACGAGCTGGCGGCCGAGGATGTCGAAGGACCCCGTGGTCACGTCCGTGAGCGCGCCGCTGCTGAACGTCAGCGCGTAGCCGACGCCCTCCTGGTCGATCGTGAGGTCGTCGAAGACCGCCAGCCCGCCCGCCGTCGGCCGGGTGGTCGTGCCGCCGAGGACGCCGCCGGCCGGGTTGGTCGAGATCGCCGCCTCGACGGCGACCCCGTCGCTCGGGACGAGGTTGCCGAAGGCGTCGTGGAGGCCGACGACGAGCGTCTGCAGCGCGGCGCCCACGGGCGCCGCCGCGGGCGCGGCCGGGGTGACGGAGAGCTGGGCGGCCGGGCCGGGGAGGACCGTGAACGTCGCGCTGATCGCCGGGTCGCCCACCGCGGCCGTCGTCGCGCGGAGCGTGTAGCCCGCGGCGGCGGCCTCGAGGACCAGGTCCGCGAAGGTGGCCACGCCCCCGACGACGGGCTGGCTGAGGGTGCCGCCGAGGACGCCGGGGCCCGGGTTGCTGTCGAGCGCGAGGTCGACCGTGCCGGCGTCGACCGCGTTGTCGAAGGCGTCCAGGATCCGCACCTGGACGGCGGGGCTGATCGCGGCGCCGGCGACCACGTCGCTCGGCTCGACCGCGAACTCGAGGTGGTCGGGGGCGGCGGGGGTGATGTCGAACGCGTCCGAGGTCGCGTTGAACGTCGCCGCGCCGACCGTGGCCTCGACGAAGAGCGTGTAGCCGACGCCCGCCTTGTCGAGGCCGACCGAGAAGGCGAGCACGCCCGCGGCGCCCGAGTCGGTCGGCGTGCCCAGGAGGGTCGCGGCGCCCGGATTGTTCGCGATCGTGAGCGTCGCGCCGAAGGTCACGTCGCAGGTGTTGCCGAAGGCGTCCTGGATGCGGACCGTCGGCGTCACCGGCGCGCCGGCCTCCGCGCTCGCCGGCTGGACCGCGAAGACCACCTCGGCGGGGGCCGCGGGCGTGATGTCGAACGGCGCGCTCTGGGCGGCCGTCAGGCCCGCCGTCTCCGCCTCGAGCACGTAGCCGGCCGCGGCGCGGTCGATGCGCAGGTCGTCGAAGCTGGCCACCCCGTTCACCGCGGGCACCGTGAGCGTGCCGAGCAGCGTGGCGCCCGGCGGGTTCGTCGACAGGCTGACCGTGATCGGGTGGTTGGCCGTGCTCACGAGGTTGCCGAGGCCGTCGAGCACCCGCACCTCGATCGGCGGGAAGGTGTCACCCGCCGCCTGGGTCGCCGGCCCGGTGAAGAGCTGCAGCCGGTCGGGCGCCGCCGGCGTGACGTCGAAGCCCGCCGTCTCGGCGGAGGTCAGGCCGGGCGCGCTGCCGACGAGCGTGTAGCCGGTCCCCGTGACGTCGAGGCGCAGGTCGGCGAACGTGGCCAGGCCCGCCGCCGCGTCCTCCTCCGTGTCGCCGGTGAGGGCTGCCCCGCCCGGGTTCATGCCGAGCGCCACGGTGACCGTGTCGGTGGCGGTGGTCACGTCGTTGCCGAAGGCGTCGAGGACGCCGAACACGACCGCCGGGCTGATCGCCGAGCCGGCCGGGACGTCGCTCGGCTCGACCTTGACCACGAGCGCCGCCGGCGCGGCCGGCGCGATGTCGAACGGGTCGGTCGTGGCGGCGGTGAGGCCGGGGGCCGTCGCCTCGAGGGTGTAGCCGACGCCGGCCTTCTCGAGGCTCGTCGCCGCGAAGACGGCCACGCCGGCCGTCGTGGTCTCCGTGGGCCCCGTGAGCGTGGCGCCGCCAGGGTTCGTGGCGATCGCCAGCGCCACGAGCACGCCGTCGACCGGGGCGACGTTGCCGAACGCGTCCAGCGTCGTGACCTCGATCGCCGGCACGATCGCCTCGCCCGCCGTCGTCGCGCTCGGCTGGACCGTGACGGCCAGCTGCGCCGGCGCCGCCGGCGTCACCTGGAACGTCCCGCTGAGGCCGTCGCTCAGCCCCGTCGACGTGAACCTGAGCGTGTAACCGGCGGCCGCCCGGTCGAGCGTCAGATCGGCGAAGGTGGCCACGCCGGCGGCCGCGCTCACGGTCGTCATGCCGCCGAGGGTGGCCGCGCCGGGGTTGGCGTCGAGCGCGGCGGTGATCGACGGCGTGGCCGTCGGCACGAGGTTGCCCTGCGCGTCGAGGACGGAGACCTGCACCGCCGGGGTGATCGCCTCGCCCGCGGTCACGTCGCTCGGCTGGACCGTGACCGAGAGCTGGGCGGGCGCGCCGGGCGTCACGTCGAACGCGCCCGTCGTCGCCCCGGTGAGCGTCGGGGCGGTCGCCGAGAGGGTGTAGCCCTGACCCACCCTGTCGAGGCTCAGGTCGGGGAAGCTCGCCAGGCCGTTCACCGCCGGGACCGTGAGCGTCCCGAGGAGCGTCGAGCCGCCCGGGTTGTCCTGGAGGGCCACGGTCACGTCGTCCGTCGCCGCCGGGACGACGTTGCCGTGCGCGTCGTAGACGGCGATCACCACGGCCGGGGTGATCGAGGCGCCCGCGGCCACGTCGCTCGGTCCGACGACGACCACGAGGCGGTCCGGCGCGCCCGGCGAGACCCCGAACGGCTGGGTGGTCGCGGCCGTGAGGCCGGTGGCGCTCGCCTCGAGCGTGTAGGTCCCCGCGAGGTCCAGGCGCAGGTCGGCGAACGTCGCCACGCCGCCGGTCGCCGCCTCGGCGGTGGTGCCCGTGAGCGCCGCGCCGCCGGGGCCGGAGGCGATCGCGAACGAGACCACGTCGCCCGCGCCGGTGACGAGGTTGTCGTTGGCGTCGAGGACCTGGACCGTGACGGCCGGGGCGATCGGCTGGCCGGCCTGCACGGCGCTCGGCTGGACGCCGATCGCCAGCCGGGCGGGGGCGCCCGGCGTGACGTCGAAGGCGCTGCTCAGCCCCGCCGCGCTGTCGGGGGCGGTCGCGGCCAGCGTGTAGCCGACGCCGGTCTTGTCGAGGGTGATGCCCGGGAAGGTCGCCACGCCGTTGACGGCGTTGACCACGAGCGTGCCGCCGAGCGTGGCCCCGCCGGGGTCGTTCGCGAGGGCGAGCGTGATCGGGTCGTTCACGGGCACGACGGCCCCGACGCCGTCCTGGACCTCGACCACGATCGCCGGCGTGATCGCCTCGCCGGCGACGACGGTCGACGGCTGGACCGTGAACACCAGGCGCTGGTCCGTGATCGAGAACGCGCCGCTCGTCGCGTCGGTGAGGCCGGTGGAGCTGGCCACGAGCGTGTAGCCCACCCCGAGCTCGTCGAGGGTCAGGTCGCCGAACGTGGCCAGGCCGTTCACGGCGGCGAGGCTCGTGTCGCCGCCGAGCGAGGCCCCGCCCGGGTTGGCGCCGAGGGCCACGTCGATCGTGGCGCCGCTCGCGACGAGGTTGCCGAAGGCGTCCTGGATCGCCACGACGACCGGCGGCGCGAGCGGCTCGCCCGCGCGCCCGTTCTGCGGCTGCGCCGTGAACGCCAGCTGGCTGGCCGCCGCCGGGCTGATCGTGAACGGGGCGCTCGTCGCGCCCGTCACGCCGGCCGCGCTGACCCCGAGCTGGTAGCCGGCGCCCGCGCGCTCGAGCGACAGGTCGTCGAACGTCGCCACGCCGTTGACGGGGGGACGCGTGAGCGTGCCGGCGAGCACGCCGCCGGCCGGGTTGGCGGCGAGGGCGATCGTCACCGGCGTCGCGGCGCCGGTGACCCGGTTGCCCAGCGCGTCCAGGACCTCGACCTCGATCGCCGGCGCGATCGTCGCGCCGGCCGTGGCGCTCGTCGGTTGCACGACGAACGCGAGCTGCGCCGGCGCCGCGGGGGTGACGTCGAAGGCCGCGCTGGTCGCGTTCGGGAGCCCGGCCGCGCCGGCCACGAAGGTGTAGCCTGCGCCCACGCGGTCGAGCGTCACGTCGTCGAAGGTCGCCAGTCCGCCGAGGGTGGGGCGCGTGAGCGTGCCGCTCGGGGTCGCCCCGCCGGGGTTGGCGCCGAGCGCGATCGTGACCGAGGCGGCCGACGTCGTGGCCCGGTTGCCGAGGACGTCGCGCAGCTCGACCAGGAACGCCGGGCTGATCGGGGCGCCGGCGACGACGTCGGTCGGCGGGGTGAAGAACGCCAGCGCCACCGCGGGCCCGGGGGCGATGTCGAACCCGGCGGTCGTGACCGCCGTCGCGCCCGACGACGTCGCCGTGAGCGTGTAGCCGGCGCCAGGGCGCTCGAGGCTCAGGTCGGCGAAGGTGGCAACGCCGGCGACGGCCGGGACGGTGAGGGTGCCGGAGAGCGTGGCGCCGCCCGGGTTGCTCGCGAGCGCCACCGTGACCTGGCCGACGAAGGTCGCGTCCCGCTGGCCGGTGATCGGGTCGAGGTACTCGACCTCCGCGGTGAACGTCGCGCCGGCGATGGCGTTGCCGGGCTGGGTGACCATGCGCAGCGACGGGGCCGGCGCCGGGACGATCGTGATCGTGAAGGTCCTCGTGGCCGTGTCGACGCCGCCGTTGGCGGTGCCGCCGTCGTCCTGCGCGCGGACGGTGACCGTCACCGAGCCGACGCCGGTCGGCTGGTAGGTGAGCGTCCGGGTCGCGCCGGTCCCGGTGACGGAGAGGCCGGCGATCGTGCCGGTGCCGGTCGAGGTGGCGGTGACGGTCACGACCTGCGTCGACTCGTCGGCGCCGGGGTTGACGTTCGTGATCGCGACCGACTGCTGGCCCGAGCCCACGATGATGCCGGGCTGGTCCGCGATCGGCGAGAAGCTGGGCGCCTTGTTGACGCCTGCCGGCGCGACCTGCTGGGTCTGGACGTCGTCGAGGAGCTGCGAGAACGAGGTCGAGGTCGTGCCCGACGTGTTGACGGTGGGGTCGTCGAGGAAGGCCTGGGTCGAGCCGGCGAGGTCCGACGTCGCGGCCGTGGGCGAGAGCGTCGCGCCGCCGGAGACGGTGATCGTCTGCCCGCCGGCCTGGCCGTTGAAGACGCCGTCGCTGAAGTCGGCGGCCAGCGCGTCGACCAGCGCCATGGGGTCGGAGAGGCCGAGGTCCTTGGCGGCCTGCGAGAGGCCGGCGAGCACGGCGCCCAGCTTGGCGGCGTCGGAGCCCGGGCTGCTGGCGATCGCCGAGGCCTGGGCCGGGTCGGTGAGGTCGAGCGGCGTGATCGTCCGGGGGTCGCCCGAGAGGCCGAACTCCTGGGCGATCAGCATGTTCGTCTGCGAGACGGCCGACTCCGTCAGGGCGCTCGGGTCGCTGGCGGACGCCGCGACCGCGCGCTCGGCCGCGAACGTGCTCAGGGGGGTGAGGGTGACCGGGACGGCTCCGCTGCTCGCGCCGCCGGAGCCCACGATCGCGGTGATCGTGCCCGCGCGCGGCGAGTCGAGCGAGGTGAGCAGCGGCGGGCTGGCGAGCGCGCGCGTCTGCCCGGTGGCCTCGTCCTTGAACGTCCCGCCGCTGGCGACGATCAGGAACGGGCCGTCGCCCGCGGGCTCGAGCTGGTAGACGCCGGTCGCGCTGGTCGTCCCCTCGCTCAGCAGCGCGAGGGTGCGGTCCGGGTTGATCTGGTAGACCCGGACGGTCGCGTTGGCGACGACCCCTGCCACCACCGGGCCCGAGACCGTGCGAGAGGGGCCGCCGAAGAAGCCGCGCCCGGACTTTCCTCCGCAGCCGGAGACGACCAGCGCGGCCGCGAGGACGAGGGCGATGCTCGTCCAGTGTCCCTTGTTCATGGTCCCCCCTGGTAAGGGGGGAGAGTCTGCAAGCCACCCGGGGGTCTTGCAAATGAACTTTGAGAAACATGGCAGCCGCCCGAACTCGTTGGGCCGCCTGGGTGGCGATCGACCCAGGGTCGACCTCCCCCGCCGGGCCGTGATCGCTGATAGGCTCCGCCGGACCCGTGCGATCGGAACCGCTCGTGACCGCGCCGTCCCTCCACCCCCGCCTGCGTGATCCGGCCGCGCTCGTCGCGCTCGCCGCCGAATACCGCGCGGCGGGCGGCAGCGTGCGCGTGTCCGACGTGCTTGCGCCGGGTCTGGCCGACGCGCTGCCGGGCCTGCTGCTCTCGCTGCCGTTCAGCGCGCATCACGTGCAGGACGCGCACGTGCGCTGCTTCTTCTGGCGCTGCGTGATCGTGCCCCCACCGGAGGGGCCGGGCGCGCTGCCGCCGCCGCTCGACCTGCTGGGCCGGTTCGTGCTCGAGGACCTGCCGGCCCTGGCTTCGGCGATCACGGGGCGGCCGGTGCGCGGGCCCGTCGAGGCCTGCCTGCCGGTGTGCCTCTACCGCAAGGGCTCCTACCTCGACGCGCACGAGGACCACGGCCTCGACCGGGCGGTGGCGTTCGTCCTCGGCCTCACGCGGGCGTCATGGCCGGCCGAGGCCGGCGGCCACCTCGAGTTCCTGGCCGACGACCGGGAGGCCGTCCTCGAGCGCCGCCCGCCCGGCTTCGACACGCTCGACCTCTACGACGTGCGGCCGGTCGTGCGCTGGCACCGCGTCCCGCTGCTCGTCGAGCACGTCGAGCGGCTCACCGTGAGCGGGTGGCTGCCGTCGTCCCCGGAGGCGGCGTGCTAGCCGCCGACCTGCGCCGTCCGGAGCGCGTCCGGGCCCTGCGCGCGGCGTGGGCCACGGGCGAGGCCCTGCGCGTCGCGCCGGCGCTCGAGGACGACGCGGCCCTCGCGCTGCTCGAGGCGGTCCGGCGCGAGCCGCACGCGCTCACGCTGCCCGACGCGCCGCCGATCAGGTTCCAGTACTGGAAGTGGACAGGTGCCCCCGAGCCCGCCTGCGAGCACGTCCTGTGTCGGCTCGGGCGCTGGGCGCAGACCGACCTCCTCGCGTGGGCCGAGGAGGTCACCGGGCTCGCCCTGGCGCCGCCGCCCGAGGGGCCGCCGTGCGCGGCGGCGCTGTTCACGAAGGGTGGCTACCTCGACGCGCACGACGACTTCGGCCGCGGCCGCGCGGTCGCCTACGTGCTCGGCCTCACGCCCGCGCCGTGGCCCGAGGCCGACGGCGGCTGGCTGGAGTTCCTGGCGGCGCAGGACGGCCCCACGCTCGAGGCGCGGGCGCCCGGCTGGAACACGCTCGACCTGTTCGACGTGCGGCGCCCGGGGCGCTGGCACCGCGTGACCGTCCTGCGCGAGCACCGCGAGCGCCGCACGATCGCCGGGTGGTTTCACCCGCGATAGCGCGCCGCGCGCCGAGGCCGTACGCTCGCCCGCATGGTCCTGCGGCGCTACGCGCGCTGGCTGCACACCGGCTGGCCCGCGGGCACGGTCGAGCCGCTGCCCGAGGTCCACGACGACGGGACGACGGCCGTGCCCGGCCTGCGCGTCACGGGCGACCTGACCGGCGTGCCGCTCCTCAAGCTCGCGGCCGACTCGGGCGCGCGCGCCGCGCAGGCGATCGCGGCCGAGCTGGGCGGACCGGGCGGCGGGCCCGCGCTCGTCGACGGGGCGCTCGTCGACGTGGCGGTGGTGGGCGGCGGGGTGTCCGGGATCGCCTGCGCGCTCGAGGCGCGCCGCCTCGGCCTCTCGTGCGTGGTCCTCGAGGCGGCCCGGCCGTTCGCGACGATCGCGAACTTCCCCCGCGGCAAGCCGATCTTCACCTACCCGCCCGAGCTCGTCCCCGAGGGCGCCCTGCAGCCCGCGGGCGAGGTGAAGGAGGCGCTGCTCGCGGACCTCGAGGCGCAGCGGACCGCCGCCGGCGTCGAGGTGGTCGAGGCGCGCGTCGACCGCGTCGAGCGGGCCCCTGGCGCGCTCCTCGTCCACCACGCGGACGGACGGGTCACGCGCGCCCGGCGCGTCGTCCTTGCGATCGGCCGCAGCGGCGACTTCCGCCGCCTCGGCGTGCCGGGCGAGGACCTGGACTCCGTCACGAACCGCCTCCACGACCCGGCCGACCACGCGGGGCGGCGGGTCCTGGTCGTGGGCGGGGGCGACGCCGCCGCCGAGGCGGCGCTCGCCCTGGCGCGGGCCGGCGCGCGGGTGACGCTCTGCCACCGCGGGCCCGCGCTCGTGCGGCCCAAGCCCGAGCTGCGCCAGGCGCTCGAGGCGCTGGCCGCCGCCGGCGGGCTGGCCCTGCGCCTGTCCACGCGGGTGCGGCGGATCGAGCCGGGGCGCGTCGTGGTCGACGGGGCCGCGGGCGAGGAGGTCCTCGAGGTCGAGGCCGTGTTCACGATGCTCGGGCGCGCCGCGCCGCTCGACCTCTTCCGCCGCTCCGGCGTCCCGATCCGCGGCGAGTGGCGCCCGCGGCGGGTCGCGGCCTTCGCGGCGTTCCTGCTCCTCTGCGCGGCGCTCTACCTGTGGAAGCAGGCGGGCAGCCCGCTCTTCCCCGCGGCGCCGGACCGCTTCCCGAACACGGCGCCCGGGCTCCTCGCGGCGCTCGGCGTGGACGTCGACGACCGCGCCTCGCTCCTGGGCACGCTGGCCTGGTCCATGCGCTCGCCCGGCTTCTACTACACGCTCTGCTACTCGCTCGTCGTGGTCGTGTTCGGCGTGCGCCGGATCCGCCGGCGCCGCACGCCCTACGTCACCTGGCAGACGCTCACGCTGATGACCGTGCAGGTCGTGCCGCTGTTCCTCCTGCCCGAGCTCGTCCTGCCGAACCTCGGCTACCGCGGCCTCTTCGCCGACGGCGCCGGGCGGGCCGTCGCCGACCACCTGTTCCCGCTCTACACGGCGAGCGACGCCGACTGGCCCGCGTGGGGGCACCCGCGCGCCTACTGGAAGGCCTACGGGCTCGTGCTCGCCTGGCCGCTCTTCTTCTACAACGTCTGCGACCCGTCGCTCCCGACCTTCCCCTGGGCCTGGCTGGCGATCGGCTCCGCGCAGACGTTCGTCCTCATCCCGCTCCTCGTGCGGCGCTGGGGAAAGGGGGCCTACTGCGGCTGGCTGTGCTCGTGCGGCGCCCTCGCCGAGACGCTCGGCGACGCGCACCGGAGCAAGATGCCGCACGGCCCGGGCTGGAACCGCCTGAACCTCGTCGGCCAGGCGCTCCTCGCCCTGGCGTTCGTCCTCCTGGGGCTCCGCCTCGCCGCGTGGGCCGCGCCGGGGTCCGCGGCCGGGCGATGGTTCGAGCTCCTGTTCGAGGGCACGGCGGGCGGCCGCTTCGTGAACCCGCTCGCCTACAAGTGGCTCGTCGACGTGGGCCTGGCCGGGGTCCTGGGCGTCGGCTGCTACTTCTGGCTCTCGGGGAGGGTCTGGTGCCGCTTCGCCTGCCCGCTCGCGGCGCTCATGCACGTCTACGCCCGCTTCTCGCGCTTCCGGATCTTCGCCGACAAGCCGCGCTGCATCTCCTGCAACGTCTGCACGTCGGTGTGCCACCAGGGCGTCGACGTGATGAACTTCGCCAGCCGCGGCCAGCCCGTCGAGGACCCGCAGTGCGTGCGCTGCGGCGCCTGCGTGCACGCCTGCCCGACGGGCACCCTGACCTTCGGGCGGCTCGGGCCCGACGGCGCGCCCGTGCTCGACCGCCTGGTCGCCTCCCCGGTCCACCTGCGGCCGGGGGCGCGGCCGCTGCCGCTCGCCCGACGTTGACGGGGTCGATCGGTAAGGTGGGGGCGAGGTGACCCATGGCGGACGAGGACGAGCTCCGGGACCTGCAGGCGCGCGCCGACCGCGGCGACAAGCTGACCCCCGACGAGCAGCGCCGCCTGCTCGAGCTGCTCGACGCGCGGATGGGCGCGGTCGCCCGCGAGGCCCGGCGCGCCTCGAGCGGGCCCACGGCCGAGGTCGATCAGATGATCGCGCAGGTGAAGGCGCTCTGCGCCCGCCTCGAGGCGCTCGCCGAGGACGACCCGGACGCCTTCTCGGACGCGGCGGGCCATTCCGACGGGACGCCCGTCCTCGCGGCCGCCCTGATCGACGCGGCGGAGCAGGTCCTGTTCCACGCCGGCCCGAGCTGGGACCGGCGTCCGCACTTCGAGACCGTGCGGGAGAGCTTCGACCGCCTCGCGGCGCAGCTCGAGACGCAGGAGGAGCAGGAGGCGGAGTCTCACGAGGGCGAGGAAGACGACGACGACTGAGCGACGCCGCTACAGCCCGTCGCGGACCCTGCCCGGCGCGATCCGGGTGAGGACGGTCGTCTCGCTGCTGACGAACTCCGCGGGCGCGCGGGGCTCGTGCCACGTGACGACGCGCTTCAGGGGCAGGGGGAGCCAGGCCACGCTCCAGGTCTCGACGGTGCACGGCAGGCCGAGGTCCGTCGTGCCGGGCTCCCGGCGGTAGGTGCACGCGAACGTCCCCGCCGGCACCGTCACGGTCGCGGGCTCACCCGGCGGGTCCGGCGTGAGCGTGAAGCGCGGGACGGCCGGCCGCTCCGGGCGGACAGGGTGCGTCGCGTCGTCGGTCGACTTCACCTCGAGGCGCACGAGCTCGTCCAGCTCCCAGAGCACGCGGTAGCGTCGGTCGACCGCGCGCACGACCTGCGGCGCGCCCCAGCCCCCGCTACACGGCCCCAGGCGCGTGTAGCTGACGTGGTAACCGGGCACCTTCTCCTCCGTCCACGTCCCGAGCTCGGCGCCGCGGCCGAGCACCGCCCAGGCGCTGCGCCGTGGTGGTGCCTCGGTGGTGCCGGGCGCCTCGGAGCGCGCGGACGTCACGCTCGTCGCCAGGAACACGATCGGGAGCGCGGCCGCGAGCAGCGTCGCGGCGCGCCAGGGCCGCCGCTCCCTCCCCGGCGCCGGCGTCCACTCCCAGGGGGCCAGGGAGCCGCACCCGAGCGTCGGGCACGCCGGCAGCTCGAGCTGGCACGCGTCATGGACGAGCGTCGCGCAGGCGGGGCAGGTCAGCGCGGCCTCGGCGATCGCGCCGCGGCAGTAGGCGCAGCGCGTGGAGCACACGGGGCGCGCGCTGACCCTCACGGGTCACTCTCGCGAGTAGGTGGCCCGCAGCGGCAGGGCCGCCTGCACGGCCTCCAGCGTCTCGAGGTCGACGTCGACCACGCGGCCGTCGACGAGCTCGAGCCAGTAGCGGCGGTGGCCCTCGTCGCGGCCGAGCACCCTGATGACCTCGTCGAGCCGCTCGGGCGGGATCCGGAGCACGTCGGCGCCCTCGCGCACCCGGGCGACCGGGGCGTCGTCGCCCTCGTCGTCCGCGCGCTCCTCCTCCTCGCCGATGACCACGACCCGCGTCGTCGGGTCGACCGTGACGGGCATGTGGAGCGGGTCGGCGTGGTAGTCGCGGTGGACCGGCGCCTCGACGATCGCCGGGGCGACCGTCCGGGGCGCCGGCGGCTGCACGAAGGCGACCGGCGCCGGGCCCGGCTGGCTCACGTGCCCGCCGAAGAAGCCGGCGAGCGCCACCGCGGCGACGATCAGGCCGGCCGAGCCGAGGAACGAGCGCATGGGCAGGTCGCGCGCCGTGCTCGGGACGTAGTCGCTCGGCTGCGCAGGGCGCCGGGGCGCCGCCTGCCGCGGCGCGTCCGCGACGACGTGCCGGGTCGTGCTCCGCGGTCCCGCCGCAGGGCGGGGGACCTCCGGCTGCCGGGTCGTGCTCCGCGGCCCCGCCGCCGGGCGAGCGGCCCCGGGGGGCGAGGCGGCGGGCTGCCGGGCCGTGCTCCGCGGCGCGGCCGGCGGCTGGGGCGCCGCGGACGGCGCGGGCCGCCCGAAGCGGACGTAGCCGGTGCGGCCCGAGGTCGACTGCTCCACGCGGGTGCTCATGGCGCGCTCACCTTCCCGCCCCGCGCGAAGGAGACGCGCTCGCCGGCGCCGCCCTCGATCAGGTTGTAGCCGTAGCCGCCGTTGCGCAGGCGGTAGTCGTAGTTGAGGACGAACTCCTTGATCGGGTCCGACCGCACGTTGGGGTCGTTCGGGTCGGTGTAGACCCGGTTCGGCGGGTTGTTCATCCAGGTCCGGTGCGCCGCCAGCCAGCTCAGGTTGCTCGACGTCGAGGTGTAGCCGCTCGCGCTCGTCGGCAGGTAGCTGCCGGCGTAGTTGTAGACGCCGAGCACGCCGATCTCGGTCGCCGCCATGCCGCCGTTGACCGTCATCGCGTAGCGCGACGTCCCCGCGATGCGGCCATTGGCGTAGAGGAAGGCGTCGACGTGGGACACCTGCGTCGCCCAGCGGTGCGGGCCGACGTCGACGATCCGGCCGTCGGTGCGGAAGAGGCGCCCGGAGCCGGCGTAGGTGCCGTCGGGGTTCGTCGCCGCCTCGAAGTGGTGCTTGGCCCCGCTCCCGCCGTGGTTCATCCCAGGCGCGTTGGCGCTCGTGAACTCGCTCCCAGGGAAGCGGTCGTTGCCGAGCTCGAACGCCTTGGTCGCGTCGTTGGTGATCCCGCCGGTGCGCGCCACCCCGTTCTCGATGTCCTGCGTCCCGAGGAGCTCGCGGAAGGCGCCCTGGCTGATCCAGGGCTGGAACGTCCCCGTCGCGACGGCGCTCCCGTCGCCGCTGCGCACGACCGTCCCCGGCGCGATCACCGCGTCGTAGCGCTCGTTGCGCACGTTGTAGGCGCGGTTCACGCCCGCCGGCAGGTCCGGCTGCGCGGTCGAGTCGACGCGCGTCACCCGCGAGGTCGGGACGAGCTCGCCCTTGTCGTTGGTGTAGGTCCCGTCGGCCGCGTTGTAGCGCAGCTCGTTCGACACGACCGAGCCGTCGCTCGACGCCTCGAAGAAGCGCACCGACGTCAGGCCGAACTGGTCGTTTATGAACATGGACCCCTGCCGCTCGCGCTGCGGCATGAAGTCCTTCTCCTGCCCCGCGCCGGCGCGGTCCTCGCGGTAGGTCCAGTCGCCGATGACGATGTTCGACCGCGCCGCCAGGCGCAGCTCGGTCGCGTTCGGCTCGCTCTGGACGCTGTTCACCGCCTGGGCGTCGCTCCTGAGCGGCCAGGTCGCCGGCGGGTCCTTGTAGACCACGTCGCCCGCGAGGTAGACGTTGCGCCCGGCGTAGATGCCGCCCTTGCCCTCCACGTAGCCCTTGAGGACGACGTCGCCGGTGACGAACACGTCGCCGTCGAGCCGGATCGGGTTGTCGTAGGTGCCGACCAGGATCAGGTTGCCCTGGAGCACCGAGCTCTGGTGGCCCTCGGGCGTCGTGTGGGCGAAGTCCGCCGGCGTCGCCGGCCGCAGGTCGGTGGCGTAGTCGCCCAGGTGCGGGACGGTCCAGGCGCCGTAGGCGCCCTGCTGCCCCGGCTGCCCGTTGACGACGATCGCCGAGGCCGAGCCGCCCACGCCGAGCTGTCCGTTCGCCTGGCGCGAGGCCACGTCGACGTCGATCGGCGGGAAGTCCGGGCGGCCGTCGCCGTTGGTGTCCGTCGGCAGCTTCGGGCCGTCGTAGTTGGCGTGGATCGTCCCGCCCACGTTCTCGGCGTCCGGGCTGAGGACGCGCAGGCCGTTGAGGGTCTGCTGCACCTCGCCGTTGGCGTCGACCCAGGTGGGGCCGTCCTGCGTGACGTTGCTCGAGAGGCCGCTCGCCGGGTTCGGGCGGCCGACGTAGACGTCGCCGACGACGAACGACTGGTTCCCGGAGCCGTGGCCGCTCGAGCCCTCGGTCCCCCAGCCCGGGCGGAGGAAGCCGATCGAGCCCACGTCGCCGTTGACCCGCATGTGGCAGAACATGCAGTTCGTGGTGACCGTGAGCATGGCCAGGTCGAAGATCGGGTTGTTGCCGAAGTCGAAGCGCGCCCTCACGCTCTGCGGGCGCCGCAGGTCGAGCGCCTCGTCGCCCGCGGCGGTGGTCGCGGCCACCACCTCGACCCAGTTCTGCCCGGGCGGGCCGACGCGGTCGACCCACACGGCCACCCCGGGGAAGGCGGCGTAGGTGCGCGGGTGGCCGGGGCCGAAGCCCGGCAGCCCGGGGACGGGGAGCGCCGGGTCGGCCTGCGTCGCCCGCGGCGGCCCCTCGGCCGTGGCGCCGGGCGCCCGCAGGTAGGCGTTGAACCACGCCGCCGGCATGAGGCGCGTCTGCTCCCAGTGGTTGGTCAGCTCGAGGCGCAGCGCCTCGGCCGCGCCCTCGCAGGCGTAGGCCAGGTCGGTGTTGCCGCGGCCGGTCGACTCGACGACCCGCCCCTCGCGCGCGATGCCCGCCGTGACGAAGGCCATCGCGCCCAGGAGCAGGCCGAGGACCAGCACCAGGACCAGCGTCGAGCCGCGCCGACGCCCGCGCGTCTTGCTCATGGGGGACCTCACTCAGCGCCTCGCCACGAGGCGCCGGACGTCGAACACGTGCAGCTGCGGCCCGTCGCCGCCGGGCACCGGGTCGTAGACGACGCGCAGGTTGAGCTGGACCGCCGGGTCCGGGTCGCCGAACCCGTGCGGGTAGGGCGGCGACGCGCCGCCCGGCGTCGCCTCGGCGCTCGTGCGCACCACCTGCCCCAGGTTCGGGGTGTCGACCCCGGTGACCGCGTTGATCGTCGGCGGGCGGCCGAAGAGGCGCACCGGGGCCCCCGGGCCGGCGAAGGCGTGGCGGACGAAGCGCACCGCGCCGCCGCCGATCTGCCGCCGGTAGAGCGGGACCTCGACCCCGCCGCTCGCCGCGGGCGCCGTGAAGTAACGCAGCTCGATGCGCCCGACCTCGACCGTGTCGTTCGCGTCGCCGTCGCCGTCGATGTCGAGCAGGCCGGACTCGGCCAGCGTCGCCTCCGCCACCCAGGCCGCCCGGACGGCCCAGCCGGGCTTCAGGTGGTCGGGCGAGCTCTCCGCGACCGGCAGGCGGGCGCCGTGCACCCGCTGCCCGGCCGCGTCGATCCAGACGGCCTGGAACTCGAGCTGGTCGCCCGCGCTCGACAGGCCCCAGGCGGCGGTGAAGCGGTCGGCCTGCGACAGGGCGAGGGCCAGCTCGTCGGCCGCCTGCGCGGCGACGGCGACGACCTCGCGCTCGACCCACGTCTCGCGGTTCACCCGCGCCGACGTGATGACGGCCGCGCCGAGGAAGATCGCCGCGACGGACGCGACGCCGCACACGACGACGATCTCCACCAGCGACAGGCCGGCGCGGGGGGCGAGCCGGCGGGGCGAGCGCGGGTCGGCCATCAGCCCCTCCGGAAGCCCGTCTTCGGGGCGATCACGGCGTTCACGGCCGCCTTCGGCACGTCCCACTGCGGGTCGGTCGCGGCGTTGCCCCAGAACACCTCCACGCGCACGGGCAGCACGCGGTAGGTGGCGGCGGGCGTCAGGGCCGAGAAGGTCGGCGACCGGTCCGGCGCGAAGCTGGCGTCGAGGTTCAGCCCGAACGCCGGGTAGGGGATGCGGTCCCAGCCGGGGCGCGCGAAGTGGTCGTCGTGCGCCTCGGGCGAGTCGTCCGTGAAGAACTCCTTGGTCTCGTCGAGGCACACGCGGATCCGGCCGTGCGGCCCGCCTTGCCAGGGGGGCAGGCCCGGCACGGTGAACGTGGGGTTCACGGTCAGGACGTGCGCCAGCTCGGGGAAGCCGACCGTGCCGGCGCCGTCGCCGGTGTTGGCGATGGCCCGCATGCGCTCGAGCTGGTGCTCGATCGCCAGCCGCGCCGTGG
Organism: Planctomycetota bacterium; assembly: GCA_023954375.1. Classification (GTDB taxonomy): domain Bacteria; phylum Planctomycetota; class J058; order J058; family J058; genus JAMLIC01. The sequence goes on from JAMLIC010000055.1 coordinate 41,040, forward strand.
CGAGGTGGCGCGACTCGGCGACGGACCGGCGGCTCGTCATGAAGAGCGCCAGGACGGGCACGATCAGCAGCACGAACAGGGACAGCGAGATCGCGACCTCGATGAGGGTGAGCGCGCGTCGCCGGCGGTCACGGAGCTGCATGGGGCGGAGTTGCATGGGGCCTGCGTTCCGGGCCGCGGAGGCCAGCGGACCGCCTCGTCTCACACGCACGCACCGGTCCGCGCCTGACCCGGGTGACGGCATGTGTCGCAACCGGCTGGCGCGCAAAGTTTTACGCGGGCGGTCTCGGTGGCGGACGCCGCGTGGTATCGGGGGCGCCCCGATGCGATGACCCGGAAACGGGTCGGGCGACTATGCCCTTTTTACACACCATTTCCGTTTCTGGGAGCGAGGTCCAGCCGCCAGGTGGCCTGCACCCGCGCCACCACGTCGCCCTGCTCGTCGCGGAGCTCCCCGGTCACCTCGAGGTCGTGGGTGCCGGGCTCGAGCGGGACCTCCAGGTCGCAGGAGGCGGTGATCGTCCCGCGCGCCTTCTTCAGGTAGTCCATGCCAAGGTGGGTGACGATCCCGCGGCCGCGGCCGTCGACGGCGTGCATGACCGCCAGCCCGGTGGCGAGCTCGCCGAGGTTCATGAGGGCCACCGCGTGGATCGACCCGAGGTGGTTGCGCACGGCCGGCCGGTCGCGGAGCTGCACGCGGCTGTGGCCGTCGGCGAGCTCGAGGACGTGCGCGGCGATCGTGCCGCTGTAGGCGGCCGTGCGCCCGATGAGCTTCGAGAACACGCGGCTCCCCAGGGGGAGCCGGGCCGTGGCGGCCCACATGCCGGAGATCGTGGGCCGCGTCAGGCCGAGCAGCGTCTTCATGGTCGCAGATCCTACTCCCCCCACTCGCGGGGGAGCGGGAAGTGCCGGCCCGCCTCGAGCGCGGCGGGCGTGCCGTAGGTCGCGCGGCCCCAGGCCAGCCAGTCGGCCTCGAGCCGCTCGAGGCTGCTCCCCAGCCGCGCGAGCACGTCCGCGACCGGCTCGCGATCGGCGAGCCCGCGGGCCAGCGCCCCCACCCAGCCCGGCCGCTCGGCGAGGAGGAACCCGACGAGGCTGGCGAGCTGCGCGTAGTTCGCCTCGCCCACGCCGCCGTCGACCAGGGTGCGCAGGGGGCGGAACGGGCCCTCGTCCTTCACGCCGGCGACGAACGCCCGGCGCCAGGCGCGCAGCTCGAAGGAGCCCGGATGCAGGCATAGCTGGACGTAGCTGGCCAGGCCCTCCTGCAGCCAGGCGTGGCGCGGGTCGCCCGGGACGAGGCGCAGGCGTCGCGCCACGACGGCGTGCGTTGCCTCGTGCGCGATCACGGGGCGGTCGAGCCCCTGCGCCGGGTCGTGGACGACCGCGCACAGGTCCTGGACCGCGTAGCCGGCGCCCCGGGGGGACGCGATCACCACCCGCCACGCCGAGCCGAGCCGGGCGAAGAAGCCGCCGTAGGCGGCCGCGTCCGGCAGGATCAAGACGACGACCGGCCCGTCGTCGACCGGCCTCAGCGCCTCGGGGGCGACGCGGTCGAGCCAGGCGGCGAGCGGACGCAGGCGCGCGGCGGCGCGCTCGAGCGCGCCGTCCGACGAGAGCGCCGTCGCGAGCGCCGCCGGGGCGACGAGGCGGAACGGGCCCACGTCGCGCGTCCAGGGGACGGCGTCGTCCGGGAACGCGAGCTGCGCCAGCCAGGTCGTGTCGGGCAGGGCGCTGCGCTCGCCGCGCGCGCCGGGGAGGAGGCGCACGTGGTCGACCTCGAGGGCCGCGGCGCCGGTCGCCTCGACCTCGAGGGCGCGCACCTCGGACCAGCGCCCGACGCGCTCGCCCCAGCGCCAGTGGGCGAACGGCTCGCTCCGCGACGACCAGCCCTTGAGCGCATCGGACAGCCGCCGCTGGAACAGCTCCGCGCCGGCCGCGTCGAGGGCTCGCAGGCGCAGCCGCGCCGGCCGCGCGCCCTCGGCGAGCCGCGCGCGCACGTGGAAGGCGAGGCCGTCGTGGTGGGCGAGGTCGCCCGGCGCCTCGAAGCGCACGACGATCGGCGCGTCGGGCCGCGCCGCCGTGGCCACGAGCCACCCCTCGCCCTCGGGCGCGCGCCCGCGCTCGAGGGCCAGGGTGGCGCCGCGCGCGCCGACCTTCTTCAGGTCGGCGTCGTCCTCGAACCCGGCGAGGACGACCTCGCCCTCGCGCTCGTCCTGGGCGCGCGCGGCGGGCAGGAGGAGGAGGGGGAGCAGGAGCAGGGTGGCAGGCGCCGTGTTCATGTGCCGTGTCCTTCGCCGTGGTCGTCGCCGTCGGGGACGTCGGCGCCGGCCGGGATCGGCTGCGCCTCGCCGGACGGCCGGTCAGAGGCCCACGCCTCGCCCCCCGCCGAGGCCTCGATGACGAAGCGGGGGCGACCCCGGACCTGGTCGAGGACCCGCCACATGTACTCGCCGATGATGCCCAGCATGAGCAGCTGGACGCCCCCGATGAAGAGGATCGTGACGAACAGGCTCGCCCAGCCGGGCACCGTCGGCGGGCCGAGGACGAGCCCGCCGGTGAGCGAGTTGACCAGGTACAACATGGCCACGAGGAAGGCGGTCAGGCTGACGACGAAGCCCATGGCGCTGATGAGCGCGATCGGGGCGTGCGAGAACGTGAGCAGGGAGTCGAGCGCGGCGCGCAGCTTCTTGCGGAACGTCCACCCGCTCCTGCCCCAGGTCCGCTCCGCCTTGTCGTAAGGGATCGAGGCCTGCTCGAAGCCGAGCCAGGTGACCAGCTCCCAGAACGACGAGGTGCGCTCGTCGGTTTGGTTCACGGCATCGACCACGCGGCGGTCGAGGAGCACCATGTCGGCGCCCCGCTCCGGGACGCGGACCTCGGAGAGGCGGTTCATGAGCCAGCGGTAGGTGCGCGCGGCCGCGCGGTCCAGCGGCGACTGCCGGTAGGCCCGCCGCACGCCCCACACGATCGCGCTCCCCGCTCGCCACCGGGCCAGGAGGTCGGGCGCGAGCTCCGGCGGGTCCTGGCCGTCGGAGGCGAGGATGATCGCGCAGTCGCCGCGCACGAGCGTCAGCCCGCAGGCGATCGCCGTGTGGCTACCCGAGTTCCGGGCCAGACGCGCGAACCGCACCCACGGGCGCTCGCGCGCCAGCTCGGCCAGGACGCGGGGGGTGTCGTCGCGCGAGCGGTCGTCCACGAACACGCACTCGACCTCGCAGCCGCGGAGCCCGGCCGCGACGCGCTCGATCCGCTCGACCATGGCCCGGACGTTGCCCGCCTCGTTGTAGGCCGGCAGGAGGAAGGAGACGCGCGTCACCGGGCCCGGGCGCTCCAGATGCGGGTGCGGTACAGGAGCGTGATCGGGCGCGTCCCCAGCGCCGCGCGCACGTCGCGCTCGATGCGCTCGAGGAGCGCCCGGCCCTCGGCTGTCGCGACGTCCCAGAAGTGGTTCTTCACCGAGCGCCACGCGCCCAGGTATTCGTCCACCGTGCGCGCCACCTCCTGCGTGGCCTCGTCGTAGCCCGGCGGCTCGAAGAGGCCGCTCTCCTCGATGACGCTCGTCTGGTCCTCGCGCCGGGTGCCGTGGGCGTAGTCGGGGACGTGGCGGCGGATGATCGCCTCGACCTCGCGCTGGACGGGGTCGCCCTCGAGCTCGCGGTTGTTCCACATGCACGTGAACCAGCCGCCGCGGCGCAGGACGCGCGCCGCCTCGCGCAGGCAGGCCTCGCGCCGCGTCGTGTTGAACGACGAGCCCATGGCGAACCAGTCGACCGCGCGGTCGGCCAGCCCGGTCTCCTCGCCCGTGCCGACGGTCCACACCACCGGCCGGCCGGCCGTCGCCGCCTGGCCCAGCTCGCGCATGGCGGGGTTCGGCTCGATCGCCACGATGGGCGCCACGCGGCGCTCGAGCAGCAGGAGCGACAGGTTGCCGGTGCCCGCGCCCACGTCGGCCGTGAGGAACCCCTCGCGCCGGGCGGGCCCCACGCGGTCGACGAGGCGGTCGATCGCGACGGCGGCGTAGTTCGGGCGGAAGCGGTACCAGGCGGCGTGCTGGCTGTAGTCCCACTCGGGCCGCACCTCGCCTCGCCTCATCGCCGCTCCTCACCGTGGACGCGCTCGCGCTCGATCGCCAGCCGCCCCCCGCGCGCGGTCGTGGCCCGCTCCGCGAGGGCGAGGTCGTCGGCGGTGTCGACCTCGAGCCAACCGCCGCGGACCGGGACGCCCTGCACGGCGAGCCCGCCGTCGATCAGCGACTGCACGAGGTCCGTAACATACCACCGCCGCGGCGGCCGCGGCCACGTGTTCGGGGTTCGCCCGGCGCGCGCGGCCTCGTAGGTGTCGAGGAGTCGCCGCCACGCTGCGGGCGACCAGCGGGTCAGGCCGAGGTACTGCGCCTGGACCTGCGACAGGTCGGTCGGGCGCTGCCCGAGGGCCCGCAGGCGCCAGCCGTGGTCGGCGACCAGCGTCTCGGCGTCCGCGAGCGGGTCGGCGAAGCGCGCCCGCCAGTAAGGCTCCCAGGCGAGGTCGACGGCCACCGCGGCCTCGGCGGGCGCGTCGAGCAGGGCGCGCAGCACCTCCGGGGCGTAGACGATGTCGCCGTAGGAGACGACCACCTCGCCGCGGCACGCCTCGCGCGCGCACCAGAGGGACTCGACCATGTTCGTCTCGGCCCAGGCCGGGTTGGCGACGGCCTCGCGCCCCAGGTAGGCCAGCGCCTCCGCGCGGTAGCCGGTGGCGAGCACCACGCGCTCGACGCCGCAGGCGGCGATCGCCTCGAGCTGCCACTCGATCAGCGGGCGGCCGCGGAGCGGCGCGAGGCACTTGGGGCGCTCCGCCGTGAGCGGCTCCAGCCGGGTGCCGCGCCCGGCCGCGAGGATCACCAGCGTCCGCTCGGTCACGCCGCGCCTCCGCGCAGGGCGCCCAGCCAGGCCCCCACGATCCACTCCGTGAGCGGCCCGCCGCCGCCCGGCCGCTCGGGGTGCCACTGCATCGTCCAGAGCGGGCGCGTCGGATGGCGCAGCGCCTCGATCGCCCCGTCGTCCGCCCGGGCGAGGGGCTCGAGTGCGCCCGGGTCAACGACCGCGTGGCGGTGGAAGCTGTTCACGTCGTGCGGCCCCTCGCCCGCCGACGCCGCCAGCGCGCCGAGCGCGCGGACCCGGTGCGGGCCCACGTGCCCTTCGACCGGCGCGAGGCGGCCGCCGAGGAGCGCCGCGGCGAGCTGGTGTCCCCGGCAGACGCCGAGCGTCGGGAGCCCGGCCGCGAGCGCGGCGTCGAGGAGCAGGCGCTCCGCCTCGTCGCGCCGGGGGTCGACGTCGACCCCCGCGGGCGAGACCCCGCCCGCCCCCGGGCCGACGTCGTTTCCGTTGCTGAGGAGGAGCCCGCGCGCCCCGAACCCCGCCGCGTAGGCCGCCGGGTCCGGGACCGCCGCCGGGACGAGGAGCGGCCGGAGCCCGCGCCCCTCGAGCCACGCCAGCCAGTCGCGCGCGAGGGCCTCGCGCGGCTCGGCGTAGCCCTGGGCCTGAACGACGCGCAGCGTGACCGCGACCGTCGTGGTCACGGGAGCGCCTCCACGCGCTCGCGGGCGCAGTCGAGCCGCACGAGGCGCGCGCCCCGCAGCCGGGCGTAGATGAGCTCGCCCACGCCGATCGCCGCCGGGACCCCCAGCTCGGCCGCGCGGATCGCCATGTGCGAGCCGGCGCCGCCGTGCTGGGTGACGAGCCCGGCCACGCCGCGGGCGAAGATCCAGTCGTAGCCCGGGTCGGCCCGGCGGCAGACGACGACCCGCCCGGACGGCTCCACCGGGTCGTCGGCGTCGTCGAGGAACGCCGGGGGGGCCGTCACCTTGGCGCGGGTGACGAAGTTCGGCCGCGCCTGGCGCAGGACGACGCACTCGACGTCCTCGGGCCCCGTGATCAGGTCGGGCAGTGTGATGGCGCGCGTCAGCTGCATGCGCTTCTGGTTCAGGCCGGCGATGCGCCGCCACTCCTCGACCTGCGCCGCGTGCGGCCCCTGCACGGCCACCGCGAGGAGCTCGTCGATCGTCAGGTGCGCCAGCGCCTCGCGCCCGAGGTCGATCCGATCGGCGAACCGGCCGAGGAGGTCGAGCGCCGACGAGAGTGTTCGGGTGAACTCGAGCTTGGCCTCCTCGCGCGCCGGGATGGCCGCCGTGACGAAGTGCCACAGCCCGTCGACGTCGACCTCCAGCCCCGCCTCGGCCGCCAGGCGCGCCACGTCCGCGCGCGCGCGGACGAGGCGCGCGCGCGCCGCCGCCAGGACCTCCGGGTCGGCGGCGGCGACCGGCCCCGGGAGGGCCGCCGGGCCGAGGTAGAGCTCCGGGGCGTCGGCGTAGGTCGGCGTGAGCACGTCGTAGGTGCCGGGCCGCAGGTGCCCGGCGTGGCGCAGGAAGGCCTCGAGCGTCTCGTCGCCCCCGGCGACCCGGCCCAGGCGGCGGGCGAGGTCGCCCGCCACGTTCGGCACCGCCGCCAGCAGGGCGTCCAGGTCGTCGGGCGCGAGCGCGCCGCGCGCGACCAGGCTGCGGAGCAGCGACATGGCCACGAAGGCCTCGCGGGCGAGGACGGCGAAGGGCCGGGTCCCGAGCGGCCCCAGGCGCTCGAGGAGCACCCGCGCGGCCTCGAGGTCGTCCCAGGGGTCGGGCGGCGCGGGGGTGGCGCGCACGTCGCTGGCGCCCACGACCTCGCGCCGGAGCGCTTCGAGGCGCGCCAGGCGCGCGCGCTCGCCCGGGATCGGCCCCGCCTCGCCGCGCACGATGCGCCCGGTGAGGCGGGCGTGAGCGAGGCGGCAGGCGCGGAGCTCGTCCGCCGAGGCGCCGTGCGGCCCGAGCGCCTCGGTCCAGCGCTCGAAGGCGAAGTCGGCGCAGGCGGGGAGGACCTCGAACTCGACCTTGTCGTGCAGCTCGGGGCGCGCGCGCAGCCGCGCGACGGCCGCGCCGACGACGCGGTGGGCCGTCGCCGGGTCGAGGTCCGCCGGCAGGAGCGAGTGGAAGCTGGCCTGCACCTGCACGTAGGGGCGCCCCGCGATCCCGACCACGAGCGGCACGTGCCGCGCGTCGGCGTAGCCGAGCGCCGCCCGCGCCTCTGCCCACACGCGGTCGGTCACCGCGCGCCGGTAGAGCGAGAAGGCGAGCGGGCGCGGCGCCAGCCCGAGGATCTCGGCGGGGTTCCAGTCGGGCATGTTGCCGAGGAGGCCCGCCCCCCCGGCGAGGCCGTGCCGCGGGCGGAGCGCGCGGACGATCTGCGCGCGGGCGGTCCCCAGCTCGGCCGCGAGGTCCTCGTCGGCGAGCTCGAAGCTGCCCCCGGTCGTCAGGGGCCGGACCTGCAGCACCACGAGCTCCTCGCCAGGGCCGGCGAGCGCGACCTCGATGTCCAGGGCGTCGAGCCCGACGAGCTCCTCCAGCTCCCGCGCGCAAGCGACCAGCCGCCGGGCGAGCGGGTCGGCCACCGCCTCCTGGGGCGTGCACCGCGGCACGAGGACCGTGACGGGCGCCTCGCGCTCACCGCCGCCGGTGACCCCGTCGGTGCGGCTCGAGCGGTCGAGGTCCATCACATAGTATGGAGCGCCGTCGCCCGGCTTGCGCGTGAGGACCACCCCCGCGGCGCGGACGTCGCCCACGGCGGGCTGCACGAGCACCTGGTTACGGGGGTCGGCCGCACCCCGGTCCGCGTAGGCGGCGACCACGCGCCCGATCGCGTCGGCGACGGCCGCCGGGTCGCCGCCGTCCACGCCGAGGACGCTGGTGAAGGCGCCGGCGCGGGAGGCGGCGAGCCCGTCCTCCGCCAGCGCCGCCGAGCGCACGACCAGCGACACCTGGCCGAGCTCCCCGGCCACGCGCGCGAGCTGCGCGGCCGGCGCCGCGTCCCAGTCGGCCACCGTGAAGCGCACCTGCGGCAGGATCCGCGCGGCGCGCAGCACCGGCGCCAGCCGCGCGAGCGTCTCCGCCTTGGTCCCGAGGACGAACCGGGCGAGCTCGTGGCGGCGGGTGACGCGGCTCGCCTCCGCGCCCAGCGGCACGTCGACCGCCGCCACCTGCCCCCCCTCGACGACCGTGGCCACGAGGCGCGCGAGGCTGGCCGTGGCCGGGCCCGCGGCGGCGGCCTCGCGCAGCGCCCTCGCCCCGTCCTCGCCGCAGGCCACCAGGACCGGCTCGGGGAGCGCCCCCTCCTCCTCGCCCGGGATCCAGCCGACCGCCAGCTCCGCCGCGCGCGCGGCCGCCAGGACCGCGGTGACGGCGCCCGGCCGGAACACGCACCGGTCCGTGGTCACGAGCAGCGGGGCGCGCGCCAGCGCGGCGGCGGCGACGGTGAGGGCCCCGGCGTCCCCCTCCGCGTCCCAGCGCGCGTGGAAGAACATGGGCAGCCCGGGCCAGGCCCGGACGATCTTCTCCATGTGGTAGCCGCCCACGACACGGACGTCCTCGACGCCGGCCTCGCGCAGCGCGGCGAGGTCCCAGTCGAGGACTCGCCCGATGCCGGGCAGCTCCCGGAGGCTGTTCGGGAAGCTGGCGTTGGGGTCGAGGCGGCGCTGGCCGCGCGACGACGCGATCAGGAGGCAGCTCGGGGCGCCGCTCACCCGACCACGTCCAGGCGCGCGACGATGGCCTCGACGACCCGGGGGAGGTCAGCGTCGTCGTCGTTGTCGAGCGCGAGGTGGGGGCCGACCGGGAGCTCGGCGGCCTGGTCCAGCCCGGGGACGTCGACGCGCTCGCCGCGGGCGGCGTCGGAGTAGAGCTGCTTCTGGTCGCGGCGGCCGAGCGTCTCCGGCCGGGCGCGTAGGAGCACCTCGACGTAGCCGGGCAGGTGCTCGCGGTTCCATCGGTGGAGCGCGTGGAACAGGCTCACGGTGGCGCAGACGACGTCGAGCCCCTGCAAGGCGAGCATGCGGCACAGCCGCGCGATGCGCTGCGCGTTGCGCAGCCGCCCATCAGGGTCGTAGCCAAGGTCGCCGCCGCAGGCGGCGCGCACGGCGTCGCCGTCGAGGTAGGCCGCCGGCCGGCCGCAGGCGCGCAGGGCCGCGTGGACCTGCCGCGCCACCGTGGACTTCCCGGCCCCCGGGAGCCCGGTGATCCAGATGACGCGGCCCGGCGGGTCGATGCGCAGGAACGGCTCCGCGTCGGCGGTCGGCACGCGGCCGTTCTACCTGATGGCCCGCGCCGGCGGTGATCCGGGGTCAGCCCCAGAGGTCCAGCCGGAGCTCCGGCGCCAGCGCCGCCAGCCGCAGGTTCGGCTCGGCGTAGCGCGCGCGCAGGGCGTCGCGGGTCGACGGCGCGAGCGGCGCGCGCGCCGTCGAGAGGTTCAGGTGCATGAGCCGCTCGAGCAGCGAGCCCGGTCGGCCCTCGCGGCGGGTCATGATCGCCTGGTCGAGGCGCGCGGGCGCCAGGCGGCGCAGGAGGCGCTGAACCGTGAGGCTCCGCACCTCGCAGGACGGGTAGTCGGACGTGCGCGCGAGGTCCACCTCGACCGTCGAGTCGACGCCGAGGAGCTCGAAGGCGCGGCGCAGGTGAGGGCGCGCGTCCTGCCGCAGCGCCTCCGACTGGAGGAGGAGGAGGCGCTCGCGGGGGAAGAGGGCGAGGTAGCGCTCGAGCTGCTCGGCGTAGAGCCCCTTGCGGAAGTAGGCGCGCGGGAGCACCTCGCGCCAGCGCGGCGAGGCGAGGTCGGCCGCCGTCCGCTCGTCCTCGCGGGCGAGGGCCGCCTCGAAGCACAACCACTCGAAGCCGGCCTGCGAGGTGAAGCGCCAGTTGGAGTGGGCTCGCTCGACCGGGTCGCGCAGGATGAAGATGATCCGGACCTCCGGGAGGGCGGCGCGGATCCGCGCGGGGGCGTCGGGGCTGAAGAGGTAGCGCCCGGACTTCTCGCCCACGGCCGGCTGGCCCGCCCAGGCGTGGAAGTAGCGCCGCTCGTAGTGCTCCAGCCCTCGCGCGTGCTCCGCCGCCTTGGAGAAGAAGTTCGGCTCGGGTTGGAGGAAGGGGGGCAAGTAGATGGCGGGGTGCTGGCGCAGGCAGCTGAACAGGAAGTTCAACCCCGCCGGCTCGGTCCCGCCGATGAGGAAGTTCGGCAGCGGCACGGGCGCGTATCATGCCACGCCTCAGGGAGGTGGCGAGATGCAGCCCCGCGAGGCGTCGGCGACGGAGGACCGCTGGGCCGACCGGCACGACCCCCGCACGTGCGTCCTGCGCGACGTGACGCTCGGGCGCGACGTGCGCTTCTGGGGGTTCGTGAACCTCTACGGCTGCGCGATCGGCGACGAGACGCGCATCGGCACCTTCGTCGAGGTGCAGAAGGGCGTCCGGATCGGGGCGCGCTGCAAGGTCTCCAGCCACTCGTTCATCTGCGAGGGGGTGACGATCGAGGACGACGTGTTCATCGGGCACGGCGTCATGTTCATCAACGACAAGCGCCCCAGGGCCGTGGCCGCCGGCGGGCGCCCGCAGACCGAGGCCGACTGGACGTGCGTGCCTACCCACGTGGGCACGGGCGCGTCGATCGGGACGGGGGCGGTCGTCCTGTGCGGCGTGCGGATCGGCGCGGGCGCGATGGTCGGCGCGGGGGCGGTGGTCACGAAGGACGTGGCGCCCGGCGCGGTCGTGGCCGGCAACCCGGCGCGGCCGCTGCCGGCGCCGGACGGGGCGGTGAGCGCGCCAGGGGAGGCGACCGGGCCGGTGCCGCAGTTCGACCTGCGCCGGCAGGCGCAGGCGCTGCGCGCCGACCTGATGGCAGCGATCGAGCGCGTCGTGCTCGACGGCGCCTTCGCCCTCGGGCCCGCCGTGGAGGCGTTCGAGCGCGAGTTCGCCGCCCTGTGCGGCGCCCGGCACTGCGTGGGCGTCAACTCGGGCACGAGCGCCCTGCACCTCGCCCTCCTGGCCCTCGGCGTGGGCGAGGGCGACGAGGTGATCACGACGTCCGCGACCTTCGTGGCCACGGCCTGGGCGATCAGCTACTGCGGCGCGCGGCCGGCGCTCGTGGACGTGGAGGAGGACACGCTCTGCCTCGACCCGGCGGCGGTCGAGCGGGCGATCACGCCGCGCACGAAGGCGGTCGTGGCGGTGCACCTCTACGGCCACCCCGCCGACGCGGCCGCGCTGCGCGCGGTGTGCGACGCGCGCGGCCTGCCGCTGCTCGAGGACGCCGCCCAGGCCCACGGGGCGAGCGACCGGGGCCGGCCGGTCGGCGCGCTGGGGCGGGCCGCCTGCTTCAGCTTCTACCCGAGCAAGAACCTGGGCGCCTGCGGCGAGGGCGGCGCGATCGTCACGAGCGACGACGCGCTGGCCGGGGCCGCGCGCGCGCTGCGCGACCACGGCCAGCGGGTGAAGGGGCGCCACGACCGGCTTGGCTTCAACTACCGGATGGAGGGGCTCCAGGGCGCCGCGCTCGGTGTCAAGCTGCGCCACCTGCCGCGCTGGAACCAGCGCCGGCGCGAGGTCGCCCGGCAGTACCTGGCCGGCCTGGCCGGGACCCCGGGGCTGCGGCTGCCGGTCGAGCGCGACGGGGTCGTGCACGCCTGGCACCAGTTCGTCGTCCGCCACGCGCGGCGCGACGCGCTCAGGGACGTTCTGCAGGCCCGCGGCGTGGGGACGGCGATCCACTACCCGACGCCGGTGCACCTTCAGCCCGCCTACGCGCACCTCGGGCTCGGCGAGGGGAGCCTGCCCGTGGCGGAGCGGGCCGCCCGCGAGGTGCTCAGCCTGCCCATGTTCCCGGAGCTGACCGCGGACGAGGTCGAGCGGGTGATCGCCGCGGTGAAGGACGCCTGCCGGTGAGCGGGCACGTCGTCGTCACCGGCGGGGCCGGGTTCATAGGTTCCTCGCTCTGCGCGCTGCTCGCGGCGCGCGGCGAGCGGGTCGTGGCCCTGGACGACCTCGCCACCGGCTCGCCGGCCAACCTCGAGGACGCCGCGGCCGAGGCCGGCGTCGCGCCGCCCGAGCTGGTCCGGGGCGACGTGCGCGACGAGGCGCTCCTGGCGCGGACCTTCGCCGGGGCGCGCGCCGTGTTCCACCTGGCCTGCCTGGGCGTGCGCCACTCGCTGCGCCAGCCGGTCGAGAACCACGACGTCAACGCCACGGGCACCCTGCGCGCCCTCGAGGCGGCGCGGCGCCGCGACGTGCCGCGCTTCGTGTGCGTGTCGACCTCCGAGGTCTACGGCACGGCCCGCCACGCGCCCATGACCGAGGACCACCCGACGCTGCCGCACACGGTCTACGGCGCGTCGAAGCTCGCCGGCGAGGGCTACGCGCGCGCCTACCACCTCACGTGGGGTTACCCGACGGTGGTGGTCCGGCCGTTCAACGCCTACGGCCCCCGCTCGCACCACGAGGGGGACTCGGGCGAGGTGATCCCCCGGTTCGTCCTGCGCGCGCTCGCCGGCCGGCCGCTGGTCGTCTTCGGGGACGGGGCGCAGACGCGCGACTTCACCTTCGTCGAGGACACGGCCCGCGGGATCCTCGAGGTCGGACTGCACCCGGACGCCGCCGGCCAGACGGTGAACCTGGGCTCGGGCGCCGAGCTGACGATCAACGCGCTGGCCGACCTCGTGCGCGAGGTGACGGGCCGCGACGTGCCGGTCGAGCGCCAGGCGCCGCGGCCGGGCGACGTCCTGCGCCTCCTCGCCGACTCCGGCCGCGCGCGCGAGCGCTTCGGCTTCGCGCCGCGCGTCGGGCTGCGCGAGGGGCTCGAGCGCCTCGTCGCCTGGTACCGGCGCCAGGGGGTCGACCCGGCGGTCCTGCTCGCGCGCGAGGTCGTGCGCGCCTGGGAGGGGCCGTGACGGGGCCGCTCCAGATCGCGCGCCCGGACCTGGGGCCCGAGGAGGCCGCCGCGGTCGCCCGCGTCCTGGGCACGGGCTGGGTCACGCAGGGCCCCGAGGTGGCGGCGTTCGAGCGCGAGCTGGCGGCCTTCGTCGGCGCGCCGGAGGCGGTGGCGACCTCGTCGTGCACGGCGGCCCTGCACCTGGCGCTCGTGGCGCTGGGCGTCGGCCCGGGCGACGAGGTGGTCTGCCCGAGCCACAGCTTCATCGCCACGGCGAACGCCGTGCGCCAGTGCGGCGCGACGCCCGTGTTCGCCGACGTCGACCTCGACACCTTCAACCTCGACCCCGCCGACGTCGCGCGGCGCCTCGGCCCGCGCACGCGGGCGCTCCTGGTCGTGCACCAGCTCGGGCTGCCGTGCGACCTCGAGGCGCTGCTCGCCCTGGCGCGCGCGCGCGGCCTGCCGGTGGTCGAGGACGCGGCCTGCGCGCTCGGCAGCGAGGTGCTCACGGAGCGCGGATGGGAGCGGATCGGCCGCCCGCACGGCGACGTGGCCTGCTTCTCGTTCCACCCGCGCAAGCTCGTGACCACGGGCGACGGCGGGGCGGTCACCACGCGCGACGCGGCGCTGGCCGCGCGCCTGCGCCGCATGCGCCAGCACGGGATGACCGTGACCGACGCGCAGCGCCACGCCAGCGGGGCGGTCGTGTTCGAGGCCTACGAGGCGCCCGGGTTCAACTACCGGCTCACCGACCTGCAGGCCGCCGTCGGCCGGGTGCAGCTGGGCCGGCTGCCGGCGGCGCTCGTCGCGCGCCGGGCCCTCGTGGACCGCTATCGCGAGCGCCTCGACGGCGCGCCGGAGGTCGTCGTGCCGGTCGAGCCGCCGCGGGCGCGGACGAACTGGCAGAGCTTCTGCGTGCGGCTCTCCGACCGCTGCGACCGCTCGCAGCGCGAGGTCATGGAGGCGCTGCTCGCCGCCGGGATCTCCACCCGGCGCGGCGTCATGTGCGCGCACCTCGAGCCGGCCTACGCGGACCAGGGGCCCTACGAGGGGCTCGCGCGCTCCGAGCAGGCGCGCGACCGAGGCCTCGTCCTGCCGCTCCACGGCGGGATGAGCGTCGACGACGTCGACCGCGTGTGCGCCGCGCTGCTGGCCGCGGCCCGCTGAAGGTCAGTCCACCAGGTCGACCCGCTCGCCGCGCCGCTCGAGCGAGCGGCCGAGCGCCTCGAGGACCCGGACCACCTGCACGCCGAGCTCGCCGGGCGACGTGGGCGTCGCCCCGTCGCGGAGGCACGACACGATCTCGTCCACCTCGACCGCCAGCGCCTCGCGCGTCGGGATGTGGGGGATGAGCACGTCGCCCAGGCGGTAGCCGACGAGGGCGCGGCGCTGCGCGTCCGCGTCGGCGACCTCGATCCCGCGGTCGTAGATGCGCACCTTCTCGGTCGCCTCGAGGTCGTTGTAGAGGACCATGCGGCGGGTGCCGGCGACGATGACGTGGCGGACCTTGACCGGCGAGAGCCAGTTCACGTGCACGTTGGCCGTGAGCTGGTCGTCGAAGTCCAGGTGGAGCATGGCCACATCGGTCAGGCCGCTCGGCGTGTGCGACGACCCGACGCACACGACCGAGCGCGGCGGGCGCCCGGTGAGCGCCAGCAGGATCGAGAGGTCGTGCGGCGCCAGGTCCCACACGACGTCGTGATCGGTCTGGAAGAGGCCGAGGTTGATGCGCACCCCGTCGATGTAGAGCAGCGCGCCCAGCTCGCCGCGGGCGACGAGGTCGCGCAGGTAGCGGACCTCGGGCGTGAACAGGTAGGTGTGGTCGACGAACAGGCGGCGGTCGACGCGGCGGGCGAGGTCGACCAGCGCCTCCGCCTGGCCGGCGTCCGCCGTGAGCGGCTTCTCCACGAGGACGTGCTTGCCGGCCTCGAGCGCGCGGCGCGCGAGGTCGTAGTGGGTGGAGATCGGGGTGGCGATCGCCACGAGCTCGACCTGGCCGTCGCGGAGCGCGTCGTCGACCGAGGCCGAGACCCGCGCCTGCGGGAAGTCGCGCTCGGCCGCGCGGCGGCGGGCCGGGTCGAGGTCGCAGATCCAGGCGACCCGGGCCCGCGGGCAGCGGGCGAAGTTGCGCACGAGGTTCGGCCCCCAGTAGCCGAACCCCACCACGGCCACGCACACCGGCCCGTCGTCCACGCGCCCCCCTGGCGAGCCCCGATCCTACCCACCGGCGGCGGGGCAGCCCCGGCTCACGGTCAGCGGAACAGGAGCGGGAGCGTGACCTCCGTCCGGCCGCGGGCGCCGGGGAAGCGCGCCGCGCGCGCGAGCGCCAGCGCCCGGCGGGTCACGTCCAGGGGCCGGCGGTCGGGCGCGGCCAGGTCGACGAGCGTGTCGGCCAGGACCGCCGCGCGGGTCAGGCCGCGCGGGTCGATCGTGAGCCGCAGGCTGAGGACCCCGTGGAGCGCGCGCCCGGCGAGCGCCTCGCCCAGGCGGCCGACGGCCTCGTCGAGCGGCCCCTCGACCGCGCGCGGGCGCAGGGACCCCTCGACGAACGGCCGCGGCTCCGTGAACCACCCGTGGATGACCAGGCGCCCCTCGCGCGGGTCCTGCGTGCCGGCGACGCGCGTCACGCCGTGCGGGAAGCGCGGGTCGAACACGACGAGGCGGTCGAAGCGCGACGGGATCCGGTCGACGAGGCCCCCCAGCTCGCGGTCGGGGCGGTCGGGGAAGGTCGGCCAGTAGCTGAGGACCTCCGGGCGAAGGAGCAGGGTCTCGCCGCCCGTGAAGCGCGGCCGCCCGGGCGGGGTGAGCGAGTAGACGAACGCCCAGGGCCCGTGCGGGACGTCGGAGTGCAGGTGCTGCTGGCAGCCCTCGACGTAGCACGAGAGCCAGGGCGGCGAGACGTCCCAGCAGCCCAGCGTGCGCCGGCCCCAGGTCACCAGCGCGCGGTGGAAGGCGGCGTACTGCCGGCGCGGGAAGTAGAGCCAGGCGGGGGTGCGCAGGAGCGTGTACTGGTCGGGGACGTGCCACCAGTCCCACGCGAAGCGGTCGCCGCGCGTGGAGCGCGGGTCCGCGAAGCGCGCGTCGAACGTGCCGCGCAGGGCGCGGGCGGCGGGGTAGAAGCGGTCGACGACCAGGCGGAAGCGGGGCATCGAGGAGGAGTGTAGCGGGGACGGCCGCCCGGCGAGGGGCGCGCCTCGCGCCGCATGAGGGGCGCTCCTCGCGCCGCGCCCCCTGCCGGGCCGAGTCGGTAGGTCCCACGGCCGGGCGCGCGCCCCCGAGCGCCTGCGCGCCCGGCTCAGCCGCCGCCGGCGTCCTGGTCGAAGGTCGACGACGACCGCGCGTCCGACCTCGACGAACTCGGCCGACTCGCCCTCCCCCGCATGGCCACGGGTGGAACGCAGCGACGAGCGAGGCGAGGCCGCGGAGGCCGAGGCGAGGCGGGGGGGTCGTATCAGACGCCCTGATCCTAGACCCGCGCGCGCGCCGCATCGCCCGGCATCCGCGGCCGCAGCCGTCGATCACACCAAGGGGAGGTGTGCGGTGAAGGTCGCCCCCTGCCCGACCGCGCTCTCCACCTCGATCCTGCCGCCCATGGCCTCGACCACCTGCCGGCTGATCCACAGCCCGAGGCCGAAGCCGCCGTAGTTGCGCTCGGAGACGGCGCGCTCGAAGCGCTCGAAGATCCGGCGCTGGTCCTCGGGGGCGATCCCGATCCCGCGGTCGCGCACGACGAGCCGCGCCTCGTCGCCGGCCGGCCCGGGCAGGACCTCCACGTCGACCGGGGCGCCTGCGCCGTACTTGAGCGCGTTGGAGAGCAGGCTCGACACGACCTGCTCCAGGCGCCGGCGGTCCCAGCGGCCGCGCAGCGCGGGGGCGACGCGCACGTTCAGCTCGCAGCCGCCGCGGCGGGCGTCGTCGCGGGCGCGCGCGACGACCTCCTGGACCACGGCCCCGAGGTCGACCTCCTCGAGCCGCAGGTCGAGCCGGTGGGCGGCGATCCGCGAGATGTCGAGCAGGTTCGCCACGAGCGCGCCGAGGCGCTCCACCTGGCGCTCCATCATCTCCAGCTTCCCCGCGAGGCGCTCGACGGCCGGCGCCCGGTCCGGCGCGGCGAGCAGGCGCCGGAGCGCCTGCACCTGCAGCCGGAGCGGCGTCAGCGGCGTGCGCAGCTCGTGGGAGGCGATGCTGAGGAACTCGTCGCGGGCGCGGATCGCGTCCTGCGCCTCGCGGTAGAGGCGCGCGTTGTCGATCGCCAGCGCGATCCGCCGCGCCACCTCCTCGGCGAGCGCGAGGTGGTCGTCGCCGTAGCGCCGTTCGGACTCGGCGGCGACGAACGTCACCGCGCCGAGGAGGCGGCCGCGGACCGCGAGCGGCACGACCATGTAGCTGGTGAGGCGCAGCTCCTCGACCGCCTGGCGGCGCCCCGGGTCGCCCCTGGCGAAGGCCTCGAGCCAGGCGTCGTCCACGGTCTGCCGGTCGGGCTCGCCGGTGCGGATCACGTGGGCGACGCCGTAGGACGCGTCGGGATCGAACGGGTATCGTGCGCGCAGGTCGCGCACGGTGGCCTCGGCGGCGCGGTCCACGTGCGCCGCCGCCACGAGGCGAGGCGGGCCCTTGCCGTCCTCCAGCAGGTCCACGACGCAGTAGTCCGCGAGGTCGGGCACCGCCAGCCGCGCGACCCTGCGGAGCGTCACGTCGTAGTCGAGGGAGCGGGCGAGCTGGCGCCCCGCCTCGGCGAGGAAGCGCGCGTCCGCCGCGGCCCGCCGGGCGCCCGTGACGTCGAGGACCGTGCCCTCGACGCGGACCGCCGCCCCCTCGCGGCGCGAGCGGCCGCGCAGGGCCACCCACCGCCCCCGCGCGCCCGGCGCGGGGTCGTCGGGGTCGACCACGCGGGCCTCGACCGAGAGCTCGCCGCCCGGGTCGCGCGCCTGGGCCAGGGCCGCCTCGACCGCCGGGCGGTCGTCGGGATGGAGCCCCGCCAGGAGGCGCGCGCGGGGCAGCGGGTCGGGCCGCGGCGGGAGGCCGAGGAGCGTCAACGCGCACGGGCTGGTCCGGAGCGCGTCCGAAACCGGGTCCCAGACCCAGGTCCCGATCCCGATCGCCTCGAGGGGCGGCGCCGGCGGCCCCTCCACCGCGCGCAGGGCGTGGACCGTCAGGTCGCCGGGCGAGGCGCCGGTGGTCACCTCGACCTCGGCCTCGCCGCCATCGCGGCGGCGCGCCCGGGCGCGCGTCGCGCCCGGGCCGGGGGGCGGCGCGCCGCCGGGGAGGAGGTCGCTCAGCGGGCGGCCGACGAGCTCATCGGCGGGCCAGCCGAGGAGCGTCTGCACGCGCGCGCTGGCGAAGACCATCCGCCCCGCGCGGTCCGCCGCCACCAGCGGGACCGGGGCGGCCGAGAGGAGCGCGGCCGGATCGACGGGTCCCGTCAGAGGCTCGATCGCCATCGGCGCGCTCCCCACGCACGACGCTGCAACCTCCTCGCCAGCCCCGCGCCGCTCTCGTGGGAGATGACCGGCGGCGGGTTGCGGCGACCCGCGGGACCCGGGCGTCCCGCGGGCCGGGTCACCGGCGGCCCGGTGTAGGATCCGCCGCCCGGAGGACCGCTCATGCCCAGGCTCGTGTCGGAGCCCGTCCGCGTCACGGCGGCGGGGAACAAGCCCAAGCTGATCGACGAGTACGTCGGCCGCGTCACCACGGGCGCCGAGCACGTGAGCGTCGCGCACATGCGCAGCCCGGGCGGCTGGGTCGAGCCCGGGCAGACCCCGCGCTTCGAGGAGGTCACGGTCGTGCTCCGCGGGCTCCTCCGCGTGGAGCACCGGGGTGGGGCGCTCGACGTCCGCGCCGGGCAGGCGGTGGTCACCGCCCCGGGCGAGTGGGTCCGCTACAGCACGCCCGAGCCGGAGGGGGCGGAGTACGTCGCGGTCTGCCTGCCGGCGTTCTCGCCGGAGACCGTCCACCGCGACTAGTTCATCGCGGCTGCGGCGGAGGATGGCGGGCGCTGCGGTGCGTCGGGGGCGGCGGCGGGGGCCCCCCCCCCCCCGGGGGGGGGGGGGGGCCCG